>CAVPGI010000011.1:0-388496 GCA_963704015.1 uncultured Gemmatimonadales bacterium
CGACGCCTTCGAGCGCGCAGCTTGCCGAAGCGGAGCCCCTGTTCGGCGAGGCGCTCTTCCTCGCTCGGCAGCTGGGCGACAGCCTCATGGAGGCCCGCGCCGCCAACAACCTCGCCTCGATCGCATGCTCCGGGCAAGGCACGTCGCCCTGACGATGCTCAGGTCGGCTCTCCTGTCCTACACCAAGTTGGGCGACCGGCGTGCGACCAGCGAGGCCTACCACAACCTCGGCATCACCTTCCGGCTGATCGGGAATGGCACGACTCCCAGGACGCGGCGACCGAGGCGGTGCGGCACGCCGAGCAGCTCGGCGAACGGTCGCTCATGGCGTTGGCCGTGATGGGGCGGGCGGAAATCGAGCTGGAACGGGGCGATCTTGATCTGGCGCAGCGAGAGCTGGAACGGGCGGCGGCGCTGGCCCGAGGCCGGGGACGAGCTGGGAGGCGCGGAGGTCGAGCGTCTCCAGGCCGTCCTCGCAATCGCGAAGGGGGATTTCGAGACCGGTTACCGGCTGGCGGAGGCGGCTCTGGCGGTGGCGCAGCGCTTCGGGAGCGCGCTGCTCGAAGGCGAGTCCGCCGCGGCGGCGGCCCGAGCACTCCGCGGTCTGGGGCGCACGGCGCAGGCCGAGTCTCGCCGCGCCCTGGCAGCGCCAGCGATTCGAGGCCCTCGGTGCCGTCCGATGGGTGGAGCAGCTGCAGCGGAATGGGAAGCAGGCGGTGAGAAGCGGCAGGGGAAACGGCCACGGAAGAAGTAGAGTCGTCACCTCAGCCGCTGGTAGATCCCGATCAGCTCCGCCTCAGCCACTACGTGCCCATCCATCGCGGCCTCCAGGGCCGACTTGGTGGGCTGCTTCAGATCCGGCAGGACCACATCCAGCGCATAGAGCCGATGGAAGTACCGGTGCCGGCCGCTCGGAGGACAGGGTCCCCGATAACCGGTCCGCTTCCAGTCGTTGAGCCCCTCCCGGGTGCCGGCGGGAAGGTCCTTCGATTTCGTCCCCAAGGGCAATCCGCGCGTGTTAGGCGGCAGGTCGTACAGCACCCAATGGACCCACATGCCGTTGGGGGCGTCGGGATCGTCCACCACCAGCGCCAGGCTCTTGGTGCCGGCGGGAACCCCCGACCACTCGAGTGGTGGTGCGAGGTCCTTCCCGTCACAGGTGTGATCCTTGGGAATGGCACCGCCGGGGGGAAACGCGGCGGACGTCAGTGCGAGACTCATAGCCAGATTCCTCCACGCCAACCCGCTCAGACCGACCCAGAGCGCCGTCGCGCTCACATCGCTCCCGAGGCGCCCCAGGAGCTGGGAAGCCCCTGGTCCTCCAGGATCAGCCGCGCCACCGCGCGAATCCGATCCAGGAAGGGCCGCGCCTCCGTCGGCACCATTTCGTCCAGCAGATAGAGCTGGGGATAGCACTGCTTCAGCGCGATCACGCGCCCGTAGTCCAGAGTGCCTGCGGAGGCCAGATAGTGCTCGACGCAACTGCCCGTCTGCGCCACCAAACCGGCGAGATCGAGCCCCTCGGATGCCGAGTCACCCAGCCGCGGTGGCGCCTCGCTCAGGTGCGCGCGCCAGAGCGCTTCCACCCGGGCGAAGCTGCTCGGCTCACTCATTCCCTCACTCCCTCATTCTCTACACCGGCAGCAAGCATTCGACAGTCGGCATTCGGCATTCGGCAATCACATTCCCCCATTCTCTTATTCCCCCATTCTTGCATTCCCCCATTCTCTCTATCAGTGCGCTCCCACCCGCTCACCGCCCGCCTGGGTTTCCTTCTGGTGCTCCGCCGCCACCTTGGCCGTGACCTCGGGCGGCGCCTCGGCGTACCCGTGGAACTTCTGCCGGAAGGTGCCGCGGCCGTGGGTGATCGAGTGCAGCGTGGTGGCGTACGTACAGCTCCGCCTCCGGCACGATCGCCTTGACCTTGGTGAGCCGGCCGTCCGTCTCGGTGCCCAGGATCTGGCCCCGCCGGGAGCTGAGATCGCCCATCACGTCGCCCAGCACATCCTCGGGCGTCCAGACCTCCACCTCCATCAGCGGCTCGAGCAGGACCGGCCGGCACTTGGGGGACACGTTCCGGAACGCCAGGATGCCGGCCATCTTGAACGACATTTCGTTCGAGTCCACGTCGTGGTACGAGCCGTCGAAGCACTCGGCCTGGAAATCCACCAGCGGATAGCCCGCCACGACCCCGCGCGCCGCCGCCTCCTGGATCCCGCGATCCACCGCCGGGATGTAACTTGTTGGGAATCACGCCGCCCACGATGCTGTCCACGAACTTGTAGCCGCTGCCGCGCGGCAGCGGGGAGAGCCGGATCCAGCAGTCGCCGTACTGGCCCCGCCCGCCGCTCTGCTTCTTGTGCTTGCCCTGACCCTCGCCCTTCCCCTTGATCGTCTCCCGATAGGCCACCTCGGGCCGGACCAGCTCGGCGTGCACGCCGAACTTCCGCTGCAGCCGCCCCAGCAGGATCTCGAAGTGCCGCTCGCCCATGCCCGTGGATCAGGGTCTGGCCCAGCTCCGAGCTGTACTCGAAATGGAAGGTCGGGTCCTCCTCGTGCAGCTTGTGGAGCCCGGCGGCCAGCTTGTCCTCCTCGCCCCGCTGCTTCACCATCACCGCGGAGGTCGCGACCGCCTCGGGGAACGGAATCGGCGGGAGCCGGACCGGGCGCTCCCGGCGGCAGAAGGTGTCGCTGGTGTGGGTGTCCCGGAGCTTGGCCACCGAGCCGATGTCGCCCGGCGTGCAGCTCGGGCACCTCGATCCGCTCCTTGCCCTGCTGCACCGACAGGTGGTTCAGCTTCTCGGCCACGTTGTGCTCCGCGTTCCAGACCTCGTCGCCGTTCTTGACGTCGCCGGTGTAGATCCGGAACAGGGTGACGTCGCCCACGTGCGGCTCGGAGATGGTCTTGAAGACCCGGCCGACCAGCGGCGCCTTCGGCCGGAGCGGCGACCTCGGCCGGCGACGGGAACAGCTCCACCATCTTGGTGAGCAGCGCCCGCATCCCGTAGGTGAGCGTCCGCGCTGCCGCAGAAGAGCGGCACGATCTCGCCCCGCGAGCATCGCCTTCTTCATGGCGCCGAGAACTTCCTCGCGGGGGATCTCCTCGCCGCCCAGGTAGCGCTCGAGCAGGTTGTCGTCGGTGGAGGCGACCGCCTCGGTCAGCTGCTGGTCGTACTGGGCGAACCGCTCCTGGTACTCGTCGGGGAGCGGCACCTCGTCGTACTCGCCGGTCTTGGTGCCCTTCTTGTAGATGTGGGTCTTGCCGGAGAAGAGGTTGACGATGCCGTGGAACTGGGGGCCGTCGCCCACCGGGATCTCGACCGGCACCACCTTGGGCGAGAGGTGCGCCTTCACGTCCTCGAAGACCCGCTCGAAGTCGGCGTGCTCCTTGTCCATCTGGGAGACGAAGAGGATCCGGGGCAGGTGGAGCTGGTCGCAGACCTCCCAGACCTTCTCGGTGCCGACTTCGACGCCGCCGGTCGCCGCTCAGCACCACCACGGCCGCGTCGGCGGCGTGCAGGCCGGTGACGGCCTCGCCGAAGAAGTCGAGGTAGCCGGGGGTGTCGATCAGGTTGAGCTTGGTATCCATCCACTCGGCGTAGGCCGAGGCCGAGGCTGATGGAGTGCTTGCGTTCGATTTCGTCGGGGGTGTAGTCGGTGAGGGTGGTGCCGTCCTTGATGATGCCGTGGCGGCGGCTGGAGCCGGACACGAAGGCGAGCGCGTCCACCAGCGATGGTCTTGCCGCTGCGCGCCGTGGCCGACGAACGCCACGTTCCGGATGGCGGTTGAGCCATAGACCTTCATGGTCTCAACCTCCTTGGCATTGAGGGACCCTGATTTTGCAGACTGGCAGGGGGGTTGTAAAGGGGCCGACTGCGGCCGGGCGTATCTGATAGAAAAATGATGACGGGGGCGGGGATACGATGACGGTGGCGGCAGGGAGACGGAGCATCGTCGGTCATGCTCCTGGCCCGCGAGCGCCTCCTCACCGGCTATCTCGACGCCCTGACCGACGCCCTCGACGATGCGGCGGGCTCTCTGCCGGCCGGCCGGCTCCGTACGGCGCTGCTCAAGATCCGGCGCCGAGTCCGCGACCGGGAGGACCTAGCCCGGCTGGAGCGCTTACACCGACTCGCCGTGTTGGCCGAGGGGCAAGGGCTGCTGGACGCGGGCCAGGTGATCGTGATTCGGCGACTGATCTATCGGGTAGGATGGTTGCTCGCCCGGGGAGGAAGCGACGGCACATAGGACGGGTGGGTATGTCTCATCGGATTTGTCTCGGGCATGCGAATCGAGGGGAGCGGGGCGCATGCGTGCACTCGGCATCAGCCAACCCCAGGATCGGGAAGAACACTGAACTAAGAACTGGGATCAGGTCACTTGGTGTCAGCCCGGGTCTTTCCCAAACCCTGACCAGTCCAAGAGACCGTTCGTTCGATAGTACATCCAAATTATCCATAGCCCGGCCACCGTGCTGACCCCAACTACTATCGTCGAAGCAATCCAAGATCTGGACCAAACCGAAAGACCCCAGCCCGCACCACCCCCAAGGATGAACTCCAAGGCAAGTGTCCCAATGGCATTGTCGATCGCATGGCGCAGATGATGCGGAATTGAAGTGTGGTCGAGATCCGTCATTGGCCGTACTCCGGGCTGACTCAGGAATATCATTCTACACCATTTACCGCCGCTCAGGAGTCCGCCCATGAGCCCAGACATCTGGCATGACCTGCTGTACCCCAACATCCCCATCCTTGAAAAGATCGTCCGGCCCATCCTGGTCTACATTTTCCTGCTGGTCGGCCTCCGTCTCGCCGGCAAGCGGGAGCTGGCCACGCTGAACCCCCTCGACCTGGTGGTCCTGCTCACCTTGTCCAACACGGTCCAGAACGCCATCATCGGCAACGACAACTCGGTGCTGGGCGGGATCATCGGGGCGTCGACCCTGCTGTTCATGAACTGGGTCCTGGTCGACCTGGTCTACCGCCTGCCGCGCCTGGGCATGGCCATCGAGGGCAACCCCGACGTGCTGATCTCCCGGGGCAAGGTGCAAGAGGCGCGGCTCGCCGCCGAGCGGATCAGTCTCGAGGAGCTGGAAGCGGCGGCCCGCCGGCAGGGCTTCGCCTCCCTGGCCGAGGTCAACCAGGCAATTCTCTATCCGGGCGGCACCTTCTGTTTCATCGGCAAGGTCCCGCGCACCGAGGCGGCTCACTACCAGCAGATCATGACCCAGCTCAGCAAGATTGCCAACGACGTGGCCGGGCTGAAAAACAGTAAACAGTGAACGGTCAGCTGGGCCCCGCCCCCAAGGCCACCCGTTCACCGTTCACCGATTACCGTTCAGGGTAGATTCCCGCCATGCCTTCCATCGCTCTGATCACCGGCGCCACCGAGGGAATCGGGCGAGCCATCGCCTTTACACTGGGCGCCGCCGGCTACAAGGTCGGGGTCTGCGCCCGGACCGAATCGAAACTCCGCGACCTCCTCACCGAGGTTCGCGCCAAGGGAATCACGGCCGCAGGCGTTCCCTGCGACGTCGGGGATGAGGCGGCGGTCGAGCGGCTGACTCGGCATGTGGCTGCCGAGCTAGGCCCGGTCGACACTCTGATCAACAACGCCGGCATCGGGATCCTCAAGCCTTTGCAGGAGCTGAACACCGCCGAGTGGGACGCCACCATGGCGACCAACCTCCGGAGTCTCTTTTTGGTCACCCGCGCGGTCCTGCCGGGCATGCGGCAGCGGAAGCGGGGAAGCATCGTCAACATCTCCAGCCTGGCCGGCCGTAATGGACTGGCGGGGGGCACCGCCTACTCGGCCTCCAAGCATGCGGTGCTCGGCTTCAGCCGTTCTCTGATGCTGGAGGTCCGGCAGGACAACGTCCGGGTCATCACAGTCTGCCCCGGCTCGGTGGACACGGCGCTGCTGCATCAGCAATCGATGCTCAAGCCAGACTTCGCCAAGATCCTGAGGCCCGAGGACGTGGCCCAGGCGGTCCTTGACCTTCTCCGCCTGCCGGAGCGCGCCCTGGTGAGCGAGGTGGACATCCGGCCGACCAATCCTTAGAGAACGGCACCCGGCACCCGGTACCAGGTACCCGGTGCCAGCGCATCCCTTCTCCCACTCGCCCGCAGTCCCCACCTATCATTCAGCATGCCCCTTCCAGACCAGGCTCCCCGACGGGACTGGTCCCGCTTGCTGAGACCAGGTCACCTCCTGGCCGCCGGCCTGGTGCTCGGGTGGCTGGCGCTCTGGCTGGCCTATCAGGACCAGCTGATTGGAGCCCTAGTGGCACTGGTCGCCGCCGGCTTGACGATGGCGGCCCTGCGCCGCACCGAAACCATGGCGCATGAGCACGAAGCCACGCTCCAATTGTCGCTCGAGGCGGCCGCGCGGCGACACCGCGAGGTGGAGCGCCTTCGCGGGGTGACCGCCGCGCTCCTGGTAGGCGATCGGCTGGACGACCTGTTCCAGGAAATGGCGCAGGCCGCCGCCGAGCTGCTGCTGGCGGAATGCGGGGCGCTCGCTCTGGTCGTAGAGGAAGGCCGGTTTCTCAAGGTCGCCGCGGCCACCGGAGCCCTCGAGGGAGCCAAGGGCAACCTCACGCCGGTGGACGGGACCCTGGCCGGCTGGGTGATCATGCACGAACAGCCCACCACCAGCGAGGAGATCGCTCAGGACGGGCGGAGCAACCAGGTCCAGAGTTGCGGCACCGACGCTCACCTCAAGACTACGGCGATCGTCCCACTCCGTTCCGCCGGTGTGGTGATCGGAACCCTCAGCGTCTACAACCGCCTGGACCGGGGCGCGTTCGACGCCCACGATCTGCAGCTGCTCCAGGCCCTCGGCGATCAGGCGGTGGTGGGATTGGACCGGGCCCATGTGCTCGAGCAGAGCCGCAAGAACGAGCTGGCGCTGGCGGCCAAGAACCGCGAGCTGCAGCGGGCCACCCAGCTCAAGAGCCAGTTCATGGCCAACATGTCCCATGAGCTCCGCACACCCCTCAACGCCATCAACGGATTCTCGGAGCTGCTCCTGACCGAGGAGGTCGGATCGCTCAACGAGGCCCAGCGGGAATCTCTGGACTCGGTCCTGCGCAATGGCCAGCATTTGCTGGGGCTCATCAACAGCGTCCTCGATCTCGCCAAGATCGAGGCCGGCCGGATGACGCTCTCGCTGGGAGAAACCGATATCCGGGAAGCGATTACCGCCGCGGTGGCCGACACCGCCAGCCTCCGGGCCGCCAAACACCAGGAGTGTCGGGTGGACCTCGAGGATGCGCCGCTCCCGGTCATCGCGGACGGAATCCGAGTCCGCCAGATACTCATCAACTTCCTGGCCAACGCGTCCAAGTTCACGCCCGACTCCGGCAAGGTGGTCCTCTCCGCCGTGGCCACTCGGGCCCCGCTGCCGATGCCGGCGGAACGGGCCGGAGACAAGGAGCGGCTGGTCTCCCGTGAAGCGGTCTGGATCTCGGTGAGCGACACCGGCATCGGCATCCGGCTGGAGGACATGCCGAAGCTCTTCACCGAGTTCACCCAACTCGACAGCTCGGCCAGTCGCATGCAGCAGGGGACCGGCCTGGGACTGGCCGTGTCCAAACGCTTCGTCGACATGCATGGGGGGTTGATCGGAGCGGAATCGGTCTACGGGAAGGGCTCCACCTTCTGGTTCATTCTCCCCACCGAAGGCCCGATTCGCCGCTCGGGCGGGTTCGAGGCTCCCGCGGTGGACGTGCAGCCGGCCGGCGTCGCCTCCGGCGTTTAGGAACAGCCGGTCAGGCGGTCCGCAGGGCCGTGAGCGACCGGCGCACGTAGACCGGCACCATCTCCTTCCGCCAGCCAATCGTGAAATCGGTGTTGTCCAGCGGCTTGGCCGGCCGGGTCGCCGCGCGCGCAGCCAGGTCGACCACCTCGTCGGTCAGGCGCTGCCCCACCAAGGCCTGCGCGGCCTCCTGGCAGACGATTGGATAGGAGGCGACGGCCCCGATGACGACTCGCGCATCGCTCACGGCCCCGCCATCGTCCACCCGAGCCCAAGTGGCGATCCCCAGCACCGGAAAATCGAAGGCGCCGCGGCGTCGGAGCTTCTGGTAGTCGGCCCGTGCTCCGCTCAAGGCCGGAACTTCGATGGCGGTGAGCAATTCATCCGGCCGCATGGTCAGATAGTCGATCCCGTCGTTCTTATAGAGCGCGGAGGCCGGGATCACCCGCTCTCCCTCGGGGCCGACCAGCCGGATCCGTGCGCCCAGTGCCACCATCACGGGGGCCAGATCGCTGGACTGCACCGCCCAGCAGCGCGGGGAGGATGGAGCCACCCAGCAGATGGCGCCGTCCTTCTTCATGCAGAAGTCGATGGCCTGTCGCCACTCGTAGCTCTGATCGTAGTAGTTGCACCGGGTGTCGAGCAGCAGGTTGCCGCCCACGGTTCCCATGTTCTGCAGCAAAGGCGTCGAGATGGTGGCGGCCGCGCGCCCCAGCACCGGCCAGGAGCGCCGCACCAGCGGGTCCCGTGATCAACCTGGTGAGCGAAACCGCGGCGCCGATCACCAGGCTCCCATCGGCCCCGGTGCTGATCGTCCCCAGCTCGGTCAGGCGGCGAATGTCGATCACCACGCGCGGCGTTTGCTGCCGCCGCTTCATGTTGGGATAGAGGTCGGTACCCCCAGCGACATAGGCGCCATCGGTACCCGCCTCGCGTTTGAATCGCACCGCCTCCGCGGCAGTGGCGGGGACTTGCAGGACGAATGGCGGCAGGCGTAGCATGGTTGGCCTTCCTACTTCGCGGCCGAGGGAAGCGCCGCCGCCCGCCCATCGCCACCCTGCGCGGGCGTAGGGACGTAGAGCGCTTCGGGCCACGGGATCGTTGGTGTTCCGGTTGGCCCGAAGCGAGGTTCCCCGCCCGCCGCCTTTGCCTGGATCGCCTTGACGCACCTTGGGCGGGCTCATCGGGACCTCGTCGATCCGCACCCCGACCGCGTCGTAGATCGCGTTGGCGACCGCGGGCATGACCGGCAATAGCGGCCCCTGCCCCGCCTCCTTGGCGCCGAAGGGGCCGTTGGGCTCCGGATGCTCGACCAGGTAGGTCACCACGTCGCACATCTCGTGCGTGGTCGGACTCTTGTACTCCAGCATCGAGGGGAACTTGTGGATCACCCGCCGGTTCTCGCGGTAGCTCATCTCCTCCATCAGCGCTTCACCCAGCCCCATGTACACGCTCCCCTCCACCTGCCCCATCACCAGCGCCGGATTGATGGCTTGCCCGATGTCGTGGGCGATCCAGATCCGGGGGACCTGCACCACGCCGGTTTCCGGATCCACCTCGACTTCAGCCACTGCCGCGGAGTAGCTGTAGGCCGGCGACGGCCCAACGCCGGCTCCGCGATACTTCCCGGGTCCAGACGGGGGCTTATAGCTCCCCACCGACCCGATCACCCCGGTCGCCGCTTCGGTGATCGCGACCGCCTCGGCGAAGCTCACCCCTCGTTCCGGCTCTCCCACGTCGAACACCCTTCCACCGGCGAAACCGACCTGCTCGACCGGGAGGCCCAGCTTCCGCCCCGCTGCGGTGGCGATGATCGCCCGAGCCCGTTCCGCCGCCTGAATCGCGGCCTGCCCGGTCATCAGGGTGACCCGGGACGAGTAGCTGCCCAGATCCACCGGGGTGAAATCGGTATCCGCGGTGAGGACGCGGATCACTTCGGGTTCCAGACCCAGCACCTCGGCCACGATGTAGGCCAGAATGGAGTCGGATCCCTGACCGATGTCGGTGGAACCGCAGAACACGGTGACGCCGCCGCCCCGATCGCACTTGAGCTGCACCGCCGAGTGCGGCATGTCGTTCCAGTAAATGGGAAGGCCGGCGCCCGTGATGTAGGACGAGCAGCCCAGCCCCAAGCCGCGGCCGTAGGGCTGGTGGCGAAACCGCGACTTCCAGTCCGAGCCGGCCACCACCTTCTCGATGCAGCGGCCCAGGGCAATGGTGCCCACGCGGAGATAGTTGGCCGTGACGGTATTGGGCTGCACCAGATGACGGAGCCTGAGCTCGGCGGGATCGATGGCCAGCTGCTCCGCCACTTTGTCGAGCTGAACCTCGAGGGCGAATCGAGGCTGCGGCGTGCCGTGACCTCGCTTGGGGCCACAGGGAGGCTTGTTGGTAAAGGCGCGGACGCCTTTGAACCGGTAGACCGGCACGTCGTAGGTGACGGTCTGCAGGGCGCCGGTGTAGTAGGTGCTGGCCACGCCGTAGGACCCGTAGGCGCCGCCATCCACGTAGGACTCGAAGTCGAGGGCAGTGATGGCGCCGTCCCGGGTCACCCCGATCCGGCTCTTCATCAACACCGGGTGCCGTCCGCGGTGACAGTAGAACACTTCCTCCCGGGTGAGACAGACCTTGACCGGGCGTCCCGTCAGCATCGCCAGCTTGGCGACCGCGATTTCGTGGCTGAAGGGATCGCTCTTTCCGCCGAAGCCGCCGCCGTTCGGCGTGGCGACGACGCGAATCCGGCTGGGCGGCAGGCCCAGCACCTTGGCCAGGGCGCGGTGCACGTAGTGCGGGGTCTGGGAGCTGGTCCACACCGTGACCCGACCGTCGGGCCCGCATTGGCCCACCGCGGCGTGCTGCTCCATCGCGAGGTGGGTGTTCCCCTCGTAGAAGAAGAGATCCTCTCGCGTCACTTCCGCCCGGGCGAACCCCTGGTCGAGATCGCCAAACTGGAGGTGAACCAGCTTGTGCAGGTTGCCCAGGTCGGCGTAGTCGTGCAGCTGGGGCTCGGGATGAGCCGCCGCCTCGGCCACGGAGTCGATGGTCTTGAGCGGTTCGTACTCCACCTGGATCAGGTGGGTCGCCGCCAGAGCGGTGTCCTCATCGACCGCCGCCACCGCCGCCACCGGATCCCCGATGAACCGCACCTGCTCGGGGCAGAGCGCGTGCTCGTCCTGAGATACCGGAAGGATGCCATACGGCGTGGGGAGGTCCCGCCCGGTGATCACCGCGAACACACCCGGGAGGGCCCGCGCCGGCGCGGTGTCGATCCTGAGGATCCGAGCGTGGGGATGGGGACTACGAAGCAGCTTGCACCAGAGCATCCGGGGCAACACCAGGTCGTCGGCGAAGAGCGTCTGACCCGTGACCTTGGCGGCGGCGTCCACCTTGGGCCGCGCGGTGCCGATGACGTGATAGCCATTGCCCTCCGGATCCAGGGGCGTCGTCGGTGCCGGAGCCACGCCTGGAACGCTAGTCGTGGCCATAGAGCGTCTCCCGCACCGGAACCGCCGGTTCCCCTCGCAGCCGAGCCGCGGCCAGCTCGACCGCCTCGTAGATTTTGAGGTAGCCGGTGCAGCGACAGAGGTTGCCGGCCAACGCGGCCTTGATCTCCTGCCGACTGGGAGCCGGATTCTCCTCGAGTAGAGCTCGTGCGGCGAGCAGAAATCCGGGCGTGCAGTAGCCGCACTGGGCGGCCCCCACCTCGATGAAGGCATCCTGCAGCGGATGAAGAGTGGGACCGTTGGCCATCCCCTCCACGGTCACCACCGACCGGCCCGGGCAGGTGAGCGCCAGCTCGAGACAGGAGAGAATCGGAATACCATCGACCAGGACGGTGCAGGTCCCGCATTCTCCCAGCTCACACCCGTGCTTGGTGCCGGTCAGGCCCAGGTCTTCCCGCAGCACCTCGAGCAGAGTGGCCTGGGGCGCGATCAACACCTCCCGCTCCTCGCCGTTGACGGTCAGACGGGCCCTCTCCCTGGAGGGCCTCAACGTCAACTGGACCAGCGGCGCTTCGGGCATGGAGACTCGATGTAAGCGGCTGGGAGCTGGGAGCTGTGGGGCTCGGCGCCTGCTCCACTCATTACCCAGAACTCGGAACTCAGAACCCAGAACCCAGAACCCAGAACCCAGAACTCCTCAAATCGGCTTCAGCTTGGCCAACACTTCCGCCACTACCTTGGGCGGCACTCGCCCCGCCGGCTCGGCTCGGCGGGCCCGCCAATCAATGCTGCGCAGGTGGTCAGACAACACGACGCCTTGAATCGGGAGACCGGGTGGCAAGACAACCTCGAAGGGATACCCTTTGGCCCGCGCTGCGATCGCGCACATGAGAGCCAGGCCCGACCGGCTGTTGTACATCGCCGGTGAGACGACCAGCGCGGGAAGCCTCCCCGGCGTCGGCCCGTGCTGACCGTCGACGTTGACCCACACCAAGTCTCCCCGATCCGGTGTCACAGCACCTCGTGGCCAGCGGGACGACCCCAATCGGTCTCGTCGTGCCGATTCTCCGGGGTGATCTGCTCCGCCAACTCGGCGAGGCCATATTCGGGAAGGACCGGCCGCAGGGTGATCACGCCCCCGGCCAGACCGATCTCGACCTCGTCACCCTCTTTGAGACCGGCCTGAACCAGGAAGGCCTTGGGGATCCGAAGTCCGATGCTATTGCCCCAACGGCAGAGTCGCGCAAGCATGAATAGCCTAGAAGTATATACATTGAATATACTACCTAATGCCCGCCCCTGCCAGTACTTGGGTCGGTCCTGGGGCGGTCGATCCGGCTCAGGCCACGAGGAGAGCCGCATGCTGCAATGGTTGATTGCGGACGACGCCCACACTTGATTGATAGACAATGGGTTAGCGCGAGGTATCGCTCTTGCTGACCAGATACCAGACTGCGCCGCTTGGGGGAATCATCCATGAGAGATCCAAGGCCACGCGGGGAGCTCGGCTTCACGGTCATCGAGCTGCTCAGCGTCATGTCGATCATTGGGCTGCTCGCCGCCCTGGCCATTCCGCGGCTTCAGACCGTGATCAAGCAGGCCAAGGTCGCGCGCGCAATCGGTGACATCCGCGCCATTTCGACGGAACTGATGAGCATTGAGGCGTCGAACCAACCCCTGCCTGCTGACTTGAGCCCTATCGGCCGAGCTGGGACGCTGGATCCTTGGGGCCGACCCTACCAGTACCTGGTGTTTCTCGGTGCTCCGCCAGGGGCCGCCCGCAGAGACCGCTTCCTGGTGCCGATCAATTCAACTTTTGATCTCTACAGCCTGGGGGAGGACGGCTCCAGCGTGCCGGCCCTCACTGCTTCGGCCAGCCAAGATGATATCGTCCGGGCCAACGATGGCGGATTCATCGGGCTGGGCTCCAAGTTCTAGGAACCCGCAGCGTCATGAAACTTCAGGGAGCCTTCCTGCGGACCCGGGTCGCCCGGCGGGTGCTCCTGGCCTTCATGCTCTGTGCCCTAGTTCCCGTAGCGCTCCTCTCCATCATCGCCTACAAGAACGTCGAAGATCAGCTTGAGCAGCAAGCCAACGACCGTCTGCGCGAGGATGCCAAAGGCGTTGGCATGATGCTGGTGGGCCGGGTGGCCATGCTGGGTACCGAGCTGCGTCTGGTGAGCTCACGCCTGGAGGCTCGGGGGCGGCTTGCGGATAGCGAGGTACGCGAGTTCGGCCATACCGGCGGGACCGCACCACAGTTCCGCGCCTTGGAGATCGAGCGGCCTGACCGTGAGGCGGAGCTTCTGGCGGGTCACTCCAGTCACCGCCTGCCTAGCCTGCCCGCAGCGCAGCTGGCGCACCTCGACGCCGGAGAGATGACCCTGGTCACGGAGCTAGGCGATGGCGAACCATTCGTCTACTTGGTAGACCAAGTCCGGCTTCCCGACGGAACCCTCGCCCGGTTGTGGGGGGAGGCGGCAGCCGAGCAGATCTGGGGGGACCCGCTCACGGGCGGGGCCATCCCGTCGGGAACCTTGCTGTGCCTGGTGGACTCCGCTCGCTCTCCGTTGTCCTGTGGATCGCCGGAAGCCCGCACCGCGCTGCCGAAGGGTCAGTTCTCGACCGGTACCTTCCAGTGGGCCGAGCGGAACAGTGCGTTCCTCGCGGGCTACTGGACGGTGTTCCTGGGCTACGAATTTGCAGCCCCGCCCTGGCTGATCATCTTGAGCAGGCCTCGGGCAACAGTGCTGGAGCCGCTCGCGAGCTTTCGCCGGACCTTCCTCTTGGTGGTCCTGGTCTCGCTGGTCGCCGTATTCCTGCTCAGTCAGGTGCAGATCCGGCAAACCATGACCCCGCTCGATCGGCTCGAGGAGGGAACCAGACGAATTGCCCGGGGTGATTTTTCTCGTCCGGTCCAGGTAACCAGCGGAGACGAATTCGAAGCCCTGGGGGACTCCTTCAACCAGATGGCCTCCGAACTGGCGCGGCGCCTGGAACAGCTCGATGCCCTGAATTGGGGCGCCTTGACGGCACTCGCCAAAGCCATCGACGCGGTCTCCCCCTGGACGGCTGGTCACTCCGAGCGGGTCACCCTGGGGGCACTGGAGATCGGTCGTCGCATGGGCCTCGAGCAAGCCGACCTCGATCTTCTGCATCGAGGGGGACTGCTCCACGACATGGGTAAGATCGGCGTGCCCGCCTCCATCCTCGACAAGCCCGGCACCCTGACCCCGGAAGAACGGACCATCGTCGAGCGACACACGACGCAGGGCGCGGAAATCCTGGAGCCAATCGAGGCCTTTCGGCCGTTGATCCCCCTGGTCTTGCACCATCACGAGGCCCTGGACGGTAGCGGCTACCCCGGTCACCTCAAGGGAGCACAGATCCCCTTGCTGGTTCGCATCCTTACCGTCTCGGACGTCTTCGACGCCCTGGCCTCGGACCGGCCCTATCGGCCCGCATGGCCCAAAGAGAAGGCCATCGCCTTCCTCCAGGAGGGCGTCCATACCCGGTTCGATGCTAGAGTTGTGAAAGCGTTCGCCGAAGCCGTCGCTGAGGGCTGGGCACCGAGTCTTGCGCTCGGTCCTCGGCTTGGACGGCGTCAACCTCTTACGAGGGGTGGGGTCGAAGCCCAATATGGGTGGATGGCTCCCGCCTTGGAGGCACAGGTCGTCCCATGACTTCCGCCACTCCCCCACAACAGTCCGGCACCCAGCCAACCCAGACGGGTCCCGATGGCAAGCCCTACCATGGCAGCGTGGCGGACGGCAACCTGGCGCACAGCATGGAGCTCCGGGACTTCCTGGACCGGCTGGGCCTCATCATGCGGCTTCCCAAGAAGCGGAAGCCCAAGCCTGAGGAGGCCGGAGCGGCGGGGGCGATCCAGATCCCCTGGCGGAAGGTTCTGGTCGTGGGTGCCGTGGCCGCCATCGTGGTCACCGCGTCGCAGGTGATGTCCGGGATGCAGAAGACCAAGGTGGACGTCCCGGATCAATTTCTGGGGAGCTGGCGCACCGACAATAAGAAGTACGCCACGCGGGGGTTCCGCATTTCGGAGACCCAGATCGAGCTGGCGACCGGGCAGCGCGGGTTGCCCCAAGTGCGACCCATTGAAGCGGTCACCACGCGCGAGGCCCATGACACGACCTACCTGACCATCCAGTACCTCGAGGAAAACCGGATGGTGGACTGGCCGATCGCCCTGATCCCTGCCGCTCAGCCCACGATCCGGTTCGTTCACCAGCCGGAGATCGATTGGGTTCGCGCGAGCTCGAGCCGCTAGCCTCCCTGGACGGCTCGGCCTGGCGGAGGCAACCCCGAGCCCCCGCGTTGGCCTTTCCGCGGCATGGGTCTATACTACTCCCGTGACCGCCAACTGGACCCACCGCGTTCGAGCGCTGTTGCTCGGCTTGCTCTTCACCGCCGGTACCCTGGGTGGAGCGGGTTTCGATGCGCTCTTCTTTCATGGCTCCCGGAGCGAGGCACTCCAGCAGCAACCGCACTTCGAAGCCGCCGGCGGCACCTGCGGTCACGGCGATCAATGCGCACTCCGGCAGTGGGCGCCGGGCACTCGCCTGGTCACGGCCACCCCGGCCGCCACGACCGCTCCGCCACCGGCGCCCGCGCCAACGCTCCGGCCCCATTCGCTGGTTCTTCGTCCATTTGCCCCGCTTCGAGTCCCGGACTCCCGAGCACCTCCCGCGCTTCTGAACTAGTCGTCCGCCCCGCGGACGCGTCGTCCGGCTTTCGCGTTCACAATCAGGTCGTCGACTGCGCCTCCGAGCGAGGCGCGCTGAAGTCTTTGGGAGACAAATGCGCACACTGCCACGGTGGGCGTTGCTCGTGGGATCACTGGCCCTGCTCGGTCACAGGCTCGAGGCACAAACGCCTCGCGCGCAGGCGGTGGATTCCTTGCGGCGCCAAGTCGCTGGTCTATCCCAGCGGTTGGACTCGATCGAGGCCGGCCACTGCCCGGCCGCAGCGGCAGTCGCGGCACCTCGGGGCAAGACCGGAGATGCCACCGTCGATTCCCTGGCCACCGCGGTGGCGGATCTGGCGGGCCGGGTTGAAGGGGCGCGCCGCCAGCGTTGCCCCGCCGGTGGGGCCGCCCCACCGGATACCACCAGTGACGACCTCGCGGCCATCCGGGCCGCGGCGGATTCGGCCGCCGGGAAATCGCCCACGGCGGGGAAGGACACGACGACACCTCCCCCGACCAAGTTCGTGGGTAAGCAACGCAACGCCTCGGTGCTGAACCCCGAGATCAGCGCCACGGGCGACATCCGACTCAAGCTCCAGAACGTGGGCCAGAGCCTGGAGGGCGAGGCCCGGGAGTTCGAAGTCGGTATCCAATCGGCGTTGGATCCCTACTCCTTCGCCAAGATCTTCTTGACCTTCGGCCAGGACGGGGTCGGCGTGGAGGAGGGATACCTCTACTGGACCGGCCTGCCAGGGCGGATCCGGGCCGATGTCGGGCTCTTCCGCCAACAAGTCGGCGACCTCAACCGCTGGCACCTCCATGCCCTGCCGGAGACGGAGTATCCGACGGTTTACCGGCAATACCTGAACGACGACGGGCTGGCGGGTGTCGGCCTTTCCCTCTACACTGCCCTCCCGGTGTCGATCGCCCACGGTACGCACGAGGTCTGGTTTCAGACCACGACCGCCGAGAGTGGTCCACTCTACGCCGGCGCCAGCCGCCTCACGTTCCTCGGCCGATTGCAGAACTTCTGGCAGCTGAGTCGGAGCACCTACGGCCAGGTCGGCTTCACCGGCCTGGGCGGCCAAAACGCCGACAGCAGCCTGAACAGCAGAGTACTCGGCCTCGACATGCGCGTGACCTGGCGGCCGCCCCGGGAAGGGACGCGGAAAGATCTCACCTTCCGCGCCGAAGGCTATCAGTTCCACGCCGACGAGGCGGGCATCAACACCACCCGCTACGGCGCTTTCACCGACCTGGCCTATCGTGCCAGTCAGCGCTGGATTTTCGGGTTCCGCTACGACTACGTGCAGTCACCGCGGGGGCCCCGAGTCGACCAATGGCAGGTCACCCCGACCCTGACCTGGTGGGAGAGTGAGTTCGTCTACCTCCGCCTGGAAGGCCAGCACAACCACGAAGACGGCCGCTCCGACGAAAACCGCTTGCTGCTTCAGGCGGTCTTCGCGATGGGGCCCCACAAACACGAGACCTACTGATGCTGATTCACGCCTGGTTAGCCGCCACGATCCTCGCTTCCTCGCCCGCTCCGGCCCCCGCCCCCGAGCCGGTGAAGATCGTCACCAGCCTCACCACCTATGGGGCCATTGCCCGGGAGATCGCCGGCGATCGAGGGACCGTGACCTCCATCGCGCAGGGGGACGAAGACCCCCACTTCGTGCAACCCAAGCCCAGCTTCGTGGCCGTGCTCCGGGATGCGGATCTGTTCGTCACCACCGGCCTCGACCTCGAGCTCTGGGTCCCGCCTTTGATCGATCGCGCGGGGAACCGCAAGGTCTCGGAGGGCGGGCCGGGGTATGTCACCGCCTACACCGGCATCACCCTGCTGGAGGTCCCGACCTCTCTGAGCCGATCGGAGGGGGACATCCACGCCGACGGCAATCCCCACATCCACACCGACCCGCTCAACGCGATCATCATCGCCCGCGACATCCTGACCGGGCTGCAGCGGATCTCCCCCGGCGATGCCGCCTACTTCGGGGCACGCGAGCAGGATTTCGAGAAGCGGGTCCTGGAGGCCACCATGGGGGCCGAGCTGGTTGGTATTCTCACCTCGTCGACCGCGTTCGACCTCCTGCAGAGCGACAAGCTCTTCGACTTCCTGGGAAAGACCCGATACAAGGGCGCGCCCCTGATGGACCGGCTGGGCGGGTGGCTCAAGCAGGGAGAGGCGTTCCGAGGCAAGGAGATGGCCTGCTATCACAAGGAATGGGCCTACTTCAGCCACCGGTTCCAGGTGAATTGCGTAGAGTACATCGAGCCCAAGCCCGGGATCCCTCCCACGCCCAAACACGTTGAAGAAGTCATCGCGCTCATGAAGGAACGGCACATCACCGTGCTCTTCGCGTCGAACTATTTCAGCCGTGATCAGATCCAGCAGGTCGCCGAGAAGACCGGGGCCAAGGCAGTGATCGTGCCGGAGAACACCCACGGCGCACCGGGGGTCGAGACCTATTTCGATCTCATGAACACCTGGGTCAGCTCGCTGGCCGCCGCCTTCAAGACCGGGGGAGCCTGATGCTCGATCAACTGACGCACAGCCTGTGGCTGGCGCCGCTGGTCGCCTGCATGGTGATCGTCGCCATCCACAGCTACCTGGGACTGCACGTAATCGCCCGCGAGGTCATCTTCGTCGACCTCTCGCTGGCCCAGATGGCTGCCCTCGGCTCGACCATCGCCGTGTTCGCCGGGGCCGACTCCTCCTCTCCCCGGGCCTTCGCCTATGCCCTCGGCTTCACCACGCTGGGCGCGGCGTTGTTCGCCTTGAGCCGCTCCCAGGAGCGTGGCCGGGTGCCCCAGGAAGCCATCATCGGAATCGTCTACGTGGTGGCCAGCGCCGCCGCGCTGCTGGTGGCGGACAAGGCCCCCAGGGGCGGGGAGGCCATCAAGGACATTCTGGTCGGAAGCCTGCTGTGGGTGGGGTGGCCGGCCATCTGGCGGCTGGCCGTGGTCTATACCGTGATCGGCCTTTTCCATTGGGCCCTGCGCCGACGGTTTCTCACGATCTCTTTCGAGCCCCAGACGGCAACCGCCCAGGGGTGGCGGGTGCGCTGGTGGGACTTTCTCTTCTACTTGTCGTTCGGGATCGTGATCACGTTCTCGGTGCCGATCGTGGGCGTGCTCCTGGTGTTCTCCTTCCTGGTGATTCCAGCCGCCATCGCGTTCCAGTTCACCCGCAGCCGGGGCCGGCTCGCTCTGTACTCCTGGGTGGCGGGGGTGCTGGCGTCCGCCGGCGGCCTCTGGGTCTCGTTTCACTACGACCTGCCGACCGGGCCGGTGGTGGTCTGCGTGTTCGGCGTGCTGCTGCTCCTTGCGTACCTGGTCCGGCGCGTTGCGGGGACGCCGGCCGAGTCTCCGGCCTAGGCACCGGCGCGAGCGTCGCGTCTCCATGGCCAATCACAGGCTGAGCCGGGCTGGAGCCCTCCTCCTCCTCGCCATCGTGGCGGGGGGTGGGCTGGTCCTGCCGACCCTCGACGCGGCGCTCTTTCACGGGCCCCGCACCAGCGCGGCACCGGTCCGCATCGAAGCAGCCGGCGCCACGCTCATCCACCCGGCGCAGTGCGCCGTCTCCGAACAGCGCCACAGCAATCGATACGTCGTGGTCGGCCGGGGGACCATCATCCGGTCGAATGCGCCCAGCCGAACTCCGTACGTATGGATCCAGCAGGTCGCTCCTCCTTCCCCTCCAGCCTCCAGCCAGCTCTCGCGGGCCCCTCCGGGCAGCATCGCCTGATCGCTCTGCGATTCGACGGTGCTCACAAGACCTAAGCCGCCCCGCCAAGGCGGGCGGTTCACCTCTTGGTACCCGGAGGGATTATGCGTTCCCTGTCTATCGGCGCGGGACTGCTGCTGGCCGTTGCCGGCCCGGTCCTGGCCATCACCCGTGATCCGCCACCGCCACTGGAGATCACCGGCCGCGTCATCGACGAAGCCGGCGCCCCGCTCCCGGATGTGCGGGTAGTCGTGCTCGAGCTCAACCGCGTCACCACTACCGGCCCCGATGGCCAGTATCGCCTCGCCGAATTGGCCAGCGGGCAGTATCACGTCTCGTTCTCGTTGATCGGCTACGGGCCGCAAGTCGCGACCGTTGCCTTGAAGGATCGCAACCTGGCGCTCGATCTCACGATGAAAACGTCCCTGGTCGAGCTGCCGCCCATTCAGGTGACATCCACCCCCACGGCGAGCGCGGTGCTCAACTCGCCGCAGCCCACCGCGGTCCTGAGCGGCGAGGACCTGCACGCCGCCCAGGCCCCCAGTCTGGGTGAGACGCTGAATAGCGTGGCCGGGGTCCACAGCTGGAGCACGGGTGTGGGCATCGGCAAGCCGGTGATCCGCGGCCTGACGTCCAATCGGGTCCTGGTGCTCGACGACGGGCAGCGGCTGGAGACCCAGCAGTGGGGCGACGAGCACGGCCCCAACATCGAGACCGAGAACGCCGAGCGGATCGAGGTCATTCGGGGACCGGCGAGTGTGCTGTATGGCTCCGACGCCCTGGGCGGCGTGGTAAACGTGATTCCCCCGCCCATTCCCGACGCCATCGGCCGTTCCGGGTTCGCCCAGAGCCGCGTCAGCGTGGCCTATGGCACCAACAATCGCCAACCCGACGGCGCCTTGCTGATCGAAGGGGCGAGCGGGGGCTTCGGGGCCCGCGCCGACGTCAGCGGCCGGACCAGTCAGGACGTCCGCACCCCCGACTATGTCTTGTGGAACAGTGGAGATCAGGCCATTGGCGGGAGCGCGGCGCTCGGATACCGGGGGACCTGGGGATCGGTCTCCGGGACCTTCACCCAGCGCAACGAGAAGATCGAAATGACCGACGAGGACCCCACCGCCACGGGTGTCCAGCGGATGTCGGATAGCCGGGCCCGCCTGGATGCCAACCTCCCCATGGGAAGTTCGGTGCTGGAAATGACCGGAGGGTACGAGCGGAACCGGCGCCGCGAGTTCGAGGACGCCGTTACCACAGACGTGGCACTCGGCCTCCTGTCGGAGACCTGGACCGCCGGCGCGCGGTGGCACCATTCCCCGGTCGGCCCGCTCCACGGCATCCTGGGGATCTCGGGCGTGAGCACCGCCTTCGACAAGTTCGGGGAGGAAACCCTGATTCCCAACAACCGCGCCAACAGCCTGGGTGTCTATGCCTTCGAGCAGTTGGAGACTGGGCGCTGGCGGCTGTCGGGGGGGCTCCGCTACGACTACCGGAATCTCAAAGTGGAGGACGACACCGTCATCGGCGTGACCGCCCAGACCCGGACCTACAATTCGATCACCGGCAACGTCGGGGCGCTTTACAAGGTCGCGGAACCGGTGGCCCTGGTGCTCAACGTGGGCCGGGGGTTCCGAGCCCCTTCGAGCTTCGAGCTCTTCTCCAACGGGGTCCACGAAGGGACGGTGGCCTTCGAGCGGGGTGACTCCACGCTCAAGAACGAGACTTCCGTCAATACCGACCTGGCCATTCGAGTGCAGAGCTCGCGGGTAGCCGCCGAGTTGGGTGGCTTCGTCAACTGGGTCCAGAATTACATCTACAGTTTCCCCACCGGCCAGATCGATCCGGTGTCGGGCTTCGAGATCTACGACTTCACCCAGGGCAATGCCCGGCTGATGGGGTTCGAGGCTGCCGCCCAGTACCACCCGGCGAAGATTCTCCACCTGCAGGGAACCGCGGACTACGTCTGGGCCCAGAACACCAGTACCAACAGTCCGCTGCCCAACATTCCGCCTTTCCGGGCGACCTATTTCGCCCGGCTGGAAGGGGGCGGACGGGGGTGGTTCCAGAGCCCCTATCTCCGGGCCGGCGGGGAAACCAATGCCGCCCAGACCCGACTCGACCCCGCGGAGGCGCTCTTCTTCAGTCAGGCCTTCGGTGGTGCCGGGTACCGCTCGGAGGGCTATACCCTCGTGAACCTCGGCGCGGGCTTCAGCCTGTTCGCCGGGAAGACGCCGGTACATTTCGACGTCACGCTGCGCAACACCTTCGACCAGGCCTACGCCAATTTCCTCAGCCGGATCAAGACCAACGCTCTCGACCCCGGTATGGGGCGCACGCTGGTGATGCGAGTAACTACAGAGTTCAAGTAGTTCGAAGGGTTTGGCGAGGCTGCTCCCTCGTCCCCGGGTCGCTTCCGGGGATCGGGGAGCAGCGCTGTTTTCGAGTCACGCCGCCCGCTCCCGGCGCGTATATTTGATTACTGGTGGCGCCGGTCCGGGAGGGCCAACCATGGCGATGGATCTCAAACAGATGCAGGAGCGGCTAGGGCTGGGGCGACTGGGGTACGCCCAGCCCCTGCTGGACCTCGAGGCCAAGCAGTGGCGGGACGGGGCCGTCTCCGAGCGGGCCGAGCAGGTGGTCGAGGAGACGCCCGTGGCCATCGTCTACAACGGGATTCCCCACGTGGTCATGATGGCCACGCCGACCGACCTCGAAGACTTCGTCCTGGGCTTCAGCCTGACGGAAGAGCTGATCCGTACTCCGGCCGACCTCCAGGCAGTCGAGATCGTCCGGTACAGCCAGGGGATCGAGATCCAGGCCACGATCGCGCCCGAATGCGAGGAGGTCGTGGCTTCACGGACCCGCCGCCTGACCGGCCGCACCGGCTGCGGAATCTGCGGCACCGACAGCATCGCCGCCGTCTTGAAGGAGCTGCACCCGGTCCCTGCCGGTCCCACCGTCAAGCCCGAGGCGATCCAGGCCGCGCTCCGCGGGCTCACCGCTCATCAGTCGCTCAACTCGGTTTCGGGCGCGGTGCACGCCGCCGCTTGGGCCTCCCTCAATGGGGACATCGAGGTGGCCCGGGAGGATGTGGGCCGCCACAACGCCTTGGACAAGGTGATCGGTGCCTTGGTCAAGCGCGGTGCAGATCCCCAGACCGGATTCCTGATCGTCACCAGCCGGGCCAGTTTCGAGATGGTCCAGAAGGCGACCGTGCTGGGCGCCTCGATCCTGATCGCCATCTCCGGACCCACGGGGCTGGCCGTGCGCATTGCCGAACAGGCGGGACTGACGCTGGTGGGATTTGCTCGAAAGGGGACGATGACGGCCTACACGCACCCGTCGCGCGTGGGTCTCTAGCGATACTCTACGCCCGCCGCACGCCCTCCTTCTGAGGCGCGGGACCGCGGTTCTGCACGTATCTCCAACCAAATCGGCCTTTGATACACAGATTGCCCCGGGTCACATCGTGATCCAGGGGCGAGGTCACTTTGACGATCTCGTTGTCCTGCACGTGGAGCTCGAGGTTGCAGCCCACGCCACAATAAGGGCAGATCGTCTGGGTCACGTGTTGCTTGGATTCGTCCCAGGTTCCCTGTTTCCGGTGATCGTACTCGGACTTGAACATGAGGGCCCCGGTGGGGCAGACAGCGATGCAGTTGCCGCAGTAGACGCAGGCCGATTCCGGGAGCTTGACCGCAAACTCGGTCGAGATCCGGGCGTCGAACCCCCGACCGGCCACGGTGAGGGCGAAGGTATTCTGAAAGTCCTTCCCACAGGCCTCGACGCATTTGTAGCAGAGAATGCACTTGCCGTAGTCCCGCACGTACAACTCGTTGTCCACCTTGGTGGGTTGCGCCACGGTGGCGCGGTGCTCCACGTCGGGTGGCGCATGATGCCCGGGTTGCAGGCTGTCGCGGAGTCCCGCCGGCGACGGCGGAGCAGCCGGCCCGTATCGCTCGGGGGAAGCCTTGTACTCGTTCAGCCATCCGGCCACGTCCGGCGTGGTGGAGAGGTCAACCGAGGAGGCCAGGAATTCCAGCACCATCTTCCGACTGTGCTGCACTCGCTCGGTGTTGGTCTTCACCACCATGCCCGGCTCCACCGCCCGGGAGCACGATGGAACCAGCACGCGTGAGCCCTCGACTTCGACTACGCAGACCCGGCAAACGTTGACCGGGTGCAGGGTCTCGAGATAACAGAGCGTGGGCAACAGGTTCCCGCGCATCCGGCAGGCATCGTAGATCGTGGTGCCTTCGGGAACCTGCACGGTCTCGCCGTCGATCTTGAGCTCGACGGTGCGGCGCATCCGTTCCAGCTGGACCAGGGCGCTCATCGGGCGGCCGCCTTTTCGAACAGTTTGAGACGCTTGACCGCCGACTCCACCGCGCTGTAAGCCGTCTGACCCAGACCGCAGATCGACGCATCCTTCATGGCCAGGCCGATCTCGTCGAGCAGCGCGACCTCGGTGGCGGCGCCCCCGCGCGCCCGGCCCACCTTGAGCCGGTGCAGCGCCTCTTCCTGCCGCACGGTTCCCACTCGGCAGGGAACGCACTGGCCACAGGATTCATCGCGGAAGAAGGCAGCGATCCTGAGAATCATGTCCATCAAATCGACCGTATCATCAAAGACCATGATGACGCCGGACCCCAGGCTCGCCTGGGCGGCCCGCGCTCCCTCGAAGGTGAGCGGCATGTCCAGCTCGTCGGGGCGGACGAAGACTCCGGCGGCGCCGCCCAGCAGGATGGCCTGCAGAGGCCGCCCGCCGGCGACCCCGCCCGCCATCTCCAGCATCTGACGGAGGGTGGCGCCGAAGGGAACCTCGTAGACGCCGGGACGGGTCACGCAGCCCGAGAGACAGAAGAGTCGCGGTCCGGCCGATCCCTCCGTGCCGATCTTGGCATAGGCGGGCCCCCCAATCCGAAGGATCTCGAGGACATTGACCAGGGTCTCGACGTTGTTGATGACGGTCGGCTTGTAGAAGACCCCCGACTGCACCGGGAAGGGCGGCTTGTTACGGGGCTCACCGCGGAAGCCCTCGATCGAGTTGAAGATCGCGGTCTCCTCCCCGCAGATATAAGCACCGCCACCCTTCCGGATCTCGATCTCGAACGCAAATCCGTGGCTCAGAATGTCGGCGCCCAGGAAGCCGCGAGCGGTGGCCGCGTCGATGGCATGCCGCAGCCGCTCGTGCGCCAGCGGATACTCGCCCCGCAGATAGATGAAGCCCTGCTCGCACCCGGTGGCGTAGGCGGCGATGGTCATCGCCTCCACCACGGCGAAGGGATCCCCCTCCATGATCGCGCGGTCCTTGAAGGTTCCGGGCTCCGATTCGTCCGCATTGCAGATCAAGTAGTGGGGCCGCACCGGCTGCTTGGCGACGGCGTCCCATTTGCGCCCGGTCGGGAACGCGGCGCCACCCCGTCCCATGAGCTTGGCGTCGGTCACCTCCCGGATGATCGCCTCGGGACCCAGCTCGATCGCCCGGCGCAGGGCCTGGTATCCCCCGCGGGACCGATAGTCGTCCAGGCTGGCGGGATCCACCACGTCCACCCGTCGAAGCAATCGAAGGGAAGGGTCGCCAGCCTGCGGGAGCCGGGGATGCGGCGCCGTGGTCGCGCGCAGATCACCGCGGATCACGGCGGCCACCTTGGCGGCCGTGACGTCTCCGAAGAGACGCTCGACCGGGGATGTGCCCGCGATGGTCACCAGAGCGGCGGGAGCCTGATCGCAGAGGCCCAGGCAGGGGCTCCTGAGCCAGACCGCGCCGTCCTCCGGAATCTCGTGCTGTTCACCGCCGGGTCCGTTGTGGTAGGCCGGGCCCACGGTACCCTCCAGCTCCCGGCAGAGCCGTTCCGCGCCTTTGCACCGGCACGCGATGTCGTCGCACACGTGCACCACCCGCTTGGGGCGGGGCGAGGTGGAGAGCAGGGCGTAGAACGTCACCACGCCGTAGGCATCCGCCGGCGGAATGGTCAAGCGCTCGCAGATATAGTTGAGGGCTCCCTCGCTGATCCACCCGACTCGCGACTGGATCGCGTGGAAGGCCGGCAGTAGGAGGTGCCGCCGTCCCCGCGCAGCGTGCCCGCCGGCGGCCGTGTGACTGTCCCGGCTCACCCGGGTGCCGCCATCCCAACCCGAGACCGGAGGGCCGAGGAACGCGTCGACCGCTTCGCGTTCTTCGGCCGTGGGTTCGGCGTTCAGGAGATGGAGATCCAAAGGGGTAGCAGCGGGTTAGGGAGCTGGGTCCGGAGCCCGGGGCACCGCGGCCCGCGCGGGTGCGGCCCGAATGGCCTCCACCCGGACGGCACAGGCTTTGAACTCGGCCGTTCCCGACTTGGGGTCGGTGTAGTCCACCGTAAGCACGTTGGTCTTCACTTCGTCCTGGAAGTGCATGGTCATGAAGACGAGGCCCGCCCGCAGCGACCGGTCGATCCGCACCGGGGCCACGAGGCTCCCGCGCCGGGAGGTCACGCGCACCGGGTCGCCGTCCATCAAGGAGAGACGCTCGGCGTCTTCGGGAGACATGTCCAGCGACTCGCCACGACGAAGGGGAGAGGTGAAGCCTCCGGTCTGAACACCGGTGTTGTACGAGTCGAGGCGGCGCCCCGTGGTCAGCTGGAACGGGTACTCCGCGTCGGGGCGTTCCAAAGGCGGGTCGTGCTCAACCACCGAGAAGGGAGCCGGTGGCCCCTCGATCGGCTCCTTCCAGAGCCGCGAGTGAAGGAACAGTTCGCCGGGGTGATTCTCGTCGTAGCAGGGCCAATGGAGTCCGCCTTCCTTATCCAGGCGGGCGTAGCTCATTCCCGCCAACGTCGGCGCCAGCGAGCGGACCTCATTCCAGACCTCTTCGGCCGAGGGCTGCCCCCAGTCGCACCCCAATCGCCGCGCGATCTCGCTGATGATCCACATGTCGTCGCGGGCCCCCGCCGGTGGCTCCAACGCCTTCCGGAGCCGTTGCACCCGCCGCTCACTGTTGGTAACGGTGCCTTCCGCCTCACACCAGCTCGACGAAGCGGGCAGCACCACGGTGGCGAGCTCCGCCGTGCGCGTGAGAAAGATGTCCTGGACCACCAGGTGATCGAGCCCGGTGAGCAGACGCTCGGTCCGGGTTTGGTCCGCCTCGGACTGAGCCGGGTTTTCGCCGATGGCATAGGCGGCGCGCATCTCCCCGTGCTCCATCGCCTCAAACATCTGGGTGAGGTTCTTGCCGTATTCGGGCTTGAGCTTCACTCCCCAGGCCTTTTCGAACCTCTGGCGGATGGCCGCGTCCGTGGTCCAGTCCTGGAAGCCGACCAACCGGTTGGGAATGGCACCCATGTCCCCGCCGCCCTGCACGTTGTTCTGGCCCCGCAGGGGATTGACCCCTGAGCCATAGCGACCCACGTGGCCGGTCAGGAGCGCCAGGTTGATCAGGGAGAGCACGTTGTCGACCGCGTTGTGGTGCTCGGTGATTCCCAGCGTCCAGCAGATCACCGCGCGGTCCGCCCGGGCGTAGGCGTGGGCGGCGCGGCGGACGACATCGGCAGGGACTCCGGTCTCCTGTTCCGCGTACTCCAGCGTGTAGCGCTCCACGCCCTTCCGGTACTCGTCGAAGCCCGTGGTCGCGCGGCGGATGAAGGCCTCGTTGGCCAGGCCCGCGTGGATGATCTCACGGGCCATCGCGTTCGACAGCGCGATGTCCGACCCGACGTTGAGCCCCAGCCACTCATCGGCCCACTGGGCCGAAACGGTGCGTCGCGGATCCATGGCATAGAGCCTGGCTCCGTTGTGGACGGCCTTGAGGACGTGGTGGAAAAAGATGGGGTGGTTTTCCCGGGCGTTCGCTCCCCAGAGGAAGATGACGTCCGTCTCTTCCACCTCTCGGTAGGAGCTGGTGCCCCCACCGGCACCGAACACCGTCGCCAGACCGACGACGCTAGGAGCGTGTCAGGTCCGGTTACAGCTATCGATGTTATGGGTGCCGAAGGCGACCCTCGCCAGCTTCGCGGCCAGAAAATTCATCTCATTGCTGGCCTTCGAGCAGCTGAAGGTCCCGATGGCGTCGCCGCCGTGCTGGGCCTTGACGCGGCGGAACCCCTCCGCGGCGCGGTCCAGCGCCTCCTCCCAACTGGCGGGGCGGAGACGTCCGCCATCGCGTACCAACGGCTCGGTGAGACGGGTAAGCTCCATCGCCATGACGCGAACTCCTTACGATCAGCGAGCGTCCCGCCGCGCCCGCCATGGAACACGGGAAACCCTTGTGGAGCGCGCGTTTCCGGCAGGAGCGCGCTGCCTCGCTGAATCTACGCCTCATGGGCGCGCCCGCAAATAGGCTCTGCTAATGAAGCGATAGACGATGCCGATGACAGCGGCGGGAGATCAGACCCTCAGATGTGGGTCGCGGACGCCCGTTCCTCCAGAGCCGCAGCTACATCGAGATCCTTGACGATGCGCGCCAGCTCCCGGGCCGAAGGCGTCAGCGGCTCCCGATCGGGAATGACCACGCCCACGGTGTGCCGGGTCCGCTGTCCCTCGATGGGAATGGCCCGGAGCCCCTCAGGCTGCCCGAAGAGGGACAGAAAGGTCTGAGGCAGAACGCTCGACCAGAATCCGGAGCGCAGGTGGGACCAGAGCGTGAGGACCGAATTGGTTTCGATCGAAGGGCTCACCTCGACCTGCGCCTTGGCGAAGTGCGCATCGATGATCCGGCGGTTCTGCATGTCCGGCGTCAACAGGCAGAGCGGGAGGCGGGCGACCTCGCCCCACGTCACCCTGTCCCGCCTGGCCAAGGGGCTGCCGGCTGGCGTGAACAGGAAATAGCGCTCGAGGTAGAGCGCCAGGGTGCGCACGTTGGCCAAGGGCTCGTTGTCGAGATAGGTCAATCCCGCGTCAAGGCTGAAGTCGTCGAGACCTCGCTGAATGTCGATCGACGTGAGCGACAGCACCGTGATCGTGACGTGCGGATGCTGCTGGGCAAACGGGGTCGTGAGCAAGGAGACCATCGGCAGGGTGGTGGGGATGGCACCGATCCGGAGCCGCCCAGTGAGCCCGGCGCGCAGCTCGCTGGCCTCCTGTTGCAGGCTCTCGTAATCAGTGAGAATCCGGCGGGCCCACTCGAGTACCCGCTCACCCTCGGCGGTCAGCCCTTCGAAGCGCTGGCCCCGCCTTACGATCAGGAGGTCAAGCTCCTCCTCCAGCTGCTTGATGCCAGCGGAGAGTGCCGGCTGAGTCACGTCACAGACGGCGGCCGCCCGGGCGAAGTGCTTTTCGCGGGCCAGTGCAGTCAGGTAACGAAGATTCCTCAGGATCATGGCGCAACTCCCAACGGGGATCGGGGAGACACCGTTCCGATCCCGAACGCCCTGGGACCATACCTCCTGCCGACACCGCTGGGAAGGAGCCCCTGGTGCAGCCATGCCGAGCCGCCGACTCAGGCCTGTCGCGAGGAGCAGAACCGAGTAGGTTGTTTGGTTCGACCGACTGGTACCGAGCCGATGACCCTGGCGACCCCGCAGCAACTACACGATGAGGCATCGGCGCTCGGCTCGCGCCCGGGGTCGCCTCAGGCCGCGCCTGCCCGTGCCCGCATCAACCCGTTGCGCAGCGTGCGTTTCTTGGCGGCGGTGATCGGCTTCGGCCTCGACGCGGCCTGGCAGGTGACCCGGAGTACCATCCGGCGCGCGGTCCGGCGGCGAGTCCCCGTTACGGCACACGTGACCCGGGTGGAGCGGCTCCCGGCCTTGGACCGAGCGGCGCCGACCAGCAGAGAGAGTCTGGTGTCGCAGTAGCCTTGAGGTCGGGCCTAGAATCGAGGGGCGCGCTTCCAACCAGGGCTGAACGGGGGCGGCACGGCGCCGGATCGGCGCAGAGTATCGAAGTGGGGTGCGATCAAATCGGCGAGCTGCTGGGCCAGCGGCACGTCGCCCCGAGTGAAGACCTCCAGCGCACCCGTAAGCGCCATCGCACCGAAGACGCTTCCCCCGGCCCGTAGCGGCACCACGATCACCGATTCCGGCCCGCTCCCCAGCTCCTGCTCGGTCAGGACGTACGGCGAAGTTCCCCGAATCACATCGCCCACCAACGTTCCAGCGATCGGCGCCTGCGGCAGATCCGCCAGCGGCGTAGTATCTCCAGGCTCCACGATCGCCACGCGCGCTTCGTCCCCCAACCTGAGGGCGAACTCCACCCGCTTGGCCGGGAGCAGTCCCCCGAGCTGCCGGGCGAACAGCCGCGTGCCCTCGCCCAAGAGGGGAGTCGTGGCCAGGGTGTCACCCATCTTGCCCAGCTGTACTGGGAGACTCCGCAGCAGGCCGAGATTGGTACGCAGCACCTGCTGGTGCCAGAGCAGGACGAAGGCGTCCACCCGAGCGGTAACCAGCGCCCCGACGTGATCCAGGAGATCCAGGTCTTCCGGCTCGTAGAAGTCTTCCCCCAGACTGCCCAGGACCAGATAGCCCACCGTGCGCTCCAGCACCCGGAGTTTGACCGCGATCACTGATCGAGGCTCGCCGGCTCCGCCCCGAAGCGCCCATCGCTCCAACGCGGTGCCTCGGGTGTCGGCGATCAGGATGCTGCCCCGTTCCTGAAACAACGTGACGGGATCGAACGCGTCTCCCTCGACCACCAGAGCGGGATCGACCCAAAGCGGACCGAACCCGTGGGAGCCCAGCCGATAGTGCCGCTCGCCGGTCGCGTCGGGGACCAGGAGTTCGATGATGTCGTGGGGAAGCAGGGCCTGAAGCGTATAGGAGACCGCCAGCAGAAAGTCTCGAGGGGTCCCCGCTCCCGTGGAGGCCTGGCCCAGACCGGCCAACAGGGCGTCGAAGCGAGCCGCATCTCCCCGAATCCGCCCCGGCGGCCGATGCCCGGTCGCGGTCTGATCCGATTCGGCGCTCTCCACCTCCCCCGCGGGCCAGCGGCGCACCATGCGGCCCAGCATCGGTGCGATCGCGCGCACCGCCGCTTCCAGCAGGGCCATCGGGGTCTCGCCATACAGGCCGGGACGAAGGTCCGCCAGCAACAGCAGCCCGACATCGACTTGCCCGTGAGGAATCGCGAGGCACTTGGCCGACCGATATCCGGCGTCCCGGACGATCTCCTCCAGGACCGCCAGCTGGTTCTCGTCCAGCGAGGGCGCGGGCTGCGGAATGACCAGTTGGTCCTCGGCCAGCGCCTCGGGTCCCACCAGCACCGGGGAGCCCCCTGGGGGAAACAACCAGAGCGCGAACAAGTCGTGGGGGATCTCCTCCGCCAGCGCGTCCGAGAGCGCTTCCTGCCAGGTTCGGATGGCGATCAGGTCCGCCGACATTTCCTCCGAGCGGAGCAAGGGAATTCCCTGGCTCACTCGAGCGGTCCTGGCGGCAAGATCCAGCGGAAGGGGCGACTCGGACATAGCGGAGGCAAAGGAAGCGAAAGTTGTGCCCGGGAGCCCGCCGGCGCAATCTAGTCCTTTGCTGGATAAGGAGTTAGATGACCCGCACCGGGAGCGCCTCGCGTTTCAGCTGCTGCGCCCCGTCCCAGCCGAATGCATCTTGGCCTGCGAAAAGCACTTGATATACCCCCCTCCCCTATATGAACTCCTCCCTCTAGATTAGGGCAGGCTCCTCGAAAAGAACCTATGACCTCGATGCAGTGGATCGTCAGCGCAGGCGGCCTCGGCCTCATTGCCTGGGTCAACTACTACTTCTTCCTCGCCAGCAGGCGCGTCGGGGCCGCCGCGCTCAGCGCGGGCGTCCAACGCGTGTCGGTAACCGTTGATGGCGGGTACGAACCCTCGGAGATCCGCGTGCGGGCCGGCCTGCCGGTGCGGCTCGACTTCGATCGCAAGGATCGCGGGAGTTGTACCGACGAGGTGGTCCTCGGGGATTTCGGCATTCGAACGTTCCTCCCGCCCGGCCGGATCACGCCGGTGCAATTCACCCCGGCGCGTCCCGGCACCTATCAGTTCACCTGCGGGATGGGAATGCTCCACGGAAAATTGATCGTCACGGAGGCGCCATGAAGGAGTCCGTCACCATTCCGGTCAGCGGCATGACCTGCGCCGGCTGCAGTAGTCGCGTCCAGCGGGTGCTCGAGAAGAGCCCGGGCGTGGCCTCGGCCGCCGTCAACCTCCTGACGCGTTCGGCGGCGGTCGAGTTCGACCCGGCCGCCACTTCGGTCGAGACCTTGGTGGAAACCATTCGGGGTACGGGTTACGGAGCGGAGCTTCCTTCACCCGAGCAGTCCATCGAGGCCGCGCTGGCGGCCGAGCAGCAGGCCAGAGTCCAAGAGGTCCACGACCTGACCCGGAAGGCGGTGGTGGGTGGGGTGGCGACCATCGGCTGCATGATCCTTTCCATGATCCCTGGTCTCCCCAGGGGCGTGGTGACCTTCGGGCAACTCACTCTCACTCTGCCCGTCGTGCTCTGGGCAGGTCGCCACTTTTACACCCGGAGTTGGGCCGCTTTCCGGCACCACTCGGCCGACATGAACACGCTGATCGCGATCGGCACCGGCGCTGCGTTCGTATTCAGCCTGACCATGACGCTGGCCCAAGGATGGCTCATCCCGAGGGGGCTGTGGTCGGCCCCGTATTACGAGTCGGTTGATGCCATCGTGACGCTGGTCTTGTTCGGCAACCTCCTCGAGGCCCGGGCCCGGGGCCGCACCTCTGAAGCCATCCGCCGGCTGATCGGGTACCGTCCCGAAACGGCGACGGTAGTCGTCAACGGCAAGGAGCAGGAGTTACCTCTATCGGCCGTCCGCCCCGGCGACCAGGTCCTGGTGCGTCCTGGAGAGCGGATTCCTCTCGATGGCGAGGTGCTCGAGGGTGCCACCAGCGTCGACGAATCGATGCTGACGGGCGAGCCCATGCCGGTGGTCAAGCGGCCCGGTGACCAGGTCACCGGCGCTACGTTGAATCGCAACGGGGCCATTCGCGTGCGGGTGACGCGCACCGGCAAAGACACCGTGCTATCGCGCATCATTGCGCTGGTCCACCAGGCGCAGGCGACCCGGGCCCCGATCCAGCGCTTGGCGGACCGGATCTCCGCGGTCTTCGTCCCGGTCGTGGTCTCCCTTTCCATCGCCACCTTCGTGGTCTGGTTCGATCTGGGCCCGGAACCCGCCTATCTCCACGCTCTGGTCTCTGCGGTGACGGTCCTCATCATCGCCTGCCCATGCGCCATGGGGCTCGCGGTACCGACCGCGGTCATGGTCGCCACCGGGCGCGGCGCCGAGCGCGGGATCCTGATTCGGAACGCAGAGGCCATCCAGCGGACCAGCCGGGTGCGGGTCATGGTCCTGGACAAGACCGGGACCATCACCGAGGGCAAGCCGGCCCTCAGTCTGGTGGATGCCGATCCTGGCGTCGCGGATACGCTGCTGGCAGACGCGGCGGCCCTGGAGCGTCTGAGCGAGCATCCGATCGCGGAGGCCATCGTGGCCGGCGCACTGGCGCGGGGGCTCTCGCTGACCGATCCCGCGGCGTTCGAGGCGCATCCGGGTCGGGGAGTCACTGGCCTGGTCGGGGGCCGCCGGATCGCGGTGGGCAACGAAGCCCTGATGACGGCCGGAGCACTGGACCTGGGCCGGTTCGGCAAAGTGGCGCTGGAGCGCGCCGCCGAGGGACACACGCCGGTGTTCGTGGGAGTAGACGGCAAGGTGGTCGGAGTCATCAGCGTGAGCGATCCGATGCGACCCACCAGCGCCGAGGCGGTCTCGGAACTGCGCGCCCTTGGACTCGAGGTCGTGATGCTCACCGGCGACCGCGCTGGAGCCGCCCAGGCGGTGGCCCGGAGCGTGGGGGTCGATCGCGTCATCGCCGAGGTGCTTCCGGACCAGAAGCTGGAGGAGATCCGGAAGCTCCAGGCCGCTGGGCCGGTGGCCATGGTGGGCGATGGGCTCAACGACGCACCGGCGCTGGCCCAGGCCGATGTCGGCATCGCCATGGGTAGCGGAACCGACGTCGCGATCGAGGCGGGAAGCATCACCCTCATGCAGAACGACCTGCGGGCCGTGCCCGCCGCCGTGCGACTGGCCCGGCGGACCTTGCGGGTCATGAAACAGAATCTGTTCTGGGCCTTCGTCTATAACGTGATCGGCATTCCCATCGCGGCGGGGGTGCTGTATCCGGTGTACGGTGTCCGGCTATCCCCGGCTATCGCCGCGGCCGCGATGGCGTTCAGTAGCGTGAGCGTGATCTCCAACAGTCTACGCCTGCGAAAGGCCTGAGCCCGATGTCCGAATCTCCGTCCTCGCTCCCCTGTGCCTGCGGGGTCCCATCAGGGCCTGGCCGCCGCGCGGTCGCGGTCGACCCCGAGATCAAGACCGCCGTCCTTCACCGGCTCCGCCGCATCGAGGGTCAGGTGCGGGGTCTCCAGAAGATGGTCGAGGAGGAACGGTACTGCGCCGATGTGCTCGTCCAGATGTCCTCGGTGCAGGAAGCGCTGAGGGCCACGGGCCGAAGCCTGCTTCGGAATCACCTGAAGCATTGCGCGTCGACGACCATTCGAGCCGGAACGGAGACGGAGCAGGAGGCCCTGTACGACGAGCTGACCGACTTGATGTTCCGGCACGCCCGATAACCCATCGCGGCCCGCGAAGGTCAACGGCCGGAGAGCACCCTTGCTTCCCATTCCGCGGTGGTCGAGGTGGCTCGGTTGGTATCCGCGTCCACGGTCCTGGCGCCTCCCAGCACCACCAGACCACCGAGGATCCCGGCCACCGGAAGCAGAAACACCGCTCGGTCGATGCCGAAATGATCGGAGAGCGCACCCACCAGCGGAAAGGCGATCGCGTCGCCAGCGAGGTGGATGAAGAGCAGGTAGGCTCCGACCACGGTGGCGCTGATGCGCGCCGGGACCACGTCGAAGATGACCGCCGCGATGGGCCCGTTGTACCAGCTGAGAAAGAAGAACGCCGCGCAGAACACCGGCTGGAAGAGGTGGAAATCCCGGATCGTGAGCAGCCAGATCGTGAGCGGCCCGCCGACCAGGAAGCCGGTCGCCACGGTAAGCACCCTGGCCCTCGGCGTGTACTTCCGGAGCCAGTCCGCCAGGCTCCCGCCGACCAGGGTGCCAGCCAGGCCCATGAGGAGCCCCCATTGCCCGAGGGTCCGCGTGGCCATGGCCACGGAGAGGCCCAGCTCTCGCGACATGAAGGTCGGCGCCCACCCCACCAGCCCGTTCATCCCGAAGGAGATCAGCGCCCCGCCCAGGAAGACGTAGACCAGGGTGGGAGTCCGGAGGACCGCGCGAGCGCCCCGCACCATTTCCTCCACCGCCGATTCCACGGCCGCCGAACCCAGGATCCCCGACTGACGGCGGGACTGCCGGACCCAGTGCCAGATGTTGAGCGCGAGGCCCAGGCCGGAGATCAGCGCGAACGCCGCGACATCGCCGGTCCGAGGAGGCACCGTACCGGCGGTCGAGAAAGAACGCCACGATCGCGCCCACCGGCGGACGCGCCCATGAGCCGGGAAACAGGCGCGTACCACGGCGGACGCGCCCATCTCCAGCTCCCGGAGATAGGCCCGCACCGAGAGCGAAGGGCGGGCCTGGTGGGATCCACCAGCCTGGCGGCCAGCAGGGCCACCAGCAGCCCGGGAAGTCCCACCGCCACAAACGCCAGCCGCCAGCCGTACACCGCCTGCAGCTCTCCCCCCAGGACGATGCCGAGGACGCCGCCCAGCGCGATCCCGGACATGTAGATCCCCATCGCGAGGGCCCGCCGGGAGCCGGGGAAGAAATCGGCCACCAGCGGCGGCCGCGGCCGCCGCCGCGGCGGCTCCACCGACCCCGACCGCGGCCCGGCAAACGAAGAGCTGCCAGAACCCCTGGACCAGCGCGCCGAGGATGGTGAAGACGCTCCAACCCGCCACGCCCCAGGCTAGAACGGCACGGCGGGATCGGAGGTCGCTCAAGACACCCAGGGGCAGGGCGGCGAGGGAGAAGACCAGCACGTACGCGGCGGCCATCCACCCGGCATCCTGGTCGCTGAGCCCCAGATCGCGTTCGATGGCCTCGAACAGCGCGAAGATGACGTTGCGATTGACGAAGCTGAGGATGTTGATCGCCGTGAGCAGGCCCAGCGCGTACAGGGGTACGCGGCGATCCGGGCACGCTGGGCCGGAGCTAGCTGGCACCGCGGCTGCTGGGGTAGCGTCCTCGGCGCGGCGATCCCGTCGGGCGCAAGGCGGCGCCGGTACTCGTCGACCAGTCGCTCCATCATCGCCTCGCGCCGGCGCGTAGAGCCGCTTGAGCGGCCGCGGCGCGTGCCGGGCCAGCGCGTAGGCGGTGAGCAGCGGCAAGGCAGATCGAGTTGTCCAGGTAGCAGACCACCGTCCCCGGCAGCATGTCGGGGTCGATCTTGCCCCAGCTCACCGCCTCGTCGGGCGTCGCGCCCGACAGCCCGCCGGTGTCCGGCCGGGCGTCGGTCAGCTGCAGGAAGTAGTCGTGGCCCCGCTCGTCGATGCCGAGCACTTCCTGGATCTGCGGCTCGGTCTGCAGCAGGAAGTTCTTGGGACTCCCGCCGCCCACGATGAGCGCGCCGCTCTTGCCGCCGTTGCCGCTTGGCCTCCAGCACGATCGCGGCGGTCTCGTTCACATCGGCGCTGACGTCGAACCGGAGCTGGCTCCCGGCCAGCGCCTGTTCGGCCACGTTCATCCCGATCGAGCTGTCGCCCGGGGAGCTGGTGTAGATCGGCACCTCCAGCTCGTGGGCCGCCGAGAGCACCGACCGGCGGTGCAGACCCAGCGCCTTCTCCCGCTCCCGCAGGTAGCCGCCGAGCAGGTAGTGGTACTCCGCCGTGCTCATCGCCCGCTGGAACTCCGGCCGGCGCGAGACCTCGCGCACGAAGGCGTCGGTCGAGAGCAGCACGGAGTAGTCGAAGAAGATGTCGTAGATGCGCACCACGCCCTTGTCGCGCAGCTCGACGTCGTCGGCGTGTGGGCTCCCCTGATGCAGCGCGAGCCCCAGGCGCGAAGTGCGCGTCGTGATACAGATTGGCGCCGGTGGAGATGATCCAGTCCACGAACCCGGCCTCCATGCAGCGGGATCAGGCAGCTCATGCCGAGGCCGGCCGGCGTCATCGCACCGGTGAGGCTCATCCCCACCGTCACGTCCGGCTCCAGCATCCGCTCGGTGAAGAGCAGGCACCCTTCGCGCAGCCGGCCGGCGTTGTAGGCCAGGAAGGCTTGTCGATCAGGTCGGCCGCGTTTCCTGGCCCGGTGATTGCCGGTCGGATCGATCCGCTGCCGCGGAGGTAGCTTGCGCGCTGGGTCGTGTCATCGTCCACGTCCTGCATCTCGGTTGCGTCGTGCCGTTCCGCGGTGCCGCGTCGATGATTCGCACCACCTCGGCCGGGCTCGTCGGTCACATGGAACAGCGTCGAGGTCGCTCGGGTCGATCTTGCCCTCGCCGACCATCGTGGCTCGGAGCCAGTCCACCAGGCCCTGCCCAGTAGTCCGTCCCGAACAGCACCACCGGGAAACTGCTCACCTTCCCGGTCTGGATCAGGGTCAGCGCCTCGAACAGCTCGTCCAGCGTGCCGAAGCCACCGGGAAAGACCACGAACGCCATGGAGTACTTCGCGAACATCATCTTCCGCACGAAGAAGAACCGGAAGTACATGCTCCGCCGGACGTAGGGGTTGGTTCCCTGCTCGTGCGGCAGCTCGATGTTGCAGCCGATCGAGAGCCCGTCGCCCTCCACCGCCCCCTTGTTGGCCGCCTCCATGATGCCGGGCCCGCCGCCGGTGATGATCGGGAAGCCGGCCTCCGCCAGGAGCCGGGCGGTCTCCACCGCCATGCCGTAGTAGCGGATCGTCCGGCTCGCGTCCGGGCCGAGCCGAAGATGGCCACCGCGTCGTGGACGTCGCCCAGCTTCTCGAACCCCTCGACGAATTCCCCCATGATCCGGAGCACCCGCCAGGGATCGGTCTTGCGCAGGGCGTCGGGGCGTTCGGTGGGGCTGGCGCTTTCCGAGCAGCTGCTCGTCGGCCGTCGGACCTCGAGGGTCGGTCGCTGTGCGCGGACGGGGATCTAGCGGTCGGTAGTCACGGGCAAGGAGCTCCAGAGCAGGCGCGGTGGTCGTCGGGCAGATTGTAGAAGTAGGGAGAGAGCCGACGTGGCCCGGTCGGGCATCGACGATGATACCCGCCTCCGCCAGCCGCCGCACGTCCTTCGGCGGGTCCCGGCCGCGGCAGCATCACGATCGCGCTCCGGTTCCGCGGCATGCGGCGCGACCTGGGGCTGCAAGCCCCGCTCCACGGCCCGCTCGATCAGGTCCTCCCGCAAGCGCGGCCGTCACCTGGACGATCCGCTCGCAGACCCGATCTCCTCGCAGGAGCGTCGAGTCCGCCCAGCTGGGCGTACACCGAGGCCATCGACGGCGTCCCCGTGTCGAACCGCCGGGCATCCGTCGCTCGAACCAAGCGTCTTGGCATCGAAGCGAAACGGGTCCGCGTGGGCGAACCAGCCGGTCACTCTGGGCTCCAGATCGGCGGTCCGATCGGCGTCGCACATAGAGAAAGGCGATGCCAGATCCGCCGAGCAGCCACTTGAGTCCGCCCGCAGCAGTAGAAGTCCACCCCCAACGCCTTGACGTCCACCGGAAGCTGGCCGGCGGCCTGGTAGCCATCGACCAGCAGGCGAGCCCCCCGGCGCGTGACACAGCTCAGCCAGCGAAGCGACATCCTGGATTGCCCCGTGGTGAAGAAGACGTGGCTCGTCGCCACCAGGGCGGTCCGGGCGTCGATCTGCCGGTCGCAAGACCTCGAGCGGGACCGTGACGCCGTCCGGGCACTCGACCACCACCACCTCGACACCCTCCGGTCGCCTTGGCGAGCCATTGGTAGGCCACCGTCGGAAAATCCAGGCTGGTCGTCACCACCCGCGGCCGGCTCTCGTAGTCCAGCGACTCCGCCACCACCGCGAGCGCCGAGGAAATCGAGGGATGAAGCGAGATCTCGTTCGGCGCCGGCGCCGATCACACTGGCGTAGCCGGCCCGCAGCTGGTCCAGGGCCGGCAACCAGGTGTCGTACCAGGCCGAGGCCCCGCGCGCTTCCCAAAGGTCGAGGTACTCGGTGACCCTCGCCCGGGACTGAAGCGACAGCGCGCCCAGCGAGCAGCTGTTGAGATAGGTCTGTTGCCGAAAAATCGGGAAGCTCGTCCCGGTAGCGAAGCCGCCGGGCGATGGGGGCAGCCACCATGGCGGCGGCAATATAGTCCAGGCCGTGGGTATCTTCGTGGCATGCCCGCGCCCTGCTTCCTGGGCCGGCCTCGCGCTACACACTGCGTGCCCCGGCCATCTTGAATCCCCGTCTCGCGGTCGATCTCTGCCGCCTGCTGTGGGCGTTCCGCCGCCGCGGCTGGTGGCGCCGGTCCCCGTTCCTCCCGCTCCCCGATCCCGAGTACCTGCGCTGGCGGATGTACACCGCCTATGGCGACGAGCGTGCGGTTCCGTCCGGCCGAAGACGTCATCGGCTTCGCCCGCTGGCGGCGAGAGACGATGCATCTGTAGAAGCGTCTGCACTCATCGAACCTCATGGCTGATTCCGCTCCAGCTCCTCATGTCGTCATTCTCGGTGGCGGCTTCGCCGGACTGTATGCCGCCCAGGCACTCGAACGCGCCCCGGTCCGGGTCACCGTGATCGACCGGCAGAACCACCACCTCTTCCAGCCGATGCTCTACCAGGTGGCGACCGCCGGCCTTGTCCCCGAGCCGATATCGCCTCACCTATCCGCTCGATCCTCCGCGACCAGCAGAATACCGAAGTGTCTGCCTCGGCGACGTCGGTCGAAGTCGACCCGATCGGCGCCGGGTTGTGCTGCTCGAACGATGGCAGTACTATGGGCTACGACTATCTGATGTCTGGCGACCGGCGCCCGTCATTCGTATTTCGGCCAGGACCAGTGGGAAGCCTTGGCCCCGGGACTCAAGAGCCTGGAGGACGCCGAGGAGATCCGCCGCCGGGTGCTCCTCGCCTTTGAGCGCGCCGAGCGGGAGACCGACCCGGTCCGACGGCACGCCCACCTGACCTTCGTCGTGGTGGGTGGCGGCCCAACCGGCGTCGAGGTGGCCGGCGCGCTGGCGGAGATCCGACGCTACGCGCTGCGACCGCGACTTCCGCCACATCGATCCACGCGAGGCCACCGTCATGCTGCTGGAGGGCGGCCCGCGGCATTCTGCCCAGCTACCCGCCGCAGCTGAGCGATCCGCGCCAAGCAGGAGCTGCGGCGGCTCGGCGTCGAGGTCCGCGAGGAGACCATGGTCACCGACATCCGGCCCGACTCGGTCGTCGCCGCGGGCTGGACCATTCCGACCCAGAACGTCGTCTGGGCCGCCGGCAACATCGCCAGCCCGCTGACCCGGACTCTGGGGGTTCCTCTGGATCAATCAGGGCCGGGTCATCGTCGAGCCCGACTGCACCGATCCCGGGACACCCCGAGGTCTTCGTCCTGGGCGATGCGGCCGCCTTTCGCGACGGTCAAGCGGTCGGCACGCTTCCGGGCGTCTGCCCGGTCGCGATCCAGATGGGCCAGTACGCTGCCCGACGATTCGCCGGAGATCGCAACAGGGGCCCGCGGCACGCCCTTCACCTATTGGGACAAGGGCCAGCTCGCGGTCATCGGCCGGGGCCATGCGGTGGCCGACATCTGGTCGGCTTCCGTTTCGGCGGGTTCGTGGCGTGGCTGATCTGGATCTTCGTCCACATCTTCTTCCTGATCGGTTTCCGCAACCGGGTGATCGTGCTCCTCGAGTGGGCCTGGTCCTACCTCACCTATCAGCGCGGGGCTCGCCTGATCACCGGGAGTTTTTCTCCGGGACATCCGACCTGACGATCTCACGGTGAGACTATAGAGATGCCCTCGCTCTACAGCGTGGCGATCTTCGTGCACGACATCGAGCGCGCGAAGGTGTTCTACCGTGACCACCTCGGGCTGACCCTGACCAAGGAGGGGAGTTTCGGCGCCGAGTTTCTGGACGGACCCACACACCTCGGCGTCCACCCCGCGGTGCACCCGGATGCCCAGGCCCTGGTCGGCCGGCACACCGGCGTGACCCTTCACGTCGAAGATCTGCTGGAGTATTGCAGCCGGTTGCACCGGCATGGCGTGCGGTTCATTGCCGAGCCTTCGCAGCAAGCCTGGGGTATCATGGCCATGATCAGCGATCCTGAGGGCAACGTCTTTGCTCTCTGGGAAGACCGGCTTCCCTCCACCTCTGAGGGCTGAATGCGGCGCCTCTACCTGACGATCTGCTCGGCCTGGACCTGGTTCGTACTGGCCGCGACGATCGTGCTGTGGTGTCCGGCGCTCGCCCTGGTGCGGCTGGTGACCGCCCCGTTCGATCCCGGGGTGTACTGGGCGGGGCTTCTCTTTCGCAAGCTGGCGGTCGTCACGGTGGCGCTAAATCCGCTATGGCGAGTGCGAGTAAGCGGGGTCCAGATTCAGGATCCGCGCCGGCCCTACGTCGTGGTCTCCAACCACGAGTCCCTGGTGGACATTCTGCTCATCAGCCATCTGCCGTGGGAGATGAAGTGGCTCTCCAAGGCCGAGTTGTTCCGGATCCCCTTTCTGGGCTGGGACATGTGGTTGGCCGGCGACATACCAGTGGAGCGGGGGACCGCGCGGAGCGCCGTCAGGGCCCTGCAACGATGCCGAGAAGTGCTCCAACGCCGGGTCTCGGTCATCATCTTCCCTGAGGGCACGCGCTCCCGCACCGGAGAACTGTTGCCGTTCAAGGATGGGGCCTTTCATCTGGCGGTCGAGACCGGCGTCCCCTTGCTGCCGCTGGCCGTGTCGGGCACCCGCACCGCCCTGGCGAAGCGGGATTGGCGAGTCGCTCCCGCAGTCGCTGAGGTTCGGGTGTTGGCTCCCATCGAGACCACCGGCTTGACCAAGGCCGACGTGCCGGCGCTGAGCGCACGAGTCCGCGATCTGATCTCTGCCGCGCGATCGGAAATGCACCAGGGCTCAGCGCCCGAGTCGTCGAACTGAAGAACTAGAGTCCGGTAGGGTGGTCGGAGAATTCCCAGGGCAGGGAGAACCGGTCGGCAGCCCGGGCGGCCAGGGCTTGGACCCCGAGCGTCTCCGTTGCATAGTGACCGGCGTAGAGCAGGTTGACGCCCCATTCCATCGCGTCGAAGTAGCTGTGGTGGGGCCCTTCACCGGTAATGAAGGTGTCCAGTCCCGCGTCCCGCGCGGCCGCCACCATGTTCCCCGCGGCACCACTGATCACGCCGACCCGCTGAATTGTCGAAGGCCCCCCAGGAATCAGGGTGATTGCTTCTGAGCTAAGACTCAGCGCCCCGGCCACGGCGACGACGAGCCCTTCCCGCGAGCGCATCGACGCAGGAGCGCGACCCCGGGTTCCGATCAGGGTTCCCCGGTACTCTCCGAAGCGGCCCTCCACCTCGAGTCCCAGGCGCCTGGCCAGCAGCGCGTTGTTGCCGATCTCAGGGTGAAGGTCGAGGGGAATGTGCGCCGAGTAGAGGGCGATATCGTGGCGGATCAGGGTGCTGGCGCGCTGGAATCGGCGGCCGGTGAGGGGCTGAGTCCCGTCCCAGAAGAGCCCGTGATGGACCATCAGCAGGCCCGGCTTGCCGGCTTTCCCTCGGGCGACGGCCTCGATGGTCGCCAGGGAGGCATCCACCGCCGCGACGATCCATTCCACCTTCCCGCCATTCTCGACCTGCAGACCGTTGAGCGCATTGGCCTCATCAGGCACCTCGCGGATCGCGAGCTGCTCGTCAAGGAACGAGGCGACCAACGACGTAGCGGCGAGGGTCACTGAGTGCTTGCGGAGGGAGGCGTGGTACGCGGAACGGACGCCATGGAGACTGAGAGTCGGGGAGGGGGAGTTTGCTTCTATGCTACAACACTAGCGCGACGGCGACGTGACACTGTGTCTATATTGACCACGAAGAAAGGCAGTAGCCACTCAGGTCTGGCCCCGATGTAACCGCCAGTTTCCACAGAAGTTGACAGGTTTTCAACTATTGTGGGAATCTCGCGTTACGGCCGCCAACGCGAGCTCGGCCTGGAAACGTTCCCCGCCCATCTTGGCCTGAAGCTCCGCCGATGGTTCTCCGGTCGACACGATGCCGTTTATCTGGCCCCCCTCTGCGATGGCGATCCGCCGGGTGACGATATCTCCATTCACAAGGGCGCTGGCTTGCACCTCGACGCGTTCCTCCGCTTGAACCGTCCCGGTCACCTCGCCCCCCAGCACGGCTTCCTGGGTGATCAGGTTGCCCTCGATCATGCCGCCTTTGGCCAACAGAATCTGGGCGGCTTTGACGGTGCCCTGGACCCGGCCCTCTATCTTGATCACCCCAGCGGTATCCACGTCGCCCACCAAGGTCGTCCCGGAAGCAATGATCGAGAGCGACGGATTCTCGCCCCGGCGCGTGGTTTCATGCGCCTTCGGCGGATTCGGGGTGGTCGAAAAGATGCCCATTAGACGCCCTCCTTCACCAAGGTCAGCGGATCGAGACTCCGGCCCTCGCGGCGAATCTCAAAGTGCAAGTGCGGCGCGCTCGAGCGGCCGGTGTTCCCTGAGAGACCGATCACATCGCCGGCCGAGACCGAGCTGTGCGCCGAGACCGCGATCCGCGAAAGGTGCCCGTACATGGTCTGAAAGCCCTGGGGGTGCTGGAGCAAGACGAAAGACCCGTATTCGGGATCGACCCCCGTCTGCAGTACGCTGCCACCCCCGGAGGCCCTGACCAGGCTGCCGATTGGCACTGCGATATCGATGCCAGGATGGGCTTCATCCCGGGTCCCTGTGCCGATCTGGCCCCGAGTGACATATCCAGGATCGTCCAGGGGCCAGTGCCCCGGGACCGAGGGGCCGGTTTCGAAGCGGGGGCCGCTGCCCGGGGCCCGAGCTCGAATGGCCGGCGCCACTTGCAGAAGGGAGGCATGGGTGAGGGGATCCGGCACGATGTCGGCGCCCATCATCCGGCGAACCTGGGCGTATCGGGACTCGGCCGTATCGAGGGCGGCGATGAACTCCCTGATCTTGGCGTTTTCGGCCTGGAGCGTGGTGATTTCGCGCTGGAGGCCAGGCACTCGGGAGGCAGTCCGCACGAGGGGACCGTAGAACGCCAAGGTCAGGATGAGGCCCGCCCCCAGGAGTACCGCGAAGGCCACCATCACGCGAAAGCCCCAAAGGGGAATCCGGATCGATTTTGAGTCGATGGCGCCATCCCGATGAATCAGGATGGTGACCGATTCACTCGCCTTCATCCCTGATAAGGCTCGCCCAGAATGAGCTCGAGCAACCGGGCAAGATCCTCGTTCGAATAGAAATTGACGGTGAGGAATCCCCGGCCGCGGCGCCGAGTCGTGAGTCGCACGTCGGTTCCGAGCTTCTTGCGGAGGGCGTCCTCGACGCGGCGGTGCTCGGGCAGGAGATTGCGAGCAATCGCTCGCCTGACCGCGGCGCCGTTTCGTCCGAGGCGGACCCGCGCCTCAATCTGACGGACCGACCACTCTGAGGCCACCGCGGCCCGGGCCAGCCGGAGCATGTCCCGCTCGTCCGCCAGGCTGAGCAGTGCCCTCGCATGACCTTCGGAGAGCTGGCTCTCCTCGACGAGGGTTCGAATCTCCGACGGAAGGCGAAGCAGCCGGAGGGCGTTGGCCACGGTGGAGCGGTCCTTACCCACCAGTTGGGCCACCTCCGCCTGCGAAGCCTCGAACTCATCCATCAGACGCTGGTAACTGGTCGCGGCCTCGATCGGATTGAGGTCGTCGCGCTGGAGGTTCTCGACCAGGGCCAGCGTGAGCAGGGTCCGATCGTCTGCCGACTTCACGACTGCCGGGATCTTGGTCCAGCCGAGCCTCTGCACGGCCCGCCACCGTCGCTCGCCGGCGATCAGTTCGTACCCATCGGCGGCGGGGCGCACGATCACGGGCTGTAGCAGCCCGGCCGACTGGATCGAGGCGGCCAACTGCGCCAGGCCCGCTTCGTCGAACCGCACCCGCGGTTGGAACGGATTCCGCCGAATCGCCGAAACTGCGAGCTCCTGAAGACTCCCCTCCCGCTCCGCCTGCTCCCGCGTTGTCGGGCCGAGTAACGCCTCGAGCCCGCGCCCAAGCCGACGCGTCTGGGTCATCGACTCACCTCAGGGAGAAGGGTCGTTTCGTCCACCGGGAGCGACTCCACCCGGCGCACCAGCTCCTGCGCGACGGCCAGGTAGCTCTTGGCGCCGATCGATTGCACGTCGTACAAGAGGACCGGCTTGCCGAAACTCGGGGCTTCAGCCAGGCGAACGTTCCTGGGCACGATGGTGGGGAAGACCTTGGCTCCGAAGTACTCCTTGGCGTCACTCGCCACCTGACGACTCAAGTTGATGCGGGAGTCGTACATCGTGAGCAGGACTCCATCGATGGCCAGGGCGGGATTGAAATTCTGGGAGACGAGATTGATGGTGTTGAGAAGCTGGGAGATGCCCTCGAGCGCGTAGTACTCACACTGGATAGGAATCAGCACACCATCGCAGGCGGCCAGCACATTGAGCGTGATGAGCCCGAGCGACGGTGGGCAGTCGATGATCAAATAGTCATAACTCCCGCGCACGGGCTCCAGCGCGTGTCGGAGTACGCCTTCTCTCCCGGGTCGGTCCACCAGCTCCAGCTCGGCCCCGACCAGGTCCTGCGTCGACGGGACCACATGGAGATAGGGGAGGCTGGGGTGCGTGAGCACCACGTCGCTCATTCTCCGACCTTCAACCAGCACGTCGTAGAGGGACAGGCGAATGGTGTCGCGAGCCATCCCAACACCACTGGTAGCATTGCCTTGAGGATCGGCGTCGATCAGAAGGGTGCGCTTCTCGGCAATAGCCAGAGACGCGGCCAGGTTGACCGCCGTGGTGGTCTTGCCGACCCCACCCTTCTGATTGGCGATGGCTACGATTCGACCCATCTTCTAAGCTGTTGTGGTAAAAGAGCTTGACAAGAAAACACCGGAGGTAACAAGTCGCTAGTGCGCCCCAATATCGTATCTAAGGCCTAATTGAGCAATGCATTTGTTGCACGTGAAACATCAAGCGGGAACGGCTCGCTGGCCTCGCAGGACTTCGAAGATGAGGGAGTGAAGATCAGCGGGGGACACTCCGGGAATACGGGAGGCCTGTCCGACGGTTGCGGGGCGTCGAGCCCCCAGTTTCTCCCGGGCTTCATGCGAGAGCCCCTGAAGATTGGCCAAGGCCATATCTGGTGGGATGGCCAGTTCCTCGAATCGGGCAAGCCGAGCGGCCTGGGTCGCCTCCCTAGCCAGATACCCCTCGTAGCGGAGTTCGATCTCGGCCCACCGGCACGAATCAGGGTCAACCTCCAGGCCGGTCAACCGGAGCAAATCGAAGAGGCTAGAGCCTGGGCGCCTCGCCAAGGAAGCCACTCGCATCGGTTCCCGAATTTCTTCCGCTCCATTGGCGACCAGCCACTGATTGGCTTGGCCTGGAGTGATGGTCTGCGCCCGAGCCTCGCCTAGACAGCGATCGTCGCGCTCCATCCGCTCCACTGCGATCCTTCTCTCCTCCTCGTTCAGCAAGCCCAACCGGTCGGCGAGGGGGAAGAGTCGCCGTAACGCATTGTCCTGGCGAAGCAACAAGCGGAACTCAGCCCTCGACGTGAAGAGCCGATAGGGCTCATCGACGCCGCGGGTGACCAGATCGTCGATCAGGACGCCGATGAACGCTTCGGAGCGGCTCAAGACTACGGGATTCCGATCCAGGGCCCGAGCGGCTGCATTGAGTCCGGCGATGACCCCCTGGCCCGCAGCCTCCTCATATCCCGTGGTTCCGTTCACTTGTCCGGCGAGGAACAGGCCCATCAATCCGCGAACCTCGAGGGTAGGCAGGAGCTGAGTGGGGGGGAAGTAGTCGTACTCGATGGCGTAGCCTGGCCGCGTCATGTGCACGGACTCGAGGCCCGGCACGGTGCGGAGGAACCGCAGCTGCACATCCGGCGGCAGCGAGGTCGAGAGCCCATTCACGTACATCTCAGTGGTTTCCAGTCCCTCTGGCTCCAGAAAGACCTGGTGGCGTTCCGCGCGCGGAAATTTCACGACCTTGTCTTCGATGGACGGGCAGTACCGCGGTCCCTTCCCGGAGATGGCGCCTCCGTAAAGCGCCGAATCCTTGAGATGCGATTGGATGATCTCCTTCGCCTCCGAGCCGGCGTACGTGAGGTAGCAGGGCCTTTGAGGCGGTCGCTCCGCCTTGGCGAAGAACGAGAAGCGATAATCCCCCGGATCGCTGTCCTGGCGGACCAGGCGCTGCAGGTCGGCCGTCCGACCGTCGATCCGAGGCGGTGTTCCTGTCTTGAATCGTTCTATTGTAAGCCCTTGTGCACCAAGTACTTCTGAGATTGCAGCGGTGGCAGGCTCCCCTGCCCTACCGGCGTCGAATCGTGCCCCAAGGCCCAAGTGGATCTGGCCGCGCAGGAAGGTGCCCGCGGTGAGGACCACCGCCGATGCCTCGAATCCCCGGCCTTCCTTGGTAACCACTCGTCGCACGGCACCGTCGAGCAGGAGATTCGAGACGGTCCCTTGGGCGAACTCGAGATTTTCCAGCCGCTCCAACAGCATCCGTACAGCTCGACGGTAGAGGCCGCGATCGCACTGGGCTCGAGGCGACCAGACAGCCGGTCCCTTGGACCGATTGAGCATTCGGAACTGTAGGCAGGCGAGATCGGTGGCGCGTCCCATTACGCCGCCCAGGGCATCCACCTCCCGAACCACGGTGCCCTTCGCAATCCCGCCGATGGCGGGGTTGCAGGACATGTGACCGATGGTCTCGAGATTCTGGGTCAGCAGCAGGGTCCTGGCGCCCATGCGGGCCGCCGCGGCAGACGCCTCCACGCCGGCGTGGCCGCCGCCGATGACGATGACATCGTATCGAGGCATGGGGGGAATCTACCAGCGCACCGGGGACGAACCAGGGGCCGATCCATTGGGATCGGGGGAGGCGGCGACTATCCGCTCGCGATCCAGCGCCCCAGCTCGCGAAGCGAGGGCCGTTTGCCGTAGGCGAGAATGCCGATCCGATACACCCGGGAAGCGAGCCAGGCCACGCCCAGCACTCCCAGGGCCGTGCTCAGGATCGAGAGCAGCAACTCGCTCAAGGGAAGGGGAGTGATCGAGTATCGAAGTGGGGTCGCGAAGGGGGCCACGAACGGCACCATGGTCAGGACGCGGGCCAGGGTCCCGTCCGGTTCATTGAGAATGGGGAACATGCACATGAATCCGGCGACGATTCCCATGGTGACCGGCATGTTAGCCTGCTGAGTATCCTGGTGGCTGCTGCACATGGCCCCCACGGCGGCGTACAGCCCGGCATAGAGAAAGAACCCCAACACGAAGAAGATCAGGAACACCAGCATCAGCTCGACACTGATGCTGGGAAGCGGCGCGTTGGCAGCGACGTCCGGAGAGACGTGCATCAAGCCCAGCATGGGGCCCAGATTGGTGGTGAGGTAGAGCGCCGCCGCCGCCCACAGCGTGAGCTGAAAGAGGCCGACCGCCCCGACGCCCATGATCTTGCCCAGCATCAGCTGGAATGGCGTCAGGCTGGCCGCCAGCACCTCGACGATCCGGCTGGTCTTTTCCTCGAGGATCGAGCTCATGACCTGAATGCCGTAAATCAACAGGGCGAAGTAGAGCACGAAGGTCATCACGTAGGCCAGGAAGAACGAGGCCTCGCCGCTCTCGCCCGTCAGGCGTCCGGCCGTGACCTTTGATTTCTCGAGGCGAATCGGGGAGGAGGCCCGGCGCACCACGTCGGGGTCCAAGTTCGCGCGGGTCAGGCGCTCCGCCAGTACCGCGGCCTGCAGCGATCCCTGCAGCGCATCCATGTCCGTCGGGCTGCCCACGTTGGAGCCGAGATATCGCAGGGTCCCTGATTCCAGGACTTCGTCCGTGAGCACAATCACGCCGTCGGGATGCGACTCCTGAGAGCGGGCCAGGCCGATCGATCGCACCAGGGAGTCCTCTACCTCATCAACCCGATCCGGAGCCCGGAGGAGTTGAACGGTGTACCTCGGCCGTGGTGACTCGTCGGGTCCGTAGCGGGCGTGCCGAAGCACCGAGTCCACCCGGGTGCCCAGACCGCCGCTGGCGCCGTCGAGGATCACGATCCGCTTGGGCGCACTCTGGCGCCCCGACAGGTAAATCGGGAGGAAGATCGTGAGCGACATGAAGACGGGGCCGAGCAACGTCGAGACCACGAAAGCCCGGCTCCGGACCCGCTCGATGAATTCGCGCCGGATCACCGCGACCACCTTACGCATGGACGGGATCCTCGGTGAGCGCCGTGGCCGAGTCGCGTCCGACCTTGGCTTCGAAGATCGAGTGGAGGGAGGGCTCAACCAGCTCGAAACGACCGAGCCCAACGTCTGCGGCCACCAGGGCGCGGAGCAACGCCTCTCCATTGGTCCCCTGGGCGAGCTCCACTTCGGCGCTGGCGCCGTAGTCGTTGACCCGAGCCGTGAGGGTACGATCCTGGAGCACTCGCCCGGCGACGGCGGCGTTCCGCGTAAAGGTCAGGGCCACATACCGGGTGCCGAACTCCCGCTTGATGTCGGCCAAGGAGCCGTCGAGGACCTTTCGACCGGCGGCAATGATCGCGATCCGGTCGCACATGCGCTCCGCCTGCTCCATGATGTGAGTCGAGAAAAGCACCGTCCGCCCTTGGCGAGCGATCTCCACCACGATCTCCCGCATTTCCCGGCTGCTGATCGGGTCGAGGCCGGCGAAGGGCTCGTCGAGGATCACCAGCTCCGGATCGTGCAGGATCGAGCCGATGAACTGCACCTTCTGCTGCATGCCCTTGGAGAGCTCCTCCACCTTTCGCTTCTCCCACCCACCGATACCGAGCCGATCGAGCCAAGCGCGAGATTGTCGCCGGGCCCAGGATCGGTTGACACCTTTCACCTCACCCAGGAAGACCAGCTGATCCAACACCCTCATCTTCCGGTACAGGCCGCGTTCCTCGGGGAGGTATCCCACTCGGGCGGAGACGGAGCGCTGATTGCTCGCATTGCCGAGCAGCGTGATCGTACCTTCGTCGGCAGGGAGAATCCCCAGGATCATGCGGATGGTGGTGGTCTTCCCCGCCCCGTTACGCCCAAGCAGGCCGTAAATGCCGCCCGCAGGCACGTCGAGGGAGAGCCCCTCGACCGCCGTATGGCCCGCGAACCGTTTGGTCACCCCTTCGAGCGCGATGACTAACACGCGGCAACACTAACGATCTCGGGGTACTCGGCGCAAACCGAATCGCCTCCGCGCGGGGGCGGAGGGAGGACGAGGCTACTGCAGGGGCCGGCTTTAGTCGAGGTGGTACTCGGTCAGACGCGTGATTCGGAGGATGGCGCTCCTGGGAACGACCAGGTGAGCGGCGTCCCGACGGACTCCGAACTGGAGCGTGTGGCGGACGAAGTCTTCGCGGGAGCCCGCACCCTCTCCACCCCTGTGGACCCCCACGTCGAGCAGGTGTACTCCGGCCTCGTCCTCGGTGTCGAAGCGGCCGACACAGGTGCGACCGTCGCTAGCCTCAAGAACGACGGTGATCCCGTGGAGCGCGTGGTGGCCCGGATGAAAGACAGCGCCGCTCACGGCAACCTCAGACGGAGGAGGTGACGCAGTACTTGTCGAAAGCGGCCGTCAGGTCGGCCGCGATGGCCTGTGGCGGGCGCCCTTCGATCTGATGGCGGTGCACCATGTGCACCACCTCGCCGTCCCGAAACAGCGCCAGCGAGGGTGAGCTGGGCTGATACTGGCTGAAGTACTGCCGAGCCCGGGCGGTGGCCTCCAGATCCTGACCCGCGAAGACGGTCACGGTCTGTTGAGGTACGGTCGAGTGCTTGAGGGCCAGCGCGAGGGCCGGGCGGGCACTACCCGCGGCGCACCCGCAGACCGAGTTTACGAACACCAACGTGGTGCCCCGCTGGTCACCCAGCACCTCGTCGACCGCTGCCCCCGTGGTCAGCTCCTTGGCCCCCATGCGGACCATTTCCTCGCGCATGGGCTGGACTAATGCAGGATTGTAAGGCATGGGGACTCGTCTATCCTTTCGTGGTTCGAGCTATCACTCAGTGGAAACCGGCTCGGGCCGGGACTCCAAGGCTGCCTTCAACGCGTGCCAGGGAAGCGTAGCGCACTTGACCCGGACCGGGAACTCCCTTACGCCGGCAAAGGCGGCCAATTGGGCGGGGACAGGTGATCCTTCCGCGGCCGGTTGCCCAGTCACCAGTCGTTGGAACCCTTCCATCAGCTGGGCCGCCTCTGCCCGGCTGCGCCCCTTCACCAGCGTCGTCATCAGGGATCCCGCCGCCTTGGAGATAGCACAGCCGGAACCGAGGAAGCTGACGTCGGCTACCCGATCGCCAGCGAGCTTGACGAAGACGGTGAACTGGTCCCCACAGAGCGGATTGTATCCCTCGGCGCTCCGGTCGGCGTTCTCGAGCCGCCGAAAGTTCCGGGGGGCCCGATTGTGGTCGAGGATGACTTCCTGGTAGAGGGCGCTGGTTCCGGACATCAGGAGAACACGGCTCGGACGGTCAACAGGCCGGCCACCAGGCGGTCGACCTCCTCCGGGGTGTTGTAGAGCGCGAAGCTGGCTCGCGCCGTCGCCGGCACCCCTAGCCGGTGCATCAGGGGTTGGGCGCAGTGGTGCCCAGCCCGGATGGCGATGCCTTCCTGATCGAGAATGGTGCTCACGTCGTGGGGGTGTACCCCCTCCAGAGCGAAGGAAATCACGCCGATCTTCTCCGGAGCAGTGCCCAGAATCTGAAGCCCGGGCACCTCTCCCAGCCGGCGGGTCGCGTAGGCCAAGAGCTGCCGCTCGTGGGCGCCGATGGCCTCCCATCCGACTCGATCCAGATACTCGATGGCCGCACCGAGACCGATGATCTGAGTGATGGGCGGCGTGCCGGCCTCGAATCTCGCGGGAACCGGGGCAAAGCGGGTCGCTTCGAAGGTCACCGAGGCGATCATGCCGCCCCCGCCCTGCCAGGGCGGCATCTGCTCCAGGAGGGGCAGCCGCCCGTATAGCAGCCCCACACCGGTGGGCCCCAGCATCTTGTGCCCCGAGAAGGCGTAGAAGTCGCACCCCAGTTCCCGGACGTTGACCGGCAGGTGGGGCACCGCCTGCGCCCCGTCCACCACCACGACGGCGCCGGCTTCGCGAGCTATCGCCGCGATGGTCGCGATCGGGTTGACGGTTCCCAGCACGTTCGACGCATGGGCCACCGCGATCAGGCGGGTCTTGGGGGTGACCGTGCGCCGCAGGGCGGAGAGATCGAGCGAGCCGTCCTCCGCGATGGGGGCCACCCGGATCACCACCCCCACCTGATCCCGCAGCAGCTGCCAGGGGACGATGTTGGAATGGTGCTCCATCTCGGTCAACACGACTTCATCGCCGGGCCCCAGGAATTTCCGGCCGTAGGCCTGGGCCACCAGGTTGAGGCTGGCCGTGGTTCCAGAGGTGAAGACGATTTCTTCAGCATGGGCTGCGTGGAGAAACCCCGCGGACAGCTCCCTCACGCGCTCCAGGCCTTCGGTAGCCAGCCGGCTCAGCTCGTGGGCCGCCCGGTGCACGTTCGCATTGGCGGTGGTGTCATGGGCAAACATGGCATCGAGCACAACCCGGGGCTTCTGGCTGGTGGCGGCGGAGTCGAGGTAAGCCAGCGGGTAGCCGTGAATTCGCCGGCCCAGGATGGGAAAATCCTCGCGAATCCGCTGGACGTTCAGCGGCGTGGGCTCCACGGCGGCCAGTCCGGCCCGCTCCAGGGTCCTTGCACCCATCGCGGAGCCCTACTCCCGCTCACCGTCGAGGCGAGACATGACTAGCCCCTCAAGGCGCTGGCGGAGCTCCGCGAGCGGGAGCCCCTCCAGGATCTCCGCGGCGAAGGCGTAGGTCAGGATCTTCCGCGCCGCCGGCTCGGGAAGACCGCGGCTCCGTAGATAGAACAGTCCCATCTCGTCCAACCGGCCCACCGTCGCGCCGTGGGTACACTTCACGTCGTCGGCGAAGATCTCGAGCTGAGGCTTGGTGTCCACCTTGGCGTCGTCGGACAGGAGCAGGTTCCGGTTGGTCTGCTTGCCGTCGGTCTTCTGCGCCTCGGGCGCCACGTACACCTTTCCGTTGAACACGGCGTGGGCCGACCCGGCGATGATGCCCTTATAGACCTCTCGGCTGGCACAGCGGGGATGCAGGTGGCGAATCGAGGTGTGATTGTCGACCAGCTGTCGGCCCCGGGCCATGTAAAGGCCGTCGAGCTGACATTCGGAGTCGCTTCCCGCCAGAACCACGTCCAGATCGTTGCGCGCCAGCGCACCGCCAAAGGTGATGGAGAAGGATCGAAGCCGGCTTTCCTGCTCCTGATGAACCTGGGTGCTCCCGATATGAAAGGCCCGCTCGCTGTCGAGCTGCAGCTTGATATGCTCGGCCGACGCCCCCGCACGCACCACCATCTCGGTGACCGCGTTGGTGAAACAGTCTCCATCGGCGAGCGAGGCGTAGGTCTCGATCACACTGGCGCGAGCGCCTCGATCCAGAATCAGCAGGTTCCGAGGACTGATCACCCCGGCACCGGCGGCAGCGTCGGTCAGGAAGAGCAGGTGAATCGGCGCCTCCAAGACGACGCCGGGCGGCACGTAGAGGCAGGCCCCATCCTGAAACAGGGCCTGATTGAGAGCCGCGAACGGCCGCCGCTCTACTCCCGCATACCTCCCGAGGAACCGCTCCAGGGGGACCGCGTCCACCGCCAGGGCACGGTGGAGGCTCCCCAGCTTGACCCCCTTCGGGAGACGAGTGATGGACGACCAGGTCGGCGCGAACCGCCCATTCAGGAACACGATCCGACTTCCCACCGGGGATCCGAGCACATAGGGATCGAGCTGTTCCGCAGCCACGCGAAGGGGCGCACCAGCCCGGCGGAATTGCCGCTGGGCTATCGGCGCCACATTGGTAAACCGCCAGTCCTCGTCCCGCCCCGTCGGGAAACCCGTGGAGCGGAACGCCTCTGTGGCCTGGTGTCGCCTTTCAGCGAGCCAGGCGGGTTCTCCATTCCGGGTTTGGGCGGACTGCTCGAGCCCAACGAGATAGCTGGCGGAGGTGGAGGCCGAGGCGGCTCCCGATGCGGGCGCCGCGGAATAATGCCCCGGGGCCAGAGTCGAAGTCATGCGGGCGCGGCCTCTCCCGTGAGCCACTCATACCCCTTGGCCTCGAGCTCGAACGCCAACTCCTTCCCACCTGACTTCACGATCTGCCCGCCGTAGAGGACGTGGACGAAATCGGGAACGATGTAGTTGAGCAACCGTTGATAGTGGGTGACGAGGATGGTGGCGTTGTCGGGCCGCCGCAGGCGGTTGACCCCTTCGGCCACGATGCGCAGGGCGTCGATGTCCAGCCCGGAGTCGGTTTCGTCCAGGATGGCCAGCCGCGGCTCCAGGATGGCCATCTGAAGGATCTCATTCCGCTTCTTCTCGCCGCCGGAGAACCCGGCATTGACCTGGCGCGACATGATCTCGGGGCCCCAATCGACCAGTTTGAGCTTCTGATCCACCAGCTCCAGGAATTCGATGGGATCGACTTCCTCGAGCCCCCGTGCCTTGCGGATCTCGTTGAGGGCCGCCCGCATGAAGTAGGCGTTGGTCACGCCCGGGATTTCGACCGGGTACTGAAAGGCCAGAAAGAGCCCGGCTTGGGCCCGCTCTTCAGGGTCCATGTCGAGCAGGTCCCGCCCGTCGTAGCGCACGGTACCCTCGGTGACCTCGAACGCCGGATGACCCGCCAGGACCTGGGCCAGGGTGCTCTTCCCCGACCCATTCGGACCCATGACGGCATGGACCTCCCCGGCATCCACGGTGAGGTCGATGCCCTTGAGGATCTCCGTCTCGCCCGCGCGGGCGTGGAGGTTTCTTATTTCAAGCACTGCCCACTCCGTTCCGGCGGGGGCCCACCCCCACCCTGTGAATGAAGAGTCCGCTCACCCGACACTGCCTTCGAGGCTGATGCCGAGGAGCTTCTGGGCCTCGACGGCGAACTCCATGGGGAGGTTCTGAAAGACCTCCTTGCAGAACCCGTTGACGATCATCGAAATTGCGTTCTCGGTGTTGAGCCCGCGCTGCTTGCAATAGAAGATCTGGTCCTCCCCGATCTTCGAGGTCGAGGCCTCGTGCTCGACGGAGGAGCTGGAATTCTGGACGTCGATGTACGGGAAGGTGTGCGCGCCACAGCGATTGCCGATCAGCATGGAGTCGCACTGCGTGTAATTCCGGGCCCCCTCCGCCTTCGGGAGCACCTTCACCTGGCCGCGGTAGCTGTTATTCCCCTGCCCCGCCGAGATCCCCTTGGAGACGATGGTACTCCGGGTTCGGCGGCCCAGGTGAATCATCTTGGTGCCGGTGTCGGCCTGCTGGCGCCCATTGACCACGGCGACGGAGTAGAACTCTCCCACCGAATCGTCCCCCTGCAGGATCACGCTGGGATACTTCCAAGTGATGGCGGAGCCGGTCTCCACCTGGGTCCAGGAGATCTTGGCATTGGCCCCGGCGCACTTGCCGCGCTTGGTGACGAAGTTGTAGATGCCACCCTTCCCTTCCTCGTCTCCCGCATACCAGTTCTGCACCGTCGAGTACTTGATCTGTGCGCCACGCAAGGCCACCAACTCGACCACCGCGGCATGCAGCTGATTGGTGTCCCGCCTCGGGGCTGTGCAGCCCTCGAGGTAGCTCACGTAGGCTCCCTCGTCGGCCACGATCAGGGTCCGCTCGAACTGGCCGGCGTTGGCAGTGTTCATGCGGAAATAGGTGGAGAGCTCCATCGGGCATCGCACCCCTTTGGGCACGTATACGAAGGAGCCGTCGCTGAACACGGCCGAATTGAGGGCGGCGAAGAAGTTGTCGTTGTACGGGACCACCGAACCGAGATAGCGCTCCACCAGATCGGGGTGCTCCCGCACGGCCTCTGAAAACGAGCAGAAGACGATGCCGTGCCGGCCCAGCGTTTCCTTAAAGGTGGTGGCGACCGAGACGCTGTCGAAGATGGCGTCCACGGCCACCCCGGAGAGCCACTTCTGCTCCGTCAGCGAGATGCCCAGCTTTTCGTAGGTCTGCAGCAGCTTGGGGTCGATCTCATCCAGGCTGCCGACAGGCTTGACCGACTTCGGGGCCGAGTAGTAGATGATGTCCTGGTAGTCGATCGACGGATACTGAATGTTGGCCCAGTGATGGGGCTCTTCCATGGTCAGCCAGCGCCGATAGGCGCGCAGGCGCCACTCGAGCATGAACGGCGGCTCCCCCTTCTTGGCGGAGATGAGGCGGATCACGTCCTCGCTGAGACCGCGCGGGATGGTGTCGGCCTCGATGTCGGTGACGAAGCCGTACTTGTATTGCTGGTTGACCAGCGATTCCACGGTCGATGTCATGCGGGCTCCTCGGGATTCACCGGCTGCGGGAAGACGACGCGGTACTCGCAGGCGCTGCACCCCTCGAGGATGTGCGCCTCCCGCTGGACCACCGCAACCAGGACCTCTTGCAGGAACTTGGCTTCCGCGGCGCAGACCTCGGGAAACCGCTCGGCGACGGCCCGGATGGCGCAGTTGTGCTCGGTGAGACGCACCGCACCCTGCTCATTCTCCCACTCGGCCATGAAACCGCCATCGACCAACGCGCGCCGCACCACGTCGAGGCGCTGCGCCGGCGAGGCATCGGCCAGCTCGGGGCCGAGCTTTCGCGCCAAGTCCACGTAACGCTGCTCCAGCGCGGACACCAGGGCAGGGCGCCCCCCGTGCTCGACCACCCGGTCGAGCATCTCGGTGAGGACTTCCTTGTATCGCTGGGGAAACAGAGCCTCACCGGCGGGGCTCAACTGGTAGGCGTAGGTGGGGGCGCCCATGCCGCGCTGCTCACGCCGGTAGGAGAGCAGGTGACCCGCCTCGAGCTCCTTCAGGTGGTGCCGAACCGCGGTCAGGGAGAGCTGAAGTCGGGCAGCCAATTCCTTGGCTGTGGCCTGCTGCAGACGCTTGAGCTCCACCAAGATGGCCCCTCGAGGTCCTCGGTACGCCTCGGGGAGCGGGAGTTCGGTGTCGGTGGTGGAGGCGAGCGTTCCCATTGAGCCAAAGAGTAGCTTTCGCGCTGCCGATTGTCAACTAAAACAGGCATTTATAGTGCGAATTGTTAAGTCATTGTCACTACGTGGTATATATTAGTAGGAGAGTATGCTACTACTATACCGCTGGTTGAGCTATGCTCTACTCGCAATACCGGCGGTAGCGGATTGGGCCCCCGACTACTTCTCGAAACTGCGGTTTGTTCCCAGATTAGGGTTACTATCACCCCTTGAGACGGTGTCGTTTCCATGACCATCCATCGCATCCGACTGCTCGGCGACCCCATTCTCCGTACGCTCTGTGAACCGATCGCCAAGCCGCGTTCCACGGCCGTCCGGGTCATTCTCGACGACCTCCGAGAGACGCTGCGGGACTTCCGGGCCCGATTCGGCTACGGCCGAGGCATCGCGGCACCCCAGATCGGCGCGCCGGTCCGCATGATCTACGCGGAACTGGATCGCCCGTGGGTGTTGCTCAACCCCGAAATCGTGGATGTGGGGAACGAGGACTTTACGGTGTGGGACGACTGCTTCTGCTTTCCGGATCTGCTGGTCCGGGTCTCACGCGCCTATCGAGTGCGGATTCGCTACCAGGACGAGCGGGGCGAGTGGGCCACTACGGACCTCGAGGGTGACCGGGCCGAGCTGATCCAGCACGAGGTCGATCACCTGGACGGTGTGCTGGCGGTGGACCGACCGCACGGCCTCGACCCCTTCTGTCTGCGGGAGGAGTGGAACCGCCATCACGCTCCCGCGGGGCGATACGGCCACCCGGAGGTCCGCAACGCCAGCTACGCGGCTCCGCTGGCTGGGCTCCTCTAGCCTCCATCTCCTCTCGCGGCCGGCATGGGAGCCAGCCGCATCCACTCAACCGCAGGCGCCGGCGAATTCGTCCCGGACCTTCCCGGGATTGTCCGCGAACCGATAGAAATCCTCGTAGTACTGGAGGCTGGATTTGACCTCGCCAGGATCGAGCCCCGGCGCGGTCCGGTACAGCTGATAGATGGCCTCACGGTGGCTGCGGAACAGATCGAAGGTCTTGGCCAGATCCTGGGCCGATCGGCAAGCTCCTCGGTAGAGACGCTCGCGCACGGTCTTGATCGGGAGCCGATAGTCGGGCTTCGCATACTTCGCGTTCACTACCCCTGACCAATCGAAATCATAGGGCGCCGCGTCATAGGGCTGCCCCTCGCGACGCACCAGTCGGATGTTATGGAGGTAGGGCAGGGACCAGTCGGTATTGCCGATGAAGTATTCGAACACGCTGATCAGGGTGGCGGTTTCCGGTTTGAGGTCCTCCCAGGTCGCCCCCTGACTCTTATCGAGTTTCCCCCCGTTCCGCTTGGCCATCTTGCCGTCGTCCTCAATGAAGAAGGCGAAGCGGGTGGCCATCACCCCGGTATCGCCGGTCTGGCGATAGGTCATGTGGACCAGCCGGGCTCGAAAACTCACCTCGCTGAGGAGGTTGTAGACCCGGTAGGCGAGGTACTCCTGGAGGATGTATTGCTCGAAGTCCTTCGACTTGGTGTTGCAGTGGGTGGTGAGCTTGAGGGAGCTTTGCCCCTGGAATAAGGTGCCGCTCCTCGCCTCCTTCGCCTCCTTGGGGAATCGAACATCGAGCGGAGGGAAATCACAACCCAGACGCGAGCGACGGAAGTGCCCTCGCAGTGCCAGCTCGACCCTGAGCGTGTCGACTTTGCCGTTGGCCGCCGGAACGATGAGGACAGCGGGGTAGCTCTTGGGGTTGAGGGTGTCCCGATCCTTCGCGATGGCCCTGAAATCCGCCGCGAGAGCCATGGGCAGTGTGTCATTGGATGCGAAGAGTGGAGCGACCTTGGGTTCGGATTCGTCGGCGGGGGCCTGTCCCGGCAGGGCAGGGGAGTTGAGAAGCGCCGCCCCACACCACAGGTACCCCGTCGCTTTCCAACGAAGCTTCATCCTGCGGAGTCTCCGATCGCTTCTATCTCCACTCGAATCACCAGGGGGGCTCCGTCGCGGGCCATGGCTTCGTTGACGAGGTGGGGAGGTACGCTCTTCCGGAAGCGGACCCGATACTCCACCGCCGCGGTGCCGTCCTCCCCGTCGCGGCTGCCCATGAACTGCCAGCGTTTGACCTGACGATCGAGAACCGGCTCCACGGCGGCGCGGGTCTGGATGGTCTCCAAGCAGTGTACCAGGAGCTTGGCATCCCACTTGGGTGGCCTCGCGACCGGGAGGTCCTCGCGGCTGCGTTCGCGGTGTCGGCGCACCCGTACGGCGAGGGCGTCCAGCTGCTCCGGGGCCAGGGACTCCAGGATCTCCTGGTCGACCCGGGCCACGAACTGGCTGGTGCGGTTGGCCACCGCCATGGCGCGCTCCAGATGGCGCTCGGCGCGGTCCGCCTCGAGGCGGGGCGGGGTCAGCGCGAAGTCGTAATGCCACATCGCGAGGACGATGGCGTTGAAGAGGAGCGAGAAGACGATGGCCACATCGATGTGGACCGCGGCCGCGAGCCCCAGCCCGGTGACGGCGAAAATGAACACGGCGTCTCGACTGTCCTCCAGCGTGTTCCGAAAGCGTACCGCGGCCACGATCCCCGCCAGGCTGAACGCCAGCGCGAGGCTGTTCTTGACCAGCACCACGACGCCGGCCACCGAGATGGGCAGCAGGATCAGGCTCTGCGCCAGCGAGGGGCTGTACCCGCGCTTCTGCCGGGTAAACATGTACACCCAGGCGACCGGGAGGACGAGCAGGAAGGCGCCGGTCACCGCCATGGCGGTGGTGACGCTCGGGTAGGCGGAGACCAACGCGGCGGGGTCGACCCGCGGCTTTCCATTACTCCGGAACGTGTCTTCCAGACCGGCCGTCAGCGACGAGCTGCGCAGCTCGGCGAGAGAGGTGGCCAGCACCGTTCGCACGCTGTCGGGCGCGATCGACCAAAGGGCCCAGACCGCCCCCGCCACCAGTAAGTAGTAGGCGGCGAGTCGGGCCAAGATGTTTTGTTCGAGCAGGACCAACCAGCGCGGGCGGCGCGGCGGAACTGGCATGGCACCCCTCCTCACTCACCCTTCAGGGCCACGGGTCTCGCCTCACACGAGGCGAGGGCCCGCCACGGACGTTGCCAACTCCGGCGGCGTAGGTTACCCTGGGCCGACGAGGTTCCCACCCCTCACCGGCGACCACCATGGCTCGCACCTACGCCGGCTATCTCGAGCTGGACGAGCTCCTCAAGCTGCAGCGTCCCCTGTCGGAGGGGCCCGAGCATGACGAGCTGCTCTTTATCGTCGTTCACCAGGTCTACGAGCTCTGGTTCAAGGCGATCCTACACGAGCTGGATCACCTCCAGGCTCTGCTGGACGGGGATGCCTTGCCGCCGGCCCTCCATACCCTAAAGCGCGTGCTCACCATCCTCAAGGTACTGGTTTCCCAGCTGGATGTCTTGGAGACCATGACACCGCTGGATTTTCTGTCCTTCCGAGATCGGCTGGAGTCGGGCAGCGGGTTCCAGTCCCATCAGTTCCGGGCCTTGGAGTTCCTCCTCGGCATTAAGTCGGAACGCGCCGTGGAGCGGTTCGAGCTGGGGACAGCCGCCCGGGGCGACCTCGAAGCCCGGTACCGGCGGCCCACCCTGTGGGACACGTTCCTTCATTATTTGGCCCGTGCGGGGCACTCCATCCCCCAGGACATCCTCCACCGCGACGTCACCGCCCCGGTGCAGGCCTCCCGGACCGTGCAGGAGGTCCTGATCGGGATCTACCGGAGCTCCAAACTGCTGGTCCAGCTCTGCGAACGGTTGGTGGATCTGGACGAGGGCATCCAGGAGTGGCGCTATCGCCATCTCAAGATGGTGCAGCGTACTATTGGCACCAAACCGGGCACCGGAGGGTCCGCCGGGGCGGAGTATCTGCAAGGCACTCTGTTACGCCCGGTCTTTCCCGATCTGTGGGCCATCCGCACTGACTTCTGAGTCCATGAACCTGGCCGCGCTGGCTGCCAGTCCCAACGCGCTGGCCCCGCACTACCGGCGGTTCCGGGTGGAGGAGCGGGCGCACCTCACCGGCCATTCCCATCAAGCCTGGCCGGACTGCGCGATGGAGGGTCAACTGTTGGCCTGGACGGACGCGTCCACCTGGCTGGACGAGAAGTGGGAGCGCGCCTTCGAGCGGGCGGAATCGGTCCGCCGAGGCTTCGCCCGGCTGCTGGGAGACGACCCGCGCCGGATCGCCCTGGGAGCGAACACCCACGAATTGCTGGTGCGCTTCCTTTCGGCGCTTCCCCTGCGGCAGCGCCGGCGACTGATCACCACCGACGGGGAATTCCATACGCTCCGCCGACAGTTGAGCCGGCTGGCGGAAGAGGGCCTCGAAGTGATCAAAGTCCCGGCTGACCCGGTGGACACTCTCGCGGTTCGGCTCAACCAGGCCGCGGACGACCGCACCGCGGCGGTACTGGTCTCCGCCGTGTTGTTCGAGACCGCCCGCATCGTCCCTGGCCTCGCGGGTGTGCTGGGGCGCTGCCAGCAGGTGGGCGCCGAGCTGCTGGTTGACGCCTACCACGCGCTCAACGTGGTCCCCTACACGCTCGCGGACCTGGGCCTGGAAGGGGCGTTCGTGGTTGGTGGCGGGTACAAGTACTGTCAGCTCGGGGAAGGGAACTGCTTCCTCAGAATCCCGACGGGCTGCCGCATGCGACCGGTGATCACCGGATGGTTCGCAGAGTTCTCATCGCTGGCCGCGAGCACGGCCAGCGGGCCGGTCTGGTATCCGGAGGACGCGGAGCGATTCGCCGGTGCCACCTATGACCCGACCAGTCACTACCGCGCGGCCGAGGTCTTCGCGTTCTTCCAGGCCGAAGGGCTCTCGCCGTCATTCTTGAGGCAGGTGAGCCAGCACCAGCTCTCGGTGTTAGCCGGGACATTCGACCGATTGGACGCGGATCCCCGGATCGTTCGGCGCGACCGCGACATCCCGCTGACCCAGTTGGGCGGGTTCCTGGCGCTCCGTTCCCCGAAGGCCGCCGAACTGGGGCGGAGGCTCCGAGACGCCGGAGTCCTGACCGACTATCGCGGGGAGTGGCTCCGATTGGGGCCCGCGCCCTACCTCTCCGACCGGCAGCTGGAGGATGCGGTGGGCGTCCTGGGGAGAGTCGTCAAAACGCTGACGTGACCTCTCCCCTATGCAATTATGCGTGGCACCAAAGCATGGTCGCCTCGCGCCTTGTGCAGCGCAGCGGGTCTCGGCAAGTTGGGGTCCATCGCCATGGCACTCGTCTCCACGATCCGTCGCTACCAAGGCCGCATCATCAGTCTCGATCTGGACACGGTGCGGTTTCCCGACGGCTCGACGGGTGAGCTGGAGATGGTGAGGCACCCCGGCGCTGCCGCCGTGGTTCCCTTGGTCGACCCGGTGACGGCCGCGGACCCGCGGGTGGTGCTGATCCGACAGTTCCGACATGCGGCCGAGGGGGAAGTCTGGGAGATCCCGGCGGGGCGCCTCGACCCAGGGGAGACCCCCGAGGCCTGTGCTCATCGGGAGCTGGCCGAGGAGACGGGGCTTCGGGCCCGTGAGATGGTCCGGCTGACCACGGTTTTCACCACGCCGGGCTTCACGGACGAACGGATCCATCTGTTTCTCGCCAGCGGCCTTACGGAGGGCGACCACCGGCGCGAACCGGACGAGTTTCTCGAGTCGCACTCCTTGCCCTGGTCCCGGGCGATGGCCATGATCAGGGCCGGAGAGATTGTCGACGGCAAGACGCTAGTCGCACTTCTGTATGTGCGAAGCTTCATGAGGCCGGATTGAACGGTTCTGGTGGAAGCGGTATACTCCGCCTGCGAATGAACGAGCGGGATGGGAGAGGGGAACGGGCGGCAGGCGCTCGAGCAGCTCTACGAGAGCGCCGGGAGTAGACGTGGCGACACTGACGCATCGCCCCATTTGGTCGGATTCCGAAGACGGCTCGACGGCCCGCACCACCCAGCTGCCGCCAGAGTCATCGGCGCTGGTGGCGGCCCATCTGGCCGGCGATCCGCGGGCGTTTGGTCAACTGGTGCTTCGCTACCAGACGCGTCTGCTCAACTTCGTGTATCGGATGGTGGGCGACCGGGAGCGCGCGGAGGATCTGGTTCAGGAAGCATTCATCCGCGTGCATCGGCATCTCCACCGCTACGACCCCTCCCGCAAGTTCTCGACCTGGCTGTACACCATCGCGTCCAATCTGGCCAAGAATGAGCTCCGCAACCGGCGCCGGAGTCCGCTGGTCTTCTTCCAGGCCATTCGCCAGCGATGGCAAGGGGATCATCGGAGGCCGGTGGATTTCGAGGACTCCAGCACCCGGCCGGACCGCGTGTATGCGGCGCACGAGCTTGAGGTTCTGGTCGATCGGACGGTCGGCAAACTGGCCCAGCACCATCGGGAGGTCTTCGTTCTCCGTGAATTGGAAGGAAAGAGCTACGAGGAAATCGCCGAGATCGCGGGCTGTAACATCGGGACCGTGAAGAGCCGCCTCAACCGCGCCCGCCAGAGCTTCGCCGAGCTGATCGCCCCCCACCTAGACTGACCCCGCCAGCCCCCACCGGATGGCACTTTTTGGCCGCTTTGGGTTATTCTTAAGAGAGAGGGTAACCCTTGCTAGGCCAAGCTCATGACGTGTAACGATTTCCTTCTTCTGTACTCAGCGTATCGCGACGGGGGCGACCCCCGCCTGACCGTGGCCATGGAGGCCCACCTGGCGGTCTGCGCCAGTTGCGAGGCCCATGACCAAGCCGTCCGGAGAGGGGTGGAGGCGCTCAAACGGGAGGTGATTCTCCCCTCGCAGGGGTTCGCCGCAAGGCTCGACGCCCGCCTGGCAAGCAACGGGGAGTTCGAGGAGTCCTTCCGTCCGCATGTATCGCCCATAATGGCCTCGGCGATGGCGGTTCTCCTGCTCGCGCTCGCGGTCTTTGCCTCCCGCCGGCCGGCCATGATCTCCACTGCCGCCGCGCAGGTCGATCCACCTTCCGTGGCCCGCCCCGTCGCGACGGCGGGCATTCCCTTCGTGGCGTTCGTTCCCGGACCATAAATCTCCGGGGAACCGCTTTCACCGCTCGGGTGGCGGCGGTAAGATTCCCCCATGGCAACCCAGAGTTACGAAGAGGTGCGCCGGTCCCTGGATCGGGGGGAGATCCAGGCTGTCTACTATCTCTACGGTCCTGAGGAAGTCCTGAAGAGCGAGATCGCGGCCGCCATCGTGGAGCGGGCCCTGGACCCGTCCTGCCGCGACTTCAATTTCGAGCCACACACCGCCTCCCAGCTGGATCCCGAAGCCCTGGAGACCTCGCTTCACAGCCTGCCGATGATGGCGGCGCGCCGGGTGGTCCTCCTCCGCGACATCGAATCGCTCAAGGCCAAGCCGCGGGCCGTATTGCTCCGCTACCTGGAGCGCCCGGCGTCCGACACCGTTCTGATCCTCCAGCAAGGTCCGGGGGAGGAGGCGGCGGACCCCGCTCTGGCGGGGGCGACCCTGGCGGTCTCCTGCTCACCCCTTCCCGCCAAGTCGGTCGTGGCGTGGCTACTGGAGCGGGCTCAGCGATTGGGAATCAGCTTCGGTGAAGGGGCCGCAGAACACCTGGCCAATGCAACTGGAAAGGACCTGGGTACCATCGACTCCGAGTTGGCAAAGCTCTCGGCCCTGCCCGATCAGGGACCGATCAACGTCGAACGCATCGGCCAACTGGTCGGCGTGCGCCGAGGCGAGACACTCTACGATTGGCGGGACGCGGTGCTCAGCGGCCAGACCGCCCAAGCCTTGGAGCTGACCGACGTGGTTCTGGGCCAGAGCGGTGTCACGGCCGTGAAGATGGCCACCGTCATAGGCAGCAGCCTCATCGGCGTGGGCCTGGCGCGGGGTCACTATGACCGGGGGAAGCGGGGGTCGGCGCTGGCGTCCGAGATCACGGTCGCGCTGACCAGGCGCCTGAAGCCCTACTGGCTCAAGGATGTCGGATGGGGCGCTGAGGCTGGGCGATGGGCGGAGTGGGCGGCGTCCTGGCCCCAGGCTCGGGTGAGCCAGGCCATCGCCTCGGTGCTCGCGGCCGACCAAACCCTGAAGAACACCCGCGTATCGGACGAGCGATCCATTCTGCTCGACCTGATTCTTCAGATGGACCTGGTTCGTCGCGAGGCGGCCTGATGCGGCTTCGAACGATCCTCCTCGCGACACTCGGTCTCCTGATCGGCGCGGAGCGCGCGGTGGCGCAGGACGACGCGCGGCTGGTGGAGGCGATTCGCCTGGCTCAGGATGGACTCGGCGACTCGGCCCGGGCAGTGGTTTCTCGCCTGCTCACCGCGACCCCGCCCACCGACACGCTCTATCCCCAGATTCTCTACACCCAGGGCCTGCTCGCGAAGACCATCGACGAACGGCGGCGACTGTACCAGCGCATCGCGGTGGAATACGCCACGTCCGCTTGGGCGGACGACGCGCTGCTGCGGCTGGCCATGCAGGACTACGCCGAGGCCAACCCATCGGGCACGGTCAAGAACGTGGAGCGGATTCGATCCGACTATCCGACCAGCCCGCTCATGGCCTATGCCGCCTATTGGGGGGCCCGGGCCTACTTCGACCTCAAGAAGCCCGCGGACGCCTGCCGATGGCTCAACGAGGGGCTGGCGCAGGTGGGGGACAACGTTGAGCTCCAGAATCAGCTCTCGTTCTATCACGGCCGCTGCACTAACGTAGCGCAGGCCGCCGAAAGTACGAAGACCGACACGGGAACGACCAAGCCCAAGTCCCCTGCGCCGGCTACCGCCAAGCCCAAGTCCCCCGCGCCGGCTACCGCCGGAGCCGGTTTCACCGTTCAGGTCGGCGCGGTGAAGACCAAGTCGGCCGCCGAGAAGCTGGCCGCCGATCTGCGAGCCGCAGGATTCGAGCCGCGCGTGGTCCAGAGCGATTTTCTCTACCGGGTGCGGGTAGGGCACTTCGCCCAGCGAGCGGACGCGGACACCTTGGCCGCGAAGATCAAGGCCAAACTGGGCGGTGGCCCCTACGTGGTCCCGGAATCGTGACCACCCGCGTGGCCGACCCCAACAACACTCCGTTACTGCAGCAGTACCGGGAGATCAAGTCACGGCACCCCGGCGCAATCCTGTTCTTTCGGATGGGCGACTTCTACGAAATGTTCTTCGAGGACGCCCAGCTGGCCTCCCGCCTCCTCAATATCACGCTCACGTCCCGCGGAGACGGGGTCCCTCTCGCCGGCGTGCCGGTCCGGGCCGCCACCGAGTACCTGCGCCGCCTGGTGGGGGCCGGCCACCGGGTGGCGATCTGCGAGCAGGTCGAAGACCCGCGACTGGCCAAGGGGCTCGTGCAGCGTGAAGTGATCGAGACCATCACTCCGGGCGCCATTCTCGACGAAGGCTGCCTCTCAGGTCCCAAGAACAACTTTCTCGCGGCTCAGTGGCGTCTCGGGGAACACGGCGGGGTGGCCGCCGTGGACCTGAGCACCGGCGATTTCTTTCTGGAGACGGTCGGGGCCGGTGAGCTGAATGAGGCCCTGCGGCGGCTGGGGCCGTCCGAAGTGGTGGTGTCGGAAACGGAGGCCGATGGAGACGTGACCTCCCTCGAGGGCGTCGCACACACTACGCGCCCGGCGTGGGAGTTCGATGCGCGCCTGGCGGAAGAGGACCTGGCCCGACGTTTCGGACTCGCGTCGCTCGACGGCCTCGGCGTCAGCGCCGATGACCGGGCTGCCATCGGCGCGGCAGGCGCCTTGCTCCGCTACCTCGCCGAGCTGCAGCCGGGCGGGCTTCCACAGTTGTCGCGGCCGACCGTTCGTCGAGCGGAGGAGTTCCTCTGGCTGGACGATATGACCCGCCGAAACCTGGAACTGATCGAACCACTTCGGGGCGGCGGCGAGCGCGGGGCGACGCTGCTCGAAGCCGTCGACCACACGGTAACGCCGATGGGCGCCCGGGTGCTCCGGCGGTGGGTTCTATCTCCCTTACGAAACCCGGCGGCGATCAATGAGCGCCTGGATGCGGTGGCGGCGTTGGCTGCTGACTCCCGGGGTCGGGGCCGGATCCGGGATGCGCTGGAGGGAGTCCGGGATCTCGAGCGGCTGGCCGGTCGAGCCGCCGCGGGCCGCTCGACGCCCCGGGAGCTCGGTGCGCTCCGCGATTCGGTGGCACGGCTGCCGGACGTGCTGGAGGCGTTGAGCAGCCTAGCGGCCCAGGAGACCTGCGTGGCCCTGGGCGGGGTGATCGACGAATTCGATCTCCTGGGCGATCTCGGGCTGCTCTTTCAGCGCGCACTAGCGGACCACCCGCCCGCCGTACTCACCGACGGGGACGTGATTCGCCCGGGGTACGACCGGGAGCTGGACGAGCTCCGGGCGCTGCGCGACGGTGGGCGCCAGTATATCGCAGCCCTGCAGGAGCGGGAGCGTCAGCGCACCGGCATCTCATCTCTCAAGGTCGGGTACAACAAGGTCTTCGGTTATTACCTGGAAGTCACCCACACCCACACCGGAAAGGTGCCAGCGGACTACGAGCGCCGGCAGACTCTGGCCAGCGCCGAGCGGTACGTCACTCCTGAGCTCAAGGCGTACGAGGCGAAGGTGCTGGGGGCCGAGGAGGGAATGGTCGAGCGGGAGGCGGCGCTATTCACCGCGGTTCGCGCCGAAGCCGGTGTGGCGACCCCGAGAATCCAACGCACGGCGCGGGCGCTGGCGCGTCTGGATGTATGGGCCGGTTTGGCGGAGGCGGCGGTCCGAGGGCGTTACGTCCGGCCGGTCGTGGAAGAGGGATTCGAGCTCGAGTTGGTGGCCTGCCGGCACCCGGTGATCGAGCGCCTGATGCCGCGGGAGGCCTTCATTCCCAATGACGTCCGCTTCGATCCGGCGGAACGGCTACAGCTCTTGACCGGCCCCAACATGGCGGGCAAGTCCACCATCCTTCGGCAGATCGGCCTCTGCGTCCTGCTGGCGCAGATGGGCAGCTTCGTCCCGGCCGATCGGGCCAGGATCGGGGTGGTGGACCGGTTGTTCACGCGAGTGGGGGCGAGTGACAATCTGGCGCAGGGACAGTCCACCTTCATGGTGGAGATGAGCGAAACCAGCGCCATCCTCCACAATGCGACCGCTCGGAGCTTGGTCCTTCTGGATGAGATCGGGCGAGGTACTTCAACCTACGACGGGGTGGCGATCGCCTGGGCGGTCAGCGAGTACCTCCACGACCGGGTCGGATGCAAGACGATGTTCGCCACTCACTACCACGAGCTGACACAGCTGCCCGAGCGGCTGGAGCACGCCCGCAACTTCAATGTCGCAGTGGAGGAGTCGGGTGGGAGCGTGGTTTTTCTGCACCGGCTCCGTCCCGGCGGCACCGACCGCTCCTACGGTATCCACGTCGGGCGGATGGCCGGACTGCCCGAGCCGGTGGTCAGGCGCGCCGGTGAGATCCTCCAACGTCTCGAGGGAGAGCATCGCATGGTACCCGGCGCGACCGTCGCGCCGGACCCAGGGCAGCTCGCCCTGTTCACGGAAGTGCCGCACCCGGTGGTGGAGGAGCTCAAGACCCTGGACGTCGAGCGACTCACGCCCCTGGAGGCGCTCAACCGAATCGCGGACTGGAAGCGCCGCGCGGAGCGGGGCGGGTGAGAGCAGGGCGCCGCCACCGGCTCGCGCTCTTCGCGCTGCTGGCCGGGGCGGCCTGCGGTCCCCGCGAACGCCGCATGGTGTTGCCGGCCGATACGCCGGCACCGGACCGGCACGACGACCCGCCGGTCGCAGTCAACGCCGAGACGCCGGTAGAGTACCCACCGGCGCTGTTCGAGCAGGGGATCGAGGGCAACGTGGTGCTTCGGCTCCACACTGACGAGGAAGGGCGGGTGGTCCCGGAGTCGACCAAGGTCGCCGAATCGTCCGGGTACCCCGCGCTCGATTCCGCCGCCTTGCTGGGGGCTCCCCAGCTCAAGTTTGCGCCGGCGCAACGCAACGGCGCCGCGGTGCCCGCCACCTTTCTCCAGCCGATACATTTCCGCCATCCACCGCGCGCCGGGACGACGCCATGACCCCGCCACATCACCGCCCGTACGACTCGGTCCTGGCCACCATCGGCTGGACGCCGCTGATCCGCTTGTCGAGAGTCGGCAGCGGAATCCGGACCCCCGTGTATGGAAAAGCCGAGTACGTCAACCCGGGCGGCTCGGTAAAGGACCGGATCGGCCTGGCCATCATCGAGGACGCGGAACGCCGTGGGGACCTCAAGCCGGGCGGTACCGTCGTCGAGGGAACCTCCGGCAACACCGGCGTCGGCCTGGCGATCGCCGCGGCCCTCAAGGGATACCGCTGCGTCTTCACGATGCCGGACAAGATGTCTCAGGAAAAAGTCCGGCTCCTCAAGGCCTACGGCGCCGAGGTCGTGATCACGCCCACCGCGGTCCCGCCTGACCATCCCGACAATTACGTGGTCAAGGCCAAGCAGATCGTGAAGGAGACCCCGGGGGCGGTGCTGGCCAACCAGTTCTACAACGCCATCAACCCGGAGGCACACTACGCGACGACCGGACCCGAGATCTGGGAGCAGACCGACGGGAAGGTGACCCATTTCGTGGCGGGGGCGGGCACCGGGGGGACCGTGAGTGGGGCGGGGAAGTACCTGAAGGAAAAGAACCCCCGCGTCCGGGTCATCGCCGGCGATCCGGTGGGCTCGCTCTACACCAACTACGCCAAGACCAAGGCGATCGGAGAAGGGCACCCCTACAAGGTGGAGGGCATTGGGGGCGACAAGATTCCCACCACGCTCTGGTTCGATTACATCGACGAGTTCCGCCAGGTCGCGGACCGTGAGGCCCTGATCATGGCGCGCCGGCTGGCCCGGGAAGAGGGGATTCTCGTGGGCGGTTCCACCGGGCTCAACGTCGTGTTGGCTCTCGACGTGGCACGCGAGCTGGACGACCCCCAAGGGTGTGTCGTCACCATTCTCTGCGACACCGGCGAGCGCTACCTGTCGAAGCTGTTCAACGACGAGTGGATGCAGGAGAACCAGATGCTGGAGCCGCCGCGGATCACGGTGGAGCAGCTGCTGGCCCGGCGTCACGCCACGGCCCCTGCCCTGGTCACCGTCGCGCCTGCGGCGGCGGTTCGGCAGGCCTTGAACCTCATGAGCACCTGGGACGTGAGCCAGATCCCGGTGGTGGAGGATGGAAAGGCGGTGGGCGTCCTGATTGAAGGGATCCTCATGACCAAGGCTTTGAGCCAGCCGGCGCTCCTCGACCGCCCAGTGCGCGAAGTCATGGACCCGCCCCTTCCGGTGGTGGACGCCCAGCTTTCCACCGAGCGACTGGCCCCCATTCTCACCCGTGAAAGCCCCGCCGCACTGGTCCAGAAGGACGGACAACTGGTGGGTATCGTCAGCCGATACGACGTCCTGCAGCAATTGATCGGGACCCGATAGGCTCAAGGATGCGTGTCACGATTCTGACCGGGGGCGCTTCCTCCGAACGCGACGTCGCTCTAGCCTCGGCCCGGCAGGTTCTGGGGGCCCTCCGCCAAGCCGGCCATCAGGTAAGGGTGGTGGACACGATCCGTGGGGCGCTCTCCTCCCAAGAGGAGGATGCCCTGGGCGCGAAGGTGGGCGCCCAACCGCCGACGACCGCGGCGCTGGACGAACTGGAGCGGCAATTCCTGCTCAACGACATGGGCCGCCTGCGGGAGGTCCGGGAGGCCGACGTGCTCTTCCTAGCGCTCCATGGCGGCCGGGGCGAGGACGGCACCGTCCAGGCGATCCTCGAAACGCTCGGGGTTCCCTATACCGGCAGCGGACCCCTAGCCAGCGGCCTCGGCATGGACAAAGACCTGTCCAAACGGCTATTCCGTTTCGCAGGGGTGCCGACGCCAGACTGGGCGATGGCCCCAATAACGGCGAGCGAGGTGGGGCAGCGGTTCGAGTGGCCAGTGGTCGTGAAGCCCTCGAAGCAGGGCTCCACGGTGGGGCTCACGGTCGTCAAGCGAGCTCAGGATTTTGACCAGGCAGTCACCCTGGCGGCAAAGTATGACGACGAGGTCATGATCGAGGCCTTCATTCCGGGACGCGAACTCACGGTCTCGGTGTTGAACGGTGAATCTCTTCCGGTGGGAGAGATCATCCCCCGGCACGAGATCTTCGACTACGAGTGCAAGTACACTCCGGGCATGTCGGAGGAGATCTTCCCGGCCGACCTGCCCAAGGCGACCGCGGCGGAGTGCGGCCGGCTGGGCCTCCTGGCCCACCAAGCGCTGAAGCTGGGCTCGTATTCTAGGGTAGATTTTCGGTTCACGCCCAAGGGAGATTTCTTCTGCCTCGAGGCCAATACCCTCCCCGGGCTGACGGCCACCAGCCTGTTACCCCAGGCGGCGAGGGCGGCGGGCATCGACTTTGCGGAAGTTTGTGACCGGATTTGTCGAAGCGCCCTGGGGCGAGGAGCCGCGGAACAAATCCCAAGTCGTTAGGTTAGATGAGGTTGAGGACCAGCACGTCATGAGCACCCCGATGTTCCCCCGATTGACCCCTGTCGTGGGTCGCTTGATCGCCGCTAATGCGGTGGTGCAACTGCTCATGTCCACGGTCCTGACCTCTCAGCGCGTGGAGGTGCTCCTCCGTTTCTCGCCCGAGACCGCCTTTCACTATCCCTGGACCTTCGTCACCTACTTCTTCGTGCATGGGGGACTTTTGCACCTGGCCACCAACATGCTCGCGCTCTACGTGTTCGGGACTCCGGTGGAGGCGCGGTGGGGGTCCAGAAAGTTCACCCTCTACTACTTCTACTGCGGCATCGGGGCTGCGGTCTTTGCCCTCATGCTCGCGGCATTCCAGGTCTCTACGGCGCCCTTCGTGGGCGCGTCCGGGGCTATCCTCGGAGTGGCGTTGGCCTTTGCGATGCTGTGGCCCGACGAGGAGATCATCGTCTTTCCGATCCCGATTCCAATTCGCGCCCGGACGCTGGTCATCGCGCTAGCGGCGCTCAACACCTTCTTCGCGGTCTGGCGGCCGGATGACGGGGTGGCGCACCTGGCTCATCTGGGCGGACTCTTGTTCGGATATCTCTTCTTCAGGTTCCAACGACTCTCCGAGCGGCAGAGCCCGGTGCGGGCACGCCTGGAGTCGGTCGCCGTCCAGTCGGCAAATCGTGAAGGCCAGCCCCACACCCCTGCTTCGCTCCGCGCGCTGCCCCGCGGTGGGGGTGATCCGGTCGCGGCGGAGGTAGACCGGGTGCTGGACAAGATCAGCGCCCAGGGGATTGGCAGTCTCACAGCCGAAGAGCGGCGGTTCCTGGACGAGGTGTCCAAGCGGAAGCAGCGAGAGGTCAACTAGCCGGTTCCGGGGTGGTCCGGTCGGGGATCTTGCGAAGGGTTCGCCTTCCCCGGTAGGTTCTATCCCTCAGACCCCAGCTCGGATACCCCCTCGACGCTCGGTCACCCCCTCGACGACCATCGTGCGTGGGCCGGGGTCTTCTTGGCAGTTTACAGGCGTCCCACACTTCTCCCTGGACAATCCTTGGCCACTCGCCGGCTCCGCATCGGCATTCTTGACCTTGTTACAAACAAGGTACCCAACAAGACCATCTACGGCCGCGTCATGAGCCCCAACCTCGCGAGCATCATGCCGCAGGTGGTGGCGGTTTGGTGCGAGCAGCAGGGGCATGATGTCCGATTCATCTGCTATACCGGTGTCGAGAACCTGCTCGAGGAGCTCCCCGCCGACGTGGACGTGGTCTTCATCGGCGCGTTCACTCAATCGGCCCAGCTGGCCTACGCCTTGAGCAACGCTGTTCCGGCAGCGCGGCGCGGTCACCGTGCTGGGCGGGCCGCACGCCCGCTGCTATCCGGAGGACGCCCGGCGCTACTTCGACTACGTGCTGGGATTCACGGACCAGAAGGTGATCGCGGAGGTGCTGGAGGAGTGCGCCCCGCAGCGCCCCTTGGGCCGGACGATTTCGGCGCGCGACAGCAGCCGGCCGAGCTGTCCTGGACTCGCAGGAGCGCTGGAAGTTCGTGGAGCCCACGCTCGCCAAGGCCCCCACGATCAAGATCGTGCCGATGATCGGCAGCCTGGGCTGCCCCTATACCTGCAGCTTCTGCATCGACTCGACGGTCGACTACCAGCCGCTGGGCTTCGCCGCAGCTGCGGGACGATCTCAAGTTCCTGCTCACCAAGTTCACGCGCCCCATCGTGGGTTGGCACGATCCCAACTTCGGCGTGCGATTCGACGACTACATGGAGGCGATCGAGGCGTCGGTACCCGAAGGCTCGCATCAGGCACATCGCCGAGAGCAGCCTCTCGCTGCTCGCCGGAGCCGCACCTCAAGCGGCTGCAGAAGAACGGCTTCCAGGCGATCCTGCCGGGAATCGAGTCGTGGTACGACCTGGGAAACAAGTCCAAGACCCGGCGGACCGGGATGGACAAGGTGAAGCAGGTCTCGGAGCACGTGAATCTGATCATGCGGTACATCCCGTATGTCCAGACCAATTTCGTGCTGGGGCTGGATTCCGATCAGGGCCCCGATCCGTTCGAGCTCACCAAGCGCTTCATCGATCTCACTCCGGGCGCCTTCCCCGCCTACTCGCTGCTGTCGGCGTTCGGCCGGGCCGCTCCTATCAACCAACAGTATCAGCGGGAGGGGCGGTTGATCCCCTTCCCGTTCCATCTCCTGAATAACAATCAGGCGATGAACATCCGGCCCAAGAACTACGGATGGCGCGAATTCTATGACCGGATCGCCGACCTCACCGCCTATTCGTTCTCCTGGCGGTCTATCGGCCGGCGCTTGGCCGCCAACCGAACGCTTGTTCCAAAGTGGATGAACGTCGTCCGGGGGATTTCTTCCGAGGGTTTCGGTCGGATTCGATATCACACCGCGATGCGGCAGCGTCTCGACGACGACCGCGAGGTCCTCCCGTTCATGGAGGGCGAGACCCAGGCGGTTCCCGGGTTCTACACCTCCCTGATCCGCCGGGAACTGGGCCCACTCTACGAGTACCTGCCTGAAGGCGGGTTGTACCACGACCCCAACGTCGCCTTCGCGGCCTCTTCCCAGGCCCCGGGCCCAGTCCCGCTCACCCCAATCCAACACCAGCCGGCCGCCCCCCTGGCCTAGGCACGGTTGCCGGGTCTGAAGCCGGCGGCCCGATTTCCTCCGACGTCACAGCGCCTGCACCGGCGCTGTCAAGCCCGCTTGCGCCTCGCGATCGACCCAAATATTGTGGCGCGTGCTGATCAACCTGGTCCCCGACTTCCTCGCCGTTCTCCGCTCCGCCGATCGTGTCGCCGCCTTTCACCGCTACATCGAGAGCCACCAGCCGTTCCTGAGCGCCTACTGGCACAACTACGTGGTAGACCTCGAGAGCCCGCCGGCCGCGGGGATCATCGAGTCAGCCTTACGCGCCGACCGCAGCGACCTCGCGACGGTCCTGGAGGCAAAGGACCCGGCGCAGCTGGTGGCGGATGCGGTTTCCGCCGCGGAGGACGTCCTCAAGATCGATCGGCCGACCGACTGCTATCTCATGATCGGGATGGGCGCGGCCAACGCCGGCGAGCTGGTCATTCAGGGCCGGGGGGCCATCTTCATCTGCCTGGAACACTTCACCGGACGAGCCAACCCTGAGACCTTCGGCCTGGGGCTATCGCCCGATCTCATCCCGCTTTGGGTGGGGCACGAGCTGGCCCATACGGTTCGCTACACCTCTCCGGTGAGCGCCAGCGCTTTCAGGCAGCGGATCGAGGACAACGGCGGATACTACGACTTCTGGCTTACGAGTAGCCGCATCACCTTGCGCGAACTCATCATCAACGAGGGGCTGGCGGTACATGCCGCCAAGGCGGTGGCCCCCGGATTCGATCCGCCCCATTATTTCGGTTACAGTCGCCGGCAGTACCACCGGCTCCGCGAGTTGGAGGCCTTCCTCCGCCGGGCGGTCGAAGCGGAACTCGATCGCACCGCGCTGGGCCTTCGGCTCCGCTACTTGTCCGACGGCATGAGCCCAGCCGCGCGCCTGGTGGCCGGTCGAGTCCTGCCCGAACGATCCGGATACTACCTGGGGTATCGAATGACGGAGGCCCTGGTGGAGGAGCGGGGTATCGCGGCGGCTCTGCGGGCGAGCGTGGAGGAATTCCGGGTCGCGGAGGAGCTGGCCCGCCGGATTCAAACCGCCTGATCGCGGCCCGGTCCCTCGGCAGGCGTGGTTACATTACCCCTCATGAGTGATCAGTCACCGGCGAACACCCCGGATCACCCTCCCACCTCACCGCTCGTGGTCACCGTCAAGCCACACGGGACCATCGTCGTCCCCGTGCCGGTGGTGGTGCGAGACCTCGAGGGCAAGGAGCTCCCGATCCCTCCGTTCAAGCAGCCGGGCGTCGTCAAGTTCTGCGGTTGCGGCCGTTCCGGGAACAAGCCGTTCTGCGATGGGAGCCACAAGAAGGCGATGTCCGAGGGACCGGTGAACGCCCAGTCGGCCGGCGACTAGTCGTCCTCGGTCCCTTCCACTACTTCCACTACGTCCCCCACCGCCAGCTTTCCCAGTCCCCGGTGGATGGCGTTCTGACCAAACCACACCTCGTTCCCCACCCGCCGGAAGGTCGCCAAGGTTCGAAGAGGTTCCTGGCCTCGTTGTCCGGTATTCTGGTCCGTGGTGGTGACCACGCACCGCGCGCAAGGCTTGACCACGTCGAAGTCGACCGTCCCGATTCGAATCCGCCGCCAGCCATCCTCGCCGAAGGGAGCGGAGCCCTCGATCACCAAGTTGGGTCGAAAGCGATTCATCGGTAGCGGCTGCTCCAGCCGCCGGTTCAGCTCCTCCAAAGACGCGGCCCCGATCAACAGGAAGGGAAAGGCGTCGGCGAATCCCACTCGGCGATTCAATCGATCGTAGCTCGAATCCAGAGCGCGTCCGCTCTCCTCAGGCAGATAGGCCAGGCGACACTCGGTCCCCAAGACCTCGGTGCACCAGCGATCGGCGTCGGGATCAGAGAGCAGGGCTGGGCACCGATCCCTCCATACCTCGACCTGCTGGGTGGCGCCATCGGTGGGGGTGAGCGGGGTGCGCAGCGGCGGCATGCCCGGAGCGGCGAGCACGAGGTGAGAGGGCGAGAGCTCGGTGCGAACCAAACAGAGCCTCGGGAAGTCCCGTTGGGTCAGGAACATCCCCGCCGGAGTCACCAGCATCCACCGCCGGTCGTACTGCAGGCCGAGGCCCCCGACGGGCCAGCTCTCGACGCTGATCCCTCCCGCACCCTTGAGGGGGTAGACGTACAGCGCGCCCAGTCGCACGGCCGGCTACTTCCCGATGCAGAAGGTGGCGAACACGCGATCGAACACCTGCTCCACGTCCACCGTACCCACCAGCTCGTCCAGGGCCAGGGCCGCCTGATGCACGTGGTGGGCCGCCAGCACCACATCCCCGCCCGGATCGAGATGGGGCCTGGCGTCGACCAGCGCGGCACGGGCGCGGGCCAGCGCCTCGCGATGACGCACGCGGGTCAGGGCCGGCTCCAAGTCGGGCACGGCGGCCTGGCCCCCCGACACTCGGTCCGCCCCCAGTCGCCGCAGTACGTCGAGCCCCTCTCCCGAGACCACCGACACCGGCAAACCTCCGTCTTCCGGCCGCGCGAGATCGGTCTTGGTCCGCAGGAGGAGCGTTTCCCGGCCGCCGGCCAGCGCCGTGTCCTGGCCATCGACCGGTCGATGGGCCTCGACGCAGAGCAGCACCAGATCGGCGGCGTCGATGTATCGGCGGCTCATCGCCATGCCCATGCGATCGATCCGGTCGTCGGTGGGCCCCAGGCCGGCGGTGTCGACCAATCGCACAGGCCAGCCATCGAAGTCGGTGGCGGCCTCGATCGCGTCCCGCGTGGTTCCCGGCGTCTCGGTCACGAGCGCCCGGTCGGCGCCGAGCAGCGCATTGAAGAGCGATGACTTCCCGGCGTTCGGCATGCCGGCCAGCACCACCAGGGCTCCTTCCCGGAGCCGTTGTCCCGCGGGCGCGGTGGCCAGCAGGCGATCGATCTGTTCCAGGACCTCACGGTACTGACCCAACACCCGCTCGATGCCCACCGGGCCGTCGTCCTCTTCGGGGAAGTCGATGGCGTAGCTCAGGAGGGCGAGAAGATCGATGAGTTCGACCCTGAGGAGCTGGAGGCGGCGGGAGAGTCCGCCCTCCAACTGATGGAGGGCGGCCCGGGCCTGCGCAGTCGCGGTGGCATCGATCAAGTCGGCCACCGCCTCCGCCTGGAGTAGATCCATCTTGCCGTTCAGCACCGCCCGCCGGGTGAACTCGCCGGGGAGCGCCTGCCGGGCCCCGGCGGCCTGCAGGGCGGCGATCAGGCGGGCGGGGCCTACCAGCCCGCCATGGCAGGAGATCTCGACCAGGTCCTCGCCCGAATAGCTGGCTGGCTCAGGGTAGATGGCATACACGCCGCGATCGATGAGGGCGCCGGCGGCATCGCGGAAATCCGCCAGCCAGGCTCGACGGGGAGCGTCGGCCCGGAAGGGGTGGATGACCCGCGACGCGATATCGAAGACGCCGGCGCCGCTCAGCCGGATCAGGGCCAGCGCGGAGCGGCCCGGCGGGGTCGCCAGGGCGACGATGGGATCGAAGGCGATGGGGATGGCCGAATCCTCCAGCCCCCGGCTACTCGCTCGGCTTCTTCGCGGACCGGGTGGGTGGGCCGGCCTTCGGAGCCGGCGGAGGGCGGAGCCGGATCCGCTCCTTCGCGAGCATCCACTGCTGCGGGATGCTGACCGCGTTCTGGATGAAATAGTACAGATTGAGGCCCGAGGCAAAGTTCAGGAACAACACCGTCATCATCACGGGCATCAGGTAGAGCATCATCTTCATCTGGGGGTTGGGCTCCATCCCCAGCTGTCCCACCTTGCTCACGGCGAACAGGGAGATGCCCATCAGCACCGGCAGGATGTAGAGCGGATCCCGCAAGGAAAGATCGGGCAGCCACAGGAATGACTGGCCTCTCAGCTCGATGGTGTTCTGGAATACGAAGAACAGCGCGAGCAGCACCGGCCATGGGAGAAGCATGGGCCAGCACCCGCTGAACGGGTTGGCGCCGTGCTTCTTGTAGAGGTTCATGACCTCCTGCTGCAGCCGCTGAGGATCGCTCTTGTACTTCTCCTGAATCTCCTGCATCTCCGGCTGCAGGGCCTGCATCTTGAGCCCAGCCCGCATCCCTCGCTGATTGAGCGGCCAGAGGACGATGCGCACCAGAATGCCGAAGAAGATCAGGACCGCGCCGTAGGCGAGCGAGAGCCGCTCGTGCATCCAGACCAGGAGCCAGCGCACCCCGACGGCGACCGGGCGGATGAGGGTGCGAAACCCCGGCCATCCATAGGGATTCACGTCGTCGAATTCATGGCCCAGTCGAGCCAGCCGCGGCTGCTCCATCGGTCCGGCGTAGAGCGTGTATGCGAACGCCCCGGTGGAGGTAAGCGGGAGGCTGACCTGGATATCGGCGGCGATCGGTTTGCCGGCCGGGTTGGGATGCGCCAATGCGCTCAACCCGCTGATCCGGGCGCCGGCCGTGTCGAAGGCCAGCAATCCGGTGACGAAGTATTTCGACTTGACCGCCACCCACTCGAAGGGACCGCTCAGGGTCGTGACCAGCCCCGGCTGCAGGCGTGAGAATCGGGTGAGCTCGCTCTTGTTCTGCTTGGTCACCACGCTGTATTCGTTGTGGTTGCTCACCGAATCGGCTTCGGTCTGGCGCAGCCCCGACCCCAATCCCACGAGCAACAGCCCCCCGTTGGGGCCGATACCGCTCACGCTACCGGCGACATCGATTCGATAGTCATCCGGGCGGAAGCGATAGGCCAGCGCCACCTCGACCGAGCCCCGATGCGCCGTAAACCGGAGCTCGGATGGAGCAGTGACCGAAACCCGGGGCGCTGACGGGGTGAAGTTCCAGTCCGTGAGCCGGAGAGTATCCGACCCTACCACCAAGGTGAGCCCGAGCCAGCCGCCCTCATCCGCGACCAGTTGTACCGGCTGCCCGCGGTCGGTCGGGGCCATCGAGCGATACTTGTTTGGAGTGGCCTGAACCACCACGGCGCCTCGGGTGCTGAAGCCGTAGGTGAAGAGATCGGACGTGACCAGGATGGTCTCCGCCGGAACCGCGGCGACCGGATGGTCGGTGGGGCCCAGCGTCGGAAGCTTGGTCTCGCCTTGGGGCGCGACCGGCTCCGCGGCCGTGGAGTCGACCGGTGGTGGCGGCGCCGGGCGATGAGACTGCTTGAAGATGATCGACGGAGCCACGGCGACCACGATCATCAGGATGATCGCCAGGAGAAAGCGACGGTCCATTTATGAGTAGGAAGGAGTTCCCGGAGGCGGCAACGCGCCCCGATCAGGGCACGGGGTCATAACCGCCAGGGTTCCATGGGTGGCAGCGGAGCAGCCGGCGGCCACCCAGCCAGGTTCCCTTGATGGCGCCGTATCGCGCTACGGCCTCGAGCGCGTACTGCGAGCAGGACGGACTGAACCGGCAGCTGGGAGGCAGTATCGGGGAGATGGTCAACTGATACCCGCGAATCACCAGGCTCACGACCCGCGACGGCAGCTTCAGGAGCCAGTGCATGGAAGGGGGTACACGTTCAGGGCGAGGTGACGCTGTCTCGCCACACGAGGATTTCCGATCGCAGCGTGCTGAAGGAACTCCGGTACGCTTCCCGCTTGGCACGAATCACCAGATCCCGCGCCGGCTGCGCGGTTCGCACCTCGCGTCGCCAGACCTCTCGGAGCCGCCGACGTAAACGATTGCGGGCCACCGCGGTGGACTGGAAACGGGAAACCACCAGTCCGACTCGAGGATGGCCCACTGAATTGTCGATCCAGAAGAAGTCCAAGTGCCGGGTTCCTCGCCGCTGGCCCTTCTCCATGCACCGCCGCAGATCGGCAGGGCGGGCGAGCCGGTATCCTCGCGGGAGCCGCTCCGAGGCCGTCAGGCGTGCTTGGTGGGCGTCGAGACCGCGAGACGCTTACGGCCTTTCTTCCGGCGACGCGACAGCGTCGCGCGACCCCAGCGCGTGGCCATCCGGGCCCGGAATCCGTGCTTGTTGATCCGCCGGCGGTTGCGGGGACGATATGTAGGCTGCATTGCAGTAGATACCGGTTCCGTGAGCGGGCAAAGCTACCCATGGGAGGCCACGACGGTCAAGGTTGACTTTTCCACACGCAGTCCGTACTATCGTGCGCCCTTGCCAATCTCCCACCGTTGTCGAGCATCATGCAGCTGTCCGCACAAGAGGCCTGGAAGCGGATCCTAGAGGAAGCGTACCGTCAGGTCCCGGAGAAGGTTAACCGCGGATATCTGGAGCCGACCGAGGCTATTGCCTTGGAGGAAGGCCGGCTCGTGGTCGCCGCGGCGGACGAATTCTCCGCCAAGTGGAACGAGACCAAGTACGGTGGAGTCCTCTCTACGCTCGCCGAGCCGGTCCTAGGTCGGGCGACCTCGGTGGTCTTTCGCGTCAAGGAAGACCTCAGGCGGCGGCCTCAGATGGACTTTTTCGTGGGTCCCCAGGCGGAAGCGGGCACCGCACCTGGTAAGGCGAGCACCCAGCCGCTCAACGAGCGGTACACCTTCGACACCTTCGTTATCGGTAAGTCCAACCAGCTGGCGGCCGCGGCAGCGCACGCCGCAGCCGAGGCCCCCGGCAAGACCTATAACCCCCTTTTCATTTATGGGGCCACCGGGCTGGGCAAGACGCACCTGATGCAGGCCATCGCCCACGCGGTGGTCGAGCGGCGGCCGGAGACCCGGCTCCTCTACCTCAGCGCGGAGCAGTTCATCAACGAGGTGATCGAGGGGATCCATACCCGCACCATGTCGGAGCTGCGCAAGCGCTACCGGAACGAGATCGACCTCTTCCTGGTGGACGACGTCCATTTCCTCGAAGGGAAGGAAGCCACCCAAGAGGAGTTCTTCCATACCTTTAACACCCTGCACGAAGCCCACAAGCAGATCGTCCTGACTTCGGACCGGCCGCCCAAGGACATCCCCGGCCTCGAGGCCCGGCTGGTGAGCCGCTTCGAGTGGGGTATGGTGGCGGACATCGGGCAGCCCGATCTGGAGCACCGGATCGCCATTCTTCGGAAGAAACAGGAGCAGGACCACCTCGAGCTGACCATCCCCGACGACGTCCTCCGGTTCATCGCCGAGCACGTCCGGTCCAATGTTCGGGAGCTCGAGGGCTGCATCATCAAGCTGCTGCTCTTCGCCTCCCTCAAGCACCGCGAGGTCTCGATCGGACTGGCCCGCGAGGCCCTGGCCGACAAGATCCGCTCGGCGGAGGAGGGCGCCCTCCCCGTGCGGAGCCTGCCCTCGATCGAACGGATTCAGGATGTGGTGGCCCGGGGTTGGGGGGTCACGGCCGATCAACTCCGCTCCAAGGCGCGGATCAAGAGCCTGGTCGTCCCGCGCCAGATCGCCATGTTCCTGGCCCGGGATATCCTGGAGATGCAGCTGGTCGAGATCGGGCATGCCTTCGGTGGGCGCGACCACTCGACCGTGATCCACAGCGTGAACAAGGTCGAGCGCCAGATGTCGCGCGATCGCACCTTCAAAGAGCGTGTGGAAGTGGCCCGACGGGAGTTGTCCGCACAGTAGATAAGTGAATGTGGGGGGTGTGGGAGACGCGGAAAGCTCCGCCCCTTGTCCCGATCGCGTCCACGGCCTCCACACCCGGTCGACATGCACGAAACGGCGAAGGCGTAGCTGGCACTGGAGTTGGCGGGGGCATCCACATATCCAGACCGCCTACTGCTGCTACTAGATTCTTTTATATAGTATCGTAGTAGTTCTTTCAGCATCAACGAGGCCGGGATGAAGTTCACCATTACGCGTGAGCAGCTCCAAGAAGGCTTGGTGGCGGTCGCGGCCAGTATCCCGACCAAGACCACGCTTCCGGTGCTGGCGAACATCCTGGTCGAGGCCGGGCGTGACGGCCTCCGCCTCTCCGGTACCGATCTGGACACCGCGGTGAGCACCACGGTGCCGGCCTCGGTGGACCAGGAGGGGGCGGCCACCCTGCCGGCCAAGAAACTGGTCGAGATCGTTCGGGAGCTGCCCAGCGCACCGATCCGCTTCACCAGCTCGGGGGAGCAGCGGGTCACCATCGAGTGCGGTCGGGCCAAGTTCCGCCTGCTGGGCCTTCCCCGGGAAGAGTTCCCGGCCTTTCCCGCCGTCAAGTTCGACGGGGCCTGGAAGTGCTCGTCGAGCGATCTCCAGAAGCTGATCGGCCACGTCGCCTTTGCGGCCAGCACCGAGGAAAGTCGGCCGATCCTGAACGGGGTGCTCTGGGAGCTCCGGCCGGAGCGGATGCGGATGGTGGCGACCAACGGTCACCGCCTGGCACGGATGGATGTTCCCACCCGGCCCGGGTTGGCTACGGGGCAGGCCGACCTGATCGTTCCTCCCAAGGCCCTGGAGCAGATCCGGAGGCTCTACGGGAGCGACGAGGAAATCGAGATCGCCCGGAGCGAGAACCACCTCGCGTTCCGGTCGGCGGTGACTCAGGTCTACACCCGCCTGATCGAGGGTCCCTATCCCAACTACGAGCAGGTGATTCCCCGGGAGAACGACAAGGCTGCCACCGCGGACAAGGCGACCTTCGCGTCGGCCATCCGGCGGATGAGCATCGTCGCCAGCGACCAGACTCACCGGATCCGGCTGGCGCTCTCCGGTGGCGCCTGCAAACTCTCGGTCCAGACTCCCGATCTGGGCGAGGCCCAGGAGGAGATCAGCGTCAGCTACGAAGGGGACCCGCTGGAGATCGGTTTCAACGCCGCGTATCTGCTGGAGATCCTCCGCTACATCCCGACCGACGAGGTTCGGATGACCTTCAAGGGGCCCGAGCGAGCGGCGACCTGCGAGCCGGTGGGCTGGAGCGACCCGGCCAGCTTCATGGCGCTGGTCATGCCGCTCAGGCTGGTGGACTAGCGACTCGCGCCATCGATCCAATGCCGTCCCGGGGCTCCAGTCTTTCTCGAGCCCTCCACCCTTTCCTTCCGCACCCCATGAACCGCTCTTCGATCGCACGCCTCGGCCTGGCCGTGGCGCTGGGACTCACCTTCGCTCGGGTCGGGCTGGCGCAGGACTCGACCCACCCCTTCGGCACGCTCAAGGAGCAGGCAGAGCTCGAGCAGCGCTGGCTGCAACGGCGGCTGGATACCTATCTGCCCGCGCTCATGCGGCAATATGGGATCGATCTCTGGGTGGTTCCCATGCGGGAGTACAACGAAGATCCCGTGTTCGAAGCGATCATTGCCCCCACGACCTTCGCGGCCAGGCGCCGCACGATCTATGTGTTCTACGATCGAGGCCCCGAGAAGGGGGTCGAGCGGATCGCACTGGGCGGCGGCTCTCAGGGCGGCGTCTTCACGGCGGTACGCACCACCAAAGCGGTCAATGGCGTGGCGGGGCGCACGGCGGAGCTCTGGGGCGACCAGCAATGGCAGGTGTTGAAGGAAACGATCGAGGCACGCCAGCCCAAGGCCATCGGCATCGACAAGTCCCGGGTCTTTGCCTTCTCCGACGGCCTGAGTTCGGGCGAATTGGAGGGCATGAGCGAGGCCCTGGGGAAGAAGTGGACCTCGCGCTTCAAGCCGGCGGAGGGCCTGGCGGTGGATCTGCTGGCGCTCCGGCTCCCCGAGGAGCGCGAGATCTATGGCCGGATGCAGGACCTGGTCTGGCAGATGATCCGAACCATGTTCTCGAGTCAACTGATCAGTCCTGGCGTCACCCATACCAGTGACCTGGTGTGGTGGTGGCGGCAGCACCTCAACGATCTCGGGCTGGGTACCTGGTTTCACCCGTCGGTGGGCGTGCAGCGGCGCGGCGCCACCGAAGAGCAGCTGGGTGACGACCCCGTGATCGAGCGAGGCGACCTGCTCTGGTGCGATGTCGGGATCACCGCGCTTCGCCTCAACACCGATACGCAGCACGATGGGTATGTGCTGCGCGAGGGCGAGACCGATGCGCCAGCGGGCCTCAAGCAGGCATTGGCCAACTCCAACCGGCTGCAGGACCTCCTGTTCGAGGAGATCCGGCCGGGCCGCACCGGGAACGAGGTGCTGCAATCGGTGCTGACCCGGATGCGCGCGGAGGGGCTGGATGGGACATTGTACAGCCATCCGATCGGCCTTAACGGGCACGGCGCGGGCCCACTGATCGGATTGTGGGACTACCAGGAAGGCGTCCCCGGGCGGGGTGACCACAAGGTGATCGCCAATATGTGGTTCTCGAGCGAGCTCCAGGTGACCAGCGCGGTGCCCGAGTGGGACGGGCAGAAGGTCCGGATGGCCCAGGAGGAGGACTTCGCCATGGGTGACGACGGGCAGCCCTCCTGGATCAAGGCCCGGCAGAGCGAGCTGATCCTGGTTCGCTGATTCGGCTGTCTCCCGGCCTCCCGGTGGCGCGCTGGTTGACAGCCCCCGGGATGAAGACCATACTCGCACCACCTTTTCACGACCCAACATCGAATTTTCGGGTGACGCCCGCCCTGCCTCCCGGCCTGGACGGGGGCGGTCGCGTCTCCCGACGTCGCCGTGGATCCCTCGAGAGGAGCCGCCCTGGTGAGGTGCCGGTGAACGAGGAAGCCCGCCAAGCCGTACTGCGCGAACTGCCGATCCTGAGCTTTCTGCCACCAGACGTGCGGGAGTTGGTGGAGGGGAGCTTCGAGGAGGTCTCCTTCCCGTTCGGGTCCTCGATCGTTCGGGAGGGGGAGCCGGCCGACGCGCTGTTCGTACTGGTGAACGGGCGGGCCCGGGTCCTCAAACGGGGTGATGGTGGCGAGGAGGTCCCGCTCGGCGTGCTCCGGCCGGGAGATTCCTTCGGCGAGATGGGTTTGCTGAACCACGCCGTGCGCACCACCACCGTCCGGGCCAATTCCGAGGTGGAAGCACTCCGCCTGCAGCGGAGCGTGTTCGATTCGCTGCTCGAGGAGCGCCCCGAGCTCCGACACTATCTCGAGCTCCAGGGCAAGCATCGTCGGCTCCACAGCTTCTTCCAGCAGTACACCGCTTTTTCCCGGCTACCGGTGGAGGCTCTCTCCGCCCTCCTCTCGGACCTCACCCCCGTGGTGGTCCGCGCGGGCGATATCGTGGTGCGTGAAGGGGATCCGCCCGGGCCCATGTATGTGGTCGAAGAGGGCCGCTTCCGGGTCTACACGGAGACCGACGGCCGGCGCCGGAACATCGGGTACATCCGCAAAGGGGAGTACTTCGGCGAGCTCTCCGTGTTTCGCCACACCCGCCGTGCGGCCACGGTGGAAGCCCTCACGCCGGGCCGGCTCCTGATGCTCCGGGGCGAGACCTACGAGGCGCTCCTCGAGCAGCATCCCGCCTTCCGGGAGGAGCTGGAAGCGCGGATGGATCAGTACGACTACCGCCACACGGCCGCCATTCCCATCGATTTCTTCCAGGAGCTGCTGCCGGCCGACGCCAGTACCCAGGAGCGGGTCGGCGAATCCCAGGTGGACCAGAAGGTGAGCGCGCCTGAGACGGAGGAAACGGAGGAAGAGGGGGCCGGGCCGTTCGCCACCAAGGACGGGCGCTTCCAGAAGCGGGGCCGGCGGATCCGGCGGTTCCCCCACCTTTGGCAGATCGACGAAGTGGATTGCGGGGCGACCTGTCTGGCCATGGTCTGCCGGCACTTCGGACGGGCGGTGAGCCTGGCCCGGATCCGCCAACTGGTGCATACGAGCATGGAAGGCGCCAGCCTGCGGGCGATCTGCAGCGGGGCCAACGAGCTGGGCCTCGCGGCGCGCGCGGTCAAGGCCACCGGCGCCAACCTGTCGCAGATGCCGCTGCCGGCCATCGCCCACTGGGAGGGCAACCACTGGGTTGCGGTCTACGACGTGGACGAGACCCACGTGCGGGTCTCCGATCCCGCGGTGGGGCGGCGGCGGATGCCGCGCAAGGAGTTCGAAGGGAAATGGACGGGGTACGCCGCCCTCTTCGATTACACCGACGCGTTCGCCAAGAATGTCGAGGGCGCCCTGGGGATCACCTGGCTGGTGCCCTTCTTCCGCCCCTACGCGCGTCTCTTCCTCCAGTGCGCGGGGCTGGCGCTGATCGTCAGCGCGCTCCAAATGGTGATCCCCGTGTTCACCCAGGTCATCGTGGACCGGGTGCTGGTCGAGCAGGACCTGAGTCTGCTCAATGTGCTGATCATCTCGATGACGCTGGTGATTCTGCTGACCCTGGCCGCCACGGTGGTGCAGCGCTATCTGCTCAGCTTCGCCGCGGTGCGCATCGATTCCACCACCCTGGACTTCCTGACTCGGCGGCTCCTGAGTCTGCCGATGAGCTACTTCAACAGCCGGCGGATCGGGGACATCCAGCGCCGCCTGGCAGGGATCTGGCAAGTCCGGGAGTTCCTGGTGGAGTACGGGGTCCAGGCGCTGAGCGCCGTGGCGCAGCTCCTGGCGGCCCTGGTGCTGATGATCATCTACAGTCCGATCCTCACCCTGGCCTTCCTCGCGACGGTGCCGCTCTTCGCGGTCCTCATGAAGTATTCGGCCAACTGGCTGTTTCCGTTGTACGCCGAGCTGGAGGAATCGTACGGGAAGTACCAGTCCTTTCAGATCGACGCGATTCGCGGCATTGAGACGGTCAAGGCGCTGGGCGCCGAGCTGTCCTTCCGCGACCTCATGCTCCGGCAGTTCAACAGCGTGGCCCGGAACCGGTTCAAGGCGGACTTCACCCTGATGGCCTACAACGGAACCATCCAGACCATCACCCTGCTCTCGGTGGTGCTCTTCCTCTTCGTGGGCGCCCGGCAGGTCATGAACGGCTCCCTGTCCATCGGCGCGCTGGTGGCCTTCAATTCGCTGGTGGCGCTGGCCAACGCCCCCATCATCATGCTGATGTCGCTCTGGGACCATTGGCAGCAGGCGACCGTCTATCTGACCCGGCTGGAAGACATCTTCGCCCATGAACCGGAGCAGGGGAGCGATCGTTCGCGCCTGGTGCCGGTCAAGTCGCTGGAGGGTCGGATCACCTTCCGGCACCTCGGCTTCCGCTACGGGGGCTCGGAGTCGGCCCCCATCCTGGACGACGTCGACTACGAGGTGCCCCCCAACACCATGGTGGCGATCGTGGGCCGGAGCGGCTCGGGGAAGACCACGCTGATCAAGTGCCTAGCCGGGCTGCTGGAGCCCACCGAAGGGACGATCCTCTACGACGGGATCGACCTCAAGACCCTGAACTACCGCGATCTCCGCCGAAACATCGGCTTCGTCCTGCAGGACAATCACATCTTCGATGACACCATCGCCCGCAACATCGCCTTCGGGGAAGACGAGCCCGACATGGACCAGGTGATCTGGGCGGCGCAGGCGGCCAGTGCCCGCGAGTTCATCGAGCGCCTTCCGCTGGGCTACGACACCCACATCGGCGAGTCCGGTCTCTCGCTCTCGGGGGGGCAGCGGCAGCGGGTCGCCATCGCGCGGGCCATCTATCACCGGCCGCCCGTGCTGGTCTTCGACGAGGCCACCAGCGCGCTCGATACCGAGAGCGAGCGGGCCGTGAAGGAGAACATCGACCAGCTGCTCGAGGGCCGCACGTCGTTCGTGATCGCCCACCGGCTCAGCACGGTGCGTGACGCCGACGTGATCATCGTGCTGGAGAAGGGCCGACTGGTCGAGCAGGGCACCCACGACGAGCTGATGGAACGCCAGGGGCTGTACTACTTCCTGGTGAGCCAGCAGCTGGGCCTGTAGCTAGAGGACCTGATGGCCGACCACAGCGGACAGGACGCCGCCTTTCTGGACATCGACCCGCCCCACTGGGCGGCTCGGGGGTTGGCGTATTTCGTGATCGCGCTGTTCGGGCTCATGGTCGTGGCCCTCCTGGTGGTGCACGTCCCCGAAGTGGTCTCCGGGCGGTTCGCGCTGGTTCCCATGCAAGGCACCGACCCGGTTCGCGCCCCCCGCGACGGGGTCGTGAGCGAGGTGACCGCGGCCGAGGGCGGACGGGTGGCGGCCGACTCGGTGCTGTTTCTCCTCCGGTCCGCCTCGATGGCCGATCGCAGCGCGGAGCAGCGGACCCTGCAGACCCAGCTCAAGGCCGACGAGGGCCGCCTGGCCATCGCCACCAGCCAGCTGGAAACCCGGCGCCGCGCCGATGCGGCGGAAGGCCGCCGGCTGGAAGACCAGGTGACCTATCTCGATCGACTCGTCGCTTCGAAGAATCGGCGGCTCGCTCTCACTCGCGAGCTGGCGGACAGCGCCTCCTCGGGTGCCCGCAGCGGCTCGGTCGGGCGCGTGGAGGCGAGCCGGCTGGAGCTGGAGGTCGTGACGCTGGCGGAAGAGGTGCAGGCTGCCGAGAACGATCGGGAGGAAGCGAAGGCGGCGATCCAGCGGCTCCAGCAGGACGTGGCCGCCCGCGAGCTGGAGTTTCAGGAGACCAAACGAGGACTTCAGGAGTCGATGGAGACGGAACGCATCCGGATCGCGTCCTTGCAGGCCGACCTGGTCAACAGCACCGACCGCGGCATGGTGGTGCGCGCCCCGTGCGCCGGCACTGTGCTCCGGCTGCGCGTAGGCTCACCGGGAGCGGTGGTCAAGGATGGTGAGGTCTTGAGTGAGATGGCCTGCGAAGGGGACCGGCTCCAGGCGGAGCTCATCCTGCCCCAGGCCGGCGTGCCGTTGGTGCAGGCGGGTCAGCGTGTGAAGCTTCGCTTCGATGCCTTCCCGTACCAGCGCTACGGCATCCGTTTCGGCACGGTCCGTTGGTTGGGCCCCTCAGGGGTGACGGCCCGGGACAGCGGGGCCTTTCGCGCGCTGGTGGACGTCACCGATCCGGCCTTCCGCGTGCGGGGACAGATCCAGGCGCTGCTTCCGGGCATGGGCGGGCAGGGGGACATCCTGGTGGGTCGCCGCTCGCTGGTCAGCTATGCCTTCGAGCCGATTCGGGCCCTCAAGGAAAGCTTCGTGGAACCGCCGCACCCCTAGTCGCCGCTCAGAACCAGCGCCCGATCCGCACGAACCACAGCCCTCGATCACCGGTTGCCCAGCCGTACTCCGCCCGCAGCGGGCCGATCGGGGTATCGACGCCCAGGCCGACCCGACCACCCACCAGCCACCTTCCGCCAGGAACCGCCGCGCCGCCATTGGCCGACTGCCCGGTCGCGATGTCGGTGCGCACTTGCAGGGGCCCCACCACCCGGTAGCCGACAGTCAAGCGGGCCAGCACCTCCCGGTCTCCTCTCCGCTCACCGATGTGGAGTCCGGGAAAGCCATCGTATCCGCCCAGCATGAAGGTGCTCTGCTCGGGGAGACCGTCGCCCCAGCCATACCGCGCGCTGGGACGAAGAGTCGTTCGACCCTTTTTTAGGGTCGGCCCCACCTCTGCCTGCACCAGCTGGTAGCGGTCGGTCCAGGCACCTTCGAACCGCAGAACCGGCTCGCCCGGCACCGTCCCTTTGGAGACCCGGATCCGGCCCCCAAAGGCCGAGAAGTTGGCCCGGGCCGAGTCCGACCAGAACCGGGCCTCTCCCCCCAGCGCGACCGACCAGTCACGACCCAACATCTGCTCCACGCCTCCCAACACCAGCGCCTCCTCGGTGAGGTGTGAGCGCAGCTGGTTCCCCTGAGAATCGAAGACCCGGATTTCCTCGTGACTCAACCCGAGCGTGAGCACCGGGACCAGAGCGCGTTGGCTCACAGCCGTGGTCCGCAGCCCCAGGCGAATCCGCTGAATCAGCTCACCGACGATGAACAGGGCGCTCCCGTCCAGGGACGCGCCCATCAGTCGCCGGTCCACCACACCGGCCCAAAGCTCCCCGCCCAGGTCGCCATCATAGGCCAAACCGAGAGCGGCATAGCGCCGCGGGGCGGGTTGGATGGTCACCGTCACCCGGAGTGAATCGGCCGGACCCTCGGGCGCAAGCCAGATAGCCCGGTAGCCCTCGGACCGCCCCAGCTCGCGAAACCCGCGTCGGATGGCTGCGGGCTGGAGGGAGTCCCCAGGGATCAGGTGGAGGTGTTGCTGCACGTGGCGCTGGTCGGCCGGCCGCCCTCCGGTGAAGGTGACCTGGGCCAGTCGGGGCTTGATCTGGGGCTTGGATCGTTCCCATCCCGCACCGACCAGGCAGGGCGCCTGCGCCAGTGCTGCGGCCGCGGCCTCTCGACCCCGGTCGATCAGGGCCGCGATCTTGTCGGGGGCGAAGTCGAGGCTGCCAAAGCGCTGGACATCGGGTCGGATGAACACGTCCTCCGGTCCCAGGGAATCGGCCGGCTGTCGAAAGAGAAAGGCCACCATCCGGTCGGCAACGTCCAGCGGAGACTCCGCGTTCAAGGTGTCGGCGAGATGCTCCGTGGCATCCGAGACGATGACCCGTGTGGCCCCCTCTGCGCGAGCCGGACCGACCGGGATGTTGGCGGACATTGCCCCGTCGGCGAGCACGCTCCCGTCCATGGAGACGGGACTGAAAATGAGGGGGATGGCCAAGCTGGCCCGCACCGAGCGGGCGAGGTCCCCGGATTGGAGGACGACGGTGTCGCGGTCGGCCAGATTGGTGGCGACGGCTCGAAACCGGATGGGCAGAGAGTCGAAGTCCCCTCGGGCGAGAAGATTCCCGCGCAGGAGGCCCTCGTTGAGCAGCGCATTCACCTCGGCCTCGTTTACCGCCGCCCGTTGGAGGTTGAGGCCGTGCCCGCCCTGCTCCCAAGCGAGGAAGGGCTGGAGCTCTCCCAAGGACCGGGGGACGGTCGGATCGTACTGCTGGAACAGATCGGCGAGCGAGAGCCGGCGGGTGAGAGAATCGATCTCTCTCGCGCTATAGCCACTGGCGTACATGGCGCCGATGATGGCGCCCATACTGCTCCCGACGATCAGGTCGGGCCGGATGCCGAGGCTATCGAGGACCCGGAGCACCCCGATGTGTGCCAGCCCCTTGGCGCCCCCACCCGAGAGCACCAGGGCCGTTGGCGCCGGCTTGCACTGCTGGGCCGCCGATGGGCCGGCGACTATTATGAAGAAGAGGAGGATACCGGCGGCAGCCCGCATGGCGCCAAACTTAACAATCTGAAGGGCGGTACCCCTTGCGGAGCCTCCCGCCCCTCCGTCATACTTGCCAATTGGGCCCCGGGACCGGCCGGTAATGATGCCGGCGAGCGGGGCCGAAATCGTGGAGAGCCATACGAATGACGTACGTGATCATCGAAGCGTGCATCGGCGTCAAGGACCGGGGCTGTGTAGACGTCTGCCCGGTCGATTGCATTTATGAAGGTGAAGATATGCTCTACATCCACCCCGACGAGTGCATCGACTGCGGGGCCTGCGAGCCTGAATGCCCGGTCACGGCGATCTTCCCCGAAGAGGATGTGCCCCCTCAGTCGCAGAGCTATATCGCGAAGAACCGGGACGTGTTCAACAGCGATACTCCTCCGGGAAAGCCCCAGCGCTGACCCTCGCAGCCATCCACGACGTCGACCACCCTCCGGCATTGCATCGGAGGGTGGTTTGTTTGGGGCCCTTATGCATAAAATGGCGGGATGGGGCCATGCATAAAGTGCATAAAAAGAGGGCGGCCCCGGGATCGTACTGCTTGGCCGCGATCCCGGAGCCGATTGTTGGAAGGATTGTCTTGAAGTGGCGGGGCTCCGTCGGGAGACGGCTCCGTCCGCCATATGCATAGACGCCTGAACACCCCAAAAGGTTTCAGGCGAGTCCAGTCAGGAAATCCACTAGGACCCGTGCGGTGGCTTCCGGCTGCTCGACGGGCGGCAGGTGGCCGGCCCCAGGAACCGTGGCCAAGCGCGCGCCGGGAATCGCGGCCGCCATGCGTTGCGCGGAGTCGGGAGGGGTCAGGGTGTCCTGTTCCCCCGTCACGACCAGGGTGGGGAGATCCTTCAAGGACGGAAGCAGCGGCGTGCTATCCACCCGGTCTCGCATGGCGGTCAAGGCACCGATGATGCCGGCGACCGGAGTGGCCTCGATCATCTTCCGCACGCGATCAACCGCCTGTGGGCGCACCTTGGGGGCATCCGGGGCGAAGAGTTTGGGAAGCATCTCGTTCGCGATGGCCGCCGCTCCTCCTTCCCGGGCCGAAGCCACTGCGCTTTCCCTCGCCCGCCGGCCTTCCGGGGAATCGGCCTCCGCTCGGGTATCCATCAGGATCAGCGCTCGCACCCGAGTCCGGTAGCGGCGAAGCAGCTCGAAGGCGATATAGCCCCCCATGGACAACCCGCACACGATCGCCTGCTCTTCACTCAGGGCCGTCAGCAGCGCGGCCAGGTCATCGGCGTAGGTCGCGATGCTATAGCCCAGATCGGGGGCATCGGACCGCCCCATACCGCGGAGATCGGGCGTGATGCGTCGGAATCCATTGAGGCCGGCGAGGGTTTCCCGCCAGATGGTCCGATCCAGCGGGTACCCGTGGATGAAGAGCACCGCGGGCCCGCTCCCTTCGGCCTCGACCGCGAGATGAACTCCGTTCACCATGACCCGGTCGCCCCCCATGAACCGGGCGAACGCTTCGGGAACCTCGACCGGGCGCCCCTCGGAGTCGATGCACACGAAGACCAGTTCGCCCACTCCGATCAGGACGTCGTCCCGGGTCCGGCGGACCGTCTGTCGCATGGTGAAGCTGGTCCGTCCCCGATGCACCATGGTCTGCCGGAAGCGGAGGACGTCGCCGGGGAAAGCGGGGGCGTGATAGTCGATGCTGGCTTTCCGTACCGCCGGCCAGGTCCGGCTGCGACCAAAGAGATCCATGCCTGGACCCCGGGCCAGCATCTCCCACCGGGCGCGCTCGAGGAGGCTGAGGAACGCCGCCTGGTTCAGGTGCCCATAGGCATCACACTGGTCGGGGTAGACCGTCAGGTCGATATCGGCCGGAGACATGGACGGGAAAGCTAATCGTACGAGAGGCCTGAAACGCCGGATGTCCGCATGCGCCGGCGTGCGATGGACGCGTTGGCGGCGAGGACGTTACCTTCAAGGCCGGTTCGTTGCCATTCCGCCATCCTCCATCGGTATTTTCATGGCTTACATCCGTCACGCCGCATGGTTGGCTCGAAAGATCCACCTGGAAAGCGCGCTGGGCCCGGCCGGGCTGGAAGCCGTCGGCCGAGCGGCGTGAAGCCGCCCGCGACCACCGAGAGCGCCGGCGATCCGCCTGCCGCGCTGATCGCATCGCAGTCGGCCTTCGACCAACTGGTCGCCCGACTCTCCGGGGAACCACTCGTCGCCGTCGACACCGAGGCCGCGAGCTTCCATCGGTACCACGATCGGGTCTATCTGGTTCAGGTCTCCACCCGGCAGCTCACCGCAGTGATCGACCCGCTTGCGGTCGGGGATCTCAGCGGTCTGGGGCGGATCCTGGCCGACCCCAAGATCGAAATCGTGCTGCACGACGCGGACTACGATCTCCGCATTCTCGATCGGGACTACGGATTCCGCGCCACTCGGCTCTTCGATACCCGGGTCGCGGCCCAGCTGCTGAACGAACCGGGCATCGGGCTGGCGGCGCTGCTCGAGAAGTACTTCGGCGTGCGGCTGGACAAGCAGTTCCAGCGCGCCGATTGGTCGCGGCGACCGCTCAGCGTCGGGATGCTGGCCTATGCAGCGGCCGATACCCACTACCTCCCCTCGCTGCGAGACCGTCTTCACGGGGCGCTGGATGAGCGGGGGCGTTGGCCCTGGGCGGAGGAGGAGTTCGGCCTCCTGGAGGCGCTTCGCTGGACGCAGCCGGGTCCCGCCGAAGAGGGGTATCGGCGCCTCAAGGGAGCCTCGCGGCTACGGGGCAAGACGCTGACGGTACTGCGAGAGCTCTACGCGTGGAGAGACCAGGTGGGGCGGGACATGGATCGGGCCCTGTTCCGCGTGGTCACCAACGAAGCACTCCTGGCCTTGGCACAGGCGGCGCCCACGAGCATGGAGGCGCTCCGGGCCGTGGGCGGAGTCTCCTCCGATCTCATCACCCGCCGCGGGGAGCAGATGCTGGCGGCCGTGGAGCGGGGGGTAGCGGCGCCGCCGGAGAAGCCGGTGCCCTATGTGCGGGATCGCACGCCGCGAGATCCCGCGGCCGCGGTCCGTCTGGAGCAACTCAAGGAAGTCCGCAACCGGGTGGCGGCCGAGGTGGATCTGGCTCCGGGACTGCTCTGTCCCAATGCCACGCTCGAGCAAATCGCGCAACGCAATCCGACGACCCGGGAGGAGCTGGCGGCTACGCCCGAGCTCAAGCGATGGCAGATCGAAGTGGCGGGAGAGGAATTCCTGCGGGCCCTGCGGGGAGGCAAGCCGAAGAGCTGAGGGGCTGCGAACGGAGCATCAGCCGCCCAGGAAGGCCCTGATCCGCGGATCCATGCGCTCCGGCGTCCAGTAGGGCTCCCACACGATCTCCACGTCTGCCCCCGACACCCCTTCGAGCTCTTCCACCGTGCGCTTGACGTCTCCAACGATCTCGGGCCCCGCCGGACAGCCCGGAGAGGTGAGCGTCATGCGGATGTGGACCCGCTGGTCCTCTTTGATCTCGATCTCGTAGACCAGCCCGAGGTCGATGATGTTGAGATTGAGCTCCGGATCCTTGACCCCGCGGAGCGCTTTCTGGACGGTTTCCTGGGTCACCATAGGGGTGGCCTCCTTCTCCGCGAAGCTATCCCGTCAGCCGCACCGCCGTCAACCGCCGGTCGCGCGCACCACCGCGTCGCTGAGGCGGTCGCGAACGGCGCGAAGCTCGCGGATGGAGCGGCCGACCCGCGGATCGTAGCAGCGATTGGTCAGGAAGATCAGGAACAGATCACGCGTGGGGTCGACCCAGAGGAGCGTTCCCGTCCATCCGGTGTGTCCGTAGGCCCGCGGGGAGAGCAAGGAGCCGTATGGGGTGGGGGGAGTCTCCTTGGGATCGGGCGCCTCCCAACCATGGAGTCTCACCCCGGCATTCCGGCCCGCCGTGAGAAACTCGTCCACCGTCGGGGCGCGAAGCAGTCGACCGTTCGGGGTCGCACCCTGGTTCAGCCACATCTGCGCATAGCGGGCGAGATCCGCTCCGGTGGAGAAGACCCCAGCGTGCCCGGCGACCTCGCCCAATCGCACCGCATTCTGATCGTTCACCTCTCCGGCGATCGGCGTCCCGTTCCAAACCCCGGTCGGCACAATGCGGGGGCGCAACGAGTCGGGAGGCCGGTACATGGTGTTGGACATCTGCAATGGCCGGAACACCTCCCGGCTCGTGAAACGATCCAGGGGCTCCCGGGTCACCGCTTCCACCAGCAGGCCGAGGAGCATCGCGTTGAGATCGCTATACTCGGCCGAGGCTCCAGGCGCTCGTCGCAGGGGCTCGGCATAGAGCAGGGTCACCGCGCTGTCCCGAGTCGGCGCCAGCTTGAAGAACTCCACATAACTGCGGAGGCCGCTGGTGTGGGTCAGGAGCATGCGCACCGTCACCTCGGCCTTCCGCCCCCCGGTGAACCGGGGCAGGTAGCGCTGCACCGGGGCATCCAGGTCCACCAGGCCGCGCTCTACCAGCAGCATGGTCGCCGTCGTGGTTCCTACCACCTTGCTGATCGAGGCCAGGTCCCAGATCGTCTGCGCCGGATCGGGGACAGCCGAACGCGGGTTCCAGGTAAAGTGCCCATAGCCCCGGGCGTAGAGCAACGTGTCCTTCCGGCCGATCACCACGACGGCTGCCGGATAGATCCCGCGATCGCGGCCTGCCAGAATGATGCTGTCGATTGCGGGCAGGGCCTGCGCCGCTACCGGTCGGGCCGACGCATTCAACAGGATCGAGAGTAGCAGGAGCGGGCGCAGCCGGTGCGGGGGCATGCTCAGCGATCCCGCACGTCGCCCGGCGGCAGTTGATAGAGCAACTGGGCGGTGCGCAGGTCCCGGGCGGTGGGCGCCGGCGCGCGAGTAGAAGGAAACATTACGTCGCCGGGTGTGGCGGAATGGGGCAGGCCGATGGCGTGGCCCACCTCGTGAAGCACGACCGTGCGGAGCCCTTCGTCGGGGACCGTCCGACCCTCGTTATCGCGCACCGCCAGCTGGATCCGGGCGGATCGAATCACACCCTGTTGATCCCAGGTCAAGTCGGTCTGCCCCGTGCGTTCAAAGCTGAAATGGTCGATCCAGCGTATCGTGATCTGGGCCCCTGCGGTATCGGGCTGCTGCTGGAAGCGCACGCCGATCCCCGACCCCTCCCAGATCCCCAAGGCCTCCCGGGCGAAGTCCGCCATCCGGCCGCCGTAGCTGTCCGGCCCTCCCTCGATCAGGGCGACCCGCAACGTGATCGGCTGAGGATCGGGCCATCGGCGGAGCACCGAATCGGTCACCAGCAGGAGGGAGTCGATGTAGGTGTCCGCTCCCTCTTCCCGGAGCCGCCGCCGGATGGCCAGACGAGCCAGGCGATCGAGAGACGAGGGTCCCGCAGGGGTAGTTGCGGCCTGGGGGCTCGCCGATGAGGGGTCGAGCTGCGCGCTGGTAGTTACGCCGGGAGAAGGAGGAACGTGGCGGGCGCCGGTCGCGACCGGCTCCGGCGAGGCACCGCGCGGCCGGAGATGGTTCAGCTTGTCGGCCACGATCAGGGCGATGAGAATGATCAGCACCCAGAGGAGAATGCGCGGCATCACGAGCAATATGGCCGGGTTCCAGGGTTGGCGGCAGCATCGGCGCTCCGGCGTTAGCCTGGCGCCCAACCCCGAAGCCTCCTAACATTTCGCCACCAGCCCCGCCCGCCGCCGGCACATCGGCCGATCATTTAGGAGGTCCGGTTGAACGAATTCCTCGCTCGGAGCCTGATCCGATGGCGCTGGGCGGTGATCGTGGTGTGGGCCATCATCGGCGTGGTGGCGGCGAATCGCGCTCCCCGGGTGCTCGACGTCCTCAACGTGCAGGGGGGGACCGACCAGGAGACCGAAACCTCGCGCACCGAGAAGCTGATCCGCACGCGCTTTGCGCGCCCGGCCAGCGATCTCCTCGCCGTGACCTTTGCCGCTCCCGATCCGGTGGATTCGGGCGCTGCCCGCGCCATGCTCGACAGCGTGGTCGCCGCGCTGGGGCGCGAACCCTTCGTCCAGGGGTTGATCTTCTACCGGCCGGGCAGCGATTCGCTCTACGAGGACCACGACGGGCGGACCACCTTCCGTGCGGCGGGGGACTCCGCGCTGGTGAGCGACGACCACCGCAACACGTTCGTGGTCCTCACCCTGGCCGCCGTACCCAACGACCAACACCCCGGCATCATCCGGTCCCTTCGGGCGGTGATCCATCGGACCCTGGCCGCCGCCGGGCCCGAGGGCGACCGCTACGAAGTCCTGCTCACCGGCCGAGCGCCGCTGGACTACGACATCCGCGCCATCAGTGCCCGGGACAGCAAGGAGGCGGAGATCCGGCTGCTGCCGCTGACCATGGTGGTCCTGGTGCTGGCGTTCGGGGCGCTGGTGGCCGCCCTGCTGCCGCTGGTGGTCGGGTTTCTCGCCATCTTGGATCACGCTGGCGATGATCACCATCATCGCCGATTACACCCCGATGTCGGTCTTCGTACTGAACATGACCAGCATGCTCGGTCTGGGCGTGGGCATCGACTACTCGCTGCTGATCGTGACCCGGTTCCGGGAGGAGCTGAACCGGGGGCTGCGGCGCCGGGAGGCGGCGCGCCGCACGCTGAGCACGGCGGGCGCCGCGGTGCTCACGTCGGGCATGACGGTGGTGGTCGGCTTTGCGGCCCTCCTGCTGACGCCGCTGGTGGAGACCCGGAGCGTCGGAATCGGCGGGCTGGTGGTGGTGAGCGTCGCCGTGCTGCTGTCGACCACACTGCTGCCCGCGCTGCTCGCGGTGTTCGGCCGCCAGATCGACCGCCCGCGCTGGCTGGCACGGCGGCTGGCGTGGTATCACGCGCCGACGGTCTGGGAGAAGTGGGCCCGGAGTCTGGGTCGCCACCCGCGCCGGGCGCTCCTGGTCGGCGGGTTGGCCGTCGCGGTCCTCACCGCCCCGGTCTTCTGGATCCGGATCGGGCTTCCAGCCCGGAACTGGTGGCCGGCGCAGACCGAGGCGGGCCGCGCCATCGAGTCGCTGCAGCAGCTGGGCGCCGCGGGTGTCATCCTGCCGGTGCGCGTGGTGGTGGAATTCCCGGCCGGTCAGAGTGCCGTGTCGGCGACTTCCCTCCGTGGCCTACGCGCGCTCTCCGACTCCTTTCAGCAGGATCCGCGGGTGGACCGGGTGCGGAGCCTGGTCGACCTCAAGCGCGGCACCTCGATTCTAGGGTATTCGCTGCTCTACAGCGACTTGCCTGCCGCGCGGGAAGAGTACGGGGACTTCCTCGACGCGTACCTGAGCCAGGATGGCCGGCTGGCCTCTGGACGTGATCCCGGCAGACACCACCTCGCTCCCCACGTCCATGGATGTTTCTCGCCGGGCCCGACAGCTCGGTACCATGGACATCAAGGGACTCAAGGGTGCCAAGGTCTGGGTGGGCGGCTACACCGCTTCGGCTTGGACGTCCAGACCATTCTGCTCAAGGTCTTCCCCCGGCTGGTGGTGCTGATCCTGGCGGTGACCGGCGTGATGCTGGCCATCGCGTTCCGCTCGGTGCTGGTGCCGATCAAGGCCGTGATCATGAACTCGCTCTCGGTGAGCGCCACCTTCGGCCTCATCGTGCTGGTCTTCCAGTATGGCTTCGGGGCTCAGCTGTTCGGGCTCCCCGGGCCAACCTCGGCGATCTTCGTGGTGATTCCGGTGCTGGTCTTCGCCGTGGTGTTCGGCCTCAGCATGGACTACGAGGTCTTCCTGCTCAGCCGGGTCAAGGAGGCGTTCGACCGGACCGGGGACAACGAGCGAGGCCACCGAGGAGGGACTGAGCGCCACCGCCTCCGTCATCACCTCGGCGGCGCTCGATCATGATCCTGGTGTTCGGGGTGTTCGCGTTCGCGCGGGTGCTGGTGATGCAGTTTCTGGGGTTCGGCCTGGCGGTCGCGGTGCTGCTCGACGCGACGATCATTCGCATGGTGCTGGTGCCGGCGATCATGCACCTGGCGGGTCGGTGGAACTGGTGGCCCGGGGTGCGACAGGGCGGCGCCCGGAACCGGATCGTGACGGCTCCGCCGCTCAGCGCTTTGCGTCCAGCCAGTTGTCCCCCACGCCGACATCCACCACCAGCGGGACCCGCAGCGCGCCGCGCCCTCCATGTGCCGCTTCGACCAGCGCCGCTCACCGCTCCACCTCCTCGCGGGCGCCTCGAGCACCAGCTCGTCGTGCACCTGCAGCAGGAGCCGGTGCGCGAAGCCCGCCCGCCGCCAGTCCTCGTGGATGTCGCACCATCGCGATCTTGATCAGGTCGGCCGCCGAGCCCTGGAGCGGCGAGTTCTGCGGCGGTGCGCTCGCGCGAAGGCGCGCATGTTGAAGTTCTTGTCCTGGATCTCCGGGATGTAGCGCCGCCGACCGAAGAGCGTCTCCACGTAGCCCTGCTCGCGGGCCAGCTCGACCTGCAGGTCGAGAAAGGCCCGCACCCCGGCGAAGCGCTCGAAGTACTGCGCGATGAAGTCCTTGGCCTCCTCCTGGGTGATGCCGAGCTGCCGGGACAGGGCGAAGGGCCCCTGCCCGTAGATCGTGGCGAAGTTGATGGTCTTGGCCCGCGCGCGCATCTCCGGCGTCACCTGCGTCCAGCGGCACGCCGAAGATCAGCGCGGCGGTCTGCCGATGGATGTCGCCGCCCTGCCGGAACGCGCGCGGATGAACGCCGGATCGCCGGAGAGGTGCGCCATCAGCCGCAGCTCGATCTGGGAGTAGTCGGCCACCACGAAGCGGCACCCCGGCCGCCGGGACGAAGCCGCGCCGGATTTCCTCGCCACGCGGGGTGCGGACCGGGATGTTCTGCAGGTTCGGCTCGGACGAGGAGAGCCGACCGGTCGCGGCGCCGGTCTGGTTGAAGCTGGTGTGAATCCGACCGGTCGCCGGGTTGACCCGGGCGGGCAGCACGTCCACGTAGGTGGAGCTTGAGCTTCTGCAGCTCGCGGTACTCCAGGATGCAGGCGGGGCACCTCATGGCCCATCGCCGCCAGCTGCTCCAGCACGTCGGCGTCGGTGGAGGGACCGGTCTTGGTCTTCTTGAGCACCGGGAGCTGGAGCTTATCGAACAGCAGCGCCGCCAGCTGCTTGGGAGAGTTGAGGTTGAGGTCGCTGCCGGCCGCCGGCGCGATCTCGCCGCTCCAGCTCGCGCCAGGTCCCGGCGCCAGCTCCTGGCGAGTCCTGGCAAACAGCGGCACGGTCGATCGCGATGCCCAGCCCACTCCATGTCCACCAGCACCCGCACCAGCGGCATCTCCACTTCGTCGGAGCAGGGGCTGCAACGCCATCTCCCTCGAGCGAAGGGCGCGAAGAGCCCGTGCAGCGCCAGCACCGTCGCGCTGTCAGCCCCGCAGTAGCTCGGCCGCATCCGAGGACCGACACTTCGGCGAAGGGAATCTGCTGACTTGCCCTTTCCGGTCAGGTCGCTGTACTGCCGCATGCCCCGGCCCAGGTGCTCCAGACTCAGAGTGTCGATGCGCGTGGGAACGCCGGCCCGGATCGAGCACGAAGCTGGCGAGCATCGAGTCGTAGGTTACTCCTGCCAGCTCGACGCCCGCCCGTCGCAGCACCTGCCAGTCGTACTTGATGTTGTGACCCGCCTTCGGGCACCGCGGGATCGCTCAGCAGCGCGACAAGCGGGGCAAGGCGCGGATCGCGTGAGCGGGGGGAGGTTCGTGACCGGCGCCGGGGCGGCCAGCTCCCCACCGGGCGGCCGGTGGCCGAACGGGAGGTACCAGACTTCGTCGGGACTCGCGGCCAGGGAGAGCCCGATCAGCTCGGCGTCATGCGGCTCGATGGAGCTGGTCTCGGTATCGAGGCCAATCAGCGGCGCTCGCCGGAGCCGCTCGACCAGCGCCGGGAGCCGGCCGGATCGTCCAGCACTGCGACCGCACGCCGTGACGGCGCCGACCGCCGCGGTGCGGGCGCGCCGGGTACGGGACTGACAACCGGCCGCCGCCGGTCTCCGAAGCTTCAAGCCGTTTGACCAGCGAATAGAACTCGAGCTCCGGCAAGGAGCTTCAGCAGCGAGCGCGTTATCCGGGGCTCCTTCCGCCAACGCGGCTCCGATCGAGCTCGACCGGCACGTCGTCGCGAATCGTCACCAGCTGCCGCGACAGCCGGGCATCGTCGGCATGGGCCAGCAGCGCCTCGCGGGCCCGCTTGCGATTGCACCTCGGTCGCGTGCGCGAGCATGGTCGTCGAGGCTGCCGAACTCCTGCCAGCAGCTCGGCGGCGCCCTTCGTCGCCGATGCCCTTCACCCCGGGGATGTTGTCGGAGGCTGTCGCCCACCAGGCGCGAGGTAGTCCACCACCTGGCGCGGCGGCACACCCAGTCGCTCGCCGCGTTGGACGTCGTCGACCCACAGCTCGTCGACCGCCGCCGGGCCGCCGCGACCCGGATTGAGCAGCGCGACGCCTGGTCCGATGAGCTGATAGAAGTCCTTGTCGCCCGACACGATCGACCACCTGCCAGCCGCGCTCGACACCCGGCCGGCCAGGGTACCGATCACGTCGTCCGCCTCGTAGCCCCGTCCACCGCGACCAGCGGGACTCGAAAGGCGGCCAGCAGCTGGTCGACTGCGCTCGACCGAGCGGTCGAAGTCGGCCTGCAGCTCCTCGTCGAGCTTTTCGCGGGTGGACTTGTACTCCGGATACACTTCGGTGCGAAAGGAATCGCCGGCGTCGTGGACCCAGGCGAGGTAATCGGGCTGGTACTTCTCCCGGAGTCGGAGCAGGAAGTTCGACGACGCCCCAGGCCGCCGAGGTGTTTTCGCCCTTCGAGGTGCGGAGCGGCCGGCTGATCAGCGCGAAGAAGGCGCGATAGATCAGCGCATAGCCGTCGATGAGGAAGAAGTGCGCGGGGTCGTGGTTGGGCATGGCGGCGCCCGCGGATACCATCAGCCCGAGGGCTTCGCGGGCTGCTTCTTCAATTGCTTCAACAACCGTTCGAGCTCCGAGCGTGAGGTGGGGGTGAGCTCGAAACGGCCGATCCCGCTGCGGTCCTGGAAGAAGAGCGTCAGCTTCCAGACCACGTAGGTCCACCGAATCACGCGGGAGTCGGTCACCGGCCCTTCGGTGACTTCATCGGGATCGCCGAGGTGGATATAGACCTCGCCGCGGTCGGTCTGCCATCCGGGGACGCCCTCGCCCTTATAGCGCTGATCGGCGACGCCGAGCCGGGTGAAGTATTCGTCCAGGGCCTCGTTCTGGGGGGTGAGCGTGTCCGGGTCGGTGGCTTTCCAGAAGTCGATCCAGAGCCGGCGCCGCTGGTCGGGGCCGGCTCGGCGGAGCGAGTCGAGCCAGGGCTTGTCGGTGAAGAATCGGAGCAGGCTCACCAGCTGATCCCAGTTGGCCACGACGAAATGACGGGATACCGAGGCGAAGAGCGCCGTCGTGCGGCGCTCGGCGCCCGCCCCGATGCTGAAGCGCAGCTCCCCCAGCGGGGCACCGCTGGGCGCCAACCGGAGCACTCGTCCCTCCACGTCTCGGCCACCCTGGAAGTGCAGCGAATCACTGAGCATCACGCTGTCCTGGGAGTCCCGCAGGTCGAAGGGGACGCGGCTGTCCGTCTCGAGACCGTAACCCTCGACGTAGGCCAGCAGCGTATCGGCCCCATGGGCGATCAGGCCTCGCGGATTGGCCACCATCGTGAGCGGATCTTCGCGCCTGGTGCGGGTCTTGACCTCATAGGCGAAGATCGGGGCCGAGGTGCTCCCCGGAGGGAAGGGCGGGGCGGTGTAGTCTCCCGAGGTCTCGCTTTGGGTCGCGGCCTGCCGATCCTGTACGATGACGTTGATGTGGTAGTCCCCGGGGAGGAGATAGAGGATCTGCTGGAAGAAGATGCTCTCCTCGTCCCGTTGCGCCTCGGTCCCCGTGCTGACGCGTACCGCCTCATCGCGGTGGAACTCGACGGGGCCGCCGGGGCCGCCGGTGAGGGAGATGGTGACGCGATAGCGGGCGAGGAAGCCCTGCATGTCCTTGGTGAACAGCAAGGCGCGGTCTTCCATGGAGAGCGCGAAGACCCCGATCACCGTATCGCCCGGGCCTCCCAGCCAGGACAGCGACGCGACGAAGGGCACCGGCGGCCCGGCCGCCAATCGGCCGAGCTTGAGGTACATGGGGGTGACGTCGAACTGCGCGGTGAGGGGCTGCGCTCCGGTTGGAACGACGGGGCCGCCGCGTGCCCCGCCCGAGCCGCCGCCACAGGCCCCAGCCAGCAGCAGTCCGCCGCCCAGGGTAAGGCGGCGGAGGGAGCGGAGCCATGTCCGGCGCGGGCGACCGCCGGTGGCGGTTGTCATGCCCAAGGTTACTCCGGCTCTTGGAGAGGCGTCAAGCGCACCGTCTTGCTGGACCCCCCGGGAACGAGTAAGCTTGACCGCGCTCCATGACCACAGAAAATCTCGTCGGCCGGACCGTCGCTCGGTACCGGCTCCTCCAGCATGTCGGCGAAGGCGGCACAGCGACGGTCTACCGGGCCGAGCATCCCGAGCGCGGGGCGGCCGCGGTAAAAGTGTTGCGGGCCCGGCTCGCCAAGGATCCGGTCGCGGTGAAACGCTTCCTGCGGGAGGCGGAGTTCGGCGCGCGGGTCAATCACCCCAATATCGTTCGCACGTTCGACTACGGAGAAACCGAGGGGCTCTACTACCTGGCGCTCGAATGGGTGCCGGGCGAGCCACTCGAGAAGTTCGCCATCCGCTCGGGGGCGTTGGCGCCGCAGCTGGTCGCCACGATCGTCGAGCAGGTCGGCGCCGCCCTCGACTCGGTGCATGCGCAGGGCATCATCCATCGCGACCTGAAGCCCGCCAACATCATGTACGACCCGGCCACGCAGGCCGCCAAGCTGCTGGATTTCGGCATCGCCCGAGACACCGACGTCCGTCCCGAGGAGCGACTGACCCGCGCCGGCTTCTTCGTCGGTACCCTCCAGTACGTCGCCCCCGAAGCCCTGAGCGGCGAGCTGGTGGGGCAGGCGGCGGACGTCTATAGCCTGGCCACCATCTCGTACTACCTCCTGACCGGGGTGCTTCCCTATCCGGGCCGTACTCCGCGCGAGTTGTTCCAGCAGCTCCTCACCCAGGCCCCCACGCCGCTCAACCAGGCGGTCAAGGGCCTCAAGTTCCCCCCCGCGCTCGAGGCCGCCGTGATGTCGGCGCTGGAACGGGACATCTCCAAGCGCTGCCCCTCCGTCGCCGAGTACACCCAGCGGTTCTGCGAGGCGGCCCGGCAAGAGGGCGAGAAGCGCGGGGGCTTTCTCAGCAATCTCTTCCGGAAGTGACGAGCGAGGCCGATCGGATCGCACTCGAACGGCTGCTCACCGAGCGGTCCATCCGCCGTGGTGACTTCGTGCTGGCCTCCGGGGCCCACAGCTCCTACTACATCGACGCCCGTCTCACCACGATGTCGGCCGAGGGGCTGCATTTGATCGGTCGTTTGGGACTGGGGGCGGTGCGGGAGGCGGGCTGGCAGCCGCGAGCCGTCGGAGGGCTCACCATGGGCGCCGACCCGGTGGCCTACGCCATCGCCGCGGCCAGCCTGGCGGCGCCCCCGATCGTTCAGGCCTTCAGCGTGCGGAAGGAGGCCAAGACCCACGGCACCGGACGCCGGATCGAGGGCAATTTTTCGGCGGGCGACGCGGTGGTGGTGGTCGAGGACGTCCTCACCTCGGGCGGCTCGGCGCGCCAGGCGGTCGAAGCCATTCAGGCGGAAGGCGGCCGGGTGCTGGGCGTGCTCGCGGTGGTGGATCGGGAAGAAGGTGGACGCATGGCACTGGAGCGTGAGGGGGTGGCCGTGGTCAGCCTCACTAGCGCTAGCCGGCTTCTGAAATGATTGCCGAATGCCGAATGCCGGTTGCCGAATTCAGCTACACCACATTCGGCACTCGACACTCGGCAATCGGCATTGTGTTCGCCCCGCACCGGCAGCGCCCTCACTCGGACCAGTGTCCGCTGTTCCCAGTCCCCGAAGCGAGGGGGTGGAAGGCGAGGAGAACGTCCCGATACGGGGCGACCATGAGATCCAGAAACCGGCGCTGGGCCAGTGGATATGGGAAACGGCGCCGGAACTCTCCTGAAGTAATCCCCATCAAGGTTCGCAGGTGCCGCCCGAAGCTCTGCGGCGAGCTGAACTCCAATCGGTAGGCCACGTCCGCTACCGAGAGCCCAGGCCGCTCGAAGAGCACCGCCGCATGGAGCAGGCGCACGGCGGCGAGGTAACTCTTGGGTGAAGGGAGGCCGGCCCGCTGGAAGCGAGACATCAGGGTGCTCGCGCGCACGTGAAGCCGCGCCGCGAGTTGCCGCACCGTCACCGTCTCCGGGGCGAGCTGGATCAGCACCTCGAAGAACAATCGGGTATCGGTCGGCGCCTCGCGCAGGGCGTCGAGCACCGGTGCCTTGATGCGCGCCGCGGCCTGGGTGGCCGGCTGAGAGACCACCTGGCGCAGCCGCTGCCAGCCCTGCGGGCTGGTCACGTCCACGACCTCCCGCACTCCCGTGGCGCCGAGATGTAACAGCGCCTCGGAGGCCCCGGGCCCGTGCTGGGAGACCAGAGCGACGGTGGGGATCCCCGGGAAGTCCCGGACCAGATGCCCCAGCGCGTCGTACTGGCCCGGCTCCCACTGGTGCACCGACACCAGCACCGCGTCCACCGGACGCTCCCGTACCACCCGGATGGCCTCCGCGATCGAATTCCGATGCACCACGGCGAACCACCCGCCCCCTGCGGCCTCGACCTTGGGTCGCTCGCCGGGGAGGACCACTGCCGCCACGGTCAGACTGGCTCCGTGCGTCTGGCTGCCCATGCTCCGTCTCCCTCAGAGACGGGCCCACGCTAGCCGGGTCCCCTCAAAGGGGGCTCAAGCCAGCCCCGGGTTCGGCGTGCGCCGCGGGGTTCCAAAGCACCCATTCACCTTGGCGATCCTGCCCTCGAAACCCGGGTGGCCCACACCGGCTATGGACGTTTCCCCTCCGCCCGTGACCCGGCGCCTCTGAGGCGCTATATTTTTCGCCCTGACCGGCGACAGTCGGGCAGGGTGCGATGGTCGCGGCGCCGCCCTCGGGTGGCGTCGAGGAAAGTCCGAGCTCCATCGGGTAGGCTGCCAGGTAACGCCTGGGCGCCGTGAGGCGACGGAAGGGCCACAGAGAACAGACCGCCCCTCGCAAGGGGGGTAAGGGTGAAACGGTGGGGTAAGAGCCCACCGCGCTGCTGGTAACAGCGGTGGCACGGCAACCCCCAGCCGGAGCAAGGCCAAATAGGCGGCGAGGTGTGACCCACACCGACCACACCGGCAACGGTGCGCCGCGGGTAGGCCGCTTGAGACGGCCGGCGACGGCCGTCCTAGACAGATGACCATCCGCCCCTCGTGGGCGAACAGGACTCGGCTTACGACCCTGTCCGGCGCCGTCCGGTCTTTCCGACCCCTTGGGACAGGGGTCGGTTGTTAGAGGAAACTGGGGACTCATGGCCAGCACTCCCTTCGGACCCTCCAAACCGTATCCCGATGAGTGGGAAAACGTCGCGGACCTCCGGGTCTTCCGCACGGTCGCGGGAGACTGGGACAAATTGATCGGGTGGCGGAACGACATGACCAAGCGAGGCTGGCGGTTGCTCAAGGTCACCAGCGACGACAAGGAAATCGTGGCCGTGTTCGGGAAGACCAAGACGACTCTCCATCCTTCGCACCCCTGAGTTCCGACTCGCCCTCTCTCCTCTCTTGATGCGACTCCCCGCCGTTCGTCTGGCGGTCACCCTCCTTGGTCTGGCCTGCGCCTCCGGTTCAACCGGCCGGACTACGGGACCTACGCCCGCGCCTACACCGGCCCCAGGACCCACGCCCGGCGGGGCGGCTCCGGGTCCCTCCGCCACCGCGACCCCTCCCGGTACCCGCTCCCCCAGCACCAGGTACTACGCCTATTACCGGCGGGACAGCCTGGTGGTGGAGATGCCGGGTGGTGAAGGGCAGACGCAGACGGTCGGCCGTACCACTTTTCTCAAGGTGACGGTCACCCCGGGTGACGCCGGATCGGGGGTCGAAATCGCGGTGGACTCGATCCGCCCCGACGATGACGCCGTGCTCCCCCGGGCCCTGCTCGACAGCACGGTCGGCGTCCGATGGACCGGTCGGTTGTCTCCCAACGGCCGCATCACCGATATCCAGGCCTCGGGCTCCTCGCTGTTCGCCGATCAGCTCAGGGGACAGCTGCCGCTGCTCTTTCCGACCGTACCCGACGGCGGCCCCAAGCCTGGCACGAGTTGGAGCGACTCGAGCTCGGGCCCCATCCGAACCAGCTCCGTGGCGGCCACTGAGCGCGCCGCGCTGAGCTGCCGGGCTGGCAACTACGAGACCTTCCGGGCGGCGCAGGCCCTGCGGGTCGAATGCTCCCGCCAATCGTCCTTCGCCGGACAGGGACAGCAGTTCGGCCAGGACATGACGCTCAGCGGGACCGGGCGCGCCTCGTTGCTCTATCACCTGAACAACGGCGGACAGATCGTTGGCCTCGAGGGCCAGGAGACCAATGACCTCACGATCACCGTGCTGACCGTGGGTCAGGCGGTGCCCGCGCGCCAGGAGGCGCGCTTCACGTTGACCCCTCTCAACTAGCCTATCCAGTCAAGCGACCCGCACTCCGGACGCTCCAGCCCGGCGCGGTGGAAGCGGATAGCCGCTCTGGCAGCGGGTTTCTTCTGCCTCTGGCTGGTGGCGGTCTGGCCACCCCCATCGTGGTATCGGTCCCACTGGCCGGCGGAAACCGCCTTCATGCGGATGCGGGGCGGGCATCGTCTCTACCGGCCGGTTCCGCTCGATTCGATCGCCCCGGCCGTCGCGCAAGCGGTGATGGTGGGGGAAGACCAGAATTTCAAAGACCACGGCGGTATCGACTACTCCGCGCTCCTGCAGGCGCTGGGCTATAGTCGCGCCGACTTCCATTGGACGTCCTCGAGGGACTTGGGGGAGCTGATCCGCCTGTTGCCGCACGTCTGGGCCCGTCGAGCCGCGATTCGGGGCGCCAGCACCATCACCCAGCAGCTGGCCAAGAATCTCTACCTCTCCCCGTCGCGCAATCCCCTCAGGAAGGTCAAGGAGGCCGTCAGCGCGTACCGGCTGGAGGCCGCGCTCGGAAAGCAGCGCATTCTCGAGCTGTACCTGAACGTGGTGGAGTTGGGAGACGGGGTCTGGGGCGTGGAGGCGGCGAGTCGCAAGTACTTCGCGCGTTCGGCTCAGGATCTCTCTCGGGAACAGGCCGCGGCTATCAGCGGCTCGCTGCCCTTTCCGTTGCGGTCCAATCCCGGCCACCGTCCCGCGCGCATGCGTTGGCGGCAGGAGCTCATCCTGCGCAGAATGCAGGGCGAGCAGATCGAGGTGCCGCGGGAAGTGGAGGAAGCCGCTGATACGGCAGCGCAGACGGTCGAGCCGGCGGCAGATTCCTCGCCCCCTGCCGCGTCGGGCGAGGCCGAGCCGGCCGCGACCGCGGATTCCACGCCCCCCAGCGACTCAGCCGAGCGGTAGCTCGAAGCTCTCGCCCTGGCGAGGGATGACCGCCTGGCGTACGCCCTCCTGGCGCAGCAGCGAAGCCATGGCCTCCGCGGCGGTGGGCTCCCCGTGGACCACGAAGGCCCGCCGGATGGGCCCCCCCAGGCGGCGCACCCAGGCGCGGAGCTCGTCCTTATCGGCGTGTGCCGAGTAGCCGCCGATGGTCTCGACCTCCGCGCGCCGGGTGAACTCCTGGCCGAAGATCTTCACCGTCGTTTGGCCTTCCTGAATCCGCCGCCCCAGGGTGTGCTCGGCTTGGAACCCCACGAAGAGGATCAGGTTACGGTGGTCCCCGATGCCCTGCGCCAGGTGGTGGAGGATGCGGCCCGATTCCACCATACCGGAGGCGGCGATGACGACCGCGGGACCGGGAGACTGGGTCACCGCCTTGGAATCGTCCACCTCCCGGACATAGGTGAGCAGCGGGAAGTCGAAGAGCTTGGACCCCTCCGAGACCAGCTGTTCGCGTTGATCGAAAACCTCGGGATGCAGCCGGAAGATCTGGGTAGCGTCTACCGCCAACGGGCTGTCGACGTAGATCGGGATGCCCGGGATCTTGCCGGCCCGGTGGAGCTGGTGGAGGGTGTAGACCAGCTCCTGGGTCCTTCCGACCGCAAAGGCGGGCACCAGAACTTTCCCGCCGCGGCCCGCCACGCGCCGGACGATCTCACCCAAACGCTCCTCCGCCTCGGCCACCGATTCGTGGGAGCGATCCCCATAAGTGGACTCGACGATGAGGGTGTCGATGGGACCGGCAGGCGGATCGGGGTCGCGTACGATCGCCAATCCGGTGCGGCCGATGTCTCCGGAAAAGACCAGACGGTGGCCGCCGCCCTCGGTCAGTCGCAAGTCGACGCTGGCCGAGCCCAGGATGTGCCCGGCCTCGGTGAACTCGAAGGCCAGGTGTTTGCGGACGTGATGCGGGCGGCGATAGGGCAGTCCCACCATCAGGTCCTGCACCGCCACCGCGTCCGCCAGCGAGTAGAGAGGCTCGCTCTCCGGACCGACCTTCCCCAAGCGGCGTAGGTGCTCCACATCCCGTTGCATGATGTTGGCGGAGTCCGCCAGCATGGGAGCGCACAAGTCGCGCGTGGCGGCCGTGGCGTAGATCGCTCCGTGAAATCCGCGACTCACCAGGAGCGGCAGGCGACCGGAGTGGTCGATGTGGGCGTGACTCAGAATCACCGCGTCGATCCGGCGCGGATCAATCGGCAGATTGGCATTGAGCGCGTGCGCTGGCGCCCGCCGCCCCTGAAACAGCCCGGCGTCGAGCAGGAGCTGGGCGCCGGCGGCCTCCAGAAGATGCATGGAGCCGGTGACCTGGCCCGCCGCGCCGTGAAAAGTGAGGCGGGCGAGGGGCATGGTCGCGCTCCGTTGACGAATGGCGGTCGGTGATCAGGATCGGCCCGGCGATTGATGCCAGGCACGGGGGAAGAATATGTGCGGGGCGACGAGCGAGAGGAAGGCGGTGGGATGCCTCAGAGCGTCAGGACCACCACCCGACAGACTCGCTCCCCAGCCGGGCAGACGCCGACGCGCACCAGACCGCGGGGAGGATCGGGGTCGGAAAGGTCGAGGTATGGCTCGATGGTGTAGTAGCCGGAATCGGCGGGGAGTTGTGGAGCGTCGAAATACAGGACCCTGCCATCGGACTGCTCCAGCGCTGGTCTGACCCGGGCGTTGATACGGGCTCCCTTGGCCGGCACCAGGGTCAGATGGTGGCCGGCGGCCGTTTGGTCGACCCGCACCGAGACCAGCGGGGTTTGCTGAGCGCAGGCCATCGCGGCCGCCAGACAGGCACCCGTGAGGATCCCCTGCCACCGCGTCCTCCCGTTCCCCGTTCCCTGTTCCCCGTTCACCGCTTTTCCGTTCCCCCGTTCCCCGTTCACCTTCCCTTCCCCGCTTCCCCCAGCAACTCCTGGATCCACCCGTCCCACTTCTGGTAGATCTCGTCGTTCAGGTGGAACTCCCCGTAGCCGTAGTGGCGGATCTCTCCCTTGGCATCGATCAGCACGAAGCTGGGCCAGTAGCGGATCCCGTAGAGGTTCCAGGTCGCGTCGTCGTTGTCCTGCGCGTTGGGGTAGGTGATGCCGTACTGTTCCAGCGCCCGCGCGAGCTTCTTCTTGTCATGCTCGCCCGAGTAGGGCGGGAATTCCGGCGTGTGGATACCGATGATGGTCAGCCCCTGGTCCCGGTACTTCCGGTCGAAATCCACCAGGGAGGGGACCGTGTTGGTGCAGTTGTAGCAGGTGAAGACCCAGAAGTTGAGCAGTACCACCCGGCCCCGCAGCGACTCCAGGGTGATGGGGTGGTCGGTGTTGAGCCAGCTCTGGTTCTTCCAGGCGGGGGCGGGGCGGCGGGCGCCGGCGATCGGATTCACCAGGGTCCAGCGGGGCCGGGGGTTGAGCAGGGCGCCCTCGCCTTGACGGGCGCTCGCCTCGAGGCCGAAGGCTCCCGCGCCCGCGAGGACCACCGACGCTGCCAGCAGTGGAACGGTTCTCATGGAGACCTCATGTCGCCTTGGTACCAGGCTAACGTTGCGGGCTACGCCTCGGTTCCGTGCGGTGTGTGGGTGCCCATAGCGTCCGCCCTGTCCGTCTTGTCTGTCCACAGATTGCACAGATTACGCAGATTAGCAGATTATTGGTCCTGACCGCCCTCACCGCCCTGACCGTCTTGTCCGCCTTAGTTTTCTCCGCCTTGTCCGCCCTGTCCGCCTTTTCTATATTCCCGCGCCTCACGGCCAGGTAGCTCAGTTGGTAGAGCAGCGGACTGAAAATCCGCGTGTCGACGGTTCGATTCCGCCCCTGGCCACTCCGCACCCCCGAACGAAACAGTATTCGCGCCCTCGCCGCTTCCGGCAAGGGCGTCTTCACTTCTGAGAGTGAGGAGAGAACGAGGCGCTAGGCGGCCGGCGCGGGCACGATGATCTGCCCGGTGCTGCCGGGGTGGTCCTCGCGCGCGTGCGCCATCGGCGAGGCCAGCAGGCGATCCACCCCTTCAGGCGGGAGGGCCGGGGAGAAGTAGTGCCCCTGACCCAGGTCGCAGCCCAACGCTACCAGGGCGGCGCGCTGTTCCGTAGTCTCGATCCCTTCCGCGATAGTCCGCAGCTTGAGCGTGTCGCCCAGACCAATGATCGCGCGAGCCAGCGCGGCTTTTTCCACGCCGGCGCCCACGTCGTCCACGAACGGCTTGGCGATCTTGAGAATGTCGATCGGGAACCGGCGCAGGTAGCTGAGCGAGGAGTAGCCGGTCCCGAAGTCGTCGATCGCCAGCCGCACGCCAAGCGCCTTGAGCTGCCGCAGGCGCTCGAGGACGAACTCGGTCTGCTGCATCAGCACGCTCTCGGTGATCTCCAGGATGACCGCGTCGGGAGCTACACCGGTCTCCAGGAGCGCGGCCCGAGTCTCCTCGACGATGCCCAGCTCCTGCAGCTGGCGCCCCGAAATGTTGACCGAGACCGCCAGCGGGACCAGCGGATTGGTGGCGCGCCAATGCTGGATCCGCCGGCAGGCCTCCCGCAGGACCCAACCGCCCAGCCGGACGATCAGGCCGGTCTCCTCCGCCAGCGGGATGAAGTGCTGGGGCAGCAGGCGGCCGTAGCGCGGATGCTCCCAGCGGAGCAGCGCCTCGACGCCCTGGATCTCCCCGGTCCGGAGCCCCACGATCGGCTGGAAATGCAGCAGCAGGGAATCGCGCTCGATGGCAGTCCGGAGTGCGGCCTCCATCTCCAGGCGCGCGCGGATATCGGCGTACATGTGGGCCTGATACGTCTCCGAACGACCCTTGCCCTTGCGCTTGGCGCTGTACATCGCGACGTCCGCGTTGCGGAGCAGGTCGTCGGCCGTCTCGTCCCCCGCCGCGGTGGCGATCCCGATGCTGGCGTTGACCTGGACCTCATTGCCCCCCAGCATGAAGGGACGGCGCATAGCCTCGGACAACCGCTCCACCAGGCCCCCGTGCCCCTCCTGCCCAGCCAGATCCTCGATCAGGATGGCGAATTCGTCGCCGCCCAGCCGTGCAATGGTGTCCGCCGCCCGCGCACAAGTGTTGAACCGCTCCGCCGCGGCGATCAGCAACCGGTCTCCCTCGGCATGACCCAGGCTGTCGTTCACCTTCTTGAAGTCGTCCAGGTCCAGGAACAGGACGCTGATGGAGTGCCCTTGCCGCCGGGCCAGCGCCAGCGCGTGGCTCACCCGGTCGCGGAACAGCGCCCGGTTGGCCAGGCCGGTGAGCGGGTCATGGAAGGCCTGATGGGTCAGCTGATCCTCGAGCCGCTTCCGCTCGCTCACGTCACGGGTGTTGAGAACGATGCCGCGGACCGACGGGTCGTCGAGGAGATTGGTCGCGATGGTCTCCGCGTTCAGCGACGAGCCGTCCGGTTGGCAGAACCGCCACTCGACCGGCGCTGAGACGCCGGGCGTGCGGGCCGTCTCGCGGAGGAAGTCTGAGGCTCGGTCGCGGTCTTCCGCATGGATCAGGCTGACCAGGGACCGCCCCAAAAGCCCGGCCGGATCGTAGCGCAGCACGCGGGACGCGGAGGGGCTGACGAAGCGGACGGTGCCGTCGAGACGAATGACCAGGATGACGTCCGAGGAGTGCTGCACCAGGGAGCGGAATCGGGCCTCGTTCTGGCGGGCGGCGTTCTCCGCCAGGAGTCGCACGTTTTCGCGAACGGCGAGAACCTGTCGTACCACCACCAGCACCGTGATCAGGATCGCTCCGATCGCGATACCGCTGACCGGATCGACCCAGGGCTGGAGGACCGTGGCCAGCAGGAGCGCGTAGGTGGTGGCCACCGCCAGGTAGGGCAGGGGACTGAGCGGTTGGAGCCGCGTCTTCCGGTGTGCCGTCGGCGCCGCCTGAGGCACCGGAGTCCGGTAGAAGACCTCCGCACTCGCGATCATCAGCACATACGACAGCAGGTACACCGCGTCGGTCCAGGCCGCGCTCCGAGTCCCCGTTTCCATCAGCTCCAGGTCGAAGCTGAGATCGGCGATGACGCTCACCAGCACTCCGCCCACCAGGAGCCGGAAGGCCAGGCGGTTCCCGTCCAGCGGTCCGCGCAGCAGCACCGTGACGATCCCCAGCAGCACCAGGAGGCTGACCAACGGATACGCGAAGGCCAGCACGGTGACCACGATGCCGTTGTCGGAGGAGGCCGCCGTCGGGCGGACCGTGAAGTACCAGATGGCGACCCCACCGCCGATCAGGACCATCGCGGCGTCCATCACGAATTTCCACCGCTCCAGCCGGGTGCGGGTGGCGAGCGGGAACGAGAGCAGGGCGACCAGGAGGATGAGACTGTCGGAGAGATAGAACGGGTCGGCCCAAGTGACGGGCGGATTGGTTCGGAGGACCGCCACGTAGTAAGCCGAGATGCTATTGCCGATCAACACCATCAGGGAGCCGGCCGCCAGCAGGCGCAGAGCCTGGCGAATGCTGGGGGCGAGGCTCCGGTGTCGGGAGGCCAGAGCGTTGAGCACCACCACGCCCAGGTTGAGCGGCATGAAGGCGACGTTGCCGACCAGGTCACGCAGGCTGGAGGAACCCCACCCGGCTCGCTCCCAGATCAGATAGACAAGCGAGTAGACGACGGTGAGCAACGTCACAGGACCGGGACGCTCGCCGGGCCCCGAGGCCTCCAGCTCGGGTTCAGGCGCCGTTTCCTGCTCGACGTTACTACCCACCTTGATCGAGTCCACGACGCTCCTCGGCCGCTCCGTCCCAACGGCGGCCTCTCATCCTGCAAGGGCGGCTTTGGCGGCCTCCCGTGGCGGCGGTTTCACTCTGAAACATGAAGCCGCCAACGATGAGCCAACCTCACTAGCCGCAGAGTATTAGGCTTCCTAGCCCAAGACCCTTATGGGTTCCCATCGGGTGTAATGGCAATGATGATGCCGGTGGGCATGTCGGAAAACGAAACGGCCCGTCCGCGATGGACGGGCCGTTATAGCCTCGGTTCCTATGAGCCCGCTTAGAAGCCGAGCCGGAACCCGAAGACGATGGGCACCACTTGGCCGTCGCGCTGATAGAGCCAAGCGTAGTGGTATCGGGACTCGATGTAGAACATCCCCTGCCCGTAGTTGTAACCGATCGCGCCACCGCCGTTGATTCCGAACCCATTGTCGGTTCGCGAGGCCAGCGTGACGTTTCCGGTGCAGGGAATCCACCAGTAATACGGGTAGCAGGGGACCGTGACCGACCCCCCGTCGATGGAGAGATAGCGGCTGTAGAATCCGCCGCCGGCCATGAGGTACCAGTTCAACCCTCTGTAGTGGGTCTTGCGCACCGGCATCAGCATCGCGTTCAGGGTCAACGACCAGAGGTTCTGATGCCCGCCCGTGGCTGCCCCAAGGTTGCTCTGGAGGTTATCGAAGCTCGACCACGAGTTGTTGAACTCGAAGGAGAAGCCGAAGGGCTTCTTGGGGATTCTCATCACGGCGCCCAGCTGCCCGTTCCAGCCATCGCTAAGACGATCGGCCGTTGGTCCGGTAATGATCCCCACGCCACCACCGATCTTCATGCCCCATTGGGCCTCCGCCCTACAGGGGAGAACCAACGCCAGCGCTGCGGCAGCCACCAACCATTTCCGACCCATACACGGAACTCCTTTCTCACAAGCTCTGGTGGCCAACCGGTGGGTTGGCTGGGAAAGACTACTTGACGAGCGGAATCTGCTCCATCAGTCCGGCCGAGACGATGGTATCCAGCCGGTTCTCGATCTGCACGAAGCGAGTCACCGTCTTGGCCGGCAGGATCTTCTGGAACCTGGCGACCCACTTCTTCCTGGTTTCGAGTTGGTCCTTCTGAATCGCGAACCACTCATCCGTCATCCGCTTGGCCTGCTCATCGGTCAGCGTCTGGTAGTTCTTGGCGTAGTCCAGGATCAGCTGCTGGATCCGATCTCCGCCCTGGGCCATCTCCTGGCGGTACTCACGGTACTGGGGCCAGAACACATTTCCCAGGCTGTCGGGCAACCCGAGGTTGATGGCCACAATTTCCTGGCGCCTGGTCTGGATCTCCTGCCGCGTCAGGGCCAGATCGTCGTTGACCTGGGCGTGGAGCGGGCCGGCGACGGAGCCGGAGACGGCGAGGCAAACCGCAAGGGCCAACACTTTCATGACGAGTGGTCCGGGTTGGGGTGCACGCCAATTAGAACTGGTACCGGGGGGCGACGTTAAGAATCGAACAATGTAACCGTCGGGGAACTGGCCAGGTAGTGCCCCCCGCCCTCTTACACGGTTACGCTGGGGTTGGGGCCCGAGTTTCCGCCCCCTGGGGCGGCGCTCGGCGGCAAGATGAAGTCCAGCGGTGATTGGACGAAGTGACGGCCCAGTCGCCGGAGCATCTCCCGGGCTTCCTCCCTCGGAAGATTGTAGGCGTGGATGGCGCTGTAGAGCGAGAGGAAGAAGCTCACCCCCAGGTTGAGAACAAACATCACGGCGATCCCTCCCAGCGCCCAGAAGAACCAGCCTCCCAGGAGCAACCGGTACCCCAGCGATGCACTGGCGAGCGAGAGGAGACCGGTGCTGAGTGTTACGTGCCGGACATCCAGAGGCACCCCGAGAAAGTGACCCAGGGCCGGCGTGATGCCGAGCATCAAGCCCAGGGAGACGTTGGTCCCCCAACCGGAGATGTTATGGCTGATGGTTTCAGCCCACCGCTGCATCCGGTCTCGGCCGAGGCGCTTCCCCAGCGAGTGCTCCGCGATGGCCAGTGGGAGACGATTATAGACCGACCAGTTGTCCAGCCAGCCGCCGAACATGCTCGCGAGCCACAGAATGACTCCGGTCAGCGCCGCGTAGAACACCGTGCCGCTGTTCACCGGGCTCAGGGTCTCGAACACGTGCTGCGCCTCGGCCTCGGCCAGATAGGGATGGCCGCCGAGCCAGCGCCAGAGGCCGTCGATGGCATAGGCGCCGATCGAGACCAGCAGCACGTTCCCGAACGCGGCTCCGACCTGGGAGCGGCAGATCCGGATGGTGAATTCCACGATGTCGTCCAGCCGCTTATCGGCTTCTCGGTCGCGTAGAATGGTGGCCAGGGTCGCGGCGGTCATGGCCGGCTGCTTGGTGGCCAGTACGAGACCGAAGGCCTGCAGCAGGAGGAAGCTCACCGCGTAGTTCATCCCATAGGCCAGTCCTTCAGGGAAGGGCGCGAGGCTAACCCCGGCGACGGTCATTTTCACCGCCGCCGTCACCGAGGTGAGCAGCCCGCCACCCGCGGCGGCGATCAGGAGCTGGCGGTACTCCTTCCGGTCGGCGGCGATGTAGTGCTCCCCGGTCTTGCTCGCGCGGTCGACGATCTTCCGGTGGTGCAGACTGAGATTGGTGCTGGCGAGATGGCGGAGGCTCTTGTCCTGGTGAACGAAGGTTGCCAGCCGGAAGAGGAACCGGTGGATGGCTTGCGAGCGGCGGGGCCCCTGCGGGGACTCCATGATTTCCACCATGAGGCCCATGCGGGTCAGGCAGCGCTCGAGCACCTCGAGACCGAAGACGATATCGACGTTGACGCCCTTGGTCTCCAGATGCTCGCGAACCGCGGCCATCTCCAGGCGACATTCCGCCTGCTCGCGGCGCCACGCGGCTCCGGAGATCGCTTCGCCGGCCAGCCAGCTGCGGACCAGGGACTCGCTCACCCCGGCGATTCGGAAGAACGGGGAGCCGCTCACCGGCTGGCCTCTCCCTCGGGACCGGAGATTGCGCGCGAGTCCCTGAGCTTGGATTCTCGCCGCAAGCAGCCGGAAGCCATCGGCAAAGCTGGTGCGGATGGGCACCCAGAGCTCCGGTCGATCGGCCGGCGTCACCAGGGCCACCTCCCGGTCGAACAATCCTTCGGGTAACCGTCTCAGCAGGTCGACCTCCGCCTGGGTGGCATAGGCGCGCCGGAGGAGTTTGGTGAGATCCCGATCGTCCCGGGGAGCCGGAAGCAGGTGCTGCGCGAGCCGGTCTCCCGCTTCCGCGAAGAACCCCCGGTCACTCGGCAGCCCCGCTACGCCGAACAGATTGGTGGCGTCGGTCTCGACCAGTATCGAGGCAAGAGCCGTGAGGAAGCGCTCCCGCACCTCGGGCATTCCCTCGAGAAGCTCCAGGGCCAGGTGGCTTCCGCGTTCTTCGCGGGCCGATTGCAGCAGACTCAGAAATCCGTCCAGCCGATCCCCCAGCTCCCTCGCCTCGATGAACTCCTCCAACCGGCGTGCCAAGTCTACGACGAAGCGGTCCGCCCGCCGGTCCGGCGGGAAGAATCCAATCACCATGTCGTGGACTGTGGTCATCGGTCGACCCGAGGGACGGGAGGGGAATGCATTCAGCCTCTACGGCGTGGCCTCAGGCTGGCGACTCAGGAATTGGGTGCGGGCCTTGGAGGCTCCCGCCGCCTAGCGCAGTGTCCAGTCCCTCAGTTATGCGCCGGCGAGCTGCTTGCGCCGGGTCGAGGCCTCGTGCTCCAGCCTGCCACACATAAGCTCGCAGAGTCGGAACACATCGGCGTCGGCCAGCCGATAGTAGGTACTGACCCCCGCCTTTCGACGTTCGACATACCCCGCCGCCAACAAGGTCTGCAGGTGCTTGGACACATTGGCCTGGCCCAGGCCCGTCTCACTGAGGATTTCGCTCACCGAGAGCTCGCCCCGCCGAAGCGCGCCGAGGATCTGCAGCCGGGAGGGCTCGGCCAGGGCCTTGAAGCGTTCGGCGACGAGGCGGAGCTGCAACGGGGACATGGGCTTGCGAACCATGGGCGCCCTAGGGTTCGGGGTGCAACAGCGACCGGCACCGGCAGAATGTGCCGGGAGCCTCGGGGGAGAGCAAGTCGGGGATCGGAGTCGCCTTGACATAATGCTTATATAACTATATAGTCATGTAGTCTCCCGAGCAAGAGGCCCATGCCCCGTACGATTCCGGTCCTTCTCATCACGATCCTTTCGGCGGTGCCGGCCGCCGGGCTCGCCCAGGCCCATCGCCTCACGCTCACCGAGGCGCTGCAACGCGCCGACCAGGGGGCCTATGCCAACCGCATCGCAGCCGGCCGTACCGAGACCCAATCCGGCCAGGCCCTGGCCCCTCTGCAGGGGATTCTGCCCACCATCCGACTGGAAGGTGGGTATGTCAGGACGACTGACCCGCTCAACGCGTTCGGATTCACCCTGCGGCAGCGCTCGGTGACCCAAGCGGCCTTCGATCCGGCGCGGCTCAACTACCCGCCGGCCTCCGGCAACGTGGCCGCGGGGCTGGTGCTCGAGCTGCCCCTCCTCAACGCCGACGCCTACGCCGGCCGCGGTGCGGCGACCAAAGCGCGGGACGCCTCGGAGGCGGCCCAGGCCTGGACCCATCAGGCGACCGCGCTCGACGTGGTCCGCGCCTACTACGGGACCACACTCGCAGCGGAGCGGACCAGCACCCTCGAGGCGGCCTATCGGGCCGCTCAGGCCCACGTCCGGGAAGCGGAGAGCCTCGAGCGGAACGGGATGGCGACGCATTCCGACGTTCTTCTAGCCGAGGTGAAGGCAGGCCAAATCGAATCGGACCTCATCGCCGCTCGGAGCCAAGCCGTCATCGCGCGGCGCCAGCTGGCGGTGCTGCTTGGGGCGCCGGCGGATAGTGGCCTGGAGGTGCCCGACAGCCTGCCTGCGGCCGACCGGGTTCGGCAGTTGACGATGGAGAAGGACTCGGCGGCCGTCGCGGGGCGGGGCGACGTGCGCGCGGCCCAGCTGGGGCTCGAGGCCGCCGGTCGGGACGTGCAGCGGGCCCATTACCTGTACCTCCCGCGCGTCAACTCCTTTGGCCGGCTCGACTGGAACGATCCCTCCACGCCGTTCGGGGGCCAGAACTCATGGACCGTCGGGCTCATGGTGTCGTGGTCTCCGTTCGCGGGGGCATCTGAGCGGGCCGAAATCGTAGCGGCCGGAGGCCGCCGGGCGGAGGCCGCCGCGATGGCCGAGGCCGCGGAGGCCCGAGCAACCGTGGAGCTCGCGGAGGCGACCGATCAGCTCGCGGTCGCGCTGGCGCGATTGGACATCGCGGAGCGTGCCGTCCGCCAGAGTGAGGAAGCGCATCGGATCATGGGAAGGAAATACGAAGGCGGCCTGGCCAGCGTGGTGGAGCTCTTCGACGCTGCGGCGGCCGAGACCCAGTCCCGGCTCCAACTCACGGCCGCTCGCTACGATGCGATCGTCGCGGCCGGGGCCCGACGGGTCGCCGGCGGGCTCGACCTGTCCGTGCTCTCGAATCTGGAATCGTGATGCAGCCATGGGATCGGAGTCAATGATGCGACACAAGGTGATCCCCATCGCCACGCTGGGCCTGGTGGTCCTGGCCGCCTGCGGCGGAGAGAAATCGAGGGCCAATCCACCGGTCGAGCAGGGTCCGCCGGAGGCAACCCTCACGGTGCGGGATACCCTGGTACCGGCGGTGCTCGAGGCGGCGGGGATTGCGGAGCCGTATCAGCGCTCGGTCCTCAGCACCCGCCTCATGGGGTCCGTCACCGCGGTGCTGGTGCAGGAGGGAGATCGGGTCCAGGCGGGCCAGCTGCTCGGGAAGATCGACTCCCGGGAAATCATGGCCAAAGGGGCGCAAGTCGAGGCGGGCATCGTCGCCGCGGAAGCCCAGCATCAGGAGGCCCTCAGGCAGGCGGAGCGGATCCGCGGTCTCTACGCCGACAGTGCGGCCACCAAGGCCCAGTTGGACGCGGCGGAGACCGGTCTGGCCCAGGCCGAGGCGGGGCTGCGCACCGCCAGGGCGGCGCGAGCCGAGGTCGAGGCGGTGAGCGCGTACGCTGAGATCAGGGCTCCCTTTGCCGGGGAAGTGACCCGTCGGTTCGTGGATGCCGGCGCGTTTGCCGCACCGGGGGCTCCCCTGGTCGAGCTGCAGGACGCCTCCCGGCTCAGGGTTACGGTCAGCGTCTCACCGGGGACGGTGACGGGGCTGCGGCGTGGGACCAGGTTGGACGCCACGATCGAAGATCGTCCGGCACAGGCCGTCGTGGAGGGCGTCATACCCGCGCCCGGCGGTGCGCTCTACACCGTCAACGGGATCGTGGAGAACGGGGATCGCCGCTATCTCCCGGGCAGCGCCGCGGTTCTGCTGCTGCCGCAAGGGACGCGGCGCGCCATTCTGGTTCCGGAGACCGCGGTCATTGCGGAAGGCGATCTCTCGGGCGTCAGGGTCGTCGGGGAGCGAGGGAGCGAGCTGCGCTGGGTGCGGTTGGGACGCCGGAGTGCCGGGCAGGTGGAAGTGCTGTCCGGCCTTCAGGCCGGGGAGCGCGTCTTGATCGGCGCCACCGCGGGAGGGGTGGACTGATGGGACTGGCCGGCCGCGTCGCACGCCGCTTTCTGCGGATGAAGTTGACGCCGCTCATCGCCGTGGCGGCGCTGGGGGCCGGTGTGCTCGCCATCGTGGCCACCCCGCGCGAGGAAGAGCCGCAGATCTCGGTCCCGATGATCGACGTGATCGCGATGCTGCCGGGCGCGACCCCGCAGGAGGTCGAGAACCTGCTCGCCCGCACCGATCGAGCAGCGGATGTGGGAGATCCCGGCCGTCGAGCACGTGTACACGATGTCGGGCGAGGGCTATGCGCTGGTCACGGTGCGCTTCAAGGTCGGGGAGGATCAGGAGCGAAGCGTCACCCGGGTCCATGCCAAGCTGGCGGCCTCCGTGGATCGCCTCCCCGCCGGGGCGCTCCCGCCGCTGGTCAAGCCGCACTCGATCGATGACGTGCCGATCCTGACCCTGACGCTGTCCTCGCCCCGATACGGCTCCGATCAGCTCCGCCAGGTGGCGACCCATCTTGCCGACGAGATCCGCACGATTCCCGATGTGGCGGAGACCGGTGTGATCGGCGGGCAGCCCAAGCAGGTGCGCGTCACCCTCAACCCGGCTCGCCTGGTCGGGGCCGGCGTGACTCCCGGCGAGGTCGCGCTTGCGCTCCAAGGGACCAACGCCCGGTTGGAGGCGGGCGAGTTCAGCGCCGGCGACCGGGTCTACCGGGTTCAGGTCGGTGCGCCGCTGGCGACCGCTGCCGACGTCGGGGGTGTGGTAGCGAGCGTTCGCGGCGGGACCCCGGTCTACGTGCGGGACGTCGCCTCGGTCGTGGAGGCCTTCGGCGAGCCCACCGACTACGTGACGCACACCGGGCGGGAAGGGGAACCGGCCAGCGCGGTGACCATTACGGTCGCCAAGCGCAAAGGGGCCAACGCCACCCTCGTGGCGCGCGCCGGTGCTTGGCGCGAGTGGAGCAGGCCCGGGCCCGCCTGGTGCCGCCGGACATCCAGCTGACCGAAACCCGCAACTACGGGGAGACCGCGCGGGAGAAAGCCAGCGAGCTGATCCTCCACCTCGGCCTCGCCACGCTCTCGGTCACCGTGCTCATCGGGCTCTTCCTGGGGTGGCGCGAGGCACTCGTGGTGCTGGTGGCGGTCCCGGTGACGCTCGCGCTGACGCTGTTCAGCTACTACGCGCTCGGCTACACCCTCAATCGCATCACCCTCTTCGCGCTGATCTTCTCCATCGGCATTCTGGTGGACGATGCCATCGTCGTGGTGGAGAACATCTACCGACATCTCGCGCTGGGAGGAAAGGATCCTGAAACCGCGGCGGTGGAGGGCGTCGACGAGGTCGGCAATCCGACCATCCTGGCGACCTTCACCGTCATCGCGGCGATTCTGCCGATGGCCTTCGTGAGCGGCCTGATGGGTCCCTACATGCGGCCGATCCCGGTCGGGGCCTCGGTCGCCATGCTGGCGTCCCTGGCGGTGGCGTTCATCATCACGCCGTATCTCGCGCTCCGCCTGTTGCGGGGGCATGTCGTTGCGGGGCAAGAGCGAGGGCCCCGAGGCCGAGGGGCGCCGGTTCGCACGGGTCTACCGCAGCGTGATGAATCGGCTCATGGAGCCACGCCCGCTGGCGGTACGGCTTCTATGGCGGCGTGGTGACGCTGCTGCTGCTTTCGATGGGGCTGGTCGCCGCCCGCGTGGTGCAGGTGAAGATGCTCCCCTTCGACAACAAGCGGAGTTCCAGGTGATCCTCGACCTGCCCGAGGGCACCACCCTCGAGAGCAGCGCCGCGCTGGGCGCCGAGGTCGCCGGCCTACCTGCGAACGGTGCCCGAGGTTCGCGGGACCGAGGTGTACGCCGGGACCGCGGCACCCTTCAACTTCAACGGCCTGGTCCGGCACTACTTCCTGCGCCGCGGCCCCAACGTGGCCGACGTGCAGGTGAACCTGGTGCCCAAGGGGGAGCGGCGACGCCAGAGCCACGCGATCGCGGTGGCGGTGCGTCCGGCGATCGACTCGCTCGCCCGACGGTATCAGGCCAGCGCCAAGATCGCCGAGATCCCACCCGGGCCGCCGGTGCTCTCCACCCTCGTGGCCGAGGTCTATGCCGGCTCGGACAGCACCCGGCTGGAGGCTGCTCAGCGAGTCAAGACGATCTTCGAGACCACCCCAGGCGTGGTGGACGTGGACTGGACCGTGGAGGCGCCCGCAGCCGCGCCTCGCGCTCCGGGTGGATCGGGTCCGGGCCGCCGCAGCCGGGGCGAGCGTGGAGCAGATCGTGCCGCACCGTCTGCGCTGGCCGCAGTCCGGCGTCGCCGGTCGGCCTGGCGGCCATGCCGACGGCACGCGAGCCGGTGGCCATCGTGCCCCGGCTCTCGCTGGACGCGGCGGTCGTCGGCCGAGGCGCTGCTCACCGTGCCGATCGCCACGGCGACCGGCCCCCGACGCCGCTGGCTCGCTTCGTCACGGTCGATTCGACGGTCCGGGAGCCTGCCCGATATCGCCGGGACCTCCGCCCGGTGATCTACGTGACCGGCGACGTGGCCGGCAGCATCGAGTCTCCGGTCTACGCCATCCTCGCCATGAACCGGCGCGCTCGACACGGTGCGGGTGGGCGGGGCCCCGATCGGACGCTACAACGCGGTCCAGCCCGACCGGCTCGACGAGACGGCGCTCAAGTGGGATGGCGAGTGGCAGATCACGATCGAGGTGTTCCGCGACCTGGGGCTCGCCTTCGCCGCGGTGCTGGTGCTGATCTACGTGCTGGTGGTGGGCTGGTTCGAGTCGTTCACGATTCCGCTCGTCATCATGGCGCCGATCCCACTCACGCTGATCGGCATCCTGCCGGGTCACGCCCTCACCGGGGCCTTCTTCACCGCCACCTCGATGATCGGGATGATCGCCCTGGCCGGGATCATCGTGCGGAACTCCATCCTGCTGGTGGACTTCATCCAGCTGGCGGAGGAACGCGGGCGCCCGCTTCCGCGAGGCGGTGATCGAGGCGGGCACCGTGCGCTTTCGGCCCGATCGCGCTCACGGCGGCCGCCGTGGTGGTCGGGGGGCTGGTGATGGTGCTCGATCCGATCTTCCAGGGCCTGGCGGTGGCGCTCATGAGCGGGGCGGTGGTGGCCACCCTGCTCACGATGGTCGTGGTGCCGCTGCTCTACTGGGAGCTGCGCCGGCGGTGGGAAGGGGTGAAGCCTTGAAGATGGTGTTGATCATGTACAGCGGTCTTTCCTCTAGCATGGAGATGTCGCATGTGTAACGAGATGGTCATTCGCCGTTTCGCCGGCGGATTCGTCCTGGCCTCGCTGGCGTTGGGATGGTGGGTGAGTCCCTGGTGGTTTCTCTTTACCGCCTTTGTCGGGGTCAACCTGATTCAGTCTTCACTGACTGGATTCTGCCCCCTCGAGCGCATTCTGGCGCGGTTGCGCATCCTCGGATGCCGCCCGGCCCGGGAGGCGACGGAGAGCGGGCCGCTCTCGCCGCGGGGGTGAGCGCGAACCTCATCAGGAGAGCGACTCATGCGCTCGGGGTCAAGAGGCGTTCCGTCGGGGCTTCGCTGGAGGTCCGACCCGATCCGGCCGCTGCCGGGACAGGTCGATACTCCGCCCACCAGGCGGCCGCCCGTTCCGCGGTCCATCGCTCTTCGAGTCCCAGCTCCCCGAGTTGGCGAGACAGCTCGCCGGCGGTCTGCGGCCGCTTGGCGGGATCCTTCTCGAGACAGCTCGAGATCACCCGCTCGAGCCCCTCTGGTATCGGCTGTGAGCACTGCGCGGAGAGCGCCGGTGGGGGCTCCTTGAGGTGGGCGATCAGCACTGACATGGTGGTCGGCCCGGCGAAGACCTCCTTGCCGCTCAGCAGCCAGTAGCCCACGCAGCCCAGGGCATACAAGTCCGCCCGGCCGTCCACTCCGCCCACGCCGGCGACCGTCTCCGGGGCCATGAACCCCGGCGTCCCCGCCACCATCCCGGCCTGCGTCACCTGCAGCTCGGGTCGCTGTGAGGTGTCCACGTTCTTGACCAGTCCGAAGTCGAGCACCTTGACGAAGTCGACCTCGGTGGCGTAGCGGCAGAGGAAGATGTTGGCGGGCTTGATGTCCCGATGGATCAGCCCGCGCTGGTGCGCTTCGAACAGGGAGTGGCAGGCCTGACGGAGAATGTGGACCACGCGTTCCGGGGATTGGGGACCATGGCCCTGTACCAGGGACGACAGGTCGAGACCGTCGAGCAGCTCCATCACGTAGTAGAAAGTCCCGTCCCGCGAGATCCCGAAGTCGTATACGTTGATCGTGTGTGGCGACTGCAGCGAGGCGGTGGCCTGGGCCTCGCGCTCGAAGCGCCGGAGGATGGTGGTGACGGCCTGCGGCTCGCCCTCACCCAGCTCCTCGCGGCGGACCAGTTTTACCGCGGCGGGCCGGGCCAGGAACTTGTGCGTCGCGCTCCACACCTCCCCCATGCCCCCGGCTCCCAGGCGCTCACCGAGGTGATAGCTGCCCATCGCCTTCGCCTTGCCCAGCTCCTCCCCCATGCGGTAGAGCAAGCGCGAGACCCCGACCGCGACAGCGACCGCCACGGCGCTTTGGGCTAGAAGGCGCAGGAAAGCGGCGGTGCCAGGTGGGGGGACAACGCCGAGCTGGATGTACAGCGCAAGGGCGGCCGGGACCGTGGCCGACGAGAGAATAGCAGCGACCAGGGCCCGGCCGGTGAGGCTGGGAACCACCACCGGGTAGATCACCACCAGCAGGTGAACCGTCGACCAGAGCAGGGGTGAGCGAGCGCCGCTGGCCCAAGTGCTCGGCACGTTGGTCAGGGCGATGGTGACCGCGATGAAGACTTCATAACCCAGGCCCAGGTCGATCAGAGCGCCCGGGGACAGCTGGGCTCGTCGGACCACCAGCAATACCGCGAGACTGACCAGGATCCGTACCGCGGTGCCGGCCAGCCAGGACCCATGATGGATCGTCGCGCCGAAATTGATGAGCAGGCCCAGCAGCGTGTAGCCGATCATCATGACGCAGATGAACTGCAAGCGGCGGGCGATGTCCTGCAGCAGTTCGGGCGGAAGGCCGGGCTGCGAGCGCTCCTTGAACCGGACTCGTTTGATGTCGTCCTGCGACATCGGTTGCAGCGAGATATGGCTCTGCATGGCGACGGACTCCCGCTTCGGGATGCGAGGGTGCCGGGCAGATATACTCGAAGACCGCCTTCGATGCCAACCCCTCTCCCTACTCGTTGCAGCGCTCGTTCGTGGGTTGGGCGTTAGCCGCGCCGTGGGGCTATATTGGGGGCCGCGTCACCTCCCGCGCTTCGCCACTGGTTCCAGGAGATCCCTGCATGAGATTGCTCACAGCCCTGCTTTGTATCGGGCTGGTGTCCTGCAAGGGCGCCATGTCCAAGTCCTCGTCCTCCCTTTCCACGCAGGACGAGAAGCTCGCCTACACCCTGGGGTACCAGATGGGAAAGGGTCTGAAGGACCAGGGGCTCACGGTGTCCGCCAGCCAGATCACCGCCGGCATTCAGGACGGAAACTCCGGGGCCAAGGCCCAATTGACCGACGCGGAAATGCAGGAGGTCATGTCGGCGACCCAGGCGGACCTGATGGCCAAGCGCCAGAAGAAGGATTCGTCCGATGCCGTGACCAATCGGAAGGCCGGGGAGGATTTCCTGGCGGCGCACAAGTCCAAGCCGGGGGTGAAGACCACGGCGAGCGGGCTCCAGTACAAGGTCCTCAAGGAAGGCTCGGGCGCCCACCCCGCCAAGGCCAGCGTGGTCACCGTCCACTATCGCGGGACCACGATCAGCGGGGACGAGTTCGACAGCTCGTATAAGCGCAACGAACCCGCCACCTTCCCCCTCAACGGAGTGATTCCGGGTTGGGCGGAGGCGGTGCAGCTGATGAACACCGGCGCCAAGTACGAGTTCGTGATTCCGTCGGACCTGGCCTACGGCGAGCGTGGATCCCCGCCCGCGATCGGCCCTAACCAGACGTTGATCTTTGAGGTAGAGCTGTTGTCGTTCAAGTAAACCGACCTCTCGATCGCGGGCGCTTTGGCTGAGCGCTCGCGATCCACGGCTCCTCGAGGTATGCCCGACCTCCTTGCCCGCATCGCCGCCGCGCTCGCGGACCGCTACACCCTCGAGCGCCAGATCGGTACCGGCGGCATGGCCATGGTCTTTCTGGCCGAGGACCTCCGTCACCAGCGGAAGGTGGCGGTCAAGGTGCTCCGTCCCGAGCTGGCCGCGACGCTCGGCGGAGACCGGTTCTTCCGCGAAATCCAGATCGCCGCGCAGCTTCAGCACCCGCACATCCTGCCCCTGCTCGATTCCGGCGAGGCGGACGGTTTCCTCTACTACGTCATGCCCTACGTCGAGGGCGAGTCACTTCGGGAACGGTTGGCTCGCGGGGGGGAGCTGCCGGTCCAGGAAGCGGTGCGCTTGCTCATCGAGGTGGTGGACGCGCTGGCCTACGCGCACGCTCGTGGCGTGGTCCACCGGGACATCAAGCCGGACAACGTGCTGCTCTCGGGCCGGCATGCCCTGCTGAGCGACTTCGGCGTGGCCAAGGCGGTGAGCGAGGCCACCGGGCGCCAGCAACTCACCACCGCGGGTGTGGCGCTCGGCACGCCCGCCTACATGGCGCCGGAACAGGCGTCGGCCGATCCCCACGTCGATCACCGCGCCGACCTCTACGCCGTCGGTGTCCTGGGCTACGAGCTGCTCGCGGGTCGCCCCCCATTTACCGGCAGCTCGGCCCAGGAGGTGCTCGCCGCCCACGTCACCCAGGCGCCCACACCGTTGGGAACCCTTCGTCCTACCGTTTCGCCCGCGCTGGCCGCCGTCATCATGCGCTGCCTGGAGAAGCGCCCCGCCGACCGCTGGCAGTCGGCCGATCAGCTGCTGGCACAGCTCGAGCCCCTGGCCACCCCGAGCGGGGGACACACCGCGGCCGGGATCCCCGCGGTGCCCCGTGGCAAGCCGACGATGCCGGTGCGTTGGCTCTTTCTGGGCGGGGTGGCGGTCGGCGTAATCGGCCTGGTGCTGCTCGCGTCGCGACTCAACCGCCCCGGTGTGCCCGCGATGCAGATCGGGCGGCGGATTCAGGCGACCCTGGATCCCGGCCTCGAGATCCAGCCCTCGCTCTCGCCCGACGGGAAGATCCTCGCCTACGCCGCCGGCGCTCTCGAGCCGCGGGTCTTCGTCCGCCAGGTCGACGGGGGAACGCCGATTCCCGTCGCGCGCGATCTGCCCGGCCCCCAGATCGGCCCGGCTTGGTCTCCCGATGGGAAGTTGCTCCTGTTCCGGTCGCAGCGCGGCATCGAGCTGGTCCCGGCGCTGGGCGGCACGCCACGGCTGCTGGCCCCCGACCCGAGTCCCCTTTACACGTTCGCGAGCGCCTGGTCTCCGGACGGCCGCCAGGTGGCATTCCGCCGGGGCGAGACGCTGTATGTGGCGGCGGTGGACGGAGGCTCCAGCCGCGCGCTCCTGACCGGCGTGAACATTCACTCGATGGCCTGGTCGCCCGATGGGAGGTGGATCGCCTATGTCTACGGCAATCCGGCGGCGGTCGTCCACGGCACCTTCTTCGGGAATCTGGCTCCCAGCGAGATTCGGGTCAGCGGCGTGGCGGGCAACGCGACGGTGCGGATCACGGACGACACCACGGCGAACTCGAGCCCCGCCTGGACTCCCGACGGGACGTTGCTCTTCATCTCGAACCGGGACGGGGGACGGGACCTCTATGCCATCCGGCTCGGACGCGACGGGCAACCTCAGGGGTTGCCCACCCGGCTCACGACCGGCCTCAACGCGCAGGCGATCGCGGTGTCGGGCGACGGGAGCCGCATCGCCTATACGCTCTTCACCGAGACCTCGAACGTCTGGAGCCTCCCTGTGCCCGCGTCCGGCGCGATCTCCATTGGCGCGGCGACGCCGTTGACCAGCGGGACTCAGGTGATTGAGAACTTCGACGTCTCCCGGGACGGCCATTGGCTGGTGTTCGACTCCAATCGGCGGGGCAATTCCGACATCTACCGCATACCCCTGGATCGCCCCGGAGAGCCGGAGCAGCTCACCAGTGGGCCGCTCGACAAGTTCTTCCCCCACTTTGCCCCGGACGGCAAGGACGTCGCCTACCACTCCTTCGTGCAGGGGCGGCGACAGATCTTCGTGATGCCATCCGCCGGAGGAACGCCGGTATCGATTGCTCCGGAGCCAGACGACGACCGGGCGCCTCAGTGGTCGGCCGATGGCCGGAGCATCTACTACACCGCCAACTACGCCTCGGCGACAGCCATCGAGTCCCGCGTCGTGTCTCGGGATGCGACTGGTGCCTGGGGCAGACCGAAGCGGTGGCGGGCGGGGTGCTTCGTGGCGCTGGCCTCCCCCGACGGGAGCATGGTGGCATGCCTGCAACTGGACCAGAACACCTATCTCGCCAACACCGCGGGTGACTCGCTCCGAGTCCTGCCCACCGCCCCATTCACGTTCGGCGTCTCCGGCACATTCACCTGGAGTCCCGACTCGAAGGCGCTTTACTACCTCAAGCCCAATGGAGACTCCGCCGGGGTTCGCCGCGTGCCCGTCTCCGGCGGCCCCTCGCAACTGGTGGTTCGGTTCGACGACCCGACCCGCCAGTGGCACCGATTCGGTTTTCTGAGCGCGGGCGATCGACTCTATTTGACGCTGGGTGATCTGCAGAGCGACATCTGGGTGGCCGAGGTAGAGCGGAAACGATAGCAGGGCCGCGCACGGCCACCTCTACGTAGGACCCTGGCCCCATCGCCTGGCCCGCCCTATACTCTGCCATCCTTTCCGTTGGGGACTCCCCTGCCAGACGCACCGGCCCAGCTCGTCGCCGCTCTCGCCGACCGGTACGCCATCCTGCGCGAAGTCGGCGCGGGGGGCATGGCGACGGTCTACCTGGCGGAGGACCTCAAGCACCGCCGCAAGGTGGCCCTCAAGGTCCTGCGCCCCGAGCTGGCCGCGACCCTGGGCCCGCGAGCGGTTCCTGCGCGAGATCGAAATCGCGGCACAGCTGCAGCACCCGCACATCCTGCCCTTGCTCGATTCCGGCGAAGCCGAGGGATTCCTCTACTACGTCATGCCCTATCATCGACGGCGAGTCGCTCCGGGACCGCCTCGCACCGTCAGGGCGAGCTTCCCGTTCCCGAGGCGGTGCGGATCCTTGCCGAGGTGGCGGACGCGCTGGCCCACGCGCACTCGCGCGGCGTGGTGCACCGAGACATCAAACCCGACAACGTGATGCTTACCGGCCGCCACGCGCTGGTGACCGACTTCGGCGTGGCCAAGGCGGTGAGCGAGGCGACGGGACGCCAGACCATGACCACCGCCGGCGTGGCCCTCGGCACGCCGGCCTACATGGCGCCGGAGCAGGCCACCGCCGATCCACACGTCGATCACCGTGCCGATCTCTACGCCCTGGGCGCGATGGGGTATGAGCTGCTGACCGGCCGACCGCCCTTCACCGGCATCACCCCGCAGCAGGTCCTCGCCGCACACGTCACCCAGGCCGCCGATCCGGTTACGGCGCATCGTCCGTCGGTTTCGCCGGTGCTGTCTGATGTGATCATGAAATGTCTGGCCAAGCGCCCCGCCGACCGGTGGCAGAGCGCCGACGAGCTGCTGGCCCAGCTCGAGCCCCTGGCCACGCCCAGCGGCGGCAGCACTCCCACCCAGACCGCGCCGATCACGGGTGTGGCACCTGCCCTCGACCCGTGGCATGGCCATCCCATCCGGGTGGGCGGCCTCTTCCTGCTGGCGGCGGTCGCGGTGCTGGGCGTGGTCTTCTTCCTGACCATTCAACTCGGGCTCCCCGACTGGGTGCTGCTCGCTGCGCTGGGGCTGCTCGGGATCGGGCTGCCGATCATGGTGATCACCGGCCTAGCGGAACGGCGGCGCGCCACGGCCCATGCTACCGGCTTGATGCCGGCCACGGCCGGGTTGCAGGGCTGGCTCACCTGGCGGAAGGCGATCGGTGGTGGCGTACTCGCATTCTCCGTCCTCGCCGTTGGAACCGTGGTGTACACAGTGATGCGCCTGCTGGGTCTGGGTCCAGTGGGCACGCTGGTCGCTGCCGGCAAGCTGAGCGCGCGGGATAAGGTGCTGGTGGCCGACTTCGCCAACCGAACCGCCGATTCCACGCTGGGGCAAACGGTAACCGAGGCCTTCCGCATCGACCTGGCGCAGTCACCGGTAGTCTCCGTGATGGCGTCGGCGGCGGTGGGAGAAGCGCTCCAGCGCATGGAGCGGGATCCCTCCAAGCCTCTCGACGCGGCCGCCACGCGGGAGGTGGCCCTGCGGACTGGCGCCAAGGCCATCGTCGAAGGAGAGATCAGTCCGATTGGGAAGGGGATGGTGCTCACCGCCCGTCTGGTCACTCCGACCGACGGCGCCGAGTTGGTGGCGCTCCGGGAAACGGCGGAAAACGACGCTGGGATCCTGGCTGCGATCGACCGGCTCTCCAAGCGGATGCGGGAGCGGATCGGCGAATCACTGCGGAGCATCAGGAGCAATGAGCCGCTGGACCAGGTCACCACCGGATCCCTGGAGGCGTTGCGGCTCTACACCCAGGGAGCGCATGCCACCGACGCGGGCAACTTCGAACAAGGGATTTCTCTGCTGCAGCAGGCCGTGGGGCTGGACACCGGCTTTGCGATGGCATGGCGCAAACTCGGCGTCGCGTTCATCAACTCCAGCGCGGACTACTCCAGGACGGTCGCGGCGTACACCAAGGCGTTCCAGCACCGGGATCGCCTCCCCGAGGTGGAGCGCTATCTGACCGCCGCCTCTTACTACGACAACGTGGAGTACGACCTGGACAAGTCGATGGCGGCCTACCGGGCGGTGCTGCAGATCAGCCCCGACCAAACCACGGCCCTCAACAACCTGGCCGGCGGCCTCCTCACGAGGCGTCAGTACGCCGAGGCGGAGCAGCTACTGCTCCACGCGGTCGAGGTCGACCCGACCGGGATCACCTTCTACAACCAGGCGATCCAGGCCCAGCTGCTCCAGGGCAAGCGCGCCGAGGCCCCCACGACGGGTGACCGGTTGGCGAAGGCGGCGCCGGAGAGCCCCTTCCTCCCGATTGTGTTGGGTCAACTGGCCACCAGCCGGGAGGCCTACGACAGCGCGCAACGCTTCTTCCGGCTCGCGGCCGGGCGCCCAGAGCCCGCCATCCAGTCGTATGCCTTGAATAGCTTGGCCTCGATCGAGATGATCCACGGCCAGTTGGCCAATGCCGAGCGGACCTATCGGGAGCTGATAGCGGTAAGCGAGAAGCGAGGCCAAGCAGGGTCATACGTGGCCAACGCCGCCTTGATCTCCGACCTGGGCGCCATTTACCGGCGCGACAAGAGCGGAACCCTCAAGCCCGTAGAGGCGGCTCTGCAGCGCTACCCGCTGGCCAAGTTGTCACCCCTGGATCGGCCCTACTCCGAGCTCGCGATCGCCTATGCGCTAGCCGGACAGCCGGCGCCAGCCAAGCAAATGCTCGCGGAGTATGAGGCCAATGTGCCGGAGGCCATCCGGCGCGCCAATCCATGGCGGCACTACGCCGCGGGACTGGTCGCCCTCGCCGATGGGCGGGCCCCGGATGCCATCACGGAATTCCGGGCCTGGTGCGAGGAATTGGGCTGCCCTGACCCGGCCAGGTTCGAGCTGGGGCTTGCCTACGACGCGGCGAAGCAAACGGATTCGGCCCTGGCCGTGTATCAGCGTGCCGTGACAGTCCCCAAGCATCTGTTCACATTCTACAGCGACGCTTACGATCTCGCGCGCAATTATCAACGATTGGGCGAGCTCTACGAAGAGCGCGGCGAGAAGGACAAGGCGGCCGACTACTACGGGCGTTTCATCAAGCTCTGGAAGGACGCCGATCCTGAGCTCCAGCCACAGGTGAAGGAAGCGAAAGAACGGCTGGCGCGACTGGTGGGGGAGAAGCCGTGATAGGGCACCGGGCACCTGGTACCGGGTGCCTGGTCCCTGGTGCCGTTCTGCTTACGACCATCAACCATCGACTCGCGCATGCATAGCGCTCTTCGGATTGCTGCTCTCTCCCTGCTGCCGGCCGGTCTCTTCGCCCAGGCCGCGCCGCCAGCCTCGCTTCGTCAGGACATCGACCGCCGCACCCAGGCGGTGATGGACAGTGTGGTCGCCTGGCGGCGGGACATCCACCTGCATCCCGAGCTTTCCGGCCAGGAGGTCCGCACGTCCGCCCTCGTAGCGGAGCGGCTGCGCGCCCTCGGTCTCGAGGTCCGGACCGAAGTGGGTGGACACGGGGTCGTGGGGCTGCTCAAGGGAGGCAAGCCCGGGAAGGTGGTCGCCCTACGAGCGGACATGGATGCCCTACCGGTGACGGAGCCCAGCGGCCTCCCTTTCGCCTCCACCGTCCGCGCGCGCTACAACAACCAGGACGTCGGGGTGATGCACGCCTGCGGTCACGACACCCACGTCGCCATGCTGCTCGGCGTGGCCCAGGTACTGGCAGGGGTACGCGGCCAGCTTCCGGGGAGCGTCAAGTTTCTCTTTCAGCCCGCCGAAGAGCAGACGCCCGACGGCGGTGCCAAACCGATGATCGAGGCCGGGGCGCTCGACGACCCCAAGGTTGATGCCATCTTCGGCCTCCACGTGACCCCCATGCGGGTCGGCACTCTCCAGTATCGCGCCGGTCCCTTCATGGCGAGCGCCGATAACCTCCTGATCGTGGTGCACGGGCGGCAGACCCACGGGGCCAAGCCGTGGGCGGGGGTGGATCCGATTGTAGTGGCGTCCCAGATCGTGCTGGGTCTGCAGACCGTCGTCAGCCGGCAGGCGGATCTGGTGCGCGCACCGGCGATCGTGACCATCGGCGTCATTCAGGGTGGCGTGCGGTTCAACATCATCCCGGACAGCGTGGTGATGCAGGGCACCATTCGGGCACTCGACGACGCCATGCGAGCGGATATCAACGCCCGGATCAAGCGGACCGCGGAGATGATTGCCCAGAGCGCGGGGGCTACGGCCACGGTTACCATCGATTTGGGTTACCCGGTGACGGTCAACGATCCCGCGCTGACCGAGCGGATGCTTCCCACCCTCCAACGCGTGGCGGGACCCGAGCGGGTCACCGAGATTCCGCCCGCCACCTGGAGCGAGGACTTCTCGCGCTACGAAGAAAAGGTGCCCGGGATGTTCTTCAACCTCGGGGTGACACCGGACGGCGTCGATCCGGCCACCGCCGCACCCAATCATTCGCCTCTCTTCTTCGCCGACGAAGCCGCCTTTCCCACCGGAGTCCGGGCCCTCGCGAACCTGGCGGTGGACTACCTGTTCGGCGCCAAGCGCTGACGGAGACGGGGAGACTATGAATGCCAAGTCAGGCAAGCGCGCTCCCAGGAAGAAGAAGACCCCCGAGGCTCGGGGCCTGACGGCGGCAGAGCTCTCGACCGGCCACGCACCCGCTGAGGTGATCGAGTTGGCCATGCAGATCGAGGGGGAGGGCGGGAGCGTGCTCGCGACCTATCGCGATCCGCTCGGAGCGCATTGGCAGATCCTGGCCGGCCTACCGATCGAGCAGGTCGCTCCCACGCCCTATCAGCGCGACCTCTCCGAGACCCATGTGAAGCGCCTGGTTCAGGCGATCGACCAGCTGGGCCGATTCCTCGACCCCGTGATCGCGGTGCGCGCGCCCGACAGTACCTACTGGACCCCCAACGGCAATCACCGCCTGGCCGCGCTTCGAGCCCTGGGCGTCCGGTCGATCGTCGCGCTGGTGATTCCGGATCCCCAGGTGGCCCACCGCATTCTGGTGCTCAACACCGAGAAAGCCCACAACGTCCGGGAACGAGCCCTCGAGGTCATCCGGCTGGCCGAGGGCTTGGCGGAGCTGGATCCCCGGCCCGAGCAGGAGTTCCTGGTCGAGTTCGAGGAGCCCGCGCTACTGACGCTGGGGCTGTGCTATCTGCAAAACGGACGCTTCGCGGGAGGCGTCTATCATCCGGTGCTCAAACGGATCGACAGCTTCCTCGAGGACAAACTGCCTCGGGCGCTCGATCGCAGGCGCAAGCGGGCCGAACGCCTCTTGAAGCTCGACGAGGCGGTGGGAGAGGCGGTGGCGGCGCTCAAGGAGAAGGGGTTTGACAGTCCCTATCTCAAGGCCTTCGTGGTGGCTCGGATCAACCCACTCCGATTCCGGCGCGGGGCCCGCGCGGAGTTCGACGCTACGATCGAGCAGATGACCGCCGCGGCCCGGAAATTCGACGTCGGCAAGATCAAGGCAAGCCAGGTGGCCAAGACCGGAGGCGCCCCGGAGGAAGCCTGACGAGCCGGGCTTGTGGATTACCGCGCCGGCGTAGGGTTCGCCCCGCCGATTACCCGCTCGATGATGCGGGCGGCGCGGCTCAGGGTCTCCAGCTCACCCGAGCTCAGCCCGACCAGTCGCGCCGCCAGAGAACGTACTCTCCGGTCCCGCCCCTCGAGCAGGAGACGGCGCCCCTTCTCCGTGGCCCGGACCCGCACCACTCGACGGTCCTCAGCGTCCACCGCGCGGCTCACCAACCCATCCCCTTCCAACCCCTGTACCAGTCGAGTCATGGTCGGCGCCTTGACCTGCTCCGCCACCGCCAGGGCGCCGAGGGTGATGGGGCCAGCGAACACGATGACGGAGAGGGCCGAGAGCCGGGGACCGCTGATGCCGCTCACCGCATCCTGCAGGCGGAGCCGTCGCAGCAGGTGGATGGCTGCACTGTGCAGGCGGTCGGCGGCCTCCTCCTCCGCGTGGACACGTGCGAGGGTGGGGGGTCTTGCGCGACTCGGGGTCGGCGCCATATTACTTAGCCAAGCTAACTATTCTCGACTGCCGTCGCAACCGGGGCGCACGTCTCAAGGAGGACATCATGCCGGGCACCGCCACCACCGCGTTCGGGCTCAGTGAGATTGGCCAGATCAGTATCAACGTCAAGAATCTCGATCGGGCAGTCGCGTTCTACCGGGACCAGTTGGGTGTCCGTTTCATGTTCGCCGCGCCGAACCTGGCCTTCTTCCAATGCGGCACCGTGTCCTTGATGCTGGGGCCACCGGAAACCGCCGAGTTCGACCATCCCTCGTCGGTACTCTACTTCACGGTGCCCGACATCGGCGCCGCGTACAAGGCCCTCAAGGAGCGGAAGGTACCGTTTCGGGACCAGCCCCACCGGGTGCACCGCATGGCCGATCGGGAGCTCTGGATGACCTTCTTCGACGACACGGAAGGAAATACTCTGGCCCTCATGGCTTGGAAGCCGGTCGCCGCATAACCACGGGATCGGATGAAAACGGCTCGCGGTACGAATCACTCTCGTATCGCGAGCCGTCCTCGTGAGGAGTGCTCGGCTAGTACCGATAGTGGTCGGGCTTGTAGGGGCCGTCCACTGACGCGCCGATGTAGTCGGCTTGCTCCTTGGTCAGCTTGGTGAGCTTCACGCCCAGCTTGTCCAGGTGGAGCCGAGCCACCTTCTCGTCCAGCTTCTTGGGGAGCACGTACACCTTCTTCTCCCCGTACCGCGTTCCGGAGAGCGTCGGCTTGCCCAGGGCATTCAGGTGCAGGTCGATCTGCGCCATGACCTGATTGGTGAAGCTGGAGGACATCACGAAGCTCGGGTGGCCAGTGGCGCAACCCAAATTGAGCAGGCGCCCCTCCGCCAGCACCAGCACGCTGTGGCCATCCGGGAAGACCCACTCGTCGTACTGCGGCTTGATGTTGACGCGCCGGATCCCCTTGACCTTCTTGAGCCCGGCCATGTCGATCTCATTGTCGAAGTGGCCGATGTTTCCCACGATGGCCTTGTCCTTCATCCGGGCCATGTGCCCTGCGGTGATGATATCCCGGTTACCGGTGGCGGTGATGAACACGTCCGCGGTGCTCACGACGTCGTCCAGAGTGGTGACCTGAAAACCCTCCATGGCGGCCTGGAGCGCGCAGATCGGATCGATCTCCGCCACGATCACCCGGGCGCCCTGCCCGCGGAGGGCCTGAGCGCACCCCTTGCCAACTTCGCCGTAACCACAGACGACCGCCACCTTGCCGGCCAACATCACGTCGGTGGCCCGGTTGAGCCCGTCGATCACCGAGTGCCGGCATCCGTAGATGTTGTCGAACTTGCTCTTGGTGACCGAGTCGTTGACGTTGATCGCGGGGAAGAGCAGGGCCCCGGATTTCATCATGTCGTAGAGACGATGTACCCCCGTGGTCGTCTCCTCCGAAACGCCTCGTACCGCCGCCGCCACGCGCGTCCACCGTCCCGGCCGCGCGGACTGCTCGGCCCGGAGCAAGCCGAGAATCACGCCCCACTCCTCTGGGTCGGCCTCCGGCCGGAAGTCAGGCACCTTGCCGGCGCGCTCGAACTCGACGCCCTTGTGGAGCAGCAGGGTCGCGTCCCCACCGTCGTCCAGCAGCAGCGTGGGGCCGGAGCCATCCGGCCACATGAGGGCCTGCTCGGTGCACCACCAGTACTCCTCGAGCGTCTCGCCTTTCCAGGCAAAGACCGGCACCCCTCTGGGATCCGCCGCGGTACCCTCGCGGCCCACCACGACCGCGGCGGCGGCCTGATCCTGGGTCGAGAAGATGTTGCAGGACGCCCACCGGACCTCGGCGCCCAGCTCGACCAGGGTCTCGATCAGCACGGCCGTCTGCACGGTCATGTGCAGGGACCCCATGATCCGCGCACCCGCCAGCGGTCGCGACCCGGCGTACTCTGCCCGAAGCGCCATCAGGCCCGGCATCTCCTGCTCCGCCAGCCGGATCTCCTTCCGGCCCAGCTCGGCGAGCGAGAGATCCCTGACCTTGAACGGCTGGCGCGCCGCCTCGCGCGCGGCAGTGAACGGATGGGTCATTGCGGCAACGGTGCTCACGATCCCACTCCTTCCTCTTGATGGTCTCTCATCATCCTACGCCCATTACTCGGCGTGCGGAGGAGATGAACAACATCGGGCCCTTGGACGTCGCCTCAGGCGCGAGGCCCTGATACAGGCCCGGAACCAGCCCCGCCTCCTCAAACCAGCCTGTCACCTGCTCCTTCGCAAACCCCTGCCACAGATGCCCCATGGTCTGGCGATACTCAGACCGTTCGTGCGGCATCATGTCCACCAGCAGGAGCCGACCCCCCGGCCGTAGCACCCGGCCCGCCTCCGCCACCACGGCCGCCGGATCCTCCACGTAGTGCAGCACCAAAGCGATGATCGCCACGTCGAGGGAGCCATCCTCGATCGGGAGGGCCTCGAGCTCGCCCCGCCGCAGGTCGACCTGGGCCAGGCCATTGAGCCGGACTCGGGCCGCCTTGAGCATGGCCGGCGACTGGTCGACCGCGATCACCCGCCTCACCAGGGGTGCGAGGGTGGCCGTCAACTGACCGGTCCCACAACCCAGGTCTCCCACAGTCCAGGTCGGCTCGACCAGGCCCAACAAGGGCAACAACTCGGTGCGGCCGCCGAACAGCTCCGTCCGAACCCGGTCCCACTGGCCTGCGGCTGAGGAGAAGAACTCCTGTGATCGCGTGGGCCGGCGGGCCAGCACCGCCCGCAACCGTTCCGTATCCTGGGCCGCCTCGGGCAGCTCGGCGATCTGGTCCCGAACCGCTTGCCAGAGGCGCCTGACCGGCGCCGAGAGCGGTGAGGCCATGCGGTAGAAGTTGCTGGCTCCATCGGCCCGGGAGTCCACCCATCCCTCGTCACCCAGGACCTTGAGGTGGCGGCTCACGGTTGATTGAGGAAGCTGCAGGGTGGCGCACAGCTCGGACACCGTGAGCTCCCGCCGTTCCAGCGCCAACAACAGACGGCCGCGGGTGGCGTCCGCCAGGGCGGTCATCCGATCGATGATGCTGGTGCTCAGCGGTCCCTCTCCTATCATCCGGTCATCCGGATGATAACATTATTCTGGCTGGAGTCAAGCCTCGCCATTCCCGGGATGCGATAGATTCCGCCCCCGTGACCAATCCCCCACGCCCCCACCATGGGCCCGATGGTCGGTTCCTCAATCCTTGGCCGGGAGGCGAGATCCAGGGCCTCCCGGGCCTGTTCCGATGGGGCCTCCAGCGACTCATCCGGGGGACGGGGCCGGTTCCAGCCCCGGATCCATCCCTGTTCCGTCGAGTCCAGCCCAGCCTGGGGGACCCCAACGGGTCAGGGCTGGCCGTGACCTGGCTGGGCCATTCGACGGTGCTCATCCAGACCGCCGAGGCGACCATCCTGACCGACCCGGTGTGGGCCGATCGTGTTTCGCCCTTCCGGTTCCTGGGACCCAGGCGGTGGGTCCCAGCCCCCTTGGCGCTCGAGGCCCTGCCGAGACTCGACCTCGTACTCCTCTCCCACAACCATTATGACCATCTCGATGAAGCGACGGTGCGGAGGTTATCGGAGCTTCAGCCCCAGGTGCCTTGGGTGACGCCGTTGAGACTCTCGGGATCGCTGAGGCGCTGGGGTGTCCGAGAGGCGATCGAGCTGGACTGGTGGGACGTCTATCGAGCGGGTGCGGTCGAGATCGGTTCCACGCCGGCCATGCATTTCAGCGCCCGTGGTCTGTTAGACCGCAACCGGACGCTCTGGTGTGGTTGGGGAATCCGGCTGGGCGGGCGGCGGGTCTTCTTCGCTGGCGATACCGGATACCATCCCGAATTCCCGGAGATCCGGAAGCACTTCGGGCCATTCGATCTCGTCTTGCTCCCCGTGGGCGCGTACGAGCCTCGATGGTTCATGCGACCGGTTCACATGAACCCGGAGGAGGCCGTCCTGGCCTACCGGGAGCTGGTTTCCGGTGCTGGCGGGTCCCCCGTCATGGTCCCCATTCACTGGGGCACCTACAAACTGACCGATGAACCGATGGACGAGCCTCCCGGGCGGACCCGCCGGGCGTGGCAGGCGTCGGGGCTTCCGGAAGGAAGTCTCTGGGTCCTGCAGCACGGAGAGACGAGGCAGCTCGGCTGAGGGCTCTAGACGCCCCGCTTGATGGCCTCGAGCAGCTTGTCTCCCAGGAGATCCACTTCGTCGGGGGAGGTGTACACGTTGGGGGTGACCCGGAGCCCGTCGAATTCCGGATGGACGATGGGCGTCGCCACGATGTGGTGCCGGTCCCAGAGCCACTGCGCGAGGGCGACCGGCTCGATCCCGTCGATATGGATCAGTCCGATCCCTCCCGCGTTGGGGCCGTCCAACTGAGTCAGGATCTTGACTCGATCGCTTTCCTTCTGGAGTCGCTTGGCCCAGCGGTCTCTAAGGTAGCGCAGCCGGGCGATCTTTCGGTCCCCGCCAATCCCGCGGTGAAACGCGAGCGCCAGGGCAATGGCGTTGTGATTGGCCGCCGGGTGGGTGCCGATCTCCTCGTATTTCCGCACGTTCTCGACCATTTCGGCGGGCGCGGCCATGAGGGGCCAGAGGTCGCGCTGCCTTTCCTTCTTCACATAGAGAAATCCGGTCCCCACCGGAGCCAGCAGCCACTTGTGTAGGCTGGTGCCGTAGTAATCGCAGCCCAGCTCGTCGCGGGTGAAGGGGAAGTGGGCGAAGGCATGGGCGCCGTCCACCAACACCGCGATGCCCAGCGGCCGCGCCAGAGCCGCCAGCTCGCGGACCGGCATAATCTGCCCGGTGAGGTTGGTGATGTGGGTGACCTCGATGACCCGGGTACGGGGCGTGAGGGCCTGGCGAAACTGCTCGACCAGGTAGTCCTGGGAAGGGGGAGGCACCTTGAAGGAAACCTGCTTGAGGACGACCCCCTCGCGGTGCACCCGCTGCTGCCAGCTGGTGATCATCCTGGGGTAGTTCTGATTGGTCAGCACGATCTCGTCGCCCGGGTTGAGATCGAGACCGAAGATCAGGATCTCCATGGCCTCCGAGGCATTTCGGGTGACGGCCATCTCCTCGGGGTCGCAGCCGAACTCCCTGGCCAGATCTCTGCGGACGCTTTCGATCCTGGGCTCCAGCACCTTCCACATGTGCTCCACGGGCAGCTCGTTGCTGAACCGCAGGTCGCGGATCATGGCCTCGAGCACATGGCTGGGCGTGGGGCTCACCCCGCCGTTGTTCAGATTGACCAGGGTTCCGTCGAGATCGAAAGCCCGCCGGATCTCGATCCAGTAGGCCTCGTCGGAGGCGATGGCACTCGGGGGTTCGCGGCCCGCGACGGCTTCGGCGCGCGCGAGTCGCCGGAACGCATCGGGTCGGAAGCCGGGCGCAAGCGCCCCGGCGGCCAGCGTGGTGATGAAAGAGCGCCGAGTCGGCAGCGCGGGCCTCCCCGGAGGTCTAAGGGGTGGAGGTACCCTGAATCTTCTTGATCGCCTTCTTAGCCATGAAGGCCACGTCGTCATCCACGTCATCCTCGGCGTCGGTCAACGCGGGAATGGCGTCGGCGGCGGCCGGCCCGATCTCGCCCAGGGCGTACGCAACGGCATAGCGCACTGTGCGGGCCGGATCCTTGAGCGCTTCGATCAGGGCGGGGACCGCCGCTTTGGCGTGCGGGCCCAGAGAGGAGATGGTGTAGGCGGCTCGGTGACGGCTGTAGGGGGCCTCGGCCTTGAGGTCCTCGATCCAGGCGCTGAGGGGGCGCCCCTCCCAGGTGGTGTCGTTGGTCAATTGGGGCAGGGCCTGGGCACGGGCCCGAGGGGCCAAGACCAGTGGGGCCAGCAGGCCCAGGATCAGCACTCGCTTCATGGGTGGTTCAATCTCCCGCCTGACCTTGCACTATGGCGATGGCCGCTTCAGGCACGCGACCAGGCCGGAACATCCCCCAGCAGAATACCCTGCTGCGGGCTCCTCCGGCAATCGAGTCTCCCCGCTTCAATTCCTCGCGACCCGCGGGTAGATTCTCCCCGCTCAAAATGGCCGTCCTCTTGGGCGGCCGCAGCCGAATCACCCAGGGACCGTACTCATGGCCATCAACGCCACTGAAATCCGCCGCGGCATGTCGATCCTCTTCGAGGGGGAACCGTGCCGGGTGGTCGACTTTCGCCACCATACGCCCGGGAATCTCCGGGCCATGGTGCAGGCCAAGCTCAAGAAGCTTCGCACCGGCAACACCTTCGAGCATCGCTTCCGGGCCACCGACTCGGTGGATGTCGCGTCGCTGGAGACCCACGAGCTCGAGTTCCTGTACCACGCGGCGGACGACTATCACTTCATGAATACCGAGACGTTCGATCAGCTGGAGCTGGACGCCGAGACGCTGGGGGACGCCGCCAAATGGATGAGCCCCGGCATGAAGCTCCAGGCCGAGTTCTTCAACGGAAGGCCCATTGGCATCCAGCTGCCCAACGCGCTGGTGCTGGAGATCGTGGAAACGGCGCCGGTCATGAAGACCGCGACCAAGACGTCCTCCACCAAGCCGGCCAAGCTCGACAACGGGGTCACGGTCAACGTGCCCGAGTTCCTGCAGACCGGCGAACGGATCCGGGTCAATCCGGAGAGCGGGGAGTACATCGACCGGGCAAAATAGGCGGCCGGACGCCCGTTTGACCCCTCCGATCCCCTTGCCACTGGGCGGCGATCTGGTAGGTTAAGATCGTCGCCCCTTGCATTTGGTGCGGAGGATCTTGATCGCCCTCGCCGCGGAGTGTCGCCCGTCGTGACCCGCCCCTCGGTCGCCGACGAACGTCGGTTCCTGTCCCGCGAACTCTCCGTTTTTCTCGTCCAGTTTTCCATCGCGCTGCACAAGAATACGACTTACCCTCGCGGGCATCCGTTGCTCCAGTCTGCGGTGGAGGCCGTGGTCCTCCGGCTGACGTCGCTCCTGGTCGAGCGCCCGACCCTCTCCATCGGCATCGCCCGCAACCAGCTCATCATCGATGGCGTGGCCACCGATCCGGACAATCCGGTCCTTCGGGAGCTGGCGGAGCGGCTCCACCGCCATCAGCTGGGGGCGCTCAAGTTCTCCCAGGGCGTCGGGGGAGACGAAGTGGTGGACCTCCTCGCCACCATCGGGACCGCGAGCAAACGGGGGGACCAACCGCTGGGCATCCGCCCCAAGGACGAGCTGGAGCGCTGGGCCCATATCCGGCTGTTTCCCCTGGCATTCGACAATCTGGAGCTGCTCGACAAGGAGGAAGCGGAAGAGGAGAAGGAAACCGGCCGGGCTAACCAGCTATGGCTGGGGCTGGCCGCCGCCGCCCTGCTGGACCAACGGGGCGGGGAATTCGCCCCCTCGTTGGACGGGGGCGATTTGGCCCAGGCCATCAACGAACACCGGCGGGACACCAGCTATGCCAAGGTCATCGTCGACTACCTGATGCAGTTGGGCCGGGAGCTCCGGATGGGGGAAGGGCAGGAGCAACAGGCGCTGCAGAAGCGGCTGAGCGCATTGCTGACCGGACTCCGGCCGGAGGTGCTCAAGGAGCTCCTGGAAGTCGGCGGTGACCTGGCCAAGCGTCGGGAGCTGGTCACGGAAGTGGCCCAGACGATGCCGATGGGGGCGGTGCTGGAGCTGGTGCAGGCGGCGGCGGCGGCGTCGCAGAAGACGATCTCCCACTCCCTGCTCAGGATGTTGACCAAGATCGCGGTCCACACCGAGGCCGGCACCCCCATCAGCCGGCAGGACGCGGACTCGGCGCTCCGCGAGACGGTGCGCCGCCTCGCCTCCAACTGGACGCTGCAGGACCCTAATCCGGGCGGTTACACCAGTCTGCTTGACCGGTTGTCGTCCGGGAGCGAGGGGGCCGCGGTGGCGGACGCCGAACGGCCGTCGGAGGCTCCGCGTCTGGTCAAGATGGGCCTCGAGACCGGAGTAACCGGTGAAGCCATCTGGCGATCGGTGGACGAGATGGTGGATACCGGCCGGCTGGCCGAGCTGCTGGAGATTCTGGACAACGCGGCCGGGCTCGAGGCCACCGTCGAGGAATTTTGGCGCCACCTCTCCACCCCGGACAGTCTGCGTCAGATCCTCATGGACGAGCAACGGGGCATGGAGGCCGTGGAGCGGATCATCCAGCGCATGGGTCTGGCCGCCGCGGAGCCGATGCTGGACGTCCTCGAGGTCACCGAGTCGCGCCACATCCGCCGGCGCCTGCTCACCCGGCTGACCCAGCTCGGGAATGACGTCGGCCCGTTGCTGCAGGCGCGCCTACCCGGGGCGCCGTGGTTCGTGCAGCGTAACCTGCTGGCGCTCATGGCCGCCCTGCCGACCTGGCCCCCGGAGTTTTCCCCGCGGCCCTACGCGGAAAACGAGGATCCGCGGGTCCGGCGCGAGGCGCTGAAACTGATGCTCAAGGTGCCCGAGACGCGGGAGGAGGCCATCCTCTCCGGTATCGCAGACGACGATGATCAGATCATCAGGCTGGCGCTGGGTGCCGGCATGGAGCGCTGCCCGTCATCGGCGGCCTCCAGGCTGGTGAGCCTCATCAACAACCGCTCCCGGGATCCCGAGCTCCGGGCCCTCGCCATCCGAGTGCTGGCCCAGGTGCCGACGGTGGCCACCCGAAACTGGCTGCTGGAGCATGCCATGACCAAACGCCAGTGGTTCCGCCCCCGAAAGCTGCTGCCCAAGTCACCCGAGCTGCTCGCGATCCTCTCCGTGTTGGCCAGTCGTTGGGCCAACCATCCCGCAGCGGCGGAGGTCATCAAGATCGCGTCGCGGAGCCCCGATCCCGATGTCCGAACTGCGGTCACGTCGCCTCCTTCGCCGGCGCCCCCATCATGAGCGATCCGCTCCGGTTTCTGACTTCGATGGGGCAGGCGCTTGCGAGCATGTCCCTCTACTCGAGCGGCCATCCGGCTCGCGAACGCGCCATTGACGCGTCGTTCGAGCAGCTGCTCAACCTGGTCGCCACGGACGCCAACGCCCAGGTCTCCTTCATCGACGGAGAAGTGGTCTACAAGGGGCAGGTGATTCGGGAGCTCAAGGAGTGGGATTGGAGCACCAAGCTGGCCAAGATCGGGGTGCAGCGTATCGAGTTCGTTCCCCCGGTGCAGCGGGAGGACTTCGACGGGTTCCTGAGCGACGTGCACGAGCGCCTGAGCCAGGCGTCGATCGACACCGCCGAAGCGCGACAGATGGGGCGGCCCAGTATCCGGTTCGGGGCCATCGGCGTCCGTGGGGCGGAGACCGAGACCGCGGTCACGATCGCCACCGCCACCATCGCCTACAGCCTGCGCGAGGAGGCCGAAGCGATCGCCTGGATCCACGAAGAGGTGGAAGGGGCCGATTCCCTGCCTCTCCTCGAGGCGGAAACGGTGGTGCGGTCCCTTTCGCTGGCCATGCACAGCGAGAGCCAGATGCTGCTGCCGCTGTTGCAGCTCAAGGAATTCGACCAATACACGACCACCCATTCCAGCAACGTCTCGGTACTCGCCATGGCCCTGGCGGAGCAGCTTGGTCTGGGCCCCAAGGAGGTCCGCGAGTTCGGGGTCGCCGGCCTCCTCCATGATCTGGGCAAAGTGCGGATTCCCAAGGACATCCTCACCAAACCCGGGGCTTTTACCGACTCCGAGCGGGCGCTGATGCGCCGGCACCCGGTGGACGGCGCCAAGATGATTCTGGAGCGCGAGAAACGACTGGACACCGCAGCGGTCGTGGCCTACGAGCACCATATCATGTTGAACGGCGGGGGCTACCCCACGTTCAAGTTCCCCCGGGATTGTCATTACGCGAGCAAGCTGGTCCACGTCTGCGACGTGTACGATGCCCTCTGTACCAACCGCCCCTACCGGGAGGCGTGGCACTCGGAAATGGCGTTGGCCTATCTGGAAGAAAAGGCGGGACACGAGTTCGACGCAGATATCGTCACGGCCTTCTCCGCAACGGCGCGCAATTCCAGCTTCCAGCGCGTGGTGCTCGAGGAGACCGGCGTCGATCAATCCCCCCCAACTACGGCTCGACCTGCTTCGCCTTGACCAGGGTGGGCGGGCTCCCCATGGCCCACTGGACCAGGAAGCGATCTCCCTCCGTGAGCGAGAGGTACCCCGAGCCGGACACGGTGCCGTGCGGCATGAGCTGCATGAAGCCGTCGAGCCCGTAGACATCCATGGTCAGCCGATAGCTGTGAAATCCGGCGGGCACGCTGGTGACCTCGAGCGCCGTCGGACTGCGCAGGTTGGAGACCTGCCCCACCAGCTTCCCATCGATCCAGACCTTCGCTTCCCGCCCGATGTCGTCGTCGCCCAGGGGGGCCGTGCTCACCGTGAACCGGACCGGTTCGGCGTAGCCGCTGACCGGGCCGTTCTCGATTCCGGTCTCCCCCGTGGGCCGTAGCCAGCCGTTCGCCCCTTGGTCGGGCAGGCAGCTCAGGATGCGGGTGGCCCGCTGGGCACCGGTGGGGTGGAAGGCATCGAACCGGAACGGCCCCAGGCGGGTGAAGAACCGGATCGCCGCCTCCACTGCCTCCCGATCCCGCCCCCCCAGTTGAGCGGCGGCGTAACAGTCCGCCTCCAGCTCCTGGGCCTGCAACAGAGAATCGCGGACCCCGTCGCTCATCCCGGCCAGGCCCGCCCGGGTGTGGTGATACTGAAGATGGCCGTATTCGTGAGCGAGGAAGAACGCGGCGAGACGCGGCCCGTAGCGATTCAGCAGGCGCGGGTTGTAGTAGATGGTCGGCTCGGCATCATCCACCGCCGCGATGGCCACATCCGGCAGGGTATCGACCGAGATCTCCAACACGTTGGGTATCAGGTGCAGGCCCTGAGCGGCCGTGGTCGCGGGAGCGGCGGCGAGGCCCAGCAAGAGTACGGGCAGGCGGGCACGGAGCGGGACCCCCATACCCTAATGTAGGACTCTCGGCAGGTGGCGCTATGCCCCGTGGCGAGGCCTGCGACTATCGGGCTGACGGCGATGGTTCGGGGTGCGACGCGCGATTCAGGGCAGGCAGGCGAGAATGCGGGCCGCGCGCTGGGCGCCGGTCGGATGCTCGTGGTCCATCTGCCGGCTTCCCATGCGGCTGAAGAAGCGAGCCGCCGCGTTTACGGCCGCCCGGTCGATGGGGGCCAATTCTCTCGCCGCGAAGCAGTCGGCCTCGAGTTCGCGCGACTGGAGTAGGGAGTCCCGTCCGGCGGGCCGCAATCCGAGGGCGCTCGCCCGGGTATGGTGAAAGGCAAGATGGCCGTATTCGTGGGCAAAGAAGAAGGTGCGCAACTCGGGAGTGAAGTTGCCCATCAGATCAGGATTGTAAAAGATGACCGGGCGTTGGGAGTCATAGACCGCCACGGCCACGTCCCGCAGCGTTGGGCTCGCGACGAACGACACCCGACTCACCGGTTGGGCGGTGGGCGCTACTTCCCCGGTGCGAAACAGCAGCGAGGCTGTTCCGGCCAATGCTAAGACAACGGTCCTGGTCATCATCCCGCGGTCCTCCACGGCTTCCTACCGCCGTATCTCCTGCGCCCAGCAAAAACGCCCCCGCGCTGACCGGTCGCGGGGGCGTATTCCTGAGGCAGCCTATCCGACTACCTGCGCTTCCTCCCCGAGCCGGGCCCACCCCCACCCCCCGGCGATGGATCGCACCGCCGGCCGCTCATCCCACGCGCCCTCAATGCGAAACTCCGGCGCAGATGAACGCTCCTCAGGTTCTGTTTTCCAATCCGCCTAGGCACGGCGGCTGGCCTCTGTGCCCTCCGATACATGAGCAAGCGTCATGCCGCTCCTCCTGCCTTGTGCCATGGGCCCTTGTCCAGCCGGTGCGCTGGATCACCCGTGTGGCCGGTTCGACCCCGCAACACCCCCGGTACGACACTTCGGTGTCGTGGATTGATGCGCCTTTGGGCGTTGACCACCGAACCCACGCCGTTACCATTGAGAGAACCGCCAGGGGCATCCCGGCCGACCCGGGATTGAGACGTCACCCTTGGAACCTGATCCGGCTGATACCGGCGAAGGGAGCGCGGTCTCTCCGGCTCCGAACGCCCGGCCGTCTTCGGCGACGCGACGTCAGGAGCATGCAGCGATGGCCACTCGATTGGACCAACCCGCGACCCGGGCCCCTGCCCGGGCCTCGTCCCCGCCACCCGTCACCTCTCTCACAACGGCGTTTCCCGGCTCCCGACTGGCGCACCTGGAGGGGCCGCGTGGTATTCGGGTCCCGGTGCGGGAAATCGCCCTGTCGGGCGGCGAGCCCCCGCTCCGGGTCTATTACTCCGGGGGCCCGGACGGTCACGACGTGCGGCAGGGTCTACCCCCGCTGCGGCTGCCGTGGACTCTGGAACGGAAGGTGGAGCGGTGCCGCGAGGTCGGGCCTTCGTCCCGCCATGGCGAGGAGCGGATTCCCCGGACGCTCCGGCGTCAACCCTACCGAGGGCTAGGCCCCATCACCCAGCTGGCGTTGGCCCGCCGGGGGGAAATCACCCCCGAGATGGAGTTCGTGGCCCTGCGCGAAGGGGTCCCGGCCGAGTTCGTGCGCAGCGAGGTCGCGCGTGGACGGGCCATCATTCCAGCCAACATCAACCACCCGGAATTGGAGCCGATGATCATCGGCCGGCGGTTCCTGGTGAAGATCAACGCCAACATCGGGAACTCGGCCGTCACCTCCTCGATCGAGGAAGAGGTCGAGAAGCTGCGCTGGGCGATTCTGTGGGGCGCCGACACGGTCATGGACCTCTCGACCGGGAAGCAGATCCACGAGACTCGTCAGTGGATCGTCCGGAACTCTCCCGTTCCCATCGGCACGGTCCCGATCTACCAGGCCCTGGAACGCGTCGGTGGCGCCGCCGAGGACCTCACGTGGGAGGTCTATCGGGATACCCTGATCGAGCAGGCGGAGCAGGGGGTCGACTATTTCACGGTGCACGCCGGCGTCCTGTTGCCGTATATCCCCCTCACCGCCAATCGAGTCACCGGCATTGTCTCTCGGGGCGGGTCAATCATGGCGAAGTGGTGCCTCGCCCATCACCAGGAAAGCTTTCTCTATACCCGCTTCCGCGAGATCTGCGAGATCATGGCCGCGTACGACGTGTCCTTCTCGCTGGGCGATGGCCTCCGCCCGGGGTCGATCGCGGATGCCAACGACGAGGCCCAGTTCGCCGAGCTCAAGACCCAGGGTGAGCTCACCCGCATCGCTTGGGAGTACGGGGTCCAGGTCATGAACGAGGGCCCCGGCCACATCCCGATGCACCTCATTCAGGAGAACATGGACAAGCAGCTGGCGTGGTGCGACGAAGCCCCGTTCTATACGCTGGGCCCTCTGACCACGGACATTGCTCCGGGGTACGACCACATCACCAGCGCGATCGGGGCGGCCATGATCGGCTGGTACGGCACCGCCATGCTCTGTTATGTGACGCCCAAGGAGCACCTGGGATTGCCGAACCGGGAGGACGTGAAGGCGGGAGTGATCGCCTACAAGATCGCGGCCCATGCGGCCGATCTGGCCAAGGGGCATCCCCGGGCGCGCGAATGGGACGATGCCCTCTCCCGGGCCCGCTTCGAGTTTCGCTGGGAGGACCAGTTCAATCTCTCGCTGGATCCGGTCACGGCGCGGGCCTATCACGACGAGACCCTGCCCGCGGACGGGGCCAAGTTCGCGCACTTCTGCTCCATGTGCGGCCCCAAGTTCTGCTCCATGCGGATCACGCAGGACGTCCGGGCCTACGCCGCGGAGATGGCGCAGAAGGCCGCCGAATTTCGGGAGAGCGGCGGAGAGATTTATCTCAAGCGATGAACGCCTACCAGGATCGAATACCCTGACCCCACAACGGAGAGCCACGTTGACCTACGAACTTCGACTCACCAACGCACTCCTTCTTTCCGCGGTTCTGCTCGGAGGCTGCGGGCGCAAGGAAGCCCCGCCGCCCGCCAAGGCGGCAGCCGATAGCACCCCGGCGCCGGCGGAGCCCACTCGCATTTCCTCGATCGAAGGCTTCAAGACGCCCGAGTCGGTCCTCTGGGACGCGGAGCAGGGAGTCTGGTTCGTCTCCAACATCGACGGCAACCCTTCGCTCAAGGACAACAATGGATTCATCAGCCGACTCAAGGCCGATGGTTCCGTGGATAGCCTGCGCTTCATCGCCGCCGGGCGGGGTGGGGTCACGCTCAACGCCCCGAAGGGTATGGCGCTGGTGGGGGACACGCTTTGGGTGGCCGACATCGATGCGGTCCGCGGGTTCAACCGCCGCACCGGTGCGCTGGTCGCCACGGTCGAGGCCGGGCACCAGGCCAAGTTCCTCAACGACGTGGCCGCGGCACCTGACGGTATCCTGTACATCACCGACACCGGGGTCCTCTTCGACGCTAAGGGCCAGCCCAGCCATCCCGGCCCCGATCGGATCTTCGCCCTGAAGGGCAGGAAACTCGCCGTGGTCGCGGAAGGCGATTGGCTCGAGTGGCCCAACGGGATCACCTGGGACCGGGCCAACGCCCGCTTCCTGCTGGCGCCCTTCGGCGGGCCCCACATTACCGGGTGGAAGCCCGGGGTCGCCAAGGTCGACACGGTAGCAACTGGGCCGGGCGGTCAGGACGGGATTGAAGTCCTCCCCGATGGCCGGACCCTGATCACCAGTTGGACCGACTCGACGGTCTTCACCCCGACCGCGGGGGGCACCAAGAAGCTGATTACCGGAGTCGCCTCCCCCGCGGATATCGGTGTTGACCCCGCGCGGGGTTGGTTGGCGATCCCAGTCTTCACGGGCAATCGAGTCGAGTTCTGGAACATCGGGAAGTAACTGACTTCGCTCTAGGGCCTCGGATGGTCATGTGGCTCCGGGGATGGCTGAGCGGCCGGCGGGGGGAAGGGTCCCACCGCCGGCCCTCCCATTTTGTCCAGCCCCATCATCTCCCCCATCATCCACCAGTGCTCCATCGGAAGGACGTCGCTGGTCGGGTCCTGGAAGCGGCGCAGGGCAGCGTAGATCTCCCTCTGTTTCAGGGCTCGGGGCACCGTAGGCGAGACCAAGATGTCCGAGATGATGTCGTGGAGCATGTGGAGATTGTCGAAGATCAACGCCGCCCGCGGATGACGACGGCTGAATTCCGGAGCCACCGCCGAGGTCATGGGCATCACCGATGGAAGGCGCGCCGGTGGGTCTTCGAGCATGCTCCAGAATCGCGCCACTGCGGCATCGATTGCGGCCTTCCTGGCTGAGGGTGTCTCGGCGGTGATGAGCGCCTCGTAGAGTCCCACCTGCAGCCAGTGATAGGCCCAGATCAGTCCGTTGAACTTGGGATTCCGGCGAAGAAAAGCGCCGCTGTAATCCTGGCTGTCCATCAACGCCATCGACTTGGGTACCGCGACGAAGGCCGTGCGCTCCTTGCTGAGGTAATAGTCGGTCAGGCGCTCGATCAATGAATCCCTGACCTGGGGGCTCAAGCGCTCATCGGCATAGGCGTCGTAGATCTGGCGATGAAGCATATGGGCCCAGTCGAACGCCAGCTTGGCCCTCCAGGCTAGCCGGGAATAATCCGGGGCCACGCCCTCCTCGGCCACGGCCAGGCGGGGAGGCCGGCGCAGCAGGTTTCCGGTGATGTACTCGAACTCCTTGGTCTCGAGCGCCTCCGGTGATGCGTCCGGCTGAGTCCAGAGGCGCTGGTACAACACGGCGTGCCCGTAGTCGAAGGCATTGAAGAGCCCGGCCGCCTCGGGGTAGGTACGCAGGAACGACCAGTTGAACGAACCGGGATAGTAGAACTGCTCGTCGCGCTGGGCCTGCGCCGAGAGCGGGTTGACACCGCTGTACAGGAGGGCGAGGGCGGCGAGGGAGCGGAGTCTCCAGGCCTGGCTCATGGGGAGCTCCCGCCGGAGCGCCCGATCCGGGGCATCAAGCCGGTCAAGGCGAAGGAATGGCTCAGGCCGATAGTAAGGGCGAAATCCGGCCCGGTGGATGTGAGGCGGCGAGCCAGTCCCAGATCGATCACCAGGGTCGGCGTCCACTGGTGCCGGAGGCCGGCGGACAGCACGACCGTCGCCGACTCGTGGTCCGTTGCCTGTCGGGCGTCCACATCCGCGATGACCAGCAGACTCTGGCGGAAGAACGTGTAGTCGGCGGCCAGGCCAGCCGACCACCGCGGAATTCCCTCGCTGGCGGAGGCGCGCGCGAAGTCGCCCAGCCCGTAGGATCCGTTCAAGTGAATTCGGCTCCGGCCCCAAGATCGGGTGGCAATGCCCTCGAGTCCGACCTGCCCTCCGTCTCCGGCCAGGGAGCCCACGGGGAAGCCTGCGTCCACGCGGAGGGCCACGCCCGGCCAGTGCAGGGTTTCGGTGGCGAGGTTGTAGAGCGCGAACACCCGAAGTCCCGCGATCCCTGCCTCGCTACTCCCCGAGGCGCTCTGCACCGCCAAGGGCAGCTTGAGTCCGATCTGCGTGTTGGGGAAGATTCCGAAACCGAGCTCCGGGGTGACGGTATGCACCGTCTCCCCACCGGCGTTCCGCTCTCCCTGGTACGGCAGCATGAGCTCGAACGCATAGCGTTCGATCGGATAGGCGTCTTCAGTCGCCGTAGGCCGATCGTCATCCAGATTTCGATAATCGACCTGCGCCCAGGCCGGAGATACCGGCCACCGCAGGATGACCACCGCGGCAACGGCGGTGGCGGGCAGGTACTTCATGACCACCCCTCGAGTCGGAGTCGGAGCGAGTGTTCGGTACGACTACGCGGTGGTTCGGGGCGGCGCTTTAGGGGGTGAGACTACGCAGGTGCGATCGTCATCCGGTGCCATCGAACCGGAATCCTACCCGGCCGGCCCTCCCAACGGCAAGCAGGCCATGTACCTTATACCGCGATTCCAACGAACCCCGGGACCAGGATCGTGATCTTCACCCGTTTCTACGACGACAAGCTCGCCGCGGCCAGCTATCTGATCGGCGCCTCGCACAGTGGGGAGGCCGTGGTGGTCGACCCAACCCGCGATCCCACGGCCTACCTCGAGGCGGCGGAGAGTGAGGGGCTCCGGATCACCGCCGTGGCGGAGACCCACATCCATGCGGACTTCATCAGCGGGGCGCGCGAGCTGGCTCACCGAAGCGGTGCCCGGTTGTATCTCTCGGATGAGGGTGGACCGGACTGGCGGTACCCCTATGCGGCCGCCGATGGCGCGGTGCTGCTCCGCGATGGGTCCTCGTTCATGCGGGGCGAGATCCAGCTCGAGGCGCGGCACACGCCGGGACATACACCCGAGCATATGAGCTTCCTGGTGACCGACCAATCGGTCGGAAACTCCCCGATGGGGGTGCTGACCGGCGACTTCGTGTTCGTGAACGATGTCGGCCGACCGGACTTGCTGGAAAAAGTGGCCGGGGCGGCGGGTTCCGCGGAGCGGGCCGCCCGAACCCTCTTTCGCAGCCTGCAGCGATTCAAGGAGGCTCCCGACTACTGGCAGATCTGGCCGGCGCACGGAGCCGGCTCCGCCTGCGGCAAGAGCCTGAGCGCGGTGCCTCAGTCCACGGTCGGGTATGAGCGGCGGTTCAACTGGGCGTTCCAGATCACCGACGAGGATGAGTTCGTCCGGGAAATCCTCGCCTCTCAACCCGAGGCGCCCCGCTACTTCGCGCAAATGAAGCGTCTTAACCGCGAGGGCCCTGCCATCCTCGGACCCTTTCGCCGGCCGGTACGGCTGGAGCCGTCCCGGTTGCCGACTCTGCTGTCGGACGGGGCGGTCGTCGTCGACATTCGGAGCGGCGCAGACTACGCGGCGGGCCACGTGCCGGGAATGCTGAATCTCCCGCTCAACCAGAGCTTCACCACGTGGGCGGGGTGGCTTCTGCCCTACGACCGCGAGCTTTTCCTTCTCTCCGGCGGGGGCTCGCCCGCGGAGCTGGATCGCGCGGTGAAGGACCTGGCCATGATCGGGCTGGATCGCGTCAGCGGGTGTTTTGGCTTCGATGCGCTGGACTCCTGGGCCCGCTCCCACGGGGGGCTAGAGACCACGCCGCAGATCTCCGCCGCCGAGTTGGCGGCGAAGCTCGGCCAGGGTGCCTTTACCGTGGTCGATGTGCGGGGCGCCTCGGAATGGAAGGCCGGGCATATGGCCGGGGCGCGACATATACCGCTCGGCAGCCTTCCGGAGCGGCTCAGTGAGATTCCGAGTGGCGGCACGGTGGTGGTGCACTGCCAGGGAGGAAGCCGCTCGGCGATCGGGGCCAGCCTGCTGCAGACACTGGGTCGCACCAACGTCGTCAACTTGCCGGCGGGCCTCACCGGATGGCAGGCCGCGGGACAACCCGTAGTCCGGGACTGATTCGACATCGCCGCCGGGGTCGCGGCGGTTTCGTGATTTTCACCTCTCAGGGAAAGGAAGCGGCATGGCTCCGCTGCAGCGCGGCGCATCACCCATCCTCGCACTCGGCGGGTTCATCGCCCCGCTCATGCTCTGGCCCGCGATCGGAGGTGACCAACCTCCCGCGCTGGCCGGTTACTCCCCCGAGGCGGCCCGTGTCGAGGTCGAATGGGAGACCAAGTTCCGGGCCATCCCCCAGACCGACAATCTGCGCGAGACCATGCGGCGGCTCGCGGCGCGCCCCCACCACGTGGGCTCGCCCTACGACCGGGACAACGCGCAATGGATCCTGGAACGCTTCCGCTCCTTCGGGCTGGAGGCCCGGATCGACAGTTTCATGGTGCTCTTCCCGACTCCCAAGGAGCGGGCCGTCGAACTGGTGGCGCCGACCAAGTTCGTCGCCAAGCTCCAGGAACCCACCCTCTCCGTGGATCCGACCTCGGGCCAGCGGTCGGACCAGCTCCCGACCTACAACGCCTACTCCGCCGATGGCGACGTGACTGCCCCGCTGGTCTACGTCAATCACGGCGTCCCGGCCGACTACGAGCGTCTGGATCGGCTGGGCATCAGCGTGAAGGGCGCCATCGTGATCGCGCGGTACGGCGGATCGTGGCGTGGTATCAAGCCCAAGGTCGCCGCCGAGCATGGGGCGCTCGGCTGCCTGATCTATTCCGACCCGAAGGATGACGGGTACTTCGAGGGAGAGGTCTATCCGCAGGGGCCCTATCGCCCCAAGGACGGGGTTCAACGGGGAAGCGTGGCCGACATGCCCACGTATTCTGGTGACCCGTTGACTCCGGGTGTAGGGGCGACACCGGACGCCAAGCGTCTGCCCCTGTCCGAAGCCACGACCCTCACCAAGATCCCGGTGCTCCCGCTCTCCTACGGAGATGCCCAGCCGCTGTTGGCTGCCATCAAGGGACGGGTGGCGCCGGCCGAGTGGCGGGGAGCGCTGCCGATCACCTATCACGTCGGCCCCGGCCCGGCCAAGGTGCACCTCAAGGTCAAGGCCAATTGGGACCAGAAACCAGTGTACGACGTGATCGCGACCATCCGCGGTTCCTCGGCCCCCGACCAGTGGATCGTGCGAGGCAACCACCACGACGGTTGGGTGAATGGTGCGGAAGACCCGATTTCCGGACAATCCGCGCTGCTCGAGGAGGCACGCGCGCTCGGAGAATTGCTCAAGCAGGGATGGAAGCCGCGCCGGACCATCATCTACGCCGCCTGGGACGGTGAAGAGCCCGGACTGCTCGGCTCCACCGAATGGGTGGAAGCGCATATGGACGAGCTGCGCGCGCACGCCGCGGTCTACATCAATACCGACGCCAACGATCGGGGCTATCTGGCCATGTCCGGGTCGCACACCCTGGAGAAGTTCATCAACGACGTCGCGCGGGACGTTCAGGACCCGGAGACGGGCGTCTCGGTTTGGAAGCGGGATCAGCTCCGGCGAATTCGGAACGGGACGGCGGAAGAGCGCAAGGAGGCCCGGGACCGGAGCTCGCTGCGGATCGAAGCCCTGGGATCCGGTTCGGATTTCACACCCTTCCTCCAGCACGCCGGGATCGCCTCGTTGGACCTGGGGTTCGACGGCGAAGGCGACGGCGGGATTTACCATTCGATCTACGACGACTTCTACTGGTACACCCATTACAGCGACACCAGCTTCGTCTACGGCCGAGCGCTGGCCCAGGTCGTAGGCACGGCGGTCCTCCGGCTGGCCGACGCCGAGCTCTTGCCCTACGACTTCACCGGCCTGGCCGAAACGGTCACCAAGTATTCCGACGAGCTTCAGAAGCTGCTCCAGGAGCAGCAGGACACGCTCCAGGAGCGGAACCGACAGTTGGATGAGGGGGTGTACGCAGCCACCACGGATCCCTGGGAGCCGGAGCAGTCGCCTGCCCGTGAGGGGGTGCCACCGTTCTTGAACTTCGCGCCGCTACGGAACGCGGCCGACTCGCTGACCCGCGCCGCCGCCCGGTACGATCGTGCGGTCACCAAGATTCGCGAGGGCGGCGGTGCCGGCTTCTCCAGCCTGCCGCTCGAGAGGATCAACGCGAGTCTGGTGGCGGCTGAGCAACGGCTGACCGATCCGCAGGGCCTGCCCGGCCGCCCCTGGTTCCAGCACCTGCTCTACGCTCCCGGGTACTACACCGGCTACGCGGTCAAGACGATCCCCGCGGTCCGGGAAGCGTTGGAGCAGAAGCAGTGGCAGTCGGTAGAGCCGGAGGTGGTGCGGGTCAGTCGCGCGCTTCTGGCGGAGGCCGCCCTGGTGAGCGAGCTGGCGGCACAGCTGGAGGGGGGCGGGAACTAGCCCCTTCGGGCATCAACCGTTGATAACGCCGGGGAAATGGGCCGAGCTCAGTTCGTGATCCGGAAACACGCCGGAAAGCTCGGTCCCACCCAGGTGGCGGGCCAGGACTTCGCCGAAGAGATCGCGGAAATCGGTGGTGACGGCGAGGTCGCGGCCCTCAAACCGGTCGGCTGGATCCAAGCCAGGCCAGCGGCCCAGGACTCTTCCGCCGCGAACCGGACCCCCCAGCACCAACATGGCGGTGGCGTGCCCGTGGTCGGTTCCAGCGCTTCCGTTCTCGTGTACCGTCCGGCCGAACTCCGACATGGTCAACACCACCACCTCGGCCATGCGGTCGCCGAGATCGGTGGACAGCGCCACCAGTGCCTGGCTCAAGTCCCGCAGCCGGTTGGCCAGCTGGCCGTCTCCCGCGCCCTGGTTCACGTGCGTGTCCCACCCGCCCACGTCCGCGAAGGCAATCTCCAATCCCAGGTCGGCCTTGATGAGCTGCGCGATCTGGAGCAGCGTGCGTCCTAAGGGACTCCTCGGGTAGTCGGCCCCATTGGCAGGACTGTAGCGCATGGGGTCAACGGTCTTGAGCATCCGAACCGCCTCGAACCCTTCCTGGGCCGAGGTCGCCAGCAGGCCCGTCTGCGTCCCCTCGTACATCGCCTCGAACGCCCGCGTGATCCGATCCGACGCAGGTCGGCTCCCCGCCTTGATCCCGAAGGCGCGGAGGTCATTGATCGCCAGGCTGGGTGCGCTGCCCGAAAGGATACGGGGCAGCTCGGGACCGAATGCTACCGAACGGAATGGGGTCTCGGCGTGCTCGCGCTGATGGCTGCAGTAGCGGTTCAACCACCCGTCCGGCGTAGACTTTCTTCCCGGGGTGCCGCTCTCCATGTAATCCTGGGCGTCGAAATGGCTTCGGCTCCCATCCGGCGAGCCTACCGCGTGCACGACACCCAGGCTGCCCTTGTCCCACCAGGGCTTGAGCGGCGCCAGCGCGGGATGGAGTCCGAAGTAGCCGTTCAGATCCACGACCTCCTGACGGGGGATCGCGATCCGCGGTCGCTCCCGGTAGTACAGTGCGTCCCCGTGCGGCACGATCATGTTGAGCCCGTCCACCGCCCCCCGCTGGAACAGACAAATCAGGATCGGCTGGTCCGACCGCCCCGCGACCGGTGCCCGGCGGGCATAGGCGGCCCGGTTCAGGAACAGAGGGTCGAGCCCGAAGCTGCACAGGGCGAGACTCCCGGCCCGGAGGAACACCCGGCGCGTTACGTCCATGGGGACCTCATTGCCGTTGGAACTCGGGACTTCCCAGGGCCAGACCAATGGCGAGCGCCCGCCCTCGCTCGGGATCTCCTACATCCTTGAGCTCGTTGGCGATCGCCTCGCGGGTGTGGGCCGACATGGTTCCCTCGAACAGGGTCTGGTCGATGGCATCGAGCAGACGATGGTATTCGGCCGTCACGGGGGTCAATCTGTCGAGATCCACGGTAGCTCCCGGCATGGTCCCGCCCGCCAGCGCCACAGCCAGGTTCATCCGTTGAAGCAGGGCCCCGCTGTTGACCCACTCTTCCTGGCTCTCGGAATAGCCGGCCGGCGATGCCTGAAGGTAAAGGGGCTGCCCCAGGCGGGCGATCGCCTGGGCCACGCGGGGCGTGGTATCCGGCTCGGCGCCGACGGCCCGCATGGCGCTGACCATGAATTCGAGCGGAGTCTTGATCTTGCTGCGCATCGCCGCCGGGGCCCAGAACTCGGGTGATTGAAAAATCGCCTGCAGCACCTGGCGGATATCCCCTCGGGAGCGCTCCCAGGCGCCCACCGCATCGTCCACGCAGCCGTCGGGCGGCTCATCACTCACGAACCGGGCGCAAAGCTTTCGGCTCACATGGTGCATGGTGGCCGGATGGTTGGCCAGCATCTTGAGCAGTCGAACGCCCTCATCCATCCCGTGGCCGGCGGGGAAGCGGACACCCAGGACGGCCTTCTCCCCCTCGTCGTGGGCCCAGTCATGGAATTCGAATCCGCCGCTCTGATTGGCCCGGCCGATGCCCCAGCCCGTGAGGATCCGGGCGACGTTGATCACGTCCTGCTGAGTGTAGCCGCCGTCGACGCCGAGGGTGTGGAGCTCGAGCAGCTCTCGGGCGTAGTTCTCGTTGATCCCCTTGGGCTGGTTCTTGCCGGCCTGTGGCTGAGGGAATCTCCCCCAGCGGCGACGTGACGGCGGCTCCGCTCCCGGCGCCACGCTCTCCGCATTGTCGAGGTAGAAGAGCATGGCCGGGCTCTTGGCCGTCGCGATCAGCAGATCCTCGAAACGCCCCAGGGAATTGGTGCGGATGGTCCGCTCGATGTAAGCCGGGACCAGGGCGCGATCGAGGCCCTTCTGAAGGTTGACGTTGAAGTGGTTGGTCCAGAAGTCGACCATCACCTCGCGGAGCTGGAAATCCGCCGCCGTGGCGCGGATCAGCGCCAGCTGCTGGAGTTCCCCGGCCAGCCGCCGCGCCTCCGAGGGAGGCGAAGCCATAGGAGGTTGCTCGTCCATCTCCTTCTCGTCCCTCCCGGACTTCTCGCGCTGCCGATTCCGCCGCTCTTCGGCGTACCGCGCCGCCAGCTCACGCGGTTCCATCTGCAGGATCGCGTAGCGCGGCTCCACCCTGGTCAGGGCGCGGTCGTCGGGCCGTTCGGAAGCCAACTGGCCCTTGATCCAGTCCTGGACTCCGGTCTTCGCGATGCGGTCCACGTCCCCCGGGCGGGGTCCGTAGGCCAGCCGATTGAGGACATGGAACGCGGAATCCCGGGGCGTCAGCACCGAGCCGGAGCCGGTGGCGGCATCCATCGTCTGGCTGGCGACCCTCTTGGGGACCGTCATTGCCCCCGCCATCGTCACCAGGACGAGAACGCGAATGGTTCGCATGTGCCTAGCCTGACGGGGCCTCCGAGTAGCCGTTAAGACCCGATTGTCGTTTTCGCAGGGCCGAGCCCTTCCAGGCTGCCAGGACGTACACCTCGGCTGTCAGTTTGACCAAAATGGCGGTCTTTCTCCTGGCACGGCGGCTGCCCATACACCGGCCGAGGCCGCTGGGGCGCTGCGCTCCGGTAGTGGCCAATCCCAGAGCATGAGCAAAGGAGAACGCTGTATGACTACGACCGTGACTCGGCGCCTGTATGAGGTGCCGGATTTCTTTGGATTCCGGGGGTTGAACCGGCTGTTGGACGAAGGGTTCGCCAACTGGACCGGGGGTCTGCCCCAGAACGGAACCGTGCCCTCCTGGACCCCGGCGACCGACGTCTCCGAGGACAAGGAGTCGGTGAAGATTCAGATCGAGCTCCCCGGCGTGAAGGCTGAGGACATCAAGCTGTCGCTGGAGAATCAGACGCTCACGATTCGTGGAGAGAAGAAGCAGGTGGCCGAAGAGAAGAGTGATCGGCTGCATCGGTACGAGCGCACGTTCGGAAGCTTCGAGCGGGTCTTTGCGCTTCCCAACTCCGTCGACGCCGAAAAGGTGCGGGCGGCCTACGAGGCCGGCGTCCTGACCGTGACCCTTCCCAAGGCCGAGCGCGCGCGGCAGCGGGAGATTCCGGTGTCGGTGAAGTAAATAGATGCGGTGCGGTGTAACGGGGGGAGCCTAAGCTCCCCCCGTTTTCTTTTCGGGACCCTCCTACCGGTCCCTGAGGATCTCCCGGGCGGCATTGTAGCCGCAGGCGCCCATCACACCGCCGCCAGGATGGGTGGCGGCACCGCAGAGATAGAGTCCTTTGACCGGCGTACGGTAGTCGGCGTACCCGGCCAGGGGCCGCATGAAGGCCAGACTCGAGAGCGACATGGTTCCCTGCATGATGTTGCCACCAGTCAAACCGAATCGGGTCTCGAGATCGGCTGGCGCCAGCACCTGATAGTCGATGACCGCCTTTCGGAAATTCGGCGCGTAATCCGTCATGATGTCGATGCAGCGCTCGGCATAACGCCGGCGGTTCTCCTCCAGCGTTCCTGCATCGGGTGCCAGCTTGTAGGGGAAGTATTGGGTGAACATCGACATGACGTGCTTGCCCTTGGGAGCCACCGTGTCGTCCAGTGAAGAAGGGATGGTGGCCTCGATGATCGGATTAGCCGAGATATGTCCGTATTTCGCGCGATCGAAGGCCTTTTCGATGTAGACGCGGTCGGGACAGAGGTGAATCGTCCCGCGGTGCTGCGGCCCCGGAGTGGTTCCGGGCAGGCAGGTGAAATTCGGGACCTCGCTCAACGCCAGATTGATCTTGCAGCTTCCACTGGCGTAGTCCAGATGTCGGACCCCATCCACGAACTCCCCCGGCAGCTCCTTGGTGTCCATCAGCTTGAGAAATGTGACGTTGGCGTCCACGCCCGAAGCGACCTTGCGAGCCAGCAGCTCGGTCCCATCCGCCAATACGACGCCGGTGGTTCGGCCCTCGCGGACCAAGATCCGGCTGACTGTGGCGTTGGTCCGGATCTCGGCCCCCCGCTCCCTGGCGGCGGCCGCGATCGCGTTGCTCAACCCGCCCATGCCGCCGCGGACGTATCCCCAGACCCCCCGCACCCCGTCGCATTCGCCCATCACATGGTGAAACAGGACGTAAGCGGTGCCGGGCATCGAAGGCGTGGCGAAAGCGCCGATGATGGCGTCGGTAGCGAGCGTCGCCTTGAGCTCTTCAGACTCGAACCACCGATCCAGGATCGGATTGGCGGCACCGGTGAGGACCTCGATGGCCCGCACGCCGTCGGTTCCCAGGCGGCGGAAGCCCAGTCCCATCCTCGCCAGCTCGAGCAGGTTCCGCGGCGCCAGCGACCAGGGATTGGCCGGGGTGCGGACCAGCGTGGGCTCGATCCACTCCGCCACCCTTTCCAGCATCGCCTCGTAGTTGGGAAGGTTCTCGGCGTCCTTTCTGGAGAATTTCGAGATTTCCCGATGGGTCATCTCCTTGTCCGGCCCCATGAGCAGGTACCGGCCGTCGGGGAAGGGTGTGAAGGACGATGGACTTCGGGGGAGCATCTCGAAGCCGTGCCGCTTCAGTTCCAGGTCCCGGATGATCTCTGGCCGGAACAGGCTGTTGACGTAGCTGGCGGTGGACACCTTGAAGCCGGGCCACAACTCCTCGGTCACCGCGCAGCCACCCACCATCTCTCGGCGCTCGAGCACCAGCACCTTGAGACCGGCCCGCGCCGTATACGCGGCCGTGACCAAGCCGTTGTGTCCACCGCCGATGATGATGAGGTCGTAGGTCGCGGGCACGGATGCCTCGGCTGATTTGGGAAGCAACGTGGGCCCCGTTTCCGGGAGGCACAAAGATAATCCGCGGGCGCCTCGCGGGAGACGACCGGGGACGTGTCGGCTTAGCGGGGCGCTCCGCCGAAGCCCCTGGACCAGCTCACCATGATGCCGAACCAGGCCTTGGTATCGTCGCTATTGAAGCCGGATGGGCTGCCGGGTTCGCCCTTGGTCCACTTGGTGAAGGGGTCCTCGTTCACCTGGAAGTTCGCGCTGGGAACGATCCGGAAGGCGCGGAGCGTAATCGGTATCGCTATGGAAAAGCGAGCGGCGGTAAACCCGCTCTCCTTGAACCAGAAATTCTCGGTGGGTTTCTGCGCGTTCTTTTCCTGGCCGGCGGAGAACCCCGCGGTGGCGTCCAGCTGGATTCCCGCGATGGGTCCCAGGGGAAAGTGTTGACCCAGGCTTGCCTCGTAGAACAAGCCGTTGACCTTGTCGATGTCGTACCAGAGCTTGACTTGGGGATGGAGGGGAATCCTGAGCTCCGCGCGCCCGTTGACCTCGAAGGTGTTGGAGAGCTTCGGCTGGCCGCCCCAGGTGACGCCGTCGGGATAGTACAACCCGTTGACACCACCGACCACGCGGAGGATCCCCACGTCCGCGCCGAGGTTGGCGAAGTAATCCAGCTCCGTCACGCTGAAGCTGCCTTGCCCGCCGTTCATGCTGATGTCGGTCGGGCCGTTGTACTGACCCAGTTCGATGTTGGGAGAGACCCCCACCGAAAATCCCGCCGGACCCAGCGGGGCGTTGAAGTAGAGCGCCGGCTGGAAGACCGGGTTGTTGGTCAGCGTCAAACCCCGCCAGACGTACTGGCTGTTGAAGGCCAGATCCATACCGATCGATGCCTGGGCCGTCGCCTTGGGGGCGAGCGCCGCACTGATGATGACGGCGCCCAGGATGCTGCGTCTCAGCCTCATGGTGTCTCTCCCCGACTCGAGTGGCGGCGTATGGCCGGAATGTAGCCTACCCAGCGCGCATTCTGGACCCTCACCGCCCCGTTTTCGAGGCCCCCGTTGTTGCACCCTAGGCGGCGGCGAGGCAATTTCCACGGTGCCGCCATGACTGACGACGCGTCGCCCCGCTCCGGATACGATTCCCCCTTCGCCGAAAGCCTCGATCGGCTGGTGACGCTGCTGCGCACCGGCACCGAGAGCGGCCCCAAGGTGGAGGAGGCGCTCAAGGCCGCCATCGCCAAGCTGGCCAAGGGACCCGCCCTGCTCGAAGCGGGGGTCGAGAGTTCCGCGGCGATGGAGGACGTCTCGCTCAAGGGCCGGCTGCTGGCCCGGCAGATCGACACGCTCCGAGTGGAGTCCGGAGTGGCGCCGGAGGAGCTTCTGGCGCTGGCCCGCGCGCTGGTCACGGACAACCTCCCCCTGGAGAGCAGCGCGCACGTGAAGGTCGAGTTGATCCCGATGGCGCCGCCACCCCCGCCCAGCTACGGCGCGCCCTCCGTCTCCCGCTCCCAGACCTCGGCGATTGAGATCCCGGCCGGTCCCAGGCGGGAAGGCACCATCGACAACCTCGCCGAGTGGATCGCGTCGCTCACGCGAGGACTCACCGACGGGCTGCAGCGGCATGCCATCCGGGAAGCACTGCATGCCGCTCAAGGGCTGATCCGGGTTCTCCCGGCCGTTCCGGAGCATTCCCGACGAGGGGTGGCGATCTCGGTGCGGCGGTATCTCTCCCGGCCGATCCTGGAGACCTTCCTGCAGTTCGCCTTGCGGACCCCGGAGGAGCAGGCTCGCGCCACCGAGGTGCTGAAGTGGTGCGGACTCGACGGGGCCGAGGTGATGCTCGAAGTCGTGCGCCAGTCGGAGGCGGTCGGCCCCCGGGGTTTCCTCCTGGAGAGCCTGGGAGAGATGCCCGAGGCGATCCCCCTGATCCTGCCGCTGCTCCAGAGCACCAAGTGGCACGAGATCCGTCACGCCGCGGAGTTGGCGGGCCGGCTTCGAGCCACTGAGGCGATCGAGCCGCTCAAGGTCCTGGTCGCGCACCCCGACGAGCGGGTGCGCACGGTGGCGATCGAGGCCCTCGGCCGCTTCTCCGACAAGAGCGTGGTGGAGCCCTTGCGGCAGTCCCTGGCCCACCGTTCCCCGCAGACCCGCGCCGTTGCGGGTCGCGCGCTGGCGAGCCGGGGGAGCAGTGCCCTGGCGATGCCCCTCCTTGCCGCCATCGAGGCGGAAAAGGACGCCTCGGTCTTCCGCGAGCTGTTGGGGGCGCTCAGTGGCATAGAGGGGCCCGAGGCCGTGAATGGGCTGGTCCGGCTGGCCACCGAGCGCAAGCCTCTGCTAGGCCGGGGAGGGCACCCGTTGGGGCAACGACTGGAGGTAGTCACCGCCTTGGCGCAGGCGGGGACACCTTCGGCGCGGCAGGCGCTGGCCCGCATCGCCGCGGAGGCCGACGCCCCGCTCCGGGATGCCGCGCGCAAGGCGCTGGGCACGACGGGGTAAGGGCAGGGGAGGTCGGGAACCGAGGCGTCGCGAGTTGCGGCTCCTCGCGGCGTTGGGTAACCTACGGTAGTCAGTACACCCCTCCAGCCGAGGTCGAGACGATGGAGCTGGTTGGCCGCATCTTCGCCACCATCGGGGCCGGCGCCGTGCTCTTCGGGCTGACCTTCGTAACGCTATTGATCGGGGTCCTGATCCACGGGATGATCGTCCTGATGGCGGGCAAGCAGATCGACGGCATGCTTCGCAAGCGGGGTCACCGGGTCTTCGAGCCCGGCAGTCTGACCTAGCGTCCGGGGCTCCCCTCCTCGGCACCCGGCAGGACCTCGGGGGTGGTGGCGCTTCTCATGGACATGTCGTAGCCGCTCTTGAGGCTGACCAGCAGCTCTCGCAGTCCCTGCACCTTCATCTGTAGCCCTCCCCCCCGCCGGGCCATGGTGGACATCAGGCCCGCCGTATCCGCGAGCGTGTTGATGCTCAGCTGGTTCGCGTTGGCCTTGATCTCGTCGAGCATCCGGCAGAAGCCCTTGAGGGCGAGATCGTCCACCCGGAGACTGCTCATTTCTTCGATGACGGTCTTGATGCGATGGAACTTGGGTGGCAGGGTCTCCAAGTAGGCTAGCTGAGCCTGCTGCTTGGAGGAGAGCTTGGCGCCCATGATCAAGTAGTATAAGGATCTGGGCCCCCTCTGGCGACCTTCCGGGCCACCCCGGGCGGCCCCTCCGGACCCTTCCTTCCCACTCCCGGAATACTTACGTTCCCCTCCCTGTCCCGAGGCTGAAACCGGGGCGGCAAATCCTCGTCAGGTGGGTCTGCTCTCTCCGGCTTCCCAACCCATCGATGCCATCGCCCGCTAGGTGATGCCATGACGCTTTCGGACATTTCGATCCGGCGACCGGTTCTCGCCAGCATGTTGAGCGCCGCCCTGGTGCTCTTCGGCGCGATCGGTTACTCGCAGCTCTCGGTTCGGGAATTCCCGGACGTCGACCCGCCGGTCATCTCGGTCTCGACGACCCTACCCGGGGCCAATCCCCAGGTGGTCGAATCCGCCGTGACCGACATTCTCGAGGAGGAGCTGAGCACGGTGCCCGGTCTCCGCACCCTGACCAGCTCCAGCGCCGAGGAATCCAGCAACATCACTCTGGAATTCACCCTCGACCGTAAGGTGGAGGACGCCGCGCAGGACGTGCGGGACAAAGTGTCCCGAGTCCGGGGATTGCTCCCCGAGGATGTGCTCGAACCCGTGGTCGCGAAGCAGGAAGCGGACGCGTCGCCCTTCTACTGGTTGGCGCTCTCCGGGACCAACTACGATATGCTGCAGCTGTCGGACATCGCGGATCGCAATGTCAAGACGCGGTTGCAGAGCCTGCCCGGTGTGGGCAGCGTCTTCATCGCCGGCGAGCGGCGCTATTCGATGCGGGTCTGGCTCTCGTCGGCCGAGCTTTCGTCACGGGGCCTGACGGTCCAGGACGTCGAGGCCGCGATCCAGAGCCGGAACGTCGAGATCCCGGCCGGGCGGATCGAGTCCGACCGGCGGGAGTTCTCGGTCCGCTCCATGGGCGAGCTCAAGACACCGGAAGAATTCGGCGAGCTGGTCGTTTCCAGCGGCCAGGGCCAACTGGTCAAGCTACGGGACCTCGGCCGGGTCGAGCTGGGGCCTCAGGACGAGCGCAGCGCCTTGCGCTACAAGGGCGTGCCGGCCATCGGCATCGGCGTGGTCCGCCAATCCAAGTCCAACATGCTGACCGTGGCCGAGGAGATCGCCAAGCAGCTTCCGGCGATTCAGGCCTCGCTGCCGCCCGGATTGCAGATCGAGCCGGCGTTCGATCGCTCCATCTTCGTGAAGCGCTCGATCGAGGAGGCGCAGCAGACGCTGATCCTGGCAGGCTTCCTGGTCATCGTCATCATTTTCATCTTCCTCCGGAACTTCCGGGCCACGTTGATCCCGGGCCTGGCCATTCCGACGTCGATCGTGTCGACGTTCGCGATCATGTACGCCCTCGGGTTCTCGATCAACAACCTGACGCTGCTGGCGCTCACGCTGGCCATCGGCATCGTGGTCGACGACGCGATCATCGTGCTGGAGAATGCCTTCCGGCATCAGGAGGAGTTGCACGAGGACCCCAACACCGCCGCGACCAACGGCACCCGCGAGATCGGTTTCGCCGTGATCGCGACGACCATCTCCCTGGTGGCGGTGTTCACGCCGCTCGCTTTCCTCAAGGGCAACACCGGACGCCTGTTCAACGAGTTCGGCATCGCGGTCGCCGGCTCGGTGGTGATTTCCGGTTTCGTGGCGCTTACCCTGACGCCCATGCTCTGCGCCAAGATCCTCCGGGTCCCGCCGCGCCACGGCGTACTCTACCAGTTGCTGGAGCGCGGGTTCAATGGCCTCGCCAACACGTATTCGAGAGGGCTCCGTTGGGCGGTGCACCACCGAGCAGCCGTGCTGGTGCTCACGGCCGTGGCGACCGGCGCCGCCGTGTTCTTCTTCAAGAATCTCAAGCGCGAGTTCGTACCGCCCGAGGACCGCGGGTTCTTCATCACGGTGATCATCGCGCCCGAAGGCGCGACCCTGGCCTATACCGACGAGTATCAGCGCCGGGTGGAGGCGATTGTCGCCAAGACCAAGGACGTGCAGAGCTACTTCAGCGTGACCGGCGGGTTCCTGGGGAGTCCCAGCCGCGGCATCATCTTCACCAGGCTCAGGGACTGGAGCGAGCGGAAGCGCACGGTGCAGAACATCATTTCCGAGGTCCAGCCCCAGTTCTTCGGAATTCCCGGTACGCTGGTTTTCGCCATCAATCCGCCCGCCTTCGGCGGCTTCGGAAGCCCGGTGCAGTTCGTGATCCAGCACCCGGACTTCGCGACGCTCACGGTGGCGATGGACTCCCTCCTAGGCCGGGCCCGGCGCATCAAGGGGCTGGTGAACGTCGACACCGATCTGCGGGTCAACAAGCCGGAGCTGTCGGTCCATTTCGATCGCGATCGAGCCGAGGACCTCGGGGTCCCGGTACGGGACGTGGCGGGCGCCCTGCAGACCCTCTTGGGCGGACGGCGGGTGAGCACGTTTACACGCAACAACAAGCTGTATGACGTCATTGTCCGGCTGTCGGCCGAGGAGCGGGCCACCCCCAACGACATGAAGGGGATCTATCTTCGCGGGAAGAACGGGGCGCTGGTGCAGCTCGATGCCCTGGCCACGGTGCAGGAAGGCGTCGGCCCCCGGCAGCTGAACCACTTCAACCGGGTCCGCTCCGCCACGCTCACGGCCAGCTTGCTGCCAGGGTTCGCTCTAGGCGAGGCCATCGACTCGCTGCGCGCGGCGGCCCATCAGGTGCTGCCGCCCGGGACCGGCATCGAGCTCGCCGGTGAGTCCCGCGAGCTGGAAGAGAGCGGGAGCGCGCTCTATTTCGCCTTTGCGTTGGCGCTGGTGGTGGTGTTCATGGTGCTGGCCTCCCAGTTCGAATCGCTGATCCACCCCTTCACCGTGCTCCTCGCGGTGCCGCTGGCGGTGACCGGGGCCCTGGCCACCCTGTTCCTGTTCAAGTCCACCATCAATCTCTACAGCCAGATCGGCATGATCCTTCTGATCGGCCTGGTCACCAAGAACTCCATCCTGCTGGTGGAATACACCAACCAGCTCAAGGAACGGGGACTGGATACCATCTCCGCCGTCCTGGAGGCCGGCCGGATCCGGCTCCGGCCCATCCTGATGACCTCGGTGGCCACCATCATGGGGGCGATCCCGATCGCCATGGGGCTTGGGGCCGGGTCGATCAGCCGACGGCCGTTGGGCTATGCCATCGTGGGGGGCATCATGTTCTCCACGGTGCTCACGCTCTTCGCGGTCCCCGTGGTCTACAGCCTGTTCGACCGGCTGCGGTCCCCCCGCCGGGCGGACGCCGCGCAGCCGGTCCCCGAGGCCCGGGCGGTCCCGGTGGGGGCGGAGTGATCCTCGCGCTCGTCGGGCTCCTGCAACTGAACGCCGCCGTTCCTACGCTGACCCTGAGCGAGGCGCTGGAGCGCGCCACCAAACTGGACCCCAATTACGTCGAGGCCTTGGGGCAGATCGACAATGCCGAATGGGGACGCCGGCAGGCCATCATCTCGTTCTTCATCCCGGCGCTCTCGGCGGGCCTCGACGCCACCAAGTACTCGACCGAGTTCTTCAACATCGGGACCGGCCAGCTCCAGTCCAACGCCGTGAACGGACGCCTGGACGCCCATTACGAGGTGTTCAGCCTTCGGAAATTCACCGATCTGACGCGCACCAAGGCGGAGCAGGCCAGCGCCACCGCCGGTGAGCTCGAGGCCCGATTCCAGGCGGCCTTCGATACCGAACGTAGCTTCTACGACGTTCTGGCCGGCCAGGAGCTGGTGCGGGTGGCCCACGATCGGGTGCAGCGGGCCGAAGAGCAGCTGGGTATCGCCCGGGCCAGAGTCATCTCGGGCGCCGCGGTGCAGACCGACTCGTTGCAGCTGCTGCTCGAGTTGACCCGGGCGCAAGTGGACGCGCTCCGCCAGGAGACCCAGTACAGCGTCTCCCGTCTTGAGCTGGGCCGGCGGGTCGGTGAGGCCGGCCCCGCCGACGCGGTGCCGCTGGACACCCTGGCCGAGCCCGATCTCCCCCTCACGCTGGAAGACGCCGTGCGCCAGGCCCTGGAGCAAGGGCCGCAGTATGAGGTGGCCCGGGCCAACGAGCGCGCCGCCAATGCGACCCTGTTGGGTCTCAAGGGCGGCTACCTGCCGACCATCAGCCTCACGGCGTCCCACCTTCGGTTCGACGATCATTTCTTTCCCAACGCCCGGGCCGTTTCCCTAATTACCTTGAGTTTCGGGCTCACGATCTGGAACAATGCCCAGCGAGAAATCGACATTTCCGTCGCTCGGGTCAACCGGGACTTCGCCCGCGCGGTCAAAGAGGACATGCTGCGGTCGGCCTATCCGGAGGTGACGCGGGCGTACGAGGCGTATACCGCGGCCCAGGCCGCCACCAAGCTCTCACAGACCGCGGTGGTCGTGGCGGCAGAGAACTTCCGGGTCCAGCAGACCCGGTATCGTGTCGGCGCCACCACGATTCTGGACCTGGTCGATGCGCAGTTCAGTTTGAGCGAGGCCCAGGCCGGTCTGGTCCAGGCGCGCTACACCAACCGGCTCGCGCGGGCGGGGCTCGAGGCGATCCTCGGCACCCGCCTGTTTCCCACGCCTTGAGGTACTCGGTGAGAAACGTTCTCCTGACAGGCGTCATGGTGTTGGCACTCGCCGGCTGCTCCAAGAGCGCGGCGAAGAAGACGGCTGGTCCTGCCGCAGGGGCAGGGGCCCCGGCGGGCCCGCCCGCGATGATGGTGGAAGTGGCGGTGGCCCGGGAAGACACGGTGGTGGACGCCATCGCCGCGACCGGTCAGATCGAAGCGTTCCAATCGCTCGACTTGCGCCCCGACATCGAGGGCCGGTTGGTCGAGATCTACGCCAAAGAGGGAACCGAGGTGGAAGATGGGACGCCCCTGTTCAAGGTCGACGACGCCGAGCTCAAGGCGGAGGTCGCCCGTGCGGAAGCCGATCGCGATCTCGCCGCCCAGGCCCTGACCCGGACCAGGGACCTCATGTCCCAGAACGCCTCTTCGACGGCCGACCTCGAACGGGCCCAGGCCACGGCTAAGGGGACTCAGGCCCAGTTGGATCTGCTTCAGGTGCGGCTCTCCCATACCGTCGTTCGGGCCCCGTTCACGGGCGTGGTGGGCCAGCGGCTGGTCAGTCTGGGCGATTATCTGACCACCAGCACTCGACTGGCGACCATGCAGACCGTCAATCCGCAGCGGGCCGTGTTCCCGGTCCCGGAGCGCTACGCGCAGCGGCTCAAGCGGGGGCAGAAAGTGGCCTTCCGGGTGGCGGCGATCCCCGGCGAGGAATTCACCGGCGTGGTCGACTTCATCGATCCGGTGGTTCAGCTGCCGGCCCGGACCATTCTCGTGAAAGCGCTGGTGCCCAACGGCCGCCGCCTGCTTCAGCAGGGCATGTTCATCGAGGTTCGGCTGGCGACTGAGACCCGGCCCAAGGCCGTGGTGGTGCCGGAGGACGCGATCCTGCCGCTCCAGGGTGCGACCTACGTCTGGCTGGTACGGGACGCCAAGGCGACCCGCCGCCAAGTCGGGCTGGGAGTGAGAACGCCCGGCTTCGTGGAGGCAAAGAGCGGGGTCGACGCTGGAGACCAGGTGGTCGTGGGCGGCATCGAGCTCCTCTCGGAGGGCGCGCCGGTGAACGCCAAAGTCGTCGAACGCCGCGCCGGCCCCCCACCGGGTGCCGAGGCGGCACAGCAGCCCTGACCTCGCCGGTATCGGCTCTGTCCTCCATGCTCACCATCGGTGCCCGCGCCCCCCGGTTCTCGCTGGCGTCCGATAGCGGATCCACGGTCGCCCTCAAGGATCTGAAGGGGCGGAAGGTGGTGCTCTACTTCTATCCCAAGGACGACACCAGCGGCTGCACTACCGAGGCCTGTGAGTTTCGAGACCGTTGGAAGGAAGTCGAGCGCCTGGGCGTGGTGGTCCTGGGCGTCTCCCCCGATCCCCTCGCCTCACACCTCAAGTTCAAACAGAAGTACCGGCTTCCCTTTCCGCTGCTCTCCGACCCCGATCACGCCGTGGCCGATGCCTACGGCGCCTGGGGCCCCAAGTCCATGTATGGCCGGACCTACGAGGGGATTCGACGAAGCACCTTCCTGATCGGTGAGGACGGCAAGATTCGGCGGATCTTTCGCAACGTGAAGCCCAAGGGTCATGCAGCGGAGGTACTGGAGGCCTTGGAAGCGGAGCCGGGCTCGTCGCCTTGACGGCTCCCTGTTAGGGCGATTCTTTCCGGTCTGGCGCATCCTCGACGCCCCCGATCGCCGGTCTCCTGATTCCATCATCGCGAGCGTGACCCTCATGACGCAGACCTCTCCCGACCTCGCCGGACGCGCGCAGGCCACCGGACGTTGGCTCTGGGAATGGGTCAAGTCCATCGGGATCGCGCTGGTGGTGTGGTTGGTGATGCGGACCTTCCTGGTCGAGGCCTTCCGGATCCCGTCTGGCTCCATGGAGCGCACGCTCCTGATTGGGGACTTCCTGTTCGTCAACAAGGCGGTCTACGGCGCGGAAGTGCCATTGGTTCACAAGTCCCTGCCGGCGTTTCGTGAGCCGGCGCGCGGGGACGTGCTGGTCTTCGACTCAGTGGAAGAAGAGGGGCTCAAGGTGGTCAAGCGCCTGATCGGGATGCCGGGCGATACCCTGGCGATGGCGCACGGCCGCGTCTATCGCAATGGCAGGTCGATCGAGGAGCCCTATGTCGTGCATGCCGATTCCACCAAGTCCGAGGACGCCATCTATCGCTCGAAGATGCGACAATGGCAGAGCCGCCACCTCGCGGGCCGGGACCCGGCGTCCTACGACCCCGATCTACAGGACTGGGGGCCGATCGTGGTGCCGGCCGACTCATTTTTCATGATGGGAGACAACCGGGACAACTCGTACGACGGGAGGTACTGGGGCTTCCTCCCCCGCTCCAACGTGCGAGGCACGCCGCTGATCGTGTACTTCAGCTATGACCCGGAGAGTTGGCGCCCCTTACCCTTCCTGACCGCCATCCGATGGAAACGGATCTTCACCCGGCCCCGATGATAGGGGCGCTCCCTGGCGCGGCGTCTAGCGACGCCGTGGGGCAGAAGACGGGGAAGGGGCTTGGAAGGTTCCGCCGCGAGCCAGATAGACCGCGCTCCGGCCACAGGCGGCACAGTGCAGGGTGATGCGTCCGGCATATTGCGCGGACCGTTTGGGGATCCGCTCGACCGCCTGAGCCGCGCAGGAGGGGCACACCAGCTTCTCGTTGTCGCGGTCTGCTGCGATCAGCGCCAAGGCTTCCGCCGCCCGGTATTCCTTAATCCCGCGACGTCCCACGGGCAGTCCTTCCAGCGGAGCCCTGTGAGACTCCGCCATGGCTGGAATCTACCGGCCGCCTGGGGCCGGCGCAAAGTCGGGCTCGCCCTCCTCCTGGCTCTGGCCGCGTGGTCCTGGCTGGCTCCCCGGACCGTTACCGCGCAACGAGTCCACGAGATCAGGCTCGAGGGAGACCCGCTGACGGGCGTGTTTCACTTCGTTCCAAGCGAGGTACCGGCCCGGCCGGGCGAAGTGTTGCGGTTCGTAAACCAAAGCGGCGGGCCGCACAGCATCGGGTTCAGGCCCGATGGACTTTCGGCCTCCGCCAGGGCGGCCTTGAACGCCGCGATGCCCGATCGCCTGGGTGACCTTCGGGGGCCTCTCCTGGTGGCGCCGGGCGCCCGTTACGAGATCACAATCCCACCGCTCCCTGCCGGGAACTACGAGTTCTTTTGCCTGCCTCATTTGGCCTACCGGATGGTCGGTCAACTCCTCATCCGGGGCCGATCTACGCCGTAGAGTCCGAGCCACGGGTTCGGGTCGCCTTTGGGGTACTTTTGCACCCCCTTCCCGACCTTTCCACCGGCCCGTACATTGGGATTCCCCCCTTCCCCCAGGCCGAAACCGGGACCTATGAGAGTGAGATCCACGCTCGCCGTGCTCACCCTGAGCGGAGCAGCACTCGTCAGTGGCTGTGCCACCAACCCACAGCCGACGGGTGCCAATCCGGGGGAGATTCCAACGCTCGAAGCAGACCTACAGCGCCATCCCAATGACGTGTCACGCATGGTCAACTTGGGTATCGCGTATTACAACGCCAAGGACTACCAGAAGGCGCGAGATGTACTGGCTTCCGCCCTCGCGCTCAACAAGACCAACTATCCGGCTACGGTCTATCAGGGGTTGACCTACGAGGAGTTGGGTCAGCTGGCGGAGGCGCGCGCCTCCTACACCTCGGCCGCCGCGCTCGCTACCACGACCCAGCAGAAATCCGAGATCACCAACCGCATGGCGCTGCTCACCCGCAAGGAGCTGCAACAGGCGGCCCAGCAGGCGATCGCCCAGGAGAGCCAACTGGCCCAACAGCCTCCGGTCGAGAATTCGGTGGCAGTGTTCCCGTTCCGCTATGTGGGCACCAACGAGGACCTGCGACCCCTCTCCCGCGGGGTCACCCACCTGATGATCACCGACTTGAGTCGGGTGAGCCGGCTCAAGCTGCTGGAGCGGGAGCGGGTGCAGGCGCTGGTCGATGAACTCAAGCTGACGGATGATGGACGGGTCGACGCCACCACCGGTGCACGCTCCGGACGCTTGCTGCGCGCCGCCCGCGTGGTCCAGGGCTCGCTGCAGGACGTGCCGACCAACAACCAGCTCAAGCTGGACGCCGATGTGGTCAATGCGACCAACGCGGCCGTCGTAGGCAGCGGCACCGGGACCGACAAGCTCCAGCAGTTCTTCGACGTCGAGAAGAAGGTGGTCTTCCAGCTGATCCAGAGTATGGGGATCACGCTCAGTCCGGCGGAGCAGCGAGCCATCAGCGAGCGGCCGACCGCGGACCTGCAGGCATTTCTGGCCTTCAGCAAAGGCCTCGAGGCCGAGGACCGGGGTGACTATCGGGCGGCGGAGGGTTACTTCAACGCAGCCGTCCAGCGGGATCCCAATTTCCGCGCCGCCGCTGCTCAGCAGGCCGCGAACGAGCAGCTGAGCTCGGCGGTGCAGGTGCCGGCGCCACAATTGGCCGGGATTCAGGGCGGCTTGGGAGGACCCGCCCCGGCCGGGGTGGGGACCACCGTCAGTCGGGGACAGACCCTGCGCAATATGACCGTCAATACGATTCCCAGCACCGGCTCTACGCTGGGCGTCCAGGCTGGGGGCTCGATCACCGCCGGACAGACGACGCCCCCCAGCGTGCGGCCCGCTCTGCCTGAGACGATTGGGACTACCAACCCCGGTCAGCCGCCGTTGGTCGGGAACGTGATCATCATCATCACGCGCCCGTGAGACCGGCGATGCGATCCGTTCGCCTGGGGTTGGGTCTTCTCCTCGGTGCCGTCGGCTCCGCCGCGGCGCAGTCTAGTTTCGTGAGCCCGACCTCGCTCATCAGCGGGGTCCAGGCCACCGGCTACGATTTCGAGAGCACCTACCCCACCCAGAACATCGAGCAGGTCGCGGTACCGCTGGCCATGATTTTCCCGATCGGCGGGCGCTTCTCGGTGGATATCGGCACTTACTACGCCTACACCAAAGTCCAGCCGACGACCGGGGCGTCGCAGTCGCTCAGCGGATTCACCGATACCCAGCTCCGCGCCTCTTACGTGATGGGCCGCGACGCCGTCGTGGCCAGCTTCATGGTGAACCTCCCCACCGGCGAGAAGACCGCCCAGAACAGCCTGCTGCTGGGATACGCCGGCAACAACTTCCTGCTCTTTCCCGTGAACGCCTACACCAACGGGACCTCGGTCACCGGAGGTTTGGCGTTGGCGAAGACGGCGGGCGGATGGAATCTCGGGATCGCGGGCAGCGTGCGGTACAACACCCAGTACGAGCCCTTCAGCGACGTCGACTCGACCTATCAGCCTGGCCTGGAGGGTCGCTTCCGGGTCGGCGCCGATCGTCTGGTCGGCCGCTCGCGTCTCCAGGCCGGCTTCACGTTCAGCACCTTCGGAACTGATCAAGCGGGTGGCGTGACAGTCGGTTTCAACCAGCCCGGCAACCGGTACATCAGCGAGCTCAGCCTCACTTCTCCGGTCGGGGCCGGGTCAATGTCCTTCTATGTTTGGGACTTCTATCGGGGCCAGAACGGCGCGGTGACGTCCACCGCCGTGTCGCACGAGAACATCTTTACGGGAGGTGTTTCGAGCAGCTTCCCCATGGGGCGGAAATTGGCGTTCGAGCCCGGCGTCGAGGCGCGACTGTGGACCCCAAACGACGGGATGGGAAACTTCTTCTCCGCCAACGCCGGCTTGCGCTGGACCATGGGCTCCCACCTGACCTTCACCCCGGCAGGCCGCTACGGCTTCGGGAAGATCCGGGCGCCCGGTGCCTCGGTGCAGAGCAACCTCACGGGTTGGCAGGCCAACGGACTGCTGCGGTTTACCTTCTAAGCCCGATCAACTTCAAGCCCTTGCCCGGGCTAGCCCACGGGGGCTAACCCGGGCAAATTCATTAGGTACGCTGGTAGTAGCATAGACTCATACGTTGCCTAGGGTGTTGTGCAGAACAACGCTCGGATATCCGACGCTGCTTGACTGCCCACCCGACCGGTGATACGTTGGCGCCGAAACGGCGGCCGAGTATAGGTTTGGCAGGCCGGTAAGGCGGGTAGGCTCGGAAGGAGGGAGTGCCGTGGTGTCAGAACTTGGCGGGTCGCAGATCTCGACATTGCTCGAGACCCTGCCGGGTATCGCAAACGTGTTGCGGAGCCCGGTAGCCGACGCGCTTTTGAATGTGATTCGGGCGGGGGCCGGGATTGGGGAGTTTGCGATCGCCGACGCGGAGGAGCTGATCAGGTACGCGGTGCGCCGCGGGCTGGTCGGTTCAGAGGAAGGGGAGCGCGCACTAGCCGAGCTTCACACGGCCCAACGGGCCAGAGCCGAGCGGCCGGGGCCTCGGGTCAAGGCGGTGCGCCGGAAGCCCACCAAGAAGCCGAGAGCCAAGAGAGCCGCCCGGAAGCGCCGGTAGTACCGAGGCCCCGACGAGGGGCCTCAGGTTTGAAATTCCGAGACCAGCTTGGCCAGCCGGTTGGCTCCTTCGAGGAGTTCGCTGGCCGACGCGGCCATGTCCTCCGTCGAGGCGCTCTGCTGCTCGGCGGCGGCCGCGACCTCCTCACTCGAAGAGGCATGGTCGGCTGCGGCGTGCGCTACCAGTTTGGTCCGCTCGGCCAGCTGATCCACCACGGCGCGATTCTGATCGGCCTCTTTTGCCACCACGGCCACCGCCGCCTGGATTTCCTGCACCACCCGCCCGATCTCCTCGAGGCCGGCGGCGGCGCTTTGGGCCACGTGTTCGATGCCGCCCACCTTCTGGGTTCCCACTTCCATCGTGGAAGACACCTCGCGCACCTGGCCGCGGATAAACTCTACGGTCTTGGTGACGTCCTCCGCGGCCTTGGCGCTGGAGTCCGCCAGATGGCGCACCTCCTCCGCCACTACGGCAAAGCCCCGCCCGTGCTCACCGGCGCGGGCCGCCTCGATGGCGGCGTTTAACGCGAGCAGGTTGGTCTGGGAGGAGATCTGCTTGATGAGGTCGATGAACTCGGTGATCGACTCGGAGAGTTGGGCCAGCTCGTGCACTTGCTTGGCGGACGTGCGCACGACTCCTCGAACATCGAGCAGGGTCGCGCGGGCGGCTCCCACGTCGGCCCGGTGCCGGGCCGCGGCGGCCCGAATCTCTTCCGCCAGCTGGACCACACGTCCGGCGGCGGCGGTGTTGGTCGCAGCCGTCTCCCGCAGGCGGGCCAGCAGGCTATCGGCGTCCTGCATGCCCCGCACCTGATGGTCCGCACTGCTGGAGATCTTCACCATGGCCGCGGAGATCTCCCCGCTCGAGGCGGCCAGCTCCTGGCTCATCGCCGAGAAGTCCCCGGCGCTCTGACTGATTTGTCGAGCCTCCGTGACGACGGCGCCGACCACGTTTCGGAGCTGGCCCGCCATGTCGTCCAGCGCCGACTCCAATCGGGCCAGCTCGGCGGGCATGTCCCCCAAGGTGCCGGGGCGGAGGTCTCCGCTTCCGAACCGGTCGGCCGCGTTGATGAGGCGCCGGAGGGGCACGTCCACCGTGCGGACCGTATAGGTAGCGGCCACCGCCCCCAGGATCAGGGCCACGGCGAACAGGAGCCAGACCAGCGTCTGGTAGCGGCGGGCCTTGCCGCGGAGCGCGCTGGCGCGATCGAGCGAGTGCCGCGCCTGATTGGCGGTGAGGGCCCGCATGTCGGCCACGAGCGTGTCGGTGGCCGACTTGGCTCGCGCCGCGACGGCACGGGATTCCTCGGTCCGGCCCAAATCGGCCAACGCGTGGGACATCGCGTAGGCAACCTCGATCTGGGCCTGGTTGGCTCCGATTCGGTTGATGATGTGGCGGTCGGCGTTGGAAAGAGTGCGAAGATCCCGGAACTGCCGCTGATAAGCGTACGACGAATCGCCGCTGGCCACGAACTCCTGCTTGAGCGCCTCGCTCGGCGTGAGCAGGTACTGCTCGGCCGCCCGGATCTCGCCCAGCGCCGAGGCCACCAGTCCGCTCCCCAGCTCGGAGCCCGCCTCGAGATCGGTGAGCTCTTCCCCGATGGCGCCGCTCATCGAGCGGATCGAGGTGACGCCCAGGATCGTCATGATCAGCACCAGCACCAGGAGCGCCGTCATGGTGGCAGTCACCCGGCCGCGCAGACTCTGGAGGAAGTTCATTGCCCCTCCGCCGCGCTGACGCTACCGCGACGCACCACGCCGATCACCACCCGCTGACGGGGTACGTCCCCGTTGGCATCGAACGCAATGGTGCCGGTGACGCCTTCGAAGGCCGGACCCGCGGTGCCGATCGCCGCCACCCCGTTCCGGATACTCCGCCGGGCGACTCCCGTCCGTGCGATCACCGACCGCAGCAGATAGACGATATCATAGGTCGCGGCGGCGGGCTGGTTCGGGAGCCCGGCCGAGGGGTACCGCTGGTGATACGCGTCGACAAATTTCCGATTGGGGGGTGTGTCGAGGCTGGGAAGATATGCGGCGGACACGAAAGTCCCTTCCGCCAGCGCCCCGGCTTCCTCGATGCCCTCCAGTCCATCGCCGCCGAGAAACGGCACCGTCAACCCCTGGCCGCGCGCCACGCGAAGCGCCACCTCGGCTTCGTCCCGGTTGCCGGCTACCAGGATGAACTGGGTGTTGCGCTTGCGGGCGAGCCGCTCCAGATAGGGCTCCAGGGCCGGGGTCGAGCCCAGATAGGGATCCGTCTCGGTGATCTCCCCATGCAGATTCACGAACTCGTCGACGAAGGTCTGCCGGATTCCGCGGCCGTACTCGTCATTCAGGTAGAGGACGGCGCCCCGCTGGAGTCCCAGCCGCTCCCGCGCCCAGCGGGCCAAGGCGGCGCCGTGGGCCAGGTCGCTGGGGCAGACCCGAAAGGTGTAGCCTCCTGCCTGGGTGACGTCGGGGGAAGAGGAGGAAGGAGAAATCTGGGCGACGGGATCCCGGCCGCCGTTGTAGACGCCGGCGGCGGCGAGCGTCGTGCCGGAGTAGACGTGGCCGACCACCGCCACCACTCCCGCGTCGTACAGCGCGACCGCGACCGCGACCGCGGAGTCGGGGTCGCCATGATCGTCCCGTTCCACCAGCTCCAGGCGCTGCCCCGCGATGCCCCCGGTGGCGTTGATCTCGGCGGCGGCGAGCTCGGCCGCCATCTTCATCGGAGCCCCCACGGCATCCGTCAGAGGGCCGGCCAGTCCGATCCGCACGACGCGATTGGTTCCGCCGCAGCTCGAGGCCGCCAGCAGGGCCAGGATCAGGTTGGCTTGCCCAAGGTGACGCCGCCGTACAGGGGTCACGTAGTCCTCTCAGTCGAATACACGGCCGCGAGGCAAAGGATCGCCCGAGCAATGACCGGAGAAGCGTGGCGGATGGAGGGCGAATCGGAGCACTCGGGACCGAACGCTAGTGACGCGCTGCAGGTGGGGCAATCCCCCCGAGAGGCCCTTCGCCCATGAAGTCCTGGAGCGACAGGCCGGCTGCGGCCACGTTCGACCTCCATGGGCAAAGCGTACTCGAGGCTGTCACCAGCGCCGAGCACTTTCTCCGCGTGCAACGCCGGGCCCGCCCCGGCGCGGTGGTTCGACTGATCACGGGCCGGGGGCGCGGCGGCGGTGGCGCACCGGTGCGGACGCGGGTGCGCACTCGCCTGGGCGAGCTGCGTCGCGAGGGCACCGTGGTGCGAGACTTCGTGCTCGAAGCCTCCGAGGGCAGCTTCCTGATTCGGCTATCTGGCTGAGCCTGCCGAATCGCCCGGCGCAGGGTGATCCGCAACCGGCGGGTGAGCGCGACTCCTTCGCGCGCTCTTCCCCCAGGCGTCCAGGATCTTCCCGTCCACCAGGCTGACCGACGCGACGGTGGAGTCACGATCCGCTCGCCAGGTCAGCCGCAGCATGCGGTGAGCCTGAATCCACTGCAGCATCCGTTGCGTCCCCTGCACTCGCGTGTCAGAGGGGCCGTACGACTGTTCCAGCTCGCCCCTCCAGTCCGCCAACTGCTGAACGGTCACCGCCCCCGACAGCGTGAGCACGCCGACCCGCCCATCCATGGCGGAGAGCCAGAGGTTCACGGGCCTGCCACCGGCGTCGGACAAAGAGGCCCGGCACTCGGAGACGCTCCGGTCCGCCGTGGAACGCTGGCAGCGGAGCGGGTCCCCGGCTGCGCGCTGGAGCTGGCTGTCGACTTGGGCCACGGTGAGGCCTGGGCGGAAGCCGAGGAATTCGAGTGGCGGCGCGGGCGACGGGTGCTGGGCGCGGGAGGGTCCCGCGCCCGCGAGCAAGCCGAGCATCAGGACCGGGGCCCACCACGGTCGGGGCCCGGCCCGGCTCGAGCACACCTGCGGCCATCCGCCGTTCGACGCGGCGGAAAGGGGCGTTCGCGAGGGTTTGTCGGAGCTGGGTATGACGACTATGAAGCCTTGCGGACGTTGGAGGCCTGGAGGCCCTTGGGGCCTTCGACGATGTCGAATTCGACCTTGTCACCCTCGGCGAGGGAGCGGAACCCCTCGGCGACGATGGCGGTGTGATGCACGAAGACGTCTTTCCCACCGTCCTGGGCGATGAAACCAAATCCCTTCGCATCGTTGAACCACTTCACGGTACCCTTAGCCATCGGTAGACCTCTGCGGCAGGGGAGCCTCTCGGCTCCGGAACGACCCCGACCCGGCTGGCGGGGCAAACAAAACGCCGTCCCGGATCAGGTTCCGGGGCGGCGGCGGTTACAGCTTTCGTTTCCCAGTCGGGACTACGACTTCCATGGCCCTAAGGTCTGGTCCGGGCGGGGTTTTGTCAATATGCCCTCCCCCCGCTATCGGAGGACCAGGCCCGCCGCCCGGAGTTCGTGGTCCAGGAGCCAGCGTTTGCGGGGCAGCCCGCCGCCGTACCCGACCAGCTCCCCATGCTTGCCGACCACCCGGTGGCAGGGGATGAGGATGGCCAGCTGGTTCGAGCCCACCAACTGACCCGCCAGCCTGGGGTTGAGACCAGAGGCCCGAGCGATGTCCTCGTAGGATCGGGTCTGCCCCAAGGGGATCTCGCATACCGCTTTCCAGACCGCGACCTCCTGGGGGGTGAGTTCGAAGAACTCTTCCAGGTAGGCGGGGTAGGAGAAGGGGCGGGCACGTCTCGCGAAGTAGGCCTCCAGCCATCCCGTGGTTCCGCGACAGGGGCTCAGGTCGAGCTTGACGTCGGGCTGCCGGACTCGGAGCCGCTCCATCCACTTCAGGCCCCTGGCCTGAAGCGCGAATTCAATGACGAGCGGAAGCCCCGCTGATTCGACGACGACCAGTGGTCCAAGGGGAGACGGCCAGGATGTCCATTCGATCTTCATTCGGCCTCGCGGTAGCCGAACGCCGCCAGGGAATTTAGCTTTCAAGCATGGCGACGCCATCCGCCCTCACCATTCGCACCTTCACCGATCGGGCCGAGGCCCTCTCGCATTTCGTGCTGCGGGCGGGCGAGGCACCGCGGCTGATCGCCTTTGATGACACGGTTGGCTGCCCCGTCGAGACCGCGATTGCCGCGCTGGAGTGGACCCAGGTGGTGGGGATTCTCAACGACGACGACCTGCTCCAGGCAGCCCGGCTCAGCAGTGAAACGGCCGCCGCGCTGGTGGAGCGCAAGGCCGAGAGCGGGCGCTGCTACGTCTACCTGGGACCCCGACTGGATGCGCCTCCGATGGATCTCTTCGAGGGCGCGGTGCTCTTCGACGAGCCAGGGGTCAAGGCGGTGGAGTTCAGTCAGCGGGCCCATGGGCTGGCGCATTTCCTCCGCGCCACCTCCGGCGCCGGAGCGCTGCTCTCGATCGGCGGCCGGCGGGCTCCCGAGGTCCGTCACGTTCGGCGCTGGCTCGGTGCCATCTTGGGCGAACTCGATCAGCCGAGGGCGCTGATCGCGGGTTGGTTCGCCGCGAGCGCCGCCGGGGGAGTCTTCGTCTCCACCGATTCGGAACTCACCCTTCGTTATATCGAGGTTGGCCTCGAGTCCTAGCCCTTCGGGTTGTGGACCTGTGGATCCACAATCTCAACACGCTGTGGAGAACCCCGGTACCCTCCATTTCCGCCCTAAGTTACCAGTCCACATCCGCTCCACCTAGCGCTGTCGTAAACCGAAGAAAGACAGGCACTTGCGGGATTCTGCCGGGTTCTTATCTTAGGCCCGTCGCTCGCTGGTGAGCTGTCGAGGCCCCGGGTCGAGGCAGTCAGCCAGTAGGCGAATCCAAGCGGGATGTCGGGGGAGGCCGCCGACGCAACAAGGGCTCAGGCGGCCGTCGATCCTGGTGATCACTCCGGCTTGGAACGCTGGAGCCAGTCGCGTGCTCCAGCCGCCCCGATCTGGCGCCTCGGGGTGCCGTGCGAAGGGTCGGTCCGCGACCCGATCCGACTCGCAGCGCTCACTAGACGAACCAGGTGGGAATGGCCGTCCGGCCTGGGGATGGAAACCGAAGCCCAACCACGTCCACCCGACGGTGCTTCAACCGGCGGCGGCAGGTTGGAGAAGAACGGCGGCGTAAGCCACGCCTTCGGTAGTCAACGTGCGGAACGGCCGCTTGACCCACGGTCAGGCGGCCGTTCTTCATTGTTGGCCGGTGACTCTCCCACCGCCGGAGCCGCTCCGCCCCCAGTCACTCACGCCCCGATAGGCTCTGCGCTGGTCCAGCTGCCAGATCCCCCGCTGGCTGAGTAGGGCCTCACCCACGAAATGCTGCGGATCGGCCAGGGCCTGCGCCATGCTCGCGGTCTTGGCACTGGCGTTGTCGGCATGGTGCAGGACCTCGGCCTCGAGCGTGAGCGGCTCCACCGGGGCTCCGAACTCCCGGTTGCCATGGTGGGACAGAATCAGGTGGTGCAGGATGCCGAGCTCGAAAGCAGTGCAGGGTGGCCGGGGCGCGGCCGCCACGCGGCGCTCCAGCATCAGGCTCCCCAGCACCACGTGACCCAGCAAGGCCCCGGCGTCCGTGGAGCCGAAGGGCCCCTCCCAGGTGTAGGCTTCGACCTTCCCGACGTCATGAAGAAGGACGCCTGCGAGCAGGAGCTCGAGATCGGCGCCGGCTACGCGGCCGATCACGCGAGCAATCACGGCGACTTCGGCGGTGTGTTTGAGCAAGCCACCCAGGGCGGCGTGGTGCCCCGTGAGGCTGGCGGGACACTGTTCGTATTGGTGCCGGAAGTCGACGTCGTCGTAGAACAGCGCCAGGGTATCCCGGAGCCGCGGTGCGCTCAGCTCATGGCGCCAGCGGTCGAGGGCCTGCCAGTACGGGGTCACCTCCCCGATCGAGGGCAGTAGCGAGCGCCAGTCGATGCCGTCTTTAGGCAGCACCCGAATGGAAGTCACGGTGAGCTGGCGGCGATCGCGGTAGGCGCTGAGCTCACCGATGACCTGGACCACGTCGCCCTTGGCGATCCCCGCGATCCGCGGCTGATCGGACGACCAGAACGGGGCGGAGGAGAGCCGGCCCCACTGATTGCCGAGGGTCAGGATGGTGTGGGGTGCGTCGCCACCGCGGTGCTCGACCTCGAGCACGAGGAGCGGCTCCTGCAGCCGCTCGCCTATCTGCAGGGCGGAAAGATTGGTGGGTGGGGTCATGGAGACCGGTTCGTTCCTGCGGCAAACTTAGGAGCAAGGAGTCAGGTTGACCATTACCTTCGTCCCCATGAGCGGTTCGCATTTCCTGTTGATGGACGATAACCCGGGCCGAGCCCAGCGCGTGACCGGAGTGCTCCGGGAGACGGGGCAACAGGTCATTCAGGTATCGGACGGGCGGGAGGCCGTCCGGGCCCTGGAGGTGCCGGGTCTGGAGGTGCTGATCCTCGGCTTGGGCGTGCCCGGCCTGGATCTCGGCGCCCTCCGGCTCGCCATGGCGCCGGGGGAGCCGGTGCCGCCCGATTCGCTGGAGGACGCGGAGCGCCGCCACATCGCCCGAGCGCTGGAGTACACCGGGGGCAACAAGCGCCGGACCGCCCAGCTGCTGGGCATCGCCCGATCCACGTTGCTGGCCAAGGTCCGCAAGTACGGCCTGACCGGCCAAGGCCGCTCGCGCGGCCGCCCCTCATGAAGCACGCGCACGCGAAGCACGTCATGCAACCCTTGGTGGGGGTGGCCCTTCTGCTGGCGGCGGCGAGCGCCCTGGAGGCCCAGCGGCCAATTCCCCGAGCCGTGGTGGACTCCGGCACCCTGAACTTCGACGGCCATGCGTCGGTGGGGGATTTCGTGGGAACCACAAGAACGGTAACCGGTGAGATCACCGGCGGCGCCGAGCTCGCCGAAGTGCGTGGCTGGGCCGAGACACCGGTGACGACGCTCAAGACCGGCAACGACCACCGGGACCGGGACATGAACAAGTCGATGGCGTCGGACCAGTATCCCGCCATCCATTTCGACCTGGAAGGCGTCACGGTGGGAGCGGAAACCGGCGACAGCGCCACCATCAACCTTCACGGCACGTTCAAGATTCACGGGGTCGCCCGCGCGGTGGACCTCCCCGCCACGGTGGCCTTCCTCCCCCAGGGCCTGCGGCTCCGCTCCGACTTCCCCCTGAACTTGAAGGACTACCACATCGGGGGGCTCACCAAGTTTCTCGGTGTCCTCAAGATGTATCCCGACATTCAGGTGCACATCGACCTGTGGTTCCGTCCGGAGCCCGCCGCCGTCAACTGACGCAGAGGCGGTCAGATTCGACCGGACTACTGCACCTGGACCCGGCCCCATCTCGAAACGATCACCCGTCTGGTCCACGCCCCCCGCGACAACATGTAGGTTGCGTTCGACGCGCCGAAGGTGACCCCGGTCGGGAGAAAGCGAAGAGGGCGACTGGGGCCACTCAGGGTAATCCCTAGGGTCCGGGGGCCGGGTGAGCGCCACCGGGTCAATGTATCCGACCCGGCTACCATCTTGAGGACGATGGAATCGGCGCTGATGTACAACAGACCTATGCGACTCTCCACCACGGCATTCATTCGGGCGCGGGCGTGGGCGGCCACGAGCTCTCGGGTGGCGCGCTCCACCGCCGCGCGATCGAGGGTCTCCAGCGCCCGAGGGTAGGCCAGGCCGGCGAGAATCCCCACCAGGGTCAGGAGCAGGAGCAATTCGAGCAGACTGAAGCCGCGCGGCATGGGGCAAGAATGCGGTGCGGTGACCCAGGTTACGGTACCGCCATCGCGCCGAACGGAGCCGAATGGCGCCGATGAAGGCACGGGCCTTGCCGACCAGTGACCCTCAGGCCATACTAGCGACAGTCCACCCGGGTACGGCCTCGTATCGAACCCAGAGGATCCCCGTGTACAGTCCCCGCCAACTCATCGAGTCGACCGCAGGCCCCGAAGATTGGATGGGCCACGCGGCATTTCTGGATCGCGCCCGCCAGGAGCTGGAGCACGGTAGGGAAACCTCAAGTCGGGTCTGCTTGGCCGGATATCTGGTGCAGCGCTTGATCGACCGACTGGAGCGGCTTCCCGGAACCGAAGAGGACCAGGAGTCCTTCCAGTGGCAGCTCCAGGGGGTACGCCGGTATCTCGAGGAGTTGCCGGATGAGCTGCCCGATTCCGAGCATCTCCGGGGGCTGCTGCGCGCGCTCAATCACCCGCCCTCCAACCGGCCCGCGACGCTCCGGATGAGCCTCAGCGCGTTCGCCTACTACCTGGAACACGAGGGGCGCTATGAAGAGGCGCTCGACCTCGTGAGCCAGGCGGCGCGGACCTTCGGCGCCTCGATCCCGCTGGATGAGTGTCCGAGGTTGGCGCTCGAGATCGCCCGGCTCAACCGGCGGCTGGCCCGTTGGAGTCGCGCCAACGAGGCGTACTCTGCGGCGGAGCAGGCGGCCCGGGTGCTGGGAGATGAGCGCTCGGTGCTGTTGTCGCGGCTAGGCCGAGGGAACGTGCTTCGAGGACAGGGAAATCTGCCGGCGGCGCGGATGGCGGTGGACGGGGTGATTGCCGACGCCACGGCGCACAACCTTACCGAGGTCCTGGGTCGGGCGTATGCCGACCTGGGGGCGATTCTGGCACTCCAGGGACAGCAGCTCGACTCCCTGGTGGCCCAGTATCGCGCCTTCGAGTATGCCCCTGACTACGTGACGCGCTGCCGGGCCCTGGGCGACGTGGCGGTATCGCTGCGTGCCTTGGGAGTGAACGATGTGGCGCGGCAAGCCTTCGAGATCGTGCTGGATTCCAAGGCCAGCTTCAACGTGAAGGCCAATGCCGCCGTGGAGCTCATGGAGCTGGAAGCGGCCGAAGGGGACCGGATCGCGTTCGAGCGCCGGCGCCAGACGGCTCGGGGCCTGGAAGCCAAGATGCCGCCCACGATGGCGGTCGACTTCCGATACAAGCAGGGCTTGGGGCTGGCGCATTTCGGCCAGCAGACCCAAGCCCGCCGGGAGCTCCGCGAAGCCCTGGCCCTCGCGGAGCGTCACCAGTTGAACGAGTGGTACTTCAAGATCGAGCGGGTGCTCGAGAGCCTCGACCAGTCTCCGACGGTCGCAGCCCCGACCCCGACGGCGCGGGTCGAGTTGTTGGAAACGCCGGCGCTGGCCGAGGTTGCGGCCGGCCTTCGGCGCTACGCCGAGACGGCCGCTCCCTAGCGACTACTTGGTCTCGCTGCCCTGTTGCTCGAAGTTGGGGGCGGGACTGGGGCCGCTGGGATCGGTACAGGCCGCGGCGGCCAAGGGAAGCATCACAAGAAGAAGTGCGATAACCTGCCGGCGGCGTGACATGGACCAGCCTCCTAGTGAGTGTGGACCCGCATTGAGCGGAGTCCAACATCTGGCCGGCCCCGGCGGCTCGTTAGGCCCATTTTTGGACATTTTAGGCCCCAATTGAGACAGGTTCAGATCCTGGCTGCCCTACCAGCCCCCCAGCTCCACCGCCTCCGGCAGCTCGAGCCGGAGCGCTACGTGTTCCTGGGGGTATCGGAGTGGGCCGAGCTGTTCCAGGTGGTTCGGAGCCGGCCGGTAGCCTTGGCCGTGGTCGATCCGATGCTCACCGGGCAGCCCAGAGCCCGGGAGATCGAGAGCCTGCGTATCCAGTTCCCCTCGCTGCCCGTGGTGCTCTATACCACCCTGGTGCCGGCCATGGCGGGGATTCTCCTCACCTTGGGGCGCACCGGGATCCGGCGGGCCATATTTGCCCGGATCGACGACGATCCCGTCGCCCTGCGGGCCGTGCTGCGAGATGAGTTGAGCTACTCGACTCTCTGGCAGGTGATCGACGGTCTGGCAGCGGCCCTGCACGGGCTCTCCGATCGGGTGCGATCGGTGCTGGAGAGTGCCCTGGGCCAGCCGACCGCCGATTTCACCGTCGATCAGATGGCGCATCAGGCGGGGGTCAATCGCCGAACCTTCGACCGGTGGTGCGCTCGGTCCCAGCTCCCGTCGCCCCGGGTGGTCCTGATGTTGGCCCGCCTGCTCTACGCCCACCGCCTGCTGCTCGATCCCGGATATACGATCGAGGACGTGGCGATAAAACTGGGTTATGGAAAGGCGCGGACCCTCCAACAGCACTTCAAGGAGGTCTTCGGGATGCCGGCGGGGGAGCTCAGAATCTCCCTCTCGCCCGAGGAGGCGATGCGCGACGTGGTGCGGCGCTACTTTCCTCAGCTCGAGCGAGCGGCCTCATGACGCTCCGCGTTCTGGTGGTGGACGATGAGCCCCAGATCCGGAGCGCCCTCGAGAGGGCCCTCAGGCGGAATGGCTATGAGGCGGTGTCGGTGGCGAGCGGAGAGTCGGCCTACGCCGTCCTGTCCGATGTCACGGTCGACGTGATTCTGGTGGACCTGATCCTGCCACAGCTCTCCGGTTCCGCCTTGGCGCTGGCCCTGATTCGCCGCTGGCCGGACCTCCGAGACCGATTGGTCTTCATGTCGGGCGATCCGGGGCTCGCGGTCTCCGAATGGCCGGAGGAGCTGCAGGGCTGTCCGGTGCTGATGAAGCCGTTCCCGCTCGATGAATTGATGAATGCCGTGGCGGCGGTGCTCGCGCGGCACGGGCCCCCGACCCGTGAAGCCTCGGGCGGCGGCCAGTGACCACCATCGCCCCGCCGGCATCCACCGCCGATCCGCTCAGTACGCTCCGGGAATACTCGGCTCTCGCCCCCTGGCGGCTGCGGGACCTGGTCGCGCTGGCCTCGGCTGTCCTCGACGCTTCCGGTATCTTTCCCGTCAACGCCGCGGCGCGCGCGCGTCCTACCGAGCGCACGATCCGATTCTACGTGACCCGCGGACTGGTGAGCCCGCCCGAAGGGCGGGGGACCGCGGCGATCTACAATTACCGCCATCTCCTGCAGGTGTTGGCCATCAAGCTCCGGCAGATGGAGGGCGCGACGCTGGAGACCATCGTCAAGGAGTTGGCGGGGTTGGCGGGCGACGTGGTCGAACGTCGCGTGGCCGGCGCCCTGGGTGCCGCGCTCCCGGCGCCCTCGCGTCTTACCCTGGCCCTGGGTCCCGGTGGCCCGAGCGGGAAGGTGGGGCGGGCCCTGCAGGGCCGGCTTCAGCGGGCGACGCGCGCCGGTGAGGGCACCGCCAGGGACCCGGCCGGCCAGATCTGCCGCCGAGTCCCGCTGGTGCCGGGCGTAGAGCTGCTGGTCGACGAACGCCATCCGCTCTTTCACCGCGCCGCCCAGGACTCAGCCCTGGTGGCGCAGTTCCGCCATGCGCTGGCCGGTCTTCTCCCGGAGGGAGAGGAGGAGCCTCGAGGGAGCTCGTCCCACCCGTAACTCGGAAGGAATTCCCATGCCCGGCATCGTCTTCCTGGTCGTCATCGCGGTGGTGGCCGTATGGGTCGTGGGCGCCTACAACCGGCTGATCGGCCTCAAGAACCAGGTGGTGAACGGCTGGAAGCAGATCGACGTCCAGCTCAAGCGCCGCCACGACCTGATCCCCAATCTGGTCAATACCGTCAAAGGGGCCATGGACTTCGAGAAGGGCACGCTGGAGGCGGTGATTGCGGCCCGCAACAAGGCCGTGGGTGCCACGGGAGTGAAGGCGACGGCGAAGGCCGAAGGCGAACTGTCCCAGGCGCTGGGCCGATTCTTCGCCCTCACGGAGGCCTACCCGGAGCTCAAGGCTACCGGGAACGTGGCTCAACTTCAGGAAGAGCTCACCAGCACCGAGAACAAGATCGGCTTCGCCCGCCAGCTCTACAACGACGTGGCCACCGAGTACAACACCAAGCAGATGCAGTTCCCGACCAACCTGCTGGCCGGCCTGGCCAAGGCGAGCCCCGCGGAGCTGTGGGAGATCGAGGATGCCGTCGAACGGGCGGTGCCGAACGTCGATCTGTCGATGAACAAGCCGACGGCGTGACCGATTCGAACCTCTTCGCACAACAAGAGTCCAATCGCCGGCGCTCCACCTGGCTGCTCGCCGGGTTCGTCCTGTTCTTCGCCTGGGTCGGCTTCGGCGGAGACTGGGCGTTCTACCTTCAAACCGAAGGCGCCCCGCCCGAAGCCTACCATCACATCATCCCCTGGATCGGGCTCCTCACCACCGCGTTCGCGGCCGGGCTCTGCTGGTATTCCTGGCGCTACGGCGCCGGCCGGGTGCTGTGGGCCACCGGGGCCTGGGAAATCATTGCCCCCGCCGATCCGGCGCAGCAACAGCTGGTCAACGTGGTGGAGGAGATGGCGATCGCCTCGGGCCTGCCGCGTCCCCGCATCTGGGTGGTTCCCGATCCCGACCCCAACGCGTTCGCCACCGGGATCGACCCTCAGCATGCCAGCCTCGCGGTGACCGAGGGCCTGCTTCGGACGCTGAACCGTGACGAGCTGCAGGGTGTGGTGGCCCATGAGATGGCGCACATTCGCAACCTCGATACCCGGCTCATGACCCTGCTGGCCGCGATGGTGGGGGCCGTGGCCCTGATGTCGGACGGCATGGGTCGGATGCTCCGCGGCGGGGTGAACGTGAGCGGGAGCGGGTCCAGCGGTGGAAGAGGCGAGCGCAAGGGCGGGAATCCACTCGCGCTGGTCGTGCTGGTGGCCTGGCTCCTCTCGCTGGTGATCGCTCCGATTCTCTCGCAGCTCCTGGCCATGGCGGTGAGCCGGAAGCGCGAGTTCCTGGCCGACGCCACCGGGGCGCAGTTCACCCGCAATCCCATGGCGCTGGCGAGCGCCCTGGAGAAGCTGGACGGCGCGACGGCGCCCACGGCGACGATTACTCACGGCGCCGCGCATCTCTGCATCGTCGACGCGCTGGGGCGCCCCGCCTCGGAACGCGAGGGAGTGGTCGGCGACGTCTTCGGCTCGCATCCGCCCATCCGGGAGCGGGTCATCCGGCTCCAGGGGATGGCCTATCAGCAGGCCAAACTGGAAGGCCATCCAGGGGTCCTCTCTCCCCCAGGGGAGGCCGTGTGAGCGATCGGGCCTGGCTGATCGTGGGGCTCATCGTGGCGGTCATGGTGGCGGCGCTGGGGATCATTCTCGCCTTGCGCGCGAGACTGCGCCGCTCCGCGCTCCGCGCGATCCATCAGTTTCAGGCCCGCCTGGACCGCTACAAGCTGGTGAAGCGGGATCTGATCCGGGAGCAACTGCTCCAGGATCCCTTGGTGCTCGAGGCCATGGCGCGCCACCAGCGCGAACATCCCATGACCGACGGCGAGGTCCGCCGCCGGGTGAACGAGTACGTGGACGAGATCGTCCCCTTCTTCAATGTTCTCTCCTACTACCGGATCGGCTACAACCTGAGCCGCTTCCTGATCAACCTCCTCTACAAGGCGTCCATCGAGTATCAGGACCAGAATGCCCTGGACCGGGTCCCCCGCCAGGACATGGTGGTCTACGTGATGAACCACCGCAGCAACGCCGACTACGTGGTGGTGGCCTACGTGCTGGCCCGGGTGGTGAGCATCAGCTATGCGGTGGGAGAGTGGGCACGTACCTGGCCGCTGGAATACGTCTTCAAGAGCTTCGGCAGCTACTTCATCCGGCGCCGCTACCGGGAGCCGCTCTACCACTCGGTGCTGGAGCGCTACGTGCAGCTGATCACCCGGAACGGAGTGACGCAGGGCATCTTTCCCGAGGGTGGCCTCTCCGGGGACGGCGCCCTGCGGCCGCCCAAGATCGGGCTGATCGACTATATCCTCCGCACCATGAACGACCCCGGCTTCACGCGCGATATCTGGCTGGTCCCGGTGGGGATCAACTATGATCGGGTGTTGGAGGATCGGTCTCTGATTCGGGAGCGGCTGATCGGGGTCAAGCCTCTTTCGCGCTGGCAACAGCTCACCGGAGTCGCCGGCTACCTCTGGCACAATCTGCTCCGCGTCCTCTCGGGTCGGCTCCGGCGCTATGGCCGGGTGGCGGTGAGCCTGGGGACCCCGGTGTCGGTGCGGGCCTGGCTCGCCACCCAACCCGAGGGGCTGCTCCAGATGCCCAAGGACCAACGGCTCCCTCACGTCCAGCAGCTGGCCGATCTGGCCCTGGAACGAATCGGGCAGGTCATTCCGGTGACGCCGGTCCCGCTCTGTGCGGCCGCGCTGCTCTCGTTCAATACCAGCGTGGTGCCTCGGGCCGGGTTGCTGGAGCGGATCGACGAGCTGCGGGACCGACTCACCGAGTTCAACGCCCGTGTGGTGCGCCGGGATCTGGCGGTCAGCGAGGTTTGGGATCGAGCCTGGCGCATGTTCCGCATGCGCCGCATTGTGGTAGAGCAGGGTACGGAGTACGTCGTCCTCCCGGCCCAGCGTCCGTTGCTGGAGTATTACGCCAACTCCATCGCCCATTTGGTGCCCGAAGACGTGAAGGTGACATTCACCCCTGCCGCCGAGCGGGATTCGACGCTGCCTCGGCTGGCCCGGCGGGATGAGATGGACATCATGACCGCGGAACGGGCGATCCCGAAACGACTGAAGGAATCACGATGAGAAGCTGGCCGATGACCCGCGCCGTGATTGTCGCCATCCTGCTGGCCGCGCCGTTCCCGGCATCGGGGCAGGGGACCGCGCCGCGCCTGGGCACGATCGAGTTCCCCACCTCGGGCCGTGGGGCCGCGCGATCTCAGTTCCTGCGGGGCGTGCTCTACCTGCACAGCTTCGAGTACGATTCGGCCATCAAGGCCTTCCGGAAGGCCCAAGCCCTGGATTCCGGGTTCGCCATGGCCTATTGGGGCGAGGCGATGAGCTATACCCACCCGGTCTGGGATCAGCAGGATTCGGTGGCCGCACGCGCAACGCTGGCCCGCCTGGGGGCGACTCCGGAGGCTCGCCAGAATCGCGCGCCGACCGGTCGGGAGAAGGCCTACCTGTCGGCGGTGGAAGCGCTCTATGGCACGGGATCCAAGCCTGCCCGCGACACCGCCTACGCCACGGTGATGGGAGAGGTGGCCCGCAAGTACCCCAAGGACCTCGAGGCCAAGGCGTTCTACGCTCTGGCGCTGCTGGGCCTGAGCCAAGGGGTGCGGAACGTGCCCACTTACATGCGCGCGGCGGTGATCGCGGATAGCGTCTTCCGCATCAATCCCAACCATCCGGGCGCCGCCCACTACCTGATCCACGCGTTCGATGATCCGGCCCACGCGCCACTGGGGCTCGCCGCCGCGCGAGCCTACTCCGGGATCGCGCCGGACGCGGCGCACGCCCAGCACATGACCACCCACATCTTCGTGGCGCTCGGCATGTGGGACCAGGTCGTCTCCCAGAACGCGATCGCGGTCAAGCTCACCCGGGAAGTGCCCGGGCACTACACCTCGTGGCTCGACTACGGCCTGTTGCAACAGGGCCGGTACGCCGAGGCCAGCCAGGTGCTGGAACGGGTGCGAGCCAACATGGGGGCCGACGCGTCGCGGGGGATGCGCTCCGCCCTGGCCTGGATGCGGGCGCACTACCTGGTCAACACCGAGGCCTGGAACGGTCCGGTGGCGGAATGGACCATCGATCTGGCCGGCGAGCCGAACGTTCCCATGATCTGCGACCAATACGTGCTGGGATTGGCCGCGCTGCGCCGGGGAGATCGAGCCACCGCGGAGGGAGGACTCGCCGCGCTGGACAGCCTGCAGGCTCAGGCCGAAAACGGAGCGGGAGACGATACCAGGCAGATCGGGGCGATTCTCTCCCGGCAACTTCGCGCCTCTCTTGACGCGGAGGCCGGTCACCCCGATACGGCCGTGGCGTTGATGCGGGAGGCTGTCTCGCTCGAGGACGCCATGCCGATCGACTTCGGCCCTCCCACATGGATCAAGCCTTCTCATGAGCTGCTGGGGGAGCTGTTGCTGGGCATGCACCGTCCCGCCGAGGCGGAAGTCGAGTTCCAACGCGCGCTGCAGGGAGCCCCGCGCCGGGCGCGGTCGATCATCGGGCTGGCACGCGCGGCCGCCCAAGCCGGCGACCCCAAGGCCGCCGAGTCCGCCTACCGGGAACTCCGGGAGATCTGGCACCAGGCGGACCCCGGGCTCCCCGAGCTGGAGGAGGTACGCCGCCTGTTAGCCGGTCCGTGACCCCGCCGGTAGCGCCCCGGGCGCTTCCTCGCCATTCTTGACCCTCCTCAGACCGTCGCCCTTGGCTGCGCCGCCCATCGAAAGCAGCGCTCCTGGAGAACGCCCATGCGATACGGATGCTGGTTGCTGGTCTTGGCGCTCGTTCCGGGAGGCCTTTCGGCCCAGGCTCCCGCTCGAGCCTCCTCGCCCGACAGCCTGCAGGCTCTGGCCCGTCGCTACTACGCTTGGCGCGACCAGAGCTATCCGGTTTCCTCCAGCGACCAGGGCCTCCACACCTGGGACAATCGGTTGGCGGACTACAGCATGGCCGCGGTGCGAGCGAGGCGTACCCACGTGGACCAGCTGTTGGCTCGGATCAAGGCCCTGAATACCAAGGGATGGAGCCGCGACGACCGGATCGATTATCTGCTGTTCCGCTCGCGGCTCGAGGGGGTCGCATTCTTCGGCCGGGTCCTGCTCCCGGAGGAATCGGATCCTCAGGTGTACGTCGGCGAGTGCAGTAACGCGATCTTCAGCCTGCTCAAGAAGGACTATGCCCCCCACAGGACCCGGGCGCTGGCCGCCACGGCCAGGATGCGGCGCATGCCGGCGGTGCTGGCGCAGGGCAAGGTCAATCTCACCAAAGCGGTCCGGCTCTACTCCCAGCTCGCCATCGACGCCGCCCGCTCGGGGGACGACCTCTTCAACGTCAGCCTGATGACCCTGGCCGACAGCCTGAGCCCGAGCGAGCAGGCGTCGCTGGTCCAGGCGCGGGACAGCGCGGTGCGCGCGCTCCACGGGTTTGCCGACTGGCTCGAGGCCCGGCTGCCGCGCATGGTGCCGTGGACGCCGATGGGAGAGAAGAACTACAACTACCTGATCAAGCATTGGTACCTGCTGCCTCTGGATGCCGAGCAGGTGGCCATGCTGGGCGAGGCGGAGCTGGCGCGCAATCGGGGGCTCGAGTCCATGCTGGCCGATCCCAGCCTCGCCTCGCCGGACCCGGCGCGCAGCCCCAACATCCCCAAGGATCAAGAGGAGTTTCTCGCGGCCTATCAGAGCCGGCTCAACGACATCGTGGGGTTTCTGAACGCGAACGAGCTGGTGACCATCCCGTCTTACATTGGTCCCTTTCTGATTCGCCAGCTGCCCGAGGCCTTCAAGCCGACCAGTCCCGGCGGTTTCATGAATCCGCCCGGGCTCTACGATGGCGACCCCAGCGGGTTCTTCTTCATCCCTACCTACAATCCCAAGAGCGGCAATTTCTACATCCGGGCCGCGATCGAGGATCCGCGGCCGATCCTGGGGCATGAAGGGATTCCCGGCCATTTCCTCCAGATCTCAATCGCCAACCATGTTACCGACGAGATCCGGCGCCAGCAGAACGACGGAGTCTTCATCGAAGGCTGGGCGCTCTACGGCGAGGAGATGATGCTTCGGACCGGCTTCTATCCCGAGAACTCGGCGGCCCACGGCCAGGTGCTCCGGCTCTCCCGCTACCGGGGGGCGCGGATCGGGGTGGACGTGAACCTTCACACCGGCCGATGGACGTTCGACCAGGCGGTGAAGTACTTCATGGAGGCCGGGGGGCTCGATAAGGAGGCGGCGGAGGGGGAAGCGGCGGGTGCGGCGTCCAGTCCCACGCAGAAGATCACCTACATGGTGGGCAAGTGGCAGATCATGCGACTGCTCGGCAAGTACCGCGATCGCCAAGGCGCCAATTTTCGCCTGGGGGCGTTCCACGACCAGCTGATCAGCTACGGCAGCCTGCCCCTCTCGATCGTGGAGTGGCTGATGCTGGGTGACAGCACGGCGGCTCTGAAGGCGGCCGGGCCGTAAGCGCGATGTCCGACTTGCTGCAGCGACTGCAACCTTCTCTCACCGATCGGTATCTCCTCGACCGGGAGGTCGGCCGGGGCGGGATGGCGACCGTCTTTCTCGCCCGGGACCTCAAGCATGACCGGCGGGTGGCGCTCAAGGTGCTGCACCCGGAGTTAGCCGCCGCCCTGGGTCCCGAGCGTTTTCTACGCGAGATCCAGATCGCCGCGCGACTCCAGCACCCCCACATCCTGCCGTTGTACGACTCGGGACGGGCCGGTGGGCTCCTTTACTACGTGATGCCGTTCGTGGAAGGGGAATCGCTGCGGGACCTCCTCAACAAGGACAAGCAGCTGCCGGTGGAGGACGCCGTGCGGATCGCCCGGGACGTGGCCGCGGCGCTCGACTACGCGCACCGCCAGGGAGTGGTGCACCGCGACATCAAGCCCGAGAACGTGATGCTGCATGAAGGCGAGGCGATCGTGACCGACTTCGGGATCGCCAAAGCGGTGAGCGCGGCGGGCAGCGAGAGTCTGACCCAGACCGGCCTGGCGGTCGGCACCCCGGCCTACATGAGTCCGGAGCAGGCGTCAGGCGAAGGGGAACCGGATGGGCGGAGCGACATCTACAGTCTGGGATGTGTGCTGTTCGAGATGCTGGCCGGCAGCGCCCCCTTCACCGGGAGCACGGTGCAGGCGTTGATGAGCAAGCGGTTCACGGAGCCCGTGCCGTCGGTCAAGTCGCGGCGCAGCGGCGTCTCGCCGGAGCTGGAAGAGGTAGTGGCCAAGACGCTGGCCCGGGAGCCGCAAGCGCGCTTCGCGACCGCGGCCCTGCTGGGGCAGGCGCTGGGCTCGGCCCGGATCGTGACCCCTCCCAACGCGACGCTGGTGGTCACTCCGGTGCCCACCGCCAAGTCGATCGCCGTGCTGCCCTTCGTCAACATGAGCGCCGATCCGGAGAACGAGTACTTCACCGACGGGATCGCCGAGGAGATCATCAACGCCCTGACCAAGATCCAGGCCCTGCGGGTGGCCTCCCGTACCTCGGCCTTCGCGTTCAAGGGGAAAAACGAAGACATCGGCGAGATCGGACGGAAGCTCAAGGTGGCCACCGTGCTGGAGGGCAGCGTCCGGAAGGCCGGCAAGAAACTCCGGGTCACGGCCCAGCTGGTGAACGTCGCCGACGGCTATCACCTCTGGTCGGAGCGGTACGATCGGGAGCTGGAGGACGTCTTCGCGATTCAGGACGAGATCGCGGAGAACATTGTTAAGGCGCTTCGGGTGGTGCTGAGCGAGGACGAGAAGCGGGCCATCGAGAAGGCCCCCACCGCCGACGTCCGCGCTTACGATTTCTATCTCCGGGGCAAGCAGTTCTTTCACCAGTTCCGCCGGACCGGGGTCCAGTTCGCCCGGCGGATGTTCGAGCGGGCCATTGAGATCGATCCCGGCTATGCCCAGGGATACGCCGGGGCTGCCGACTGCTGCTCCGTGCTCTACTTGTACTGGGACGCCAGCCGGTCGAATCTGGAGCAGGCCGACAGCTACAGTCGGAAGGCGCTCGAGCTGGGACCCGAGATGCCCGAGGCCCACACGTCCCGCGCCCTGGTTCTTTCGCTGAGCCAGCGCTACGACGAGGCCAACGCACAGTTTGAAACGGCGATCCGGTTGGGCCCCAATCTGTACGAGCCCCACTACTTCTACGGCCGGTCCTTGTTCCAGCAAGGCAAGCACGAGGAGGCCGTTCGCGAGTACTCCGAGGCGGCGCGCGCGCGTCCGGAGGACTATCAGGCGCCCCTGCTCATGGTCCAGGACCTTCGCAGCCTGGGCCGCCTCGCCGACGCGGCCGCGGCACAACGCCGCGGGGTGACCCTGGCGGAGCGGCACCTGGAGCTCAACCCGGAGGACATCCGGGCGCTGGTCCTGGGGGCTACGGCTCTCATGGAGCAGGGGAAGCGAGAGCAAGCTCTCGACTGGGCCCGCCGCGGTCTGGCCCTGGATCCCGAGGACCCGGGCCAGCTCTACAACGTGGCCTGCTGTCATGCGCTCGGCGGCGAGAAGGACGAAGCCCTAGCCCTGCTCGACAAGGCCATTCGGAACGGATACGGGCACCGGGAATGGATGGAGAACGATTCCGATCTCGCCTCGCTGCGTGACGATCCCCGGTTCAAGTCGCTGCTGGCGCGGCTCTAAACCAAGATGAGGTAATGCAGGCCTAGATCGAGAACGACCCCGACTTCAGTTCGCTGCGCGGCGACCCCCGCTACCAGGCGATCCTCGCGAGGATGTAGCCTGGTATGGGCCGCCACTCCGGGTGGCGGCCCGACGCTTCACGCACCATCTTGGCCTCAAGGCAGTCCCGGATGTGCCCCGGGAGTAACGCACCAAGGGCACCGATCGACCGCGGGACTCGGGAGGCGACGATGACAACAACCCAGCTGCGGACGACGTCCGTCCCCGCCGATCTCGGACAGCGACCGCGAGACGATGAGCTCGATCTCTTCGGGCTGACTCACACCGGCAAGGTCCGCCGCGAGAACCAGGACCAGTTCCTGCTCTGCACGGTGCATCCCCAGGTAGTCATCCATGGGACCAGTCTCCCTTCGCCCGACGACCTCCCCCTCAGGGGCGGCCGGCTGGCCACCGTCATGCTGGTGGCCGATGGGGTCGGCAGCGGGAGCGGCGGTGGCGAGGCCAGCCGGCTGGCCGTCGAGGCGGTCACCCGGTACGTGTCCTCCGTGCTGCGCTGCTATCACACCGCTGGCTCGGCGGCGGAGGGAGAATTCTTCACCGCGCTCAAGGATGCCGCGTTCGACGCCCACGCGTCGGTGCGCGCCGAGGCCGAGTCGCACCCCGAAGTGAGGCAGATGGCGACCACGCTCACCCTGGTGATCGGGGTGTGGCCCTGGATGTACGTGGTGCAGGTCGGAGACAGCCGCTTTTACTACTATTACGAAGGAAAGCTGACGCAGGTGACCCGCGACCAGACCATGGCCCAGGAGCTGGTGGAACGGGGTGCGCTGGCGCCCGAGCGCGCCGCGGACTCGCCGTTCAGTCATGTCCTGGTGAGCGCCATCGGCGGGGAGGAGACCAGCCCGGAGGTCAGTCGGATCGAAGTCCGGAAGGGCGCCGTCCTCCTGCTTTGCAGCGATGGGTTGACCAAACACGTGAGCGATGACGAGATCGCCGCCGAGATCCAACGGGTGCCATCCTCAGAGCAGTTGTGTCGGAAGCTGCTCGACCTGGCGTTGGAGCGGGGCGGGAGCGACAACATTACCGTGCTGGTTGCCCGGCGCCGGAGCCCGGCATGACCGCGCCCGATCGCCTGGTCCACGCGTTGGAGGACCGCTACCGCCTCGAGCGCGAGCTGGGCTCGGGTGGCATGGCCACCGTGTATCTGGCCCAGGACCTCCGCCACGATCGCCACGTCGCCCTCAAGGTCCTGCGCCCAGAGCTGGCCGCGGTGCTGGGCGCCGAGCGCTTCCTGCACGAGATCAAGACCACCGCCAACCTGCAGCATCCCCATATCCTCCCCTTGCACGATTCGGGAGAAGTGGACGGGACCGTCTTCTACGTTATGCCCTACGTCGAGGGCGAATCGCTGCGCGACCGGCTCAACCGGGAGAAGCAGCTGCCGGTGGAAGAGGCGGTGCGGATCGGACGAGAGGTGGCCGGTGCGCTGGACTATGCCCACCGACACGGGGTGATTCACCGGGACATCAAGCCGGAAAACATCCTGCTCCACGACGGGCAGGCCCTGGTGGCCGATTTCGGCATCGCGCTGGCGGTGAGCAGCGCGGGCGGGAGCCGGATGACCGAGACCGGGATGAGTCTCGGGACCCCGCACTACATGAGCCCCGAGCAGGCCATGGGAGAGCGGGAGATCACGGCTCGCTCGGATGTCTACGCCCTGGGCTGCGTGCTCTACGAAATGCTGACCGGGGAGCCGCCCTTCACCGGTGCCACCGCCCAGGCGATCGTGGCCCGGGTCCTCACCGAGCATCCCCGTCCGATGGTTGCCCAACGGCACACCATACCGCCCTACGTCGAGCAGGCCGTGCTCACGGCGTTGGAGAAGCTCCCCGCGGATCGGTTCTCCACGGCCGCCCAGTTCTCCGAGGCGCTGGCCGGCCGCGCCCCCACGATTTCCGGCCGGTCCACCGCGGCGACCGGCGCCCCCGTCCCGGTGGCGCGTCGATGGGTGTCCGTTCTGCCGTGGGTGGCGGCCGGGGTGGCCATCCTGCTAGCGGCCTTCGGTTGGCTCCGGCGGCCGGCCTCGCCGCCGGTCACCCGGGACTTCGTGGCGCTTTCCGATAGCGTGGGGTTGCTGGTGGATCAGGTCCCGGTGCTGGCCATGTCCCGGGATGGCTCCAAGATCGCCTTCATCGAGGAGAACGCCGGAGGCCGGCTCTGGGTCCGCAGCCGGGATGATCTGCACGCGCGCTTGCTGCCGGAAACCCAGGGAGCGCGGATGCCGGCCTTCTCGCCCGATGGGCAGTGGATCGCCTTCGTCACCGGCACCAAGCTCCGAAAGGTGCGGACCGACGGCGGCGGGTCGATCACCTTGGCCGATTCGGCCAGCAGCATCTTCGGCGGCGTGGCGTGGCTCGACGACGGCTCATTGGTCTATACCGACCAGACGCTGGGCCTGCGGCGAGTGAACCAGGCCGGCGGCGTGCCGAGCCCACTGGTGACGACGACCCAGATGTCGGGTCGGGCGGCCGCGATGGCGGATCCCCTCCCCGGTGCTCGAGGGGTGTTCGTCACTCTGTGCAATTCGAACTGTATCACGCAGGATCTCGCGGTGGTCGACCTCAAGTCCGGCAAGTTCAGTACGTTGATGCCCAATGTCACACGGGCCTGGTATCTCCCCACCGGTCACATTCTGTATGTGCGCCGGGACGGCGTGGCGCTGGCCGCGCCCTTCGACCTTGGGAGCCTGAAGCTCACCGGCCCCGCCTCACCGGTCCTCGAAAACATCGAGGTGCTCAATAGCTCGATCGTACAGCTCGCGGTTAGCGAGTCGGGCACCCTGCTCTATGTGCAGGGGGCTGGGGTCGGGAGCCTCGATCGGACCATGATCCGAGTGGACCGGACCGGCCGCATCTCCATGATCGATTCGTCCTGGGTGGGGAGGTTCAACTCGTTCGCCCTGTCGCGCGATGGCAAGCGGGTGGCGGTGGGTGCGGCTTCCGGGGACGGCTTCGACATCTGGATCAAGGATCTGGATCGCGGCCCCTTCACCAGGCTCACGTTTACGGGACAGGGGAGGCGTCCAGTCTGGTCACCGGACGGAAGTGAAGTCGCCTTCGTCCGGGATACGCTGAGCGGTGGGGATGTCTATGCGCATCGTTCCGACGGCAGCGGGCAGGATCGCCTGTTGGCTCGGATCGACCGGCCGATTCAATCGGCGGATTGGTCACGCGACGGCCAGTGGCTGTTGATGCGGACCGACGACGCGGCGGCGGGTCACGGAGACATCGTAGGCCAGCGGACCAGCGGCGATACCGCGGCCGTACCGCTGGCCGCCACCCCGTTCGAGGAGCTGCACCCGGCCCTTTCGCGGAACGGCCATTGGATGGCCTACTCCTCGAATGAGTCCGGCCAGTATGAAGTCTACGTCCGCCCCTTCCCGAACACGGCGAGCGGCCGCTGGCAGGTGTCGATCGGCGGCGGCGCGGCGCCGCGCTGGTCGCCCGACGGGAGCGAGCTGTACTTTCTCAATGGCAACCAATTGATCGCCGCGCGCATCGTGACCACCCCGACTTTCTCGGTGGCCCAACGTGTCCCGCTCTTCTCGGTGGCCGACTTCGACATCGATTTCTACCATCAGTCGTTCGAAGTCACCCCGGATGGCAAGTCGTTCCTGTTCATGGCGTCGACCGATCGCCTTGCGCACCGAGAGAGCACCGGACGGCTGGTCCTGGTCAACAACTGGTTCGCCGAGCTCAAGACTCGGCTTGCGCACTAATGGCCGGCCGGAAGTTCATCGATCGCGACGGACGGGAATGGGAAGTACGGATCCGCTCTCGCGCCGAGTGGGAGCTGGAGCCGGTAGGGAACAATCCTGAGCGAGCCCGCACCGCGCCGGCGCCGGGGTATGAGAAGGACCCTTTCGAGCTGAGCCGAGAGGAGCTGCAGCGCCTGCTTGATTCGAGTACCGCGCCCCCCAGTCGTTCGACGAAGTCGCCCTTCAAAGACTAGAAACCGGCCCACCCCCTCGGCTACCTCTCCCCTTCAGTGTTTTCTCGGGGAGCGGCATCATGATTGCCTTCAATTGAGGCCGATCGATCCGGGCGGTTCAGGCTTCAGATGTTGCAATTAGAACCGCCAGCAACCATAAGAATCACTTGGAGTTAGGACGCCAGGGCCAGGGGCACACCGATCCTCCGGTGGCCCGCCCAGAGAGGCGAAACGCAAGCGGATGCCGGATCCCAAACGAGAGTCCCGGGTACGGGCCCGACCGGGGAGTGGGGCCGCCAAGGCCTTTCCCCTCGGCTGGGTCACGGCGCTGGTTGCCGTCTATGCCCTGACCTGCCTCTTGTGGGAAGGGTTGGGGTGGGGGAGTGCGGGTCCGCACGACCTCATCGGCAACCTGGCGTTGCTGCCGCTGCACGCGACCCTGGTGGTGTTGCTGCTGCTGGCCTCGGGCCGGACCGCTCTCGAAGCGGGGGTGCGGCTGGCGCTCCGCTTTCTCGCTGCCGGTTTCGGGGTTGCGATGATCGGGAGCGGGATCCTGGCCTTTTCGACGATCCTGCTCGAGCGGAACCTGCCGGGGTATTGGGCAGACGGGTTCTTCCTGTCCGGCAGTCTCCTGATGTTCGCGGCCCTGCTCTTCTTCCCGTTGTCGCGCCCCCTCGAGCAGGAACGCTGGAAGTTCCTGCTCGATGTGGCCATGGTGCTGATCGGTGGGGGGACTGCGATCTGGTCCTCGGCCCTGCTCCTTGGAGCGGAGCTCCACGCCGGAAGCGTGGTCGGATCGATCCTCACGCTCGCCCGCCCGCTCGGGAGTTTGCTCCTCCTGTTTGGCACCACCGCGCTGCTGATCAGGGGGCCGACGGACGCCAACCGCTTGGCCCTGCGGCTGCTGGTGGTCGCCGTCCTGGTGGGTATCGCCGCCGATCTGACCTTCGCCTTGACGCGCTTCGGGGCGGCCTCAGGAATGGCCAACCTGATCGACGTGGCCTACCTGCTCTCCCTGGTCCTGATGGCGGCGAGCGCGGAGCGGTACTATCTGCGGCCCGTCCCGCCCGAAACCTGGAACGCCCGCCCGAATGGTTCGGCGCTGCCGGTCAACCCGCTGCCCTACCTGGCCGTCGCCAGCATCTATGTCATCATGCTCGTCGAGGCCCTGGAGCCATGGCGGGGCCGGTTCAGCCTGGTCGTGATCGGTGGCGTGGTGAGCACGATCCTCCTGGTGATCCGCCAACTGCTGGCGGTACGGCAGAACGTGCGGCTTCTGGCCGAGACCACCGCCCGCGAGACCGAGGTGCGCTTCCGGTCGCTGGTGCAGCATTCGTCCGACGTCATCTTCGTGATCGGCGCTGATGGGACCATCAGCTTCGTGAGTCCCGCGGTCGAGCGTCTGCTCCGGTACCAAGCCTCGCCTCTGGTGGGTCGGGCGCTGATCGATCTCATCGCTCCCGAGGATCAGGGCCTGGCTCGTACCTACCTCCGTGAAGCCGGGCGGGCTCGGGAGGTCAGTGCTCCCATCGAGTGGCGCTTCCGTCAACCGGATGGCTCGGTGCTTCACGCGGAAATCATCGCGACCAACCTGTTGGAGGAGCCCGCCGTCCGCGGGATCGTGCTCAACAGCCGCGACGTCAGCGAACGGAAGCGTCTCGAGCAGCAGCTCACCCATCAAGCCTTCCACGACCCGCTGACCGGGCTGGCCAACCGGGCCCTCTTCCGCGACCGGGTGAGCCACGCGCTGACCCTGGCGCGCCGCCAGGGCCACGCGATCAGCGTCCTCTTCCTCGACCTCGACGATTTCAAGAAGGTCAACGACAGCCTGGGCCACGCCGAAGGGGATCGCCTGCTGGTCGCGGCGGCCGATCGGTTCCGAAGCTGCGCCCGCGCCGCGGACACCATCGCCCGGCTGGGCGGTGACGAGTTCGCGATTCTGATCGAGGACCTGAATGGAGGGGACGGGCAGGCCAGCCTGCTGGAGCGGCTCTCGGTGGCCATGGCCCGTCCGTTCATGCTCAGCGGTAACGAGGTCCACGTCAGCACCAGCATCGGGATCGCGGTCGCGACGGCCGACGACACCGCGGACGACCTGCTCCGGAACGCCGACATGGCGATGTATACCGCCAAGCGCCGGGGCAAGGCCCGTTCGGAGACGTACCACTATCAGATGCACTCGGACGTGAAGCACCGCCTCGAGATGGAGGCGGCGCTCCGGGCCGCGATCGATCGGAACGAGCTCAGCCTGGTCTATCAGCCGATCGTCTCGATGCGGAGCGGCGCGATCCTCGGTGTCGAGGCCCTGGTGCGATGGGAGCATCCTTTCTACGGCCACCTGCTGCCTCAGCACTTCATTCCCCTGGCCGAGGAGACCGGGCTCATCGTGCAGCTGGGACGCTGGGTCTTGGGTGAGGCCTGCCAGCAACTCCGGCGCTGGCGGCAAACGCCTTCGAGCTCGCAGCTGCTGGTGTCGGTCAACGTGTCCGGCCGGCAACTCCATGAGCTGGACATCGTTCAGGAAACCCGCCAGGCTCTGGCGGAAGCCCGAGTTCCCCCGAGACGGTGATGCTCGAGATCACCGAGAGCGTCCTCATGGAGGAGACCGCCTCCGTGCTCACCCGGCTCCAGGAACTCAAGGCCCTCGGCGTCCGCCTGGCGATCGACGACTTCGGAACCGGATACTCCTCCCTGAGCTACCTGCAGCGCTTTCCGATCGACGTGCTCAAGATCGCCAAGCCTTTCGTGGAGGAGGTCGCGTCAGGAGCGGACAAGTCCGCGCTGGCGCGCGCCATCATCGCGCTGGGGGAGACCTTGAAGCTCAGCACCATCGCGGAGGGAGTCGAGATCGCCGAGCAGCGGATGGCGCTGGTCGGGCTCGGATGCGAGTGGGGACAGGGCTACTACTTCGCGCCCCCGCTTCCTCCCGAGGGCATCGCTCGTCTGCTCACGGCGCCGGCCCCCTTATCCCACGAGGAAATCGTGAGCCTCAGCCGCCAACCGGTGGGCCCGGCCATTCCGTAGCAGGGCAGGGAAGGGCCGCGGGACCACGCGCATGCTGGCGCCCCTTGCCGGCCTCCTGCATCTTGCTCGCCCAGGTTTGGACTCGGCCACGAGCCAGTCAGTTTGGCCCTTCTTCATTCCAATTCGGGAGTCTCGGTGCCGCAACCTGCTCCGACGTCGGCGGGCGTGACGACCTACGTCCGGTGGAAGATCCTGGCGCTCGCCTGCCTGGTCGGCTTCGTCGGCTACCTGCTGCGGTCGAATCTCTCGGTGGCCGGGGCGGCGATGATGCCCGATCTCGGACTCACCGATGTCCAGCTGGGCGTGGTGCTGGGCGCCTTCTCCTGGGGCTACGGCCTGTTCCAGTTTCCCGCCGGACTCTTCGACGAGATGGTTGGCGGTCGGCGCGCCTTGACCATCGCGACCTGCCTCTGGGGCGTGCTGAACCTCCTGATCTGCCTGGTGCCCTCTCCTTCCATCGCCTCCACCACGGCGATCATCGCCAGTCTCTTCGTGCTGCGCTTTCTCATGGGCGTGGCCCAGGCCCCCCTCTATCCCGTCATCGGCGGCGATGTCATCGCCCGCTGGTTCCCGCCCTCCGGGTGGGCGGTGCCCAATGGGCTGTCCAATGTGGGTCTCACCCTGGGTGCCGCGGCCACGCCCCCATTGATCGGCTGGATCATGCAGTCTCTGGGGTGGCGGACGTCCTTCGCGGTGACCGCGCCCGCGGCCTTCCTGGCGGCCGGCATCTGGTGGTGGTACGCGCGAGACCGGCCCTCGGAGCACCTGGGAGTCGGAGAAGGCGAGCTCGAGATCATCAACACGGGCCGGCGGATCGTGATCGAGCGGGCGGAGCCTCATGGCGTCTGGAAACTCGTCCTGAAGAACCCCGATATCCTGCTGCTCACGCTGAGCTATTTCGGCAGCAACTACGTGTTCTATTTCTTCTTCAATTGGTTGTTCATCTATCTGATCGAAGTCCGGAAGTTCACGATTCTCGAGAGCGGCTTTCTCGCCTCGATCCCCTGGCTGGTGGGCTGCGCCGGTGCGGTCGCCGGCGGACTGGTGTGCGACGCGGTGACCCGGCGATTCGGAATCCGCTGGGGCTGCCGCTGCACGTCGATCAGCGGGCTCTTGCTGTCGGGCGGCTTTCTGGCCCTGGCCGGCGCCGCCCAGGATCCTCACCTCGCGGTCGTCTTTCTTTCGCTCTGCCTGGGCTTCCAACAGTTCACCGATAGCGCCGCCTGGGCCGCCACCGCTTCGGTGGGGGGAGAGCACTCTTCGGCCGCGTGCGGGGTGCTCAATACCGGCGGCAACGTGGTCGGAGGCCTGGTCGCGGTGATGGTCCCTCTTACCGCTCAGGCCCTCGGGTGGACCGCCGCGATCGCGACCGGATCGCTCTTCGCGGTGCTCGGTGCCGTGGTGTGGATCTGGATCCGGGCCGACCGGACCATGGCCCCGGCCTGAGCGCTCGCGCGCCTCGCGCTCCCTGCGTATTTTCCCGGCGCCGTGGGCTGTCCCGCAGAGCTCCACGACTCTAACCGATCCGACCATGTCACTCGCCCGCAACGTCCTCCTCCGGATGTCCCATAGCCGTTGGCTGGCCGATCAAATGGCCCGCCATGCCTTCACCCGCCGTGCCGTACGACGGTTCATGCCTGGAGAGGAGGTCACCGACGCGCTGGCCGCGGCCCAGACGCTGGGCCAGAGCGGACTGGGGACGGTCCTGACGCAGTTGGGCGAAAACTTGACCACGCTCGACGAGGCCGACCGGGTCCGGGAGCACTACCTCGGCGTCTTCGACCAGATCCGGGGGAAGGGGTCCTCGATCCACGTCTCGGTCAAGCCGACCCAGCTGGGGCTCGATCTTTCCCCCGACGCCTGCGCGGCCCATCTCCAAGTGTTGGCCACCAAGGCGGAGACCACCGGCTCGTTTCTCTGGCTCGACATGGAGGATTCGAGCTATGTCGATCGGACCCTGGACCTGTTCCGCCGGTTGCGGCGGGACCATCCCAAGGTCGGGCTCTGTCTTCAGTCGTACCTCCACCGGACGCCCACCGATCTGGAAACCCTGTTGCCGTTGGCGCCGGCGATCCGGCTGGTGAAGGGCGCGTATGCCGAGCCGCCCCAGGTGGCCTTCCCTGCCAAGCGAGACACCGATCGCGCGTATTACGAATTGGGCTCCCAGCTGCTGGCCGCGGCTGCGGGAGGCGGGGCCTACCCGGTCTTCGGAAGCCACGATCTCCCGCTGGTCGGGCGCATGATTGCGCGCGCGCGCGAGTTGGGCGTGAAGGACGGGGCCTACGAGATCCACATGTTGTACGGGATTCGGTCCGTCGAGCAGCAGGCGTTGGCGGCGGAAGGGCGGGTGGTCCGGACCCTGATCAGCTACGGCCGGTCCTGGTTCCCCTGGTACATGCGGCGGCTGGCCGAGCGGCCGGCCAATGTGTGGTTCGTGTTGCGAAGCCTGGCGTCCTAGCGCTTCATCGCCTCCAGCAGGTCGCTCACGAAGGTGCCGGGATCGAACGGCAGTGTCACCACGTGGTCGGCGCCCGCTCCCCGGGCCGGCTGGCCATCGCCCTGCACCAGCGCCACCAGCGTATAGGTACGCTTGGGGGCGGGTTTGAACCCTCCCAGGGGATCGGTCCCCTTCGCCGCCAACGCGGTCAACACCACCAGCACCACGTTCTCCCGATTGGCCACGCCGAACAGTTGATCGACGGTATCCACCCGTTCGACGTCGAAGCCGGCGTGCCGCAGCAGGAGATCCAGCACCTTCGCGGTATCGTCGTCCGGCACGTAGAGCACCGCACTGCCACGGAAGACCGGGATCTGGGCGGTCCGCCGCGACAAGTCGATCATGCGAATGCCGTCGAGATATTCCTCGGTCGCGTCGTGCTTGAGGTGGCGGGCCCGCTCGATGATGTCGTTGATCCGGGCCAGGGCCTGCTTCACGGTCATCAGAGACTGCCGCTGGTCGTCACCCAGCGTCTGGCCGCGGGAGAGCAGGAGGTCGACCTCGGCCGACGCCGACATCAGCGGATTGTTGATGGAGTGATGCAGGGTCACGCTCAGCTCCCCGATGGCCGCCCGGCGCTCGGCGTGGACCAAGTCGCGTTCCGCGGCCGCCAGCGCCTCCCGGAGCGCACGGGCCCGCCGCACCCGCTCCAGCACCTGGGGCAGCATCTCCGACAGGGAGTGGTCCTTGATCAGGTAGTCGTCCGCGCCTAGGCGCAGCGCATTGGCGGCCAGCGATTCATTGCCATGGGCGGTGACCAGGATGACCGCCGGGCGGTTGGGACGGGCCCGAATGGCGGGAACGAGGTCGAGGCCCTTGAGGTCGGGAAGGCGATGATCGAGCAGGACGACGTCGACGTGGTCGGAGCGGGTCAGCGCCTCCCGGCCGGTGCGGACCGCCAGCGGCGCGGCAAACCCCGCGCCGGTGAGGATCTGCTCGATGAGCCGGCAGATGGCCGGGTCGTCGTCCACGACGAGAATGCGGAGGACCTGTCGCTCCAGCATGCGCCGCGACCTCCTTCCGGAACCGAACTGGGGAGTGTCCGCCGTCGCCGACTTGGGCGGCGGTCGGTCGCCACGCCCACCGGTGCCTCGGCCGCCCGCTTCAGGGACGATCGTCGAGGAACACCAGCGTCTGGCGCCGTTTGACGGAGGCGTCGAGGGCCGAGAAGACGTCGGGGTCCAGCACCGTCCCGGCCAGATCGCGCATGCGCTCGATGGCGGCGTCGGGCGGCATCTTCTCCTGGTAGGGTCGGGCGGTGGTCAGGGCGTCGTAGATCTCCGCCGCGCCGAGGATCCGGGCGCCCAGCGGGATCTCCTCGCCCCGTGAGCTTGTCGGGATACCCCTGACCGTCCCAGCGCTCGTGATGGCTCCGGACGAAGGGGATGATGTCGCCCAGGTGGGCCAGCGGAGCCAGGATCTGGGAGCCGACCACCACGTGCTGCTTGACCGTCTCGTACTCCTCGGCGGTGAGCGGTCCCTGCTTGGTGAGGATCTCTTCGCGGATGCCGATCTTGCCGATGTCGTGCAGCCGGCCGGCGGTGCGGACCGCCTCGACGTGCTTCGTCGTTGAGCCCCATCTCGGCGGCGATCATGGCGCCCAGATCGGCGACCCGCGCGGAGTGCCCGCGGATGATAGGCGTCCTTGGCCTCGAGGGCGTTGACCAGCGCCTCGAGCGTGGCCACCGAGAGCCGCTCCAGCTTGGCCCGCTCGCGCCGCAGCTCGGCGGTGCGGAGCGGCGACCTCCTCCTTGAGCCACTGGTTGAGGTGTCTGCTGCTCGAGCAGGCTGTCGCGCCGGCGGATGGCGCGCAGGATGGCGCGGGCCAGGTCGCTCAGGTCGATCGGCTTGGTGAGGTAGTCCATGGCGCCCCGCTGCATGCAGAGCGCGGCGGTGGTGGCGTCGTTGACGGCGGTCAGCATCAGGATCGCGATGCTGGGCTCGATCTCCATGACCTGGGGGACCAGGTCGATACCGCTGCGTCCCGGCATGCGCACGTCCAGCAGCATGCAGGCGATCTTCTGGCGCTGCAGGATCTTGATGGCCTCGTCGCCGGAGCCGGCGGTGGTGACGTCGTACCCCTGCTGGGTGAGGAACTTCTTCAGGGCGTTCCGGATCGGCTCCTCGTCATCAACGACGAGCACGCTGACGGGACCGTCCGCGTCAGGGGCACGAACTCGTCCTCGATGGACGGACAAGTGGGAAGCTACTGGGAGCTGCGAAAGCTAGGAGAGTCAAGAGAACCGGCGTCGGGCTCAATCACCCGACGAACTCGACCGCGACGCGCTCCGGAATCAGCCCGGCGGCGTGGCCCCGATCGAGCAGCGTCTGCACCGCCTGCCGGCCCCGCGGCCCGTAGTCCACCGTCCATCGGTTGACGTACATCCCGACGAAGGCGGTCGGTCCGCTCGTCGCCGATGCCGCGGTTGAACTGCTTGGCGTGGGCCAGGGCCGGCGCCCGATGCTCCAGCGCGTAGACGATGCTGGCCTTGAGGTCCCGGGCCACCTGGCTGGATCACCGCCGGCTCCGAGATCCCGGCGAACCACGTTGCCGCCCAGCGGCAGCGGGAGCCCGGTCTCCTCGGCACCACCAGTCGCCCAGATCGGCCCAGAGGTGGAGCCCCTGGTCCCCGAAGGTGAGCTGGCCCTCGTGGATCAGCAGCCCAACGTCCACCTCGCCCCGCCGCGACCGCGTCCTCGATCCGGTCGAAGGGCAGCACCACCTCGCTCGAACTCGGGCTGGTAGAGCTGGAGGGCGAGATAGGCGGTGGTGAGCTTGCCCGGCACCCCGATCCGGCGGCCCCGCAGCGGCGGCCCGAGGATCCGCCGGCGCCGGCTGCCCGGGCCACCAGCCGCGGGCCGTAGCCGTCGCCCATCGAGGACCCGCTGGCCAGCAGGGCGTAGGTGCGGTGGAGGTAGGCGTAGGCATGGATCGAGACCGCGGTGACCTCGAGCTCGCCCTCGGAGGGCCCGGCGGTTCAGCGACTCGATATCCGAGAGCTCGTGCACGTAGCGCAGGTCGCCGGTGTCGATCTTGCCCTCGGCGAGCGCGTAGAACATGAACGCGTCGTCGGAATCGGGCGATGCGCGACGTGAATGGTGCGTGGAGACATGGAGACCGAGGTCGCGCCTAGGGCGCGGCCGTTTGCGCCTGCTTCTTGAAGTCCTCGATCACCGCGCGGTGTTCCTGGTATTCCAGCCGATTCTTCTTCGATTTCCGCGTCGTAGTGGGCCAGAAACGCCTCCTGGTTCTTCCGTGCGTCGCCCGGTCGCCGGTCCTCAGCGCCGCCTGGCGCGAATCATCGTAGCCGAAGAGATGGTCGGGGTCCTGCGGCAGAATGGTGTCGGCCAGGGCCAGCGCCGGCCGGCGATCTGCCCCAAGGCGAGATGAATCATGGCGGCGTGGTAGCGGGCATCGGCGTCGAAACTATCGAGCTGCTCGTAGGCGCCCAGGCGCCATGGGGCTGAACCGCGCCACGGTGGCCGTGTCGCCCTGCTCGGCGCGCCGTCATGACCCGGTCGAAGAGCCGGTCGAAGCGCTCGCGCGGACTCATCTGGCTGATGTCGGGAGGCGCGCCGGCCGGTCCCGCTGGCCCGGAGGGGGCACCGTTGTTGGCCATGTCGGGGGCGGGCGGGTGGCTGTTGCGGCCGGCGATGTAGCCGATCACCGCCAGCAAAACCGCGATCGCAATGCCCGCCACCATCCAGGGCAACCGATCCCGGCGGGCCGATGGCGAGACCCCGGCTGCGGCCGGCGGGCCCACCGGAGCGCCACAGCGATGGCAAAAGCGGGCCTGCGGGGTGAGGGCGGCTTGGCAGCGGGCGCAGGACGCCGGGCCCAAAGGAGCGCCACAGTGACTGCAGAATTGGCCGGTAGCCGGATGGCCGCAGGACGGGCAGGTCGTGGGTGTCAAGAACCGTCAGGGGTGAGCGGGAAGCCGGGCCAGCCGGCGGTTATCGAAAAATCTAACCGCCTGGCGGCGCCGGCAGGAGACCGGGGTGGGCGACGGCGGCGGTCGCCGGCACTTTCATCGGTTTCCACAGTTCCCACAAATGACTATTAACTTTTCCCCCACATTCCCACATCCACGAGAGGCGGCCAAACTGTGGCGTTCGTTTCGTGAATTCATTAGCGTGAATGCACGCCAGGAGGCCCCATGGGTCAGCCCCAGCAGCCGCAAACGATCCCGGTTCCCGACGCACCCGCCGCCCGACATCTGGGCGACCTGGCACGCAGCCAGGTGCGTTGGAGCGTCTATCTCGAGACCCGCCGGGAAGGGGAAGATCGCGCAGGGACGGCTGCACTTCGTGGAGGGCTCTCGCCGGCGCACGACCGGCTGGATCTTTCGCGAATGGACCGAGCGGGAGATCGTCGACCGGTTCAACGAGTTCAGCCCGATCGAGCTGTGGAGGATCCTCGAGAGCCTGAGCTGAGCCCGGGACCGCTCAGGCGCCGGTCGCCCTTCTCCTGGGGACTGCGGCCCCCTGTAGCACTCCCTACCAATCGCTGTATCCTTCCTCTGTTCCCCGAGTCCCGACGTTCCTGGTCCCAGTTCCTGAGGCCGAGCCCCAGACCTCTTTCCGTCGAGACCTCCGATGACCCTAGTCACCCCCGGGGCCACCGATTCCCCGCGCCACCTCGACCGGCGCCACCAAGGCCGACATGCTCCGAATGCTCGACCGAGTTCGCAGGTGGACTTTCTGCGGCTCCAGTTCACCGACATCCTCGGCATCAACAAGAACGTCGAGGTCCCGCAAGAGCCAGTTCGAGAAGGCGCTGGACGGCGAGATCATGTTCGACGGCTCCTCGATCGAGGGATTCGTGCGGATCGAGGAGAGCGACATGCTCCTCAAGCCCGACCTGGACACCTTCCGCATCCTCCCCTACGAGGACGAGGGCGGCCGGGTGGCGCGCCTCCTCTGCGACATCTATACCCCGGACGAGCAAGCCGTTCGCCGGCTGCCCCCGGCTGACCCTCAAGCGCCAGATCGCGCAAGGCCAAGGAGCTGGGCTACGCGATGATGGCCGGCTGCGAGGTGGAGTTCTTCCTCTTCGAGAAGGGCGCCGCAGGGCGGCGCCGACCACGACGACCCACGACGACGCGTCCTACTTCGACCTGACGCCGGTGGACAAGGGCGAGGAGATCCGGCGGCTGATCGTGAACGACCTGGAGCTGATGGGTTTCGAGGTCGAGGCCGCGCACCACGAGGTGGCCCCGGGCCAGCACGAGGTGGACTTCAAGTACGCCGACGCGCTGACCACGGCCGACAACATCGCCACCTTCCGGTTCATCGTGCGCAACGTCGCCAACCGCTACGGCTACCTCGCCTCGTTCATGCCCAAGCCGATCCATGGGGCAGAACGGCAGCGGCATGCACACCCACCAGTCGCTGTTCCGGGGCAAGGACAACGCCTTCTTCGACCCCAAGGCCGAGCATCAGCTGTCGCAGGTGGCGCTGAGCTACATCGAGGGTCTGTTGCAGCACGCGCGCGGCTTCTGCGCCATCACCAATCCGCTGATCAACAGCTACAAGCGGCTGGTGCCGGGCTACGAGGCGCCGGTGAACGTGGCCTGGTCGCATGCGCAACCGGTCGCCGCTGGTCCGGGTCCCCGAGCGCCGGGGCGTCGGCACCCGCTGCGAGCTCCGGATGCCCGATCCCGTCGGCCAACCCGTACCTCTCGCTCGACGGTGCAGCTCGCGGCCGGGACTCGACGGCGTGGCGCAGCAAGCTCGAGGCGCGCGAGCCGGTGAACCGGAACATCTTCCGGATGAGTTACCGCGATCGGCGCAAGTATCAGATCGACGACCTGCCCCGCGACCTGCACGAGGCGCTGGACCGCTTCGAGAAGGACGACGTGATCAAGGCCGCGCTGGGCGAGCACCTGACCGAGCGGTTCCTGGAGGCCAAGCGCGAGGAAGTGCTGCGATACAACTGAACAGGTGACCGAGTGGGAGATCGACACCTACCTGGGGCGCTACTGAGAGGCCGTGATGCTGGCTCCCGTCAATCTCGCGCGCAAGCTGGGCACCTTTCACGACCGCTGGAGCCCCAAGGTCGTGGGAGAGGTCAATGACACGCAGATCAAGCTGGTGAAGCTGCAGGGGGAGTTCGTCTGGCACCACCACGATGCCGAAGACGAGCTGTTCCTGGTCCTCAAGGGCCGCCTGTTGATGCGGCTCCGGGACGGGGACGTATGGGTCAACGAAGGCGAGTTTCTCGTGGTTCCCCGCGGGGTCGAACACCTGCCCGTGGCGGAGGAGGAGGTGCACGTGCTGCTGGTGGAGCCCGGGACCACGTTGAACACGGGGAACCTCCGGAACCAGCGAACCGTGGAACGGCTCGAGCGGATCTGATTCCGGGCCTCTGGCCGCGCCGGCCCGTCCGAGCCGGCGCGCCCTTCAACGCATCTTCCCTCTCGCTCTGCCGGGGATCCGCTCCTCCGACACCATGCCCTCCGCCTTTCTTCTCGACCTGGACGGCACCCTGTACACGCAAGCCGGAGCCATTCCGGGTGCCCCGGAGCTGGTGCGCGGGCTGCGGGCCCGGGGAGTACCATTCCGGCTGGTGACCAACACCACCAGCCGTCCCCGCCGCCTGCTGGTCGAGCGTCTCCATTCCTACGGATTCGAGGTCGAGGCCTCCGACATCCAGACTCCGGTGCTCACCGCGATTCGGCTCCTGGCTCAGGGCGGGCATCGGCGTCTCGCCCCGTTTCTGCCGGCCGGATCCCTGGAGGACCTGACCGGGTTCGAGCTGATGGGCGGGGTCGCGCCCCAGCTGGTGGGCGGCTCGCCCCCTTCGGCCGTGGTAGTGGGGGATCTCGGCGAGCGCTGGACCTATGCGTTGCTCCAGGAGGCGTTCGGCCTGGTCATGGGCGGCGCCGAGCTGTGGGCGCTCTCGCGTGACCGCTTCTGGCAACGAGCCGACGGGCTGGCCCTCGACGCCGGCCCCTTCGTAGCGGGACTCGAGTATGCCACCGCCCGATCCGCGACGGTGGCCGGCAAGCCCAGCCCCGAGTTCTTTCGCGCCGCCGTGGCCAGCCTCGGGCTCCCGGCCGGCGTGCCCACGGAAGAGGTAGTCATGGTTGGCGACGATCTCTGGTCCGACGTCGAAGGCGCCCAGCGGGCGGGGTATCGAGGCTGGCTGGTACGCACCGGAAAGTTCAGAGAGGATCAACTCCGGGGCAGCGGGGTGCGTCCCGATCGGGTGCTGGATTCCGTGGCGGATCTCCTTTGACGCTGGTACGCCTTTCGCTGATCGTTGGCGCCATGCGGCCCGCTTGCGTCCGATGGCTCCTCCTGATTCCGCTCTCGCTGCTCCTGCCCGGGCGGGCCCCGGCCCAGGAACCCGAGCGGGCGGTACCACCCGCGCGCCGCCCTATCATCGATACCGTCGTCATCACCAGCCAGGACGTCTACGACAGCCTCGAAGCCCGCAACTGGTTCGCGCGGTTGGCCAACGGGCTGCACGTGACCACCAGGTCGAGCGTGGTGCGCAACGAGCTGCTCTTCAAGGCTGGAGAGCCGTTCGATTCGGCCCGCACCGCTGAGACGGCGCGCAACCTGAGAGCACTGGGGATCTTCCGGGAGGTCTGGATCGACACCGTCCGGACCGACTCCGTCTTCAAGGTCCGGGTCACCACCCAGGACGCCTGGAGCACCCGGCTCTCCCTCAGCTTCCGAAGCAGCGGAAGCCAGATCGCGTTCACCGTGGGCGCCAACGAGGTGAACCTTCTCGGCACGGGATCCCAGGCCCTGCTCGTCTATGGAAAGAATCCCGATCGATCCAACTGGCAGATCGGCTTCGCGCGCCCACGCCTGATCGCGCGTCGGATCGGAGTCCTGGCCCTCTACAACGACATCTCCGACGGCACGGCCGCTCAGGTCACGGTCGCCGCTCCATTCTACAACCTGGAAACGCGCTGGGGGGCCGGGGTGTCCGGTCGCACCTTCTCCGGCCGGGTGTTCCAGTACAAGAACGGTCAGCCGGTGGCCAGCGACACCCTGGAGCGGCGGTTCGCGCTGCTGGAAGGCGAGGGGGCCTACGCCCCCGTCGCCACCTCCGGCGGCTACGTGCGTCTCGGATTGAGTGGGTTCCTCAAGCGCGACGACTTCGTCCTCGAGTCCGCCACCGGCCCGATCCCCAGCACCGTGAGCGGTACCTTCGGGCCCTTCGCGCAGGCCAGCCGCCCGCGATTCCTGGTGGTCCGCAACTTCCTGAGCTTCGGCCACCAGGAGGACGTGGATATCAGCACGACGGTACGCGCTGGCGCCTATGTCGCGCTCCAGGACCTGGGCTATGCCCGCAGCGGCATCGGGCCGACCCTCCTCGCGTCTACCGGGCTCCGGCTACCCGCGGGATTCGCCATCCTCTCGGGGCGGAGCAGTGGACTGTTCTCCTCAGCTGGCCTCGATTCCGGCACCGCCGTCGTGGCCGGAACCGTGGTGTTTCAGCCAGGGCTCAGGCACATGATTCTCCTTCACGGAGATGCCGGCTGGCAGAAGAATGCCGCTCCCGGGGACGAGTTCGATCTGGGCCTGGGGATCGGGCCCCGGGCCTTTCCCACCCACGCCTTTACCGGCAATCGGGCTTTCTACACCACCGCCGAATACCGGTGGATCCTGACCGAGGAGTGGCTCCGGCTCTTTGGGATCGGACTGGCCGCCTTCGGGGACTACGGCGGGGCCTGGTTCGATGGGTCTCCCACCCGGACCGGTACCGATTTCGGCGTGGGACTGCGGTTGGGCTCGTCGCGGGTGGCGGGCGAGCCGCCGCTCCGGCTCGACCTCGCCTACCGGCTGGCCAATGACGTACAGGGACAGGGGTGGGTCCTCGTGATCCAGAAGGGATTTCCCTTCTCGGCCCTCCGGTTTGACCAGTTCTGAGCCGAGGAATCCGGGTGGCGGGATCGGGCCTTTCGGGAGCCCTCGACCTGGCGTAGGTTAGTCGCCATGACGACACCGGATACCGCTGCCGCCCCCGCCAAGAAGGGTTGGCGCACCAAGACCAAGCTGGTGCTCTGGACCATCGTCCTGACGCCCGTAGCGCTGTTCGCACTCTACACCTTCTTCGCCCTCAACTTCACCTACTCGGAAGGCTTCCGGGCCGGCATCCTGCAGAAGTTTTCGCACAAGGGGTGGGTCTGCAAGACGTACGAGGGTGAGATCGCCCAGTTTGTGGTGGCCGGGGTTTCTCCCACGATCTTCGAATTCAGCGTTCGGAAGGAATCGGCGGCCAAGCAGCTGGAGGAGCTGCTCGGCAAGAAGGTGAACGTCCACTACCGCGAGCACCGCGGGGTGCCCACCACCTGCTTCGCGGCGACCGATTACTACGTCGACAGCGTGTCGGTGGTCGAGGAAGGAATCGCGCCGGCGCCGACACCATAAGCCACGCCGGTTCGCTTCACTCCGGAGTGATATCCCCCGCCGCCATCACCAGCTGCTCGCCTTCCCGCCTGACGGTCCCCGTCACCCGGACCGGTATGCGCACCAGATCGTTCAGGCGTTCATTAATGCCTTCGCCCCGGCGGGCCCACCAACAGCAGGTAGCGCGCCGGCCCCACTGAATGCCGCAGGGCCCGACGCAAGCGCCGCTACCAGACCGAACGGCCCCGCACGCCGATTCGCGCGCGGGGCCGCTGGAGCGACAGACTGCTGGTTCGACTAGTGGCCACGGGGTGCGATGATGCGCAGCCGCGCGATCAGGCCGGCGTGATCCGAGGGCCAGAGTCCACTTGCCGTACGTTCCCAGGTATCGTCGCCGAACACCTTCATCCGCACCGGACCCAGCAATCCACCAGCGGGCTTGACCCAGACGTAGTCGATCCGCTGGGTGAGCGCTGCGTTGTCGCGCAGGTCGGACGCGTGGCAGCAGGTCGCGCCCGTCAGCTGAGGCCAACCCAGGCGCCCCAGCCAGGCGTCGGTGAAGCCGGCCCGGGTCATCTGGTCGTAGGCGTATCCGGCCGGATCGGTCGGCTCCGAGTTGAAGTCGCCCAGGGCCACGATCGGGAGGGTGACACCGCTCAAGTCGCTGAGCAACTCCGCGATCTGGGCCTGCTGGATTTGCGGCACCGGCTGGCGGGGCTCAGGATGGGTGGTCACAAACCGGTAGGTCTGCGAGCCCACCTGCACGTCCGCTGCGACGTAACCGCGCAGAATCGCCAGGTCGAGCCCACCCAGATTCACCGGCAGGTAGGTCTGGTAGTTCTTGAGCACCACGTTGCTGGTCCGGAGACCCTGCTCGACCAGCATCACGTCGTAGTCGGTGAGCGAGACGAACGCGACGGGCTGTCCGTGGTCGATCAGGAGCGGGATGGTCACGTTCACGTTCTGCACCACGCCGGCGATCCGGTACCGCAAGCCACGCCGGCTCAGCTCCTTCAGCAGAATGGGCAGGAACTCGGTGCGCTGGTCGGCCAGTGGGAGGCCGATCAGCTGGAGCCCCTTCCGCTCGACGGTGGAGATCTCGTTGAGGCCGATCACCTGCGGTTGCTGCCGAAATATCTCATCGGCGATGCGGCCAGCGCGCGCCGGCCAATCGGTGGCGTCGAAGGTCTGAAGCGCCTGCACCAGGGTCTGGACGAAGAGCTGCTGGTCTCCGCTGGCGCCGGCGGCGATGACCGCGTCTACGTCCGCGCCCACGTAGACGTTCTGGGTGTACACCCGGAGTGCCGGGTCGAGGCCTCGGAAAGCGGCGGACTGGGACTCATTGATGCCGTCTTCCATGCTCACGTCGTCCGGGAAGCCCTCGGCCGGAGGAGGCCCGATTGGTTGGGCCTCACAACCGGCGAGTGCGAGCGCGGCGCCGAGGCCCCAGAGGCTGAATCGATTGATGCTTCTCATGGTTCGTCCCTCCGTAGCGACTGGTGGTGGTGATTGCTGTCGCCGCTAGCCTAGCGGTCGGAGGTCAAGCGGGAGTCAAGCCGGCCGGCGTGTGAAGAAGCGGCCGCAATTGCGGCTTGTGGATCTTTCGCAAGTTGTAGTGCCTGAGTAACTTCGATGTCCTTCCGGCGCCGTAGCCAAGTGGTAAGGCAGAGGTCTGCAAAACCTCTATGCGGCGGTTCGAATCCGCCCGGCGCCTTGCCCCAAAACGACCAGGGCCACTCGCGCGAGTGGCCCTTGCCGTTGCCCCGCACCCCATGCCGAACCCCGAGACCGGTGGAGCCTGAGACCCAACCATGGATAGCCAGGCCGATCGGTTAGCGGCTTCCGGTACCTCGCTTCCGCGGATGTCGCCGCGGTGGCGCGGCATCCTGCTCGGGGCTCTGGCCTTCGGGGGGGTGATCGCCCTCAATCGCATGGCGGGGCCGGGATTTGATCCCGATTCGATGACCTACGTCGGCCAAGCGGAATCGCTGGTCCGTTCCGGGACTCTGCACGCTCCGTACGCCGACTGGTCGAGCCCCGACAGTACCAGCCCCAAGGGGACCTTTCCGCCCGGCTTCAGCCTGGCGATCAGCGTTCCGATGGTGTTCGGGGCCTCGGGTCCCGGCGCCGCGACCCTGGTCGAGGCGGCCTCCGCCCTGGCGGGGATCGCGATCCTGACCTGGCTGGTGGAGGATCTGGCCGGTCCCTGGGCGGCCCTGCTGGCCGCCGGGCTGACGCTCGCCACGCCGGCGCTGATCGAGCTGCACTTCAGTACGCTGAGCGAGCCCCTCTTCCTCGCGTTACTGCTCGCGACCCTGGCCGCCATGGTCCGGAGCCCCGAGCGTCCGCTGCGCTACGGCCTCCTGGCCGCCCTGGCCTCGATGGTCCGGTACGTCGGGGTGGCGGTTCCGGCGGTGGCGGTGGTATGGGCCTTCGCTCAGCCCGCCGCGGGGAAGGTCCGACTGCAGCGAGCCATCGTTGCCGGACTGCCAGCGCTCATTCTCCAGACCATCTGGTTGATCCGCTGCCGAATGGGCACCGATCAGGTTCCCCTGGGGCTGGATACTCTCGACACCAACCTCGCCCGAAACCTCGAGGAGGCTCGCGCGGCGCTGGGAGGCTGGCTCGCCCCGTCCTTCTCCGAGTCGCGATGGGAGACACCGCTCGCGTCCCTGGTCGGCCTGGCGGTGACCCTGGTGGTCGTTCGCCAGGCTCTGCGTCTCCCCTGGCGCCGTTGGGCGGTCGAGCCGATTACTCGGTTCCTCCTGGCCGCTGGGTTGCTGGGCCTCTTCCATGTGGGCGTGCTGGTCTACTCGCGCATCTTGGTCGGCCACGACATCCCCTTCGACAGCCGTCTGCTCTCTCCGCTCATTCTCATGGGCGACGCCGCCCTGGCGGTCATGCTTACCCTGAGCTGGCGGCGATGGGGCAACTGGCAACGGGGCCTCGCCGCCGTGGCGCTCGCCCTCTGGTTTGCGGGGGCGGGCCTCTGGTTGCGGGATGAGATCGGGGACGTCAAGCAGAACGGCTGGGACTACAACAGCTTCGCCTGGCGCGGTTCGCCCCTGGTGCAGTGGATCAAGGCCGAGGGGCGAAGCTATGAGCTCTTCAGCAATAACCCGGTCCCGATCTACTTCCAGGCCGGCCGGCCTTCACGCGAGCTGCCTACGACCAGTGACTCCGATACCGTGACCGCTTTCGGGAAGACGTTGGTCGAGAAGCATGGTGCCCTGATCGGATTCAGCGACACCTCCTGGCTCCCTTCCGCCCGTCCCGATAGCCTGGCCCGACGCCTCGGCCTGCGCGAGGTCGCGCGGTTCGAGGATGGTACGGTCTGGCTGCCCAATCCCTGACCTCGGTTACCAACTACTGGTCAGGGCGCGGTAACCGTCGCCTTCCGCTCCAACTTTCCCCAGCCCACCAGCCGGCCCTTGAGCGCCACATAGACCGATTTGACGACCACCAGGTACATCAGCTGCCGGTAGACGAACCGCTGCAACAGTACCAGCCAGGCCAGCCACTGGTCCTCATCCGGTTCCATGCGGAGCGCGAAGACCGCGGCGAACCAGTCGATCGCGAGGAAGATCAGGTAGAGGCTGACGACCTGCTCCAGGCTGGACAGGGCGTATTCGGCGCTGTGCTCGATCTTGTTGAGCCAGACGCTGACCAGCGACCAGAGGAACAGGAGGTCGGCCACCGGTGAGATGAAGGGAAACAGGAGCTGGAAGATCCAGATGTTGGGCATCGCCACCATGCCGAACGCGCCGTAGCGGGGGCGCAGCATGACCTCGCGGTGCTTCCAGGCGCACTGCAGGGTCCCGAAGCTCCAGCGGAACCGCTGCCGAGCCAGGGTGCGCAGCGTGTCCGGCGCCTCGGTCCAGGCGATCGCGTGGTCGGCGTAGGCCACTCGCCAGCCCCGTTTGAGCAGCGTCATGGTCAGATCCTGGTCTTCCGCCAGGGTGGCCTCGCTGAACCCGCCCGCCTCCAGCACCGGTGCCCGCCGCCAGGCGCCGACCGCGCCGGGGACGACGGTGATGCCGTTGAGCAGGGAGAAGGCTCGGCGGTCGATGTTCTGACTGGTGATGTACTCGATGGCCTGCCAACGGGTGACCAGGTTGATCCGGTTGCCCACCTTCGCATTGCCGGCCACGGCGCCGACGCCCGGATCGGCCAGCGGCGCCAGCAGGGCCGAAATCGTCTCCGGCTCGAAGAGCGTATCGGCATCGAGGGCCACGACGATTTCTCCGGTGGCCCGGGCCAAGCCGTAATTGAGCGCGCTGGCCTTCCCTCCGTTGGGTTTGCGAAAGATCCGAACCGCTGGATTGCCCTGGAACGCCTCCTGCGCGACTTCGAAGGTGCGGTCGCGCGAACCATCGTCCACCACCACGATCTCGAGACCCCTCCAGTCCTGGGTCAGCAGCGACTCAATGGTTCGTACCACCACCCGCTCCTCGTTGTACGCCGGGACGATCACCGAGACCGACGGGTGGAAGTCCGCCGGGGCCGGACGCGGGCGCCGCAGACGCTGCACCAGGGCGAGGGAGACGATGATAGCCAGGCGCCCGATTCCCAGCACGACGGCCACCAGGAACACCCAACGGAGGGCGAGCTCGACTCCCCCGGCGAGCGAGAAGGAGCTCAGCTCCACGAAGCGCTCCAGCTGGCCGGTCTTGGGCAGCGGCGCCATCGCCTGGTCCCGGGTCAGGCCGGCCAGTTGGCTCACGGTGGCGAAGCTGATGCCGCGGGCCTTGAGAGAGTCGATCAGTGGCCCCAGTGCGGCCACCGTCTGGACCCGGTTGCCGCCGCCGTCGTGCAGCAGGACGATGTTGCCGCGATCGAGCTGATCCAGCGTACGCCGGATGATCGTGTCGACACCGGGTGTAGCCCAGTCGCCGGGATCGATGTGGAGGCCCACGCTGATGTAGCCCAGGTCCTGGGCCTGGGCGATGGGCCCTAGCTCATCGGCGGTGGTCGGCTCGGCGTCTCCGAAGTACGGGGCCCGGAACAGCGTGGCTCTGCGGTTGAGCAGCGCCTCGAGCAACCGCTCCGAGGCGGTGAGCTCGAGCCGCGTCGCCAGGCGGCCGGTGAGCGCCAGGTTGGGGTGGGTGAAGGTGTGATTCCCGATTTCATGGCCTTCACGCCAGATCCGGCGCAGCAGCTCGGGATGGATCTCCGCGTTCTGCCCGATGATGAAGAAGGTGGCCTTGACCCCGCGCGAGGCCAGCGTGTCCAGGATCGGCCCGGTCCAATCTCCGTCGGGGCCGTCGTCGAAGGTCAGGGCGACCGTCTTCTCCTTCCTTCCATACCGGCGGATCACGTAGGTCGAGGGCCGGACCTCTACCCGCGACGCGCGGATCAACCCGGAGGCTTCGGTCTCCACCGTCCGGCGGCCGAGGCTGGGCTGGGCCACCATCTTGAGGATCTCTCCGGTGCCCTGGAAGTCCACGTCATAGCTCACCCGGATGGTGTCGAGGCCGGCCGGTGTGGCCGTCACTCCGGTACGCCCGAGCACGGTCCACAGCGAAGGGTCCTCCGCCCCGAGTCGCCAGAGTCCGAACCCCGCGACGCCCCGCGCCGTGGCCAGGCGCAGCTCGTTGTAGGCCGATGGGGCATCCAGGCACCAGACGATGTGATCGGTGCTGTCCGGATCGGTCCAGGCGAAGGTGGTGTTTCGGGCCACAGTATCCAGCGCTGGCAGCTGGTCGTGATCGCGCGCCAGCTGCATCGCCTCCTGGAAATCGAGGGCCTCGGCGTTGTCGGCGGTCTCGGTCCAGTGGTAGCCGTACTGCCCGACGGTGACCATCAGCTTCTTGGGCCCGATCAGCCGCAGCGCCCGGTCGAGATACCGGTTGAACCAGCCCTCACTGGCCACCGGTCCCGGAGGGTCGGACGCGTCGTGCTCGTCGTAAAGCATCATGAAGACCCGGTCGTTCGCCGCCGCATACTCCGCCAGCGGCCAGGACTCGTCACCGCCGGGCAGGGCCTGGGTCACGATCCGGCCGGTCTTGGCCAGCTCGGTGTGCAGCTCCCGCACGAAACGCAGCACCGCCGGGTGCAGGCTGGGTGGGATCTGTTCGAAGTCGAGGGTCACGCCCGCCAGGTTGTACCGGTCGAGAACCTTGGCGATGGTGTCGATGACCTGGCGGCGGACTCGGGGCGACTCGACCACTCGCTGCACCAGCCGGGGATCGAAGTCGTTCCCCGTCGTGTTGGTAATGAGCAGGAGGATCTGCGGCGGGTCCTTGGCCTGCGCTACGACGGCCAGGGCCCGCGGATCCACCTGGAACAAGAGGCCGCCGGGCCCTTGGCCCCGCCCGAGGAGGCCCCACTCGGCCACCACCCAGTCGAGCCGGTCCACGTGCTGGCGCAGGGAGGCCAGCGAATTATCGTCCCAGTTGACGTAGAAGCCGGCGACGATCGGGTCCACTCGGTGAGCCAGGAGCGAGTCGGCCCGAAATACCGGTCGCGCCGTCGGCATCTGGCTGTAGCGGCGGGACGGCGGCACCGGATTGCGCCGCAGATAGTCGAACAGCCGCTTGCGGCTGGCCAGTCGCTCCCGTTCCAGATGGCGGGAGATGACCGGCGCGGGGGCGCGGTCGCCTCGGCCCGTCTCGAGGGGATGGGTGCCGGCGGTGTCGGTCGGGGTCAGCTGAAGCGGAAGGTTCGGCAAGAGAGGCGGGAAGATCAGGCTGACCGCCAGGATGCCGAACAGGAGGGTGACTCCGATGCCGAGGGCCAGCGCTCCCACCCGCAGTCGGTCCCACCTCCGGCCGGAGGCGTCGTGAAATACGGGTCGAGACTTTCCGGGCGTCATGAGCGAAATTTAACGGGGTGAGCCGAAGCGACTGATCCATTCTTCATACTGGATGCGCAACCCTGGCGCGACGTCGTCCCGAGCGTCATGGTAGGGCACCTGCGACAAGGAATTCGTGGCACCAATGGAGTCGCCGTCAGCGAGGTTTCTTTCTTACCTCTCGGGCCTTACTACCCGGGACTGGCGTGCTGTAGCTAAGGGCTTCGCAGTTGCAGGGGAGCAGGGCAGACTGCGAAAGGGCTGGCCTTTCTTCGCTCACGGCTTCAAGCGCTGGGATCACTTCGAGGAACTTCGGAAGCTCCTGACCTTTGGGACGTGGCCTGGATTGGAAGGTGCTGACGACAGTGACCAAGTGCAGAGAGCTAGGTTGGATCGGCTATTCAGGACGTCCCCCCTGCTTGAGTTGCTTCCTTCTGAACGGCGTACCGTGCGTGAAGCGTTGGCGCTAGCAGTGAAAGCCCTCGACGTTTCCCCACTCCTTAGTGACCAAGGGCTTCGAACCCTATACCGTCCGTTCGGGAAGGTCATTCCTCTCCACACTCTGTACACCACTCCGGAGAGGCGTGTTAGCGACCCGAGAGAGGCGCAGCCAACCCCGATCGCCCCGGCTGCGCCTCCAGAGGCTTCGTCGTTCCGTGAACTTCACAAGTTCGTCGACCTTGCGGTGCAACTGACGTCGGAACAATGGGATGTTGTCGAGGCAGGCTTTTGGCGCTTGCGCCACGGGGAACAGCGACCAAGCTCCTGGCTGAGAAAGGCGCTTGGCCGACCTCCCGTCAGGAAGCCGCCATTCGAAGCTGACCTGGCAGTGGTCGAACGACTTGAGGAGCTGATCCGAACGGGCGAGGTATTTGAGGCGATCCGGAGTCAAACTGCCATTAGACGCGTGCCCTGGGTTCCATTAGTGCCGAGCGCAACTGCGGTACTCTATCGCCACCAACTCTCCGCGACAGAATTCAGCACGGGATATCGCCCGTTCGAAACAGTCTTGCCTGTCGACAGTTGGCAGGAGCGCGGATGACGAACGATTCCACCCCTTTCACCTTCGTCGGACTCCATGTGATGCGTTTCTTCCCAGCACTGTTTTCAATCGCGGCCGTCGTCGTCATCGGCCCCGGCGCCGTCGCGGCGCAGACCGTTCCCATCACCGAGTGGACCGTCCCCTGGCCCGACACCCGACCCCGTGATCCCTATCCCGACCAGCAGGGGAGGATCTGGTTCGTGGGACAGGCCGGGAACTATGTCGCCTACCTCGATCCGGCCACCGGCAGCTTCAAACGCTTCGAGATCGATAAGGACAGCCATCCCCACAACCTGACGGTGGCTGCCGATGGGCAGGTCTGGTATACCGGGAACACCAACGGGACCATCAACCGGCTGGATCCGGGGACCGGGAAGATCACTCGCTACCCGCTCCCCAATGATCTGGGCGATCCGCATACGTTGGCCAACGACGGGCGCGGCCATCTCTGGTTCTCGGTGCAGGGCGGGAATGCGGTGGGTCGAATCACGATGGCCGATGGGGCGATCCGGATCGTCCGGATGCCACAGGAGGGCTCACGGCCCTACGGCATCGCGATCGACTCGAAGGGCCGCCCCTGGTTCGACGAGTTCGGCGCCAACCGGGTCGGTACCATCGACCCGGCGACGTTCGAGCTCACGGAGTACTCGCTGCCCGAGCGGGGCTCCCGGCCGCGGCGGATCGCCATCACCTCCGACGACCGGATCTGGGTGGACGATTACCCGCGCGGCAAGCTGGTCCGCTTCGACCCCGCCACCAAGTCGTTCAAGGAATGGACGGCGCCCAGCGCTGCCCGCGCGCTGCCCTACGCGATGAGCGTGGACGATCAGGACCGACTGTGGTTGGTGGAGACGGGGGTGCAGCCCAATCAGCTGGTAGGCTTCGATCCGCGGTCGGAGCGCTTCTTCAGCCTGACGCCCATCGCCCAGAGCGGGGGCCTCACCGTTCGGCACATGGTGTTCGACCCGCGCGCGGGCGCGCTCTGGTTCGGGACCGACGCGAATACGATAGGGAAAGCGGTAGTGCGGGGGGCTGGCGCGCCGGGGGTGACGCCGTGAGCGGGGAACGGATACTCACCGGCATTGGGCATTAGGCATTAGAAACGTCGGCCTCAGTCCTTGGAGGGCACCAGAACCCGGCACCTGCTCACTCCTTTCCCTAGACTCACCCCTTCGATTCGCTCTAGAGGGGTTGCCCGGCAATTCCTGACCGGTCGGCTCTCCTGGCATCCGGAAGGGGCGCCGCGGCCTCGGGGGTTTCCTGATTGGCGGACCGCGGGCGAGGGCCTAGCGTTGTCTGGTCTGCTTGCAGGAGCCTGCCGTGTCCGCTCTCCGGTCTGTGTCGAGCCTCGTGGTCTGCTGGCTGGGGGTCTCGACGCGCCTGGTGGGCTCTCAACGCGCCGCGGACGATCCCACCCCTTCCTGGTCGGTGTCGGTCACGCCCGATGGAGCGGCGGTACAGAACGCCGACAGCAGTTCCGGGAATACCTACACCTTTACCGTCAAGAATACGGGCTCTCAGAGTGACTTCTATGATCTCACCTGCGCGATCACCGGCGTCCTGACCTCCTGCGCGCTCAACAAGCACACGGTGACCCTTTCCGCGGGAGCGAGCACGACGGTCATCGCGACGTACTCGGTCGGCAATTCGGGGACTGGGGTCCTAACGGTGACTGCTTCAGGAGATGCGGTGGACAGCGGCTACATCACTGTTGGGACGACCAACCCGAGCGTGTCGGCGGCCCCTCAGAACGGCGCCTATCGCGACGTTGGGAAGTGTATCGCTTCCTGTTTCGATGGGACCTTCGTTCACACCACCGTCCCCTACTTCTCGCTCGGGACTGCCCGAACCATCAGCTTGGTCTACAATAGCTCGACGGCGAGGCCGCGGCCCGTGATCCTGCTCGACGTGGTGAACAACAACAGTCCGTACCCGACGGTCTATGCGGTGAAGGCACGCCTGAGCGGGGTCCCGGGAACGCCCTGGGTGACGTTTCTCAACGGCGATACGGTGGTGTACTATACGGCCGGGACCAGCCAACCCTCCCGGGTGGCGGCGGCCTTCGACGCCGTGACCAATGGCTTGGCCACCGGGGCGTACGATGTCGACGTGACCATACGGTCGCAGTACAGCAGCGGCACCAAGGCTCCCTGGATGGTCGCGGCTCGGGTGATCGTGGTCCGGGAGGATGCGAGCGCCTACGGCCAGGGGGTCGGCATTGCGGGGTTGCAGCGCATCTTCCTCGAGACGGGGAAGATGAAAGACAGCAACTCCGTGCTGGTCACGGAAGGGGGCGGGTCCGCGGCCCTGTTCCGCCGGACCTGCTCCAACAAGTGTCCCACCTTCGAGCCCGCCGCCGGGAGTCCGTCCAAACTGACCTACGACTCGGTGGCCCTGACCTATCGGCGGGTGTACGCGGACAGCTCGTACCTCCTGTTCAACAATGCCGGGTACTTGATCCGCGCCGTGGGCCGCGTTCCGGCCGACACGACGGTATTCTCCTACGATGGCTCCAACCGACTCGTGTCGGTCAAAGACCCGATGAACAAAGTCATTGCCGTCAGCTACCCCAGTGGCTCTCAGATTACCGTCACTGATCCCGGGAGCCGCACGACCCAGTACCTCCTGAGTTCTGGGCGGCTGATTCGCGCGACTGACCCAGACGCGAAGTCGGACAGTCTCGTCTATAGCTCCCAGGGACTGCTCACCACGATCTGGGACCGGGCCCAGCAGCCGACCGATCTGACCTATGATTCCCTCTACGCGTCGCGACCGTGCAGGCGCCGCAAGTCACCCTGTATACGGGGACGGCAACGCGGCCCACGGACACCCTCATGGCCCCTGAGCGCGTGGTGTGGCAGCCGGGGATTGCCGGGAGCAGCGGGAGCCCCAAGGCCAACATCCGCGCCGACACCGTGCGCGCCCGCCTGGCGAACCCGGTCGGCGCCGCCACGCGCTACGAGTTGGACCGGTTCGGCGCCCCGACCAAGGTGATCGACCCCTATGGTGCCACGACCACGATCGTCCGGGACACTTTGTCCCGCCCCACCCTGGTGACAGGTCCGGATGGGCATATCACCAAGGCCGCGTATTACCCGGACACCAGTGCCCAGAAATACCTGCTCAAGTTCACCAAAGACTCTACCACGAAGGACTCAGTGGCGTACACCTACGATGGCTATGGCCGATTAGCCACGGTCAAGGGCAAGAGTGTGCCGCGGGTGGATTACCTTTACTACGACGGGACCAACGGCGGCCCCAAGGGCACGCTGCGCAGGATCTACGTGGGCCACGGCCGCCTATCCCGATTCGGTCAACGGCACCCTCCGAGTAACCCATAAGCCCGACGCCCTCGGCCGGGATACCGTGGTCATTGACGGAGGGAATCACACGGTTCGCTTCTTCTACCACGCGACCTGGGGTCACCTGTACAAGAGCAAGGACCCGTTGGGGAACGTGGACAGCACAGTGTTCGATACCCTGGGGCGGGCCCAGACCAGTTGGGTCCCCACCTCGGGGGCGTGGAGCGATTCGGTGGGCGTGATGAACCAGGTGGTGGTGAGCACCGACCCCAACGGCCGCTCGGTCCGCACCACCTACGATCCCGCCTCTCTCTTGCCGCTGCGGATCAAGATTCCCGGAAACCCGACCTATAACACCACCTATAAGTTCGCCTATAACGCGCTGGGATCCCTGCTGGCCCAAAATGACTTCGGGGATACCACCAAGGCCGATACTCTCAAGTACGACGCGGCCGGCAACCTTCGGGTCCTCAAGAGCCGGAAGGGTGGCGCGGACAGCGTAGTCATGGCCTACGATCTCACGGGTCGCCTGGTCACCCGTCTGGCAACCAGTGTGGCGGACACGTTCCGGTACGACAATACCGCCGGACTTTGGCAGGTGGCCACCAACGCCAATGCCTACGACTCCCTCGCGTTCAACGCGGCGGGCCAGCTGGTTACCAGCATCGAGCGGCTCAATGGCGCGACGTTCACGGGGACCTTTGTCTATGACACGGCCGGGCGGCTGAGCTGGCGCACGATCAAGGGCTCCAGTTACACCGATTCCGTTTCCGCCAAGTACAACGCGTCGACCGGGTTCCTGGACACGCTCTGCACCGCAGGCCTGTGCATGAGCTACAACCGGCCCTTCGGCGATCCCGCCCTGGTGAGCAGCGAGCGGATCGCCGGACCCAGCGTGTGGCTCAAGACTTTCCATTACAACAACAACCACGCGGCGGACTCAGTCGACTTCACGCCGAGCGCCTTGCGGCCCCCCTTTGCCACGGCGTACACCTATGATTCCCTCGGCCGCGTGACCACCCGGAGCCGGCTGTTCGACGCGACGGTCCCCCGCCGGAAGTACGGCTACGACATCCGGGGAGCGTTGACCAGCGTCCAGGACTCCATCGGGGGCCAATGGGTCACCCAAGCCACCTTCACCTACGACTCGGCGGGGAACCGGACCGATAACGGCGCCACGCTCGGTCCCGGGAACCGCCTCCAGGCGTTCGCTGGCTATAGCCTAACCTACGACGCCAACGGGAATACCCTGACCAAACTCGGGAACGGGAAGAACTGGGCCTACGTGTGGGACGGCCTCGGGCGGTTGAGCCAGGTCTGGGATGGGGCGGTCCAGGTGGCCGCCTTCGGTTACGACGCGCTGGGCCGCCGAGCTGCGAAGTATAGCGCAGGCGGCGTGACCCAGCGCTACGTCCACGACCGGGGTCAGGTGGTGCTGGATCTCAACGCCGGCAACACCGTGACCGGGGAGTACGGCTGGGAGCCGGGGGCGGATAATCTGTGGCTCATGAAGACCGCCGCCTGGAAAGGCGTGGCGATCACGGACCCCCAGCTCGGGACGGTCATGGGGATGGCGAAGGACAGTGCCGGCGTGCTCCTGAAGAAGTACCCGGAGTCCATTTGGGGAGATGTGTCAGTGGACACCGGGACAGTGGTGCGGTTCCGGACCGCCGGAGCGGAGCTGGACCCGGAGACCGGGCTGTACTACCTGCGGGCACGATACTACGACCCTCAATCGGGGCGGTTCCTGAGCGAGGACCCGACGGGGATTGAGGGTGGGTTCAATCTCTACCCATACGCCGGGGCCGACCCGATTAACAGCCGGGACCCGAGTGGCCTTTGGCAATGCGACGTTTTTGCCTACCGCGACTACTGGAAGGACGAGGCCCACTCAGCAAAGAGCGACTACTATGGCTGGTTCGTCATCTGTCCACCGACGCCCTATCATTGGCAGCACCTGGCGGTGAGAGGCGATGAGGCGGAATATTTCCTGACCAAAGCTCTGGAGCTGCAGCGGCGCGCGATCCGAGCTGGGAGTGGCCGGCACGCTGGTCGTGTGGGTGGTAATAACCCGCGCTGCCCTTTGCAGCTAACGCCCATTGAGCTCGCAAGCGGAGAGGATGCACTGCGGAGGTCACTGCAAGCGAAGGGCGAGCAAGCGACAGCAGTGCTGTCATCTGGGGATCTTGTGCAACTCACACCCGTCTCGTCGGCTGCGACCGCGATGGAAGTCGCGGTTCCTACGGACGCGGTCTTCCTTGCTCACGGCCACCTGGTTAACGAGGTTTCGAAGCACACCTACGGTAGCATAAGCCACGATGACAAGGTCGCCGCAATTAGTGGCGACATCACCATAAGCGCATTTTCAGTTGATTCAATCTCCATCTTCTTCCCAGACAGCATTATGCTCGGATACACCACATGCCCAAATCCTTGAACAGACCCCATTGGCGATCTGGCATCTACCTTCTAATTGTACTTGTTGGCATCACGGTCATTGGTCTTGGGCTCAGATCTAGCAAGACCGCCCAACATGCAGACCAGCCTGGCGAGACCGCCAACCATTTACGCATGCTGACGATCGACAGCACTCAGGCTGTCTCGGTTGCAACCGCTATTTTACGGCCGTTCGTGGGTGAAATAGCGCTCCGAGTCAACACGTTCAGAGATACAGACAGCAGTTATGTCATTGAACTTGGACCTGACCCAAGCTCTTTCCGCCAGGTCCCAGGGGGTCGAGTTCTAGTATTGGGTGGGGGTGGCTGGATCGAGGTCATGAAAAACGGCATCAGGATTCTGAGAATCGAGGAGTAAACCAGGGGTCGGTAGCTATCCCAATTCGGACCATGGCGCCTCCATGTTCCCCGAGGCCGTCCGATCAACCCTGGTTTCGATGCCGAGGTTGTTCTTCCCGTCGGCTTATTGGCCATGTCTGAGATTCCACTGATTCAGCTCGTGCTGGCAGCTTACGGGTCATGGACTTTGATAACTCTACGGAGAGAGCCGGAAGACCGATCGGGCCAGCAAAGCTCCAAGGACCCGGGTGATCGCGCATCTCAGGTCCGCCCGGATGGTGTTCGGTGTCGCTCTTGGTGGCTTGCGTAGGATTGCTCTCGTTCTCCATCTGGCAGCCTCCGCTAGCGCTCTTCGTCATCACGTTTTTTTCTGCTGGGGCGAGCGAAGTTGTGCGTCTCTTTGCATTCATTCTGTGGGCCTGGTTCAACGGGCCTGGTTCAAGGAGAAGTCAGGGCTCCGATAGCGTACTCTCCTCTGGCCAGGCGACAATCAACACTCCCTGCTGGTGCGTTTCCAGCCTCTTGGTTGGGCGCTAGGTAAGGTGTGCCTGGTGCCATCCCGTACGTCTAGCCAGCACCATGAAGGCCATCCATTGGGGGCCGCGCAGATGCTAACACGCACCCAGTGGCTCTTTCGCATGTTCCTTCGTTGGGCAGTGGCTTTCGCGCTGTGCATCGGAGCGGCTGTGTTCGTACGGAGGCTGGGTCTCCCCAGTTGGGGGAACCTGCTGGTGGAAATTGTGATTACGTCAGCACTGGTGGCGGTATTGCTGACCGTGCCGCTCACCTATGCCAGATACAAGCAGTTGTGTCGAGCTCTAGATTCAACGGATGCTATTGAGTAAGTGGCGCAACGACAGAGGTCGAGCCGGTGTCTCCCGTGGTACAATGCACCACGCCGGCATTCGGCAATCGGCACTCGACCTTCGGCACTCACTCAGTACTCAGCACTCAGTACTCAGTACTCTCTTTGAACTCTCCCTCCCATCTCGCCATCACCGCCGACGCCAGGCTATTGCCCAGCACGTTGACCGACGCGCGGGCCATGTCCATGAAGGCATCCACGCCGAGGATGACGGCCACCCCTTCGAGGGGCAGGCCGAAGGTGACCAGGGTCCCCGATAGAATGACCAATGAGGACCGCGGCACCCCTGCCACGCCTTTGCTGGTGAGCATCAGCGTGACCATGATCACCAGCTGCTGCCCCAACGTCAGGTGCAGCCCGGCCGCCTGGGCCACGAACATCGAGGCTACGGCCAGGTAGAGGGTCGATCCGTCCAGGTTGAACGAGTACCCGGTGGGGATCACGAAGGAGACGATCCGTCGGGGCACGCCCAGCCGCTCCATGTTCTCCATGGCCAGCGGCATGGCTGCCTCGGAGGAGGCGGTCGAAAAGGCGATCAGCCAGGGCTCCCGCACCAGCTGCCACCACCGGCGCACCGGAATCCGGGCCAGCAGCGCGACCGGGATCAGCACCACCACCACGAACACGATCAGCGCCACGTAGAGCGTGGCCACCAGCTTCCCCAATCCCCACAGGACGTCGAGGCCGTTCTTCCCGACGGTGGCGGCCATGGCCGCCGCGATCCCGATCGGCGCGAACTTCATCACCAGGTTGGTGAACTTGAACATCACCTCGACCAGGCTGGTGCAGAACGCCAGCATGGTCTCCTTGGGCTTGCCGGTGACCTGGGACAGGGCCACCCCGAACAGCATGGCGAAGAAGACCACCTGGAGCACTTCGTTCTTGGCCGCCGCCTCCGCGAAGCTGGCCGGCACCGTGTGCTCCAGCACGCCGGCCAGGGTGGTAGGCGTGGTGGCCAGCTGCTTGCCCGCCTCCCCGGTGGCGGCCAGGGTCACGCCTTCGCCGGGCCGGGCCAGGTTGGCGGCGGTGAGTCCCACGATCAGCGCCAGGGTGGTGACCAGCTCGAAGTAGATGATCGACTTGAGGGCCAGCCGCCCGACCCGCTTGAGATCGTCGCCGTGCCCCGCGATCCCCAGCACCAGGCTCCCGAACACCAGCGGCACGATGATCGACTTGATCATCCGGAGAAAGATGTTGGCCAGCGGGCTCACGTACTCGTCGACGTTGGCCCCCAGCCACACCGCATGATCCAAATAACCGAGCACCGCACCGACGACGGTGGCGATCAGGATCCAGGTGGTAAGCGAGATCCGGCGGAGGAAGGTGAGCACGAATGGGGGAAAGGGGAAAAGGGAAAGGGGAAGAGAACGGGGGACCAGGCACCGGGGGGTCTATTCTGCCTTCGGCATTCCCCGCCACCTCATCCCGAGGGAGTGAGCGACCGAGGGATCTAGCCCGCGGGTCTCGACACTCTCTTATGGCGTCGGGGATCGCTGGCTAGTTCCCTCGGGTCCCCTCACTTCGTTCGGGGTACCTCGGGATGAGGTGGTTGCCGGCTCCTAGCTCCTAGCCCCAGCTCCTAGCTTCTTGCTCAGTCCTCAGTCCTCAGTCCTCAGTCCTCAGTCCTCAGTCCTCAGTCCTCAGTCCTCAGTACTCAGTACTCAGTACCCAGTACTCAGTACTAGCTCTTCCCCGCCAACGCCCCCGCCTTGGCCTCGATCCCCGCCAACAGCGAGGCGTAGGAGGCCGCGAAGCTGGCCACGCCCTCCACCTCGAGCGTGCGGGTCACGGCCCGCAGATCGATCCCCGCCTTGGTGAGGCCGGCCAGGATCCCCGGAGCCTCGGCCATGCCGTGCTGGATCCGCACTTCCGGGCGCCCGTGGTCGCGATAGGCGGCAAAGGTGGCGGGTGGGAGGGTATTCACGGTCAGCGGTGCGATCAGGGCCTCCACGTAGTGCACGTCGGAGAGCCGAGCGTCCTTGGTGCTGGTCGAGGCCCAGAGCGGACGCTGCACGCGCGCGCCCTTCGCCGTCAGCCGCTTCCACCGCTCTCCACTGAAGGCGAGGTGGAAGGTGGCGTAGGCCTGGCAGGCGTTGGCGATCGCCGCCGAGCCTCGGGGCGGCAGGGTCGCATCGGCCAGCTTCTCGAGCACCGGATCCACTTTGCTGTCCAGGCGGCTCACGAAGAAGCTCGCCACCGATTGGGTCCGGTCGATGGGCAGGCCGCGCTGCAGCCGCTGCTCCAGGCCGGTCAGGAACGCCTCGATCACCTCGCGGTAGCGCTCGACCGCGAACAGCAGGGTGACGTTGATGTTGACCCCATCGGCCAGACAGTGGGTGATGGCCGCGAGCCCCTCCTGGGTGCCCGGGATCTTGATCATGGCATTGGGCCGGCCCACCGCGGCCCACAGCCGCTCCGCCTCCGCGATGGTCCCGGCGGTATCGTTGGCCAGGGTGGGACTCACCTCCAGCGAGACCAGGCCATCGCCGCCGCCGGTGGCGTCGTAGACCGGGCGGAAGATGTCGCAGGCGGCCTGCACGTCGGCCACGGCCAGCGCCTCGAAGATCCCGGCCGGCGAAACGCCCTTCTCGCTTAGGCGCCGGATGTCCGCGTCGTACAGGTCGCTTCCCGCCACCGCCTTTTCGAAGATGGTGGGGTTGGAGGTCATGCCCCGGAGCCCGTCCTGCTCGATCAGTCGGCGCAACTCTCCCGACCGGAGCAGGTCCCGGGTGATGTAGTCATACCAGGGGCTTTGACCCAGCTCGACCAGGCGTTGCAGTGGGTTCTTGGACATGGCCCGCTCCCGATTACGGGCGACCGCGTGCCGCCACCACGCGCTTCGCCGCCTCCACCACCCGCTCTACCGTGAATCCCATCCGCTCGAGGGCTACCTCTCCCGGCGCCGAGGCGCCGAAGTGGTCGAGCCCGAGAATCTCACCGGCCTCGGTGGCGTAGCGCAGCCAACCCATGGACGCCGCCGCCTCCACGGTGACCCGCGCACGGAGGTTAGGCGGCAGGACCGTGGCCCGGTACTCCGCGGACTGGGCCTCGAACAGCTCCCAGGACGGCAGCGAGACCACCCGGGCCGGAATCCCCTCCGCCTCCAGCCGCTCCGCCGCTGCGAGGGCCAGATGCACCTCGGAGCCGGTGCCGATCAGGATCACGCGCGGCTCCCCGCGAGCCTCCCGCAAGATATAGCCGCCTCGACGCAGCCCCGCGGCCGCTCCCAACCCGGCGCGGTCGAGCACCGGCACCTTCTGCCGGGTCAGCGCCAGCACCACCGGTCCGTCCCGCCGCTCCATGGCCACCTTCCAGGCCTCGACCGTCTCGTTGGCGTCGGCCGGCCGGATCACCAGAACATTGGGTGTCGCCCGCAGCATCGCCAGCTGTTCGACCGGTTGGTGGGTGGGCCCGTCCTCGCCCAACCCGATGGAGTCGTGCGTGCAGAGATAGAGCACCGGCAGCCGCGACAGGGCGGCGAGACGAATGGACGGCTTGCAATAGTCGGTGAAGATCAGGAACGTAGTTCCGTAAGGCCGCACGCCGCCATGGGCCGCCATGCCGTTGAGGCAAGCGCCCATCGCATGCTCCCGGACGCCCCAGTGCACGTTCCTCCCGGATCCGCCCGGACTGTAGCTCCCGCCGCCCTTGATCTCGGATCCCGTGCTTTCGGCCAGGTCGGCCGAGCCGCCGATCAGATTGGGTACCGTGTCGGCCAGGGCGTTGAGCGCCTTGGCGGAGGCCTGCCGGGTGGCCAGCTTGCCGTCGGTCGGAGCGAAGCTCGGGAGCTTGGCATCCCAACCGGACTGGAGGTCTCCGGCCCGCCAGCGGGCCTGCTCGGCCGCGACGGCTCGGAATTCCTTGGTGTAGGCCTCGTACAGTCGGCGCCACTCCCCGTGCAGCGCGGCGCCGCGGGCCAGGCACGCCTCCCGCCACTCCATCGCCTCCGCGGCGATCTGAAACGGCGGCGTCAGGGGCCAGCCCATGATCTCCTTGGTCTTGCGGACCTCCTCAGCGCCGAGCGGAGAGCCGTGGGCCGCGGCGGTATCCCGCTTGGTGGGTGCCGGATCCCCGATGTGGGTGCGGAGCAGAATCAGATAGGGGCGGCTCGACGCCGCGGCCGTTGTGAGCGCCTGATCGATGGCGGCCAGGTCGTTGCCGTCGGGGACCCGCTGCACCTCCCAGCCGTAGGCCTGGAAGCGGAGCGCCACGTCCTCGCTAAAGGCGAGCGCGGTGTCGCCGTCAATGGTGATGTGGTTGTCATCGTAGATCAGCTTGAGACCATCCAGCCGCAGATGCCCGGCCAGGGACGCGGCCTCGCTGGCGACGCCTTCCATGAGATCGCCGTCGCTGACGAATCCCCAGATCCGGTGATCCACCACCGGGTATCCGGGCCGATTGAATCGCCCGGCCAGGAACCTCGCCGCCATCGCCATTCCCACCGCGTTGCCCACACCCTGACCCAGCGGTCCCGTGGTCACTTCGACGCCGGGCGTGTGCCCCCGTTCGGGATGGCCCGGGGTGCGGGAGCCCCACTGGCGGAAGGCCTTGATGTCCTCGAGCGACAGGTCGTAGCCGGAGAGATGGAGCAGGGCGTAGATCAGCATGGAGGCGTGACCGCAGGAGAGCACGAAGCGATCGCGATTCCACCAGTCCGGCGCCTTGGGATCGAACCGCAAGTGGCGGCTCCAGAGCACGTAGGCGGCGGGCGCCAATGCCATCGGGGTGCCGGGATGGCCCGATTGGGCCTGCTCCACGGCGTCCATGGCTAGCGCGCGAATGGTGTCGATGACCCGCCAATCGGCCTCGGGAGTGGGCCTCTTCTGCGTGGGCCGCGAGGTAGGTGCGGTCAGAGCAGCTCCGGGGTCGGCGTGAAAGTCGTGGGTTCCGGGCGGGGGCGGGAGCGGACCAGAAGGTAACAAATCTCCCTTCGAGACGGTACGGTTGCGCACCGGTGGTTGACAGCGCGGCGCCCGGCGTGTTGCTTGGACCACGTGCGAGGGCGGGCCCCAGAGTTCTATCGAGGCCCGCGGCCACGCCCAGAACGAAGCCACTGCTGGAGTTGCATCCGTGCCCCGCGAAGAGCCCGATTACCTCAAGGCGCTGAGAGAAGATCGAGAGCGCCGCCAGTCCGACACCCCGAAGACTGCCCAGCCGGCCCTCGCCAAGGCGGTCCCGCCGCCCATGGAGCGGGAGGCCATTCGTTGGGCCCGGGAAATGGTGGGTCGCCAGCAGTTCAAGGTGGCTCCCTCCTTGAGCGGAGCCCGTTGCGCGGTCCTGACTCAGCCCAAGTCCGTGCTGGGCATCGCGCCCATCACCTTGGAGGGCCTTCCCGATCGGGAGGCGTTGATCCAAAGGGTCAAGACCGCGATGGGAGCCGGAGAAATCGTCCTCGGCTGCTACGAGGTGACCACCGGCCGACCGCTGGCGCTCACCATGCAGGAAGGGAAGCCGGTGTTCACGCCGGGGCTCCCCCGCACCATCCCCAAGGCCGCCAGTCCTGAAGAGATGATCCGCCAGGCGACCGCTCAAGCCGAGCTCCGCGCCAAGTCGCGGAAGACCGGCGATGGGCGGGAGGGCCGCCGCCGATAGACGGTCGCGGTCGTCGTCCCGCGAGCGGTGCCAGTTTCCTCAGCAATCTGATCCTCGGAGTGAGTCGTCCAGGGCGGGAAGGCCCACCGGTCGTCCCGCGCTGCCCCGACGTAGGGAGCCATCATGCCGGTCGAATCGATTTCGGACACCGCACGTTGGGTGGCGATCTATCGCGCCATGGAGACGGAGCGGCCCGACGCCCTGTTCCACGATCCGTTCGCGCGGCGCCTGGCCGGACCGCGCGGGGAAGAGATCGTGCGGACCATGCCCCGGGGTCGCAGCATGGCCTGGCCCATGATCGTGCGGACCCAGGTCTTGGACGAGATGATTCTGCAATGCGTCGGGGAGGGCGCGGATCTGGTGGTCAACCTCGCGGCCGGTCTCGACACCCGGCCCTTCAGGATGGCCATTCCCCCGCAGCTGCTCTGGGTCGAGGTGGACTTCCCCCAGTTCCTGGCCGAGAAGAAGGAGGCAATGGCCGGGGCCAAGCCGGTCTGCCGCTTCGAAGCGGTCGGTATGGACCTGACCGATCGCGCCGCCCGGCAGGCCCTGTTCCGCCGGCTGGGCGGGTCCGCGCAACGAGGAGTGGTGATCACGGAGGGGCTCCTGGTCTATCTGACCGAGACCCTGGTGGGCGAGCTGGCCACCGACCTGCGGGCGGTGCCGGCCTTCCGCTGGTGGCTCACGGATCTGGCGTCTCCCCGCCTGCTCAAGATGCTGGCGAAGCAGTGGGGCCCCGCGCTCAAGGCGGGCAACGCCGTCATGCAGTGGGCCCCGGCCCAGGGGGTGGAATTCTTCCGGCCGTTCGGCTGGAGACTGGGAGAGTTTCGCTCGACCTGGGAAGAAGCACACCGGCTGCGGCGGGAAATGGCGCTGGCCTGGCTCTGGCGTTTTCTGGGGCGCTTTTATCCGGCCAAACAGCGGCAGGAATTCCGCACCATGAGCGGGATGGTGAAGCTGGTCGCGGATTGAGGGATTGAGGGATTGAGGGATTGAAGGACTGAGGACTGAGTGAACTGCCTCATGCCTGGTACCTGATGCCCAATTCCTAGTACCCGGTACCGGGTGCCGGGTACCGGGTGCCCGACATTTTCATAGCGCCTCGTTCGACCCGCTCCCCGACACCGCGACGATGCCATCGCAGCGCGCGCACAGCACCCGGTTCTGATCGAACGCTTCTCCGGCCACGAAGACCAGGTTGGTTCCGGCCCGGACCAGGCGGGCCTCGACATCGATGCGCTGGCCCAGCAGCGGGCGGAGGAATTGGATCGCGAGCTGCGCGGTCCCGGCCCGCCGACCCCTGGTCTGGAAGTGCCCCACGATCCCGATCGCCACATCGAACAACCCGGCGATCACCGCCCCGTTGACGGCCTCGGTGCCCAGCCCTCCGCGGTGATGGGCCTGGAGCGGTTCGATGAAGACCCGCACCTTGGACGGGTCGCTGAAATCGGCTCGGGCCCCGACGTGCTGCATCCCGGGATGCTGGCTCCAGCGGTCGGCCAGGGCGGCCCGCTCCTGGGCGTCGACCGGGATCGACACCTGCGCCGCGGGGGGGTCTTGATTAGATTTCATGCCACCCATGACAAGTCATTCGAAAGGTTTGGTTCTTTAGTACTGTGATTATGGTTAAAAGTTCTCGAAGGCCCCGACGCGCGAAGTCTGCTTCCTCGTCCGCCACATCCCACCGTACCCTCGGCCGTCGTTCAGTCGATGCCCATCGCCAGTGGTTGCTGGATCTCCACGGGCCGGTTTGTGCCTATTGCGGCAGTGTGATACCGGCCAGCACCATCACCCTGGACCACGTCCGGCCCCGGCGAGGCCAGAAGGCCTACGACCGGCCCGACAACCTGGTGCTGGCGTGTGCGACCTGTAATGCGGCCAAGGCCGATCTGCCGTTCATGTCGTTCCTGCTGGCCCGAAGGTCCCGCGCCGTCTTCCTGCTGCACTACGGAGATCATCTCTCCGAACCCGTCAAGGAAATGGCCCGCAAGGCCTCGGAACGGGATCTGCTCGTCCCCGGAGACTCCAAGCCAATCGCCCCGGTCGGGCTGAGGCACCGGCCGGGGCGGGGCAATGGACGGAGGCGGTAAGCCTCAGTCTGGCCCGCCCAGGGCCTCCTTGACGATTCGTTTCTGCTCGGCGGAGTGGGCCGCGGGATACCCCTCGGCGGGACTGGCCCGCTCCGGCCGCCCGATGTAGCTCAGCTTCACCCCCGGCTTGAGAAGGGCGCGCAATTTCTCGGCGAGAAAACGCCAGGCGCCCATGTTCCGCGGCTCCTCCTGCACCCACACCACCTCCTTGAGATCGACGTACCGCTCCAGCATGCTGCGAAGCTCGATCTCGGGGAGGCCGTACAGCTGCTCCATCCGGACGATCGCAGGCCGGTTGGTCGCGGTCCCCGCCTCCGCCAGCAGATCGTAGTAGATCTTTCCGGAACAGAGCAGGATCCGGGTCATCCCTTTGGGATCGGCCCTGGCGTCGTCGATCACCGGCTGGAACCTGCCGGTGGTGAGATCCTCGAGTTTCGAAGTGGCGAGTGGATGCCGCAACAGGCTCTTGGGAGTCAGGATCACCAGGGGCCGCTGTCGAGTCCGTCGCGCCTGCCGCCGCAATAGATGGAAATACTGGGCCGGCGTGGTGCAGTTGGCCACCCGGATATTCCCCTCCGCCGCGAGCTGCAGGAAACGCTCGAGCCGGGCACTCGAATGCTCGGGGCCCTGGCCTTCATAGCCGTGGGGGAGCAGCAGCGTCAGTCGCGTGGTGAGGCCCCACTTGGAGAGGCCCGACGCGATGAACTGGTCCACGATCACCTGCGCGCCGTTGATGAAGTCTCCGAATTGAGCCTCCCAGAGGACCAGGGTCTCGGGTGCCGCGGCGCTGTAGCCGTACTCGAATCCCAAGGTCGCCAGCTCGGAGAGCGGACTGTTGTGCAGCTCGACCGGCGCCTGCGCACCCGGCAATCGGGCGATGGGGCAGAGCAGATCGCCGGTTTGGGCGTCGTGCAGGACCAGGTGCCGCTGGCTGAACGTCCCCCGCTCGGTGTCCTGCCCGGTGAGCCGGATCGGATTGCCATCGGTCAGCAGCGAGCCCAGGGCGAGCGACTCGGCGTGGGCCCAGTCGATGCCTCCCTCGAGCAGGGCCGAACGCCGCCGCTCGAGCTGTTTGCGGAGCTTGGGATTGACGGTGAATCCGTCGGGCCAGGCCAGCAGCTGCTCGTTGAGCGCCTGGAGCTGAGCGGCGGGGACCGCCGTCTCCACCTCGATGCCCGAGGGGCGGTCCGGCTTGGGCGGCTCCACGGTTGCCGGCTTCCCGAGGCTGGCCTTGAGCGTCTGCTGGATCTCCGCCAGCCGCTCGTACTGCTGCTTGGCCTGCGCCTCGTCCTCGCCGGACGGGATGATGGCTTCCCGGGAGAGAGTCATCCCGTACTGCTCGCGGACCGTCGGCAGCTCGCGGATCCGCTCGTACATCCGTGGCTGCGTGTAGGTGGGCTCGTCCCCCTCGTTGTGGCCGTGTCGCCGATAGCCCACCAGATCGATCAGCACATCCTCGTGAAAGTGCTCCCGATAGGCCATCGCGAGGCGGACCGCCGCCAGGCAGGCCTCGGGGTCGTCCGCGTTCACGTGGATGATGGGGACATCGAATCCCTTGGCCAGGTCGCTGGCATGCCGTGTCGACCGGGCGTCCTGCATGTCGGTGGTGAAACCGACCTGGTTATTGGCGATCAGGTGCACCGTGCCGCCGGTCCGATAGCCCGCCAACGCGCCCAGGTTGAAGGTCTCCGCCACCACGCCCTGGCCGGCAAACGCGGCGTCGCCGTGAATGAGGAAGGGCAGGGCGGCGGTCCCGTCGTGATGGATTTCCCGGCCCTTGCGCTGCGTCTGCCGGGCCCGGGCCCGACCGTTGACCACGGGGTTCACGAACTCGAGGTGGCTCGGGTTGGGCGTCAGCGTCACGGTGACGATCCGCCCCGTGGCGGTCTGGTAGGCTCCTTCCGCGCCGTGATGGTACTTGACGTCGCCGGTGCCTTCGTCCGGCGTGGTGAGGCTGCTGTCTTCGCTGTGGCTGCCTTCGAATTCGGCGAAGATGGCCTGGTAGGACAGACCCACGATGTGGGCCAGCACGTTGAGACGCCCGCGGTGGGCCATGCCGAGCACCACCTCGCGCGCCCCTGACCCGGTGGCCAGCTCGATGGTCAGGTCGAGCATGGGCACCAGCATGTCGATGCCTTCGATCGAGAACCGCTTCTGCCCCAGATAGGCCCGGTGCAGGAAGCGCTCCAGGGTCTCCACCTCGATCAGGCGGGTCAGCAGCTTCTTCTTCTCGTCGGCGGTCAATGGGACGCGATGCGCCCCCGATTCGATCATCTGGCGGAGCCAGACCCGCTGCTCGTGGTTGGAGATGTGCTCGAGCTCGTAGGCGATGGTGCCGCAGTAGGCCGCGTGCAGATTGGGCAGGGCCTCCGCCAGCGTCCGGCCGGCCGAGGCGATGCGGAGCACGCTGGCCGGAATGCTGGCCATCACTTCCGGCGTGAGACCCAAAGGTGTCGGGATTGAGCGCGGGATCCCCGATCGGCTCGCTCCCCAGGGGATCGAGGTGGGCCGCCAGGTGGCCGTGGGTCCGGTGCGCCTTGACCAGCGCCATCGCGGCGGCCACGTGGTAGAGCTGGGCGTCGGAGATGGGGACCCCGGCCTTCCAGCCGGGCAGCGGACGCGCGGCCGCCGGAACCGTGGTGCTCACGGCGGGGAACGGCACATTGAGCGAGGCAAAGACGTCCTCGTAGAAGCGCCGCTCGCCCTGGAGCAATCCGTCCAGCGTGCGGAGGAACTCACCCGACTCGGCGCCCTGAATCACCCGGTGATCGTAGGTGCTGGTCACCGTCATCACCTTGGAGATCCCCAGCTCCCGAATCCGGTCGTCCGAGATCTCGGCGAATTCGGAGGGGTAGTCGATCGAGCCGACCGCGACGATGCACCCCTGGCCCGCCATCAACCGGGGGACCGAAGCCGACGTACCCAGGCCGCCCGGATTGGTAAGCGAGATGGTGGCGCCCTGGAGCGCGTCCGGGAGCAGCTTGTTGGCGCGCGCCCGTTCCACCAGCGACTCATAGGTCTGATGGAACTGCGCGAAGCTCATGGTTTCGGCGCTATGGATCACCGGCACCAGCAGGCCTCGGCTGCCATCCTTGCGCTCGACGTCCACCGCCAGACCGAGGTTGACCGCCCCGGGGCTCACTCGATAAGGCACGCCGTCGGTCAGGACGTAGGTCGTGGTCATGACCGGGTGCTGCTTGGCCGCCAGCGCGATGGCGTGACCGATCAGATGAGTGAAGGAGATCTTCTCGGGACGCCCGGCCGACTTGAGCGCGTGATTCAACTCCCGGCGCCGGGTCTCCAGCAAGGCCACCGGCAGCTGCCGGAAGGTCGTGGCGGTCGGGACCGAGAGACTCTCGGTCATGTTGCTGGCGAGACGTGCGGCGGGGCCCTTGATCTCGATGGCGCCCGCCGGGAGCGATGGGTGTTCCGGTGGCTGAGCGGCCGGAGTCTCGATCGCGGGGGCGGCCGGCTCGACCGAAGCGGCGGCTACCGGTGCTTCTGGGGCGCCGACCTCAGTTCCCGCTTCGCCATCGGTCTGTCCGTCTACGCCGACGACTCCGCTCTCGAAGAGCCGCCGCCATTCGGGCGGCACCGCGTTGGGGTCGCGGAGGAACTCCTCGTAGAGCGCCTGGGCGAACCCGGCGTTGGCGGTTTCGAAGACGTTGGGGTCCACTATGCGGCCGCAGGTTCTCGTTCGAATGGGTCAGGGGGTGAAGATCGAGCCCCATCTCGAAGATAACTCGTTGACGGTATACGCGGTGGAGGGCCTTGGCGACCAGCCTGGCCCCATGGGCGCACCAGTGCCTCGCAAATCGTGTTTCCAACTCGGGTGACCACAAATTCACCGAACCCGGCGGCTTGCCTAAGCTGCTCCTGAACGACACCTTGAGCCCGGTCTCTTCGAATTGCTGGCTGCTATTCGATTAGGGGAGTGCCTGGGCGCGCGCGGACTCTCCCAACCTCGAGTGGTCCCTCATGCGTCTCTCCCTGGTGATCGGAGCCGGAGTAGCGATAGCGGCAGTCATGAGCTGCAGGAAAGACGCGACCAGCAACAACTCCCCCTTTCCCCAGGCGGCAACGGTCAGTCTGACCGCATCCGCCTTCGTCAGCGACCGCAACGGCAGCTCACCGGCTGCCGATACCATCGCGCCGGGTGGCCAGGTGACTTGGGTCTGGACCACTGGCGCCCTCGATCACAACATCGTCGCGTTGGGGCCGCTGACCTTCACTGGTACTACAGACCACGATTTTCCATTCCAGTACAGCCCGACCGGGGCGTTCGACCGGACCGGCGTCTACAACTATATCTGCACCAATCATGTGGGGATGACTGGTACAATCGTCGTCCAGTAGGACCTCCAACCCCTCGGCTTCTCCCATCCCCAATCGGTCATGGCGGGCATCTGATCGGGCCGCCTACCTCGAAGACAACCTGTTGTAGGAAAACGCGGTAAGGGTCATGAACCGGGTTCGGGGCCCGCGAGCCCCCACTCGCACTGTGCATCGTCTCCGATACCCGACGTCGTAATTTGGGTCGACCCCTGCGTAGGCCCTGCCTTCACCGAGGAACTGTCCGCCATGCCTAATGTCCGTTGGGCCGTGATAGCCATTGTGACCGGTGCTTCGATCCTGGGGGCCTGCGGCGGCGGTGGCACCACGACTCCCTCGAAGACCATCGCCAAGGCCAGTCCCAGCAACGACAACCAGACCGGTACCGTCGGCCAACAGTTGGGCCTTCCCCTGAGGGTGGTGGTCACTCAGGGGGGCATGCCGCTGGTGGGGGAGACCGTGAGCTGGGTTCCGGTGGTCGCCGGCACGGTGACCCCGGGTGGGGTCACCGACGCCAACGGTATCGCCACCGCGCTATGGGGGCTGGGGACGGCGGCTGGTGCTCAGAATATCCGCGCTTCGGTCACCGGGGTGAGCGGCTTCGTTCAGTTCGCCGCCACCGCTAATCCCGATGTGGCCGCCAACCTCGCCAAGACGGCCACGGCCAGCGGGGACAATCAATCAGGGTTCACCACCACACAATTGAACCCGCTCCGCGTGATTGCCACCGATCAGTATGGAAACCCGGTGAACGGGGTGACGGTGGGATGGGATGTTCCCGTTGGGGACGCGACCGTGCTCCCCACCAGCGAGGTCACCGGGGCGGCAGGGGCCGCGGCGCTGGGAATCTCCCACACCGTCGCTACGCTGGGCGCGACGGCGGGCGCCATCACCATACGAGCCACCTCGACGCCGGTGCTGACCAACTCCCCGGTTCTTTTCGCCGCGACCTCGAACACGCCGCCGCCGGCGCCCCTCGCGATCGATGTCAACATGGGGACCAACTTTTTCACGAGCCAGCAGAACGCCTCGTCAAACCTAGCGGTGGATACCCTCAAGGTTACCGGCACCGCGACGTGGCACGCGGTAAACCCCGGTCACGGTGTCCAGTCCACCGGGTCTCCCAGTTTCACCAGCGAGACCAACACGTTGCCGATGGGGAATACCTACGCGGTTCAGTTCAATGCCACCGGTCTCTACACCTACGACTGCATCATCCACGGTGCCATCATGAGCGGGCAGATCCTGGTGGTTCCGTAGAAGAGGCATGAGGCATCGGGCAAGGGGCATTAGGTAGGATGTAATAGGATTACTCAATAGAGGCCGGCCTCCCTGGCAGGTCGGTCTCCGCGGCGCTCAGGACTCGCTGCACAACCTCCGGTATTCTTCCGCTTCCGCGGTTACCCGTTCCGGTTCCCAACCCAATTCCCGACCCATCAGCTCGGCGACCCGGGGCGCGGCTGGGGCCCCATGGTGACGGGTCTCGTAGTACAGATGCAGCCGGCGCACCATGACGTCCTCCACTCGGCAGGCCAGCTCGCGTCGCGTCACGTAGACCACCTCCGCCTCGATCGCGGGATGTTCGTGGTGCAGCGGCTCCCTGAGAGATCGGTCCTCCCGGCACAGGTTGTAGATAGCCGCTGACTCGGTCCCGTAGTGACTGAGGAGGTGCTCGATCGTATCCTCCGAGAGGCCGAGCTCGAGTCCGGTATGACGGAAGGTCGCCCAGTCCTTGGTTTCCCCGCCCGGCAGCGGCTCGCGCTCGGTGGGAGCCGCCGAGGGCCGCGGCCGGCCGTCGCGGGCCCTGAGCTCGCGTACCACGCGGTCCACCATTTGGGCCGCCATGAGGCGACAGGTGGTCAGCTTGCCGCCCACGATGCTGAGCAATCCTCCCGGTCCCGCCACGATCAAGTGCTCCCTGGAGATTTCCGAGGCCGGAAGGTCCCGGGGTGGCGCCACCAGCGTGCGCAGCCCGGCCCATGAGGCCAGCACGTCTTCCTCGGAGAGATGGGCATTGGGGAAGCACGCGTTGGCGGAGCGCAGCAGGTAGGTGATGTCTTCCGGGGAAGCTCGGACGTCGTCCGGCTCCTCGGGTGTGTCGGTATCCGTGGTGCCGATATAGGTAAAGGCGCCCCAGGGCAGCACGAACATCACCCGCCCGTCGATGGGGCTGGTGAGCGTGATGGCGGCCCGGTGTCCCACCCGTTGGCGCGGGACCAGGACGTGGGCGCCCTTGGTGGTTCGCAGGAGCGGAGGGGCGTTGGGGTCTTCGAGCCGGCGGATGTGGTCGCACCAGGGTCCGGTGGCGTTGACCACGACGGTGGCGCGGATCAGCCCGGTCTCACCGGTGAGGTGGTCCACCACGCGCGCGCCGGTCACTTTGCCACCGGCGAGCTCCAGGGTCGTCACCGCGACGTAGTTGGAGACCAGGGCCCCGTGCGCCATGGCGGAGCGCGCGATGGCGATCACCAGGCGGGCATCGTCGCACTGGGCATCGTAGTACATTGCTCCGCCCACCAGGCCGCGCTCCCGGAGCATTGGTTCCAGGCGGAGCAGGGCGCGCTTGCCGAGGATGCGGGGACGGCGCACATTGCGGAAGAGTGAAAGCACTTGGTAGAGCCAGATCCCGGCGGCGAGCTTCCAGAGCGGGACCCGGTCGCCCTGGTGCACTGGAAAGATGAATGGGAGGGGGCGGACCAGATGGGGGGCGATGGTGAGCAGGACCCGCCGCTCCCGGCTCGCCTCGAAGACCAGGTGGAGGTCGCCCTGCTCCAGGTAACGCAGGCCGCCGTGGATCAGGCGGCTGGAGCGCGAACTGGTGCCGTATCCCAGATCGCTCTGCTCCACCAGTGCCGTTCGGAGCCCCCGCATGGCCGCGTCCCGCGCAATGCTGGCGCCCGTGATCCCGCCGCCGATCACCAATACGTCCGCCGGCTCACCGGTGAGCCGAGCCATTGAGGCCCGATGCCAGAGCGAGCCAGCGCCCCAGCGCCCGTCCTGCACGTCTCCCGGCCCAGCACCTGGCTGGTCTGGCACGATTATCTCCTGCGTCCGGGGGTGCGTGTGCTGGATCTGGCCTGCGGCGAGGGGCGGCATGGAATCGCAGCGGCGCGCCGAGGGGCCGTGGTCACTGCGGTTGACCGGGATGCCGGGAAGCTGGACATCGGGCGGGAGGTGGCCTCCAAGCTGGGAGTGAGCGTGGACTGGCGCTGCGTCGATCTGGAGGCCACTTGGCCGGACCTGGGCCAGTACGACCTGGTCTTCCTATTCAATTACTTGGACCGGTTACACGCGCGCGATGTGGTGGGGCGGGTCGCGGCCGGTGGCACGCTGGTCATGGAGACCTTTCTCGAGTGGCAGCGCCGGCTGGGCTGGGGCCCGACCGACGACGCCCACCTCCTGCGGCCCGGCGAAATCGCGAGACTGGTCGAGCCGCTGCACGTGGTCCACGGCCGGGAAGTCTTCGAGCCGGTGGACGCGGGCCGGCACCGCGCGGTGGCCAGCGTGGTGGCCGAGCGGCGGTAGCACCGGCCGTCCACGGACGAATTTCGCTTGAGCGTTCACGTGTCGTCGGAAAATAGCATGCTCCCTTCGCCGTCGCGGCGCCGGGTCGCCCTGGTGGCCGGCGTCCGAACTCCCTTCGCCCGCAGCGGCACCGTGTTCCGCGATGTGCCGGCGGTCGCGCTGGCGCGCCGCGCCGCGCAGGAGCTGCTGGTTCGGAGCGAAATCGCGGGCCACGAGGTGGACGAGGTAGCCTTCGGCCAGGTGGTGCCGTCGGCGCTGGCCCCCAATGTCGCGCGCGAGGTGAGCCTGCTCCCACAGCTCCCGCCCACCGTCGCCGCGTTCTCGGTCAATCGCGCCTGCGCCTCTGCCGGTCAGGCGATCACCTACGGCTACGATCAGATCGTCCTGGGGCACGCCGACGTGGTGCTGGCCGGGGGCGTCGAATCCCTCTCCGACATTCCGATCCTCCATTCCCATCGCTTCAGCCAGATCCTGGTGGAGGCCAGCCGCGCCAGGTCGGTCGGCGCCCGCATCGCCACCTTCGCCAAGGTTCGGCCCAGGGATCTGGTGCCGGTTGCCCCGGCCATCGCCGAACCCTCCACCGGTGAATCCATGGGGCAGTCGGCGGAGAAGATGGCGAAGGAAAACGGGATCACCCGGGAGGCGCAGGACCGCCTGGCGTTGCTCAGCCACCAGCGTGCCGCAGCGGCTACCGCCGACGGACGGCTGGCGGCGGAGATCGCGCCCTGGTTGGGTGGACCGACGGCCGATGCCGTGGTGTCCAGCGACAACCTCATCCGCGCCGACACCTCCCTCGAGGCCCTGGCCAAGCTCAAGCCGGTCTTCGATCGCAAGTACGGCTCGGTGACCGCGGGGAATGCCTCGGCGCTGACCGACGGAGCCGCCGCCGTGCTGTTGATGGCCGAGGAGAAGGCGCGCGCGCTGGGGTACCAACCGATCGCCTACGTCCGGAGCTATGCGGTGGCCGCGGTGGATCCCGGTTGGCAGCTGCTCATGGGTCCCGCCTACGCGGTCCCCAAGGCGCTCGACCGCGCCGGTATCACCTGGAAGGAGCTGGGACTGGTCGAGATCCATGAGGCCTTTGCGGCCCAGGTGCTGTCCAACGTCGAGGCCTGGGCCTCCAAACAATGGGCGGAGAAACTGGGCCGCTCCTCGCCGGTAGGCGAAGTGGATTGGGACCGGACCAACGTGATGGGAGGCTCGATCGCCATCGGGCATCCGTTCGGCGCCACCGGCGCGCGCCTGGCGACCACCTTGGCCAACGAGATGCGCCGGCGCGACGTGCAGTTCGGCTTGATCTCCATCTGTGCTCAGGGTGGGATGGGGTTTGCGATGGTGCTTGAGAGGTGAGAGAAATGAGGCATCGGGCATCAGGCATCAGGCAACAGGTCGGGACAAACATCCCATGAGCCGGCGCCTAACTTTGAAGGGCCCGATGCCCGATACCCGATGCCCGTTGCCCCTACTCCCATGACCGCCATCTCCACCACCACTGAGAACGGCATCGCCGTCCTGACGCTCGATCTTCCCGGCGAGCCGGTCAATACGCTCGGCACCGCCGTGAGCACCGAGCTGGAGGCCGCGCTGGGCCGACTCCGGGATGACGCCGGCGTCCGGGCCGTGGTGATCATTTCGGGCAAGCCCGACATCTTCATCGCCGGGGCCGATATCCAGGAGTTCACTCGGCTCTCCACTGCGGAGGAGTTCGAGTCGCTGAGCCGCGAAGGGCAGGAGATGTTGCAGCGGCTGGAGGATTTCCCCAAGCCGGTAGTGGCGGCGATTCACGGTGCCTGTGTGGGTGGCGGCCTGGAGCTGGCCCTCGCCTGTCACTATCGGATCTGCACCGATCACCCCAAGACCTCGCTCGGCCTGCCGGAGATCCAGCTGGGTCTGATCCCGGGGGCGGGCGGGTGTCAGCGCCTTCCCAGGCTGATCGGCCTGCGAGCGGCACTCGACATCATCCTCGCCGGCAAGAGCGAGCGCGGGGCCAAGGCCTATCGGTTGGGGATCGTGGATGAGCTGGTGCCTAGGAGTATCCTGCGCCGCATTGCACTCCAGGCGGCCGACCGGCTGGCGCGCGAGTGGCTCCCCCAGCGCAAGCCCCGTGGCGGCCTGGTGGGCTGGCTGCTGGAGCGCAATCCGGTCGGCCGCCGATTGGTGTATGCCATGGCGCGTAAGCAGGTGCTTTCGCGCACGGGTGGCCACTACCCGGCTCCGTTGGCCGCGCTGCAGGCGGTGTGGGCCGGAACCGAGTGGGGTGGGTCGACCGGGTTTGCGGTGGAACACAAGAAGTTCGGGGAGGTGGCGGTCACCGACGTGTCGCGGAAGCTGATCCAGATCTTCTTCGCCACCACCGCACTCAAGAAGGACGACGGCGTTCCCGCCGGCACGGCCAAGGCGCGTCCGGTGGCGCGGCTGGGAGTGATCGGGTCGGGGTTCATGGGTGCCGGCATCGCCGGTACCGCGGTGAGCCAGGCCGAAGTGGACGTGCGATTGCGGGACACCGAATGGCCCCGAGTGGCGAGTGGTCTTACGGCGGCCACGGCGATTCTTCGCGGCCGGCTGAAGCGCCGTCGGATCACCCGGTTCCAGTTTGAGCGTCAGGCCGCGCTGCTCTCGGGCTCGACCGACTACTCGGGGTTCCGCCGGACCGATCTGGTGATCGAGGCTGTCTTCGAGGACCTCGTGGTAAAGCAGCAGGTGCTGCGCGACGTCGAGGCGGCCAGCGGGCCCGACACCATCTTCGCCACCAACACCTCCACCATTCCCATCGAGCAGATCGCCGCTCCGGCCGCGCGTCCCGAGCGGGTGATCGGTATGCACTTCTTCTCGCCGGTGGATCGGATGCCCCTGCTCGAGGTCATCCCGACCGCCCGCACCAGCCCGGAGACCATCGTGACCGCGGTGCAGTTCGGCCGCAAGCTGGGGAAGAACGTGATCGTGGTGAAGGATCGCCCCGGCTTCTGGGTCAACCGGATTCTGTCCCCCTACCTGAACGAGGCGGGGCGCCTGCTCGGGGAAGGCATTCCGATCGAGACGCTCGATCGGGTCATGGTGTGCTATGGATTTCCGGTCGGCCCCATCACCCTGCTCGACGAGGTGGGGCTGGATGTGGCGGCCAAGGCCGGTGGTGTGCTGCACGCTGCGTACGGCGCCCGCCTGGAGCCGGCCGCGTCGATGGCCAAGCTCCTGGCCGACAAGCGGCTGGGCCGGAAGAACGGACGCGGGTTCTACCTCTACCACCAGGGGCAGAAGACCTCGCCCGACGAGACGGTGTACGATCTGCTCGGAGTGCGCCCCGCCAAGACGGTGGACACCGCCACGGTCGAGCGCCGCCTGGTCTATGCCATGCTCAATGAGGCGGCGCTGGCCGAATCGGATGGCGTGGTGCGGAGCCCGCGGGACGGGGATCTGGGCGCCATCTTCGGATTCGGCTTTCCGCCCTTCCTGGGCGGGCCCCTGCGGCTGATGGACGACCTGGGAGCGGCCAAGGTTGTGGAGGTGCTGAACGATCTGGCCGGGCGTTTCGGCGAGCGGTTCAAGCCGGCGCCGCGGTTGGTAGAGATGGCGGAGCGGGGCGGGAAGTTCTACTCGCTCTAAGAGCCGTTGGGGGCGGCCCCGTTGGGGGCGGCCCCCCGTGGCCGCCCATCGCTTGCGTTAAGCCCCGTCTGGGGCCCCCCGTGGCCGCCCAGTTACCCCCATCCCATTTGATCCTTGATTGAGCGTCGCGCCGGGAATTCCCGGCCATGGTCAATCGCCGACGGAGCCTTCGGCTCAAGGGTTACGACTACTCTCGGCCTGGTGCCTACTTCCTGACGTTTGTTCTCCGGGACCGGCGGCGTCTGTTGGGTGAGATTGTGGACGGGAACGTGCGGCTCTCAGCGCCCGGGAGGATGGTACGATCCGTGTGGCTGGACCTCGGGCTTCGATACCCCGGTATCGAGCTCGACGAGTTCGTGATCATGCCCGACCATTTCCACGGCATCATCCATTTGACCGAGGTAGAGTCGCGGGAAGTGCGCAGGCTCGACCTCTTTCAACTTGTGCACCGGTTCAAATCCCACACGACGGCCAGGTACCGGCATGGGGTGGCCACCCTCGGCTGGCCCCGGTTTCGTGGGAGGCTCTGGCAGCGGGACTACTACGAGCATGTCGTTCGAGATCGGGATGCGCTGGACGGGATCCGGCGGTACATCCGAACCAATCCGCTTTCGTGAGTCGGGCTCGGGCGGGATTGGGGTTTTGGGGCGGCCACGGGGGGCCGCCCCAACGACTTCCCAGCAAGGCTACCGGGGGGTCCCCCCGACGACGTCCGTAGCCGCGAAGGGCCATCGGGGCCGCCCTAACGACTTTCCCGCCCCAACGGCTCCGAGGTAGACGTCCCCTACGGAATCCTTCCGCACCTCATTTCCGTCTAGTCTCCTTCTCCTCATGGGGCGGCCACGGGGGGCCGCCCCCACGTCCAAGAGGCTACCCTCCTGACGCTACCCGTCGGGTTCCCCGTCCCCTATGCTTGAGGGCCCAAGATGCCGGAGGTAGGGCAGGTGTCAGAGGTGCTGGATCGTCTGCAGGTGGGACTAGCTGGCCGCTATCGGCTCGAGGACGAGATCGGGCGCGGCGGCATGTCCACGGTCTACCGCGCCTTGGACCTCAAGCATGACCGTACGGTGGCCATCAAGGTCATGCGTCCCGACCTGGCCTACCGGGGCTACAACGCTTCCCGCTTCCTGCAGGAAATTCAGATCGCGGCCCGCCTGGTCCATCCCCAGATCCTCCCGGTCCACGACTCCGGCGAATACGACGGACTGCTCTACTACGTGATGCCCTACCTGGGCCCCGAGAGCCTCCGGCGCCGCCTCAATCGCTTGGGGCAGCTACCCATCGACGAGGCGATCGGAATCGCGCGCTCCGTGGCCGCGGCCCTCGACTACGCCCACCGGCACCAGGTGGTGCACCGGGACATCAAGCCGGAGAACATCCTGTTGCACGAGGGTGAGGCGATGGTAGCCGACTTCGGAGTCGCGCGCGCCATTAGGGCGGCGGGTTCCGATCGGGGGACCGACCCCGGGGTCGCCATCGGTACCCCGGAGTACATGAGCCCGGAGCAGGCCAGCGCGGACCGAGACCTGGACGGCCGCAGCGACCTCTACAGCCTGGGCTGCGTCCTGTTCGAGATGCTGGCTGGGAAGACCCCCTTTGCCGGCGCGGGCCCCCGGGCGGTGATGGCCAAGCACGTGGTGGAGCCGGCCCCCCCGGTCCGCGCCTTTCGCCCCACCGTGCCGGTGGCGGTCGAGCAGGCGCTGGCCCGGGCCCTCGCCAAGGACCCGGCTCAGCGGTTCGCCACCGCGGCCGACTTCGCCCGGGCGCTGGACAGCCGTGGCTCCAGCCTGGTCACCCGCGCGGCCCGAGAGGCGCGGGCCATCGCGGTGCTGCCCTTCGTGAATACCAGCCGAGATCCCGACAACGAGTACTTCAGCGACGGGATTACCGACGAGCTGATCAACGCCCTGATGAAGGTGCAAGGACTCCGCGTGGCCTCTCGCACCTCGGTGTTCGCCCTCAAAGGCCAGGCGCTCGACGTGCGGGAGATCGGCAAACGGCTGGAGGTGTCCGTCGTCCTCGAGGGTACGGTCCGCCGGGTGGGGCAGCGGCTCCGGATCACCGTGCAGCTCACCGACGCCACCGACGGCCGGAGCCTCTGGTCCGAGGCCTACGATCGCGAGATCCAGGACATCTTCGCGATTCAAGAGGAGATCGCCCGCACCATCGTGAGCACCCTCCGCGCTCGTTTCCTTGGCGACATCGGCGATCCCACCGCCAGGCGGTACACGGCCAACGTCAACGCCTACAACCTCTACCTCAAGGGCCGCTACTCCTGGAACAAGCGCAGCCCCAAGGGGATCGCGGAGGGGATTCGGTACTTCGAGCGCCGCCATCGAAGAGGAGCCCCGGTACGCCCTGGCCTATTCCGGCCTGGCCGATTCCTACGCGGTCCAGCTCGACTATCGCGGGGCGCCGGTGGAGGAGGGCATGCGGCGCGCCAAGGCCGAGGCCCTCAAGGCGCTGGAGCTGGACGAGAGCCTGGCCGAGGCGCACACCTCGCTGGCTTGGGTGACCTTCATCTACGACTGGGATTGGGTCGGCGCCGCGCGCGAGTTCCGGCGGGCCATCGAGCTCAACCCCCGCTACGCCACCGCCCGGCAGTGGCACTCCTGGCTGCTCATGGCCATGGGGCGGGTGGAGCAGTCCCTGGCCGAAGGCTGGGCCGCCGCCGAGCTGGACCCCGCGTCGGTCTCCATCCGAAGGAGCCTGGGCTGGCTCTACTACTACGGCCGGCAGTATGAGACTGCGATCGATCACCTCGATCGGGCGCTGGTCATGAATCCGACCTCCGACGAGACCCAAATCATTCGGGCGCTGATCTTCATGGAGATGGGTCGCTTCCCGGAAGCCGAGGTCGCCGTGCGAGAGGCGCTGACCACGGTCGGGGAGACCACCATCGGCCTGGCTACCCTGGGCGCCGTCCACGCCCGCGCGGGTCGGATGGAAGAGGCGAGGGAGGTGCTGCGGCAGCTCCACGCGATGGCCGAACAGCGCTATGTCTCCTCCACCAACTTCGCCACCCTCTACGCGGCGCTGGGCGACCTGGACCAGGCCTTCGCCTGGCTGGAGAAGGTTTACGAGGAGCGGCGCGGCTTCCTCGCCTATCTCAAGGTGGATCCCCGGATCGATCCCCTGCGACAGGATCTCCGCTTTGCGGCGTTGGTCACGCGGATGCGGCTGAGCTGAGGGGTGAGACGGGCGCGACGGCGAAGGGTCAGGCGGACTCCCGGGTGAGACTCTGCAGGAAGGCCAGCAGCGTGTACTCCTCGCGCCGGAGGGCGGCGGCGGGATGCTCACGCTTGCTGCTGTCCGGGGGAGGCGGCTCGGGCGGCACCACGCCCCGCAGGTACGCCTCCTGGATGGCGGGGTGAACGTAGTACTTCCGGCAGACGGCGCGCGTGTTGCCCAGCCGCTGCGCCACCCGGTCGATCACCCGGAGCAGGTTGCGCTTCGCTTCTTTCTCGGTGGCCGCCGCGCCCAGGTCGCGCAGGGCGCCGGCGGCCAGCATGGTGCCGACCCAGGTGCGGAAGTCCTTGGCGGTCACGTCCTGCCGCCCGCTGATCTCCTCGAGGTAATCGTTGATGTCCCCCGAGTCCACCGTCTGGCGCCGGCCCTCGTCGTCCAGATACTGGAACAGCTCCTCGCCGGGCAGGGTCTGGCAGTGCTGCACGATCCGCGCGATCCGCCGGTCGGTGATCGCCACCGAATGACTCACCCGGCTCTTGCCCCGGAAGCTGAAGCGGAGATTCGATCCCGAGACGGCCACGTGGCGTCGCTTGAGCGTGGTCAGCCCGTACGACCGGTTCTCCTTGGCATATTCGGTGTTGCCCACGCGGATCAACGTCTTTTCCAGCAGCCAGACCACCGTCGCCAGCACTTTGGGGCGGGACAGGCCGGGGCGGGCCAGGTCCTGCTCCACGCGAGCCCGGATCTGAGGCAGCATCTCGCTGAACTCGAGCATGCGGCCGAACTTGGTTTCGTCCCGGACTTCCCGGTACTTGGGATGGTAGCGGTACTGCTTCCGACCCTTGGCATCCCGGGCGGTGGCCTGGATGTGGCCGTTGGGAGCGGGGCAGATCCAGACCTCTTTCCACGCCGGCGGGATGGCCAGGGCGCGGATTCGGGCCAGGACCTCGGGATCCTGAATCACCTGCCCGTCGGGTCCCTGGTAGCGGAAGCCGCCCCCGACCCGCTTGCGCCGGATGCCGGGGAGCGCATCGCTCACGTACCGAAGCCCGGCTGCGTGGGCTGAGGCGACGTGCTCGTCTGGGGCAGCGGAGGGAATCGGGCCGCCTTGCGAGGCGGCAGGGTCGCTCAGCACTCTTGTAACCTAATCCACCACCGCCACCTCCCTCCACCGGAGCCTGCCCCATGACCCGCCGGCCCGTCTTCTGGGTACTGCTGTGTCTGGGCTCGATCGCCGGCGGCTGGTTCGCCTGGCGGACCTTCCCCTCGGCCTTTCCGCTCGTCAACGTCGATCTGCGGATGGATCGCGCGCAGGCGCTGGCCGCTGCGGAATCCCTGGCGCAGGCGCACGGCTGGGGCCCTGCCTCTCCGGGGAAAGCGCGACTGGCGGCGACCTTCGATCTCGACGAGAACACCCAGACCTTCGTGGAGCTGGAAGGAGGCGGCAAAGAGGCCTTCACCCAGATGCTGCGCGACGGGCTCTATGAGGCTTACACCTGGCGGGTGCGGCGCTTCCGGGCCGGGGAAGCCAACGAGACTCAGATCCGCTTCAGCCCGGCCGGCCGGCCCTTCGCCTTCAAGGAGATGCTCGAGGAACGGGCTCCCGGCGGTCTGCTCTCGCCCGAGGCGGCGCGGACCCTGGCGGAACGGGAGGCGACCGAGGTCTGGGGCGTTGACCTCCGCGCCTACACGCTGGTCGAGCAGTCGCACGAGGTGCGGCCCGGTGGGCGCACCGACCACACGCTGGTCTACCAGCGCGATCAGCCGCGCCTGGGCGAGGGGCGCTACCGGCTCCGGCTGGTGGTGGGTGGGGATCGGCTGATCGAGCTCACCCGCTTCGTCAAAGTGCCCGAGGCCTTCAGCCGGCGCTACGAGAAGATGCGCTCGGCCAATCGTGCCATCGCCTTTGGCGCCACCGTGGTCCTGGTGCTGGTGTATCTGATCGGCGGCTGCATCGGCGGGATGATCTACCTGCTGCGGCGCCGCTGGTTGCTCTGGCGTCCCGCGGTCGCCTGTGGGGCGGTGATCGCCTTCGCTCAGCTCCTGGCCGGGATCAACGCCTGGCCCTTGGTCTGGATGCAGTACGATACCGCCCTCAGCGACGGGACCTTTGTCCTGCAGCAGGTGGCCCAGCTGGTGGGCGGATTCCTGGCCGCCACCGGCCTCTTCGGACTCACCTTTCTGGCGGCGGAAGGACTCTCGCGGCGCGCCTTCCCCCATCACCCGCAACTCTGGCGACTCTGGAGCCGGGAGGCCGCCGCGTCTCGAGAGGTGCTGGGCCGCACCCTGGCCGGCTACGCCCTGGTGGGTTGGGACCTCGCCTACCTGGTCGGCTTCTACCTCCTCACCACGCGCGTCTTCGGATGGTGGAACCCGTCGGAATCCCTGGCTCAGCCCGACGTGCTGGCCCACTACCTCCCCTGGTACTCGTCCTTGGCACTGCCGCTCCAAGCGGGCTTCTGGGAGGAATCGCTTTTTCGCGCGGTGCCCCTGGCCGGCGCCGCCCTCCTGGGCGACCGCTTCGGCAATCGCCGCGCCTGGATCGTCGGTGGGTTGTTTCTCGAGGCGCTGGTCTTCGGCGGCGGCCACGCCACCTACGCCGCCCAGCCCGCCTACGCCAGAGTCGTGGAGCTGATCGTCCCCTCGCTGATCTACGGGTTGGTCTACCTGCGCTGGGGCCTGCTCCCGGTGATCCTGGTGCATTTCAGCTACGACGTCTCCCTCTTCTCCCTCCCGCTCTTCGTTTCGTCGGCTTCAGGCATCTGGGTCGACCGGGCGTTGGTGGTGCTGCTGGCCCTGACCCCCTTGTGGGTCCTGCTCCGCGCCCGGCTTCGGGTGGGCGGGTGGCTGGCCCTGGATGCCGGACTTCGGAACGGTGCCTGGTGGCCAACCGAGCCAACGGCTGAGGAGCCCGTGCCAACCACTGCGGCCCCGACCCGGGCGCCCATGGTCACGCCGTTCTCGGCGCGATTGGCTTGGGCGGCCGGTGGCGCCGGTCTCCTGATCTGGATCTCGAGCCAACCATTTCGCTCCATCACGCCTCCACTTCACTTGGGGCGCACCGAGGCACTCACCCATGCGCGGGAGGAGTTGACCCGGCTTGGGATCCGGCTCCCCGACCGGTTCCGGCTCTTTGCCAGCGTGGATGCCGATCCGGGGCTGGAGGATCAATTCGTCTGGCAGACCGCCGGCGCGGCGACCTATCGTCGCCTGCTCGGCAGCTACCTCGATCTACCGGAATTTGTGGTACGGGCCGCCTCCTTTGAGGGCGACGTGGCCGATCGGGCCGAGGAGTGGCGGGTGGTCGTGGACGGCCAGGGTCGGATCACGCGGGTCCAGCACCAGCTGCCGGAATCGCGGAGCGGTGCCCAGCTCGAAGAGGCGCCGGCGCGCGCCCTGGCCGATTCGGTGCTTCGCGCCGGCTTCGGCGCGGGTCTGGAGCACTTCAAGGAGGTGAGCCTTACCCCCGCGGCGCATCCGACCCGACGCGATTGGCTGCTCACCGCGGCCGACACCTCATCGCCCGGGCTCCCGCAGGGAGAGCGCCGCTTGGCGGTCGGAATCTCCGGCTCCGAGGTCACCGATGCCTACCGGTTCATCCACGTGGCTGAGGATTGGGAGCGCCAGGCCCGCAATCGGGCCAGCGTGACCCAGCTCTTCGACATCGCCCGGCTGCTGCTGCTTGTGGTGGCCTGCATGACCGGCGCCATTCTGGGACTCGTGGCCTGGAGCCGCGGACAGTTACCCTCTCGCTTCGTCTGGTCGCTGGCGGGAATCCTGGCCGGGGCCGGATTGGTCGCGATGCTGAATCAGTGGCCGGCCCTGTCGGCCGAGTTCTCCACCGCCCAGCCGTTCGGCCTGCAGGCGACCATCAGCCTGATCGTGAGGAGCCTGGGGGCGGTGTTGTTCGGATTCGTGGTGGCACTGCTTGCCGGGTTGGGTTGGACGCGCGGCCAGGCCCATGAGACCCCATCGGGCCCCAATGGTCGACGGAATCTCTGGCTCGGCCTCTCGCTGGGTGTGGCCGCGGCGGGACTGCTGAGTCTGGCAGCCCGGGTGCAGGAGTCGAGCGGCCCCGGCTGGCCGGGATATGGTGGGGCGGCTGCTTACCTCCCCTGGCTCGCCGCCGCCGTCTCGAGAATTTCCGGCTTTGCCCTCCGCTCCGCGGTTCTTCTCTTCCTGGTCCTGGTGGCCGACCGGATTTCCGCCGGTTGGACCCGACGCCGGCCGGTTGTGGCCGCGATCCTGGTGCTGGTTGGCCCCATGCTCCTTCCCGAGGGAGACCTGAGTCAATGGTACCTATGGCTCCCGATCGGCCTGGTGACGGGCGGGTACCTGCTCTGGTTGTACACCGACTTTCTCCGATTCGATATCTCGCTGGCACCGATCATGGCCGCAGCGATGACCGGGATCGAGTGGCTGCGCGCGGTGGCTCGGCACAACTATCCCGGCGCGGCGGTTGGAGGAGTGCTCGGTCTTCTGCTGATGGGTTGGTTGGCGTGGTGGTGGCACGAGCACCTAGCGACGGGGCTCTCGAGGGGCCAGGGATCAGAGGGAAGCTAGGTTTCTTTGGCGGTCGTTAAGGAGGGATTCCTGCAGATCAACCCCGAAGTCACCCTCGGTGGCTACATGGCCAAGCACGAGCGCGCCGCCGCCTTTGGCGGGAGCGACGGCCAGGCCTATTCGGTGGGGATCTATCTCGACGACGCGCCCGACGACCGCGGCCGCTATGGAGCTGCGCTCCTGTTCGTTCGCTGGTCGCCGGCCGGGGATCGTCCGGTGGGCCACGTCGAGACCGAGCCGCTGGCCTGGGGGAAGACGCCGCAGGAAGCCGAGGAGCGGATCAAGGCGCTGTCGCTATTCGATGTGAAGGCCGCCCTGGACGCGGCAATCGCCCGAGCCCCGGAACCCTGGTGAGCGACCTGGTCGGCACCGTCCTCGAACGTGACGGGTCCGTCTACCGGATCGCCACCGATCGCGGGACGGTCAAGGCGGTGCTGCGGGGCAAGGTCAAGCGGGGCGATCTCCGCGTGGTGGTCGGTGACCGGGTGGTCCTCGATCAGGACGCCGGGGCCGGGGATACCCTCGGTATCACGGAGGTCGAGGCGCGACGGAGCCTGCTGGCCCGGCGCGTGGCGCAGGGCCGGGGCCGCGGCATGCGTCCGGTCGCCGCGAACGTGGATCAGGTCTTCGTGGTCTCCGCCACCGCCGACCCCGCGCCGGTGCCGCAGCTCATCGATCGCCTGCTGGTCGTCGCCGAAGCCAATCAACTCCACGCCTCGGTCTTGCTCAACAAGGTGGATCTCGACCGAGCCGATGCCCTGGCGGATCGGTTCCGCCGATCCGGCTACGAGGTGCTGCGCACCAGCACCAAGACCGGGGAAGGCATCGATGACCTGCGCGCCCGGCTGCGCGGCCAGGAGGTGGTGCTGGCCGGGCCCTCCGGCGCCGGGAAATCGAGTCTGCTCAACGCGGTCGAGCCGGGCCTCAAGCTTCGGGTGGGAGAAATCAGCGCCAGGACTCGGCGGGGCACCGGTACCACCGTCTCCGCGGTGCTGATCCCCTTGCCGGGCGGCGGGTACCTGGTGGACACCCCGGGTTTCAGCGATGTGGGGCTGTGGGGCATCGAGCCGGCGCACCTCGACACCTGGTTTCCCGACTTCCGGGATTACCTGGGTCGCTGCCGCTTCGGCAACTGTCGCCACAATGGCGAGCCGGGCTGTGCGGTAGCGGAAGCAGTCGAGGCAGGGGCCATCGTCCCGGACCGCCTGGAGAGCTATCGGATCCTGCGAAAGGAACTGGAGGAATTACCGAAGGAATGGGAGTGAGGGGGAATGCCCATTGCCGAGTGGCGAATGCTGAATGAGCTGGGAGCTGGGAGCTGGGAGCTGGGGGGCTAGGAGCTGGGAGCTAAGAGCATTCTTAAGTAGTGGATTGGGTCTGGCGCCTCGGGGAAAGAATCGGCATCCTCCCGTTCCCCGTTCCCCGTTCCCCGTTCCCCGTTCCCCGTTCCCCGTTCCCCCGTTCTACCGTTCTACCGTTTCTTTGTCCATCTCCCCGCATCTCGGGACTCGACCTTCTGCATCATCCGGTCGAACTCGGCCTGAAGATCGATTCCCTCCCGGTTGGCCATGCAGATCAGCACGAACAGGATGTCGGCCATCTCCATGCCCAGGTCGCCGGGTGACTCGTTCGGCTTCTTGGTCTTCTGGCCGAAGCGGTGATTCACCTCCCGGGCGAGTTCGCCGACCTCCTCGGTCAGCCGTGCCACGTTTGTCAGCGGATGGAAATAGCCTTCCTCGAACTGGCCGATCCAGGCATCGACCCGAGCCTGCGCGTCGCGTAAGGACATGGTAGGTCACCAAGAGAAGCGTCGACCGCAACAGTCAGCAACGATGAAGGTGAACGGCGCTGCCGTTCCTTGCTCAGGCTTTCCCCGTTTCCCGGGTCTGCTCCTCCAAGGCGGCTATCAGGGCCCGCATGAAGTCCGGCAAGTCCGCCGGGGTCCGGGAGGAAATGAGATTCCCGTCCACCACGACGGGCCGGTCCTCCCAGAGGAGGCCGGCGTTCACCAGGTCATCCTTGATGGCGCGGACGCTGGTCCCGCGTTTGCCGCGCAGGATCCCGGCGGAGATCGGAACCCACCCCGCATGGCAGATGAAGGCGACCGGCTTGCCCGCTTGATGGATCTCGCGCGTGATCTCCAGCAGCCGCTCGGAGCGCCGCATGAGGTCGGGGGCGTAGCCGCCGGGAATCACCAGGGCATCGTAGTCCTTGGCCCGCACCCGGTCGACGTCGGCGTCCACGGTGACGGGGTAGCCCTTCTTACCCTGGTAGGTCTTCTCGCCGAGGCCGGCCACCACGGTCCGCGCCCCAGCTTCCTCGAGCCGGATCTTGGGATACCAGAGCTCGAGATCCTCGTAGAGTGGTGCGGCGAAGATCAGGACGGTCTTTCCTTTCAACGACATCCCGGCCTCCTGGTCTAGTGAGAGGTAGCACTTGAACCCCGGGGGGGTGGGGCCCGTTCCCTTTTCCCCGTTCTCCCGCTCTAGCGTCCCCTCCCGTATTTCTTCAGCGCCGCCATCAGCCGATCGTGAGGCAGCGCAAACACCCGAAAGCCGTTCGCGCCCGTCATCGTCTCGGCGGCTACCATGGCATTGACGATGGCCTCCTCGGTCGCCTGGACGGTGGCCTCGAACAACGGATTGATTCGGTGGTTGGGCAGCATCGTGAGGCGAGCGAGCCCGGTGTCCACCGCCGCGCCAGGATTAGCGGTCGAGAAGGCGAGGAACATGTCGCCCGAGTCGTCCTCCCCCAAACCGCCCACCCGACCCACGGCTAGCACGGCGTGCCGTGCCAGCCGATCCAGCTGATGAGCCACGAGAGGGGCGTTGGTCGCGATCACGACCACGATCGACCCTGAGCTGGGCGGGCGCTGCCCTTTCTGTTTGACGCAGGCCGAGTCGCCGGCGCCCGCCGGAGGCGTCGAGTAACAGGGGAGCAGATCCGTGATCTCCTGACCGACGGGGACCCCCGCGATGCTGAGGCGATCCCGCGCCCCTTGATTGGCCTGCACCAGCACGCCGAGCGTGAATCCCCCTTCGGCCCGGTCGAGAACGCGAGACGCCGTTCCGATCCCGCACTTGAATTCATGGCAGATGGTCCCGGTGCCGGCCCCCACGTTCCCTTCGGCCACCGGTCCGCCCTTGGCCCCGTCCAATGCCGCGAACACGTCCCGCTTCTGCACGTGAAAGCCGTCGATGTCGTTGAGGGGTGAGTCCCAGTTCTCCGCCACCACTGGCAGGGCGGACAGCCAATCGCTCCAACCCTGCTTCATGGTCCATTCGATCGTGGCGTCTCGTACCAGGCCCACGCTCAGCGTGTTGGTGAGCATGATCGGCCCCCAGAGGAAACCGGATTCCTTGACCCACTGGATCCCGGTCACCTCTCCGTTGCCATTGAGCGTGGCGAATCCCGCGAAGACCGGGTCCTGAGCGCCTTTCCCCCTCGGGTGGATCGTGGTGACACCAGTCCGGACGGGACCTTTGCCCACCACCAGCGGCCCGTCCCCCGAAATCAGGGTGACCTGGCCGACCTCGATCCCGGGGACGTCGGTAATCGCGTTGAGCCGGCCCGGCGTACCCTCGAACGGGATGCCGAGGTCTCGCGCGCGGGGCTTGGTCTGAGCCGTCGCCCCAGTACAGACGGAGAGCGAGAAGACGACGAGAAGTTGCGGGGACAGTCGCATAAGAGTGGCGTCGGCCTCACCTGGCCAGGGTGGTTGGACCGGTGTAAGCTATACCCTGCCCGAAAGGGACGACACTCGGTTCATGGGGCATGGGGCATGAGTCGTGGGCGTTTGAGGTATAGTCCCGTTCTCCCGTTCCCCGTTCTCCCGTTCCCCCATCGCTCCCAGCCCTTAGCTCCCAGCTCCCAGCCACCATGCGCTCCCGCGACCGGATCCTTACCAACCTCGAGACCATCTACCGCGAGTCCTATGACCGCGCCAAGCGCGAGCAGTTGACGCTCCGCATGGAGGAGCTGGATGCGGCTTACCAGCGCGACCAGCTCATGATGGAGGTCCTGCTCGACATTCGAGACCTGTTCGCTCAGCCCTCCGCCGGCGGTGGTACCGGGACGGGAGCCCTTCAGACGCTGGACACGCTGCGCAAGCTGACCAAGCGATAGTCTGCCCTGATGCCGAACACCTCAATGACACCTGCCGCCAGTGCGCGTGCGCTCCGGCCCCTCCTCGCGCTCCTCCTGGCCGCCTGCTCGTCCTCGCCCCAAGCCGATCTGGTCGTCTTCGGGCGCACCTGGACCGGCGACAGCGCCCTCCCCTGGGTCGAGGCGGTCGCCACCCGGGGAGATACCATCGTTGCGGCCGGCAAGCGGGCAGAGGTCTCACGGTGGGTGGGGCCCCGGACCCGGGTCTTCGAGAATCCGACCGGCCTCACCGTACCGGGGTTCATGGATGGGCACACCCACTTCATCAGCGGTGGGCGTCAGCTGGCCAACCTGGATCTCCGCACGGCTACCACCCCGGCCGAGTTCATTCGCCGGGTGAAGGAATTTGCCGCCCGCCAGCGGCCCGGCGAGTGGATCATCGGCGGCGATTGGGACCACGAGCTGTGGCCTGGCACCCCGCTGCCGCGCCGGGACTGGATCGACTCGGTGACCCCCAACAATCCGGTCCTCTTGAGCCGCCTGGATGGCCACATGTACCTAGCCAACACTCGAGCGCTCAAGTTGGCGGGCATTGGCCGCGAGCACCCGCCCATTCCCGGGGGCGTCATCGTCAAGGATCCCCGGACCGGTGAACCCACCGGCGCGCTTAAGGACAACGCCGCCGACTCCGTCTCGGTCCGAATCCCGCCCTATACCGCCGCGCAGCAGGACCAGTATCTCCAACAGGCCATGCGCTTCGCGGTCTCCAAGGGGCTCACCGGCATTACCGACATGAGCGAGCCCGAGGATATCTGGAGCGATCTGGCCGCCTATCGGCGGGCCCACGCGGGAGGCACGCTGCTCCTCCGGGTCACCCTGTACCCGCCGCTGCCACAGTGGCGGGCGGTGGCCGACACCTTGGCGCGTGCCGGTCGGGGCGACGACTGGTTCCAGATCCTGGGGCTCAAGGGATTCGTGGACGGCTCTCTGGGCTCGCGGACCGCCTTGTTCTTCGAGCCCTACGCCGACGACCCCGCCACCAGCGGGCTCCTTCGGGCTCCGGAGGACTCGCTTCGGACCTGGATCGGTGCGGCGGATTCCGCCGGCCTTCAGATCGCGGTCCATGCCATCGGTGAGCGCGGCAACGCCCTGATCCTCGCGATCTACGACAGCGTGGCGCGGGCCCACGGCGTCCGCGATCGGCGTTTTCGTGTCGAGCACGCCCAGCACCTGCGCCCAGAGGAGATGGCCCGCTTCGGCCCCGAGGGGGTGATTGCGTCCATGCAGGCCATTCACCTGGTGGACGACGGCGCCTGGGCCATCAAGCGGTTGGGCCCGGCTCGGGTCAACGACACCTACGTCTTTCGAAGCCTACTCGACCATGGCGCCACCCTCCAGTTCGGTTCCGACTGGACGGTTGCCCCGTTGGATCCCATCCTCGGCATCTCCGCCGCCGTCACCCGCCATACCCGCGACGGCAAGAACCCCGATGGCTGGCTCCCGCAGGAGAAGATCACGGTGGAGCAGGCCCTGCACGCCTACACGGTGGCCAATGCCTACGGGGTCTTCGCCGATCGGACCCGCGGCCGGGTCCGGGTGGGCTACCGCGCCGATCTGGCGGTGCTGGATCGCGACCTCTTCCAGATCCCCGCCGCGGCGATCGAATCGGTGACTGTTCGGGTGACGGTGGCCGGGGGGAGGGTGGTCTATGAGGGGGGAACAGGGAACGGGAGAACGGGAGTAGGGCACGGTACGGGAAAGTGGCGGTGAGCGATGAACTTGCTCCATGGCCGCCGTTCAGCGTAGAGCGCCGGCTCCCCCCGACCCCTTTTTTCCCCCAATCCCCCATTCCCCCATTCCCTTACTCCCCCATTCCCAAGTCGGCCATCGCCATTCGGCGGTCGGCATTCCCCCACCCTTTCCTCCCCCCGCCGATCTGCTCATCTTCTTGCCATGGCCACCGGCACCCGCGCCCATACCAAGCCGCCCAAGACCCTCAGCAAACCCGATCTCTTGGACATCTACCGGCTGATGCTGCTGTCCCGCCGGCTCGATGACAAGGAGATTCAGCTCAAACGGCAGAATCGCATCTTCTTCCAGATCTCCGGGGCGGGGCACGAAGCGGTCCTGGCGGCCGCCTCCAAGGTGCTGCGGCCTGCCTACGACTGGTTCTACTCCTACTATCGCGACCGGGCCCTCTGCCTGGGCCTGGGGATGACCCCTACCGAGCAGCTGCTCGCGGCGGTGGGTGCTGCCGATGACCCCAACTCCGGTGGCCGCCAGATGCCTTCCCACTGGGGACATAAGGCGCTCAATATCGTGACCGCCTCGAGCCCCACCGGCACCCAATTTCTGCAAGCCGTGGGGTGCGCCGAGGCCTGGTTGCGGTACGCGTCGCTGCCGGAGATCCCGGGGCGGGAAGAGCTTCATCAGGAAGACGAGGTGGTCTTCTGCTCGGCGGGGGAGGGGACCACCAGCGAGGGCGAGTTCTGGGAGGCGCTCAACACTGCCAGCAACCTCAAGCTTCCGGTCGTCTTCCTGATCGAAGACAACGGATACGCCATCTCGGTGCCGGTGGAGGTCAACACCGCGGGTGGGTCCATCTCCAAGCTGGTCGCCTCTTTCCCGGATCTCCTCGTGGAAGAAGTCGACGGCTGTGATCCCATCGCGTCCTACGAGACCATGTGGCGCGCGGTCGACTACGCCCGCCACCGCAAGGGCCCGGCGCTGGTGCACGCCCACGTCATTCGGCCCTACAGCCACTCGCTGTCGGACGACGAGGTTCAGTACCGCTCGACTCAGGAGCGCCAGGAAGAGGCCGCGCGGGATCCGCTGGTCCGCTTCCCCGAGTATCTCCTCAAGGAGGGCCTAGCCACCGAGGGTGAGCTCACCGCCATTCGGGAGCAGGTGGAGGAAGAGGTCGTGGTCGCCACCGAGACCGCGCTGGCCGCTCCGCAGCCGACGGTGGACACGATCTACGACTACGTCTACTCACCGGACGTGGACCCCGCTTCCGAGCACTTCGACACCGAGGACGACCCCCGTTTCAGCGGCGATCCCACCACCATGGTGGATCTGCTGAACATCTGCCTGCGGGACGAAATGACCCGGGATCCACGGATCCTGGTCTTCGGCGAAGACGTGGCCGACGTCAGCCGGGACGAAGCCCTCCCTCATGTGAAGGGGAAGGGTGGGGTGTTCAAGGTCACCTGGGGCCTGCAGCGCGCCTTCGGCAGCTCTAGGGTGTACAACACTCCGCTGGCCGAGGCCAACATCGTCGGTCGCGCCATCGGACTCGCGGTCCGCGGATTCAAGCCGGTAGTCGAGATCCAGTTCTTCGACTACATCTGGCCCGCCTACATGCAGCTCCGGGACGAGTTGGCCCTGATTCGCTGGCGGTCCAACAACGCCTTTGCGGCCCCGGTCGTGGTCCGGGTCACCTACGGCGGATACCTCAAGGGCGGGTCGGTGTATCACTCGCAGACCGGTGCCGCGATTTTCACCGGCGTCCCTGGCCTGCGGGTCGTCTGTCCCTCCACCTCGCTCGACGCCAACGGTCTGCTCCGGACTGCGATTCGCTGCGAGGATCCGGTGATCTTCCTCGAGCACAAGCATCTCTACCGGCAGACCTACAACAAAGCGCCCAACCCAGGCCCCAACTTCATGATCCCCTTCGGCAAGGCCAAGGTGGTCCGCGAAGGTGGAGACCTCACGGTGATCACCTATGGCGCCGTGGTCCAGCGCACCCTGATCGCGGCCAAGGAGGTCGAGGCCCGCCATGGGTTGGAGGTCGAGGTCATCGACCTCCGCTCCCTTTCCCCGGTGGATTGGGAGGCCGTCTTCGCCTCGGTCCGGAAGACCAGCCGGGTGATCGTGGCCTACGAGGATTCGTTGTCGTGGGGATATGGTTCGGAGATCGCAGCCCGGATCGCCGATGAGGCCTTCGCCTACCTCGACGCCCCGGTGAAGCGGGTCGCCTCGGCCGATACCTTCGTGGCCTACGCGCCCCAACTGGAGGATGCGATCCTGCCCCAGGTGGACGATCTGCGGCAGGCGATGGTGGATATCGCCGCCTACTAAGGCGGGAGCGGCACAATCTGTGGTGTAATCTGCGTAATCTGTGGACTACACGTATGCCCGCCGGAGCATCTCCGCGGCCGAATCGTCCAGCAGCTCGGCGGCCCGGAACTGATCGAACCGATCCAGCAGGTCCTGGACCCGGAGCAGGCGTTTCTTCACCCCGGTAAATTCGCTGGCCACCCGGCCCCGATGCAGCATCACGATCCGGTCCCCCACCCGCACCGCCTGGGCCAGGGAGTGGGTCACCATCAAGGTGGTGAGGGAGTGGCGGCGTACCAGCTGCTGAGTCACGCGAAGCACCTGCTCTTCACTCCTGGGGTCGAGCGCGGCCGTGTGCTCGTCGAGTAGGAGCAGCGTGGGGCGGAGCAGGGCGGCCATGAGTAGGGTGAGCGCCTGCCGCTGACCGCCCGACAACGCCCCCATGGGCGTCTGCAGACGATCCTCGAGGCCGAGGTCGAGTTGTTGCACCTGTTCCCGGATTTCCGACAACCGGGCGGAGCCGAGCGCTGGGCCCAGGGCGACCCGATGCTCCCGGGTCGCGGCCAGGGCCAGGTTCTCCGCCACGGTCAGGTCGGACGCGGTGCCATGAAACGGGTTCTGAAAGACCCGACCGATCCGGCGGGCACGGCGATATTCCGGCCACTCATTGATCCGCTCTCCGCCCAGCAGGATGTCCCCGCGTTGCACCTGGAAGGTGCCCGCGATCGCGTTGAGCAAGGTGGACTTCCCCGACCCGTTGGTGCCCAGCACGATGACGAAGGCGCCGGGCTCCATCACCAGATCCACACCCTGGAGCGCCTGCACTTCCTGGAGCGTGCCGGGGTTGAACGTGTGGCGCAGTCCGCGGACCTCCAGCCTGGATTCAGCCACGGCTGAGAGCCTCATCGGCACGGTGCTGAATCACCCGCTGGTGCCAGAGGGCTGGAACCACCAGCGCCGCCAGGACCAAGAGGGCCGTTACCAGCTTGAGTGCATTGGGGTCCAGTCCCGCCCGGAGGGCCGCGGCCACCAGCAGTCGGTAGAGCACGGCGCCCACGACCGCACCCGCGATGCGGCGCCCGACGCCTCGCTTCCCCAGGATCGTCTCTCCGATCATCAGGCTGGCGAGACCCGCCACCAGGATGCCGACGCCCACCTGGATGTTCACAAAGCCGAGGTACTGGGTGAACACCGCGCCCGACAAGGCGATCAGCCCATTGGCCAAGGCGAGGCCGAACACCAGGGTGGCCTGGACGTTGACCCCCAGGGCCCGCGCCATCCGCGGATTATCGCCCGTGGCCCGCATCGCCAGACCCAGGTTGGTCCGGAAGAACAGATCGATCACCAACACCACGCTGGCCACCAGCAGCAGCGTAAACAGGAATCCGAGCCAGTTGCGCGCCGTGATCGGTGTCCCGAACAGGGTCAGGGTCCCGGCACCCGCCATCAGGTCCGCGCCTAGCTCCTCGGCCACGTTGACCAGCGTGTGCTGCGGGGCCAGCGACAGGTCGCCGCCTCCCATGATGTAGAGGTTGATGGAGTAGAGCGCCGTCGTGGTAAGGATGCCGGCCAGCAGCAGGCTGACCCTGAGGCGTGTGTTCAGTAGACCAGTAACCACCCCGGCTATCGCTCCCGCGGCGGTCCCCGCCCCGGTCGCGAGAAACGGGTCCACGTGGCGGACCAGCAGGATGCCGGTGACAGCGCCGCCCAATCCGAAGGCGCCATCGGCAGTCAGGTCCAGGCTGTCCAGGACCCGATAGGCCACGAAGACGCCTAGCGTCATCAGTGCCAGGATCAGCCCGACGGTGAGGCCTCCAACCAGGAGATTCACGCGCCCGGCTCTTTCACGGTGCCGATCCGCCCGGCCCAGCACAGACCGCGGAGCAGCTCGTTCTCACCTGCGCTCGCCTGTCCCCGGTCATCCGAGACGAGATGGAGGAGGCTACGGACCTTGAGCTCACCGAACAGCCGGAGGACCAGGGCCTGCATGGCAACCGTGCGTTGGGGGAGCGGCTCGTAGGGAAACACCACCGCGTGGAAGTGCCCCTTGAGCTTGGGCCCGGCCATCCCGCTCAGCGGTCGCAGATAGGGATCCAGGGCAGCCGGCGGATCCTGGGAGACCACACCCACCACCAACGCCGTCATTCCCTTGTAGGTCGGTTCCGGAGTGAAGGTGAGCCAGTCACTGACGGTGGGTTGGAAGGTGAGTACCGGGCGGGGGGTCGCGCTGGGCGGCCGGCGCAGCGCGGCGCCCACTAGACCCGCGGTCTCCGTCGCGATCACCAGGCCGGCGGTGGGTCCGCCCACCGTTTCGAGGCAGAGGCTGGCGAGCTCCGCCAGCGGGACGGCGCTCGCGTCCGGCTGGGTATGGAACCGGACCAGGTGAGAGAAGTGGCCGTGACAGGCTAGACCGTACACCATGGTCGCCTTGGGTGGGACGCTTCGGGTCCCGATCTGGTAGTCCGCCACCAGTGCCCCGTCGGTCGGCAGATAGGCGACCACGCCGCCCACGGCCAGCAACTCTCCCACCCGGGGGAGGGTGTCCTCCGGCCGGTCGGCCAAGGCACCGAGTCCAAGGCCGAACACGGTGTCGGGGAAGGAAACCAGTTGGCAGTCTTTCGCTTCGTAGGGGCGCTGGCGCAGCGCGCGCGGATCGCCGTAGAGCTGACAGGTCAGCGTGGCGGCGGTGTCTCGGCTCGAGATCTCATAGTGGCCGTGCGCGTGAGGGGCCAGCGGACTGCGCCAGTCTTCCCGGGTGAAGTCCCCGAGCCGGTGCATCAGCGCCGAGGACCGGGTGGGAGCAGCGAGGGAGGGGTCTTCCGAAGAGGCGTAGAGCAACCGCTCCTCGAGGCCCACCATCCGGATGGCGCTCAGGACGGTGGGGGAGGGATCAGCGATTCGAAGCTCGCCCCGCAGGGACGAGAAGTCGTCGTAGCCGCGGGCGAGGACCTTGGTGCCGGCCGAGCTGAGGTAGGTGACCTCCGACATATCCAGGATGACGGAGCGCATGCCATCCCGGAGGAAATCATCCAGGGCACCCGCGAGGTGTTCCGCCCACTCGCCGTCCAGCCGCCCGGCCAGGCGCACGAAGGCTCGACCGCCGTCGCGCGCGATGACCATCTTCATGATCTAGTGCACGGCAGTGGTCAATGCGGCTTGGCCGTTCCGGCGGTATCACCCGCCATCTTCACTTTGGTGGTTACGACACGGTAGAAGGGGATGCCGGCCGGACTCTCGCCCTTGAGCACTCGGGCGATCATGCTGCCGGCCACCACGCCGCCTTCCTGGAAGTCGGGATAGAACGCCGCCGTCGCCCCTTTGACCACTTCGAACGGCGAGGGCGAAAACACCGGCACCTTGGCCGCCTTGGCCACCTGAATCACGCTTTCGAAGGCCGCGTGGGCCGCGTTGCCGTAGATCTCGATGGCGTCCACCTTCTTGCCCACCAGCGCCGTGGTGGCCTCGGTACCCTCGCTCGGGCTGTTGATCGGGGTGGCCACCGCATCCAGCCCCGCCTTCTTGGCCGCCTGGACCATCTTGTCCTTGAGCGACACCGACAGCAGCTCACCCGGGCTGAACAGGATTCCGATCCGGCGCACCTTGGGAACCACCTTCTTGATCAGCTCCACGCGCCGGGTCTGCTCCGGGTCCCCGAATCCCGGCGAGTAGACGCCGGTCACGTTCGGGAGATGGTTGGAATCGCTGGTCCCCGCGCCGGCCGCGAAGGGATCGGAGAGGACGTGAAAGATGATCGGCGTGTCCTTGACCCGTTGGACGGCGACTTGGAGCGTCGCGTCTTGGAGGGTGACGATCACCTTCGCCTTGGCGTCTATGGCCGCGTCGATCAGGTTGGGCAGCGTGGCCAGATCGCCCTGGGCGCTGGAGATCTTGATCTCGTAGTCGCGGCCTTCTTCGAGGTCGGCTTCCTGCAGCCCGACCTTGATGGCGTCCTCGCTCCACTCACTGCCCATCCAGTCGGCGGCCCGGATCAGAGCGATGAGCGGCTTGGGCTGGGCGGCGGCAGGGGCCGCGGGCTTCTTCGCGTCGGGGCTCTTGCTGCATCCGCTCGCGGCCAGGAGGCCGGCGGCGAGGGCCAGAACCCGCCCTGATGCGATGAAGAGACGTGACGCTCCGTGGCCGATCATGCTGCGCCTCCAAGGTGATGGGGAATTGGTCCTCCCTCGGTGCCGCCCCGCCCGCCGCGGAAGACGCGAGGCGTCCGGCAACGGCACGTGGTTGTGGCGCCAAGGGAGAACCAGCTGCTCTAGCGTTGGGAATATATTGACCCACTCTGCCGAGGGAAGGCGGGTCGAGAACTGCCGAATCAGCCGATGGCGTCCCGGATTTCGCCCGCCGCCGCAATCAGGTTGTCGACGTCCCGGGACAGGGCCCGGGCCTTCTGGGTCGCCGCGGTGAGGTCGCCCAGCGCCGAGGCCGCGTCCGCCGAGCGCAGGCGCAGAAGGTCGAAACGCATGTTCTGCAGCGCCAGCACGCACGACTCCATCTGGCCCGCTACCTGCTCCCGCCGGCGCTTGAGCTCCAGCATGGCCTTGGCCTGCCGCTCCAGCAGGGCGATCCGGCGGCTCCGCTCTTCGTCATCCGGCTCCCGCGACAGGGCCGCAATCCGCTCCTCCACCTGGGCCATGGCCGCCGGATCCAGATTGGTGTCCATGGCGTGCAGGGTGCGCCCCAGATCCAGGGCGCGCTGGTAGAGCGCGTCCACCGTCTGGTTCACCTCCTCGGGAAGGAGCTTCTTCTCCGCCGGGGACAGCCGGTCCATCAGCTTCATGATGGCGACCCGGTCCCCGTGCGCCTGGAGCGCCTGGTTGGTGTAGGGCCCCATCTCCTCGGCCCGGGGCGGCGGCAGCGCCTTGGCGCCCTTGCCACCCTTGAGGGCATCCACCGCGTCGGGTGCCGGCGGGCGACTCAACACATCGCGCCAGGTGTACCCTGCATGCCAGAGCTTGACGTACTGCGGGAGCAGGCCGAACGCCGCCCACACACAGGCAACCGCCAGGGACCAGCCGGGAACCCAGTGCCCGGTCACCATGTCGAGCAGGACCAGTCCGCCGCTCACCGCCGCCCACCTGGCGAACATGGCTCGCGTCTTCTGGACGATCCGCGGCTCTCCGGTATCGGGTACCGGCAGGGGCGTATCGTAATTCTCTGCGCGACGGATCCGATCGCTGGCGCGGTCGACCCGCCGCTCCCAAGCCTGCGGCAGGGGCCGCACCGACGGCGGCAGACGCACCGCGCCACCCGCGGGGCTCCGGCGAGGCGGCGCTACGGAAGCACGGCTGCTGGCCTTGAGCCGGGCGCCGGTCGGCCGGTAGCCGGTCAGGGTCCGGCTCTCCAGCGCGCGCCGCAGGGCGTCCGCCGTGGGCCACCGCTCCTCCGGGTCCTTCTCCAGGCACCGGCTCACCGTCAGTGAGAGATCCTCGGCTACATCGGGGCGCTTGGCGGAGATCATCGGGGCCGGCTCGGTGATCTGCTTCATCAGGATCCCGGCCACCGTGGGAGCGTTGAACGGCAGCTCGCCGGCCAGCATCTGGTAGGTCACCACGCCCAGGCTGTAGATGTCGGAGCGGCCGTCGATCTCTTTCTCCCCGGCCGCCTGCTCCGGGCTCATGTACTGCGGTGTGCCGATGGCCACCCCGGCGCTGGTCAGGGTGGCGCCATGGCCCGAGGACATGGCTTTGGCGATGCCGAAATCGGTCACCATCACCCGCCCTCGGGTGCCTTCGAGCAGGATGTTGTCGGGCTTGATGTCGCGGTGGATGACCGACATGGCGTGGGCGGCGCTGAGGGCGTCCGCCGTCTCCTTCATGATGCGACGCGCCTCTTCGGCCGGCAGCTGCCCCCGGCGCTTGAGCCGCGCCCCCAGCGACTCCCCGTCCACATAACCCATGATGAAATACACCAGCCCATTCCCCTCACCGACCGAGAAGATGGGGACGATGTGCGGGTGGGAAAGGCGGGCCGCCGTCTCCGCCTCGCGCGTGAAGCGGGTCCGGATGTCTTCCTGGAAGTTGAGCTCGGGAGGCAGGACCTTGATGGCGACTCGGCGCTTGAGGCGCTCGTCCCGGGCCCGATAGACGACGCCCATCCCGCCACGCCCGATCTCGCCCTCGATGGTGTAGGCCGAGCCTAGCGCCTCCCCCAGCCGAACGGCCAGAGGCTTTGCGGGGTCAGTCATCGAGTATCAGCCTCATCCGCATAGATTTAGCAGCCAAGAGAGTGGAGAGCAACCGGACCCGGAGCGAGCGCTCAAAGGGACCGGCGTGGCGCACTTGAGTTGCTTGACCTCGGCCATTCTGGCAGGGCCTCGATGGAGGAGTTGCGCCCTAATACGTAAATGGGCCCATTTGTACTCCAAGATCTGCCTCGCCGGCCGCGAAGCCACCCCGCCGCTTGGCATAGCAGGTGCCCATGCTAGGGCGGTCAGTCTTCTCATCTGCCAATTTGCCCTTTGAGGTGAGTGATACATGAGTGAACGAATGACGCTTCCAGTCCTCCCGCTGCGCGAGGTGGTGCTGTTCCCCGGCGTGACCGCGCCGATCGGCGCCGGCCGGCCTGGCACCTTGCGGGCGGTCGAGGCCGCGCTTGCTACTCCCGAACGGATGGTCTTTGCGGTGTCTCAACGGGAGAACATCGAAACCGTCAAGCCCGAGCTGCTCTACACCATCGGGACCATCGCCCGCATTGGACAGATGCAGCGCGGCCTGGCCGGGATGCAGCTGCTCCTCCACGGGGAGCGCCGCGGCATCGCGATGCACTACACCGATCGCGATGGTTACCTGCAGTCCATCGTGCGCGAGGCGGAAGAGATGCTTCCGCTCAACCCCGAGGACCCCGCCTTCGTCGGCCTCTACCGAGAAGTCCGCGGTCGCGCCGCTGAGCTGGGGCAGAAGTCGGGTCTTCCCGAGGAGGTCGTCCAACAGGTGCTCTCCGGCGTCAACGACCCGGGGCGCTTCGCGGACCTGATCGCCGGCTACCTCGACATTCAGCCGGCGCAGCGTCAGGTCCTGTTGGAGACGCTCTCGGTGGAGGAGCGCCTGCGCCGAGTGCTGGTCCACGTGCAGCGCCAGATCGGCGTGCTCGACGCTCAGGAGGAGATCAAGTCGCAAGTCCAGGATGAGATCGGCCAGCGGCAGCGGGAGATGTTCCTCCGTGAGCAGCTCAAGACCATCCGTCGCGAACTGGGCGAAGACGATGAAAGTGACGAGCTCCAGGAGTTGCGGGACAAGCTGGAGGCGCTCCAACTGCCGCCCGAGGCCCGCAAGGAAGTGGACCGCGAGCTCGGTCGGCTGGGCCGGATTGGCCGGGAATCCATGGAGTCCCAGGTCATCCGGACCTACCTGGAGAACGTGGCCGAGCTGCCCTGGACCGCCCGGAGCGATGAGCACCTCGACCTGGTGCAGGCGTCCAAGATCCTCGAGGAAGACCACTACGCCTTGCAGGACGTGAAGGATCGGGTACTCGAGTTCCTCGCCGTTCGCCAGCTGCGGAACCAGCTCGAGAAGCGGGAGGCGATGGAGAATCAGGCGGCGGAAGACCAGACCAAGACCGCGGAGGCTCCGGTCCCGACGGGTGAAGCGGCTCCGGTCCCGACGAGCGAAGCGGCTCCCGCGCCCGAGTCGGCCGAATCGACCGAGCAAGCGCCCAAGCCCGTCGTCCCGGCCATCCCGGAGGAGAAGCGGGCCAAGGGTCCAATCCTGTTGTTCGTAGGCCCGCCCGGCGTCGGCAAGACGTCAGTGGCCAAGTCGATCGCGCGGGCCATGGGACGCAAGTACGTCCGCATCTCCTTGGGCGGCGCCCGGGACGAGGCCGATATTCGCGGCCATCGGCGCACCTATGTCGGGGCCATGCCCGGCCGCATCCTGCAGGGGATGAAGCAGGCCGGGACCAAGAACCCGGTGTTCCTGCTCGATGAGGTGGACAAGCTCGGCATTTCGTTCCAGGGGGACCCAGCCGCGGCCCTGCTCGAGGTCCTGGATCCGGCCCAGAACGACAGCTTCACCGATCATTACCTCGGCGTGCCGTTCGACCTGAGCGAGGTGCTGTTCATCTGCACCGCGAACTTCCTGCAGAGCATTCCGGCTCCCCTGCTCGACCGGATGGAGATGGTCGAGTTCTCCGGCTACACCGAGCGGGAGAAGCTGATGATCGCGCGGAAGTATCTGATCCCGCGGCAATTCGCGGAGAACGGGGTGACGGCCGAGCAGCTGGAGATCACCGACGAGGCCATCAGCGAGGTGATCACCGGGTACACCCGGGAGTCCGGTGTGCGTCAGCTCGAGCGGGAGTTGGGCAAGCTGGCCCGCAAGGTGGCGCGCAAGATCGCCGCGCGCGAAGTTGAGCGCCTGGTGATCGATAAAGTCCTGGTCGACGACCTGTTGGGCCGGCCCCGCGTGCATCCGGAACGGGCTGCCCGGGAGGATCAGATCGGCGTCGCCACCGGCATGTACTACACCCCGACCGGCGGCGACATCATGTTCGTGGAAGCCTCCACCATGCGGGGCAAGGGAGAGCTGGTGCTGACCGGCCAGTTGGGCGACGTGATGAAGGAGTCCGCCCGCGCGGCCTGGACCTATGCCCGCTCTCACGCACCCGGGCTGCACATCAAGGAGGAGATGTTCGATCGGGACCTGCACATCCACGTTCCGGCCGGCGCCGTCCCCAAAGACGGCCCCTCCGCCGGGGTCACCATGGCTTCGGCCCTGGTGTCCACGCTCTCCGGGCGCCCGGTCCGGCACGACATCGCCATGACCGGAGAGATCACGCTGCGGGGCCGAGTGCTTCCCATCGGCGGGCTCAAGGAAAAGATCCTGGGAGCGGTGCGAGCGGGCATTACCAGAATCGTGGTGCCCAAGGAGAACGAGCCCGACCTGGAGGATCTGCCGGAGGAAGTCCGGCAGTCCATCGAGGTCTTCCCCGTGCAGGAGCTGGGTGAGGTCCTCGCCCTCACCCTTCGGGGCGCCAGCTTCAAGGAAGGCCGGCTGCTCTTCGGCGACGAAAACCCGCGGGACGTGACTCCGCTTTCCCACTTCCAGCACTAACGCCTGGGGGCGGATGGACCCATGGCCCATCCGCCCCGCAGGATTCCCTCTTACCAACAGCAGGCCTGGACCATGAGCTCGGTGGTGTCGTCTCGCCACCGGGCGGCTGGGCCCCAACCGGCCGAGATGCCTCGCAGCGCGAAGTAGCCGAGATGAAGGACCAGCGCCGCTCGGGCGACCTGACCCGGATCGATGTCGTCTCGGAAGAAGCCGGTGGCCTGGCCCTCGGTAAGGCGCTCGACCAGCGGCTTGGTGGCCGCATCCAACCACTCCCCTTCGGCCTCGGCGTGGACCAGCAACTGAGTGAGCTGAGGGTGACGGGCCAACACGTCGAACTGCCCGCGAACCAGGCGGCGCAGCTGCTCGACGATTCCCAGGCTCGGGTCGACCGGCTGAGAGAGCGCGGCCCCGATTTGGGCCGCCGCCGCCGCCAGCGCTGAGCGGTAGAGGCCGTCCTTGTTGCCGAAGTAGTAGTGAATCAGCTGCTTGTTGACCCGGGCGAGCCGCGCGATTCGGTCGGTGCGGGCGCCGGCCTTGCCGTTGACGGCGAATTCTGGAAGGGCGGCGGTGAGAAGGCGCTGTGGGGCGGTAGGCTCTCGGTGCGTCACGGCGGACCTTTCAACCGGTTGGTTGAATATATCAGGCCCGCCCTGGTGCGCTACTCGGTGCTGGGGTTCTCGTCTGCGAAATCGACCCGATCCCGGCCCCCCGCCTTGGCCCGGTACAGGGCCTCGTCCGCCATGGCGGCGATACTGGCCGCGGAGGCGGCGTCCGCCGGGTAGCAGGCGATGCCCATGCAGACCCGGGCCGGGATCACCTCGTTCCCCACCAGGGCGGGCCGCTCCACCAGCGCCTTCCTCAGCTTCCCCGCCAGCACCGCCGCCCCGGCCCGGTCGGTGCGCCGCAGGATCAGCGCGAATTCCTCACCGCCGTAGCGTCCAATCAGGTCGCTGGCGCGGGCGGTCGACTGGAAGATCTTCGCCACGTGGAGCAGCACCTGATCCCCCACCAGGTGCCCGTACTTGTCGTTCACCCGCTTGAAGTGGTCCACGTCCGCCATGATGAACGCGAAGTCCTCGTCGTGGCGTCGGGCGTACTCGATCGAGTGCTCCAGCTCGGCCATGAGCGTGGCGTGGTTCAGGAGCCCGGTGAGGCCGTCCCGGTGCACCATCTCACGGAGCCGCCGGCCCCGCTCGGCCCGGTTGATCACCAGCTGGGTGAGCAGATTCTGATCCACCGGCTCGGTGAGGAAATGGTCCGCCCCGGCCCGGATCGCCTCGATCTGATCCGCCACCCCGTCCCGGTCGGTCAGGAAGACGATCGGGATCAGCCCGAATCGGGGATCCTGCCGGACCAGCCGGGCCAGGGCCAAGCCGTCCAGCTCGCCGGGGATCCGGATATCCATCAGCAGCAGGTCCGGAGTCTCCCTCGCCAGCATCTCTCGCGCGCTCACGCCGTCCTTACAATGGGTGACCCGTATGTTGGCCTGCTCCAGCAAGGCCACGATGGCTGTGGTCTGCGCCTCGTCTTCCTCGACCAGCAGTACGCGCGAGGGCGGCGTCCCGATCCGGGCCAGGGTCTTGGCGTACTTGGGCAGCTCCTGCTGGATTCGCTCGGCCGGGAAGACCACATCGATCCCGGAGGCGATGGCGCGGATCTGGTCGGTATTGTCGCCGGGATCCACCAGCACGATGGCCCGGGGACGCACCGCACCCGCCGATGACCAGGCGGAGGCGATGGCATAGGCATCGGTGACGTGGGCGTCCCGGATGATGACCAGGAGGTCGGGCCGGTCCGAGACCGGCAGCTCCCGCGGCTCTCCCGCTCCGGTGTCGACCTTGACCAGGAAGCCCGAGGTCTCCAGCGAGTGCTCGATCTGATCGCGGAGCCGCCCGACGGGCCCGACCACGAGGGAGCGCCAGCCGAACTCCACGGCCCGGATCGGCTCGGTCGGCAGGCCCACCTCGGTGGCGGCCAGGTTGAACGCCCCGGAGAGTCGCTGCACTGCGTCTTCCAGCCGGTCCATGGTCTGGGGCGACGGCTCGTTCCCGGGCGCATCCTGGAGCCAGCGCTCGGTCTCCCGGCTGATATCGCTGATAATCGGGAACCCGTAGGAGCCACCCGAGCCCGCCAGCCGGTGGAAGCGTGTCCGCAGGGAGGCGGTTGCGTCCGGCTCGCCGGCCCGGTAGGCCGCGATGTCCTTCCTGAGTTCGGCCAGGCGGCCCGGCGCCTCGGCGATGTACTCGCGGCGCAGGGCGTTAAAGGCTTCCTCGGGGGAATCGCTCATGGCTTGGCTCGAAAGTGATCGAATACGATATGCGCGGCCTGCACGAAGGCCGGCGCCGTGCTCCAGTGACCCCGGACCTCGTTACCCTGCCGGGCGCCCAGCAAGGCGCTGCGACGGTCCACGATCGAAATCAACGGCAAACCGGGCCAGCCGTCGGTCCCGGGTATGGTTTCCACCGGGGCGAATTGGAGCGGTACCGGACCCTCGGAACAGAGGACGACGTCGAGTCCGGCCGAGACCGCGCGCCGAAGCACGGGGCTCAGCAGCGGATAGGCTTCTCCGGGCGCAATCAGCGCGACCGAGGTCGTGGCCCGGGCGATGTCGTGCGACAGGAGCTGCAGCGCACCTCGAGGGGAGTCGATTTCCACCACCGTCGGCGTGTCCGGGATCGACAGCGCCTCCAACGCATGTCCCAGCCGCTCCAGGGCCTGTCCCTGGCGGTTGGAGATGCGGGCCAGCAGGGCGGTGGGGGGCTCCGGGCTGAAGCGCCGCGGCCGGCCCGTCTCTACCCGCGCCGCGCCCTTGGTCACCAGCCCCTCGAGCGCGCTATAGGCGTTGGCCCGGGCCAGCCCCGCCCAACGGGCAATGGCGTACCCGGTGCCGGGTCCTGCGCTCAGCAGGACTTCGTAGACCTTGCTCTCGGTGGGAGTGAAGCCGAATGGAGTGAGATCGACCGCCGGCACAGTAGTAGTATCGGATACGCTGCGCAGCGGCGCAAGGCGGCTCGGACTAGCTGTAATCGAGCCGCCAGCCGAGCAGGCGAGCGATGACCGCCAGCCGGAAAGTCACGTCGGCCTGCTTCGATTCCAGCGTTTTTCCTTCCCCGTCCAATGGGAAGACGTGGTAGGTGATTCGATTCAAGGCCTTGGGGAGCGAGCGGAGGTTCTTGGGGCTCCAGACGCCTTCCGGGCTCACATCCTTGAGGATCCGGGCCAATACCTTGGTCGCGACCGGTGCGGTATGGAGCGCGCCGATCCGGGCCAGGATCTCGATGTAGTAGAGCGCCAGCGGCAGGTCCTTTGGAATGCCCTTGCCGTCTGCTTCGATCGGATCGCCCAGGAGCAGGTGTTGCGGCTTGACGATGCGCTTCCCGACCCGGATGGCGTAGGCCTTCTTGGGCGCGGGTTGCGCGAGGTAGTGCCCCAGTCGGTCGGTGAATCCGGCCCGCTCACGCTGAAGCGTCGGCATCGACGCCACAATGGCTACCGAGTACCAGCTCGGGGGATAGGCCTCCGGGTGCAATACCGTCTGGCTCCCCGATCTCACGAACGGCTTCTCCGCCAGAGGGCTACGAAGAAACTGGGAAACGGCGCTCGCGATCTTGTGGGCCGACCCCCGCAGCCGCGGATCGTCTATCTGACCGGCCTCGGCCAACGCCGCCGACGCCGCCTCTCGGATCACCTCCCGGGCCCACAATTGGGCGCTGGGGTCGGTCTTGGCCGCCTTCTGGAATTCGAACATCAGGGCGGGGTCGTCGTCCCTCGAGAGCTGTCGGAAGAGGACCCGGTCGGAGAGCTTGAAAACCCGGGCGTCCCGGGGCCAACCTAGCTGCAGCAGGCGCCGGTACTGGGGAATGGTCCCGATGTCCTTGATCCCGAGGGCAGCCGAGGGGACCAGGCCCATCAGATTGCCGCCCCAGATCCCGTTGTCCTTTTGCTTCTTGACGATGGACTGCCCGGCCTTGGCTGCCTGCACGGCCAGGGAGGCTTGCTCAATGGTCTCAGGCTGGGCGAAGCCGGCGGGGGCCAGTTCGAGGTAGGTGCGGTACCGGATGCTCTCGCCACCGTGCTCGAGCAGCCAGGTGAGAGGGATCCGATGTGAGTCGGGCAGTTCTAGATGCACGCCTGGGCCGTTTCGGGCGGGGTTAAAACGGCGCCAAAGATAAGCAGGAATCGGTGTTGGGTAAACAGCCACTTCGCGGCGGAACTAGGGACCTACCAGCGTTCCACGATGAGACCTTTGGGGATCCGTCCCGCAGTCGGCCGCAAAGTCCTGAGACAAAGTCGCCGCGGCGGGCCCCTGCGCCTGCCGCAGGGGCCGCCCCAACGAGACCCCTTCCCCTACTTCACCCGCGCTTCCCCCGCCGCCCTGAATTCCGACCCCTGGTTCCAGGTGGGAGGCGAGGCCGCCGTCGAGGCGGCCAGCGCCGTCCGCACAATGACCCGGAGTTGCTGGACCGCCCCGATCATCGAGTACCACGGGAGCATCTCGTCCCCCGGCTGATGGTACCGGTGCTCGGTGTACTCGTTGATCTGAGTGTCGCCCCACCCGGCCGGTTTCCCGAGGAAGGTGACCCCGCTCTCCAGCGAGAGCGCCGGCACCCCAGCCTTGGCAAACGGGAAATGGTCGGACCGGAAGAAGGAGCCTCGAATCAGCGCGTCTTGGTTGATGGTGACGCCCAGGGACTCGTCCCGCGCGGCGCGGGTGAAGAGTTGCCCCAGCGTCGACTGGTCCACTCCCAGGGCGGCTATGTCGCTGGTGCGGCCGAACAGATTCATCACATCCATGTTCAGGACCGCCGTGAGATCCTTGAGGGGCAGGGTGGGGCGTTCCGCGTACGCCTGAGACCCCAGCAGTCCCGACTCTTCCGCGCTGAACGCAATGAACAGAATGGACCGCGCCGGCTTCACGCCCGATCGAACGAAGGCCTCCGCGGCGGCCAGCACCGCGGCGGTACCCGATGCATTGTCGAGGGCGCCGTTGTAGATCGAGTCCCCATTCACCGGGGGCCGCCGGATACCGAGGTGATCGTAGTGACCCCCGATCACCACCGCTTCCTTGGCGTGGGGCCCCGAACCGGGCAGGCGCGCGACCACGTTCTGGGTGGACGAGCGGAGGATCGCGCTGTTGACCGTCGCGGCCAGCTGGAGGTTCAGGGGAACCGCGTGGAAGCTCCTGGTGGCGGCCTGGGCCATCAGCTGGTCCAGGTCGGCGCCGCTCCGCCGGAATAGGCTCCGCGCCGAGGAGTCCCGGATCCATCCCGCCACCACCAGGGACGTAGCCGGCTGCTCCAGACGGACCTGCTGGCCGGTCCACGAACCCACCACCGTGCTCCATCCGTAGGTCGCGCTCTCAGTGGTGTGCACCATCAGGATGCCGGCCGCCCCCTGGCGCGCGGCCTCTTCGATCTTGTAGGTCCAGCGTCCGTAATAGGTGAGAATCCTTCCCTTGAAGATCGTGGAGTCGCGAAGGCCGGGATCGTTGACCAGGCAGACGACGATCTTGCCCTTGGCATCCACGTTGGCATAGTCGTTCCACTGGTACTCGGGCGCCACGATCCCGTAGCCCACGAACACCAGCGGCGCCTGCAGCGTGACCGACGAGTCGTTGCGCATCGACCAGAGGACGTAGTCATCTCGGTACCCGAGTCGAGCGGAGTCGGGCCCGGTCACCGAGAGCGTGGGGTCGGGCGTGAGCGCGATGATCGGGACCTGGTGGAAGTAGGTGCCGCTGTCGCCCCCGGGCTCCAGGCCGAGGCGCTGGAATTGGGCGGCGATGTACTTGGCGGCCAGCTCACCACCCCGGGTCGCCGTGCCGCGGCCTTCCAGCGCGTCGCTCGCGAGGAACTCGATGTGGGCGCGAATGACCGTAGAATCCACGGCTCGGGCCACCCGGGTGGACGGGGTGACTGTCTGTGCCGTGACGAGAGACGAATGGACCACCGCGAGCGGGATCAGGGCGAATGCCAGCAATCGGGTCATGGGGAGGTGGGTCAAGGGTGCACCTAAGATAGTGGCGGTGGTTGCCTAGTGGCCGCTGGGGCGGCCGTGTGGATTGAACGGAGAATCCGGGGCCCACCGCGGTGGTTTCGGGGCATCGGCGACGTCGAGAGCCAGGCGGACCAACACCCGGACCTGCTGCGCCGTGCCGTCGGGCGTGTACCAGAGCTTCACGTCGTCATTCGGGGTGTGGTAGCGGTTCTCCCACATGGCATCCTTCTGTTCCCGCCCCCACCCTTCGGGACGGCCCTCGTAGTCGAGCCCGCTCAGTAGACGGATGGCCGGGATCCCCACTTGCATGAAAGAATAGTTGTCGGAGCGGAAGAGGCGGCCTCGCCGCACGTCGTCGGGATCGATCGTCACCGCGAGCGACTCGGCCTTGGCCGCCCGGCGCAGTGCGGCACCCAGCGTCGAATGATCGGGGGCCACGGTGCCGATGTCGCGACTCCGGCCCCAGAGATTCATGACGTCCATGTTGACCATCGCCACCAGCGTCTTCCCGCGCTGCTTCTGGACAAAGCTCTGCGAGCCCAGTAGGCCCCGCTCCTCGGCACCGAACGCTACGAAATAGACGGACCGGCGTGAGGCCACCCCGCTCCCCCGGTAGGCCTCGGCCGCGGCCAGGACGCAGGCGGTGCCGGACGCATTGTCCTCGGCGCCGTTGTAGATCGAATCGCCTTCTACCGGTTCCCGGATGCCGAGATGGTCGTAGTGGGCTCCGATCACGACCGCCTGACCCGCCAGGGGGCCGCGGCCGGGCGCGAGCGCCACCACGTTCTGGGTCTCCCATCGCCGGATCCGGGTCGCGACCCGGAGCTCGAGACGGGTGGCGAGGGGAATGGAGGTGAAGGAGCGGCGCGCGGCGCGCGCCATCAGAGTGTCCAGGTCCAGGGCCTGGCCCGCGAGTAGTCGGCGAGCCGCACCTTCGGAGAGCCAGCCCTCGACCCGAACCGACGAGGCCGGCTTCTCGATGGTGGTCAGCTCCCTCGCAAAACCGGCCGTGTTGGCCCAGGGGAACGCGACGGATCGGGCCGTGTGAATCAGCAGGATGCCCGACGCCCCGTGCCGCATGGCCTCGTCCACCTTGTACCGCCAAGCGCCGTAGGGCATCCCGGTGTGCCGGTCGAACAGCGTGGAATCCGGGTCGCCCGCGAGCGCGATCACGATTCGCCCGCGCACCTGCGCCCCCTTGTAGTCGTCCCAGCGGTACACCGGGGCGACGATCCCGTATCCCACGAAGACCGGACTGCCCGGCACGCTGCTCGCGCTGTCGGTGCCCTCGGACCAGAGCACATAGTCCGCGATGGGTTGGAGCGGTGCTGTGGTGTCCCCTTCGATGGCGAGCCCCATCTCGGTCGAGGTGCGGGAGACCAGGGGGACCCGTTGCAGATACGAGCCCTGGTCCCCTCCCGGCCGGAGCCCCAGTCGCTGGAACTGCGTCGCGATGTAGCGCGCGGCCAGCTCGCCACCGCGGGCGGCCGTCCCGCGGCCCTCGAGTGCATCGTCCGAGAGGAACACCAAGTGTGCCCAGATGGCGCGATCCGAAACCGCCCGGGCCACCCGGTCGCCCGGGGTTTGGGCGCGGAGCGGGGTGAGAATCGCGAGCAGGAGAATCGAGGTGGAGGTCAGTCTGGTCATGGCGCGTCGGGGTCGCGGCCCAGGAATCGTTCGATCTCCGCCACCACTCGCTCGGGGTGAGTCTCCTGCGGCCGGTGCAGCGCGCCCGGGATGATCACCAGCTGTCCGCGGGGCAGCGCCCGCGCGATGGCCTCGCCGACTGAGAGGGGAATGGTCGGGTCCCGTTCCCCCCAGATCACCAGCACGGGCTGGGTGACGTCGGGGTACCGGTCGCGCAGGGCTCCGAAGTCGAACTCCGCTAGCACGCGGTGTGACGATTCGCGGTAGGCCGGGTCGCTGAAGGGCTCGTAAGCGGCGCGATCGGCTGGCTCGCTCAGCCAGGCCGGATCGTGCATCGGGAGCACGTAGGCGATCGCGCTGCCGACCCACCCTCGGCGCGGCCAGGACACGCTCGAATCTCCAATCCATGGGCCCAAGGCATATCCAGCCGGTGAAATCAACACTACCGCGGTGACATGGGGTGGCTGCGCCAGCGCCACGGCGGCGGCCACTTCGCCGCCCATGGAGTGGCCGACGATGACCACCGGTCCCTGAATCCAACGCGCGATGAAGTTCTGAATTCGGACCACCGTCGTGGCCAGGCTGTAGGAGCCGGCGGGCTTGTCGCTCAACCCGAAACCGGGCAGGTCCAGCGCCACCACCCGGTAGTGCCGGGCCAGCGGATCAATGATGTTCCGGAAACTGACCAGGGATTCGCCGTACCCGTGGAGCAGCAGCAGCGTGGTGTCCCCTTGGCCGGCCCGCACGGTCCGCACCATCACGTCTCCCGCGGCCAGCCACTCCGCCTGATGCAGCGGACGGAGACGGACCTGGCGGTCGCCGATCAGGCCGATCGCGACCAGCGCGACGGCCGTGAGGCCCAGGAGGCGCTTCACCCTAGTGGGCGGAGGCCGGTGTGGGGACTGGACATCGTACGAAGGCGAGCGAGCCGTGGCCCATGCCGAATGCCGATTCGGAGCTCAGGCCGAGGCGGCCGTCGGGCAACCAGTCCACGCCTTCTCCCTGCAGTTGAAGCGCGCCGGTCTGGCAGACCACCGGTGGATCATCCGGCACCAGGTGAAATCCGTCCAGCAGGAAGAAGTAGAGTCCGCTGTAGGTTCGCACCACGACGCGCCGCCCATCGGGGGCCAGGGCGGCGTCGGTGACGCGCCGACCGAATCTCGCGCTGGGCTCGATCGGTAATTGGGATATGAACTGGGCCAGCGCCGGGCCCGGCTCGCGCCACGCCGCCGCCGCCACCCGGAAGAGACGGATCCCGTGGTCCCTCCCTTTGGTAATGAGCAACAGGTCGCCGCTCGGGGTGACGATCATCGCCTCGGTATCGTGCGGTCCATCGGGGTACTTGATCACCAGGCGGACCGCGGAATCAGTTGGTTGCCAGCCGCTGCCCGGTCCTACGGTCGGCTCCTTCACCCGGTACACCGCCACGGTCTTTCGGTGTTCGGAGTTATCTCCGGTATCCCCGATGTACAGGCAGTCGCCACCGTCGCAGGGGGCTCTGGCTATCGCTTCCCAATCGAAGTTCTTCGCTCCCGTCACCAGAAAGGTGCCCAGGTCCCGGCCCAGCGAGTCGGTGGCGTAGAGCAGGGGATCGTCGCCCGAATCGTTGTGGGTCCACAGCACTCCGGGCTGCGTGCGGCTCACCGCCAGGCCGGAACTCTCGCTGAGTCGGGGGTTCTTGAGGCTGACGGGGCCGCTGATGTCGTTGGGGGTCACCGAGCGCCAGGCGTCCGTCTGGGACGCAAAGGGCCGGCTCGCGACCAGGATCGCCAGCAACGGCGCGAGACGGCGGCCGGGCATTCTGAATGGTAGCCTTAGCCGCGAGGTGGTCCAATCCTTGATCGCCCTTCGGACGGCGGTCATCTTTCACACATGATGGAAAGCCTCAAGTCGCGTAGCCTCGAGAAACAACCGGCCTCGGTCCGGTTCGATGGCCGGGTCCTGTTCCTGACTGAAGATCCGGACCTGCTCAAACGCCAGCTGGCCGGAGAGGATCTCGCCTGGACGCCGGCGATCAAGCTTCGAGACGACATCTCGACCGACGAGATCACGCCGGCCTACATCTGCTACTACTACGACGAGACGCTGGGTGAGTTCCCCTACCTCGGGCTCAAGGCGGGATCGGAATTTCCCGTCACGCGGGGCGCCGTCAAGCGAGGCGGATTCGCGGTCTCCGTGAGCGGTAAACGGCGCGGGAAGGGCTCCAGCCGGGAGCAATCGCCCTACGCCGAGATGATGGCCGGCATCCGGCTGGTCATCGCGGAAAACATCGAGCGCATCTACCGCGAGAACTGCCAGAACCTGGGCATCTTCACCAGCACCGATTTCTCACTGCTGGAGCGGCTCCGCCGCGGTGAGGCGATCCCGCTCTCGGTGTTCACCTCGGGAGAGGGAGACATCACCCGGGGCATCATCGAGTACGGCGGGCTGTTCCAATACAATGTGGCGCGGCTTCAGGGGAAGGCGAAGGTGCCCCTGGTCGCCACACCGCCACGACCCATGACCCTGGCCGAAAAGATGCTGGCACGGCATTGGGTGACTGACTTGGCCACTGACACCATCGGCGTCCCCTACGTCAAGCCGGGCGACGAGGGCTTCGTCCGTACCGACATCCGGTTCAGCCACGAGTACGTGACCCCCATGGCCGCCATCTTCTGGCGGGACCACGTGGGCGGCAAGGAGAAGGTGGTCGACCCCGGATCCATCTTCTTCTTCCGAGACCATCTCACCTTCCTCGAGCTGGCCATGACCGACGAGCGCAAGGCCGAAGGTCTGCTGGACGTGGCGCTCGAGCTCAAGCGGAAGCAGGAAGAGTTCGCCGCCGACCAGGGCATTCACCTCTACGGCGAGCTGCCCAGACTGATGCGGAACGCCCTGGCCCTGGGCTCGGAGGCGATCTGCCATTCCAAGATGCTGGAGAAGCACGCGCTCCCCGGCCAGGTGATCATCGGCAGCGACAGCCACACCCCGCACAGCGGCGCCATGGGCTGCGTCGCCTTCGGCGTAGGGACCACGGCCATCTTCAATTCCTGGCTGACCAAGGACGTGCGGCTCAAGGTCCCACCGTCAGTGCTGATCCGGGTGACCGGCCGCCCGCCCAAGGGGATCACAGCCAAGGATTTCATGCTGCAGATCCTCCGCCACCCCTACGTCAAGAGCGGCAAGGCGATCGGGAAGATCGTGGAGTACGCGGGCCCCGCGGTGCAGGCGCTCTCGATCGACGAGCGCGCGACCATGACCAACATGGCGGCGGAGGTGGGCGCCTTTACCGGCCTCATTCAGCCCGACGCCAAGACGGTGGATTTCCTGGTGCGGGAGCGCGGCATGGCACGACCAGAGGCCGAGCGCTACCTGGAGGGGTTGGTCTCCGATCCCGACGCCGAATACGAAGAGATCATCACCATCGACGCCGAGGCCATGGGGCCCATGGTGGCGCTCCCCGGGGACCCCGGCAATGGTCTGTTCATCACCGAGCTGGGCAAGACGGTGAAGGTGGACATCGCCTACGCCGGGAGCTGCACCGCGGGCAAGAAGGAAGACATGGACATGTACGCCCGGGTCCTCAAGGAAGCGGCCGACGCCGGCGAACGGATTCATCCCGACGTCAAGTTCTACATCCAGTTCGGGAGCCAGGACGTCAAGCGCTACGCGGAAGGGAAGGGCTACCTGGACATCTTTCGAGCGGTGGGTGCCGAAATCATCGAGCCGTCCTGCGGCGCCTGCATCAATGCGGGGCCCGGGGTGAGCTACGATCGGGAGACCGTGACCGTGAGCGCCATCAACCGGAATTTTCCAGGCCGCTCCGGACCGGGGCAGCTCTACCTCGCGAGTCCCTACACCACGGCCGCCAGCGCCCTGGCCGGGTACATCACGGCGTGGGAACCGCAGGGCACGGGGTCTACTCCACGAAAGGTCCCGTCGGCTCCATAGGAAACTCGTGGGACACCGTCAACGCGGGCGCCTGGTCCCGGCGGAAGATCGCGGGATCATAGACGCCGCGGGGGTTCCAGAGCACCCAGGTCTTGACCCCCATCTCTTCCGCCGCCCGGATCTGTTCCCGCACCAGTTGAGGCGTGTAGCGGGGCCGCCCCAGAGTGAAGGCCTGGAGGTAGGGCCGGATCTTGGCGGCCGGTGAAAGCGGAGTGGTGCGCCGCACCGCGTCCTGCATCGCGCGCCGAATGGTGCGATAGGGCTCGTCGTTGGGACGCGGGATATCGTAGAAGCCGTGGTAGTAATGACTGGGATAGACCATCGGTAGCACCACGTCCGCGGTGGTCGCCAGATCCTCCCAGACCTGACCGATCCCCAAGTCAGTCTCCGCGCTCGCCGTGAGTCCAAACACGTCGATGGTAAACGGCACCCCCAGCGGCTTGACCCGATCGCGGAGCAGCTGAAGGTTCCGCTTGACCCCGTCCCGCGTGCTCTCGCCCTCGTGCCGGCCCGGGAATTTGGCCATCGCCAGACGGCCTTTGGGCTCATCCGGGAACCGCACGTAGTCGAACTGCAGCTCGGCGAACCCCGTGCGAATCGCTTCGGCGCCCAGCTGCGATGCGTAGACCCAGACCGAGTCGTTGAAGGCGTCCACCCAGGCGAAGTTGAGCCGGTCCCTCCAGAGGCCGCCCCGCACGTCCTGCACCGACCACTCCGGCTTCTGCGCCGCCAGCAGCGGGTCCTTGGCCACGACTATCCGCGCGATTGGATAAATACCGCGCGCCATCAAGTAGCGGAGCCGGGCGCGGGTGTCGCGGGCCCGCAGGGCATGGTTGGCGCCGATCTGCTGGGCGGTGGATACCTGGGATTCGTAGGTGAGATACCCGGTGTCGTCCTTGACGTCGATCACGAAGGCGTTGATCTCGCTGCCGCTCACCATCTGCACCAGATCGTAGAAGCGCGAGGATCCGAAGGCCCAGGCGTTGACGTAGATGGCGCGCACCGTCTTGGGCGGAGCGATCAGGGGCGGAGCCGGCCACTCCAGAGTTGCCGGTTCGATGGCAGGATGCCGGTCGCGGGCCTCGGCGCGATCCACGCCGATGGGAAGCTCATCTCCCCAGGGCAGCACCGGAGCGGCGACCACCACCGATGCCGCGGCCAGTGCCTTGAGCGGCGGCGCGGGCCATTCCACGGTCTTCGCGTCCGCCTTGGAGATCAGGTCTACCAGCGGGAGCTCGACCGCCGGCAACTCGTCTCCCCAGGGGAGAATCGGGGCAGGAGCCGCTGAAGCCGTCTTGACCGTCTTAAGCGGGCGTGCCGGCCATTCCAGGGTCTTCGCCTCAGTCCTACGGCTTGCGATCAATTCGTCGAGGCTGCGCTCGGTCGTGGGTAGCTCATCTCCCCACCGCGCCACTGGGACCGGCATGGGCAGATGCCGGCCGTGATGGGGCTTGGGCGGGGTCAGCAGGGCGAGAGCGAGGCAGACCGGGGCGATCATAGGGCCCCCCCAAGCAGCAAGCCCCATGCCCGCAACTGTATGCCGGGACGGAAGTTAATACCCGGCATGGGATACCGGTTTCGCCCGGTCCTGGACCGGGACTTCCGCCATCGCCTTCTGCGACGTTTGGCCGCGTGGATTGGCACTTTGCAGGGGTAGATTCGCGGCCGGCAAGGGCGCTGAGGAGAGCCCCGGCGTCCCCTGACGAGGCACCGGACAGCCGTAGATGTTCACGATGGCCCCGGCCGGGGTCCTAGGACATTGATCGAGGCCGTCCGGCACCCCGTCGTTATCGCTGTCGCTGGGGCAGCCCAGGGCATCCACGGTGGCCCCCTGGGGGGTATTGGGACAGCGGTCCAGACCCTCCGGTACGCCATCGCCATCGGAATCCGGCGAGCAGCCGGTGGCGTCCACGGCCGCGCCGGGAGGCGTGTTGGGACAGCGGTCGATCCCGTCGAAGACCCCGTCCCCATCGGTATCGGTGGGGCACCCCACATCATCCACGGTGGCGCCGCTTGGCGTTCCCGGGCAGCGATCCAAGCCGTCATAGACGCCATCCCCGTCCTGGTCGGTCGGACAGCCATGCTTGTCCACCAGGGCGCCGGCCGGGGTACCGGGGCAGCGGTCGGAGCGGTCATAGACCCCATCGTGATCGGTGTCGATCAGCCGCTGACTGCCGATCATGAATGTGAGCCCGATGCCCGCGCCGAAATTGGTGAATCCACCTCCGCGGTCGACCATGCCTTCCAGCCGCGCCAGCACCGTCTGGGCGATCGGCAGCCTCATGCCCGCCCCGCCCACCAGCGCTCCCGTGGTCCCACACACCGGCGCGCCCGGAACCGACGTTGCGGGACAGGAGCCCCCATAGCTCGCGAAGCCGTAGCCTACTCTGAGGAACAGCGTCGAGTTGAGACCGACTCGGAAATTGTAGAGCAGAGAAGGCGTCACGCTGGTGACTGAGATGACCGTGTCGAGCGGGGTGTCTGAGTGGGGGCGCGTCAGACCCCCCTCGACCTCCAAGGAGAGTGGCCCAGCGAACCAGTAGCCGAGTCTCAGGGCCCCGCCGAGCGAACCCTTGAGCGAAGTCGCGCTCGCGTAGGACCGGTAGACCAACGAGGCGCCGGTTTCCAACTTGTAGTGCCGCTGTGCCGCCGCCCGTTCGCCTCCACCGGTTGCGAGGAGAGCGAAGACGCCGAAGGACCACCGGGCCGGGAGGTGCCGGCAGCTCGAAAGGGCCATGAGCCTTGGGAAGGGGAAGTGGGGGTGATTGGCCTGGTTGATTCTGCGCCGCGCCGAGTTCTACGGCAAGGGCCAGGCCGGCTGCCAGACCCTTGGCACGCCCCTGGGGGTCGGCTACGATTGTGGCGGGGGAGAGTGGCCCTAAGTCGTGTACCGAGGACCCGTTATGAAGATCACGATACAATACTGCGTGGTGTGAAACTACCAGCCTCGGGCTGTCAGTCTGGCGGCCGAGTTGAAGAAGGCATTCCCGGACTCCACGGTCCAGTTGGTGGAATCCTCTGGAGGAGTGTTCGAAGTGCGCCTTGGCGATCGGCTCATCTTTTCCAAGAAAGCCCTGGGACGCCACGCTCAACCGGGCGAGGTGGCGGCCCTGATTCACGCCGCCCAGAGCGGGAGGTGACAGTCTCCCCACTTCCGATCGGCCGGCACCGCCCGGCGCGCGGGAACTGACCCATGCGGATCGCCATCTCCACCGGCGGTGGAGACGCCCCCGGACTCAACGCGGTCATCCGGGCCATCGTGCTTTCCGCCCACCAACGTGGCTGGCAGACCTACGGCATCCGCCGTGGATTCAACGGACTCCTGCTCGAAGAAGGCGGCGTCCTGACGTTGACCCCCGACAAAGTCCGTGGCATCACCCACCTCGGTGGCACCATCCTGGGTACCACCAATCAGGGGAACCCCTTTCGGTGGGCCGCCAAGGACTCGGCTGGCAATGACATCGAGATCGACCGATCCGACGAGCTTATCGCCGCCTTTAACGCCAGCGGATTCGATGCCCTGATCTCCATCGGTGGTGATGGCAGCCTGCGGATCGCCTACGATCTCTGGCGGAAGGGTCTCGCGGTGGTGGGAGTACCCAAAACGATCGACAACGACGTGGCGGGGACCCTTGCCACGTTCGGGTTCGATACGGCCGTCAGCATCGCCACTGAGGCCATCGACCGGCTCCACTCGACGGCGGAGAGCCATGAGCGGGTCATGGTGGTGGAGGTCATGGGCCGGAACGCCGGTTGGATCGCGCTCCATAGCGGCATGGCCGCCGGGGCGGACGTGATCCTGATCCCGGAGCTTCCGTTCGACATCGAGCGGGTCTGTGAGAAGATCCGGGCTCGGGACGCAGCCGGCCGGCGCTTCAGCATCGTGGTGGTGGCGGAAGGCGCCATGGCGCACGGCAGCGCACCCGTGCTCCTCGAGCGACGGGCGGCCGGAGGTGCCGACCGGCTGGGGGGCATTTCGAGCCTGGTGGCCCGGGCGATCGGGGAGCGCACCGGGAAGGAGACCCGGTCGCTGGTCCTGGGCCACCTTCAGCGCGGCGGCTCGCCCACCACGTTCGATCGCCTCCTGGGTCTTCGCTTCGGTGCGGCGGCGGTGCGCGCGGTGGCCGACAAGGCCTTTGGCATGATGGTGGGATTCAATCCGCCGACCATCGTCCGGGTTCCCTTGCAAGAAGTGGTCGGCCACCCCAAGAACGTCCCGCTCGACAGCGACACCGTGCGCACCGCCCGCGAGCTGGGCATCAATCTGGGCGACTGACCGCGGCTCGCCGTTCGATCACTCCCTCCTGAAGACCCCGCGGATCAGCGAAATGCCATCCATCGGCCCCCGCGCCTATCCCGCCACCCGAAGCGAGGCGGTGGTGGAGACCTTGCACGGTGAATCAGTCGCGGATCCCTACCGCTGGCTGGAGGACGGCGATTCCGCCGAGACCAATGCCTGGACCGAGGCGCAGAACAGGTTCACCGCGACCTATCTGGAGCGAATTCCCTCGCGGGCCGCGATCCGGGCCCGCCTCGAGCAGCTGCTTTCCATCGGAGTCCTGAGCGCGCCCACTCCGGTGGGCGGCCGCTATCTGTACCAGCGAAGAGATGGCCGGCAGAACCAGCCGGTGCTGTACGTGCGGGACTCGCTACAGGGCCCCGACCGGGTCGCCGTCGACCCCAATGCCCTGAACGCCGCGGGAACCACCGCGCTGGACTGGTATCACCCGTCAGAGAATGGCCGGCTTCTAGCCTATGGCCTCTCCGAGAATGGGACCGAGGAGAGCACCCTCCACGTCCTCGATCTCGAGACCGGCCGAATCCTTCCCGACCGGATCTCGCGCACCCGCGCGGCCGATGTCGCGTGGCTGCCGGACGCCGGCGGCTTCTACTACACCCGTTATCCCGAGCCCGGCACTGTGCCGCCCGAGGAGCTGCAGTATCATCGGGCGGTCTACTTCCACCGCCTGGGCGACGATCCTTCCGCCGATGCGCCGATCTTCAAGCCGAAGGAGAAGGAGTACTGGCCGGGCGTCGGCCTGTCCCCTGACGGGCGATGGCTACTCATCTCAGTCGCCCGCACGTTCGATCAGAGCGATCTGTACCTCCAGGACCGGGAGGCGGGCGGCGCACTGGCGCCGGTAGTCGAGGGTCTCGAGGCCCTGTTCGAGGGCCAGATCGTCGGAGACCGCTTCTACATCCGGACCAACCTGGAGGCACCTACCTACCGGGTCTACCTCACTTCCCCACTACGCCCCAGCCGCGAACACTGGCGCGAGATCATCGCGCCTCGGCCCGAGGCCGTGCTCGACGGAGTGCTGGTCGTGGGCTCGCGCCTGGCGTTGAGCTACCTCGAACGAGCCTCCTCGCGACTCCGGCTGGCGGATCTCGACGGCCAGAAGGTGTCGGAGATCGCGCTCCCCGCGATCGGGAGCCTGTTCGGATGGGGTGGCGAGTGGGACGGCGACGAGCTGTTCTTCGGGTTCTCCTCGTTCACCGTGCCGCCGAGCGTCTATCGGGTCGATCTCGCCAACGGGGAACAGTCGCTGTGGCGGCGGGTCGAGTGCGACCTGGATCCGGCCGCCTTCGAAAGTGAACAGGTCAGCTATCCCTCTCGCGACGGTACCCCGATCAGCATGTTCCTGGTGCATCCTCGCGGGATGGCGCGCGACGGCAACCGGCCGACCTACCTGACCGGGTACGGCGGCTTCAACATCAGCATGACGCCCACCTTTTCCCGCTCCCTGCTGCTCTGGCTGGAGCAGGGGGGCGTCCTGGCCATCCCCAACCTCCGAGGTGGCGGAGAGTACGGGGAGACCTGGCACCAGGCGGGCATGCTGCGGACCAAGCAAAACACCTTCGATGACTTCATCGCTGCGGCGGAGTGGTTGATCCGGCAGGGATACACGCGTCCCGAGCGCCTCGCCGCGGCGGGCGGCTCCAATGGCGGCTTGCTGATGGGAGCGGCGCTGACCCAGCGGCCCGACCTCTTCGGCGCCATGCTCGTTCAGGTTCCCCTGCTCGACATGCTCCGCTACCATCGATTTCGGATCGCGCGGCTCTGGATCCCCGAGTACGGTTCGCCCGACGATCCCACCGCCTTCGCATGGCTCCGGGCCTATTCCCCGTATCACCATGTCCGGCCGGGCACCCGCTATCCCGCCGTCCTGCTCGCCACTGCGGAGGGTGATACCCGGGTGGATCCGATGCATGCCCGCAAGATGGCGGCTCGACTCCAGGCCGCGACCGGCTCGGACCGGCCGGTGCTGCTCCGCCTGGAGACCCGGGCCGGTCATGGCGCCGGCAAGCCTCTCTCCAAGATCGAGGACGAGCTGACCGATACCTGGTCGTTCGTGTTCGCCGAGCTGGGAATGGATCCCCTTTCCCTACGAGCCGCTACAGGTACCTTAGGGCTGGCCGCGAAGGCGGCCAGTTCGTGACAAGGAGCCGAACGTGACGAGTGTGTCCCCGGGAGTCGCTTCCGAGCCGATCGAGATGTCCCACCCGAGCCAATGGATCGCCATGCTCCGGGTCGTCCTGGGCCTCTACTTCGCCAAGGCGATCTGGACCAAGATGAGCATCATGCTGGTGGGGGGCTTTCTACCGGTGCCGACCGCCTCGGACCGCTGGCTTCAGGTGATGCCGACCCTGGTGGCCAAGCAGGCCTCGGAGCATCCCCTCGTGTTCTGCAAGAATTTCCTCGAGCAAACGGTGCTTCCCAACAGCGCGCTGTTCGCGCAGCTGACCGCCTGGGGCGAGGTGGTGGCCGGGGTGGGATTGACCCTGGGGCTCTTCTGCGGAGTGGCGGGTCTCGTGGGACTCTTCCTGTCCTTCAACTACGGCATGGCGAGCTACTGGCAGTCGCCAAACCAGAAAGGCTTCCACATCGTCCTGGTGGCCTGCATGCTGGTGTTCATCCTGGCCCGGGCGGGTCGCGCCTGGGGCCTGGATGCCTGGCTGGCCTGGCGATTCCCGGGCGCCTGGTTCACCAGACGGCCATTCGCGTGATCGTGTAGGAGATCTGCGGGGGCGATCGTCCCCGCTCAGGGCTTCGCGGTTACCGCCTTACCAATCGCCACACCCCAGGGGATCTTCCCGGCCGGCAATCTCGCGATGACGGTCAGCGTCTTGGTGTCGACCACCGAGACGTCGTTGGAGGGGCCGTTGGCCGTATAGAGCTTCTGATCGTCCGAGGTCAGCGCGAATCCCCAGGGCCGCTGTCCCACCTTGACCGACCCCACGATAGCGTTGGTAGCGAGGTCGACCACCTCGATGGTGCCGCCCCGGCCGGTCGAGACGTAGACCCGCTTTCCGTCCCTCGCCACCCGGACGCCCATGGGTCGGGCGTCCTTCGCGAAGTGCAGGACCGAAGTGACCTTCTGCTGCGCCACGTCGATCACCGACAGGGTTCCGCCGACCTCCGCGGTGGCGTAGGCGTGGGCCCCGTCTGGAGAGAACGCCACGTCGCGGGGGCGGGTATCCACGCGGATCCGCCCCAGCTCTTTGCCGGTCTTGGCGTCGAGCACCGTGATACTGGTGTCGCTCTCGCAGGTGACGTAGACGAGCTTTCCGTCCGGACTGATCCGGACTCCCTCAGGCTCCGCGCCGACTTTGACCGTCTTGATGATCTTGGCCGTCTTCACGTCCACGATCGAAGCGGTACCGGCATCCTCGTTGGAGATGTAGAGCAGGGAGCCATCGGCGTTCACATCGAACTGCTCGGGGTCGGAGCCGCCCGGAAGGATGCGGAGGACCTTGCGGCTCACCGCGTCCACCACGGCGATGCCATCCTTGCTCTTGTCCGCCTGGAGCTTCTCGCACTCCTCGTCTGGCATGCTGGGCGGGCACTTGGGGGAGCCGCTCAGCGCGACGTAGATCGTGTGGCCGTCCGGGCTCACCTTGACGCCGCGAGGGCGAGTGCCGACCGGAATGGTGGCGACCACCTTGTCGGTGGCCGTCTCGATCACGGTGAGGTCCTGGGAATCCTCATTGGTGACGTAAGCCCACTCGGTCGGAGCCGCGCACGCTCCGCGGACCGCCATGGCGGCGCCGACCGCGAAGACGAGACCCACCGGACGGGCGATTCTATTCCACTGGCTCATCAAAGACGGCCTTGTCGCGGTTCCGGGCCTCCGCCAGCCCCTTGATCGTCTTCACGCCCTTGGCTCGGGTGAAGATGGCGCCCGAGATGTCCGCCTGGCTGAGGTTCATGTCGGTCACGTCGGCCCCGGTGAAATCGGTCTCCACCAGGTCGCCGTTGGCGAGGTTGACGCCACGAAGCACGGCGTCCTTGAGGCTGGCGTGGCTGAAGTCGGCCTTGAACAGGTTGGATCCTGAGAAATCGGCGCCGGTGAGATCGCCCCCGACGAAACTGGCCCGCATCACGCCCATGGACTGGTTGCCGGGATCGGCACCGATGTTGGCACCCTGCAGCTTGGTGCCGACCAGCTTGGCCTTCTTGAGGTAACCGATGATCCGCGTCTCGCTCAGGTCGGCCCCGCTCAGATCGGCGGCCTCGATGATGGTGGCAAACAGGCTGGCCCCGCGCAGATCGGCCCGCCGGAGATCGGCCCGCCGGAGCGTGGTCCCATCCATGTTCGCGTGCCCGAGCTTGGCCTCGGTCAGCACGGCGTCGGTCAGATCGCAGCTGAACAGATTGGCGCCGGTGAGGTTACTGCCGGCCAGGCGGGCCTTCACCAGGACGGCCCGCTTGAAGTCCAGCCCCTGGAGGTCGAGTCCGCTCAGGTCCTGGCCGCTGAAATCCGGGGGCTCTTCGACTGGGGCGGCGGCGAGAATGGCCTTGACCTTCTCGGCGTCGAGCGCGACGGGCGTATCCACCACCACCGCGAGCACGGACGCCGGGAGGACGGTCTCAGGACGGCCGGCGGATTGAAAGCCTGCGCCGCCGCTGCTCCCCAGCAGCAGGGCGGAAAGGCCGAGCCATGAAGGCCCGATGTAGCGCGCCATCCCGCCCGGCACGGTCAGTTTCCGTTGGACCGGACGGCTGGGCGCCCTAGGCCCATCTTGCCGTCGCTGCGGAGCTTCACGTAGGCGTACATCTGCAGAATCTTCGGTAGTTCGAGCCCCAGCTCGCACCAGGCGGGCATACCCTTGTCCTTCCGCCCCGCGCACACCGTGGTGAGGAAAAGCTCCTGGGTGTTCACGGCCCCTTCGGCCGAGACCGAGAGCAGCAGGTTGGGGGCGAAACTGGTGCCGGTAGCGTCTTCTCCATGACATCGGGCGCAGTTGAGCTGAAACACCTTCCAGCCGTTGTATACGTCCGAAGAGACGGTGTCTTTGGGCGCCGGGTGATAGATATCCCCCTGCGCGTGGACCTGGCCGGTGAAGGCCAGCATGAAGATCAGCAGGCCGCAGACCGCAGTCAGGGAACGGCCAAGTGCCGACGTTGGCGTGCTCATGAGCGAGGCGAGGGTCCTTTCGCGCGTGAGAGAACGGTCCTAATGGCCGCCAGCAGCGCTGGAGTCCGGGGACAACGGGAGCAGCGGGAAGTTGTAGGCCTTGAGCAGCGAGTCAATGGCCGGACGGTGGGTGTTCAGAAAGGTCTGCAGGCTGTCCCGGAGGGCAGTCTCTCTCCGCCGCACGCCGATCGACATGTCGAAGGCAAAGGGGATCCCGCTGGTCGAGTCGGAGGCCACCACATTCAATACCAGGGGGCTGGGGGAGCTACGAGCGAAGTATCCTGCCAGCGGTCCCCAGACGATAGCCAGGTCGATCGAGCGGTTGATCACCGCGTTGATGATGTCCTCGGGCCGGGAGCCGCCTTCGCTATAGAAGGTCTGGAAGCCGACCAGATTACCGACCACGCCGTGCGCACTCAACGCCATGGCCGGCGGAGTATTCTCGGCGTTGGCGTTGAGGAGGTTCACGCCGATCTTCAGCCGCTTGAGCGTGGTGTCGTTGAGCGAGGTGATATCGAGACCGCTGTCCTTGCGGTAGATGATGACGTAGGCCGACCGGAAGTACGGTTGGGTCGTGGCCGCCAGATCCAAGCCGGTCGGGGCGGTCAGGGCCACGTCACAATAGCGCCCGTTCAGGGCCCGGGCGAAGTAGCCGCGCCGGACCGGCCACCAGGCGTACTCCAGTTTCGAGTCCCACGCCTTGGCCAGGATCTGGGCCAGCTGATTTTCGAAGCCCTCGCCCTTCTCGTTGCTGAAGGGGAGGTTGTCGGGATCGGCACAGACCCGCAGCACCCCTGGGGTGAGGACCGATGGACGTTGCGCTGCGGCCGGCTTGGCTTGCCCCACGAGGAGGCCAGCCGCTGCCAGTATGAAGATGGATTTATGTGTCAGGTACCGCATAAGACCCCAAGGGACAAAGAGGCGCCGGCCACTCGTGGGGAGAAGCCCCGGGCGACCGGCGCTCAAGAATATACAAAAGGTAGGGGCGCACCGTGGCGCGCCCCTACCCGGCCGGACGCCCGAAGGGTGAAGCCCTCCGGGCGCCGGATGCAACGGGTTACAGTCCGAAGACCGTCAATACACCACCCTGAGTGCTGAAGTTGCCCGCGTCGCCGAACGCGCCCAGCGCGCCCAGACCAGCGGTCGGATCTTCGGCCCCGATGCCGGCAGCTACGCCGATACCGGCCCAACCACCCACGCCCGACAGTACGGCAACATACTGCTTGCCATCCGGGGCCTTGTAGGTCATCGGGTTGCCGATGATGCCCGAGGGCGTCTTGAACTTCCAGAGGACCTTACCGGTCTTCTGATCGACGGCCTTGAGCCAGCCTTCCATGGTGCCGTAGAAAACGACGCCGCCGGCAGTGGCCAGAGCGCCACCGTACGCGGCCAGGTTTTCCTTGATCTCCCACACCACGGAATTGTTGTACTTCTTGGCGGGATCGGGATCCCAGGCGAGGAACCGGCCACGGTTACCGCCGGGGCCCGGGAACATCCGCACGATCGCACCGACGTACGGCTGCCCCGAGGTGTACTTCACCTCGACGCCTTCATAGTCCATGCAGATGTGGTTCGCAGGGACGTAGAAGAGGCCGGTGATCGGCGAATAGGCGATAGGCTGCTGATCCTTGAAGCCGATTGCGGCCGGGCAAATCCCCTCGGTGTTCTTCTTCGAGGTGGTGCCGAACTTCGGATCCCTATCCGGCACGCCGGTCTGCAGGTTGATGCTCGGCTTGGCCCAGTTGATCGGGCCGAAGGCTTCGCCCTTGACCAGCTTACCGTTGGTCCGGTCGAGGGTATAAGCGAAGCCGTTCCGGTCGAAGTGCTGGAGCAGCTTCTGGCCGCCCCGCTCGAACAGGACCATCTCGTTGATGCCGTCATAGTCCCATTCATCGTGCGGCGTCATCTGGTAGGCCCACTTAACCTGACCATTGTCCGGATTCCGGGCCCAGATGGTCATGGACCACTTGTTCTCACCCGGACGCTGATCGGGGTTCCAGCTGCCGGGATTGCCGGAGCCGTAGTAGAAGAGGTTCAGCTCGGGGTCGTAGGAGTACCAGCCCCAGGTCGTGCCGCCGCCCCGCTTCCACTCATCGCCCTGCCAGGTGCTGACGCCCAGGTCCTTGCCCTTCATCGAGGCATAGTTGCTGTTGGCGTCGCCCGAGATCAGGGTCTCGCTGTCCGGACCAGTGCTGTAGCCCGTCCAGAGGTGCTTCCCGGTGTTTACATCGAACGCAGACACGCGGCCGCGGACGCCGAACTCACCACCAGAAATGCCCGCGATCACGACGTCCTTGATGACGATCGGCGCGTTGGTCATCGTCGCGCCTTGCTTGTACCCATTGGCCTCGACGCCCGCGCCAGACTTGTCGGGGTGCTTGGCCTTCCACAGCTCCTTGCCCGTCTTGGCATCGATGGCCAGGAGTTCACCCTGGAGCAGCTCGATGAAGAGCTTGCCGCTGGGGTGATACGCGGTGCCGCGGTTCACCAGGTCGCAACAGGCGATTGGGATCGCGTCCGCATTCTGACTGGGCTTGTGCGCCCAAATCTGCGGAGCGCCTTCCTTCGACAGATCCAGAGCGTACACGTTGTTCGGGAACGACGTGTGCACGTACATCACGTTCCCGACCACGAGGGGATTCCCCTCATGCCCGCGCAGCGTTCCGGTCGAGAACGACCAGGCCGCCTTGAGGTTTGCCACGTTCGCCGTCGTAATCTGCGCGAGCGGGCTGAAGCGCTGCAGGCCGAAATCGCGGCCCGTCATCCAGACTTCGCCTTCCGGAGCATTCATGGTCCAAGCCCCCGAACGCGCCTGGGCAGCGACGGTCGCGACGGTCAGGCCTACGGCCAGCGCCCCCGACACCATCCTCTGCGTGAAACGGTTCATAAACTGACCTCAGGTTGAAGGGTGAGAAACCTGCGACTGCGACCTGCGGTGCTGCTCCACCAATGCGATGCCCGTCGGACCCTCACAGCCCCAACGTCGCCAACCCCTCTCGGCTCAGACGGTCCTTATCCACCAACTCTCGTCCCCGGGAACGAGAGTTTGGAAATTCGGGAAGCCGATGATGTACGTGCCGAGCCGCAACCCCGCAAGATGGGCGGGGTTGCATACTGAAACAGGGCTGTAATCCGGGATTTGATGACCAACAGGAGGGGCAAAACCAGCGTTGGGACGGGGACAATTATTGGCCGCGCCGTACCATCGATTATCGCTGCAATTGTCATGTGAGACGACGTCGGGCATGCTCATCCTGTCGCTCGATCGCGAGGGAGTACGAACTGACACTTGATACCGTCGAAGTCGAGGGAAGTTCCCGGGGTCCTGAGCGGGAGAAGCTGGCCCGGAGGTGGGCTGCCGTCTGCCTCCGGCCGGTTCCCGGCCAGGAAACTCCCAAGCCGAAGGCGGGGCAGAGTATAGCGGCCCCCGGATAGGCTGTCAATCTTCCGGTCTTCGCACCGAGACCAGGGCTCCGTGATTGCTGAATCCTGTGGCCAGCACCACCCCCACCCCGCCCAAGTACGCCCGGACCCGCTCGGCCAAGGTCTCCGCTTCCGCGTTCCCCGCCACCAACCCGTACACCGCCGGGCCCCAGGAACTCTGGCCGACCCCCTGGGCGCCCCAAGTCTCCATTCGTCGGACCAGCTCGCCGGTATTGCCCCGCGCAAAGGCGCCCCCCTGCGCCGCTCCGAACCAGCCGCCGGTCACGCGCTGCACTTCGGTGAGACCACTGCCGAACCCCTCGAGATCGGCCTCGACCAGCGCGGGGAGCAGCTGCATCAGGACCACGTGCGCCACCCGCTCCACCTCGGCGGCCGGTGGCGCCGGCAAGTGTTCGAAGGCCTGCATCTCCAGCTCGCCGCTCAGCCCCGGTGCCCCCGGTGGAACCGCCAGCACGCACCGCCAGTGCTCCGGCATCGGCAGCCGCGCCAAGAGCGGCGCCACCGCGCTGCTCCCCGGCTTTCTGCCTCCCTCGAGCACGAACCCGCCCCGTTCGAACAGCCAGGTCCCGATCGCCGACCGGCCGCCGCGTCCCACCGCCTCCGACATGGCCCTGACGTCGGTCTCGAGTCCGAACAGCTCGGACAGGCCCCGGGCGACCGAAAGGGCGAGCTGAGTTCCGGACCCGAGCCCGGCGTGGGAGGGAATGACGCTCCGCATCTGCAGGTGAAAGCCACCGGCGAGCTGGGTGGCCCGGGCAAACCGCTCGGCCATCGCGAGGGCCCGCTCCGCCTCCGGTCCTTCGGCCGTTCGCCCTACGGCGCGCCGTACTTCGATCTTGGTGGAGGGACTCGGAATGGCTGCCCCGATCCCCCCGAAACGGCGTCCCCGCTCACCCCTGAGGTCGAGCATCCCGAAATGCAGTCGCGCCGGGGCCTCGACGGTCACCTGGGCGGGAAGCGCGCGAGTCGAGGAGGGCTGGGGCGCGGCCGGGGCTGGACTCATGGCGAAGGGGCCGCGGCGAGGCGGCCGGCGACGAACCGGGTGACCAGGTTCATGGCCTCGAGCTCCCGGGGGCCCGCCGTCTTTTCCACGATGATCTGCAACCGATCCAGGTCCCGACGGATGGTTTCCGCGGGCAGCAGGTGAACCCGGGTCGCGAGAATCGCCGCCTCCAGCACGGCGTGTCGTGCGCGGTTGAAGCCCAGGAACTCGCGGTGCTGTCCCCGGTGGACCACGCGGGTCACGATCCGGGAACGAGGGGGTGTGGCGTCGATCGAGACCACCTCGACCTCGCGCCAGGAGCAGGCGGCCTCGAGCACGGAACCCCGGACCACCGTGGCGGGTCCTGAGGGGAAGGTCGCGGTTTCGATGGCGCCGCGCGCGAACAGCATCACGTCATCGGTCAGGTTCACCACCGCGACCCGGGTCGCTTCGAGGTTCTTGAACGTCGTGGTTTCGAGGAACGGCTTGATCACGATCGTCTCGTCGCCCCATTCCACTCCCATGGGGGCGTAGTTGACCACGCCTGCGGCATCCATGGTGGTGAGGATGGTTTCGAGGATCATGGAGACTTCCGATGGCCCGGTTGCTTCGGGGTGCGCCGCTTCCGCTGGGTGAGGGTCGTATGCTTGGGCGGCACGTCGTCCGGGGGTGTGAGGTAGCCCCACGATAAGGCTCCCTCCTGCCGATAGGTCTTGCCCAGGGTGATCGCCGTCTTCGCTTTCATCAATTCCCGGCCCAGGTAAAAGGCGTGGGTGGCCTCGGTCACGCCCAGCTGTCCGAAGAGCACCTGTGGGTCGGTGCCCCGGACGAAGACCTCGTGATTGAAGACGGTGATCGTATCGCGGTCGGTGAAGATCCGGAAGTTCGGATCGGTGACCTGGGCCTGAAGCGCCCTGAGTTCCGCTTCGGTGTAGGCGAGAATCCGCGGGTCCTTGGTCGTGACCAGCCGATCGTCCACCCCCTTGGGAATCACCCTATGGGCGATGGCGTAGTGCATCAGCCGGCGGGCGATATCCAGCTCCCGGACGGCACCGTGCGCCCAGGGAATCACCTCGGTGGTCAGGACAGCCCGCACGCCGGTCTCCTGGCAGATCGCCATCAGCAGGGCGTTGACGCCGGTCGAGTCGGCTGCCGTCAGCTCCGTCACGTTGCCGATTCCCATCATCAGGCCGGCCGACGGGTAGCGCCGGTGGGCCTCCGCGAAACGCTCCAGCGAGGCGGTGAACCCGAACCCGATCGGCTCGATGACGGGATCGATCAGGTAGGGGACGCGGCGCCGCTCGAGGGCGTTGAGGGTCGCGTCCAGGGTCTCCAGGCCCGCGCCGAACTCGGGGATCGCGACCACTCGGGCGGGGCCGCCGGCTAGCCGATCGGCCACGTCGATATTGGAGCCGTTGATGCTGAGCACCAGCTCGGCGCCTGCCTCCACGGCGGCGGTGATCTCCTCGGGCACAAAGGAATCCACGCTGACTCGCAGGCCGGCCGCCACCAGCTCCTTGACGGTCATGGGCAGGGCCGGAAACGGGAGACCCGGCGTGCACCCGAGGTCGATGACGTCGGCCCCACTGGTACGGTAGTACTCGGCTTCCCGGCGAACGGCGTCGGGGGTCAGCCGCGGAGCGTTGTTGATCTCGGCCAGGATCTCGATGTCGTAGTCGCCGTAGTCCCGGCGCACCTGAGCCTGCCCGAAATACGGGGGAATTTCCCGGAGGTCCTTGGGGCCCTTCTCGGTCGGGACCCCGAATCGCTCCGCGATGACCGAGGGGTCGCCCTCGCAGAGCCCGGGGATCAGGATGAGGTCGGTACCGGCGGGAACCTCGAGGAAGCGGGCGATCCAGGGCGTGGTCATCAGCGCGGCCACGGTGATCTTGAGCACCGCGACTCGAGCCTCGAGCTGGGGCTCCAGCTCGCTTAGGACCCGCCGTAGTGCGGGTTCCGCCAGCTTGCCGGTGACGAAAAGGACGGATCGGCGCTCGGACCGTGGCCTGGTGCCGAGAGTCGCCCCGTCTTTCGGTCTCCGGATTCGGTTGCCGGCTGGCCGGCCGTCCCGCCCTATTTGGGATCTCCTCCCCGCACCCACTTGTTAGGCGTTCCCTCGAGCGCGCCACCGGTGGGCTTCCAGAGGACGGTCTGCTCGATGTGCCGGGCCAGCTCGAAGTCCTTGTCGGTGATCCCGCCCGCGGCGTGGTTCTGCAACTTCACCCAGACCTTGGCCCAGGTGACGGTCAGGTCCGGATGGTGGTAGGCCGCCTCCGCCAGGAAGCCGATGGTGTTCACCAGCGCGAGCGTCGTAAGCCAGCCATCGGTCTTGTACTGGCGGCGGATCCAACCCTCCTCGTAGTACCAGCCGGGGAGGTCCTTGAGCTTTTCCTTTATCTGATCGTCGGTATAGGTAGGGTCTTTGGTCGGCATGGCTCGATACCTCCGTCGTTGCTGAGTGACGCTCCCGCTGGCCACCCGCTTTACATCACGTCTCCCCCGTTGACCTGAATCATCTGACCAGTCAGATAGGCGGCCGCGTCGGAGGCGAGGAAGACGGCCGCCTCGGCCACATCCTCCGGCGTACCCCAGCGCTTGAGCGGGATCGACTCCTTCACCCGTTCCTTGAAGCGAGGCTCCACTAGGTCGGCGAAGGCGGTCTCGATCCAGCCCGGTCCCAGTACGTTGACGCGAATCCGTGGTGCCACCGACCGCGCGAGGGCCTTGCTGAAGCACAGCACTCCACCCTTGACCGCAGAGAAGAGCTGCGGATTCTCTCCCGCCAGTCCCTGCGTGGCCCGGTCCCAGGACATGTTGATCACGCTGCCGCCGTTGGGTTGCTGCTTCATCAGGGCCACGGCGGCCCACGAAGCCAGGATGGTTCCCCGCAGATCGACCGAAAGCAGGAGATCGAGCTTCTCGCGTCTGGGGAGCGTCGCCCCATGGCCGGTGAGAACATCGGCGCCGGCGTTATTGATCCAGGCATCCACCCGGCCGAATTCCTGGATTAAGCTCTGTGTCAGTTCCGCGATCTGTGCTTCGTCGGCGATGTCGATCTTGAGACTGACCGCGCGACGTCCCAGCGCCCGCGCATCGGCCAGAATCTGGTCGGCTCCTGCGTGATTGTTTCGATAGGTAACTGCCAGGTCCGCGCCGGCTCGCGCGCAGCGCAGGGCGATCGCGCGTCCGATGCCGCTCGAAGATCCGGTCACCAGCACGACCTTGCCGTGCAACGACGGTGGCGAGAGCGCACCAGCTTTGACTTCACTCATCGTGCGCCGTAACATACCGGAGGCTCGGCCCGCCACAAGGGGAAATTACCGGTGCAATTGCTGATCAGTGTGCGCGATCCCGAAGAGGCGCGTACCGCTCTCGCGGGCGGCGCCCACATCATCGACGCCAAGGACCCCACGGCGGGCGCGCTCGGCATGGTGGACAGCGCGATGCTGCGGGAAATTCGCGCGGTGGTGCCCCGCGGGCGCGCGTTGAGCGCCGCGCTGGGCGATGCCCACTCCCTGCCTCAAGTGCGGCGCAACGTGCGGTCGAGCGAGGGCGCCGATCTCTGGTTCGCCAAGTTCGGCTTCGCCGGGATCTCCCAGCCCAAACGGGTAGCCCAGCTCCTCGAGGCGGCCGTCGGTGCCAGCTACCGCTGGCTGGGCTCACCCGCGGTGGTGGCGGTGGCTTACGCCGACTGGGAGCGGGCTCGAAGCCTGGAGCCGGCCCGGCTGGTGCCCCTGGCTGCGGCGGCCGGCGCGCGCGGGCTGCTGCTCGACACCGCCTTCAAGGACCAGGGCAACCTGTTCCAGATGTGGCCGGAAGAACGCATCGCTGAACTGGTCGCCACCGTTCGTGAGGCGGGATTGCTGACGGCGCTGGCCGGTGGCTTGGGGTTGGAGGAAGTGGAACGGGCCCGGGCGATGCGCGTCGACGTGGTCGGTGTGCGCGGGGCGGCCTGCGAGGGAGGTAGGACTGGGACCATCAGCCTCAAACGCGTGAGCGCGCTGGTGGCCGCCGCGGGCGAGCCCGGCCGGAACTATGACCCCGTGCTTTCGAGCAAGTACTCGCGCCAGCGCTCCCATCCCGACGGGCCGACCGACCGGCAATCCAACCCGTACGGCAAGGCCTGGCGGAAGTAAGGATCGGTCAGAAACTCGACCGGTCCATCCACCGGCTTGAGCAGAATCAATCGCTTCGCCTCCATGACGCCGGCCAGATAGGCAGCGAGACTGTCGCTGGTGACCTCCCACGCATGGGGGAGTGGATCGGCGGCTCGGAGCCAGCGGTAAGGAGCCAGCACCGGAATTCGGCGCCGGCCGATGGCGTCCATGATCTCCTGCTCGCTCAGGACCAGTTCGCCGCTGGGGATCACGTCCAGTAGCGCGTGCGCGTACTGATCCATGCCCAGGATGGCCATCCAGTGCGCCGCGTCGGGGCTCAGCCCCGCGCGATGGTCGAAGGCCCGGACCGCGTCGGCGAAGGGTCCGCCGCCGGGGATGACGACCAGGGGAATCGCGTCGGCCGCCTCCGCCAGCGCGGATCCCACCGCCCGAAGCGCCCCGCGGACGCCACTGAGCGCCCCGCCCACCTTCACTACAGCCTGGACTCGTGTCATTGAACTGCCGGAGGGCCGTGAGGGAGGGGCTCGGACGGGATCTCTCTTATGGGTCCTGACCTGCGAGGTAGAATCCCGCCACGATCGCCACCACGTAGAGTACGACGCCGAGCCCGTGAATCCCCCAGCCCAGGCGCTGATCGTAGCCCAGCCAGTCGAGCTCGCCCAACAGGTAGAACCAGTCGTGCTCCCCTCCGCCTGCTAGGGGCAGCTCCTGGGTTCGCGCATCCCGAACGTAGACGCCGATGTTCCAGCCGTTCTGCCCCATCCACCAGAGCGGCACCGTGGCCGCGTACCGCTCCCCCCGGCGCCAGAAGTAAGCGACAAAGGCCGCCGGCACCACCAGCTGCATCAGGCTCCCGCCCAGGAATTGGAGGAACTCCCCGTCGAACCCGAACACCAGATGGCCGGACTCGTGGACGGCCAGGTCGAGGCTGTCGAGCCAACCGTAATCGCTGGGGCTTCGCAGGCAGAAGAAGCCGTAGGCGGCGAGGAAGATGGTAAAGGCGACCCGGAGTCGGCGCTTCCCCGTCGCCGACCAGTCCACGACTAGAGGGTCCGCCGGACCCGCTTGAAGCCCTCGCGAATCTCGTCGGCCAGTTTTCTCGCGGCGGCGCCGATGTCATCGGCGGCCCCCCCGGCCTCGACTCCGGTCCTGGCGGCGCGCTCCCGGAATTGAGCCAGCCGGTCTTCCAGCTTGGCCCACTCATCTCTTCCCTCCGCCTTGGCCAGGTGAATCTTGAGTTTGAGCTCGTCCCGTTCGCGCTCGAGATCGGTCAATATCTGCTTGAGTTTGGGATGTAGTTCGGGCATCGGAGCCTCCGCGTGCTGGATCGAGACATGCAACAATGGTGGATCGAGCTTTCCGGACTAGGACGGCGTCACCTGCCCGCTCATCAACCAGGACAAGGCCTCCGCCTCTTCCCGAAACGTTTTGATCCGTATCGGGGTGGCCGCCGTGTAGACCTCGTACATTCGCATGAGCCCGTAGGCCGCCTCGCTGGCTACGACGACCGCCACACGGGTCGACCCGACCGCTTCCTGGCGCCGGGTGATCTCCAGCGCGAGGAGCTGCAACGTGCTCGTGCTGGGCAGTGACTCCACCTCCCGGCAGTCCACGAAGCCGAGCATGCCGGGGCGGTAGTCCAGGTCGCTGAGCAGCCGGTCCCGATAGGCGGTGACTTCCTCCGCCGTGAACTGGCCGGAGACCTTGGTGTGGACGATGCCAGCGTCGCGGTCTATCGAAAAAGTGAGGGGCATGCGATTGTCTGCTGCCAGAGTTGAGTGAGATGTCGCCTGCCACGGCCACCCCGGATGAGCAATATTGCCCCTCCGGCTGAAATCGCCAGCCTTCCCCACATTAGCGGCCGGCTTACTTCCTCGAGTAGCTTCTCCTCCATGCTCATTGTTCCTGCGCTCGACCTGGCTGGGGGCCGAGCGGTGCATGCCGTGGGCGGTGACCGCGCACGCTACCAGCCGGTTCAATCCGCTCTGTCGCGCGAGGCCCCTGGAGATCCGCTCGCCCTCGCCCGGGCTTACCGGGAGCTCGGTGCCGTCCTCTGCTACGTGGCCGATCTCGACGCCATTACCACCGGCTCCCTGCAGCGGCCGCTGTTGCGACGATTGGCGGATCTCCACGAGGGATTCGGTCCCGGCATGGTCATCGATGCCGGCATTTCCGATGTGGAATCGGCGCGGCGTATCCTCGATCTGGGGGCTTCCAGAGTAGTGATAGGGCTGGAGACCCTCCGCTCATTCGAGGATCTAGGCGGGATCTCGGAAGCCCTGGGGGGGGAGCCGGTAGTATTCAGCCTGGATCTGAGGGAGGGAATTCCAGTTCGGCATGTGCGGCTCCCGGCGAGCCCCACAGCGACGCCGCTCGAATTGGCCGTGATGGCCCGTCAGGCCGGCGTGGTCACGCTTCTGTTGCTCGATGTAGGCCGGGTGGGAACCGGGCGAGGCGTCGACCTCAGCCTGGTTCGGGAATTTCGAGAGGGGCTTCCTGAGGTAGCCCTCTGGGTGGGCGGAGGGATCCGCTCGGAAGACCTCGATGCTCTGGCTACTGCCGGTTGCGCCGCGGCCGTCGTGGGGACGGCACTCCATACCGGTGCTGTCCCGCTCGGCTGGCCCGCTCGTCGGCGGGGCGACCCGGCCTATAGCTCGATGCGATAGCGCGCCGCCTGCCCGAACGTCTCCTCCACCTCCAGCTCCAGAGCGGTCAGGTTGGTGATCCCCGCCTTCTGGATCTCGCACTGAACCTGTCGGGCGAGATAACGCGCCAGCATCTCCGCGGTGGTGTTCTCGATGGGGAGCAGGGCGCAGTCGGTTTTCGGGAACTGGTAGGTCGGCTCCCCGTAATAATCCACCCGGAGCTGGAGCCCCAGATCCACGATCTGGAGTTTAGCGTTTTTGGTAGGGAGCAGGACCTTGTGGTCGATCTCATCGACCAGGCGCCGGACCATCTTCTTGAGGATCGAGAAGTCCAGCACGAAGAGGCATTCCGCGTCGACCGACCCCTCCGTCTCGACTCCGACCCGGTAGTTGTGTCCGTGCAGGCTCTCGCACTGATGGCCCTTGAAGGTGATGAAATGGGCCGACGAGAAGACCAGGTAATCCTTGCTGACCGAAATCTTGAATTCGCTCGCCACGCGTTCTCCGTTCTCAGACGCCGCCTTGTTCCAGAAGCACCACGAAGAGCGCAGCAGCCGTGAGATCGGCCGTGGTGCCGGGGTTTCTTGAATTCTGCTCGTCGCGCAGCACTTCGTCAAACCGACTCAGCTCCAGCCGGCCCTCCGCGGTCCGAATCCCGCCTTTCACCCGGATCGCCCTTGCCTGTTCCGAGACTCGTTGGGCCTCGGCTAGACCCAGCTTTCGCGCGATCAGCGTGTCGGGCCGTTCCGCCAGGAGCACCAGGAAGGTCTCCAACGCCGCGTCCAGCCAGCCGAGGCCGGCTTCCCGGGCGGTCAGCAGGGCAGGGGCCCCGATCTCGAAGGTCACGGCGAAGTCGGTCACATACTCCTGCGCGACCGTGTCGCGGCTCGATGCCAAGCCCATCGCCTCTCGCAGGGTGACGGTCGGGCTCTCTGCCACGTCCTGGCTCTCCACCCGACCCAGCCCGCCTGGATGTGCGGCGCGGACGGTGCTGTACACCTCCTGCGCATCCTCCACGCTGGTTTCCGCCAGGACGCTGCGCACCCGTTCGCGGAGGGTGCCGCCCGCCTGAAGGCCGGCCTTGACCAAGGGGGTCAAAAGCAGGAGCAGGCCGAGATTGGTGTTGGCGGGAGTCCAGCGGCGGGTGGCCTCGTGGGCCCATCGGATGGCAACACCCAAGGGCAGCCGGCCCGCCTGCGCCAGCGCGGGACCGATCGCGAGAGCGCTCAGGAGGAAGTCCTCGTAGCGCATGTCGCGAAAGGCGTGAGCCGGGGAGACATTCCCCGGCTTTCCCGCGCTGACTTCGATCAGGCAGGCCAGTTGGGCGAGGGTCGCGACCTCCTCGGGTCGGAGGGTCCGGTCATCGCCCACGGCGACGGCCTCGGTGGATGGCGTTCATCCCCTGGCGCGTCGAGGTCCGCGGTTACTTGCCTTCCCGGGCCACCATTCCCGTCAACCCGCCCGAGGCGAAGTTGGCCAGATCGTCGGCCACCTTCTTGAAGCCCGGGGTCTGCACGCCCTTCTCCAAGGCTTCCTTCGAGGGGAAGTACAGCTCGGCCTGACGGTAAAGGGCGGCGGGAGACCCATCCAGGTTCTTGTCGAACTTGGTCAGCTCCGCCTTGACGAAGCCGATCTCGGCCTGATTGGCGCCCACCAGGGGGAGGTGCGTCTCCGAGTAGTACTTCTCGAACGCGGCGGGGTCCTTGGGCTGATTGTAGATCACCGTCACGATCGCCATGGGGCTGCCGGAATTGGCCTCCGTCGGGGGGCTGGTCTCGGTCGCGATCATTCCGATGAGACCGCCGCTGGCGAAGTTGCCCAGGTCGTCGGCCACCTTCTTGAACCCGGGGGTCGCGATCCCCTTCTCGAGGTCCGCCATGGACTTGAAATACAGCTCCGCCTGACGGTAGTACGACGGCTTCTTGCCATCGAGGTTCTTGGCGAACCTGGTCAAGTCAGCCCGCACGAAGCCGATCTCCGCCTGATTGGCCTGCACCAGGGGGACGTGGGTAGCCCAGTAATACTTCTCGAACGCGGCGGTGTCCTTGGGCGTGTTGTAGATGACGGTCACGATGGCCTCGGGTCCCGCGGGCGCGGGCGGCGTGGCCTCCGGCTTCTGGGCCGGCTTCTCGGCCGGCTTGCAGGCCGCGAGGAGCAGGAGGATGGCAGCGACAGTAGCGGATCGTGGCATTGCGGGTGAGCTCCAGGTTGAAGGCTGAATTGGTGCGCGGCCGCTTGAAGTCTGCGGCTTTCACTCCGGACGGAGTGATTGCTTGAGTACCGACGGGTTCATCCCCCCCGCATGAAAGGTCCGGCCGCTCTTGACGCTGGTAAGCCAGACCTCCGCCGGGCTGAAGAGCAGGGGGTCGATCTTGTAGAAGTCCTTGTTGTAGCGCTCGAAGATTTCGTAGAAGGGCTGCCCGTAGTCCCGCGATGCAACGGCCGGCACCTTGGGTGCCAGCGCCTCGAGCTCTTCATCGGAAGCGTCGACCGTGTAGTGCGCTTGGCCGCCGTAGAGGATACAATCGTTGGTCCTGCCGATCCCCCGCAAGTCGTTCTTGGCCACCGGCGCCAGGGGAGCACTACCGATCCCACTCACAATCTTGCGCACGTCGAACCCCAGGGTCTCGATCTTGTGGAGCCCGGTCTCGAGTATGCGCGCGGAGATCTGGGTGCCACCCGCGAGGCTGGCCGTGGGCGCGACTACGAACGTGAGCTTGGACGGGTCGAGGCGGGCCTTCCGGCCGACCCAGGCCGCCACCTCATCGGTCGGCAGGGTCCGGCCCTCCAGGACCAGGACTCCCCGGCTGGCCTCCTCCTCGTAGCCCAGTTTCTCGAACAGCTCCTTCTCGACCCGGGCATGCGACCGGAGGGGCCCCGAGCCCATGGCGAAGAACTTCTCGACCTGAATCGCCCAGCCGGCGTACTGCGACGCCATGCACGACACGGCAGGGTGGTCGGTGCGGACCAGTACCCCCGGCCAATTCTCTCCATCGATGGGAATCGTCGTGGCCTCGACGGCTCCCAGGCCGCCCATGCAGATCTCCGAGAGCAACAGACCCGCCGCGAGTCCTCCCGGCACCTCCACCCCCGCATCGATCACCCGGGCGCCGCCGGTCAGAGTCCGGACCGCGGTCCGGTAACCCGCCGGGTCCGACGCGAACCGATCCGCCAGCTTCCATGCCCGCTCGTTTACCTCCAGACTCATTCCAGGCTCCGTTCTGTGATGCGCGGCTGCGAATCGACCAGCTTGCGGCTCAGACCCAGATCAGAATTTCTCCGCGGCCATCGTTGGCCAGGTCGCCCATGTAGCGCCGGACCCGGGGCCGCGTGTCCGGCAGCTTCGAGAAGGCGCTAGGCAGGCTTCGCCAAGACCGCGCCAGGAGGGTAAGGAAGCCGAGCGGATGCTCCCCGCAATCGCTGAAGGTGGGAACCAGCGCGCCTGGGGCCTGGCGCAGAATGAGCGTTCCCCGCCGCATCTGAAGGCCGGGGAACCTGCCGACCTTGCCGCCTACCGCGATGGTCCCGGCCACCATGCGCGATGCGCAGTAGTCTCCAGTATTTCCCTCGATCAAGAGGGCGCCGCGGCGCATGCGGTCTCCGGTCCGTTCTCCCGTATGGCCCGTCACCAGCACGGTGCCGCCCTGCATGCCTTTGGGGTCGCCCGGAATGGCACCGGCAAGGAAATCTCCCCCATTGCCCTTGATGTGGACGAATCCCCCGCGCATGCCCGTTACCCCATAGGCGCCGACGTTCCCCTGAACCTCGATGCTCCCGTCCTTCATCCGGGCGCCCAGGTACGCCCCGGCGTCTCCCTGGACCACCACCCGTCCCCCCGTCATCGCTTCACCGATTCGGTCCAGCTTGTCGCACGAGTTCCGGATCTCGAGCACGGATGCGTAGGCGCCGGCCACGGTAAAGAGGCTGTCGACGCGAAGGCGGCGATTCCCCGAGCTGAGTTCGATCGCCCCCACGTCCGCCGCGCTGCGACCGATCAAGCGGTCGGGGGAGAGCGGCGAGAGGTCCAGTCGCTGGACCGGTGGCTCGCGCAGCGTAAGGGTGAGGGTGCTCATCGAATTTCTCGTTCGCGGGAAAACCAGCGGGAAAGATACCGGCGCCGCGACCTCACGGAAGCACCCCGAGCATCTCGTCCACCCGGGTGAATTTCTCGCGCGGTTTTCCCTCGGGGAGGCCGCGCCGGATCTCGGCTGCGTCGATCACCTGCCAGTCCCGATAGGAAACCACCCGCCGCCGCCCCGCCAGGGCGGGTGCCAGAGCGGTATTTCCGGCCTTGGGGCCGGTGTCCAGTGCGGGAAGGTCGGCCAGAATGGACTGGACCGTTGCCACCGCGTCCGGCTTGTTGGTACCGATGATCCCGGTCGGCCCGCGCTTGATCCAGCCGGTGGCAAACAGCCCGGGGATGGCGTTACCCGTCCCGTCGAGGATACGGCTTTCCCGGGTGGGAATGATGCCCGGCTTGGGATCGAAGGGGACGCCGGGGATGGCGGTGCCCCGATAGCCGATGCTGCGGAAGAGCAGCCCCGCCGCCAGCTCCAAACGGGATCCCGTGCCCTGGGCGCTCTGCTCGAAGGGTCGGCCCTGGAGTCGATTCCGCTCGAAGACCACTCGATCCAGGTGGGTGCCGCTCCCGAGCTCGACTGGGCTGAGCAGGAAACGAAGGAAGACTCGCCGGCGGGCGCCCCGCTGCGGGCGGTCCACGAACCCTTGCAGGACCTCCAAGTTCTTCTTGCCGACCGCCCCCCGCTTGTCCGCCAGCTCGGCCAGACTCTCGGCGTTGAGCGCGAGATCCGCCGGATCCACCACCGGATCGCAGTCAGCCAGGGCGCCCAGCTCCCGAAACTCCTTGGTGGTGAACTTGGCCTGCGCCGGGCCGCGCCGCCCGACCAGGTGGATTTCCCGGATCCGGCTCGTCGCCAGGCAATCCAGGGCGCGCGCGGTGATGTCGGTGTGCCGGAGCTCGTCCACCGTCTTGGCGAGGATCCGGCAAACGTCGATCGCTACGTTCCCCTGGCCGATGATGACCGCGACTTCCTGATCGAGGTCGAAGGCCCGGTCCTGGAAATCGGGATGGCCGTTGTACCACCCCACGAATTCGGTCGCGGTGTAACTGCCCGGCAGGTCCTCGCCGGGGATCCCCATCCGACGGTCGCTCTCCGCGCCACTGGCGAAGACCACGACATGATAGGCCGCGCGCAGTTCCGCCACGCTCACGTCCCGCCCCACGGTGATGTTGCCGAAGAAGCTGAATTCCGGGGACTGGGCGATCCGGTCGTAGACCGGGATCACTTCCTTGAGCTTGGGATGGTCCGGCGCCACGCCGTACCGCACCAGCCCGAAGGGCGCCGGCAGCCTCTCGATCATCGCGATGCGGACCGCCTTCCCCGACTTGAGCAGCGTCTCCGCGACGTAGAATCCGCTGGGACCGGACCCGACGATGGCGACCTGGAGGGGCTGCTTCTCGGTGCCGAGGGAGCTCACGGCACCAGTCTCGGAAGAGGAACCTGGCGGGCGCCGGCGGGGCAGGGAGGAGTCGAGAGGCGCTCCACGCTAGGCGAGGATTTCGTGAAGGCGGAATTGATACTTCCCCAACTTCCCACCGTAATTGCCGGCGTCGATCCGGTGAATCCCCTGGGCTGCGCCGAGTTTGGTGATGGCCAGGATCCCCGCCCGCATCGCCCCCGCGATCGCCTTCTCGGTCAGGCCGTCGATCACGATCTCCATCACCGACCCGATCTCCGCCGTGAGGGCCGTCTTGGTGATCCCCTGGATCGTAGGGCAGTAGGCGTCGTTGGTGGAGGCCGGCAGCGCCTTGTACTTGGAGCCGACCTTGGACCCGGATCGGACCACGCCGCCTGGAAAGGGCATGATCACCTCGGGAACCTGCCGCATCGCCGCGATGGCCGCTTCACACGCGGCCAGGGCCTGGGGCTGGGAGGCGGCCAGGACCAGGAAATTCCCGCCCCCGATCCCCTTCACCATCCCCGCCGTCTCCTGAATCAGGAATTCGCCGTCCATCACGGGGATCCGCCAGAAGCGCTTGCCGCCGATCATCTTCGACAACTGGTACCCGTCGCCGAAGAATCGGAGATTCTTGCCCAGCGGTAGCGGGTCGCCTCCGTCGACTCCCGCGAACACGGCGCTGGTCGGGGACGTCAGGACACACTGTCCCACCCGGCGCTCGAGCTGCTTGCCCAGCTCGCCGGCGGAGACCGCGAAGATCAACACCGAGACGCCCGGCCTTCCGTCCGGAGTCTCTTCCGGCTTGAGGTCACGCTCGATCCCCGCCTCACAGCCGCAGGCGATGACCGAGGTCGCGAACCCGGTCGTGGAGGCCCCGGCGTGGCGGGCCCACTCGAGCGTCTGCGCGGTGATGATGATGCGGGTTGCCTTCATTCCGAAGGCCTCCGCAAACCCGTCATCGATGGTGACCCCGTTGATGACCATGGATGTCACTGGCGGCAGGGGTGGTTCACCAGACTGACGCCCTGTCCGAAGGCGTGCATTTCGTCGTCGGAGATGGGGAAATTCTCCATCCGCATCGTCAGGTAGCGGTCGAAATGGTCCTTGAGCCGCCGCTCGATCCCCTGATCATAGGAGGGCGTCACCGTGTGGTATCGGCCCCAGGTGACCTTCACGACCTGGCCTTCCCGAGCCACCAGCTCTCCATCCTTGAAGACGAACTCGGGTGCGGTGAACATCTTCTGACGGTCGGCGTCGTCCCGGTATACCGCCACGTCCGCCACGGCGCCCGGCCCCAGGTGCCCGTGGTCGCCCAGTCCCAGGATGCGAGCCGGGCCCGCGCGGGTCAGGATCGCGATCTCGAACAGCGAATACTCGCGCTCGATGGTGCCCAGGGTGGTCAGCGCCCGGGCGTCGGCGTTGATCTGAGCCAGCCGGTCGTTTCGGAACGACCGGTCCATCAGCAGGCGAATCAGCTCCGGGTAGCTGGTGAACGGCGCCCCGTTGGGATGATCCGTGGTGAGGAGCACCCGCCAGGGATCGTCCACCAGCAGGAAGATCTCGAGACCGACGGCCCACTGCAGCGCGTTCACGAAATTGCGGTCACTGTAGCGGAACGGCACCACGCCGCACCCCGCGTCGCACTCGATATCCATCGAGACGTACTTGCGCGGGTGTCCGAACGGCGCGTTGCGGTACTGGGCCATGGTGTCGCCCGAGGCAGTGACCGTCGGGCCGAACATGACCTGCCCCACGTCGCAGGTCACGTTGGGGTTGGCCTTGATCGCCTCCGCGATTCGCGCCGCCCCCGACGAGAAATGCCGGTCCCCCTCCGTGCCATAGCTGTGGAACTGGATGTGGGTGAGATGGATCCGATGCCCCTCGGCGGCGCCCATCGTTGCCAGGGTCGTATCGGCGTTGCCCGGCACGCCCAGGTTGCAGCCGTGCACGTGGAGGGGATGGGGGACGCCCAATTCGTCCAGGGCGCGCGTGAGCACCCGGACCACATCGCGTGGTGTGATCGGGTAGTAGGAATGCTTCTCGTCCAGGTCCAGCTTGCGCTGGTTGAACTTGAAGGCGGAGATGCCGCCGGGGTTCACCACTTTGATGCCCAGACAACGCGTGGCCTGGAGCGTCCATGCCACGTAGTCGTTGACCAGCGCCTGGGGCTCCCCGGCGGCAAGCAGGCGGAGCAGAAAGTCGTCGCTCCCCAGCATCGCGTAACCGCCTTTGTCCACCATGGGCGTGTCGCCCATCTCGAGATGCGCCTGGCGGGCGTTGACCGGGAGAATGGCCGGCTCGAAGCAGGCCGTGTATCCCATGGTGGCGTAGCGATACCCGGCGGCCAGCGTGCCCGGCGCGGCGTGCCCGCAGGAAGCTCTGGTGATCGCCGTTCGGGAGACGAGATCTCGGCGGTGGTCTTCAGGCAACATGGCCCGGGCCAGGTTGAGCTTGCCGCCGCCGATGTGGGTGTGCATGTCGACCGCCCCCGCCATCACGACCCGGCCGGAGACGTCATACTCCTGATCCACCCGCTCCCCTTGCGCCGGCCCGGCGACGATCCGGCCGTCCCGCGCCCAGATGTCCCCTACCATCCCATTCACCCCATGGGCCGGATCGTAGATCGTGCCGCCCTTCAACTTGAGGAGCATGTCAGGTCAGGATCGTGTGTGAGGAAGGGGCGAATGAGGTGACACCGAGTTCTACCATGCCGCTTCGATCGCCCCGATCGCGTCCGCCACGCTCGGCAACGATGATCGCCGTAGCTGCCGGAGCGGGAGTGCCACGACCCGGTCGGTGCGGAACAGGTGGCCGGCGTGATCGACCCCTGGGGTTCCGACCGGGATGAACACCGCAGGCTCCTGCTTGAACGCCATGCCCGCACCACCCAACACGATAGTGGGGATCGTGGCGGCAGGCGGCGTCCGGGTCTGGTCGAAACTGGAGATCCAAACCAGGACATCCGCCTCGCCCCGCTGCAGCAAACCCATGGTGGAGAGGTGGTAGGGGTCGTACTCCGGGGACCCGCGTCCAAGCGAAGTGCGGGCGCCGAAGCCGGTCTGCCACAGGCCAACCGCATCCGCGGTCAGGTCTCCCTCACTGCCACCCAGCGGGAATCCGCTGAAACGAGTCGTCTGATTGAGATCTTTCACCAAGTCGCAGAGAGCATGCACCGTCAGCTCGGCGTGAGGGAAGTCGAAATCCGCCACCGCCCACGCCAGTACCCCGTAACGCGCGGCTCGCATCCGCTCGGCGACTTCCTGCCAACTCGTCAGGGCTACGCCCGCCGCTTCCCGAGCCTGGAGCGCGCGGCCGGCCAGCAGCGCGCGGATGACCCCGAGCGCCTCATGCAGGCGCGACACGTCGCACGGAATGACCTTCGGCGCTGGACCCGGAAGCTTGGTCCCTGCCGGCAGGCCCGGCCCGAGGCAGATCACTTCACACCGGCGGTCCTTACCGAACAGCGTCTCCGTATTGGCCACGCAGCGCTCGAAGAAGCGGGGGAATCGGGTGACGATGTCAGTCCCGGCGACCACCAGCAGGTCGGCGCGGTTGCGTACCTCCGACATGGTCGTGGTCATCCAACCGCGGTCCTGCAGAACGAAGAGGTTGCGGAGTCCGGCGGCGGAATTCATGTGGTCCAGCACGCCCCCACAGCGATTCGCCAGCCGGCCCGCGGCGCGGGCTCCGGCCACATCGGTCCCGAGGCCCGCCACCAGGGGTTGGCGAGCGCCACGGAGCAGCCGGGCCGCCTCCTTGGCCGCGAGGTCCAGGGTGGTCGGCTTTCCGTTGAGGCGCGGCTGGGTATCGGCGGGAGACCGAACCCGCGCAAAGGCGGGCTCGCTGATCCGGCAGCCATTGGCGCTCACGGCCAAACGATCCGCCTTCGTCATCACCACCAGATCGTCGCAGACGAGCCCGCAGAAGGGGCAGGGGACGTCGCGTACTTCGCTCGATTTCGTCGCCGGAGCCATGGTCGGGAGAGCATAACACCAAACGAGAGCGCGTGCCAGCATCTGCGAGGGGCCGCGCAGGCTCTTTGGGGCCGCGATCGGCATGGACAACCCTTCACTCGCGCGTATGTTTCCGTGGGCCGGGCCTCCTTGGACTTTGGAGCGCAGAAATGCCGGCCCACCGAGACGTCCGCCAGGCTTCCACACCACATTCGGGTATGCCGGCCGAGCCCAAGCTCTTTCTCGTTGCTGCCGTGACCGGGCGGGCGCTCGCCGCATCGGCGGTCCGCGGGGGCCATCGCGTCGTCGTGCTCGACTGCTTCGCCGATCGGGACACTCGGACGCTCGCCCAAGCCTGCCGCTCGGTTGTCGCCCCCCGGCGACTGGCCCTAGACAGCCACACCCTCCTGGCCCAAGCCGGCGCGCTGGCACCTCCCGCTCGGTGTGCCGGCCTCGTGTACGGTTCCGGTTTCGAAGGGCGCACCCGTCTTCTGTCCCGCCTCGCCGCCGGACGCCACCTCTTCGGCAACCCCCCCACCGTGGTGGCCGCCGTTAAGGATCCGCACCGCATTTTTCCCACGTTCGATCGCGTGGGGATCGGCCATCCCCAGGTGCGCCTGCATCCACCGCGCGCGCTCAGGGGCTGGTTGGTCAAGGAGCCCGGCAGCGCCGGCGGCTCCCGCGTGCGAATGGCCGCCCCAGGACCGGTGCCCCGCCGCGCCTACTACCAGCGCTTTGAAATGGGGCGCCGTCTCTCAGCCCTGTTCCTGGCCGACGGGCGGCGAGCCTGCGTGCTTGGTTTCAATGAGCAATGGACGGCCAGTGTCCGACCCGGCCTCCCTTTCCTCTATGGAGGCGCCGTCGGCGGGGTCTCGCTCCCCTCGGCTGCCGAAGACGACATCCGCGCCCGACTCGATGCCCTGGTAGAGCTCACCGGGTTGGTGGGGTTGAACGGCCTTGATCTTCTCCTCCGTGGAGAGAAATGGGCCGCGCTCGAGGTGAACCCGCGTCCGACCGCAACCATGGATCTCTACGATCCCGACTATCCAGAGGGACTCTTCGACTGGCACCTGCGCGCCTGCCAGGGAGAACTGCCGCTTCGGGCGGCTCGACCTCGCGCGTCACGAGCACACGCGGTCGTTTACGCTCCGGCCTTCGGACGGGTGCGGGAGTCGTTTTCGCCCCCGGAGTGGTGCCGGGATGTTCCGCACGCGGGAACCGTCCTCGCGGCTGGCGCCCCGCTCTGCACCGTGCACGCGGCCGCCGCCGATACCGAGCGTGCGCTGGCGTTGCTCCGCCGGCGGTGCGACCTGATTCAACGGACCATTGCAGAGGCTACGGCATGACGGTTCTCTCCGCTGAACCCAGGCCCGCCAGCGGCCGCCGCGCGCCAGTCTGTGTTGCCATCGTGACCGACGACCCGGGTTGGCACGGCAAGCGCCTTCGGCGCGCATTCGAAGCGCGACAGGTCGAGACCCGATACGTGAGTCTGCTCCACTGTCGCATCGATCTGGCCCAAGGCATCGAAGGACTCGTTCTCCCCGGGTTCGAGGAGGCGCTGCCCGACGGGGTCTTCGTTCGAGGCGTCCCGGGCGGCACCCTGGATCAGGTCATCCTGCGACTCGATGTCCTGCACGCCCTCCGGGAGCTGGACGTTCCCGTGTACAACGAACCTCGTGCCATCGAGCGAACCGTAGATAAGGGGATGACCAGTTTCCTGGTTCAGCGGGCTGGTTTGCCGACGCCGCCGACCTGCGTGACCGAATCTCCCGAACAGGCAGAGGCCTTTCTTCGCCAGGAGACGGCGCTTGGCAACGAGGTGGTCGTCAAGCCGCTGTTCGGGTCTCAAGGCATGGGCCTCAGGCGACTCAAGGCTCTCGCCGACCTCCCTCGCCCGGAGGAGTGCAACGGAGTCTGGTATCTCCAGCGCTACGTGGAGACCGGGCCCGGTGACCGGGGTTGGCATGATTGGCGGGTGTTCGTCATCGCCGGCGCGGCCATCGCGGCCATGGTGCGGCGGGGCACCACCTGGGTCAGCAACGTCGCCCAAGGCGGCCGCTGTGAGGCGGTGCCACTCGAGGGAGAGCTGCAACGGCTTGCGGTGGCCGCCTGCACCGCGGTCGGAACCGACTACGCCGGCGTCGATCTGGTCCGCGACCAGGCGGGCGAGCTGCAGGTGCTGGAGGTCAACAGCATGCCGGCCTGGAAGGGCTTGCAGAGCGTCACTCACCAAGACATCGCCCAGAGCCTGGTCGACGATTTTCTCGCCCGCCTAGTCAGCGTGAGCCTGAGCGGATGAAGATCTTCGTCTACGAGCACTTCACGGGCGGCGGCCTTTCCGGAGAGCCGCTGCCGCCGAGCCTGGCACACGAGGGTGATCTGATCGCGCGCGCCCTGGTGGAGGATCTCCTCGACCTTCGCGATGTGGCCGTCGTCGCCAGCCGCGACGCTCGGCTCGCCCCCCTTCCAGGCACCGAGGTCATGCGACCCCAGCCCGGCGAGGACGCCCTCTCGTTGTATCGGCGGGGTCTCGCTGCCTCAGACGCCGGCTGGCCGACCGCTCCCGAGACGGGCGGGATCCTGGAACGCCTCACACGGGAGACCCTCGACCAGCGGAAGCTGCTACTCGGGAGCTACCCGGAGGCCGTACACCTCACCGCCAGCAAGCGTGCCACCGCCGCGGCCTTGAATGAGGCGGGAATTCCCGTGGTCCCGACCTATACCGCCGATGAGCCGATCCCGCCGCTGCCCGGGCGGTGGGTCGTCAAACCCGACGACGGCGCAGGGTGCGACGACACCCTGCTCACGGACGATTGGGAAGCTGCTCGCCGGCTGCTGAACGCGGGCCCCGGACGGGTCGCCCAGCCTTGGATTGAAGGAGACGCACTGAGTCTGTCCCTCGTTTGTGCCGATGGAGCCGCACAGCTGCTTGCCTGCAACCGCCAGCTCATTCGGACCACAGGTGGCCGCGTCTCTCTCGAGGGCATCAGCGTCAACGCGGTTCCCGACCCGAACGGCGAGTTCGCCGCACTGGCCGCGTGCGTGGCGGCCGCTATTCCCGGTCTCTGGGGCTACGTCGGCATTGATCTGAGTCGCGCTGAGAACGGCCTCGTGGTCCTGGAGGTCAATCCGAGACTGACCACCTCGTATGCCGGCCTCCGGCGCGCCATCGGCATGAACCTCGCTGCCCGGGTCCTGGCCCTGCTCGGCATCGGTCTCGAGGACCAGGAGTGGCATCTCACTCGTTCAAGTGCGGTCGAGTTGGACTTGGAGGCCTGTCATGCGCCGTGAGCCGGTGGTCGGTTGGGACCTCGGCGGTGCGCATGTAAAGGTGGCGCGCCTCGCCGGGTCGGGCGCCGTGGAGAACGTCATGCAGATCCCTTGCCCGCTCTGGCAGGGCCTGCCGTATCTGCATACGGCCCTGGAGCAAGCGACGAAGGCTCTCGGTCGCTCCGCGGTTCACGGCGTGACTATGACCGGTGAAATGGTTGACCTCTTTCCCGATCGGGCCGAGGGAGTGGCCCGTCTCGTGGGAGAGATCCGCGAGCGGCTGCCCGATGCCGAGTTGTTGGTTTACGCCGGCTCCGGCGGATTCGTGAGCAGCGGGCAGGCCGCCGCCGCCGCGGACCGCATCGCGTCGGCCAACTGGTTGGCCAGCGCCACCCTGGTCGCTTCGCGCGTAGGGGCCGGACTGTTCATCGATATCGGAAGCACCACCACCGACCTCGCCCTTGTCCAGGGCGGCGAAATCAGGGCCCTCGGGAAGGGCGATTCGGATCGCTTGGTCGCCGGTGAGCTTCTCTACACGGGGGTCGTTCGCACCCCGGTCATGGCGCTGGCCGAGGCGGTGCCGTTCTCAGGGACCTGGGTTCCGGTCATGGCGGAGTATTTCGCCACCTCGGCGGACGTGCATCGGTTGACGGGCCGGTTGCCGGAAGGTGCCGACCAGCTTCCAACGGCGGACAATGGAGACAAGACCCTCACCGCGAGCGCTCGCCGACTGGCCCGGATGATCGGTCGCGACCTCGACTCGGCACCGATGACTGCTTGGCATCGGCTTGCGGATTGGCTGGCCCGCGCTCAAGCTCGCCGAATCGAGGACGCGTGCGATCGGCTCCTGTCGCGAGGGGAGCTGCCCGACGAGGCTCCCATCGTCGGTGCCGGCGTCGGCCGCTTCCTGGCTGAAGAGTTCGCCGGTCGCCGGGATCGACCGTATGTCGACTTCGGGAGCCTGCTGCCAGAGGGAGGGATTGAGCTGGGAAGAATCTCAGATTGTGCGCCGGCCGTCGCCGTGGCTTGGCTGGCTCAGCGAACCTTTGCTTGACTCGTCAGGGCAACCCTAGTCGGCGCCGGGCTGCTGCCGGCGAGATCACTACCAAGTAGTCGAGTACCGTTCCGCCGGCCGAGCGGATCCGCATGGTCTCGACTAAATCTCGCCACTCACCCCCCGCCAGTCCGTCGGCCAGAATCGCTGCTCCTTGCGCGGCGGCCTTGGCCGTGCGCGCAAAGCCCTGCAGGCGACGCACGGGCGCAATGACAGAGAGGACCGGCTCGAGGCGCGCGCGCACGCCGGGCGCGTCCAGGGTCCGCCCTGAGACCAGGATCTCCTTGGGATTGGGAACCGCAGCTTGGAGACTGCGGACCGCCTTCAGTGCGCCTTCCACCAGCGCGTCGATGGCCACGGTTTCGCCCAAGCGCGCGACCCCCGCCACGAACCGGGCGCCACCCTCGAACAGCATCGACTTGGTCACGGCCCCGGCGAGATAGGCGACCTCGCCATCCAGGGCCCCCGAGGATCGCCAGCCGATCCCACCGCTGGTACCCCCGAGACCGTCCACGATCCGTCCATCGTGTACCGCTACCGCTGCGCTGAAGGCGCCCCCCAGCTCGAGCAGGATGAAGCACGTCCCGCTGGGCGGGCATCCCAGGCGCCGGGATTGTTCGGCGATGCCGAGCGCCGCCACCGCGACCTTGTCCGCGGTGCCCAGGTCAACCCGATTCAGTTTGCGATGGATTGGAACGGTGTCGAGATGGATGACGCCCGGGGTATAGATGACCGGGAGTCCGGACTGCCCGAGGACGGCGGCGAGCCGCCGCAATCCGCCGATGCCCCCTTCCTCACCCGGGGCGGCCAGGAAGGCAAGGCGCAACTCAGCCTCGGTTGCCGAGTGGGCCTGGACCAGGGGGAGTCCATACCCCGACGGGCCGGCCACCAGGTCCGGCGCACCCGCACTGCGCAACAGCGCCACCAGCCCTTGGGGATCGGCGAGCGCTTCCTCGGTCGGGATGGAGCGATCCAGACAGACTGTTCCATCCTCGAGCCCGCAGACGTCGATGCTGACCGTGCCAGGGTCGATGCCGAGGACCCGACGCATGGATTACCTAGGGCTTCTTCCCCGCCACCATCTCTCGCGCCACGTCCGCGATGGCTTCGGCATCCAGTACCAGGTCGTTCCTGGTAAAGAGCCTGGCGACGCAGGCCTTATGCAACCTGGTCTTGAAGTCCCCGACGCCGAAGGCTCCGAAGACGGTTACCCCGTCCCGAACGATGCCGGAGTCCATCACCTCCACCCCTTCGATACCGAGCGGAGGGACGGCGTTCAGATCCACAGCAACCTTGAGACTCTTGGTGGCCTTCCACGCTTCCTTCGAAACCATCTGGATCCCCGCAGCTCCAGCGTTGAGCACCACGTCTGCTCCTGCGATGATCTCCCCGACCTTGGTCGGGTCGGCCAGGCTGGTGGCTTCCACCTGAACCTCGAACCTGGCGCTGACGAACTGTCGAGCCTTCTCTCCCTGCTCTGCCTTTCGGGAGGTGAGAGTCACGCGGGCGCCGTCCTTGGCCAGGAGGCCTGCCGCGCGCTGACCTACCGGGCCCGTGCCCCCGAGAATCACGATCTTCCGGTCCTTCACCGATCCCAACACCTGCTCGATCTTGATCACCGCCGCCACCGCCGTGGTGTTCGAGCCGTTCGAGTCGAGCATGATGCTGACGCGGAGCGGCGGCTGTAGCGAATCCACCGCCAGGGCCATCAGCTGTTCGCCGATGGACATGTTGTTACCGCCGATCCACACCGCGGTGTTGTGGAGGTCCTTGGGGCCGCGGGTGAAGATGCATCCATGAACCAGATCCCGGACGTCTCCTTCGACCACCCCACCATAGCTCATGATGTGGTCGACCCCGGCATCATAGGCCACCACCTGATCGAAGACACTGGGAAGACGGGAGCTGTCCAGCTGCAGCAGAAGCTTGCGCATCGAGGATTACCCGGAACGAGAACGAATGTCGAAGTGGTTGGAATGAAATCCTGGTTGACCGGCAAGAAGAAGGGGCGGGACCGCCCCGCCCCCCTTCCATTACTTTACTTACTGCTGCCGCTGCGAAACCGGGAGCGCTTAGCCCTCGGCGCCGCCTGCGAACGGGTGGCGCGCCGTCTTGGCGCCCGAGAGGACCTGATCCACCGTCGGCAGCCCCTTCAGGGCCCGCTCGATGGACTGCTTGGTCGCCTCATAGTTGAACTTGAAGATCTTCTTGTCGTCCGCCGCCTGCCAGTGAATGAAGACGCCCACCAGGACGCACCAGTCGTTGGCCTTGTCCTTGGGAATCACGCCCGAGGCGACGCTGTCTACGACAGCCCGCGCCACGGCTGCCTGAGCGGGGCCGAACATCTGGACCGCCTGCTTGGCGCCCTTGATGGTCACCTTGTTGAAGAGCAGGGTGTCGGGCTTGCAGGGGAGATTCGGAGTCACGACCGCAAGCAGGGTCGTGAAGCCATCGGTGTTGCGAGAGAGCGCGTTGACGAAAGCACTACCGGCGCTGCCGGCCTTGGAGCCGATGATGAGGTCGATGTGCGCAATTTCATTCCCTTCACCCACCAGTGACTCGCCAATAAAGAAATCCGCTGCCATGTTTGCCTCCGTCTGCGATTTGAAGAAGGACAGTAACTGTTGCCACCACATAAAGATCTCGCTGGCTGAAGAGCTCGCTCAGAGGCGATGTGGGGAACGGAGGCGTGAACTCCGCCACGCCGGTCCCGCCTCCGCTAGCAGCTCGGATCTGAGTCCGGGAACCTCAGGGGCCATAGTATGGACCCCGCCTGAAAGCGTGTCAAGAACCAGAACGACGCTCCCGCCGCCGCCGGCCTCGACCACATGAAGCTGGGGCCTCGCTGCTCGCCGCGAAGCACATCGTCCTGCGTGTAGGACAATCAGCGCTCAGTAGCGATCTGCTAAGTATAAGTGCCACAAATACTTAACAATTGGCACAGGCTTGGCTATTCCCACCGGCATTCGGTCAATACTCGGAGGGACACATGACTAGTCGATCTAGCGCCCTTCTGCTCTCTGCGATGCTGATATTACCAGCCGCTTCTGTGTCAGCCCAGGATTTCGCAGCGGCTATAACCGTGCATGGTGGTCGGGTCGCGGGTCGAGTCGTAATTACTTCCACCGCATATCGGCCGATCTACGAGCCCCGTCCGCATCCCCCGGCGCCTCGGGTCCTCGTTCTTGCCCCCGCTCCCCGACTCCTGGTTGTTGAGCGGGTGGGCTACGGTCGGGGGTGGGGACACGGTCGCTGGCACCGGCACGGCTATCGAGAAGTGGTGGTGTATTACGACCCGTCGCAGGACCGGTACTTCACCGATCTCCAGGATTGCCGTGGATTCAAGAGGGTCGTGGTCTATCAACGTGAGGGGAGGTACTACTTGCCCGGCTGAACCGGCAGCGTCCAGCGACGAATTTGGAAAGAGCGCCTTGAGCGCCTGAGGTCATAGACTCCGGGCCCGGAGCCGAGCATCCCCGCTACCAGCGGGGATGTTTGCGTTTGCCCCCCCGCCGTGATTCATTCCCGCGGTGCTACCCGCCCGCGACCATTTCCTCCCTCCAGATCCCGACGCTTATCGCCACGCGGTTCATCCGCGAGGCCGGGTAATCGTCATCGCTCCCACGCGGGCCGCCTGCGAGACCATCGAGCTCGCCTTGGGTGTGACGGTAGAGACCGTGCTGGAGCGGGAGCACGGTACCGAGGTCCGTGAGCTGGCCCGGTCGGGCCGCGGCTTCGGAATCGTGGCCGGAACCGGCACGGGCAAGACACTCGGCATTCGCCCGATCGCCGAGTCGATCCTGCAGGAGCCCCTCCGCTTCGGCGTCGTCAACCGGGAACGGGAGGCAACCCCGGAGACGCCGTCCTGGAATGTGGTGGTCGTCACGACCGGCATCGCTCGGCGCTGGTTCCAGGACGATCTGATCACCGGCCGCGACACCGTGGTGGTCGACGAGATTCACCAGACCTCGGCCGAGCTCGAGTTGTGTCTCGCACTCGGAAAGCGAGCGCGCTGCCGGTTCATCTGGCTCAGCGCGACGGTGGATCCCGCCTTTTTCGCCGCCTATCTCGACAGTGCGGAGGTGTTGGAGACCTCGGCGTTCGATCCTGCCCTCAAGGCCAGAGTGCGGGTAGTCGAGCTGCGGGCGGAGGCATTCCTGGACGACCGCTTCCTCCGCCGCGTCATCAAGGAAAAGCGTGGAGTCGCGGTGTTCGTCCCCACCCGAGCCGAAGTGGAGCAGTTGGCGGCCAATCTCGGAGAGCGGTGGCCACGGCTCAACGCCGCCTTTTACCACGGCGGCGAGCCCATCCGCGTGATTCGTCCCTTTCTCGAGGGGCAGGTCCGGAGGCCTTTTCTGCTCGCGATGACGGCGGCGGGCCAATCCGCGCTCAACGTGCCGGGCCTCGACACGGTGGTCATCTACGATGCCCGGTACGCGACGGTGGTCGAGCGCGGGAAGAATGTCCTCCACCGCCTCTACCTTGGTGCCAACGAAATTCTGCAGATGGCGGGGCGAGTGCACGGCCGGGTGCCCAATGGCGAGGTCTACATCCTTTCGGACAGAGACCTGGTCTTCACCGAGCTCCGACCGACGCCTCCTGAGTTTCAGCTGGCGGGGGACGCCGAGCGGGTCGCCATCTCGTGTGCGGCGCTGGGCGTCGATGCCCGTGCGCTCGATCTGCCGGTCCCGTTGGACCGTCCGGCCTACGCGGCGGCCGTGCGGACCCTGACCGAGCGCGGCCTGATCGACCAGGGCCGGCTCACCGTCTATGGTCGCGAGGTGGAGGCGCTGCCGGTCGATCGCCCCTGGGGAGAGCTGCTCATTCACGGTGAGGCCGAGCTGCTCCCCATCCTTGCGGTGTGCTCCAACATCGACTCCCTGCACCGCATGACCCGGGAGGAGCGGGACCTGCGGGGCGCCCTCGTCGAAGCGAGCGACCATCTCACGGCCTACAATCTCTACGCCGAAGCCGTCAATCGGCACGGTTATCTGGGTGAGGTGTACGCGCTTCCTCGCCATCTCTTCGATGAGGGGCTGGAGGAATGGGGGGAACGCCGGGGCGTGCTGATCAAGGCCATCGAGGACATCGCCCTGGGAACCGCCTCGGTCTATCGCGCGCTGGAGCAGCCTCTTCCACGAGAGCTTCCCTCGGCCTCGCGGTCGTTGCAGCAGCGATTTGCCGAGCTCCTGGCTCGGGTGATGCCATTCGATCTTGTCATCGATGAGCAGACTGCCGATGGTCAGGAGGCGCGGGTATCCCGCACCTCGGTAGCCGGCACCTGGGGCGCGGTGGCGGGAAGCCTCCGGTTTTTTGCGGACCGATCCGGCGTGGCCCGGGCCTCCATCGAAGGGACCACGATATCCTATGACCTGGTCCGACGCTTCGCCCGCGCGGGTGCGCCTCGGGTGCAGCTGACCGGTCACCGCCGCCATCAGCAGCCTTCGGTGGTAAGTCGATTGACCTACTTCGGTTTTGACCTGGAGAACGTGGTGGAGCCGCTCCAGGGTGTGGTTCCGGCCGAGTTGGAGAATCCATTTCGCGATTGCCTGGCCACCGCTTTGATGGAGGGGACGACCCTCCATCCCCAACAAGGGCCAGTGCGACGAGCCGTCCAGGAAATAGATGAGCTATGGCGCAGGTCCGGCGGCTCGATCCCCGCGCTTTCGCCGGAGGTCGTGCGTGGGGACCTTCGCGCTCAGGTGAGCGGAGTCAGGAGCTGGGACGAGTTCCTCAGGACCCAGCTCGCGCTCGCCATCGGTTCCCGAATCGACGAGGCGGCCAAACGTCGCTGGCTCGACCTGCCATCCACGGTGCGGCTCCTGGGAGACGCGGTGCCGCTGCGTTATGAGCTGGAGGCCGGTCAAGGGGTCGTGGTGATTCGTCTCCGTGAGGGGCAGGCTCGACGTCTGCGGGACCGGGACCTGCCGCCGTTGGACCGCCCAGTCCGGTTCGAAGTCGAGAGGCTTGGGATCCGGAGTGAGGGGCTGGCGGCGTTGGGGGAACAGATGCGAAACCTTCCTTCGGGGCGATCGGCCCGACACCGGGCCCGGAGTCGTCGGCGCTTCAGATAACCCACCCAGACACCTCATTCCGGGCAGCTGCTGGGACGAACCGTGTCCATTCTCGAAGCCCTGACTCGTCCATCATGTAGGAGAGGGAAACACGGAATTCGGCCGATCAGAGGCCTGTCGACTAGGCATAAGTTCTTACCTAACCTAGTGTTAGGCGTTGTTTATCGATGGCCAATTGATGCTGCGTTTTGAAACCACCTCCAAAACTACAGCGTATATTTGAATATGCTGGATCAACCGACTCTGAACTCCACGCCCCAGCCTTCGGTTTTCTCGCCGCTCGCCAAGGCCCTGCTCGATGGCTTTAGCGAGGGCGTGTTGGTGTTCGACGGCGAGGGTCGCCTGCTCTACGCCAATCAGCAAGCACGTGAGGCACTCAAGACCGTACCCGAATCGGGCAGCGACGCCGGTTCACTGATGCCACGCCTGGCCACGATGGGTGGGCGGCTCCGGCCGTTACGCGTTGGCAGCCTCGAGTTGGGAGAAGCGGTCTTCATTCCTGGCGTCGAAGGCCCCACCACCCTGGCCCAACGCGAGAAGGAAGCCATTGTCCGGACGCTGGACGCCAACAACTGGAAGCTGGCTGAAACCGCAAGGCATCTCGGGATCAGCCGGACCACACTCTGGCGTCGCCTCAAGGCCTACGGTCTGCATCGCGACGGCCGGAGTAAATGGGCGCACACGTCGTAATTCTCGGCGCCGCGCTCCTCGCCCCTCCCTCCGACACATTTCCCGTTTACGCTGACTCCGCGACCGCGCGGCTGGTTAGCCGCGCGATCGAGCGGCACGCCGCCCAGGATACCGCCGTCAGCGACTACAGGGCCCGGCTCCGATACCGCATTTCCTTCGGACTGGGGCGTCGCCGCTGGGAGCTGGTGCCCACCGCCGCGGTCGAGGAGCAGGAGATCAATGTCGCGTGGCAGCGCCCCAACGATCTGCAGGTGGAGGTGATCGGCCGGCGCGCGCGTTCCCGCTCAGAGGGTCTCGACCTTTCCTCGATTTTCGACCGGCCGTGGTTCATTCCCCGAGGGGTGGGCGATTCCATCCGCGTCTTCGGCGCCGACTTCCCGGAGCGGGGAGCGCTCCATCCCCTGGCGGCGGAAGGGCCCGATTGGTACCGCTATGCCATCGTCGACAGCCTTCGGGTGACCGATCCCGGGGGGCGCCAGCTGGATCTGGTCGCCCTTCGCGTGCTGCCGCGGCGTAGCGGGCTGGCGCTGATTGCGGGCAAGCTGTGGCTGGACCGGGCCACGGCCGAAGTGGTGAGGCTTTCGTTCCGGTATGTGGGAACTGCGGTCTGGTCGGTCCCGGATTCGGCTACCCATGCCGATTCGGTGGAGGCGCGACAGGAGAACGCGATCATCAATCGCGTCCTGACGGTGGATGCCGACTTGGAGTACGGGTTGCAGGACGGCAAGTACTGGATGCCTTACCGGCAGGTGGTCTCGGGTCAGGTGGTGGTCCCGTTCTTCGGCGACTTCGTGCTGCCCTTCGAGGCCAGCACCACCTTCGACGACTACGTGATCAACACCAGCCAGCCCATTGTGTTCCGATTGCCGTTGCCGGACACGGCCGAAGACGCCGCGCGAGCCCGGGCGCGACGAGACTCCATCGAGGCCGAGCATCGGCGCCGCGCCGCCGAGGGCAAGAAGAAGTCGGAGGACATGGAGGCCCGGGACTATGCCGGCCGTTGGGCCAACGGGCGCTACGAGATCCTCCGGCCGCCCAACGACTCGCTCGGGCAGTACACGGCCTGGGGCGATTCCCTCGAGATGGATTCCGACCCGGCCACCGCCCGGCGGGTGCGGGAGGTGCAGGAGGACCTCGCCCGAACGGTCGACGGACTGCCGAGCGAATTGAGCGGGGTGCCGCGCGCGGGATTCAACTATCAACGGCTCGCCGATCTCTTCCGATACAACCGGGTACAGGGTCCGTCCCTCGGCATCGGATATCGCTACCGCATTAAGGGTAGCGCCTTCTGGTCGCTTCGCGGCCTGGTGCGCTACGGGTTCAGCGACCAGCGGGTGCTCGCGGGCCTCGATGCCATCTACGATGCGCCGGGAGGGCGGTGGACGTTCAGCGGCTACCGCGATCTCCGCGAGGTCGACCCCTTCAGCCGAGGGCTTTCGTTCGGGAACTCGCTCAACGCGGCGTTCACCGCCCACGACGACGCGGACTACTACTTGGCACAGGGAGGGTCGGTGACGCTGGACCACTCGCTGAGCCGCGGGCTCGACTTGGCCATCAGCGCGCGGGTGGAGGACGCCTCCAGCGTCACGACCGAGAGCCATTCGGGGCTCAACGACCTGCTGGGCGGCTCAGGCGACTTTCCCGCCAACACTGCCATTCAGGACGGTACCTTCGGCGTTCTCAGTGCCCGATTGGACGGCCGGCTGGGCCGGTCCCGCTGGTTGATCGGGGCCGAAGGCTGGTTGGGGGAGACCCCGACCACCGGGCGGGCCTTCGGGGAGTGGCGGCAACCGATTGGGCGGGGCGGTCGGGACCTGATGCTCAGTCTCAAGGCCGGGATCACCACGTCTCCCGGCCTGCCCCAGACCGACTTCCGTGCGGGCGGTCGCCAGACGGTCCGCGGTTTCGACTACGGGTATCAGCGCGGCCAGGCCCTGTGGGCATTCCAAGCCGACTGGGCGCCGATCGGATCTTGGATCCGACCGGTGCTGTTCGCGGATGCGGGCCAGGCCGCCGCGGCGGACCAATTGACGCAGTCACCGATCCTGGTGGGAGGTGGCGCCGGAGTCTCGTTGCTCCGGGGCCTGATCAGGATTGACCTGAGCCACGCCTTCAACCCGGGGATCGGGGGGGTTCGGGTGGACATGGCTTTGATGGCGCCACGATGACGGCCGGCGCAGCGGCAGTTGGCCCTGGTTCCCCGTTCCGGGGAGGACGACTAGCTTCCCGCCCATGTCGCCCCATCCCTTCGTCATCGAGGAGTATGTCCGCTGGTCGGACGTGGACCTGGCGGGCATCATCTTCTACGGCTCCTATGTCCGGCTTTTCGAGCTCGCGGAGACGGAATTGTTCCGGGCCGCCGGATTGCCCTATAGCACAATGTTCGGGGAATTCGACATCTATCTGCCCCGGGTCCAGGTCCACACCGAGTTCCACTATCCGCCTCGCCTCGACGATCAACTGAAGGTCGCGGCGTATTTCGGCCGCATTGGGAACAAGTCCATCACCCTCAATTTCGACGTCATCCATAGCGCAACCGGGCGCCTCAGCGCGCACGGACACCTGGTCCTGGTGTGCACCGAACGGTCCACCCTCAAGTCTCGCCCGCTCCCGCCCGGCGTGATCGAGCGGTTGCGGCCGTTTGTCCTCGGCGTCGAGGAGGCCCGGGCCCAACTCGGTCTGGCGGGATGAGGCGACGCCGGATCTCGGTGGGTTGGTTGGGATTGGCTCTCTGGGCGATGGTGGGATGTGACGCCGGGCGGAAAAGTGGCGGGGGACGACTGGAGGCGAACTGGAGCGGCGCCGGCGAGCAGGGGAAGGCGGAGCTTCCGGCGCAGGCCGTGTGGTGCCCGCGATTGGGACTCCTGGAGGTGACCGCGGTCGCGGGGGACACCGGGGTTGCCATCGGTTTGTACGTGCCCGACCAGCCGGTGCCTGGTCCGTACCCTGTGGCCGGGAATGTCCCTCCGGCCGGAGCCGGCCCCACGGCGGCGGTCGCGGCCCGCTGGTTCTCGGAAGCAGCGGTCCATGGCTTTCAGGGCGACTCCGGCCTCGTGACGATGCAGGCCAAGGACGGCGGTTGGGTCGGCCGGTTTACCTTACGGATGCGGGAAATCGGCGGGGAGGCCACGCTCGATCTGAGGGGCACTTTCGCGGTCCCTTCGATCGACACCACCGCCGCGGCGTGCCCGGCCGACTCGCTTCGGCCGGTCCGTGACTCGGGAGGACGCTGAACGGCATGGAGAGCAGTTACTTCCGCAAGGGCTTCGGGCTCAAGTCCGCGATCGAAGGCCAGCTCACCGCCGACTACCATAGCGCGGTGGTTCAGGCGGTTAAGGCCAACGACTATCGCCTGACGGCCGGCCACCTGACGTTCCGTCTGGCCCGCGAATTCGGCTTCTGCTACGGAGTCGATCGCGCCGTCGAGTACGCCTACGAGACTCGCCGGAAGTTCCCGGATCGCCCGCTCCATCTGGTGGGAGAGATCATCCACAACCCGCACGTCAACGACAAGCTCCGCCAGATGGGCATCGAGATCATGTCGCGCGGCGCCGGCGGGGAGTTCGACTTCTCGGGCCTGACCTCCGAGGATGTCGTCATTCTGCCGGCGTTCGGGGTGACGGTGAAGGATTTCGAGCGGTTGCGAGCGCTGGGCTGCGTGCTGGTAGACACCACCTGCGGTTCGGTCCTCAACGTCTGGAAGCGGGTCGACGCCTACGCGCGGGACGGGTTCACCGCCATCATCCACGGCAAGCATTACCACGAGGAGACCAAGGCGACCGCGAGCCAGGTCACGAAACACCCGAGGGGGCGCTACCTGGTGGTGTTCAACATGGCCGAGGCCCGGCAGGTGTGTGACTTCATCGATCGGGACGGGGCTCCGGGGCCGTTAGCCGAGCGGTTCGCGGGCGCGACCAGCGAGGGGTTCGATTTCGCGCACGATCTGGTGCGTGTGGGGTTGGCCAATCAGACCACGATGCTTTCCGGCGAATCGCTGGCGATCGCCCGGGAATTCGGGGCCAGCATGGCCCGCCGTTACGGGGAGGCCAATCTCGCCGATCATTTTCGGACCTTCGATACCATCTGCTCGGCGACTCAGGAACGCCAGGACGCGGTAGAGCAGCTGCTTCAGGATCCGCTCGACGTGATGATCGTGGTCGGGGGATACAATTCGAGCAACACGACTCACCTCGCGGCCCTGTGCCGATCCAAGGGCGTTCGGACCTTTCATATCGAGGACGCCCAGGCCATCGACCTCGCCACTGGCCGGGTGCGCCATCAGGGGCCCAGCCGGCAGGAGGAGATCGAGGAGGCGGGGTGGCTTCGAGGGGCGCAGGTGATCGGCGTCACCGCCGGAGCGTCCACGCCCAACAACAAGATCGGGGAAACTCTCTCCCAACTCTGCGCTCTCTCCGGAGTCGATCTGGAGCAAAGCCTCCACAGCCTGACCGCTTCCCGCTCCTAACCGCCGTTGTATCTCCTGTAGCGACAAGGCCGACCCGGTGGCCTCAATGCTGCACCCCTGACGAGTGGAACTCTTCCGCGTACGGGTGCTGTTCGGGCAATAGCGCCTTCGGCATCAACGCGGTATCTTGTCGCGCCTTGTTCAGGGAGACCTGGCGGGTATGGCGCCATCGAAGAACGACGCCCACGAGTTCATCAACGCCGCGGTGCGGAGCCTGCCCGACGTCGCCTCGAAGCGCATGTTCGGGGCCGACGCGTTTTTCACTCGGCAGCGGATGTTCGCGTTCCTGCTGGACGAGGTCATCGTCCTGAAGCTGCCGGAGGCGGAGCGCCAGGAAGTCCTGGGGGCGAAGCTGGCGCGCCCCTTTCTGACCGGGGAAAACGCGCCGTACGGACGCTGGGTCGAAGTCAGTCTGGGGGGGACCGACGGCGTTGCTCGTGCCTTCAGGCTGGCCCGGGTGGCGCATGAAACGGCTCAGGCGCCCGACCGCGAAGGTCCGCGTCGTCGCCGTCCCGTGGCCAAGCGCCGGAAGCCGTCCAAACGAACGGCCGCCGACTAGACAGGCGCCGGCTGGCCCATCTCCGCTCCACCTGATTCACTTCCCGCCGCCAACAACCCCGCGACTGCCGCGATGGTGAGGGGCGCATTCCCCTCCGCCCGATTGTTCACCAGGACATAAGCCGGAATTCTGAGCGCCAGTGCGCGCCGAATCAGCTCCACCAAATCGCCTCGCAGCTGGGGATTGGGTTCCCGAATCCGGTCATAGGGAGCGAAGGCCTCCACCGCCTCCGCGTAGGGCCGACCGGGGCGCAGCAGGGCGCGAGCGACGACGAACGGCGCGGTAAACACCCCGGGGGTCGCGACCTGTTCCCCGATGGAGGGCATCCGGGTCCAGGCGTTGAACACGTGGGCCACATTGTGCTCCCGGAGCACCGCCAGATAGGGCGGACTCAGAAACTCCGGGTTCCGAACCTCCACGCCGTAGCGCCCCTCGCGTGGCAGCTGGGCCAGAAATCCATCCAGCCGATCGGCGAATTCCTGAGCACTCATCCGGGCGATGGCCTGGAACTCGAACACGAAGGGGCCGGTGTGCTCCGCGAAGTGCAGGGCATAGGGCTCGTAGACCTCCCTGAGAAATACGCCCGCGTCGAGGAACTCGGGGTTCTCCTCGCCAGCCCTCGTGGGGTAGCGTGCCTTCACGAAGGTGTGGACGGTAATCCGATCCCACACCTTGCTGACGCACGGGAACCTGGGGGGCAGGTGGGCGGCGTAGCGGCTCAGCGTGGCCGGCGTAGGGGGGCCGTAGAAACTGGAATCGATGCCAACGGTGCGAAACAGGGGGAACCGCGCGTATTCCTCGAGCATGCGCGCCGAAGGACTGCGCTCGGGATAGTCCAGGTGGTAGACCAGCCCCTTCCACCCGGGGTAATTCCAGGTCGACGTGCCGAAACGGATGCTGGCGGGGATCCTTGCCGCGAGGGCGGCGAAATCGGGGGCGGCCGGCTGCGACATGTCCGGAAACGTAGCTGGCGTGCATCAGGATTGGTTGCGGTGTGCTCCCGGAGGAAAGAGATGCCGGATCAGGTCGGGTGTAATTGGTGCCTTATTATCAGGAATGGCCCGGGCCTGCACCTGCGTGGCACCGACGAGATAGTTCGGGTGCACCTGCCCCTTCACCTTGAAGGACTTGTGGATGGTCGCTTCACGAGCCCCCTTCCCGCGGATGCACCCCGAGGCGCCGCCGAAATAGGTGAGGACCTTGCCGGAAGCGTTCTCGATGGCGAACACGACCTGACCGCACAAGTCGGTCACCTGCTGGTTCCAGAGGATCACCTCTCCCTTGATCTCACCATCCTCGGTGACGGAAACATTGGTCTCCACCCATTGCTCGGAGTTGAAGTAGGTGACGTCGTAGCCGTTGAGCGGAAACGGGGCAGAATCCTGGGCGGGGGTGGCGGTCAGCGACGCCACTGCCAGGTAGGGCGCAAAGGCCAACGCCCGGGCGGGAGAGAGACCGAGTCGCACGCGGCGCATCAGACGATAATCTGATCCATGGAACCGGTCGCCGCCAGTCGCCGCCACCATCAGCGAGGCACGACCCGGTAGACGCGTCCCGAGGCGGCCAGCACATAGAGCTCTCCGTTGGCATCCTCGCCGAAGCTGGGCACGTTATCTCTCGGCGAGAGAAGCGGCCAGTCGCTCTGCTCCACGGCTTGACCCGCCTGATATCGGAAACTCCGAACCCACCCCGAGCAATAGTCGCTGTAGAAGTAGACCCCATCGGCAGCTGGAGCCTGACTGCCGCGATAGACGTATCCTCCGGTGACGGAGCAGCCATCGGCATGGGAGTAGTCCACGATCGGAAGCGTGAGGCCGGTCTGATTGCAGGACCCTGCGTTGTAGCAGCCTATCCCCTCCATGATGTTCCACCCGTAATTCACGCCGGCCTGGGCGCCCGCGAGGGACACGTCGATCTCCTCCCGAGCGCCCTGTCCCACGTCACCGATGTAGAGGTCCCCGTTGTCCCGGTCGAAACTAAAACGCCAGGGATTGCGAAGACCGTAGTCCCACAGCTCCGGAGCCAGGCCGGCCATACCGACGTAAGGATTGTCGGCGGGGACCGTGTACCCGCTCGCGCCGCTTACGTCGATTCGGAGCAGGGAACCCAGGAGGTCGCCTCGATTCTGCCCGTGCCGCTGCGGATCACCGGCGCTGCCGCCGTCTCCAAAGCCGATATAGAGCATGCCATCTGGGCCGAAGGTCACCATCCCGCCATTGTGGTTGGTGTAGGGCTGGTCGAGCGTGAGGATCACCGATTCGGTGGGATCCGCGAGGTTGGAATCCGCGGAGACGTGATACCCGGCGATGACCGAGGTTCCCCCAGCCTGGGTTCCCACGGGGCTGGTATAGCTCACTACGAAGCGGCCGCTCGTGGCATAGTCGGGATAGAAGGCCAACCCGAGCAACCCCTGCTCGCCACCGTTGCTGATCTTGCCGCTGATGTTCAGGAACGGAGTCGGCAGCAGCTGTCCGTGCTGGATGATTTTGATGGCTCCGCCCTTTTCCACTATGAACAGGCGGGCGGTATCACCGGGCGGGGTGGTGAGGTACAGAGGGAAGTTCAGACCCTGGGCGACCAGGGCGAGCGCCAGCGAAGAATCGGGGGGAAAGAACGAGACCCCGCTTGAAGCGCAGTTCGTGGAGGACATGGCCGCGAGGGCCGCCACCCCACACCCAGCCACCCGGGTCAGAACCTTCATGGACTGAACCTCCTCGGCCGGCCGAACGTCGAGAGTCAGGAGTCGAGGGTCGACGTCGAAGCGCGATGGCCCTGCCGCTCGACTCGCTCCAGCATCCGCTCCAGCCGGTCCAGCTGGGTAATGGTCACCGTCACTGCCCCGAACTCCTCCTCCACCTTCCCTCGAAAGATGAACGGTCCCTGGTCGAACAGGACGTGACCCCGCTCACGGTAGAGCTGCGGGAAGAGGACCGTCTCGATCAGCCCATCACCGTCGTCGAAGGTAGCGAATTCCATGGGCTCGTCCTGGACGGTGTGGACGGGCTTGGCGGTGGTGAGCAGGCCCGTGAGCAGGACCGATTCCCCTACGTGACGATCGAGCTCGGTGCTCCGGCACAAACGGAAGCGCCGGAGACGGTCGGCATGGAGCCGCATCGGATGGGTATCGGTGGTGAAGCCGAGGAGCTCGTATTCCTCGCGGCGCTTTCGTTCGATGGAGTATTCGCGCAGGGCGGGTAAGCTCGCAGGGGAACCGGGAATGGGGAACAGGGAACGGGGAATGGGGGTGGAGGGGCCCGTTCTCCCGTTCTCCCGTTCTCCCGTTCCCCGCTCTTGGCCGTCCACCCACCAGAGCATCATGGGCCGGGTCCAGCCATGGGCAACCGAATCCAGGGCCCCGACCTTGATCAAGAGCCGCAGGTCCTCGGCGGCGAGGCCGGTGCGCGAGGCGACATCCGGAAGAGAGGTGTAGGGATTGCCGAGTGCCGAATGCCGAATGCCGAATGAGGCCTCAAAACCCTCGGCATTCGACATTCGGCAATCGACAATCCTCCTGACCGCCGTGGCCGACAACCCCTTCACGAACTGGAACCCGATCCGGACCTCGCGGTCGCAGCCGGTGGTCCGCTCCTCGCTCGCGTTGATGTCGGGTGGCCGCACGGTCAGGCCCATGCGCATGGCTTCCGCCACGTAGGCGAAGGGATGGTAGAACCCGCCCCCGTTGGCCAGGACGCCGGCCATGAACTCGGCGGGGTAATGGGCCCGCAGATAACAGGAGTGCTGGGCCACGCGGATGTAGGAGCAGGAGTGTCCCTTGCAGAAGCTGTAGCCCGCGAACGACATCACCATCTCCCAGACCTGCCGGGCCACGTCCGGGTCGCGCCCCAGTCCTGCCGCGCCGGCCAAGAACTCCACGGCGTAGGAGGCGAGCTGCTTGCCGGGGCGCTTCTTGGAGAGCGCTTTGCGGAGCCCGTCTCCGGTGGCGAGCGGCATCCCCGCGAAGACGGCGCACACGTTCACCACGTCCTCCTGGTAGACCATGACGCCGAAGGTCGAGGCCAGGCAGTCCCGCAACGAAGGATGGAGCGGCTGGTACGGTTTCCCGTGCAGCCGTTCGAGGTAGAGGCGGATGAAGCGGTTCGAGGCCGGCCGGATGATGCTGGTGTTGAGCACCAGCAGCTCGAAGGTCTCGGCCCGGGACTTGGCGCACAGCAATCGGGACGCGGGCGATTCGGTGTAGAAGACCCCCATGGTCTGCCCGGTGCGGAACAGCGCGCGGGTGTCCTGGTCGTCGTCGGGGTCGTCGGTGGTGTAGTCGATGGCGCGGCCGGTATGCACCCGTACCTCGGCGATGGCGTCGCGGATCACCGCCAGCGACCGATTGCCCAGTAGATCGATCTTCACCAGGCCGGCGTCCTCGGCTCCGTCCTTTTCGAACTGGATGACCGGAACCGTGAGATCGGGATACCCCTCCAGCTCCTTGGTGGCCGGCTCGATCGGGACGTAGTCGGTCAGCGCGGTGGGGACCAGGACCACGCCGCCCGGATGCAGCGACAGATGTCGCGGAGTGCCGACCAGGGGCTGGGCCTGCGCCGCCAGCTCCTGCCAGACGGTGGAAAGGTGAAGCCCCTGAAAGTTGGGGTGGGAGGCGAGCAGCTCCGCCAGCGACTCGTCGTCGCTGAACCAAGGGAAGCGGCGGGTGATCTCGCGGATCTCCCCCGGAGGCCGGCCGTGGGCCTTGGCCACTTCCCGCAGCGCTCCCCGCAGACGGAAGCAGTTGTGGTTGGCGACCATCGCGGCCATCGGCCGGGGGTAGCGCTCGAAGACGTAGGCCAGCACCCGGTCGCGCTCGTCCCAGGGGAAATCGAGGTCAATGTCCGGCGGGTCCTTCCGCTCGGGATTGAGGAAGCGCTCGAAGAGGAGCCCCGCTTCCAACGGCTCCACGTGGGTGATGCCGAGACAGTAGCTCACCACCGAGTTGGCGACGGAGCCGCGGCCGCAGTGCGTGGGACCGTGATCGACGATGTCCTTCACCACCAGGAAGTAGTCGGCGAACGCCTTCTGGCCGATGATGGCCAGCTCGTGCTCGAGCCGGTCCCGGGTCAGAGGGGCCACGGTGCCGTAACGACGCTCCGCGCCGGCGTAGGCCAGGGCCCGCAGGCGGGCCAGGGACTCGTCGGGCATCGCGATCCGCGGCCCTACGGTGCGTCCGATGGGAATGCGATACCGGCACCGTTCGGCGATCTCCTCGCTGGCGCGGAGCGCCTCCGGGCTGTCGGGGAAGTGGCGGGCGAGGTCTTCAACCGGGCGGAGCCAGCCATCCCGGGACCACACCTCCCGGGCGGGCAGGGCGGATAGGGCGGCATTCAGGGCGATGGCGCGGCGCAGGCGATGGCGCGCCCAGTCTTCCGGATGCGCGAAGGCGACGGCGCCGGTAACCACCATCGGCAATCCCAGGCGGCGCGCGGCGGCCTGGACCTGATGGCGCTCCTTCCCCGGTCGGAGCTCGCCGTAGAGGTCATCGGGTCCGCTCGAGCGGCAGATCCGCTCCAGGAAGCCGATGTCGCGGGAGATCAGGATCAATCCTGGGCGGTCGGCAGCGAGCAGCGAGGAAAGCCTGACCGACTGCTCCTCCGACCAGTGGACCTCGGTGATCGCTCGGCAGAGCGCGGCCCAGCCCTCCTCGTCGGTGGCGAGCGCCACCGTTTCCTCTCCCCCGAGACGAGATGCGCGCCCAGGATGGGCCGGACGCCCGCCGCTTCCGCCGTCTGCTGGAACTCCACCGCACCATAGACGCCGTTGGTATCGGTGCAGGCGAGAGTCCTGAATCCCCGCGCGGCGGCCGCGGCGATCAGCACCTCGGGGCTGGAGACCCCGATGCCGAAGGAGAAGTGGGTGTGGACGTGGAGGTGGGTGAACATGGGAGACGGTAGAACGGGGAACGGGAGAACGGGAGAACGGGTTCATTCTCGCCGTATTTATCGGCCCGTTCCCCGTTCCCCTTTCCCTGTTCCCTGCTGCATCCAGGGTGGGTTGAGGGTAGCAATCTCCCGGTACACCGGACAACTGGGCACGTGGGACCCTCGCAGGTATCCGATGCTCATCAGGAACTCGCCCACGATCTCGCCGCCGGTGAACCGGAAGGTCTCCTTGAAGAGCGTCACCCAGGCCGGCTTGGAGCGGGGGTGATGGGTAGCCAGCCACCCGGCAAAGGAGCCGTGGCTCTCCCGAAGCTCGAGAACCGTACGCGCATTGGCGATGGCGGCATCCACCTTGAGCCGGTTGCGGATGATGCCCGCGTCGGCCAGGAGGCGTCGGCGGTCCCGCGCGCCATAGCGGGCCACGATCTCCGGGTCGAATCCCTGGAAGGCGCGGTGGAAAGCCTCGCGCTTCTTGAGGATGGTGAGCCAGGACAACCCGGCCTGGTTGACCTCCAGCATCAGGCGCTCGAGCAGCTCGGCGTCGCTCGACAGGGGGAAACCGTACTCCCGGTCGTGATAGGGGCCGTGCCATTCGTGTCCGGGGGCGACGTCGCAGTAGGTCATAAGAGACAGTACTGAGTGCTGAGTACTGAGTACTGAGTGGAGGCCGAGGGCGATTCAGGACTGAGGACTGAGGACTGAGGACTGAATAGGGGCACGGTAACATCTCCGAATGTGGGAATGGCTTACCGCTCACCGCCAACCGCTTACCTTATCCGTCATGCGTGCCGCCGTCTACACCGCCGCGGGCGGACCCGAAGTCATCCAGCTCCGCGAGGTGCCCACGCCGGACGTTGGACTCGACCAGATCCGCGTTCGGGTGCGGGCCGCGGGCCTCAATCGGGCCGATATCCTGCAGCGCCGGGGACGCTACCCGGCTCCGCCCGGCTGGCCGGCCGACATCCCGGGCCTCGAATACGCCGGCGAAGTCGACGTCGTGGGGCCCGGGGTCACCCGCTGGCACCCGGGCGACCGGGTCATGGGGCTGGTGGGCGGCGGAGCCCACGCGGAAGCCGTGGTCGTGACACAGCACGAGGCGCTGCCCATCCCCGACGGCCTTTCTTTTTCCGAGGCGGCCGCCATTCCCGAAGCTTTTCTTACCGCCTACGACGCGCTGGTTACCCGGGGGCGCCTGCAGGGTGGCGAACGGGTCCTGATTCATGCCGTGGGTAGCGGCGTCGGCACCGCCGCCGTACAGCTCGCGCGCCAGCTGGGCGCCACCGTTTGGGGGACTTCCCGCACCGCCGCCAAACTGGAGCGCACCAAGGCCTACGGACTCGAGCACGCGATCGACACCAGCGCCGTGCGATTTCCCGAGGCGGTCGGCCAGCCGATGGACATCGTGATCGACATGCTGGGCGGCCCCGCCTTCGCTGACAATCTCGAGGTCCTGGCCCCGCGGGGCCGGCTCATCCTGCTGGGCTTCCTGGCGGGGACCCGGTCCACGGTGGATCTCACGCCGCTCGTCCACAAGCGGTTGGAGGTGATCGGCAGCGTGATGCGATCGCGAGGGCTCGATGAGCGGGCTCCGTTGGTCCATGAGTTCACCGAGCGGGTACTCCCCTGGTTCAGTCAGGGGCTGTTGCATCCGGTCGTCGGGGCCAGCTACCCGATGAACGACCTCGCCGAGGCGCACATCGTCATGGAGCGGGACGAGACGTTCGGCAAGGTGGTGTTGACCTGGTAGCCCCATCCCCCGGCTCCTGTCCCCTGGTCACTCACGCTCTTTCCTCACCCCTGCCTCCACCTCACCCCCTGACCCCCTCTCTAGCCTCACCCCTGTCCCCCTCTCCACTACGTGGAGAGGGGGAACGATGTTCATGCACTGGCTCGGACCGCTTTCCATCCCCAACGCTTCCGGATCCGATCTACTGCGTCTTGGAGCCTCACCTCCTCCCCCCTCTCCACATGTGTGGAGAGGGGGTTAGGGGGTGAGGCCCACAGATCCATCTGCACGTCGGCTTCCAGAAACCGATCCACCTTCACCCCGACGGCGCGAAGGGCCACGGTGCGCCGATTGGCCTGGGTGAACGCGCGCCGCGCCGCGTCCCACAGCTCTATGTCGAGCGTTCCGGTCTCCATGACCAGCGGCAGGCTCTGCCGGGCGGTGGCGTAATCGGCGTAGGCCAGCGACACCGTCAGCCGCCGGGCCACCAGCTGCCGCAGGCGCAGCCGGTGGCCGAGCTGCTCGGCGAGCCGGCGCAGCAGTGCGTGGAGCAGGCCGAGGTCGTTGGTGTCGCTGGCCAGGGTGTGGGTGGCGCGGAACTCCGCCTTGCGCTCGGGCGGCAAGACCGGCCGGGGATCGACGCCTCGAGCCCGGGCCAGCAGGATCGGCCCTTCCGAGGGAAAGACCGCGCAGACCTGTCGCTCCTCCAGTGCGGCCACGTCTCCGATCAGCTCGAGCTGATAGTCGTCGAGACGCTGCAGAGTCTTGGGGCCCAGATCCGGCAGGACCTCGACGCGCTGGGGAGCCAGGAACATCGCTTCGCCGCCCAGCGGGACCTGCAGGATCGGCCACGACGCGTCGCTCCGGCTTCCGGCGGTTTCTTCCTTGGCCACGGTGGTGGCAGCCTGGCTCACCAGCTTGTTGGTGGCCACACCCACCGAGACCGGCAGCCGGACCCGCTCCTGTGCCTCACGCTGAATGCGGGAAGCGACGTCCACCGGCGGCCCGAACAGCCCGGCGGTCCCCGTCAGGTCGAGAAAGGCGTGGCCGTAGCCTTTGGGCTCGATGACCGGCGCGTATTGCCGGAAGATCTCGTGCAGGGCCCGCGAGGCGCGGGCGTAGAGCCGAGGATTGGGCGGCAGCAGGATCAGGTCGGGGCAGACCTTCCGGGCCCGGTGCACCGCCATGCCCCGGGCGATCCCCGCCAGCCGAGCTTCCGGGGAGAGCGCCAGCACCGTGGCCCGGTCGGCGCCGGGGGCCGCGACGGCCAGCGGCCGGCTCCGGAGCGCGGGCGCGACCAGGCCTTCCAGCGTGGTGCAGAAGGCGGGGGGGTCGATGAAGACCACGGAACGATGGAGCATGAGGGGGGACAGTACTCAGTACTCTATTTATCGCTCCACACCGCCAGCTCGTTCCCGCTGGGATCGGCGAAGTGAAATCGCCGGCCGCCGGGGAAGCTGAAGATGGGGCGGACGATGGTGCCGCCGGCTCCGGTCACCTTCTTCTCCATGGCCTCGAGCTCGGCGGCGTAGATGATCACCAGTGATCCCGAGCCGCGGGGGCGCGCCGGCGGCTCGGCGTTGAACCCGCCGCTCATGCGTCCGTCGGCGAAGCTCGCGTAATCGGGTCCGTAGTCCTCGAAGGTCCAGCCGAAGACGTCGCCGTAGAACCGCTTGGCCTTCGCCACGTCGGCTACCGGGAACTCGATGTAGTCGATCTGACCGGTTTGCATGGGTTCTCCTCTGTCAGGTGAGGGCAGGGGGATTGGCATCGGGCATCGGGCAACGGGCAAGGGGGGAACAGGCAACGGGCATCGGCACAAGGGAAGCCAGGCGGTCATCCCGAGGGCCTATTCACGGTCCGAGCAATTTCTCCTCTACCGCCATGCCTGATGCCTGATGCCCGATGCCTTCTTCCCCGTTCCCCACTGAACAAAACGCCCTGCTCATCGACCGCGGCTTCGTCCGGCGTCGGCCCCTCGAGTTGTTGCCGTCGTCTCCTCCCCTCCTCCACCGGGAAGCCGTGCTCCCGCTGGAGAGCCTGGAGCCGGCGGGAGAGCGCCGCCGTGTAGTCGCGGCCGGCGGAGTGGCGTCCATCGTAGCGGCGCCGGTAGCGCTCGGCCAGCTCGGGGAATTCGCGTTCCAGGTAGGGAAGGAAGCGGTGCCGCGCCGCGGGCCCGAGTCGGAGCGCCGACCCCACCACGTAGCACGCGCCCGCCGCCTTCCCCGCCGCCATCAGGGCCGAGAGTCCGGCCCGGTCGTCGGTGAGCCCCGGGAGGATCGGCGCGATCAGGAGCCCGGCGTGAATCCCGCCCTGGGTCAGCTTCCGGAGCGCCTCCAGGCGGACCCGCGGCACCGGGGACCGCATCTCGATCCGGCGGAGCAGCCGGCGCGTCGAGGGTCGAGAGCGAGATGTTGACGCTCACCTCGTGGCGGCGGGCCAGCTGCTGGAGCAGATCGAGGTCCCGCACCACCAGGGGCGACTTGGTGATCAATCCGATCGAGAGACCGCGGTAGCCCAGCAAGGCCTCGAGCACTCCCCGGGTGAGCCGGAACCGCCGCTCGGCCGGCTGGTAGGGATCGGTGGCGGTGCCGATGACCAGCGTGCAGCCGGCCAGCTTGGCGGGATCCAGGGTCCGAGTCAGCACCTCGGCGACGCCGCTCTTCACTAATATCTGGCGCTCAAATGCTTCCCAGGCGGGCAAGGGAGAACGGGAGAACGGGGGAACAGGAGAACGGGAGTCTTCGGTTAGCTCCCAGCTCCCAGCTCCCAGCTCCCAGCTTCTATTCAACCGCTCCATCCTCCAACGATGCGTATCCCGGGCGTAGCAGTAGGTGCAGCCGAATTCACAGCCGACGTAGGGGTTGAGCGACCAGAACCCCATGCCGGTGGAGGCGGGCGTGTTGAGCACCGAGCGTACGGGCAGGTTCAGGAACGTGGTGCCGCGAGCCCGGCTGTCGAGGAGAGCTGGGGGCTGGGAGCTAGGAGCTAGGAGCGGTAGTTGGAGGGAGCTGGGAGTGAGCTCGCGCACCGAGTGCCCGGCCCCGCCAGGCTCCCAGCTCCCAGCTCCTAGCTCCCGACTCGGAGCCCCGTTCTCCCGTTCTCCCGTTCCCCCGTTCTCCCGCTTCACTCGCACCTCCCCCACCCGCACTGGGCACAGTGGAGGCAGCCCGAGTTCCGGACGATGGGGCCGGCGCACTCGGGGCAGACCCGGATCAGGTTGTAGATCAGCTGGTTACGGTCGGTCCGGGGGTCCGGGGTTGGGGGGAGGGCAGGGGGCATGGCACCGGTTCGGCGTCTATTCGGGATACCGAATATACACCGAAGAAAAAGGGCGTCAAGCAGGTGGGGGGATAAGAGACAGAGCGGGGCCAGCCAATTACCGTAGGTGGGATTGTTCCACTTGGCTGCGGACTGCTACCAGCGCGTGTTCTAGAGACTCCAGAAACGCTTGATCGGGAGAGAATGCTCTCTAGCTGACTCCGCGAGTTGGAACTGCAGACGAGCCTCCGGCCATGCACGCGCACCTCCCGACCGTATTCCTCTGTGGCGATGTCATGACCGGCAGAGGAGTCGACCAAATCCTACCCCATCCGAGCGACCCCCGTCTGTACGAACCGTCGGTTGTGGATGCCGCGACCTACGTGTCGCTCGCCGAGGCGGTGAGCGGCGAGATTCCCCGGTCCGTGCCGCCCGGGTACAGCTGGGGCGATGCGCTCGCCGAGCTCGAGCGCGTCAAACCCGAGGTGCGGCTGATCAATCTGGAAACCAGCATCACGCGATCCGGGGACTACTGGAAGGGCAAAGAGGTGCACTACCGCATGCACCCGGAGAACGTGGCGTGCCTGACCGCCGCCCGGATCGATATCGCGGTGCTGGCCAACAATCACGTGCTCGACTGGGGCAGGGCCGGCCTCGTCGAGACCGTCGCGACGCTCACCAGTGCCGGAATCAAGGTCGCCGGTGCCGGCAGGACCCTCAGGGACTCGCGCCGGCCCGCATCCATCGAGCTGGATGGCGGGGGCCGGCTCATCGTCTTTGGCTTCGGCTCCCTGACGAGCGGCATTCCGCGGAGCTGGGCGGCGACCGAGCACGAGGCGGGCGTCGACGTCCTGGCAGACCTGTCCGAGACGACCGCCGCGGAAATCGGGAAGCGCGTTCGCCGGGTGAAGCACCCGGGCGATCTCGTCGTCGTCTCCATCCACTGGGGGAGCAACTGGGGGTACGAGGTTCCAGAGTCGTTGGTCCGGTTCGCGCACTGGCTGATCGACGGAGGAGTGGACCTCGTCCACGGCCACTCGTCGCATCACGTCCGGCCCATCGAGGTCTACCGGAACCACCTGATTCTTTACGGCTGCGGCGACTTCATCGACGACTACGAGGGGATCACCGGGTATGCCGAGTTCCGGGACGACTTGACCCTGATGTACTTCGCGACGCTGGACCGGGTTTCAGGCGAGCTCGTCCGGCTCCGCATGGTTCCAATGCGGATCAGGAAGCTCAGCCTTCACCGCCCGGCTGCCGCCGACGTCCGCTGGCTGGAGGAAACGATTGCGCGGATCAGCGCGCCATTCGGATCTTCGATCGAGCGTGCGGCCGATGGCGCTCTGGTCCTCGGCTGGAACTCCTAGATGCCCGCCCACAGGTCACGGCACGGATCGCCGCCGGGGGGAACAGGGCCGATCAGGCTGACCGAACGGCTCGCCCTCATCTTCGACTGGTACCAGGGGATGATCTCACCGGGGACCGGACGGCTGGTTTACACCTACGATCCGGAACGGGACGTGGCCATCGCGAACGGGAGCCCCATCCGCGACATCGCTTCGATCTGGGATGTTGAACTCCTGAGCCGGTTCCTGGCTCGATCCGATTTGCTCCCTCTGGTCGAGCGTTCTCTCAGCCACTACACCGGCTACCTCGTCAGCCGCGACGGCGCTCTCGTGCTTGACCCGCATCACCTCGGAGAACCATCCGGGATCGCCCATAGCGCCTTCATGATCCTCGCCCTCCTCGCCTCCAGTCTTCCCGACCGCGAGGGGAAGATCGTCGCGCTGGCCGAGGGCATCTTGCGCCAGCAGCGGCGGGACGGCTCCTACCGGATCTACTTCGGAAGGGAGGAGGACGAGGGTGTCGAACTGTATCCGGGCGAAGCGATGTTGGCGTTGATGGAGACCTACGCGGTCGTGCACGACCCGAGATACTTGAGCAGCGTCGAGCACGGCTTCGAGTACTACCGCGATCAGTTTCCTCCGGGCGCCGTCCCCGCCGATCTTCGCGTCTTCTACGCCAACTGGCAGTCGCAATATGCTGCGCTGCTTCACCCGAGCACGCACCGCGCCCCGCTCCGGAACGCCGTGCGCGACTATGTCTTTGGGCTGCACGATCGGGTCCTGGCCTCGCAGTTTTGCGAGGACATCGAGCGCTACCCGACGCGCCAGGCGACTGTGGAGGTGGCCTGCGCGGTGGAAGGGCTCAACGACGCCTACGCGATCGCCGCCCGCGAACGCGACGCCGATCGGGTGCGCGCCTACGAGCGGTGCATCCGGGTGGCCTTGGCCTGGCTCCTCCGCGCCCAGCGTCTCGAAGAATGCACGTCTCGCGAGCGAGGTGGTTTTGGCCATTCCCTCGCCGACCGGACGCAACGGATCGACGTCACCGGCCACGTCCTCGCCGGATTCATCAAGAGCGTGCGCAACGGCGTCGGCGTGTGAGGCGCGTTCCCGATCGTGCAGGCGGAGCCCGGCGCCCCAAGGAACGTTGTGCCACACCTCACGCCATCTTCACGCGCGCCACCAGAGTTTGGCAAATTGAGACTCATGGTGTTCGTAGGCACTTTTCTCTGCTTCGCTGTCCTGACAACGGCGGCGAAGTACGGCGAGGCCCGGCGTTCCCGGCGCTGAAGACCCCCCATGGCGAAGCTCGTTGTCACCAGCCGGGGCTGGCACGAGACAGGGCAGGCGCTGCACGAACTACGGCGCGCGATGCCCACGGCTCGCGTCCGCCGCTCGTTTTTTCTCGGCGTGCTGCTCGTGGACGCGGCGACCGAAGCGGACGCGCTGGGGCTCGCTGAGATGGCGAGCCGCGCGTGTGCCGGCTCGATCGGGCATGCGACCGCCGTGCTGGCCGAGGTCGAGAGCGAACTGGAGCCGATCCGCGAGGCCGCGGTCCGCGTGGGAAGCGAGCGGGTGGGGCCGCACGACAGCTTCTGCTTCAGGATCGCGAAGCGCGGCGCTCATCGGGTCGCGGCCCACACGCCGGACGTGGAAGCCGAGATCGGCGCTGCGCTTTTCACAGCGCTGGAGCAGCGGCACGGGGCGCGGCCCCGCGTGGACCTTAGCCACCCCGACGTGACCGTGATCGCCGAGGTGTTGGGACCGACCACGGCCGTCGGCGTTGTGCGGAAGGCCTGGCGGGAGCCGGGTGAACCCACTCCGCTGCCCCCCGGTCAGGCGTGAGGCACCGCTTCTCCCACGTCTTCGGCTTCGAGGACGGGATTCTGTACGGGTACGGTCGGCCGCGAGGGTGCCAGCGCCGCGCAGAGCCTGGCAAACGTGACCGAGAGCCCCAGGGCTCGCCTACTGCCTCCTGCCTCCTGCCTATTGCCCACTGCTTACAACCGAATCGGCAGCTCCCGCACCCGCTTCCCAGTCGCGGCAAACACCGCGTTGGCCACGGCGGGTGCGATGGGCGGAGTGCCGGGCTCGCCCACCCCGAAGGGCTTGTCGCCGCTCGGCACCAGGTGCACCGCGATCTCCGGCATCTCGTTCATCCGGAGTACCGGGTAGTCGTGGAAGTTGCTCTGCTTGACCCGGCCCCGCTCGATGGTGATGGCACCATGGAGCGCTGCCGAAAGCCCGTAGACCACGCCCCCTTCGATCTGCGCCTTCACCCCGTCGGGGTTGAGGGCGAATCCGCAGTCCACCGCACAGGTGACCCGGTGCACCCGGACCCGCCCCTCTTCCACTGACACCTCCGCCACCTCGGCCACGATCGTTTCGGTCCAGAACTTGTGGATGGCGAGACCCAGCCCGTGGCCCGGAGGCGCCTTTCCCCATCCCGCCTGTTCCGCCGCCAGGTTGAGCACTGCCAGGTAGCGAGGCTCCTTCGCCAGCAGCGTCCTGCGGAAGGCCAGGGGGTCCTGACCGGCCAGATGCGCCAGCTCGTCCAGGAAGCACTCGTTGGCAAAGGCGTTCTGTGAGGGGTACACCGATCGCCACCAGCTGACCGGGACCGGCGTCTGGTGCAGGCAGTACTCCACCCGGAGGTTCGGAATGGCGTAGGGCAACCCCGTGGCGCCTTCGCAGGCGTCTTCGTCGAGCCCGTTCTTCACCGACCCAGGCCAGCGCTGCTCATTGATGGAAGGTGCGACGATCCGGTGCAGCCAGGCCAGCGCCCGGCCGTTCCGGTCCACCGCGCCCAGCATGCGATGCACACTGGCCGGGCGGTACCAGTCGTGCTGCAGATCGTCTTCCCGGGTCCACACCACTTTGGCCGGGGCGCCGGCCGCTCGTGAGACGTGCGCCGCTTCGACTACATCCTCCGGCAGAAATCGCCGGCCAAAGCCGCCGCCCAGCAGAGTGACGTGAACCTGTACCTGCTCGGGCTTGAGCTTGAGCGCGTCGGCCACCTCCCGCCGGGCCCAGTCCGGGGCCTGGTGGGGCGCCCAGACCTCGCACCGGTCGGCGCGCGCGTCCACCACACAGTTGATCGGCTCCATCGGAGCGTGGGCCAGAAAGGGAACCTCATAGACCACGTCAAGCGCCCGCCGGCTCTTGGCCACCGCCGTCAGCGCGTCGCCGTCGTTCCGCGCCAGCGCCCCACCCATGACCGCGCGGTCTCGCATGCGCCGAGACAGGGTCGGACTGTCGAAGTCGGCCGCCGCCCCTTCATCCCAATGGCATTCCAGCGCCCGCCGCCCCTCCATCGCGGCCCAGCTGTTCTCGGCGATCACCGCGACCGCGTTGGGGATCTCCACCACGCTCTTGACCCCCGGCACCGCCTGGGCCTTGGCCGTGTCGTATCCCCGCAAGGTTCCGCCAAACACCGGGCACCGGGCGATCGAGGCATAGACCATCCCAGGGACCCGGACATCCATCCCGTAGCGGGCCGTCCCGTCCACCCTGGAGGGAGTGTCGAGCTGGGGCATCGAAGTACCCAGCAGGCGGAAGTCTTTCTGATCCTTGAGTCGAGGTTGCTCCGGGACCGGCACCGCGGCGGCCTTTTCTGCCAGCTCGCCGTAGGCCACCCGGCGGCCGCTCGGCTCGTGAATGACGACTCCCTCGGCGGTGCGGCAGGACTCCACCGCGACGCCCCAACCCGCCGCCGCGGCCGCCACCAGCATCTCCCGCGCCTGGGCGCCCGCCCGCCGGAGCGGTTCCCACATCGTCTGCACACTCATGCTGCCGCCGGTGCCCATGTTGCCGAACTTGTCCTCGGCGTCCGCCTGGACGACGTGCACCTGGGACCAATCGGCGTCCAGCTCCTCGGCCAGGATCATCGGCAGGGAGGTCCGGACCCCCTGGCCCATCTCCGATTTGCTCACCCAGATCGTGACCACCCCGTCCGGGGTGATTTGCAGAAACGCATTCGGCGCGAAGGGGCCGACGGTCCCGGGCGCCCGGGCCGGCACCCGCGCCGTGGCGGGAAGGGTGATGCCGATCAGCAGGCCACCGGCGGCCGCGCCCGCCTTGAGGAGATCTCGCCGGCTGACCGTGAAGGAGGAGCTCATTCAGACCTCCGTCGCGGCACGGTGGATGGCGCGGCGAATGCGCTGGTAGGTGCCGCAGCGGCAGATGACGGCCGTCATCGCCTGGTCGATCTCTCGGTCGGTGGGGTGAGGGCTGCGGGCCAGGAGCGCGGCCGCGGCCATGAGCTGGCCGGATTGACAATACCCGCATTGCGGGACCTGCTCGGCGATCCAGGCCCGCTGCAGCACATGGCTCCGATCCTCCGACAGGCCTTCGATGGTGCTGATCTGCTTTCCCGCGGCCGCTGAGACCGGAAGTTGACAGGAGGGGAGCGCCTGGCCCTCGAGGTGCACCGTGCAGGCGCCGCACAGCCCCACTCCGCAGGCGAACTTGGTGCCGGTGAGCCCCACCGCGTCGCGCAGCACCCACAAGAGCGGCATGTCCGGTGGGACGTCGACCGCGTGGCTCTTGCCGTTGATGGAAAGGGTGATCATGACCGGGACCTCGCCAGAGGGGACTCCCACGATGGCACAGGCTCGCACGACCGTCAAGCGCCGGACGCTTCATTGTCGCGGAAGGTGACTGACGAGCTATGGCAATGGCCGGCGGCGAGGCGTCGGCCCCTCTGGGGTGAACCCCCCGGTTTGAATCCTGGCTGATCCTACGTGGACAGGAAGGAAGGCGTGCTGGAAGGCGGCTACTTCCCCGCCCACCGGTTGTTCGTCGAGTCCGCGTCCACCCAGATCCCGCCGGCCAGCTCAACCGACTGCACGGCCTTCTTGGTCCTTACCAGCGCCGTCGCCCGCTTCTGATTCGCGGCCCAGATCCGAGGCGCCTCATGCACCGTGTCCGTACTCCCATCCGCGTACGTCACGACCAGATCCACCGGCGCCACCAGCCCGCCGACGTTGTCCAACGTGACCGCATACCCGCCTTTGGCCTTGGCCACGCTGGCCAGCGCAAGATCGATATAGCCGTTGCTGAAGTACCAATTGCTCCAGAACCAATTCAGGTTCTGCCCGGCGACATCGTTGAAGGTGTTGAACAGGTCCCACGGAATGGGATGCTTGCCATGCCAGCGATCCATGAAGGCGTGGAGGCACTGCCGGAAGAGATCATCGCCGAGCAGGTCCTTGAGCGCGAGATAGCCGAGTGCGGCCTTCCCGTAGGCGTTGTTGCCATACGCATTGATGGTCAGTCCGTCGGCCGGGGAGATGATGGGCAGGTCTTCCAGGGGCGACGGGTCGCGGATCCAGTCGTTGACCCGGAACTCCTGGAAGGACCTAGTCGCCTGGTCGGCGCCCAGGTCCGCCCTTCCGATGAGCGCCTCGAAGGTCGTGGTCCAGCCTTCGTCCATGAAGGCGTACCGGGTCTCGTTGATCCCCATGTAGAAGGGGAACCAGGTGTGGGCGATCTCATGCTCGGCGACGAACCGGGAGACGACGGTATCGGCATATGACTCGTCGTTGGCCATCATGGGGTACTCCATGCCGGCCAGGCCCTGGACGACGGTGGTCTTCTCGTAGGGGTAGGGAACGCCAGGCCAGTTGTGCGAGTGCCAGTCGAGCGCGTGCCGGCCGAACTGCACCATCTGATGGTAATCGGCGGCGGTGTCGTTGTACGCGGCCTGCACGCTGGCGCGGCGTTGGGTCGCATCGTCGACGACGACGCTCGCCGCGTCCCAGTCGTAGTGATCGCTCAGGGCGAAGGCCACGTCCGGGAATGTCGTCGGCCTTGAAGTGCCAGGCATTGATCGGTCCCGGCTGAGTCACGCTCTTGGCCGCGAGCTCCTCGTTGGTCGCGACGCGAACCGTCTGATCCGATCCCAGCGACGCCTGGAACCGCTCCAGGTACGCCGGCTGCAGCACCGCCGCCGCATTCAGCAAGGTTCCGGTCCCCCAGACGACGAAATTGGCGGGCACTCGCACCGTGACGTCGTAGTCGTTGAAGTCGCTGTAGAACTCCTGCAGGTCGGTGAAGTCCATCATGTCCCAGCCGTTGTAATCGTCATACACGGCGACCCGCGGATAGAAATAGGCGAGAAAGAACGTGGTCGCATCGATGGCGCCTTCGCGGCCGCTCAGCTTGGAGACCTCGTAGTGCCAGTCGAACGACAATCGGATGGAATCCCGGGGCATCAGGGCGGTGGGGAGCTGCACGTGCTTCCAGGTGAAGGTCTGCGAGTCGTCCCCCCAGGGCCTCGCCTGACTATTCACGGCGAACCCGTCGATGTGCACGCCGGACGTCACGTAGTTCTCGGTGGTTCCCCACAACCGGGGGGCGCCTGGCTTGTGGACGTTGAGAAAGAGCTTGATCATCAGGCTCTTCAAGGTGTCAGGGCTGTTGTTGGTATAGACGATCTCCTCGGTTCCCGTCACCCCGCGATCGGGCGGCAGGGCGGTGACGGTGATCGCGTACCGGGCGCGATTCTGCCAGTACCCGGCACCGGGCCGGCCGTCGGGCGACCTGGTTCCCTTCCGGTATGCTGTCCGCACGGCGCGCGGCATGTACAGCGGCTCGGCAGCCGGCGTGGGCAGCGACGGGACGGCGACCAGCGCGAGAACCCACGATCTGGCTGTGATGGTGCGTACCAGGGGGGTCACCATATGGCGGTCACCATTCGGCAGTCCGGGTGAGGAGCGGCGCTGCTGCGAGGAGGGGGCAAGCCAGGCGCTCAGTCTACGGCTGAGCACCGCCGCGGGTTTCGGTCGGGGACGGGCTACCGCGTTGACTGCAGGTCCCGCTCGGGGTGATCAGGGCGTGTGGGAAGGGCGATCGGTATCCACGAGATTTCCGTCCACATACCCACCCGGTCCGCCATCGGCCAGCACCTGGTACCACCCCTCCCGCAGCGAGTCGACCTGGACGCTTTCACCCGGCTGGAGGACTCGGACGATCGGCGCGGTGCCGCTCGGGCCGGCGCGGACGTTGACCCAGGTGCTCGCGTAGCGGCGTTCCTCCGTCTTGGAGCTGGCGGATGGCGGTGACGCAGGAGTCGCGGCCGGTACCGGGGCCGGGGCATGCTTCTGGGACGCGGGGGTCGCCACGGAATCGGCAGCGGCCGGGCGCGATGACTCGCTCATGGCTGGGGCCGGTGCCATCGCGGCCGACTCGGCAGCAAGGACGGGCAGCGGTGGCGCAGCGGGCACCGTCGGAGCGGATGGGCTCCCGACCGTGACCCGCAGCTGGCGTGTAATGCCGGCCACAATGATCAGAACCGCCACCGCCATGCCGACGATCAGTCCCGGGGGAATCGGGGGCCGTCGCGGCGAGGAGGGAGCCTCGAGGGGAGTCTGGCACCGAGGGCATCGAGTCGCGACGCTCAACGCCTTCTGGCCACAGTTTGGGCACTGCTGGTAGGACATGTCTGGCTCGCACTACTCGGGAACCCCTGAATAGTGGGCGAGGAGGTCGCCCCGCGTTAGTCCCTGAACCAAATCCTGACTTCTGTCATTGCGAGGCCCCAGGGGCCGAAGCAATCTCCTATTAGCCGGGCCGGGTTTGCTTCGCCACTCGCGATGACAAAAGGGGGGAAGGCAGCTCGCAGTGGCATGAAGGAGGCGAGCACTCACTGACAAATGGCTGGAGGGTGAGCAAGCCCCCCGACCGCCGTCGTAACCGTAGGGGTCAGTGGCCAGCACCCGGTGCCGGGGAGTTTCTGCTTGATTGCTTCCTTCCCGCGGCGCAGCTTAGGGGCGGCGCGTCAGGCAGCGCCACCCTTGAGCCATGGGAGGGGAGTTTGGCAGACCTGCAAATCATGACTCGAGCCGGCGGGAACGCATCCTTCAAGGCGGCGGAGCTCGAGCGATTCCAGAGAACTCTGCGCGGCCGACTGCTGCAGCCTGGGTCCCAAGAGTACCACAGCGCCCGCACCATTTGGAACGCCATGATCGACCGCAAGCCAGGACTGATCGTCCGGTGTGAGAACGCCGACGACGTGGTCCAGGCGGTTCGCTTCGCCGCCGAGCACGACCTCGTTCTGGCAGTGCGGGGCGGCGGGCACAACATCGCGGGCAACGCGGTCTGTGACGGCGGCCTGATGATCGATCTCTCGGCGATGAAGGCGGTCCGGGTCGACCAGGCCGGCCGCACCGCGCAGGTGGAAGCCGGAGCCACCCTTGCCGATTTTGATCGCGCAGCCCAGGCGTTCGGCCTCGCCACCCCGCTGGGGATCAACTCCACGACCGGCGTCGCCGGGCTCACGCTGGGCGGCGGGTTCGGCTGGCTGAGCCGGAAGCTCGGGCTCTCGATCGACAATCTCATCTCGGCAGACGTGGTCACCGCCGCCGGCAAACTGGTCCAGGCCAGCGACACCCAGAACCCCGACCTCTTCTGGGCGATCCGCGGCGGGGGTGGCAACTTCGGGGTGGTGACCTCCTTCGAGTTCCGGCTGCACCCGGTGGGCCCGGACGTGCTCTCGGGGTTGATCGTGCATCCGCTGGATGCGGCTCCCGACGTCCTCCGCTTCTACCGCGATTTCCTCCCCAGCACCCCCGAAGAGTTGGTGTGCTGGTTCGTGTTGCGAAAGGCTCCGCCGCTTCCGTTCCTCCCCGCCGAGTGGCACGGCAAGGAGATCCTGGCCTTAGCGATCTGCTATTCGGGGAAGATCGCCGAGGGTGAGCGGGTGATGAAGCCGCTCCGGGCATTCGGCCAGCCGATCGCGGACGTGGTCGCCCCCCATCCATTTACCGCGTGGCAGACCATCCTCGACCCCCTCCTCACGCCGGGGATGCGGAACTACTGGAAGTCCCACGATTTCACCGAGCTGAGCGACGGCCTGATCGACGTCCTCATCAAGTACGCCCGGCGGATTCCCGACCCGATGACCGAGATCGCCTTCGCGCAGCTCGGCGGCGCGGTCAGCCGGGTCGCCCGCGAGGCCACGGCCTATACGCACCGCGATGCGCAGTTCGTGGTCAACGTCCATGGTCGCTGGGAGGATCCCGCGAAGGACGCCGCGTGCATCGCCTGGGCGCGCGAGCTGTTCCAGGCGGCGGCGCCGTTTGCCACCGGCGGAGTGTATGTGAACTTCCTGACCCAGGAGGAACAGGATCGGGTCCGGGCCGCGTACGGCGGCAACTACGACCGGCTGGTTCAGCTCAAACGCAAGTACGACCCGACGAACCTGTTCCGGCTCAACCAGAACATCCAGCCGCCTGCCTGAGCGGACCTGGGAATCCGTGGCATGCGGCTATGACAAATGGGGGGGGAAGGCGGCTCGCTAAGACGGAAGGCGGGGCCCCATAGCGCTCAGCGCAAGGCTTGCATGGTTCCGGGACTCTAGCCCTTAAGTGCCCATCCACCGCAAGCATCGCTTGTGGGTCAGTCTGGCGCCCAAGGATCGGGTGTCCAAAACCACTGCTGACTTCTTGGTATCTCCTCACCTGGCCACCGCTTGCCACGTATTGAAATCGAGTCTCCACCGTTACAGAGCCGCGACCCGGCCGTGGCACGTCCTTGATCGAGCCCGTCCAACTTGGTTCCATGCGTATTGGGCTCGTCACCGATACCTATCTCCCCCAGGTCAACGGCGTCACCACCGTGGTGCGGCGGATGGTGGAGTCGCTCCAGGCGCACGGGCACCAGGCCATCATCCTGGCTCCGCGCTACGGGGAGCGAAGTCCTGGAGATGACGGAAACGTGCACCGAGTCCCTTCGGTGCCGTACCCGCCCTATCCCGCCATTCGCCTTTCGCTTCCCGTTTCCCGTTCCGCCATCCGCTTTCTCGATCAGGCTCGTCCCGCGCTGATTCACGTCGCCACGGAGGGGCCGCTGGGGCTCCTGGGCCGGCGGTATGCGCTCCGTCGAAACCTGCCGTTGGTGACTTCCTTTCATACCAACTTCCCCCAATACAGCCGGCACTATGGCGCCGGCCTGCTCGAGCCGATGGTGTGGCGGTACCTGGTCTGGTTCCATCGCCCGGCGCGCTTGACCCAGACGCCGGGCCAAGCGGTGCAGCGCGAGCTGGTGGCGCACGGACTCCGGCACGCGGTGGTCTGGGGGCGTGGGGTCGACTGCCGGCAGTTCACGCCGGCCCGGCGGGACGAGACCCTGCGCCTGCAACTCGGCGTACGGCCAGGGCAGGTCCTGATTCTCCACGTCGGCCGCCTGGCCTTCGAAAAGAATCTGGAGACCATGGCGGAGGCCTGGCGCTTGGCCCGGGAAACGCTCGGGACGGAGGCTCGCTTCGTGGTCGCGGGCGCCGGGCCGGGTGAGAAGCTGATCGCCAACCGGCTGCCTTGGGCCGCGCGGCTGGGTTTTCTCTCCCCGGATGAGCTGGGCGCCCTCTACGCCAGCGCCGACCTCTGTGTGCTGCCCTCGCGAACCGAGACCTGCGGTCTGGTCGCCCTCGAGGCGATGGCCTCGGGCCTCCCGGTGGTCGCCGCCGATGCGGGCGGTTTTCGCGAGAGCGTCGAGCACGGACGAAACGGCCTCCTGGCCCAACCCGAAGATGCGCGGGACTTCGCGCAGGCGATCGTGACCCTGGCCCGCGACCCCAGCCGTCGAGCGGAGATGGGGCGGGAGGCCCGGCGGTCAGCGCTGCTTCGGGACAGTCGCATCGAGGATCGCGAGCTGTTGGCGTGCTACGCCGCCCTGATCGGCGGCCAGAGCGTGGAGGCGGCATGCGCTGCGTGATCGTCCTGGTTGACGGACTCCGACCCGACTCGGTTCGTCCCGATACGGCGCCCGCCTTGAGCACCCTGGCCGCCGAGTACACGTGGGCGGAGGCGGCCACCACGGTACGGCCCAGTGTCACGGTGGCCGCACTGGCTTCGCTGGCCACCGGCGTAGCCCCAGCCACCCACGGCCTCCTTTCCCCCGGCACCGGATTCCTGAGCCGACTAGTCGCTCTGCGTCCACTGGCTCGGGAGCTGAGCCGGCGGGACATCCCGGCCCAGGTGATGGCCGGCACGGTCGGGCCGCTGGAGCGGTCGCTGGCCGGCACCCTGATCCGCGGCGCCGGCGTCTCCCGATTCCTTCCCGGTGGTGAGCATGCGGATGCGATCGTCGAGGTTTCGCTGCCCCGGATCCGGCTGCTGCGGCGCGGGCTTTCGCTGGTCTACCTGGCCGATTGCGACCGAGCGGGCCACGAGTTCGGCTGGATGTCGCCCGCCTATTTCGAGGCGCTGGCCCGGGTGGACCGCGCGACGGCCCGCCTCGCCGAGCTGGCCGAGGATTCGCTGCTGGTGGTGTTGTCGGATCATGGGGGTGGAGGTGAGCAGGCGCGGGGCCACGACGAACCGCATCCCCTCAACGATCGGATCACCTTGCTCTTGGCGGGGCCGGAGGTGGCTCGCGAGCACCGCATCACTCGCCCGGTCTCACTCCTCGATATCCCGCCCACGGTGCTGGCCTACTTCGGAGTCCCGGTGCCTTCGGGCTACGAGGGCAGCGTGATTGAGGAGGCGCTGACGCAGCGAGAGGCGGCGGTCGCATGAACCGGTGGGTCACTCACCTGGGCGGTGCCCGATTCACCCTCGGCACCGGACGCATGAACCGGTGGATCACTCACCTGGGCGGTGCCCGATTCACGCTCGGCACCGGAGTCGCCCTGACGCTCATGGGTGGCGACGAACGGCGCGTCGGCCTGGTGGCCCTGCTCGGCAACGCCCTGTCTCATATCGCGGTTCAGGTACTCAAGCGAACGGTGGCTCGGGCCCGGCCCTGCGACATGACCGGGCGGTCGCTGGCGGTGATCGCACTGCCCGATCCCTACTCCTTTCCCTCGGGCCATTCCGCCGCCGCCTTCGCGGTGGCGGTGCCGATCGCGCTGGCCCATCCCTGGTTGGCACCCGTGGTCCTGGGGCTGGCCGCAACCGTGGCGGCTTCACGGGTGTGGCTCCGGGTGCATCACGTTTCCGATGTGCTGGTAGGGGTAGGGTTGGGGGTGGGCGGAGCCGTGGCGGCAGGAGCGATACTCAAGTACTGAGTACTGGGTACTGAGTACTGAGTACTAAGTAGCCGAGCGCTTCAAGTTCCCAGCTCCCAGCTCCCAGCTCTCAGCTCCTAGCTCCCAGCCCCCAGCTTCTTCTTGAATCCAGCTTCGCGCGGCTCCTGGAAATCTTCCGGCTCGTCCGGCCGGAAGGTCAGGTCGATCGCGATGAACAGGGTCTTGGTAAAGGGAAAGATGAGAGACGGCAGCGTCAGGGCCACACCCACCTCAGCGTAGAGCAGCAGGTCCCAGGGCGGCGCCGGCCAGGTGGCAAACAGGACGCTCACGAAGAGCACGGCGAGGGCCGCCTCCGTCACCATCAGGTTGATGGTGTAGGAGCCGATCCAGTATCCCCCCTGCGGTTCTCGATCGAAGTGTTGGCCGCAGGCCGGACAGTTGGGGCACATCCGAAACCAGGACAGGAACACCGGTCCACTCCCACAGGCAGGGCAGCGGAGCCGTAGGGCACGGGTGTACAGCGCGGCCGTCGGGGTGGGCACCCTTCTACAATGCTCGGGCGGGGGGGAGAGTTCCAGAGGGGCCAGGGTCAGGACTGAGGGCTGAGGACTGAGGACTGAGCTAGGGTTGGACATCGCAAGTTACAGTAGGCGAACAGCTTGGGCGCTGGGAGCGGGGGTGGCAGGGTGGCAGTCTAGCGGCCCTGCTTATTCTATCCGATCCCCTTTCCTCTTCATTACCCGTGGAACGCTTTAATACGCGCCTCAAGCACCCTTCATGTAGCTCGCGCCAGACTGTAGCCTACCGTGCCGGCTCTTCGGCCGGGTTTGGAGACACGAAGGCATCCGAGAGACTCGACCACGGCTCCCCGCCGTCGCCGGGCCCGCCCACCTGAGGAGGGTCTTCTCAAATGCTTCCCACCTCTCACCCCTGGATCGAGGGCGAGACCCTCGGCGAGCACCTGGAGTCGCGCGGCGTCACCCGACGTGACTTCCTGGTCTTCTGCGGGCAGATCGCCGCGGTACTCGGCCTGAGCGAGATGGCCGTGCCCGGCATGGCGAACGCGCTCCAGGCCGTCAAACGCCCCAGCGTCATCTGGCTCCAGCTGCAGGAATGCACCGGCTGCGTCGAGAGCGTGCTCCGCACGGCGGAGCCCACCATCGGCGACCTGGTGCTCGACCTCGTCTCGCTGGACTACCAGCACACGCTGATGGCGGGCGCCGGCCACGCGGTCGAGGCGGCGCTGCAAGGACTCGATGAAGGCCAATGCCGGCAAGTACGTCCTGGTGGTGACCGGTTCGATCCCGACCAAGGAGGGCGGGATCTACACGCACGGTCGGCGGCCGGACCGCGAAGGACGTCCTGGAGGAGGCCGCCAAGGGTGCCGCGGCGATCCTCGCCGTCGGGGCCTGCGCCCACTGGGGCAGCGTCCAGGCGGCGCGGCCCAACCCGACCGGCGCGGTGGGCGTCCGGGACATCATCAAGGACAAGCCGGTGGTCAACATCGCCGGCTGCCCGCCGATCGGCGACGTGGTCACCGCGACCGTGGTCCACTTCCTCACCTTCGGCCGGCTGCCGGAGCTCGATGCCGAAGGGCGGCCCCTGTTCGCCTACGGCACGCGGATCCACGACCAGTGCCCGCGCCGGGCCAACTTCGACGCCGGCCAGTTCGTGGAGGTGTTCGACGACGAGGCGGCGCGCAAGGGCTGGTGCCTGTACCACGTCGGCTGCAAGGGACCGGCGACCTTCTCCCCCTGCCCGATCTTCCAGTGGAACACCCGCACCAGCTGGCCGATCGGCGCCGGGCCATCCCTGCATCGGCTGCACCGAGCCCCATTTCTGGGACACCATGACGCCCGTTCTACGACCGGCTGCCCGACGTCGGCGGCTTCGGCGTCGAGCAGCGGGTGGACATCCTCGGCGCGGCCCTGGCGATCGGCGCCACCGCGGGCGTGCGTGGCCCACGCGGTCGCCACCGGCGTGCACCAGATGCGGGAACGGAAACGCCAGCTGCCGCGTGGTCGAGCCGCCGGGCGGCGGGCCCGGAGCCCCCGAAGGCGCGTAACGGAGAGCATCACCATGGCTGCCACCAAAGTCGTCGTCGATCCCATCACCCGGATCGAGGGGCACCTCCGGATCGAGGTCCAGGCCGAGAACGGCAGGATCACCAATTCCTGGGCCTCCGTCGACCCAGTTCCGCGGCATCGAGATCATCATGGAGGGCCGGGACCCGCGGGATGCCTGGGCCTTCACCCAGCGGATCTGCGGGGTCTGCACCGTGGTGCACGCGGTGGCCTCCTGCCGCGCGGTGGAGGACGCGCTGGGCATCACCATTCCGCCCAACGCGAACCTGATCCGGAACCTGATCCACGGGATGCAGTTCATCCAGGACCACGTGATCCACTTCTACCACCTGCACGCGCTGGACTGGGTGGACGTGGTCAGCGCGCTCAAGGCCGACCCGGAGGGGACCGCGCGGATCGCCAAGGCGCATCTCGCCCTGGCCCAACAACTCGGCGACCTACTTCGGCGAGGTGCAGAACCGGCTCAAGAAGTTCGTGGGCGAGCGGCCAGCTCGGCATCTTCACCAACGGCTACTGGGGCCACCCGGCCTACAAGCTGCCGCCCGAGGTGAACCTGCTGGCGGTGGCGCACTACCTCGAGGCGCTCGACTGGCAGCGCGACGTCATCCGGCTGCACACCATCTTCGGCGGCAAGAACCCCCACCCCAACTTCCTGGTGGGCGGGATGGCCTCGGCCATCAACCTGACGACACCGCCACGATCAACGCCGAGCGGCTCACCGACATCGCAGGACATGATCACGCCGGGCCCAGCGCTTCGTGGAGCAGGTCTACTGGCCCGATCTGCTGGCGATCGCCGGCTTCTACAAGGACTGGGCGGCGATCGGCGGCGGGGTCCCGAACTTACCTGGCCTGCGGCGAATTCCCCGAGGCGGGACGTCAACGACTCGACAAGCTGTACTTCCCCCGCGGCATCATCCTCGACAGGGACCTGACCAAGGTCCATCCCTTCGATCACAGTGAAGGTCACAGGAGTTCATCACCAGCTCGTGGTACGAGTACTCGGGAGGGGACGCGGTGGGCCTGCATCCCTGGGAAGGCGAGACCAAGGCCAAGTACACCGGCCCGCCAAGCCGCCGTGGACCTACCTGCAGGGCGAGCCGAAGTACACCTGGATGAAGGCGCCACGGTACGACGGACGAGCCGATGCAGGTGGGGCCGCTGGCCCGGATGCTGGTGGGCTACGCCGCGGGCCACCCGAGGAGATCCAGGCCATGGTGAAGCGAGGTCCTGGACAAGCTGCGAGGTCGGGCCCGCCGCGCTGTTCTCGACGCTGGGCCGCACCGCGGCCCGCGGGATGGAGACGGTGCTGCTCGCCCGGCGGATGAAGGACTGGTACGACGCAGCTGATCGACCGGATCAAGAGCGGCGACACCCAGACCTTCACCAAGGACAAGTGGGAGCCCGTCAACCTGGCCGGCCACAGGCCCAGGGCTACGGCTACCTCGATGCGCCCCGCGGCGCGCTGGGCCACTGGGTCCAGATCGAGAACGGCAAGATCACCCGGTACCAGTGCGTGGTGCCGAGCACCTGGAACTGCTCGCCCCGGGACGACAAGGGACAGATGGGCCCCTACGAGGCGTCGCTGGTGGACAACCATCCGCTGGTCAATCCGGAGCAGCCGCTCGAGATCCTGCGGACGATCCACTCCTTCGATCCCTGCATGGCCTGCGGCGTCCACGTGCTCGACGCCGAGGGGAACCTGGTGACGGAGGTCAAGGTGCAATGACCACGCCGGGCACGAGCCCCAAGCCCGCCTCGGCGCGCAGCGTCCGGCTTCATCCTGGCGCACAAGGTTCCGCCGCCCAGCGGGCGACTACCACTGGGTGTACCTGTGGGAGTGGCCCATCCGGGCGATGCACTGGATCGCGGTGTTCTGCATCGTGACGCTGGTGGTGACCGGGCTCTACATCGGAAAGCCGTACTTCGTCACGGGCGGGCGAGGCCAGCGAGCACTTCCTCATGGGGTGGATGCGCTTCATCCACTTCGGCGCCGCGGCGATCCTGGTCACGACCGGCGATCGTCCGGGTCTACTGGCTGTTCGCCGGGAACAAGTTCGAGCGGCTGGCCGGCGCTGTTCCCGGTCCGTCCGCGCGACTGGGTGAACCTGTCGAAGCAGGTCAAGTTCTACCTGATGATCCAGCCGGAAAAGGCGCCCCACTATCTCGGCCACAACCCGCTGCAGCAGCTGAGCTACACCGGGCGTCTATCTGCTGGCGGCGCTTCATGGTGGTGACCGGCTTCGCGATGTACGGGCAGTCCAACCCGGGTGGCTTCTTCTATCACGCGCGTTCAACTGGGTCGGCATCGCTGTTCGGGCGGGATGCCGGTGGTGCGGTTCGTCCACCACGTGCTGACCTGGGTGTTCCTCGATCTTCATCCCGATCCACATCTATCTGGCGATCCGGGCCGATCACCTGGAGCGGACCGGGGTGATCTCCTCGATCATCAGCGGCGGACGGTTCGTCCCGGCAGACGAGAAGTTCATCGACGAGGATGCCTGAGTCCAGCGACGCGCTGGTGCTCGGCCTCGGCAACCCGCTCATGGGCGACGACGGGCTCGGTCTCGCGGTGCTGGCGCGGCTGCGGGACGGACTGGGAGATTCCCGCCGCGGTGGAGCTGGTGGACGGCGGCACCTGGGGGATGAATCTGCTCCCCCTGATCGAGGGGCCGAGCCAGCTGGTCCTGATCGACGCGATTCGGAGCGGGCGCGCCGCGGGGACGCCTGGTGGTGCATGGAACGGGAGCAGCTGCCCCGCTACCTCGACGCACAAGCTCTCGCCGCACCAGATCGATCTGCGGGAAGTGCTGGCGCTGGCGGAGCTGCGGGGAACGCTGCCCGCGGCGACGGTGGCCATCGGGATCGAGCCGGCCGCCATCGAGCTGGGGACCGCGCTGAGTCCCGCGGTCGAGGAGCGGCTCGACGCGGCGGCCGCAGCCGTGGCGGAACGACTGCTCGGTCTGGGGGCACCAGTGCCCGCCGCTGGCTGGGCCGCGCATGCATGAGCTGAGCCTGGCGCTCGAGGTCTGCCGTCTGGTCGAGCAGCAGCTGGGTGCCGCAACCGGGCCGCCTGGTCAGCGTTGGCGTGGAGGTCGGCGACGACGCCGGCGTGGAACCCGAGAATCTTGCGCTTCTGTCTGGAGGCGGTCCTCGCGCACCCGCCGTTCGACGGCGCCAGGCCGGTCCTGCACCGGGTGCCCGGCGACGCGCTCCGGCTGGACTACCTGGAGGTGGACGATGGCCGTCCGGACGATTGAGGTGCGCGAGCGGGTGATGGCGCGGAACGACGAGCTGGCGGGGGAGGTGCGGCCGCGCTCTCGAGGCCGCCGGCGTGCCGGCATTCAACCTGGTCTCGTCGCCCGGCTCGGGGAAGACCATCCTGCTCGAGCGGACGCTGGACGCGCTGGGGCCAGGAGCTGCGCATCGCCGTCGTCACCGGCGACGTGCAGACCCAGAACGACGCCGACCGGCTGGCCCGGCGCACCGACCGCCTGGTGCAGGCGGTGGTGACCGGCGGCGCCTGTCATCTCGACGCCGCGCAGGTGCTCACCGCGCTCGACGCCATCGACCTCAGCCGCCACCCGACCTCCTCTTCGTCGAGAACGTCGGCAACCTGGTCTGTCCGGCGAGCTGGGACCTGGGCGAGCCGGCCAAGATCGTGGTCTTCTCGGTGACCGAGGGCGAGGACAAGCCGCTCAAGTATCCCAAGATGTTCCGGCAGGCCCGCTACGCGGTGCTCAACAAGATCGATCTGCTGCCCCATCTGCCATTCGATCTGGACCGGGCGGTCGGATACGCCCGGGAGGTCAATCCCGGAGCTGCGAGTTCTTCCTCACCTCCGCCGCACCGGCGAGGGGATGGATGCAGTGGTTCGACTTCCTGCGGCGGCAGGCCCGGCGTTCCGATCCCGGCCTGACGCGAACCCTCCCGGCGCCGCGCCGCGCGCTGCTGCTGCACGTGACCGGCGTGGTGCAGGGGGTGGGCTTTCGCCCCTTCGTGCACCGGCTGGCGCTGCGCCACGCACCTGCGGGGCTGGGTCCGCAACGCGGCCGGCGAGGTCGAGATCGCCCTCGAAGGGCAGCCTGAGGAGACCTGGAGCGTTCTCTGGAGGCGCTCCGCACCGGGAGGCGCCCCCGCTCGCGCGCATCGAGCGGATCGCAGTCGCGCCTGGCGGTCGGCTCGAGGGTCGACCGACTTCGCCATCCTCGCCAGCGACGACGAGCCCGGTCGCCGCCAGCCGGTCCCGCCCGACGTGGCCCTGTGCCCGGCCTGCGAGCGGGAGCTGGCCGACCCCGGCAACCGGCGCTACCGCTATCCGTTCATCACCTGCACCGACTGCGGCCCGCGCTTCACCGTCATCGAGGCGCTGCCCTACGACCGGGAGCGCACGACGATGCGGGCTTTCACCCAGTGCCCGGCCTGCGCCGGCGGAGTACTCGACGCCCGGGCGACCGGCGCCATCACTCCGAGACCAACAGCTGCCCGGCGTGCGGCCCGCACCTCTGGTTCGAGCTGGCGCCCGGCGTCGCTGAGGAGAAGAGGCGGCGGCGAAGTCGCGCTGGACGGAGGCGGCCGCGCCTGCTCGAGACGGGGAGAATCCTCGCGCTCCGGGGCTTCGGCGGCTACCACCTGGGGTGCGACGCGACCAATGAGGCGCGCGGTCGGCGAGCTGCGGCGCCGGAAGCGGCGGGAGGCCAAGCCGTTCGCGGTGATGGTGGCTCCGCTGGCCGAGGCCCGCCGACTCGCCGATGATCCTACCGGCGGAGGCACGGCTGCTGGTCAGCCAGGAGCGGCCCATCGTCCTGCTCCGGTCCCGATCCGACAGAGCCCGCTGGCCCCGAACGTGGCGCCCCGAGCTCGACACGATCGGGCTCATGCTTCCCTCGACGCCGCTGCACCATCTGCTGCTGGACGCGGCTGGGGCGGCCGCTGGTGATGACCAGCGGCAACCGTGAGCGAGGAGCCGATCGCCATCGGCAACGCAGGAGGCACGCGCGCCGCCTGGGCGCGCATCGCCGACGGCTTCCTGATGCACGACCGCGAGATTCTGTCCCGCTGCGACGATTCGGTGCTCCGCCTGCGCCGCCGGCGCCCCGGTGTTCCTGCGGCGGGCCCGCGGCTTCGCGCCGCTGCCGCTCGGCGCTGCCGGTCGCGAGCTCCCGGTCCCCCTGCTGGCGGTCGGACCGCACCTCAAGAACACCTTCACCCTGGCGCATGGCGACCAGGCCTATGTGAGTCCGCACATCGGCGATCTCGAGAACCTCGAGACGCTGGAGCACTTCCGCGAGCACGCTGGCGCACCTACCGGCGGCTGTTCCGGATCGACCCCGGAGGCGGTGGTCCATGACCTCCACCCGGGCTACCTCTCCACCCGGATCGCACGGGAGCTGGGGCTGCCCCCGACCATCGCGGTGCAGCACCATCACGCCCACATCGCCGCGGTCATGGCGGAGCACGGGGTGACCGACCCGGTGATCGGCGTGGCCTTCGACGGCACCGGCTACGGAGACGACGGCGCGGTCTGGGGCGCCGAGGTTCTGGTCGGCCGATCTCACCGGGCTATCGGCGGGTGGCTCACCTGCGCTACGCGCCGCTGCCCGGGCGGCGATCTCGCCGCCCGGCGACCGTGGCGCGCGGCCCTCGGCTACGCCTCGCTCGACCGGTGGATCGAGCCCGGCGCTGGCCGGTCGCATTCGCAGGGCGTGGACCCCGCAGCGAGCTCGCACGCTGGCCGAGCGGCAGCTCGAGCGCGGGCTCAACGCCCCGCTGGCCTCCTCGATGGGCCGGCTGTTCGACGCCGCGGCGGCCGTCCTCGGGGTGCGGCGGGTGTCGCACTACGAAGGCCAGGCGGCGATGGAGCTCGAGGCGCTGGCCGGCCGCCGGGTGGCGGCGGAGCGGCCCATCCTCGATCGAGGAAGATCCGGACTCGCCGGCAACTGGATCATCGATCCGGTCCCGCTGCTGGGCGCGCTGGGCCTGCGGCGGCAGCGGGGCGAGGATCCCGCCGATCTCGCCGCGGATTTCCACGCCAGCGTCGCCTGGGCCGCGACCCAGGTGGTGCGTCGCGTCGCGGAGTCAACCGGCATCACCACCGTCGGCGCTCGGCGGCGGGGTGTTCCAGAACGCGCGGCTGCTGGGCTCGCTGCATCGAGCGGCTCGAGGACGCGGGCCTCCGGGTGCTGGTCCCCCGCGCGCTCGGCCCCAACGACGGCGCCATCAGCTACGGCCAGGCGGCGATCGCCGCCGCGCGGCTCCAGAGCGGGGCCGCGGCCTAACGTCTCAACCTGACGGAGTGGCGACGCCATGTGTCTCGGCATTCCCGGCCGCATCGTCGAGATGCACGACGACCGCGGACTGGCGATGGGCATGGTGGACTTCGGCGGCGTGCGCCGCGAGGTCTGCCTGCCTACGTCGCCGGCCAGGTGAAGCCCGACGACTACGTCGTGGTCCACGTCGGGTTCGCCATCAGCCGAGGTGGACGAGGCCGAGGCCCGCCGGACCTTCGAGGTCGCTGCGGGAGATGAGCCAGCTGGAGGAGCTGGACGTGGATGCGCGAGACGTGGCCGACCAGAGCCTGGGCGGCTGAGCGGAGCAGGGGACGGCGGCATGAAATACCTGAGCGAGTATCGCGACCCCGAGGTCGCCCGCGGGCTGATCGCGCCGGATCCGCGAGACCGCCACCCGCCGCTGGGTGCTGATGGAGGTGTGCGGCGGGCAGACCCACACCATCGTCAAGCAGGGACTCGATGAGCTGCTCGAGGGCGCCGTCGAGATGATCCACGGCCCCGGCTGCCCGGTCTGCGTGACGCCGCTGGAGCAGATCGACAAGGCGCTGCACCTCGCCGCCCGCCCCGACGTCATCTTCACCTCCTTCGGCGACATGCTCCGGGTCCCGGGCAGCGAGTGCGACCTGCTGCAGGTGCGGGCCCGGGGCGGGCAGGTGCGGGTGGTCTACTCGCCGCTCGATGCGCTGGAGCTGGCCCGGCGCAACCCGGATCGGCAGGTGGTCTTCTTCGCCGTCGGCTTCGAGACCACGGCGCCGGCCAACGCGATGGCGGTCTGGCGGGCGCAGCGAGCTCGGGGTCCGGAACTTCAGCGTGCTGGTCTCCCACGTGACCGTGCCGCCGGCGATGGTGGCGATCCTCGACGTCGCCCGACAACCGGGTGCAGGGCTTCCTGGCCGCCGGCCACGTCTGCACGGTCATGGGCTGGACCGAGTACGAGCCGATCGCCGCGCGAGTACCGGGTGCCGATCGTCGTGACCGGGTTCGAGCCGGTCGACATTCTGGAGGGGATCTACCTGGCGGTCCGGCAGCTGGAGGAGGGACGCCACGAGGTGGAGAACCAGTACGTCCGCGCGGTGCGCCGCGAGGGAACCGTCCCGGCCCGGACCTGGTCGAGCAGGTGTTCCAGCTGGTCGACCGGCAAGTGGCGCGGCATCGGCGAGATCCCGCGGAGCGGGCTGGGGCTGCGGCGAGGAGTACGCCGACTTCGACGCCGAGATCCGGTTCGGGCTCGGGGCCATCGAGCGGCGAGGAGCCGACCGAGTGCCGCGCGGGCGACGTGCTGCGCGGCAACCTCAAGCCCTGCAGTGCCCCGCCTTCGGGACCCGCTGCACGCCGGAGCATCCGCTCGGCGCGCCGATGGTTTCGTCCGAGGGCGCCTGCGCCGCCTACTACAACTACGGCCGGTTCCGCGAAGGCGCAGCCGGCCGGAGCGGCGCCATGACCAGCGTGCGATCTGGCCGCCGGCCTGGTCTGCCCGGTCCCGCTGACCGCGCTGGACCGGGTCCAGCTGGGCCACGGCTCGGGCGGCAAGCTGAGCGCCGCCCTGCTCCGGGAGCGATTCCTCCCGCACTTCGGCAATCCGGTCCTCGCCGCGCTGGGCGACGCGGCGGTGCGTGCCGTGTTGCCGGTATCGACCTCGCGATCTCGACCGACACCTTCGTGGTGAGCCCGCTCGAGTTCCCCGGCGGAAACATCGGCTCGCTCGCGGTGCACGGCACCGCTCAACGACCTGGCCATGATGGGTGCCCGCCCGGTGTGTCTGACCGCGGGCTTCGTCCTGGAGGAGGGGCTGCCGTTCGAGCTGCTCGATCGCGTCGTCGCCGCGATGGCGGCGGCGGCTCGCGCGGCGCGGCGTCCCGCTCGTCACCGGCGACACCAAGGTGGTGGAGCGGGGCAAGGCCGACGGGCTCTACATCAACACCACGGGCATCGGGCGTCCGGCATCCCGGCGTGAGTCCGGCGCCCCGACCGGGCCCGGCCCGGCGACGTGATCCTGGTGAGCGGGCCCATCGGCCGCCACGGCATGGCGATCATGGCCGCGCGGGAGGGCTGGCATTCGAGACCGAGATCGAGAGCGACTCCGCCGCACTCTGGCCGCTGGTGCGCCCGCTCCTGGAGCCGTTCGGCGCCGGAGGTCCACGTGCTGCGCGATCCGACCCGCGGCGGGGTGGCGAGCGCGCTCAACGAGATCGCCGCGGCCTCGGGCGTCGGGATCGATTCTCGAGGAAGGCGCGATCCCGGTCCCCGGACCCGTGGCGGCGGCGTGCGAGATGCTGGGACTCGATCCCGCTCTACGTGGCCAACGAAGGCGTATTCGTCGCGCATCCTGCCCCGGTCTTTGGCCGATCGGCGCTCTGGCGCTGATTCGGTCGCACCCGCTGGGCGCGGAAGCCGCGGTCATCGGACGCGTGGTCGATACCCATCCCCGGTTCGTCATACTGGAGACGGGGCTGGGCGGGACCCGAATCGTCGACACGCTCCCCGGCGACCAGCTGCCACGCATCTGCTGAATCCCCATCGGCTGGCCGAACCGGCAGAACCAGGTTGCGGGCGGCCCTCATCGACGTCAGGTTCAAGTCTCGACTCTCGCCTCACCCACTGGAACCCGAGGACGCCAGCCATGCATCTGCGCTCCGGTATCTACATCGTCCCTACCGATCGTTGGTACGTTGAGCGCACGGTCTGGCTCATCGCCGGCTTGGTCCTCCTGGGCGCCACCGCCTTGGCCGCCCTGGTTCAGCCACTCTGGGTTCTCCTGGTCGTGGCTACCGCCGGGTTCTCCATCGGGGTGTCCCTCACCGGCTACTGCGTCGTCGGAAACCTGCTGACCCGGTTCGGGTTCGTCCCCAGGCTGGCCCGACCGGACTGGAAGCCCGGAAAGCCCTACTTCATGCAGACCGACAGCTGGTATCTCGAGCGTCGCATCTACTTTGCCGTGGGCATCAACCTGACCGTGGCTTCGACGCTCTCTCTGGTGCATAGCCCCTGGTGGCTCCTGTTCCCCGGATTCGTCGGGGTGGCCATGGTGTGGTTTGCCATGACCGGCTTCTGCATCATGGCCAACGGCCTCTACTGGACCGGTGCCGAGCCGCGCCTGGCCCCGGGTTGCGATCGCGGGCCGGAAACAACGGCGGTCGGCCACCAGGCCCCAGCCTGAGGACGGCCCATTACTCGTTGCGCCTCCCGGCCGTGGGCCCGATCAACGGCTGGGTAGTGCCGGAGGGAACAACAACCCCCAGCCTTAGCGGCCTGCTCCTGCGCAGTCGTAGCTCCTCGTAGTCTCCCCCTGTCCCTCATGAACGTTCCTTCAGGCTTGCTTAACGGGGAATTGCTTCCCGAAGGGGACATTTCAACACCACCCCGGGATCCATAGATAGACGCGAGGGTTTTTCATGAGTGAGAACGGCGGGCTCGACCTTCTAATCGAAACCGAAACTCGGCTGGCGGAGCGCCTGGCAACTGCACAGCAGGAGGCAGAGGCCGGGCTCGATGCGGCGCGGCAGTCGGGGCGGGAGGCGGACGCCCGATTCCAGGGTGACTTGGAGCGAGCGGCCCGGGAATTGGCCGCGACGCTGGCCACCCAACGCGAGAGAGAGGTGGCCCGAATCACGGCCGAGGCCGATGTCTCCGCCCGTCGTTTCGAGGCGCTCGGCCCGGGACGACTCGACTCACTGGCGCAGGACGTGGCGCGCCGGGTCCTCGAAGCCTGGCGCACGGAGGGGGCGGCGTGATCGTCCGCATGGCTAAGGTCCGGGTGCTGGGACCCCGTGCCCGCCTGCCCGAGGCGATCCGGGTGGTGCAGGACATTGGGCTGCTGCATCTCACCACGCCCCCTGAACGGCCGCGGCTTCATCCCCTTCCGCTTCCTCCCTCGGAGGCCCGGCGCCGCCGGCAGCTTACCAGGATTCTCGAGGACACCGAAGGCGCGTTGAGCGACCTCGCATATACCACTGCCGCACCACCGGTGGCCTCCGTCTCGGTCAAGGACCTCGCCGGCTGGGCCCGGCTCGCGAACCGGGTTCGCCGCCGGACGGCGGTCTTGGGAGAGCGGGCCGCCGCGCTCGAGGAGGAGCGCGCGCTGCTGGCCCGCTACGGCGGATTCTTCCGAGCCTTCGAGACCCTGCTCCGCACCCGCGGCGTCGCCCCTGGCGCCACCGCCTTTCACGTGGTGCTGAGAGGGGATCAGGCGGAGGCGCTCCCCAGGCTCCGGGAAGCCCTGGGCCAGATGCTGGGTGAGGCCTTCGAGTCCTTCACCCAGAAGCTCCCGGGCGGTGAGATCGCGCTGCTGCTTCTGGTTCCCGGCGCGGCGGCCCAGCGAGTAGACCAGCTGCTTGCCCAGACCCGGGTGCAGGAGATCCCGGTGCCCAAGGGATACGGCGCTTCCCTGCTCGAGGCGATTCCCCGGATGCGGGAGCGGGAGACCGCGCTCCCCCGCGAGCTGGAGGCGCTGGCGCGGGAGCGATCTGACTTGGCGCGACGGCACGGCGCCGAGCTGGCTCGAGCCCGGGCCTCGATCCGCGATCGCCTGCTGCAACTGGACGCGCTCCCCTTCTCGGGCGTCACTCCCCATGCCTTCGTGCTGGAGGGCTGGCTGCCTGCAACGGCGGAGCCGCGACTGGCCAACACGCTGGACCGCGCCTTTGGCGGAGAAGTGGTGCTGGAGACGGTGGGACGCGAGCACTGGCGGGCCGACGAGGCGCCGGTGGTGCTGCGGAACCCTCGCCTCTTCCGTCCCTTCGAGATGCTGACCCGCATGGTGCCGCTGCCCCGCTACGGGACCCTGGATCCGACCCCGTTCGTCGCGGTCTTCTTCCCGATGTTCTTCGGGCTGATGCTGGGCGACGTCGGCTACGGCGTGATGCTGGCCGGGCTGGCCGCGCTGCTTCACTGGCGCTCCCGGCCGGACAGCAATCTGCGCGCGGTATCCGAGGTCGGCGGCGCCTGCGCCCTGTTCTCGATCATCTTCGGCGTCGTCTTCGGCGAGTTTTTCGGCGACCTGGGCCGGCGCTGGCTGGGCCTGCAACCGCTCTGGATCAACCGGGAGGAAGCGATCATCCCCTTCCTTGCCCTCGCGGTGTCGCTGGGCCTGGTCCACGTGCTGCTCGGTCTGGTCCTCGGGGCACTAAGCGCGCGAGACCATCCCCGGCTGGCCATCGGCCGGGGGCTCTCCGCGGTGATGATCCTGCTCATCCTGTTCGCCATCCTCGCCGCCGTGGAGGTGCTGCCCCACCGGCTGCTCACCCCCGCGGTGATCGGGCTGTTGATCTCGTTCCCCATCCTGGTCGTCGTCGAAGGACTGGTGGCGCCGATAGAGTTGCTCTCCACCATCGGGCACATCCTCTCCTACGCCCGTATCATGGCGCTGGGCACCGCGTCGGTCATGCTGGCGGTGGTGGCCAACAAGATGGCCGGTGCCATGGGGAGTGTGGTCATCGGGGTCCTGTTCGCACTCCTCTTTCACCTGGTCAACTTCGGGCTCGGACTATTCAGCCCGACCATCCATGCGCTCCGTCTGCACTACGTCGAGTTCTTTGGAACCTTCTACAGCCCGGGCGGAGTGCGCTATCAGCCGCTGAGTCATTGGAGTCCCAATGCCCAACCGACCGCGTAGCACGCCGGAGCGAATCGGCGCGCCGATCGGTGGGGACTAGTTCAATTCAAGGAGCCGGTATGACGATTCTCTGGATTTCCCTTGCCGCCGCGCTTGCCATCGCCATTCCCGCCCTCGCCACCGCGTGGGCCCAGTCCCGCATCGGCCCCGCGGCCGCGGCCAGCCTGGCGGAGAAGCCCGAGCTGAGCACCACGGTCATCATCATGCTGGCCATCCCCGAGACCATGGTGATCCTGGGCTTCGTGGTCGCGGTGATCATCATGCTGCGGGGCGCCGCCGCCTGAGGCCGCCATGGCGCTAGCCGATCTACTGCGCGCCCTGGAGCAGGACGCCGAGGCCCGCATCGCCGAATTGCGGGTGGAGGCCACGGCTGCCGCGGAGCGCTTGAGGGCGGAAGCCACCGAGCGGCTCGACCGCCGGCGGAGCGCGGACTTGGCTACCCTGGAAGCGCGACTCCGCTCCGAGACGGCGCGGGTCATCGAAGCCACTCGGCAGGAAGCCGCTCGGAAGGTGCTCACCGCGCGAGCCCAGGCGTTGGAGCGGATCCGGGGCCAGGCCCGTGACCTCCTGCTCCGGACCGAGCCCGACCCCGGGCTCCGGGCCGGCATCGCACGAGAAGTGAGCGCCGCGCTGGAGTATTTCGGGGACTCGGCGGCCGTGGTGCGCTGCGCCCCGGCCTGGGGATCGGCCCTCGGGCCGATTGTGGCCCGCCGAGCCGGCTGCCGGCTCGAGGCGACCAACGGGATCGGGCCCGGGGCCGCGATCCGAGCCGCCGACGGGTCGCTGGAGATCGACGCCACGCTCGAGACCAGGCTGGAGCGCCTCTGGCCCCGGCTCGTGATCGATCTGGTGCGCCAGCTGGAGGCGCCGCTGAGCCCCCGCTGGGAGGACCTGAACGCGCGAGTCCGCGGTCTCGCGACCCATCTCGCGCCGCGGGATGCCTTGCAGGAGCTGGCCGGGGCGCCCGATCTCGCCACGCTGGCGCGAGGGTGCGTCACCTTGGGCGTGATCCTCGCCGAGCCGGAGGAGGCGACCCCGATCGCGCTGGAGCTGGCGTTTCGCCGGGGCGCGGCCCGGAATCTCCTGCTGCTCGAGCGCTGGCTCGGACCCCGAGAGCCGCTGCTTCGCATCGTGTTCGAAGACGAAGATCGGCGGAGTCTCCGTGCCTTGATCCGCGGTGCCGCGGCTGGTGTCGCCTCCGAGCTTCGACTCGCGGGCCTGATGCCCACTTCGAGTCTTCCTGAGCGGCAGCTCGAGGAGCTGGCCCGCCAGTCCAGGGTGCGCGACCTCGCCGCGCTCCTCGTGGTCTGGCAACATCCCTACGGCTCGCCTCTTCTGGCCGCGGCGGGAGGGGCGACGCCCGACCTGTTCAAGGTCGAGTGCGCCCTGAACCAGACCTTTGCGCGCCGGGCCGTGGAGGGGAGCCGGCACGGCGGACGGGAGTTGTGCACCTGGGTGGAGGAGACTCATCGACCTCGAGAACCTGAAGGGCGCCCTGGTCCTGGCCTCGGGAGATCAGGAGCAGCCGCCGGAGGTCGCTTTTCTCCCCGGCGGCCGCCGCATCCCGCTGGAGCGGTTTCGGATCGCGGCCCTGACCCGCGACCCGGTCCGGACTGCGGCCCTGCTCGCGGGTTGCTTCGGGGCCAAGATCGCACGGCTGCTCCAGCGGCATGCGAACGCGCCTGCCGCTCTGGAGAACGCCCTCCTGGCCCACCGACTCCTGAAGCTGCAATCCCGCGCCCGCCGCGACCCACTGGGCCCGGCCCCACTGCTCTGGTATCTGCTCCGGCTCCGGGCTCAAGCGCTCCGCCTGCGACTGCTTCTCTGGAGCACCGCCATCGGACTCCCACCCGCGCTCCGGCGGGACCGGCTGGCCGAGGTCGCATGAGCTACGGGGTGCGGGTGCTCTGCCGCCCGGCGGTGGCCGCCGGGTTCCGGCTCGCCGGGCTCCAGCCGGTCGAAACCGACAACGCCGCCGATGGCGCCCGGCGCCTCCGCGCGATGCTCGACGAGGCCGGCTCCGGTGTGATCCTGGTGGAGGATGAGATCCACGCCGCGCTCCCCGACTCGGTTCGGCGCGAGCTGTCGCGTCGAGCCCTGCCCATGGTGGTCCCCTTCCCGGGACCGACCTGGGTGGCGCCGCCGGAGGGGCCCGAGGCGTTCATCGCCGAATTGTTGCGTCAGGCGATCGGCTACCGAGTGAGGCTGGGATGAGCGCCATGGTGGAGACTCGCCCCCGCCTCACCCGTATCTCGGGCGCGCTCGCCGAGGCCACGCCCATGGCCGGCGCCGCGTTGTACGAGTTGGCGCGGGTGGGGAATCGCGGGCTCTGGGCCGAGGTCATCCGAGTCCAGGGCGAGGTCGCCACGTTGCAGGTATACGAGGACACCACTGGGCTCGAGACGGGTGAACCGGTGGAGCCCACCGGCACCGCGCTCACTGTCGAGCTGGGCCCCGGACTCCTGGGAGGGATCATTGACGGCGTGGGCCGGCCGCTGGGCCGGATCGCGGAGCAGACCGGCGACTTCATCCAGCCAGGCGTCAGCGCCGAGACACTCGATCCAGCCGCGCGCTGGCGTTTCACCCCGGCGGCGAAGCCGGGGCAAGTGGTCGAACCCGGGGATGTCCTCGGTACGGTGCCTGAGCGGCCCGGCTTCGAGCACCGCATCATGGTTCCCCCCGGGATGTCGGGGACGCTCGAATCCATTACCGGCGGCGAATTCACGGTGCGCGATCCGATCGCTCGGCTCCAGGACGGCACCGTGCTCCGCCTCGCGCACCACTGGCCGGTGCGGCGACCCCGGCCGGTGGTCCGGCGGCTCCCCGACGACCAGCCCTTCGTGACCGGGCAACGGGTGCTGGACTTTCTCTTCCCCGCTGCCGAAGGCGGCACCGTCGCGGTGCCCGGCGGTTTCGGGACGGGGAAGACGGTGATCGAGCAGTCGCTGGCCAAGTACGCGGTGGCCGACATCGTGATCTACATCGGATGCGGCGAGCGCGGCAACGAGATGGCCGAGGTGCTGCACGAGTTTCCCGGGCTGACCGACCCCCGCACCGGCGGCTCGATCATGGACCGGACGGTGATGGTAGTGAACACCTCCAACATGCCGGTCGCGGCGCGGGAGTCTTCGGTCTACCTCGGCATCACCATCGCCGAGTACTACCGCGACATGGGGTACCGGGTGGCGCTGCTGGCCGACAGCCTCTCCCGCTGGGCGGAGGCGCTGCAGGGAGATCAGTGGCCGGCTGGCGGAGATGCCGGGCGAGGAGAGCTATCCCACCTATCTCGCCGGGCGGCTGGGGCAGTTCTTCGAGCGGTCGGGGCGGGTGACGCGCGATCGGGCGGCCGGAGCGCACGGGAGCCCTCACCGTGGTGGCCGCGATCTCGCCTCCGGGAGGAGACCTCTCGGAGCCGGTGACCCAGGCCACGCTGCGGGTGGCGAGCGCTCTCTGGGCGCTCGACGCGGCGCTGGCACACCAGCGCCAGTTCCCCGCGGTGGACTGGGGCACCAGCTACTCGCTCCAGGCCGAGACGGTGGCGCCCTGGTTCGCGAAGGAAGGCGGCGCCGACTGGCCCCAGCTCCGGCAGGCCACGCTCGAACTTCTGGAGCGGGGCCGGGAGCTCAAGGACATCGCGGGGCTGGTGGGCCCCGAGGCGCTGCAGGACGCCGACCGGCTGCTGCTCGAATCGGCTCGACTGATCCAGGAGCTGGTCCTGGGCCAGAGCGCCTATGATCCCAATGATGCCTTCTCCCCGGTGGCCAAGACCTACCGGCTGGTGAGCCTGGCGTTGGGACTTCATCGCCGGGCGCTCGGCGTGCTGGAGCGCGGCACCCGATTCGACTCGCTGGAGCTGGGCCCGATCCGGCGCGCATTGGCCGCGGTGCGCAATGCGGCGGCCGATGAGCTCGCCGCGCGAGTGGCGGAAGCGGAGGCAGCCATCGAACGGCTGGGCGGACCCGTGCCATGACCGCCATCACCAGTCGACTGGGCCGGACCTATCACGGCGCATCCGGCGCCTCGGGTCCCCTCCTCTTCCTCCGGAACACGCACCGGGTGGCGCTGGGGGAATGGGTGAGTGTGGTCACGCCCGGGATTGCGCCGCGGCGCGGACAGGTGATCGATGCCGGTGAGAGCATGACCGTGGTGCAGGTGCTGGAGGAGACCCTGGGTCTGGCGCCGGCCAGCACCGCCATCACGCTCACCGGCGAGGTCGGCGTCGGTCACGGTGGGTCGCGAGCTGCTGGGCCGGGCCCTGAACGGCGTGGGGCAACCGCTCGACGGCCTGCCCGCGCCGGTCGGAGAGGCGCTGGTCTCGATCACCGGCGCTCCCATGAACCCGGCCCGCCGGCTCCGTCCTGCGGATCCGACGGCCGCACGCCTGCTAGATGCGGCAGCCTCCCCACACCAAGGTCATGGCCGGCCTTCCTCCAGGCTATCGTTACCGCGCGCCGCGCTCCCCATGGCCGGCGGTGCCTAGCGTATCGTTTTGGCTGGCGCGTGGCCACGGCTTGTGCGGGTGGCGGTTGGGGCGGGGGCGCCGCTCAGGCGGCAGCGAGCCGGGCCTGGGCTGGCGGAGGTTGGATTTTCCTTGCACGACAAACCCGTTGCCACGCTCCAGTGTTCTGGTACGCTGACGAGCGACTGGTGGCGCCTGTGCGTCGAGCCGGGTTGCCGGGACAGATTTCACCGAGGCGTGCCGGTCATGCCTTGAGATTGCTCGCACAAGGGATTGGGCCATGCCCGGCCGCCATGCGCCACTCGGTTTAGGGATAGGTCTTCTCGCCGCCTTGGCTCTGGCGACCCTGGCGGCGCCGCCGGCCAGGGCCGGCGACTGGGAGGACTGCTCGGCCGGAGCTGCGGACAAGCGGGAGCGGGTCATTGCGGCGTGCACCCGCCTCCTTGACCGGGCGCAACTGAGCCGCGCCGATCGCGCTAAAGCCTATTTCCATCGCGCTGCGGCCTATAAGAGGCTGGAGGACTACGACAAGTCGATTGCCGACTACACGGCGGCTCTCCGGCTCACTCCGGGCGATGTGAACGCCGAGATCAATCGCGCCATTGCTTACCGGCTGAAGGGCGATGACAGCCGAAGCGTGGCCGAGCTCTCGCGCATCCTGGAGGAGGACGGCCGCAAGTCCACGCTTTCCTTGCATGGCCGGTTCGTCGCCTACCAGAACCGGTGCGCCGGGTACCGGCGTCTGGGCGAGCTGGACGATGCGCTGTCCGACTGCAACCGGGCCGTTCGTCTCAAGCCGCAGGAAGCGGGCGGCTACGTCACCCGCGCCTTTCTCCATGAAAAGAGGTCGGATTACGAGAAAGCCATCGCCGACTACAAGAGCGCCATAGCGCTGCAGCCGGACGCCGACCAGAAGACCGATTAGAGGAAATGGATCAGCCAGGCCTATCACCTCTGGTGGGGCACGCTGAAAGACCATCGGCAGGGCATCACGGTGCTCGACGCCGCCATCAAGTTCGATCCCAAGGATGCCGGTGCGTTCTATCGCCGTGGAGTGAGCCATGCTGCGCTGAAAGCGGAGGATAGCGCCATCGCCGACTACGATCGGGCCATCGGCCTCGATGCGACCATGGGCAAGGCTTTCCGCGGCCGCGGCGCCGCTTTTGGTCGCAAAGGGGAGCGTGAGAAAGCAATAGCTGATTTTACGGAAGCCATACGTCTCAATCCTCGGGATGGGGCAGCCTATCGGATGCGAGGCGCTGTGCGCGTTTTTATGTCTGAACTGGAGGCCGCCATTACCGATTTTACGGAAGCACTTCGCATAGACCCGAAGGGCGAGACAGAGGTTTATCTCTTACGCGCGATTGCCCATCGTGCCGCGCGCGATTACGCCTCGGCCATTGCGGATGTGACGGAGATGCTCCGCCACCACCCCGATCACGCCGTAGCATATTTTAATAGAGCGGAGTTCTTCCTCTCGCGACCAATGACCTCGACAGGGCAATCGCCGACTATGGTCAAGCTATTCGCCTCAATCCCAAAGACGTTGAGGCGTTCGTCCGGCGTGGTGTTGCCTGGCTCAAGAAGGGGGACCCTGATCTGGCGATCAAGGACTACGATGCGGCGCTTGCCATCGAGAGCAAGAATGCCGCCGCCCTGCTCGGTCGCGGCACGGCCTGGCTGCGCAAGGAGGAGCCCGACCGGGCGCTGAGCGACTTCGACGCCGCCCTTCAGGCCGAGCCAAAGAACGCGCTCAGCATGGCCGGCCGGGGCGAGGCGTGGCTCAAGAAGAAGCAGCCCGACCGCGCCATCGCCGATCTGGATGCGGCGATCGCGGCGGACGCCTTCCTGACCGCCGCCTTCACGCTGCGCGGCCTGGCCTACGAGGCGAAGAGCGACCGGGAGCGGGCGCGGGCCGATTTCTACGCCGCCCTTGCGGTGCCCGCCAAGGGCGACAAGGGGCCGTGGGCGCACGAGACTGCCACCAGGCGGCTCGCCGCCTTGGACGAGGCCGGCGCCGCGCCGCCGCCCAGCACCGCGACCGGCGCCCCCCAGCGGCGCGTGGCGCTGGTGATCGGCAACTCCGCCTACAAGAACGCGCCAGCCCTGCTGAACGCGGCGAGCGATGCGGAGGCGATCGCCGCGGCCTTCAGCGGCCTCGGCTTCCAGACGGTCCGCCTGCAGAAGGACCTGACGCGCGAGAAGCTGATCAACGCCTTGGCAGCTTCGCGACGAGGCCGAGAAGGCCGACTGGGCGGTCGTCTACTATCGCCGGCCACGGCATCGAGGTGGACGGCATGAACTATCTCATCCCGGTCGACGCCAAGCTCGCCGCCGACAGCGACGTGGAGTTCGAGGCGATCCCGCTCGACCAGGTCATGGCTTCGGTCGAGGGCGCGAAGAAGCTGCGCTCGTCCTGCTCGACGCCTGCCGCGACAACCCCTTCGCACCGCAGATGCGCCGCTCGGTGGCCATGCGGTCGATCGGCCGCGGCCTAGCGGCCGTCGAGCCCGACGGCGGCACGCTCGTCGTCTATGCCGCCAAGCACGGCGAGCTGGCCGTCGAAGGCGCCGAGGCAAGCCCAGCCCCTTCGTCGCGGCCTTCCTGAAGAACGTCGCCGCCAAGGGCGTGGACATCCGCCGCCTGCTCGATCTGGTCCGCGACGACGTCCTCGCCGCCACCGGCGGCCGGCAGCAACCCTTCCGCTACGGCTCGCTGCCGGGAGCGGAGGAATTCGTGTTCGCGGTGAGGTGATGCCGCAGACTTTTTGGAGCGATATCGCCTCGAGGGGGCGATATTTCCCGGGAGACCGCCATGTACCGATTATTAAGAATGCCGCGCGCAACGCTGATCGGCGTCCCGTTGTTGCTGATCGCTTATCTGCTCGTCAGCCTGCCCCCTGCGGTCGCCCAATCCCAGACTGCGTTCGACCGGTGCTGGGATACGAAGCTGGACGCGGAAGCCCGTATAAAGGCCTGCTCGAGCGTGATCGGCGCCGGACGGGAGAAGGGGACGGCGGCTTGCGTTCACCTACCTCATGCGCGGCGACGCCTCTCTGGGAGAAGGAGCAGGTGGATGCGGCCCTGGCCGACTACACGAAAGGACTGCAGATCTATCCCACCATTGCGATTGGCTATATAATGCGCGCTGACCTCCGGAGAGCCAGGGCAGAGCTGGACCACGCCATTGCCGACTACGAGCAAGCCCTGCGGATTGAGCCCAAGAATGTCAGGGCACTCTTCGGGCGCGCCAAGGTCTGGATAAGAAAGGAAAGCTATGACCGGGCCAGATCGCCGATTACACCGAGGTCATTCGTCTTGATTTCGAAGGGAGCCGGTGCGTATCTTGGCCGCGCTCTGGCGTGGATGAAGAAGAAGAATTACGACCGGGCAATCGACGATTACAACGAGGTCATCCGTCTTGATCCCGAGAATGCGCTAGCACTTGCGAGTCGTGCTGTCATGTGGAAGAAAAAGGACAGTATTGATAGATCCGTAGCAGATGCTCGCGCACTTATTAGATTATGTCCCGATCTCAAGACAGGAGAGATACAATCTGAAAACTTCCGTTGTGTAAGCCTATTTGTGATGGGCCCGTATGGATTCGAACTGGACGACGACCATTACTCAGGTGGTTTTCGCTTCTCGTATGGTCCTAACTTCGGTTACTCACCACTGCCGAAGCTTATTAAACTCGCTTTGCTCACGGACGAGGTAGAGGTTACCTCGAACCGTGCGGTAGTCCTGGAACGCCGTGGGCAGGCGTGGATGGCTATCGATCAGTATGATCGGGCAATTTCTGACTTCAGCGAGGCAATTCAGCTGAAGCCGAATTTGGATGGTGCCTATTATGCGCGTGGATCAGCATATGCGGCCAGGGTGATCACGACCGCGCCATTGCCGACTATGACAAGGCGATAGACCTGAAGCCCAATTACGCCGAAGCTTTTCACTACCGGGGACGTGCGTGGGTTGCAAAGGGGAGCTTGACCGGGCCATAGCCGACTATGACCGCTGCCTCGCCATCGCACCGAAGTACGTTTCAGCGCTCATGGACCGGGCGCGCGCCTGGGTGGAGCAGAAATCGATCGAGCGTGCATCAGCTGACTATGGGGAGGTGATCCGGCTCACTTCTGGCAAGGAGGAGATTGAAGATAAGGCGTGGTTGCTTCGGAGGGCATACATTGAGCTTGGCGGGGCGCTGACCGACCATGGCGACTACGCAGCCGCTTTGGCCCACTATGCCAAGGCAATCGAGGAGTATCCCGACAGCGGACAGTTTTACAATCTCGGGCGTGGACGTTCCACCGTGCCGGCCGCGACGCGGAGGGCGTCGCCGACGCCGAGAAGGCCGTCGAGCTGTCGCCGGATGATGGGGATACCGGACACCCGTGGGCACATCTACGAGCGCATCGGCAAGATCGATAAGGCGATCGCCGATTTCGACAAGGCGATCAGTCTCAACTACCAAGGATATCTCGCCCTATTTCGGCCGCGCGCTGGCCTACGAGAAGAAAGGCGACACACCGCGCGCCATCGCCGACCACGGCGCGTGCTCGCGCTGCAAGGCCGACAGCGACGAGCGGAAGGCCTGGCAGCGCACCTCCGAGGCGAAGGTCGCCGTCCTCATGCGCGCCTCGTCGGGCGGCGGGTGGCGCTGGTGATCGGCAACTCCGCCTATCGGGGCGTGCCGGTCTCCCGCAACCCGAAGCGCGACGCCGAGGCGGTCGCCGCGACCCTTCAGCGCCCTCGGCTTCCAATCTGTCACGCTCGAGGCCGACCTGACGCGCGAGCGGCTGATAAGGCGCCTCCGCGACTTCCCGGGCCGAGAAGGCCGATTGGGCGCTCATCTATTTCGCCGGCCACGGCATCGAGATCGGCGGCGTCAATTACCTGGTGCCGGTCGACGCCAAGCTGTCGGTCGATCGCGACGTCCCGTTCGAGGCGGTGCCGCTCGACCAGGTACTCGGCGCGATCGAGCCGCGCCAGCAAGCTGCGGACTCCTGCTCGACGCCTGCCGCGACAACCCCTTCGCGCCCCGTCACCGATGGCCACCCGCGCGGTGGCCTCGCGCCTCGCCCAGGCCGAGCCCCGCGCCACCCTGGTGTCGTCTACGCCGCCAAGCATGGCGAGGTCGCGCTCGATGGGAGGCAGCTCGAACAGCCCGTTCGCCACGGCGTTGGTGCAGCGGCTTCCGACGCCCGGTGTCGAGATCAACAAGATTTTCCGGCTCGTGCGCGACGACGTGCTGGAGGCGACCTCGGGCCGTCAGGAGCCCTTCACTTATGGCTCCCTGCCGGGCAGCGAGGAGTTTTTCTTCTGGGCTAATGCGGCGCGTCCGGGTGCCAGCCGAGCACCGCCAGCATCACGGAAGAAGCCGATGACGTAGGCGAGCGGCGACGTGCCAGCCGTGCTTGAGCCATGCCACGACCGACTTGGCCTCCGGGTAGAGGTTGCTCAAGCGCCACGCCGGCCGACGAGCCGAACCAGATCATCGAGCCGCCGAAGCCGACGGCGTAGGCGAGGAAGCCCCAGTCGTAGCCGCCCTGCTTCAGGGCGAGCGCGGTCAGCGGGATGTTGTCGAACACGGCCGAGACGAAGCCGAGGCCCGAGCGCCGTCTGCCACGACGCGCACGGGGCAGCGTCTCGACCGGCATCAGCGAGGCGCAGTGACGAGCGCCAGCAGGAAGATCGTGCCCTTGAAGGTCTCCGGCATGCACGCTCCAGTCCGGCCGCCGCCACGGCGCGGTCGCCAGCAGCGCCACCCACACGGCGACGCCGATGACGGGAACCAGGTCCAGCAGCTCGCGGAAGCTGCAGGTTGGCGATGACGTTGGCGACGATGGCCGCGATCAGGATCGCGAACACGATCGCCACGCGCGCCCAGTCCACGCGGATGCCGGGCGGCATGTCCTTCATGATCGGCGAGTAGCGCTGCTGCTGCATGGCCGCCGGGATGCCGAACACGAACAGCGCGACGGCCGCCGCGACATAGGCCTCGACCACGACCAGCGGGCTGACGCCGGCGATCCACATCATGGTGGTGGTGGTGTCGCCCACCACGCTGCCCGAGCCGCCGGCGTTGGACGCGGCGACGATCGCGGCGAGATAGCCGATGTGCACCCGGCCCTTGAACACCTCGCGCGCCATCACGCCGCCGATCAGGGCGGCGGCGATGTTGTCGAGGAAGCTCGACAGCACGAACACGATGACGAGCAGGGCGAAGGCGCCCTTCCAGTCGTCGGGCAGGAAGGCCGGCATCACGTCGGGGAGCTTGCTGTTCTCGAAGTGCCGCGACAGCAGGGCGAAGCCCATCAGCAGCAGGAACAGGTTGGCGAGGATCACCCACTCGTGCTGCATGTGCAGCGCCAGGCCGGCGAGGCCCGCGCCCGAACTTGAAGCCGGTGAAGGCGAGCTTGTAGGCGACGATGGCGCCGAGGCCGGTCAGCGCCACCTGCAGCGTGCGATGGTGGAACAGCGCCACGCCGAGCAGCGTTGCAGCCGAACAGGATGAAATCGACCGGGATGCCGAGGAGATGGATGGGCCCGGCGGCGGATGCGGCGGATGCGGCGTCGGCGGGCAGAGCCAGCACGAGAGACAAGGCGATCGGCAGAGTCGCGGCGGCCGCGATGGCCCGCACGCGTGCGCCCGACGCCGCAGGATCATGGCGGCGCGGGCCGCCGGAACATCGCGCAGCTTCAGCACCAATCTCCGACACTGCCGATCCCATCGCGTGCTCGCCCCCTATGATCGCTTGTCGTGGAGGACTTGGCGCGCGCCCGACAACGCGGCTTTCCGAGCCTGCCCCTGACCCTTGGCTGCAGGCTAGCTTGCTCGATCTTGTTCCATTTGCTGGCGCCAGGCGGCAGATGGCAGACCGTGATGGGAAGCTTCAGCTCGTTGGCGAGCTTCTGCAGCTCGACCTTCCAGAGACGGACGCGATAGCCGTTGCTGCCGCCGCCATCGGCAGAGATCATCAGGCGCGTGGCATCAGGATGGCGCTTCTTGCCCATGCTCGTCCACCAGCGGCGGATGGCATGGACGGCGAAGCTGGCGGTGTCGTGATCTGTGCCAACGCTCACCCAGCCCAGATTGTTGTTGATGTCGTAGACGCCATAGGGAACGGCGCGGGCGAGCTTGGGATCGATGAAGTCGTGCACATTAACGATCTCCGGCTGGCCTTGACGACGCCAGTCCCGGCCGGCATTCTTGAAATTGCCCACCAATTCCTTCTTCTTTGTATCGACCGAGATGACGGGCTGTCCTGCCGCCTGAGCCGCCACGACCTTCGCGTTGATGTGCTCGAACTGCGCGTTGCGGTCGGGATGGCTCGAGCCTTCGTGGGTCTTGCGATTGAACTGGCGCGAGTATTCGAGCTTCTCCTCGAGCAGCTTGGCGACAGTGTTGGCACTCACCTCGTGGCCGCCCTCGTTGAGCGCCTCGGCGAGCTTGGCAGGGCTCTTCGACACCCACTTGCAGCGGGCGCATCGGGTCGCCCATCGTCGCCGGCTCGGCAAGCCGCTGCAGATCGGGCACCAAGCGTCGGATCGCGTTCGCTGAGCGGCTTGGGGCCCGCCGCCCTTGCGGCGCACACGGCCCTCGGGCAACGGCCCTTCTTCGAGGTCGTCCTCGCCGCGATTGATGGTGGAGCGGGCGAGCCCGGGCGGGCCGCCGCGCGGCCCGCCCTCAACGTCACAGCAGCTCGACCTTCGCAGAGTGGCCGGGCGCAGCGGCGAGGCGCTGGTCGCGCGTGACGAGCGGCGCGTCGAGCGCCTCCGCCAGGGCCACGTAGACAGCATCGTAGGCGGTGAGATTGTGTCGCAGCTCCCAGACGCGCGGCAGCAGCCAATCGTGTGGATGGCGCTGCAAAGGCAGGTCGAGGAGGTCCGTCAGCAGCTCATGTCCCCGATCAGGACCGATCTCCCCGCCCGCTGCATGCCGGCGGATGACCTGCGCGACCTCGGCGTCGAGCAGATGCGGGACATGCAGCGCCAGCCCCGAGCCAAGCAGCCGCGCCTCGATCGCCACCGCGGTCGGTCTGCGCCGCAGCACGTCGAACAGAGCCGAGGCGTCGGCGACGATCATGGCAATGGGCCGCGTATGGCCCGGATCGCGTCGGCGGCCGACTCGCCAGTCTCCACTCTGGAACGGCGTGCCAGACGCTCTCGCATCTCCTCCATCGTGGGCCGCTCGGCCACTGCGCTGATCTCCTTGAGCAGGTAGTCGGAGAGCGACATGCCCGCCATGGCCGCACGCGCCTTGAGACGGCGGTGGAGGTCGTCGGGGACGTTGCGGATCTGGATCATCACGGACATGCTGTCCACATTAGAGCATGTGCTGCGCATGTCAAAGGCGTCCTGATGCGGCATCGCTCGATCTCCGCCATCCATTTGTTCTTGTTTGGTTCTATGATCCAAGGCTACCCTGTCGTCAATGACCGACGATTCGACCCCGATCGACAGCGAGCGGCGCCGCGGCCGCGGCGCACGCTCCAACCGCGCGGGCCGCTACGAGAGCGAGCTGCGCGAGGCGTTCGACGACGGCTGGGAGAGCCTGGGCGAGCTGGCGCCGTTCAAGACCGAGGTGGCGCGCGAGACGGCCAAGAGCATCATCGCCACCAACGACAGCCCCGACATCGGCTTCGACCAGTCGATCAACCCCTATCGCGGCTGCGAGCACGGCTGCATCTACTGCTACGCGCGGCCCACCCACGCCTAGCTCGGTCTGTCGCCGGGGCTCGACTTCGAGACCAGGCTCACCGCCAAGGTCAACGCGGCGGAGGCTCCTGGAGCGCGAGCTGGCCAGCCCGCGCTATGTGCCGAAGGTGATCGCGCTGGGCGCCGTCACCGACCCCTACCAGCCGATCGAGCGCGAGCACCGCATCACCCGCTCGGTCCTGGAGGTGCTGGATGCGGCGAGCCACCCGGTCGGCATCGTCACCAAGTCGGCGCTGGTGGTGCGGGACGTGGACATCCTGACGCGCATGGCCGCCCGCGGCCTCGTCAAGGTCGCCATCTCGGTGACGACGCTCGACCGCACGGTCGCGCGCAAGATGGAGCCGCGCGCCGCCACGCCGCAGCGCCGGCTCGATGCCGTCCGCGCCCTGACCGCGGCCGGCGTGCCGGTGGGCGTGATGGCGGCGCCCATCGTCCCGGCCATCAACGACAGCGAGATCGAGCGCATCCTGGAGGCCGCGCGCGACGCCGGGGCGCTGGAGGCGGGCTACGTGCTGCTGCGCCTGCCGCTGGAGCTGAAGGAGCTGTTCCGCGAGTGGCTCGCCACCGAGTTCCCGGACCGCGCCGCCCGCGTCATCAACATCCTGCGCTCCATGCACGGCGGCAAGGACTACGTCGCCGCCTTCGGCCACCGCCAGCGCGGCGCCGGCCCCTATGCCGAGCAGATCGGATTGCGCTTCCGCCTCGCCGCCAAGCGGCTGGGCCTCAACGAGCGCCACCTGAAGCTGCGCACCGACCTGTTCCGGCGGCCGGTGGCCAAGGGAGGGCAGCTCAGCCTGCTGTGAGGCGGCGCCGGCTCATCCCACCCGTCGGGCTTCACCCGTCAGGCATGGCCGCCGATAGGCCCACGCCCCCGGCGCCACGGCGTCAGCTGTAGATGGCGACCAGGAAGAACGCGACGGCAGCCGCTGTGGCGATAAGCAGCAGGACGAGCGGATCTCGGAAAATCCCCATGGGGGCGAGAACGCGCTTCGCGCTGGCAGGTTCCCCCGGCCGTTGAGCGTACGAGCCGCAGAGCCGCCGCCCGACCAGTCCCCGCCAATACGCCGCGAGGTGGCATGACCGGGTGAACTAAAGCTGAGCCGTAGCGTTAACGGAACGCTCAACAACCGGCTCACTTGGTGAAAGGCCCTCTCATGTCACGGACGATCGCGATCCTCACGTTGGCAGGCACGCTCATTGGCGCGGCCCTCTCCCCCCGCGGACGCCGCGGAGCGCGAGCAGGTGCGCGCCGTCATCAACCTGATCTCGGCGGTAAAAATGCCGTTTCCGGAGAAGCTGCGCAACAACCTGTCGCGCACGGAGATTGTGAAGCTCGACACCAACGGCTCCACCAGCGCGTGCCTGCGCCTCGATGACAAGGTGAGGTGGTGCTACGAGCACATCGCCGCGACCGGGGCGCGGGCCGAGATGCTGCGCATCCGGGCCGAGCCGCTCGCCGATCCGCTGCCGGGCCAAGTCTTTCAATATGCGGTCGATTTCGACCTCGACGGCCAGGCCGACCTCGGCAGCACCACCAAGATCGAGGGCGAGCCGGCCATGCCCCGATCGGCAAGGTAGTCGCAGTTCTTCCATCGCGGCACGGGACGCGGCGACCAGTTCCGCGCCGACGTGCAGAAGCTGTTCGACGACGGCATTCAGATCGCGCTCAAGCACCTGGGCGAGTAGGTCGAGAGGCACCCGGGCGATCGGGCAGCTCCCCGTCCAGCGCAACGCCACCGTCTTGCACATACGTTCCGCGCCGGGATGCGGAATATCGGCCTTACTCGCGCCCAAGCGGAACCTTGAGCGCGGCCGGAGCTTATTAACCTTGGGCTCAACCGTTAAAACGGGGCTCCGAATTCGTCGTGACGGCTACGGCTCTATGGGAAGGTATTGCCAATGCTCAACAAAACGCAGGGTATCGTGCTCGCCGCCAGCCTGCTGCTGCTCGGGGTGGCGCTTGTGCCGGCCCAGGCGGCCGAGCGCGAGGACGTGCGCAAGGTCATCAATCTGGTGACCTCGGTGAAAATGCCCTATCCGGAGAACCTGAAGCGGAACCGCGCCAAGACCGAGGAGGTGTGGCTCGAACGCCGCGGCGCCACCACCGGCTGCATCAGGATCGAGGAGACCCGCTGGTGCTACGAGCACATCGCGCCCGAGGGCAACCGCGCCGAGATGCTGCGCATCCGCAAGGAGCCCGTCAGCGGCATCGTGATCGGCGAGCTGTTCCACTACGTCGCCGACTATGATCTCGACGGCCTCATCGATCTGGGCTCGACCACCGAGATCGATGCCCTCGACAGCGGCGCCCCGCCACCCCCATTGCCGAGGTGATCAAGTTCTACCACCGCAGCACCAAGCGCGGCGAGCAGCACGCCGTCGACTTCCAGAAGATGTACGACGAGGGCATCCAGATCGCGCTCAAGTATTTCGGCGAGTAGGCGGAGCAGCCAGCCCTGCGCGCCGGCGAAGGCGGCCGGCCGCAGGGAGCCGCCGACCACAGAATCTTCCGCACGGAGATAGTCAATCTGAGCTCATCGTGTATGCAGTCGGATTGTCATTCCTGCCGCGCGATGTGCTCTTCTCCGCCCGCCTCGGAGATGAGATCGGCGGTCGCCTAGGGCCGCGCCTCGACTAGGAGCCGAGGTGCCGCAGTGCGGTGCGTCGGCTGGCTGGTGGATAGACCGTCCAAGCGCCATGCGCGAGAAAGCTCGGCTCGTGTTGGAGGTGGAAGCGGGCGCTCTCGGGCAGAGCGAGGCCAGAGAGGCCGGATGCGGTGAAGTCGAGCCTCCGATACCCCGGGGAAACCTACTGGCTGGTGGATAGGCCTATCCAAGCGCCAGGCGGCCGTCGGAGACGACCAGAGCAGGGCGTCCTTCGTGCCCCGCAGCGATACAGGTCAGAGGCCAACGGGCGCGAGCCTGGACGCCCTGCTCCTCCTTAGAGAGCGAATAGCGAATAGCGAGTAGCGAATAGGGCGGCTTCGCAATGTATAAGCGAGATCGCTCTGATGCCGGCGGATTGCGACCCGTCCCCCTATTCGCTATTCGCTACTCGCTATTCGCTTGACAGGAGCACGAGCATGAGTGCGCGGCACGACGGTGCATCGCCCGATCGGGTGCTGGCAGACCTGTGGGCCGCGGCCGGGGGCGAGCCGGCCGCGCTCGGGCGCGTCGCGCTCACCGGCGCCGATCCCGCGCTGCCGTCGTCCTTCAGCGTCGGCACCGTCGCGCAGGCCACCATTGCCGCCGCCGGGCTGGCGGCGGCCGAGGTCTGGCGACTGCGCACCCGGCGCGAGCAGACCGTCGCCGTCGATATGCGGCATGCGGCCGTCGAGTTTCGCAGCGAGCGCTACATGCGCCTCGACGGCAAGCCGCCGGGCCCCGCGTGGGACAAGATCGCCGGCGTCTATGCGCACCGGCGACGGCCGCAAGGTGCGGCTGCACACCAACTTCCCGCACCACCGCGACGGCATCCTCAAGCTGCTCGGCTGCGCCTACGACCGCGAGGCGGTGCAAGCGGGCGCTCCTGCAAATGGCAGGCCGAGCCGTTCGAGACGGCCGCGGCCGAGGCCGGGCTGGTCGCCACCATGCTGCGCTCGCCGGCGGAATGGGCGGCGCACGGCCAGGGCCAGGCGGTCGCGGGGCTGCCGCTGCATGGAGATCATCAGGATCGGCGAGGCGCCGCCGGGCCGGCTGCCGCCGAGCCCGGAGCGGCCGCTGTCGGAGGTGCGCGTGCTCGACCTCACGCGCGTCATTGCCGGGCCGGTGTGCGGCCGCGCGCTGGCGGCGCACGGCGCCGACGTGATGCGCGTGACGGCGCCGCATCTGCCGGGCCTGCCCGAGCTCGACATCGACACGGGGCGCGGCAAGCTCTCCGCCGGCATCGACCTGCGCGCCACCGACGACCGCGACTGGCTGCGCGCCCTGGTGCGCGAGGCGCATATCTTCGTGCAGGGCTATCGGCCCGGCGGGCTCGCCGCCAAGGGCTTCTCGCCCGAGGCGCTGGCCGAGATGCGGCCCGGCATCGTCGTGGTGACGCTGACGGCCTACGGCCACGCCGGTCCCTGGGCCGGCCGGCGCGGCTTCGACTCGCTGGTGCAGAACGCCTGCGGCATCAACGTGGCGGAGGCCGAGGCCGCCGGCGTGCCGGCGCCCAAGGAGCTGCCGGCGCAGGCGCTCGACCACGCCACCGGCTACCTGATGGCGTTCGGCGCGCTGATGGCGCTGATGCGCAAGGCGCGCGAGGGCGGGTCGTGGCACGTGCGCGTGTCCCTGGCGCAGACGGCGCATTGGCTCAGCGGGCCTCGGCCGGGTCGAGGACGGCTTCGCCTGCCCGGAGCCGACCGGGGAGGAGCTCAAGGCCCTGACGGACGCGATGGATACGCCCTTCGGCCGGCTGAGCTTCGTCAGCCACGCCGCCATCCTGTCCGACACGCCCGCCTTCTGGGCGCGCCCGCCCGTGCCGCTCGGCACGCACGCGCCCGTCTGGCCGGTGTGAGGGCGGGTGGCGTGGCCGGTTACGGACCGCTCGAATGTGCTGCTCGGCCCCACCATCGGCGCCATCTTCACCCAGGTGCTGGCCGTGGCCCTGCGCGTCGTCATCCAGGGCTCGGAGTGCTCAAGAGCCTGCTCGGCAGCTCGGCGTGTCCCTCTCCTCGACCAGCTGATCTACGGCCTGCTCCTGATCCTGTTCATCATCTACATGCCGAGCGGTATCATGGGGACGCTACTCGCCTGGTGGCGGCGGCGTTAGTCGGGGTCATACCCAGCGCCCCGCGAAGGCGGTCAGGCCCCGTGTGGACCCGTCAGCTGCGGCCTGCTACGCGGGCCTCACCACCAGGACGATGCCCCGCGTGCCCGTGACGGTGACACGGGTGCCGGCGGGGGTGTTGGGGCCTTCGGCGGACCAGAGCGTGTCACCCACGCGCACCTTGCCGCGGCCGTTCTCGATCGCCTGCTCCACCACCACCGAGCGGCCCACGTATTGCTGGCCGCGCACGTTGAGGTCGGGCAGGTCGCTCAGGGTCGTGTCGGGGCGCACGAAACGCTTCACCGCAAACACCACCGCCACCGACAGGGCCAGGAAGTTCAGCGCCTGCCAGGGCCAGGACATGCCGGTTGCGAGGCCAAGGATGCCGACGACGACGGCGGCGAGGCCGAACCATAGGAAGTGCACGCCGGGGACAACCACCTCCAGCACCAGCAGCACGATGGCCAGGATCAGCCAGTTCCAGGCCCCGAGATTTTCGAGCAACGGCCAGACAGTCTGCATGCAATCCTCCCCGGAGACGTTCAAACAGGCAATAAGGCAGTAGGGCAGTAGGTGGGTCCGACCATTGCTTATTGCCCTACTGCCTGCCCTACGGCCCTTCTTCTCAAGTATTCGGCACGCTGC
>CAVPGI010000012.1:0-172656 GCA_963704015.1 uncultured Gemmatimonadales bacterium
ATCATCGAAGCCTTCGCCGACCGCGCCACGATCGAGCAGGACTTCCACGACGTGAAGGAAGTCTGGGGCGCGGGCCAGCAGCAAGTGCGGAACATCTGGACCAACGTGGCCGTCTATCATCTCAACCTGTGGATGCATACGCTGGTGGAACTCTGGGCTTGGAACCGTCCTCACGCGGAACTCTGCGATCGCAGCGACTCTCCATGGGACGACCCCGAACGCCGTCCTTCTCACGCGGATCGTCGCAAAGCCTTACGGCGACACATCATGCAAAACGAATTATCGACGATTACCGCCATTTGGTCGTTGCCGCGAAAAATCCTCAGGCTGGCTCGACGCCTCATGGCGTTGGCCGCCTGACGTAGTCCATCAATTCAGAAAGTGCAGTTTGAATAAGATCGTATGCAAATGTCGTTTAATCCGATGGATTTAACCGGGAGAGCCGTAATGGTCACCGGCGCTTCGTCGGGCCTCGGCCGCACTGGGCGCTACTTCTGGCGCGACTGGACGCCCGCGTATGCCTGTAGTTGCTAGAACTCCTGATCGTCTGCAAGAGACTTCACAGCGACTTGAGGGTAGCGGCCACCGGTGCGTCAGTGTCGATCTGAGCGAAACCGAGAAGATTCCGGATCTTATCGGCGAACTGAGCAAGACTTTTGCACCATTTGCGGGCGTAGTGCATTCGGCTGGGATTGTGCAGTTAAGGCCGTTGCAGGTCTGTCGCACACAGGATTTCGAGGACCTGTTTCGGCTGAACGGTCGTTGTTGCTGGCCAACTCCTCCGCGGTCTGACCGAGCGCGGCGCGATCGCACCAAGTGGGTGTTCAGTCGTGATTGTGGGCTCCGTTTTCGGCATCGTCGGGTCGCCGGGGATGCATGCTTATTGCACGTCCAAGGCCGCTGTGCTCGGGTTAGTGCATGCCTCAGCGTTAGAACTAGCCAAGGACCGGATCCGCGTCAATTCAGTGCTGGCGGGTTATTGCGAAACACCGATGACGTTCTCCAGGAGCAGCGGACTGCGCACCCCTGAGCAGCTTGAACGAACGCGACGGTTGTATCCGATGGATTTCGGGCAGCCTGAAGACATCGCCAATGCCATTGCGTTTCTGATCGCAGATACGTCGCGGTGGATCACCGGCACGAACATTTGGCTTGTCCACCGGCGGTTTCTCCGCTGCTTGAAAATTTTTCCCCGAAGAGGTCTGCTTGTTTGCTGCCATTAAGGCCATTGAACCGCCCCCAGGGAGGTGGGCTGGATCTTGTCCGCGAAGATGTTGACGTTGGGGCTGCCGTACTTGAAGGTCTTGCTCTTCCACTTATCGAGGGTGACGAAGCTGGTGCCGGCGTAGTTGGCCTCATAGCCGAGGACCCGGTCCAGCTCGGTCGGATGGCCGACCGACTCGTGGATGGTGAGCCAGAGGTGGGACGGGTCGAGCACCAGATCGTACTTGCCGGCCTCGACCGACTTGGCCTTGTGCTTGGCCTTGGCCTGGGCTCCGGCCGCGGCGGCGTCCTCCACGATGTCGTAGTAGTCTCCGTAGGTCGTGGTGGCGGGCCCCTTCACCTTCCCGGCCGGACGGGCGGAGAGGTACTCGTAGCCCATGCCGCGGGGCGAGCTGAGCGAGGCCCGCTGCTCGAACTTGCCAGTTTCCTGGTTGATTGACGTGGCGATGAAGACCGGCCAGATCCGATGGATGTCCTGGTCGATGTAGGACCCGTCGGTAGAGGCGAAGTACTTCTGCTCGTTGACCAGGAACAGCAGCGCGTTGACGTAATCGGCCCCGTTCTTCATGGCCGCCTCGCTGGCGGCCTTGAGCAGGTCGGCCTTCTCACTGATGGGAACCTCGAACGCGTTTTTCTCGATGGGCGTCTTCCAGCTGACCTCCCCGACCCCTTTCTGGGGCGCCAACAGGACCGGCTCGGTCTGGAGCACGGAGTTGGCCTTGGCGATCGCCACCGCGTCCGCCGCCGCCCGCGCCACTCCATCGGGCGTCACGTCGTTGGTAGAGCCGAAGCCCCAGGTACCGTTGGCGATCACACGGATGCCCACGCCATAGGACTCGGTATTGGTGATGTTCTGGATCTTGGTTTCGCGGGCGGTGATGAACTGATTGAGGCGGCGGCCGATTCGGAAGTCGACGTAGGTGGCGCCCTTGGATCGGGCGGCCTCCAGCGCGATATCGGCCAGCTGCTTCTTGTCGGCGGTGGGAATCGGGGTGAGGGCCCCGTTCCAGCCCGCTACCGGGCGGCCCCAGACCGGCACCGCCAGCGCACCGGCCGCGTAGCCGGTCAGCTGAAGAAAGTCGCGACGTTCCACAATTGGCTCCGTGGGAGTAGGAAGACGCTCTAACTTCGGACAAACGGGTCCCCAGGTTTCAATTGCGGGGACCGGTCCCCAAACCGGGCCGAAGGTACCGAGGCATCCCGCCCCCGGCAACCCTGCCCTGAACCGTTCCCTGTTCCCCGTTCCCCGTTCCCCTTTCCCCCTGCCCCCTATACTCCCCCATCCCCCAGCGGAGTGCGCGCATGGGTCAGTTCATCCCGGGCCTGGTCCTGCTCTGCATCACTTTCATCATCATGGTGGCCCACCGGAAACACGGCATGAGGCATCGGGCACCAGGCACCGGGTCTGAGGGGAACTCAGAACCCAGGACAGAACCCTGAGCTCTGAACCCAGAACTCAGAACCCAGAACCCAGAACCCCGAACCCCGAACCGCTGTGAGGCAATGAGATATGTCCGAACTCAAGAGATTCCAGGACGAGATCCGCAACGCCCACGCCGGCGAGCCCTGGCACGGCTCATCCCTGAAGCAGATCCTGGCGGAGATCGACGCCCGGGCCGCGGCGGCCCGACCGATCCCGGAGGCCCACTCGATCTGGGAGCTGGTCCTTCACCTGACCGGCTGGACCCGCGAGGTGACCCGCCGCCTCAAGACCGGAAAACGCGCCGTTCCCGACGAGGGAGACTGGCCGGCGGTCCCGGCTCAGACTGCCCAGGCCTGGGCGGCGGCCAAGCAGGCGCTGCACCACGCCCACGAGGAATTGATCAAGACCATTGAGACCTTTCCCGAGCCCCGACTCCACCAGCCGATCGAGAAGGGCAAGCCCACCACCTACGCCCAGACGCTTGCCGGCCTGACCCAGCACGACGCCTACCACGGCGGCCAGATCAGCCTGCTCCACAAGGCGACCAAGGCACGGGCCGTGGTGCTCTAGAGTTACAGGACGAAACGGCGCTAGGCAGGCTGCGCCAAACGCTCGGCACAGCGCACGGCCAATGCCTCCAGCGCCGAGCCGTCCCATTCTCCCCGATCGTTCAAGCGACCGAGCAGATCGGTGGGCAGCGCCGCGAGCCCGACCCGCGCTCCCGCCATCGCTCCTGCCATCCCGGCCAGGGTATCGGTATCGCCCCCAACCTCGATGGCGGTACAAATCGTCTGCCAGTAATCGTCGGGGGAGCGAAGAAACGAGTAGAGACTCCAGCACACGCTGGCAGTCACCAACGACGAGACGCCCAACCATCTCACCAGACCGCCGGGCTCGAGGCCCGACTGGGCCAGATGCCGGGTGGCTTCCGGCAGGGCCAGGCCGATCCAATCGGCCATTCCCCCAATGACCCCGGCGAGCGAGCCTTCGACCGGCTCTACCAATTCCTGTAGCGCTCGGAGAAACGCGAGGGCCTCGATGGGAGCCCGACGCGAGGCCAGGGCCACCGCCCCCGCGACTGCCACCGCACCGGCGGCGGCCCGGGGATCGAGATGGGTCACCCGGGCCTGGGCGAGCGTGGCCTCTCGCACCCGCGGAAGGTCATCGGGCCAGAGCGCCCCCAGCGGCCCGGACCGCATCGCCGCTCCATTGCCGGCATAGGGCGCCGGCTCCCCGGCGCGGTCCCAGGCCGCCCCGGCCAGGATCCGGCGGGCCGATCCGGTGGTCGCTCGTCCGCCGCGAATCAGCCGCTCGTCCCGCACCAGGACCGCGACGCGGCCGGCGAAATCGGCCGGGTCCATCCGGCCCTGCTCCGCCAGGCTGATCAGGAGCTCGCGGGTGAGCTGAGTGTCGTCGCTGTATTGCCCGAAGGGAAACTCCCCGAAACCCCGCTCGGCCGCCCGGCCGGTGCGGAGGTACTGGGTCACGTAGCGTTGCGCGTCTTCAGCGGGGCGAGCCTCGACTACGGAGCCGAGGGCGTCGCCCAGGGCGAGACCTAAAAGAGAGCCGGGGAGGGAAGAGGACATATAGAGAGTACTGAGTACTGGGTACTGAGTACTGAGTGGATCGCAGTGAGGGGAGTTACTCAGTACTCAGAACTCAGCACTCAGTACTTGCTTTTCAGCGGACAGGGTGGGATTCGAACCCACGATACCCTTGCGGGTATACCGGTTTTCGAGACCGGCTCCTTCAGCCACTCGGACACCTGTCCTTCGCTGATGCACGTCTGGATCGCGGTCGCTTTAGCGACCCCTGCCGAGCCTCGGCTTCAGCCGAGGTCGAGACCGGCTCCTTCAGCCACTCGGACACCTGTCCCGCGAAGCCACGGAACGCCTTGGGGAGGATTCGTGCTACCCTGCTCCCCCTCAAGTCCAATCTGCGGTCGCTTTAGCGACCCCTGCCGAGCCTCGGCTCTAGCCGCCGAGCCTCGGCTTTAGCCGAGGAAAACTAGCCAGCGGCCACCGGGGCGCCAAGCGGTCTCGACGCGATGCGCCTCGGTCTTCCTGACTTGTGGGTCGGCGGTCGGTCAGTGACTCAGGGACCGGTGGGCAAATGGCGGAACTGCAGCTCCTCCAGCACGCTTCCGCTGATTCCCCCGGGGACCGGGGGCGTGCTGGTGAGCGGATCGGTGGCGGTGAGGGTGAGGATGCCGCTCCGGAGGGTCACGAGGTAAGTGGTCTCGACCAGCTCGCCGACCCAGAACAGGTTGTCCCCGTGGACGACCACCATCCCGGAGTCGACACGGGCGGGATAACCGGGCACGTCGAGCTCGAACCGGAAATGGCCGTCGGAGGAGATGTTGAGCTTACCGGTGCCGCCCAGGGCGATCAGGTCGGCGGTTCCCGGTCCACCCACCTGATACTGCTGCCACTTAAGCAGCAGCCAATCCCCTTTGAGGTCGCGGAGGACGACCCCCAGCCCGATGCTGCTCGTGGATTCCGGGCTGCTACAGCCCACCAACAAGAGCGATAGCGTGAGCCAGCGATACATGGGCATTAGGTATTGGGCATCAGGCATCGGGCATCGGGCATGAGGCATACACTCAATACTCAGTACTCAGTACTCAATCAGCATTCTGCGCTCGGCGTTCCGCAATCGGCCTTCTCTATATCTGGCCCTTCTTCGCAATCTCCGCAATATGCTCCCCCGCCCGGAAGGCCAGGGCCATGATGGTCATGGTCGGCTGGCCGCGGCCACCGGTCACGAAGCTGCTTCCGTCCACCAGGAACAAGTTGGGGACATCGTGGGTCCGATGCCAGCGGTCAATGACCGAGGTACTGGCATCGTTGCCCATTCGGCAGGTTCCCAGCAGATGGTTCTGCGGGTACCAGTCCATGCTGTCGGCGGTGTTGTAGCCCCAACGTTTCACCGCCCCGGCGGCATCCAGCAGGTTCATGCTCAGATCCATGAAGTGACGGTAGAGCCGGATGTCGTTCTCGTGCTCGGTAAAGGTCAACCGGAGTGCCGGAAGGCCCCAATCGTCCTTGACCGTGGGGTCGAGCGAGAACGAGTTGGACTCGACCGGGAGCGAGCTGGTATGCGCCAGGACCAATAGAGTCCGGGTGTAGTACTGGCGAAGCATTCGTTTGAACTCCGGGCCCCAGCGAGGCGAGCCCGGAGGCAACCCGTAGCTCGCGAAGGAGATCGGATACCAGTCGAACCTGAAATCGAAGCCTCCACCGCCGAAGAGCCCCAGCGCCGGGTCCAGCTCGTAAGTGTCGTGGATCACCCGCGAGTCTACCACGCCCCGGTAGCCGTTGATCTCATGCTCGAAGAGTCCCCCACCAAAGGCCCCGCCGTTGAACATCACGTTCTTGCCGACCAGACCGCTGGAGTTGGCCAGCCCATCGGGGAACCGGTTGGATTTGGACATCAGAAGCAGTCGCGGGGTCTCGGCGCCGTTGGCGCAGCAAACCACGGCCTTGGCCCGCTGGAACACTTCGCGCTTCTGGGCATCGAAGTACTTCACCCCAGTGACCCGCCCGTGCTTGTCAACTTCGATCTTCCGCACGTAGCTCAACGGCCGGATCTCGCAGCGGCCGGTCTGCTCCGCCTCGGGGATCATACTGGCCAGGGAGCTCGACTTGGCGTTCATCTCGCAGCCGAAGTATTCGCAGAACCCGCAGTGCACGCAGGCCAGCCGCCCCCGGTACGGTTGAGAGAGAATCGCCATCGGAGCCGGGAACGAGGTCCAGCCCATCCCGCGTGCGGCCTTATCCAGTAGCACCCCGGCCGGTTTGATCGGGAGCGGCGGCAAGGGATACGGCTTGCTCCGGGGCGGATCGAACGGATTGGCTCCGGCCAGCCCGGACACGCCCACCTCCCACTCCACCCGGGTGTAGTAAGGCTCCAGGTCGGCGTAGGTGATGGGCCAATCGGCAAAGCTGCTGCCCGGGACCGCGCCTTTCCGGGTCTTTTCCACGAAATCGATCTCGTGGAAACGCCAGAAATTGGCCGTGAAATGCACGCTGCCCCCACCGACCAGCCGCCCGTACTTGGCCACCGGCCGCACCTGCGCGGATTCGTTTTCGTTCTTTCGGAAGGTATTGGGCTGACGGCGGACATCGTTGGTGAGGGCCGCCAATTGAAAGACGCCGTACTCGTCGTGCCGGAAATCGCTCGCCTTGAGATAGGGGCCCTGCTCCAGCACCACCACCCGGAAGCCGGCGACCGAAAGCTCCCGGGCCATGACTCCGCCGGCGGCTCCAGCGCCGACGATCACGAAGTCCACTTCGTCCTTCGGACGGTAGCGAATCATGGCGCCTGCTCCCGGTCGTAATAGCCGAAGGGCGGCTGCCAGGCGAAGCGGTCTTCGAAGCCGATCAACTTCCAGCCCACCTTGTCCTGGTTGCCGCCGTACTCCGGGTTGGCAAACATCCCGGCCATGGTGGCGGCCAGGACCGCCTCGAAGAACTGGGAACGCTGGGCCTCCATGCCCTGCATGACCTCCACCTGCTGCTCCGGGCGGAGGCCCGCGAAGGAGGTGGCGCCCGGGTAGGCCCGGGCGGCCGTCTCGAGGTCGGCGAGACCGGACTCGAACAGGGACCGCTGCTCGGAGGCGAAGGAGGCCAGTCCCTGATCGATGAACCGCGCCACGCCGGCTTCTCGGGCGCCGGGTGTGTCATCGGTGGGGATGATCTGCGCCGTCAGCGCGTCGAGCGCCTCGGCTTGCGTGGACGTGAGCGAGCGAAGCCCGGTGGATGGGCCGGGACGAGCGGCTCCCACCACGCGCGCGCCCAGCCACACCGCACCCACTCCGGTGGTAGCGGCGGAGAGAAAATCCCGACGGGAGAGGTCCATGGAAGCGGGGTGAGAGGTTCTGGCAAGTATAGTAACGTCGAGGGGATCTGCCAGGGGCGCGGGACGCAATCGGCCCCTGGCGAACGGTTAGATTCCGGCTTCGCTCATTTCGACCCGAGGAACACCGCATGCCCCGCACCGTGCTGATGAGCCGCCGGAAACGGATCGCCCTGATCGCCCACGACAACCGAAAGGCCGATCTGCTGGACTGGGCCCGATACAATCGCGGCACCTTGGCGGAGCATCAGTTGTTCGGCACTGGCACCACCGGCGGGATGCTGGCCAGCGAGCTGGATCTCCCGGTCAATCGCTTCCTGAGCGGGCCGTTGGGCGGGAGATCAGCAGGTGGGAGCCGGGATCGCCGAGGGCCGGATCGACTTCGTGATCTTCTTCTGGGACCCGCTGGAGCCGCATCCGCACGACGTGGACGTGAAGGCTCTGCTCCGGATCGCGGTGGTCTACAACGCGCCGATCGCCTGCAACCGGGCCTCCGCCGATTTCATGCTGTCGAGTCCGTTAATGGGCGAGGAGTATCCGCGAATGGTGGACGAGCGGGCGATGGGGCGTGCCGAAGGACGGGCTGGCGCGACGGGTGGGAGCTGATCCTCAGGCCGGCGGCACGTCCTCGTACGGCTCCATATGCACCAACACCCCCTGCACGCGCGGCACGGCGGCGCGGATGGCACCCTTGACTCGACCGCTCAGCACATGGGCCTCGTCCAGCGGCAGCTTGGGATCGGCTTGGACGTGAATATCCACGTGGTAGACCATCCCGGCCTTCCGGACGATGAGCTTCTCGGTCGCCCGCACACCGGAAACGCCCTCCGCCGCCCGACGCACCGCCTCCAGGATCTCGTGTCCCGGCATCCGGTCCATGAGGTCATGTAGAGGGTTCCGCAGCATCGCGATTCCGTTGTAGGCGATCACCATCGAGGCCAGCAGCGCGGCCCAATCATCGGCCGGCTCCCAGCCCCGTCCTCCAATCAAGGCCACGCTGATGCCCACGAAGGCCGCCGCGGAGGTGATGGCGTCGCTCAGGTGATGCCAGGCATCCGCCTGCACCGCAGTGCTCCCCACTTCCACCGCAACTGAGGAGATCCGCCGGAAGAGCACGAACTTGATCACCAGTACGGCGACCAGGACCCCCAGGGTCCAAGCCGCGGGCGCATGGTGCGGGGTGAGAATCTCCCGCACCGCCTCGATGGCGATGCCGATGGCGGCCCCGATCAGCATGATGGAGACCACGGCGGCCGCGAGGGATTCCGCCTTGCCATAGCCGAACGGGTAGCTCTCGTCCGGGTCCCGGCTCGCGATGCGGATGCCGCCCCAGACGATGAGCGAGGCGAAGATGTCGGCTGTGGATTCCACCGCGTCGGCCACCAGGGCGTAGGCATGGCCCACCACACCGGCCACCAACTTGATGATGGCCAGCGCGGCGTTCACCAGGAGGCCGAGCTGGGCGGAACGGATGCCGCGGGCGGCCGGCACGGGAAGGGAGCCTGCCATGGCGGGGGAATATGACGCGGCTCAACCGAGACGGTAAGGCGGAGCGATCCCATGGCACCTGGGAATCGAGGGTGCGGCGCGACAAGCACCCCGGCGGCGTGCGACACCACGCGCGCGCGGGTCGAATCTGACCTAGGCGAGAGGAAAGAATCGGGAAGCGGACAGGAGCCTGGATCACGCCAGGCAAACCAAGGAGGAGCCGGACCTACCGCTGGGCGGTTGCCCTCCTTCTGCCGTACTCCGCCACGACCCCCTGCGGATTGCCTCAGTCTCGCTCATCGCTGTTATCTTGCGGAATACCCGTGATAACGTCCGCTCAACCCTGTATCGAGGCATCGTGCGCAAGGTGAAGGCGGTTCGATGACAGACGCAGCTCGGAAGGGCGATCGATGGACTCACCGGCGCTGAACTCGCGCTTTATCCTCGGCACGCGCACCGATTCCACCAACTATAAGGATGCGGCCACCCAGGTGCTGGCGTGGGCCAAGATCCCTGAGTGCCGCTACGTCTGTGTGTCCAACGTGCACGTCACGATGGAGTCGTACGACTCCTCCGAGTACCGCGCGATCGTGAATGGGGCAGATCTGGTGACTCCGGACGGAATGCCCCTGGTCTGGGCCTTGCGACTGTTCGGCGTGGCCGAGGCGACGCGGGTCTACGGGCCAACGCTCATGGAGCACGTGCTCGAACGCGCGGCGGAGGTGGGGGTCGGGGTTGGTTTCTATGGCACGACTCCGGAGGTGCTGACGCGCCTGTTGCAGGCGTGCCAGCGCCGATTCCCCGCCCTACCCGTGGTATACGCCCATGCTCCCCCCTTCCGCCAGCTCACGGCGGAGGAGGATGCGGTGGTCGTGCGCGAGATCAATGGCTCGGGAGCGCGTATTCTCTTTGTGGGACTCGGCTGCCCCAAGCAGGAGCGGTGGATGGCCTCGCACAAGGGACGAGTGAACGCGGTGATGCTCGGCGTCGGGGCCGCGTTCGATTTTCTCGCCGGACTGAAGCCCCAGGCGCCCGGCTGGGTGCAGCGCGCGGGACTCGAGTGGCTGTTCCGTTTGGCTACCGAGCCGCGTCGGCTCTGGCGGCGGTATGCGTATCACAATCCTCGCTTCGTGGCGTTGCTTGCCAGACAGTACCTCAAATCCCTCATCGTATGACGGACCAGCAGCCAGAGCCTGCGTTCATCAGCGCATACCGGACAGGGTTCGCTGGCGACCATGTCGAAGCTATGTGGCTGATGTTGCGGCACGAGGAGGCGCAACAGCCGGTACAGGGTCTGCATCTAACACCGGTAGCTGACCCCGCCGACCCAGGGCTACACCCCCCGCGGCGCTCGCGCGCCCTGCGCGCGGACCTGGGCTTCCACCCATGGGTAGGTGCGCGCGATGCCATCCCGCAAGGAGAAGCGCGCAGTCCATCCAGTCGAGTAGATCCTCGCGTTGCTGAAGTTGCGCGAAAGAACGCCCACCGGACCCTTGACGTGCTTGACCTGGATCCGCTTGCCCGCGACGTCGGCGACCGTCTGTACCAGCTGGTTGACCGAGACGTATTCGGGACTGCCGATGTTGGTCGGCACCGTCAGCTCGGATTGCGTGAGCCGGTAGATACCGTCGACCATGTCGTCCACGTAGGTGTAGGAGCGAATGGCGCTACCGTCGCCCCAGATTTCCACTGTTCCGCCGTCCTCCGCTTCCGCCACCTTCCGGCAGATTGCCGCCGGGGCCTTCTCGCGCCCGCCAGTCCAGGTGCCCTCGGGACCGTAACAGTTCTGGAATCGCGCGATCCTCACCTGCATCCCGAACCGCCGCCCGTAGGCGAGCGCCATGCGCTCCGCATAGAGCTTTTCCCAGCCGTACTCGTTGTCCGGCATCGCCGGGTAGGCTTGCTCCTCGGTGAGTTCTGGCTCCCCGAACTGCATGTCGCGGTAGACGCAGACCGATGAGGAGAAGAAGTACCGGCCGATGCCCGCCCGGGCGGCAGCGTCGATCATGTTGATGTTGATCAGTGCACTGTTGCGCATGATCTCACACTCGGCGGAGTGGATGAAGCCCATCCCGCCCATGTCCGCGGCGAGCTGGTAGACCTCATCGAACGCACCTCCTGCCACCGTGAGTGCTAGCCGGCAGGCGTTCGGATCCCGCAGGTCAACCTGCAGGAAGTCGTCGGCAGCTGTTGGGGAGAATTCTGCTAGTTTCTGATCAGCCCCGCGCACCCAGTAGCCTTCCCGCTTGAGCCGCTTGACCAGGTGACTGGCGATGAAGCCGCCCGCCCCGCAAACCAATGCTCTCTTCATGAGCCCGCTCCTTTGTGTTCCTGTGCATCCTAACATCTGACCATTCAGCCGGCCTGGGATGTCGTGTCCCAAGAATGACTCGATTTCTATCGCGGCGCTAGGCTTCGGGGCCCCAAAGACTGGCCGACCGCTCGCGGAATACGGAACTGCAGGTGATGTAGATGGTGCCCCAGGCCACGGTGCCGACTCGGAGAGCCCACACTGTACTGGCGGCTCCAGCGTAGCCCCGTAGGAGCAAGGCCACAAGCAGGCTCTGCCGCAGCCGCAGCAGGATCTGGTCACGCCCCCAGCCGGTCGGCTGGGAACGTCGGGAAGAGCGTAGTCCGAAGTTCACTCGAGAGGCACGACTGGGCGCCCGGCTCATTGACAGTGCCTTCATGGCGCCCAGACACCTTTTCTGCGCATGGCCCCTCCGTGGATCGTTTGCCCATGGTTTCCCGCGCTCGCGGCGGCGGGGAGGCCGCGCCCAATCCTCCCCCGGCGCTCAACCGGCGCCTGCAGGTCCACTCTCGAACCCGAGGCTTCAATATCCTCCGGGCGATTCGGCGATGAGAACCGCGCGGCGGCTTGGTGCGTGGGCCCGATGATCGGCCGAAGGCTGGCAGCCCTTCCCTGGTCAGCGACCTGGGCCGAACCGGCCTGTGATACCCATTACGTTCGCCAAGAAAATTGACAGTGTCACAAAGTTGCTAGTACTCAATCCTGCCTACCGAGCGATATAGTGGAACAAGTCGGAGCGAGATTGGTACCCCATCGCTCCGCGCCCTCGCGAGAGAGCAAGGAGCGGCATCATGGATCAACAGCAAGTCGGAATCCGGCAGTTCCTCTCTCTGTGCTTGAAGGTCGCAACCGCAGCCCGTTGCTAACTCATGCGCGCTTACCAAGCTGGCCGGGTGCAGTACAGCCTCGCGGCACCGTTTGCGATTCTCCTCTGGTTGTCCGGCTGTGATCAGGCAGAGCTGAAGGCCGGCTTCGAACCTCCTCCCGACAGTTTGCAGGCAATCAGCCTGCGACCCGCGAGCATCACCCTCGCACCGGGTGGCACCAGCCAGTTCGCGGCCACAGGGACGTGGAGCGACGGCTCGACGACCACTCCCGCCGTGGCGTACTCGGCTACCGGCGGAACCATCACCGTAGCCGGGCTGTACACCGCGGGCAGCGCACCAGGCACATTCGGGGTGATCGCGACACAACAGGGTGGGACCAGAGCGGACACCTCCGCGGTGACCGTTTCGGTTCCGACTTCCACGCTCACGCAGTTGGTCCTCACCCCCGCCAGCATCACGCTCGCGCCCGGCGGCACCAGCCAGTTCACCGTCTCGGGGACGTGGAGCGACGGCTCGTCGACCACCCCCGCCGTGTCGTACTCGGCCACCGGCGGAACCATCACCGCGGGCGGGCTGTATACCGCGGGCACCGCACCAGGCACGTTCCGGGTGATCGCGACGCAACAGGGTGGGACCAGGGCAGATACGGCAGCGGTGACGGTTTCGGTTCCGCCGCCGACGCTCACGCAGCTGGTGCTCAATCCCGCCTCGCTGACGTTGTCGCCGGGCGCCACCCAGCAGTTTTCGGTAACGGCTTCCTGGAGTGACGGTTCGTCGACGGTACCGGCCGTGTCGTACTCGGCCACCGGTGGGACCATCACCACGGGCGGGCTGTACACCGCAGGCACGACTCCCGGATCGTTCCGCGTGATCGTGACGCAACAGGGTGGGACCAGAGCGGATACGTCTGCGGTGACCGTTTCAGTCCCGACTTCCACGCTCACGCAGTTGGTCCTCAGCCCCGGGAGCATCACGCTCGCGCCAGGTGGCACCAGCCAGTTCGCGGTCACGGGGACGTGGAGCGACGGCTCAACGACCACTCCCGCCGTGGCGTACTCGGCTACCGGCGGAACCATCACGGCAGCCGGGCTGTATACCGCGGGCACCGCACCCGGCACATTCGGGGTGATCGCGACGCAACAGGGTGGGACCAAGGCTGACACCTCCGCTGTGACTGTGATGAGCGGCCGGCTGGTGGTTGATGCGGGCGCGGATCAGACTATCCCGCTTGGCACGTTGGCTGTGTTGAACGCGACGGTCACCAGCACCAGCCCCGGCCCGCTCAGGATGTTCTGGCGCAAGATCAGCGGGCCCGGAGTGGTGGCATTCGCCCACGAGCAGTTCAACTCGAGCTTTGAGGACGGCACGACCAGCGAGTGGGATGGCGACGGCGGCGGGCAGTCGATAGGGGGTGCCAGTGTCTCTCAGGACGTTGCTCACTCCGGCAGCCACAGTTGGATGGGATATAACGATCCCACACTCCCCGACCCGTTCAATTACTCCGCCAAGCTACTCCGCTGGCGGTTCAACGACGACGAGGCGTACTACTCCGCGTGGTTCTACTGGCCAAGCGGCTATGGAGTTACCGACATCGGGAATAACTATGTGAACATCTTTCAGTGGAAGGAAGGCGGCGCGCCGTTTGACCCACCATGGATCGTGATAGCCAAGAATTTCTCGGGTTTCGACGAATTCGGCATCCATGACTATTTCGGAGCGAACCTCATTCGGACCGGGATAGCCATACCGAAGAACACCTGGTTCAATATCACGGCCTACATGAAGGCCAGCACCACGGCAGGCCAACTCGTAGTCTGGATCGACGGTCAGCTCGCCTACAACCAGAGCGGGCTCAACACCTTGGGCAGTGCGTCGACACTCATGTGGGGGGTCGGCAACTACGGGACTCCAGGCATTGGCCCCGGCAAACAGCTCTACGTCGATGACGCGACAGTCGTGCAGGCCGGGAAGGATGTCACCAAGACTACCGCGACGTTCAGCGCGGCCGGCACCTACGTGCTTCGCCTCACGGCGTTCGACGGCACGTCAACCATGAGCGACGATGTGATCATTACGGCTAGGTGAGCAGCCTGTCTGCCGCCCTGGCTCCCTCCCAAGTGGGTGAAGAGCGCGCCTAGATACACCGCCTAGTGCTCCGAGACGATCTCACCGTTGCCACCACTCCGTCCACGAAGCGGCCCACCATCGCCTTGACCGACAGACCTGAGCGGCAGTGCGGCATCCCCCTCGCACTCGCTCCTGCCACGCCCCAGCCGACAGAAGCCCCGGCACGATTGCCGGCCCGGGCACGGCCCCATTCCCCCACTAGCAGTTCGTCAAGTTCATGGAGGGCCAGCGCGAGCGTGGACCGCCGACAGCGCACCTTAGGTATGAGGAAAGGCCCCACCGGGCGATAACCCCGCCCGCGCACCCATCCGCACTCTCCGCTGCCCCAGCCTCGCTCACCGCGGTTATCTTGCACGCTAGTCGCAATTAACATCCGCTCAGTGCTGTGACGACGCATCGTGCGGAAGGCGAAGGCAGTTCGATGATGGACGTACCTCGGAAGGGCGACCGATGGACTTGCCAGCGCTGACCTCGCGCTTTATCCTGGGCACGCGCACCGATTCCACCAACTATTCGGATGCGGCGGCGCAGGTGCTGGCGTGGGCCAACGTCCCTGAGTGCCGCTACGTCTGTGTCTCCAACGTACACGTTACGATGGAGTCGTACGACTCCCCCGAGTACCGCGCAATCGTGAACGGCGCAGATCTGGTGACCCCGGACGGAATGCCCCTGGTCTGGGCCTTGCGACTGTTCGGCGTGGCTAGGGCGACGCGGGTGTACGGGCCAACGCTCACGGAACACGTGCTCGAACGCGCGGCCCAGGCGGGGGTCGCAGTCGGTTTTTACGGCACGACTCCGGAGGTGCTGACGCGCCTGTTGGAGACATGCCAGCGACGATTCCCGAAGCTGCCCGTGGCATACGCCCACGCTCCGCCCTTCCGGCACCTCACGGCCGAGGAGGATGAGCTGGTCGTGCGCGCGATCAACGGTTCGGGAGCGCGAATCCTCTTCGTGGGACTCGGCTGCCCCAAGCAAGAGCGGTGGATGGCGTCGCACAAGGGACGAGTGAACGCGGTGATGCTCGGCGTCGGAGCCGCGTTCGATTTCCTCGCCGGACTGAAGCCCCAGGCGCCCCGGTGGATCCAGCGCGCAGGGCTCGAGTGGCTGTTCCGGCTGGCTACCGAGCCGCGCCGGCTCTGGCGTCGGTATGCGTATCACAATCCTCGCTTCGTGGCGTTGCTCGCCAGACAGTACCTCAAATCCCTTATCGTATGACGGACCAGCGGGAAGAGCGTGCGTTCACCGGTAGGTCTCTATCGCGGAGACTTTCGAGGCCAGTCGAGGGGAAAAGGAGCAGGGCCGTCCAGTTCATCTATCCTTTCTTGTCGCGCGTACGAACGGGCTCCTGCCGTCGTGACCCTATCCTGCTCCTCTCTTCGTTTATCTGGGGCGCGCTCGGCGTAGGGTGCGCCGCCAGTCCCACTCGGGGGTCGGGCCCGCCAACGACGTTGGACGTGAATGCTGGCCCGGATCAGACGATCGCGCTGTCGGCGGCGGTTCAACTCAACGGCTCGGCGGTGTCCAGCGGAGCGCCCTACAAACTGAAGGCGTTCTGGAGCAAGATCAGCGGGCCCGGAGTGGCGACATTCTCGCACGAGCAGTTCAACTCGAGCTTCGAGGACGGCACGGTTGACGAATGGGTGGGCGACGGCGGCGGCGCCCAATCCGGTGGTGGCAGCGTCACCCAGGAGCAGGCGCACTCCGGACGCTATAGCTGGAAAGCCTACAATGACCCAAGTTTGCCCTCCCCCGACAACATATCTGCCAAGCTTCTCCGCTGGCGCTTCGACAACGATTCGGCCTATGAATCGGCCTGGTTCTTTTGGCCGATTGACTATTTCGTCAATGGCCATGCGGGGAATTACGCCAACATCTTTCAATGGAAGGAGAACTCTACCACCTTTAACCCGACATGGGTCGTCGCGGTCGTTGGGGCAGTCAACCGACCCGGTGAAGACGAGTTCGCGATTCACGACTGGTACCGCCAGAGAATCATAAGGACCGGCGTTCTTGTCCCGAAGGGGCGCTGGTTTCGCATTGCCGCTTTTATGAGGGAAGGCTATACGGATGGCGACTTGATGGTCTGGATCGACGATCAGGTCGTCTTCAACCGGAACGGATTGAACACCTTGGGCGATGCGACGACCCAACTCCTTCCTCATCTCATGTGGGGCGTCGGCAACTATAGCGATGCCGGTGTCGGCTATTCGATCTACGTCGATGATGCGGTTGTTGTGCCGGCGGCGCGGGACGTCATGGCGACGAGCGCGACCTTCTCAGAGCCGGGGGCCTACGTCTTGCGACTGACCGCGAGTGACGGCGAGAAGACTGTAAGTGACGACATCCAGATAGACGTCAGGTGAGGTGACGCGAGGCCATCGGCTCTGAGCTCAGCCTGATGGCGCCGGCAGGCAGGAGTCCTGCGCCGCTGCGGATGATGCTGGATCAGGGCTCTGACCCGCCGCGACGCGAGCGCGCACTCGGTCCCAGTGGTCCTGCAACAGGTCCCAGTCTAGCCACTTCATTGGACGCCGGTACTACGAACGAAACACCTCCCAAGGGGGCTCAGAGGCTCCGCGCCGTCCCGGCGGCTGCCCTTTGACGATGGAACCTCCACCCGGCGCAGATATAACCGGCCACCACACTGATGAGGAGGTAATCGTAGGGCAGGCGGTAACGGATCCGCGGGAAGAAGACCGCATAACAAAGGGCGGCTTGCAGGTAGAGCAGATAAAACAGGGCTTCCCACGATTGCAGCGGATAACGCCGGAACAGCAGCAACCGAACCACGAAGAGCAACAGCAACGGGCAGTAGGTCAGAATCATGATTAGGTCGCGACCAGCAGTCTGTTGGTCGGCCTGAGCCAGTCGGTTGGTCGGGCTGAACCAGTAGAGCACCTTGGAGAAGTACAGCCGAATGGCCTGGCGAGGGTGCCCGGTGAGCCAGCGCCAAGCCTCATGGCGGTAGTATTGCCGGCGTTCCGGCTCGCTCATACGACTGGCCACGCTATCGAAGGCGCGCATGTCGGTATTCCCGCCGCCGCTGGCCGAAGCCAAGGGGGAATTGCCGGCGAGAAGGACCTGCTCGGCGTAGCTGGCGACGAAGATGAACCGTCCGGTATGAGCATAGTTACGGGCGATCCAGAGACTCACCACCAGGCCGACCGCGGCCAGCAGCACACCCACGCGGACAACCTTGGGGCGAGAGAGGGGCCAAAGCCGCCAGACGGCCACTACCACGACGGAGGGAAGGAACATCGGGATGGCCAGGACCAGCCACCCATAGAGGAGACCGGCCACCAGGTATGACCATGCCGAGCGCGGTTCAGGCCCCGCGATCAGGAGCAATCCGAGCAGGAAGAGGAGAGCTCCGAAGGTCTGGGCGTAAAGAGTGGAGCCGGCGAAGAAGAGGACCGGATAGGCCAAGAGCAGCAGAAGCGCCAGGGCGCCGGCAGACGGCCCGGCCGCACGAACCATGAATCTCCAAGTCACCCCGAGCGTTGCCACGAAGAGGAGCATGGTCAGGAGGTGCAGCCCCGTCACGTTCAGCCCCAGTCCGACCCAGGGCGCCAGAAAGAGGGGCCAACCGGGCGAATGCAGCGTGGTCGGAGTCACCCCGTCATAGGAGAACAGGTGCCGAGAGGCCAGATGCCCGGCCAGAGTAAGGTATTCACGCTCGTCGGGGAAGCGGATCACGTCGCCCAGCCAGATGACATAGCCGATCCCCGCCGTCAACACCAGCAGCATCAGGCTCAGGACCACCGGCCGATGGCGCTCTTCCAGCAGTCGGAACAACGCGTCTAAAACACGGTGGATGGGTCGAGCCGAGGGGGATCCGGATGCAACGGTCATAGAGTCCCGGTCTCTTGGGTTCCTCACAAACAGCGGTCACTCCACGCTAGTGACGAGGCACCAGCCGAAGTTCAACCACGGATCGGGGCCCTGCGAAGGCTGGCTTTACTGGTCGCCTGCCTGGCGTTAGCGATAAGGTCAGGTGTTGGAGGCTGCAAATGCATGGCAACATCCAGCCACCGGCTTATCGGTCGTCATAGCTGCACAACCTTCCGGCTTATCGGATATCGCGGTGCGGAGATGATGTCATAGTTAAAAAAGGCCAGGACGAATTGTATGCCCAGCATTACCGGCAACGCGGCGAGCATGACCGTACCCGCGGTTGCGGCTCCGCCTGATGAACTCGAAGCAAGCCATTTGATGGTTCCAAAGATACCGCCAAAACCTATAGCCACAATTCCGACTATAAGCTCTATCGATGCAAGAGAAAAGTTTCTCAGATAGTAATTGTAGCAAATTCTCTTCAACGTGTTCACTACGTGTTTGGCGGTGAACTCTGGCAGGACCCTTCCAATATGCAGGTTACTAACCTCGGACCCGTACACCGACCGCATAGGTATATCCCTGACAACCGCACGGATGGTGTTCAATCGAAACAATATGTCTGATTCGAAGAAATATTTTTGGCTTATCTTGGAGAGCGGAAGCATAGCAGCGACCGATGCGTGAATAGCGGTATACCCGTTCGTGGGATCGAACAACTCCCAATAGCCAGTTGACAGTTTCGTCATGAATGACAGAATCGCATTGCCGAAGATCCTCGCTAGTGGCATCTGGGAGATGTAATCCAGATTGTAGAACCGATTTCCCTTGGTGTAATCCGCCTCTCCATCGATGATCGGCCGAACGAACTGCGTGATCAGGTCCGGGTCCATTTGGCCATCGCCATCAATCTTCACGATGACCAAGGCACCATCAGCTATGGCCCTCTTGTATCCTTCGCGAACGGCACCACCGACTCCAAGGTTAGTCGTGTTGTAAAGCACCGACACCCTAGGATCCGTGGTATTCTCCCGAACGTAATCACCCGTCTTCTCGGGACACTTGTCGTCGACTACATATATCCTCCAGCATTCCGGCCCAATCTTCTGCAGTACACCCAGTATTTGAGCCTTAACCCTGTAGCATGGAATCACTACTGCAATTCTGTCCCTTTGCATCTACGAATCGCTCCCCTTGAATGAAGGTGATCCCTATGGATTGAGCAGATTCGCTGGCTCCGCCGACAGGGGGAGGACAGAGCGTATCCATACCCCTCAAGCGAGAACACCCCATGCTCGACAGTACAACGCCACCCGCGCCGGCGCCAGCAGCCCAGGTCAATGATGCCATCCTCGCACGGCCGCAGCCGCGCGAGCACTCAGGGTCTCTCGTCGCAGGCCGGGTTTCACGAAGCTAGGAATCAGCCCCACGGCGGCGCTTCGATCAACGAGAAGCGTCCCCCCGGGCGCTGCGTGCCACCGCCATCAACTGATAAGCGCCGACGATGGCCATGTTCTTCGCACGCTTGCGCAAAAGCACCCACGGCCGGTGGCCGGCATATCGCGCAGCAATCTCGGCGTCCTCACGAAACTGCGCCTCGAACTGGGCACCGCTCTTGCTGCTCGGGTACCATCGAAAGCATCCGATACGCTCCTGCAGGTATAGGGGCGCCCCGCGACGGGCGAGCCGCAACCAGAAGTCATAGTCGAAAGCCAGCTTCAACGTTGGGTCAAGATAGCCAACCTCCTCATGAATCGACCGACGCCAGAACGCTGTCATCTGACTCACGTAGTTCTCGGTCAACAGATTCTCAAAGGAGTGCCGTTGGGCGCGGATGTGCTTGTAGAGACTCACCCAGCGGCGGACGGGCCGATCGTGCACGTCGATGATCTCGCAGCGCCCATGCAACCAGTCGACCTCGGGATGCTCATGGAGCGCGCGTGCCACGCGCGCGAGCGCGCCGGGCAGGAGCAGGTCGTCGCTATTGACCCAACCAACGATGTCGCCAGTAGCGGCGCGAAGCCCTTTGTTGATGGCGTCGACTTGCCCTTTGTCCGGTTCGCTTACCCACGACACTCTGGGGTCCCTGCAGCGACGGAGGATCTCGAGTGTGCCGTCGCTGCTGCCACCGTCGATGATGCGATAGTCGAGCACGAAGTCACCCTGCTGGCTGACTATGCTGGCGATGGTGCGCTCGATGAACGCGACTTGGTTGAAGGACGGCGTGACGAGGGAAATGCGCAATGATCCCGGCGCCGACCCCGCTGGTGTCTGCGCGGTCACCCGGTATGCTTCCTACGAAGGCGCCAAGCAAGCTTCGCGAGCTCGGACGCGAGTGGCGATCGCTGCCGTGCACCGATGCGCCACCTTGCGTGCGATACCTCCTCGCACGCTTTCTGGATAGCGGCCTGGACGCCGGTCGGCTGGGGATCGTAACGCTCGGGTGACTCGAGGAGTTCTCCGAAGCCCGGGTCCACGTCGCGAGCATTCCCAAAGGTATGGGCGCCGACTTGGCGAACGCGATGCGCGGTGGGCTTGCAGGCATGCAGGAGCACCGGCTTGCGATGCAGCTGGCAGCCCATGAGCGCGTTGAATCTGGTCGTGATGCCGGCGCCGCATTGGGAGCTAAGCCCCGGTGGGACTTGCTGCATCACGTAGCCACTCCTTCCGGCGCCGCCGAGGGCGCGGTTGTGAGGGAGCGCCTGACTGTGATGCCGAGGAGCGCCAACAGCAGGATCAGTTGCAATCCATAGACCCAAACCTGGTTTTCGACGAGGATCGCCAGTGTATCGTGCCGGACCGCAAACAAGACCATGCCGGCGCCCAGCCCCACCAGCGACGGCAGGAAACCCAGCCGGCTGCCCCACACGATCAATGCATGGGCGCCGAGCGCCGATATCGAGAAGCACGCGACGCCGAAAGCCAACGATCCGACATAGGGCACTGCTTGAGGAAAACGACCGCCGAAGAGCATCGCGATCGCTGGCCGCGGGAACATTGCCAGGATCCAGGCGAGACTGCCCGCAATGCCGGTGACGCCCGCCACAGCCCCCACGAGCAGCCGCGCCCGATATCGCGCTCCGGATTTCCGCAACATGTGGGGATAAGTTACCGCCATGACCGGGTAGGCCGCAAAGAAGACGAGCTTTGCCGTCGTGGCAACGGCAGCATAATTCCCGCCCAGCGAGGGAGCAAACGCCTGCACCAGTAACTGGTCCAGGCTGAACGGGGCAAACGCGAGCACGAATGTGGCCATCGCCGTTACGTCGAGCCGGAGTTCAGGCGGCTCGGACGTGCTTTCCAGCGACCAGCCCGCGACCACCCGCGAACCGATCCACCAGGCAAGGATCAAAACCACTACGTAGTTGAAGAAGTAGCCCAGAACAGCGCCCGCTATACCGCCCCCGACGAGCATGAGCAGCCAACCCGAGGCCAGCCGCGCGATGGCCCCCACCAGATTGATGCCCGCTTGGCTTCGGATCCTGCCGATACCGGCCAGGAAACCGAGGGCAGTGGATCCGAGAAACATCAGGAGCACCGCCAGTCCGCAGAGGGCCACCTGTTCCGCATCGGCGCCTATCGCCGCAGCGAATGGCATCGCCGTAAGCACCAGCAAGCCGATGCCCGGAAACGCGAACTGCAGCGTGGTGCGCATCAACACCGCAAGCCCGGATTGGCCGGGGTTCCGAGCGGCGGCTTGAGTCACCGCGAGCTGCATGGAGGTGGCCAGGAACCCGGAGAGGGTAATCAGTCCCAACAGGGCGTTGAATACGCCGAAGTCCGCGGCCGCGAGCGTACGTCCTGCGATGACGAGGTACAGATAGGATATGAGGTTGGTGAAACCGAAGGCGATGCCAAACACGGCAATGTCGGCGTATAGGAGCCGCCAACCTGGAGACACATCGCTCATCCGCGGATCCGCCGAGCCTTGACGCGGTCACCCCCGAGCACGGCCAAGGAACTCACGCGGTAACCCGGAATACCCTGACGGCGGGCTTGGGCCGATCCATCCGCGCCAGCAGCGGGGATGGAAGCCACCGGCTAGGCCCAAGTCCTCTGGGACTATCCCGGCCACTTTCGGGAATTGCACCTTGTGCCAGACTTACCTCCATCGCTTCGATACCCGGCAGCCGCGCACCTGGCCGGTCGAAACCCCGAGGTATCCCACCATCGCGCGCTCGCCGGACAGCCGAGCAACCGTCCAACGAACCCTCGCACTTGGGCAATCGTGACCTCCACTCACGCGACGCCCTTCTGGGCGATTTTAGCGTTCGTCTTCGCGCGAGCGACCGTCCTGGTCAGGAAAGGTGTCTTCACCGACCTCGCCGGAGTTCGCTTCAGCGCCCGGGGCCACGCTCGACTTCGACGGCGGGGTGCCGGGCGCAGACCTGAGCGGACCTCAGCCGCCGGCCGGCGTGGCCAGCATGTTGACGGTGACACCAACGCCGACCTTGGCAAGGAAGGCGTCGATGTCCGGGACGGGCTCCGCTGCCTCTGTTTTCAGCGTGTAGCCGAGCTTGAGCAGCGTACCGACCAACTCAATGGAATCGTCCCCGTTGTTTGCCATGAGGGACGGCGATATCTCAAAGAACAAGACCGGGTGATACGCCTCCAGGGTCTGCCTGGCGCCGCGGATCACTTTGCCTTCAAAGCCATCGACGTCGATCTTGATGAAGTCGATGCGGCCCACGTTGTAGGTCTGCGCGATCGTGTCGAGGGTCAGGAGGGGGACGACCTCCTTTACATTTGCGTCCGTGCCGTCCAGGCGATAGCTGGACTGAAAGCTCACCTCCGTCGGGCCCAGGTCTGTATCGCTAATTCCGAGCTTGAGAGACTCCATGTTGGTGAAGTCGTTCAGCGATGCGTTGCGCTGCAGCTTGTTGTAAGCCCAGGCAGTAGGCTCAATGGCGACGACCTTGCCGCTGCTGCCCACCGCCTTGGCCATGCGAAACGTGTGGTAGCCAAAGTTGGCCCCGATGTCTACGGCCGTCATACCAGGCTTCAACGCGGCCCCGATGGTTTTTTCTGAGTCCGCTTCGAAGGTGCCGGAGTAGAAGAGCGATGAGTCGATCACTTCGCTCATGTCCAGGTCGAACTTGACGCCGCCTATCTCCTTGATCACGTTCTTGGGCCCAACGAAGCGCGTGACGACCGCCAGCGTCTTGCCCAAGCCCCGCCCTAGGCGCGGGTAGAGCGGCGAGAGGCGGTACAGACGCATCGAAGCGCCGATGCCGCCCTGCACAACGCTGAGGAGGCTTGATTTGAGGCTCACGCTTCTTCCCGGGCTGCCTCAGAATGCCAGAGGTGAGCGAGCACCGTCACGAGCCGCCGCCGCGTCAGCCCCGCCAGCACGCACCGGAACTTCGCGACGGCCAGTCGCCCGTCAGGGCCGGCCGTCGAGTCGACCTTTAGACCGACCCGCGGCATAGCTTACCGTCCCCCGCCGCCAGGACGGCGAAACGTCTGCACCGCCCCGGCAAACCCGACTGCCTCGACCGCATGCTGTTCCCGCTCGGTGAAGGTGCCGTCCGGGTACGCGAACCAACACGGCGCGGTCCCGGTGAGCGCCTCAACGCTGGTGATCAGCGACGGGAGCGAGGGGCGCCGGCCGCGACGGGCGTCAGCGGGACCGAAGTAGAGCATCAGCGCTGCCTGGTGGACAAACTGCGCAGACTGGCGGCGACCGCCCACGCCGGGCCCGTCAAGCTGCAGCATCAGGCACATCGCCTCGGTTGCGGATGGGCGGGTAGCGCACTGGTCTCACGGAGCGGCGAAGCCATCGCGGAGGAGATAGGCGGCGATAGTGTGCCCCGCGAGGGCATGCCCTGCTTCCAAGTAGTGGACGTTGTCCAGGTAGTAGCCGTCCACGTCATGGCCGCGGGAGACCGTGCCCGCGTAGTATTCCATCCTCAGATCGTACGCCCGCACGTGCATTGCAGCAAGCCGCTGGATCAGGTCTGAGTTGGTTTGGCCTCGATTATCAACCAGATCGGCCTTGGTCGGCGAGAAGAACACGACAATGTCGTCACGCGAGCGCCCGCTCGGCTCCCACGCCGTGCGCAGGAAGTCATCGACCGCCGCGAGGTGCGTGTCGATGATGTGGGTCGCGTCATACGACGGCACATAGTTTGGTGGTGGCGTCAGGTATCGAGTGATTCCATCGGGCAGGAAGCGGTGCCGATCCTCCAAGCGGGCGAGTGCCAGCTTGAGAAAATCCACGAGCGCCGAGGCCGGACGGTGTAAAGGGTAGGCGAAATTGCCCTCCCGGATGAATTCCACCGGCGGCCGCAGGAAGTCCGCCCGAATGGCGACGAGCACGAGCACCATCGGCCGGGTCGGCGCCAGCAGGGTGCGCGCGCGCGCCATCATTTGTGACACAGAATAGCCGTTCACTCCGGCGTTCAGCACTTTGACGTCGATGCCACGCGCACGCAGCTCGCGTTCCAGTACTTCGGTAAACAGGTCACGCTGGTGGATGCGGCTGCCACCGTAGGTCACCGAGTTACCGATGACCAGAATTCGCGTCTTACTCCTCAGGAGCGTGGAAGCATCTTCGTTGTCCCGCAGCCCGATGTCGTCGATGTAGATTGGGACGCCCAATCGCACGGCCGATTGATTGGGCTGCGGCTCGTAGCCGAAGACGGGGTCCGGCCGATAGATGACCGGGTCCAGCATGCCGAAGGCGCGCATCGCTGCCTCGAGCAGCAGCAGCGCCACCGCCACGGCGACGAGCAGGACGAGCACGTTGCCCAGAAGGCGCACTGATCGCCGCGCGGGTGCGGCAGCGTGAACCCTCACCGCTTCCTCAGAATGCTTTACCATCGTCGTGGCCGGACATCACCCTGCCCGCTCAGAGGATTGTACAACTGATGAAGGCAGCCATGCGTGCCACCTTCCGCACCCAGAAAACCGTGTGGCATCCGGATTCCCAGCTCCTCCAAGAACACCTTGTTCTTCTCGCCATCGTAATGCTGGTCGCGGTGGATGATCTTGAAGACAGCCGACCGTCAGCTGCAACCCGCCCACGATTGGCGCGACTATCATGAAAGTTGGGACGGGCTCCCGCCACGAGGTGAAAGGTGATCATGGTTCGGGTCGGTGCCCAGTCGCGTGTTGGCAGGCCTCGGGTGAAGCGAGACTGCGCAAGGGCTACAGGCGGCCCAGGGCCGACTCGACGCGCTCGAGGAAGGCTTCGAACGAGAACCTGCTGGTGATCCAATCGCGCGATACGCTGCCCATGCGCGCCGCCCGCTCGGGATCATCAAGGACTGCGCCGAGCTTCTCGGCCAGTTCGGCGGCGCTGCCTTCCCGCAACCTGAATCCATTCTTGCCATCCCGCACCAGGTCGTCGGCACTGCCGTCGGCATAGCCCGGTAATGATGGGCAGGCTGTGCGCCATGGCCTCGTTGATGCCGAGGCCTCCGGTACCGGGGAGCACATACACCTCGGCGGCGTCGAAGTACGGACCCACCTCCTCGACGACGGAGCCTGCAAAGAGCACATCCGTTCTGCCCTGGGCGGCGGCGCGAAGGGCCGGTAGGTACGGGCCATCGCCCACGACCATCAGCACCACGTCCGTGCCGCGCCATCAGGCTCATGGCGTCGAAGATCACCTCGACACGCTTCTCTTGAAGCACCGCCCCAACGAACAAGCACGATCTTGCGCTCGCCGAGTTCTCGGTGCTTCTCGCGCAGCACGGCGCGCGCTGCTGGCTTGGCCATGCACCGAATGCGGGCCTCGTTGATCGTGTTGTGGATCACGGTTACCTGTTCGGGCCGTGCGCCATGCATCAGCGCATAGTCGCGCGCGTTGCTGTGGTACGCGAGGTGGTGGTCGAAACGTGGCACGAAGCGCCGAAGAATCCAGTTCTTCAAACGGCCTTGGTTGTATTCGTAACCGCATTGCCATGCAACCAGCCTGTACCCCATGCGCTGCTTGCCCAGCGCTAGCCTCCAGTGGGTGACGTTACCCACGTGTCCCATAGCAGACCACGATGTCAGGTCGCAACGCCCGCACTGCGCGAAGAATTCCGGAAGCTCTGCGCAAGACGTAGGTGCCTACCGAGTACTCGCGGAAACGGTAGTTTGTTTCGTTCATCACCAACGGCTTGGCCAACCCGACGCGACCGGCGCTTCCGGCATTCGCGGCGCCGGACAGCAGGTGCAGCTCACAACCGATGCCAGGAAGGTCGCGTTCCAGCCTCTGGAACAGGTCCTTGTGGTAATGGGCGACTCTGTCAAAGATGAACAGTATCTTCTTCAAGTCTTGGAGGTTCGGTTGAGGTTCGGTTAAGGGTGTGACAATGGTATCAGCCGGCAGCGCCTTGTCGTGACTGGGTGACGCGAAGGACGCCGTCGCGGTACTGGATGCCGGTGCCGACCTCCGCGCGCAGGAGCGCCGCGTTGAGCCGGCGGAAGTCCTGCTCCGCGCCTCCCGGCCATCGGCCACGGCGCCAATCGCGAACCCGAGCAGCCATCGTGTCCTCGAGCCCCGCCTTTACGTAGAGCCATCGACCGAGAGCATTAGTATAGACAACTAGACAGTCGGTCAAATCGCGCCGGTGCCACGCGGTGTACTGCTGTTACGTCTCATGAGTTTGGTCCCAGGCTGCTCGCCGTGGCAGAGGTGCCTGAGGATCGTCACGCCACGCCGGCGCGTCATCCCCGCTAGGACACAGCGGAACTTCGCGATGGCCAATCGACCGTCACTGCCAGTCGTCGAGGGGGCGTTCAGACCGACCCGCGGCAGGGCGTATCGTCCTCCTCTGTCGGGACAGCGAAACGTCTGCACGGCCCCGGCAAACCCGAGTGTCTCGACAGCGCGCTGCTCCCTCTCGGTGAAGGTGCCGTCTGGGTAGGCAAACCAGCACGGCCCAGCCCCGGTTAGCGCCTCGACGCTGCACTTGGACCCACTCAGTTCCTCCCATAGTGCTTCGCTGTTGAGCCAGGTGAGGAGCGGATGGGTCCGTGAATGAGCACCGAAGGAGATTCCCCCGGCCTCCATCTCCTGGATCTCGGAGACCGAGAGGAAAATCCGGTCATGGTGGACGTAAGACGCGGGGGACGCGGCGGCCAGGAGTTCGTCCAGCATCCGCCGGTGTGTTGGCTCGGCCATTTTGTAACGCTCGAGAATCTTCTGCTCCGGAGCGTTACCGCCTAGCAGCGCACGCCAAGGTTGGGGAAGCCCGGCCGCGACTGCCGCCTGATCCGCGGCGGGCAGCCGGCGAAATGCGCGTAGGCGATCCAGCAGCTGGTCCCACCATAGGCCCGACCGGGATCCGAGAAAGTCGCTCACGAGGAACACGGTTGCCGGCAACCGATGCTCACGCAGGAGGGGGAACGCGTTTTGGTACACCCCGCGGTATCCATCGTCGAAGGTAATCGCGACGACTCGCGGATCGGCCGCGACGGCCGCCTCCTCGAGGCTGACGACCGCATAGTGCCGACGGAGATACTCGACCTGTTGCCGGAACAGTTCCACCGGCATGGAGAGCGACGGTTCATGGCACCAGCGGATATCATCGTCAGGGGCATGGACGTTGTGGTAGTAGACGATCAGGGGCCGGCGACGGTTGGCGATTCGCTCCCAGAGAGAGATCGCGCCGGAGTACCGCAGCAGCGAACATACTAGGAGCCGGCGGTCCAGCCTGCGTGCGTTGGAATCAGCCATCGAGACGCGCCTCGAGTGCTTCGCCGAGCCCAGCGGAGAGGCGCGCGTCCAGCGCATCCGCGCTGCGCTCGAGATCGAGCAGGCGGTGGTAGCGCTCGCTTCCCGCGGGTGCCACGCTCGTGCGAAGACCCGGGGTCTCAAACAGTCCAGCGGCGGCGGCAGCCGGCGCCTCCCGATCCTGCTCCGGAACCAGCAGTCCGGGCCTCCGGTCCTCCCTCTCGGGGATGCCGGACACTCAGGCCGACACCACAGGCACCCTGCTGGATATGGCCTCAAGAATGACGGCCGGGTGAGGACTGCTGGGAGTTACAGATGTAACAGGCGACGGTTTCGAGTTTCACCATGCCCCCCTTCACTCAAAGTCCGGTATGGGGACTCCGCTGTTTGAGACGCGTTCACCAGACCACGCGTTGTTACGACGTGCATGCGCGCCCCCACGCTGTGAAAGCCCCAAGATCGGGGCGCAGAAGGCGGCCCGGCTACTCAGCTGGCCACCCTCTGGAGGTCCCATTTTCACCCGCTAACGATGTCCAGTCGAGAGGAGCTCCAACCCATTGTCACACCGCTGCACTACGGCCGACTACGCGATCGCAGAGGGCGACGTCGATCCGATCGAATCACGAGGCCCTGAGATCGAGAACGCGTCGCTTCTCGATGAGCGCATCGATGAAGAATTTCGCAGCCCAGTTTGGGTATGCGAGCCGTGCGTAGCCGCCCCACACCGGGTCTGAACCCGGGATCGCACCGAGAAGCCCCGGCGCCGCCGCGCGCATTTCCTGCGCCTGCTTAACTGTGTCGATCGCCAGCATCGCCGCGTTCATCCAGCGCACGTCGCGACGTCCTTCGAACAATTGCATCCAGATCAACCCCATCTGCGCGGTGCCGGTAACGCACGCGAAGGCAGCGCGGCGACGCCAACACGAGTCGAGCACACCGGGAAGCCAGCCGAGCAGCTCCAACCGTTTGGCGATCTCCTTCGATGCCCGCTCGACGCTCGCAATGCCTCCCCCGATGCCGAGTAGCTGCGATGTCTTGAGCACCCCCGCCAACGTATACGCGATCGTGTGTGTCGACCCGATGCGCTTTTTGTGGTCTTGCCGGGTGAAGCCGCAACGGTCGAACCAGCCCGTTGCCGGGTCCACGAGGGCCAGTACCCACTCGAGATGCCGGTGTGCGGCGTGCCGATAGCGCTGCTCTCCGATGTGTTCCCCGAGTTCGGCCAGCCAGCAGGACGCATGCGCCGTGTAGGACGCTGCAACGTCCCGGTAGACGTGTCGCCTCCATCCGCCATCGGCATCCTGCACCGACACGAGCCAGTCACCTGCGCGTACCGCCGACTCGAGCACTCGCTGATCCTTGGTATGTCGATGCCACGCGACGAGTCCGCAGATGATTTGCGCCGTGTTGAAGACCGAAGGTGTCATCGTGTTCCGGCCTATTCGACCTCCGCCAAATGCACCCTCGGGCAGCTGGCACCGCAGCAGGAAAGCGATCGCTTTCGCAGCACGGTCCTCGAACGACTCCAAGCTGGGTTCCTTCGCCAGTTTCAAGAAGGTCGGAATCAGGTAGCCGGTTGTCTCTGGATATGAGGAGCGCCAGCCTCTCCACAGGCTGAAGTGACCGGCGACACCGCCGTCACGCATCGCGTCCTGCGCGGAAGCGAGCCAACGCGCCGCCGCCCTGAGATGATCCCCGTCAGGGAGTCCCGCGGTCGCGTCGGCGCCTCGTCCCAGGACATGGCTAGGGAGCACTCGGGCGTGCGAGGGACGCCACGCGCATATGCGCACAGCAAGGTATGCGACATCCTTCAGCACGTCGGTGTCGAGCGCGACGCCGTGGAGTCACGGCCTCCCCGCGCAGAGAGCGTGTCGGCTAAGAGCCGAGCGAGTTGATCGGCACTCTGGTCGAGAGCGAAGAGACGACTCGCCCGTTCCTTGCCTGCCGCTCCCATTCTCGTGCGGAGCCCGGGATCCTGGTGCAGTCGCCGCATGGCCGCGGCGGCCGCGGATGGGTCACGCTCCGGCACCAGTATGCCCGTGACCTGATCCTCCACCATCTCCGGAATACCCGAGATCCAGGTCGCCACCACCGGCAGCGCCATTGCCATCGCCTCGAGAATGACGGTGGGAAATCCATCTCGGTAGCCGCTCACGCCAATTTCGGAGAGGAGAACAAAGACATCAGCCGCCCGCATGGCACCGTACACACCGCCGATCGGCAGGAGGCCGGCCAATTCAACAACGCCGGTCAGCTCGGCCTCTCGAATCCTCCGCTCCAACACCGCACGCTCCGGTCCACTCCCGACAATCTTACACTGAACGGGGCAACCCTCCTGCCGAAGGAGGCGGCACACCTCGATCAGCGTGGCGTGTCCCTTCATGCTCGTCAAGCTCCCCACCGAGAGCAGACGAAAAGCCGCCGGCGGCTGCTGGCCAATGACGGCGCCGTCTTCGGTCGGGGGAGGAAGCCGAGCAGACTCTTCCACATCGATTCCGTTGTACACGCGGTGCAGCTTGTCGGAATGCGTGAAGTGCGTGATCGAGTCGAGATACCGCCGGTTGTACTCACACACGGGCACCACCATGCGCGCCTGCCGGACCTTCATGGACAGTAACACCGGCTGGACAAAGATGTCTCCGGAAGCGTGCGCTGTGAAGGAAAAGGTGATACCCGAGAACAGGTTGGCGGCGAGGGCAGCGTTGCAAGCGGATGCAAAGTGGCAGTGGAGGTGCTCGATTTGCCGGTGGCGCGCCCTCGAAGAGAGTCCCACACCCCACGCAAAATGATATAGCAGACGGGCGAATGCCCGCGGCTCCATCCGTGTCCCTTCACCCACGAACGCAGCCAATGCCGAGAAGTAGCGACCTGGGTGGCGCAACATCGCGCCGAGATTCTGGAGCAGGTGCCGGAACAGGCTGTCCGGGCGCGCATACTCGCAGGAGTGGAGCGTGTCGGCGGCGGACAAGCTCTGGCTAAGCACGACGTCGGGGCGCTTAAGTGCGAATACGACGATGTCGAAGCCTCGCCGCTTGAGTGCCTCGATTTCGCGGGCCACGAACGTCTCGGTTTCGGAGGGGAAGATACCCACCACGTAGCCGATCCTCTTCTGGGCACCGGTAGCAGCGGTCATCGAGCTCGGGCGAGCTGAAGGGGAACGAATGGCTGAGCCCTACCCATCAGGGAAGCACTCTCGCGCCGAACTGCCGCCGTCTCACGGCGAAACCGACCCCGCCGGCTCCAGCACGATCCGCCTGAGCCCGACCGCGCCGTTGGGCGCGCCGACATCAACCGGATGCTCGCGATGCGCCCGCCACACGTGTGAGGCGCCCGCCAGCAGCACGTCGCGAGGCTCGCCTCCCGGGATAGACCGTGCGATCGCGACGCGCGCGTCCGAGCTCCACCCGCCCGCTAGAGCCATAAGCTCGCCCGCTCCGCGCCTGAGGTAGATGTCATGTTGGAAGCCAGGGCCAGTGACGGTTAGCCGACGCGCCTGGTTCGTCCCGCCGGTCCAGGACACCAAGACGCCACGGTCGGCAGGCGAGGCCGCGACGGCCAGGTCGAACGGGACCAGTCCCCTGCGCTCCGCCGTGACCATCCAGGTCGGCTCTGGCCGTCCGCAGTATAGCTCGGCCGAGCTCGGCTCGAGGCGAATCCGCGGTAGAGCAGCCTCGAGTTCCCCTGTCCCTGCAGTGCCGCCCCGTGCCCAATAGAGCGACAGAGAGACACCATCCTTGGTCAACTCGACGGCGCCCCCGTCCTGGCTGCCTACGACCTGCGTCCCTGGAGCGATGTGAAAGCGCTGCTCGGCCAGATGCTCGCCAGACCCTTCGAGGCTGTCGATGACCAGCCAGTACAGCCTATGCATTGCCACAATCGTGCGCGTATGCCACACCGGCTCCCGCAGGCGTCGGTAGCCGTCGTGACGGCCCGACATGACGGTGCATTCCTCCGAAGTTGCCCACAGGAGCAGCTCTGCCTGGGGCGGCGACCAGATCTCGCCACGCTCCGCCAAGGTTCCTTGCTCCTCGCCATCAATGCAGACCGTGCTGTGCGCCCGCGTGCTCCGGAGGGCTTCCCTGCGATCCTCGGCCTCGGCGGTGCCGGGATCGATCAGCAGGGGTGTACCCGCCACCGACAGCGTGAATGACAGGGTATCCAGGTGAGCGTGCTTGCGGTTCAGATGATACCCGGTGGGCCCGCAATCCCACACCAGCACGTCAGCATCTATCGTCCACGCGGAGCGGGCGACGAAATAACCACCCTGGGGAAAGGCCCGACCTGCCGGCACCAGCTGCGACGGCTGCGCACGCGGGGGGGCTTGCCAGGCGTCGCCCAAGAGCCAGAAACTGTGGTCGGTGGGTTCCGTGATGAGGTCGCGAGCGGCGCTTCCCTGCACAGCAGCCACGGCCGCAGGAGCGGAGAACCGGCAGTACGTGTCCTCCGCGTGGGCATCGCCGAAAAGGGGCGGATAGCCTCCACCCTGATCTATCCAAGTCTGAAACTCGGCCATCCGCTCAATCGCCTCTCCCAGGGCAGCCGCCTGCGGGAGTTGGTTCAGGCGGCAGAAGAGCCAGAGATCGGCGAGCTCCCCCGCAATGATTCGGTGGTACATGGTCGAGCGCTCGGCGTGGACGCCGTCCCGGCAGATCTGCTTTGGCAGCTCCCGCTCCAAAATCCGCCAGCCCTTCCTCCGCCATCGGGCGGCGCCAGCGAACTCCGGAAAGACCTCTCCACAAAGCGCCAGCGTCTTCGCTTCCAGCAGGATGTGATTCCCCGGGCTGTGATACTCGATCGTCTGACTCAGGTACTCCGCCAGTAGCCCCAGTCCGCGAAGGAAGCGGTCGTAGTGGGTGGACTCCCAATCGGACGACTGGAGAAACAGAAAGTGCGCCCACAGCCAGCCGTTGATGCGACTCGCGACCTCGAAGGGCGTATCCCACTCGAGGCGGCCAAGTCGCTCCAGATTCCGCTCCATCCAGTCCGAAGACTGCGCGACGAAACCGCGAAGAAAGCGCGCATCACCGGCATACCAGTAGGCGAATCCTAGCGTCGCGAACCAGTGATGGCGGTTCAGGTCGCATACCCAGTCGCGGCTGACCGAGTGCGGCGCCCACTGGCCCGGCGCGAGGGTCACGGCGCGGGTTCCGCGAAACGTGAAGCGCCTGTCCAGAATGTCCTCCGCCTCACCAATGGCTCGAGCGCGGCGATCATCAGGCACCGATTGGACGATTGACAAGATGTCCGCATCGGTCCAGTGCCACTGCGGAGCCGGGCGGCTTCGCAGATGTTCCCTGAGGCTCAGACCAATGGCCGAGGCGGGGGGAGCGATCTCCGCTCGTCGCGCCATCCATCTCGTCGGAAAGACCCGGTCGGCCCAGAGCTTGCGGACCATGTACCGGAGCCGCCGGGAGACATATCCAGGGCCCTGGGACGCGAGCTTCCTCGCAGTCCACATCAGCCATTCATTCGTGTGGGCCAAGAGACCTGGTCACCGACCCGGCGGCCACCCCGAATCTTCCCGCAGCTCCTCTTACGGCCCGCCATAGTTGGCGGCAATCAGATGGCTTCGTCACGAAGGCTTCCCGTAGCGAGCAAGCCTCCATCTCTCGGAAGTAGTGCAGAAAGATTAGCGCGGCGACCACATAGGACGTCGTCGCCGCGACGCTGGCCCCGATTACACCCCAGTGAGGCAGTAGTACGACGTTGAGCAGGACATCTACTCCCGCGGCCAGCCCAAACACGACCACGCCGAGTTGGGGACGTCCGCCGGCGGAGATATAGTGCCACGTCACATTCATCGTGCTCCAAGCAACCGTGCCGACCAGTAGCAGACGGAAAGCCGGGGCGGCATCCGCAAATGCCGGCCCGAAGAGGGTTCGTACCAGAGGACCGCTGATCAGCCCGAGCAGTCCGGCGACACCGACCGTCAACAACGTGAGGAGGCGGAGCGCTACGGCAGGTTGGCCTGCCTTGAGGTTGCCGGCGGCGAAGATCGGGAACAGCATCGATCCAATCTCATTCGACAGGCGCACGATGATCTCCGCCATCCCCACCGCCACGGAGTAAATGCCAAGTCCCTTGCTGCCGAGGTACAGCAAGACAATGAAGAAGTCTATCCGCTGCATGAGGTAAAGTGTGATATCACTCGCCAACTGCCGGGAGCCGAAGCCGAACGAACGCCGCGCGAGCTCCCACGAAAATCCGCCTGATGCGGGCCCGATGCGACGGGCGATAACCTGAAAGACGGCGTAGCAGACTACTTGAGCAGCCACGTACGCGCTCGCGAACGGGATCACCCCTACGTGCCCGAGGAGATACAAGCCTCCGTATCCAAAGAGCGGCAGGGTCAGTGACACCGATCCGCTCGCCTTGGACAGCTCATAGCGGTGCAAACCCAAGAAGTACTGCCGTTGATAGATGAGGAGGACTCCGGCGGCGATCGAGATGACACCGACCAACATCACCGGGCGAGGAAGCACGGTCACGGCCTCAAAGCCAAGCGCGCGGCCTCCAAAGAAGTAGGTCAGTCCTACGACTCCGCCGATTAGCATTGAGAATGGAACCGCGTTCGCCATGAAGTGCCTCAGCCACTGCGGATCCTTGCTCGCGTGATACAGCTGTCCCTGGGGCACACCGAGCGCCGCCACGACCCAGAGGCCGCTGACGGTCGCCATGAAGAGACTGAACATTCCCTTACCTTCGACTCCGAGCAGCCGTGACACCAGTACGCTCGAGACAAAGACCCCAACAAAACCCACACACGAAATGATTACGGCTCTAATCATTCTTGTCGCGCGTGGAGTAGCGGTCGCCTGGCCCATTGTTAACGCAAGCCACCCCGCGCACAAGTCCGTTGCGGCACCCCGTCGAGGAAGAGGTACTCGCCCTTCTCTTCGGCAGTATCCTCCCGCCCTGGTTGGAGAATCGACACCCTAACCCTCCAAGCTCAGACGCGAGCCGCTACAGCCTCCTCCTGGTTCGTCTTCATTGAAGCAGACCAAATTGGCACCTCTCGTGGAACAGGAGAAGTTGTACTTGGCAATGGCGCCGAAGACCGCCCTGGTGCAGCCTGGTAGCATCCGATCGTGTAGCTCAATAATCAAGCACCTTACAAATGGCAGCCAGTGCTCATGGTTACCTTCGAAGAGGTACTTCTCGCTTCCTTCTATATCCAACTTCAAGATGTCTATTCTCTTGTGGTCGCTAATCACATCCGGGATGGTAACAGTAGGCAATGCGTCAGGCGTTTGTTGGTTGACCTCCTCTACTACGAATCCCCTTAACCCAAAGCCCTTGTCTCTTACTGCTATGAACCCATGATTTGGCCAAATGGCACTCTTAAGGCCTCGTATGTTTGGATATTGTGCAATGTTCTGAATTAGGTACGTGTAGTTGTCTCGTTCGGGTTCAATAGAAACAATCAAAGCGTTAGGATATCTGTTGGCAAAAAAAACGGAGGTGCAACCAATATTTGCGCCTCCATCAACAATGTACTTAGGGTCTCCCCAAGCAGGTGGCAATGAAATATCATATTCCTTTGCTACAAATATTCCTTCCAGCGTGTACACGTCAACAGACCCAGGCCTAAAGATTATCGGGTACTTGATACCAGGTAATTTGATCCTTCCTTTCTTGTTAAGTCTCAATCTAATTTTGGTAACAACATCTAGTATAGATCCACACATCCGAACAAATCTCATCATAAACCAAGTCCAAGTTTGGCAGTCTTGGGAAGCTGCTAGCGCCTACGCCAGCAGCCGCAGTTGCTCACAGGCTTTCACGCAGCCGACGTGCACCTCACGCACGAGCACGGCCGCCGCCCGGAGGCCCGGACGCTGTCAACCACCACGAAGAGCCACGCATTACCGGGCATCCACGCTCCGATCGATCTGCCAGCGGGCGATACCTTACCAGCCGCGACCTTGAGCGATCCGACAAGCGCATATTCAACGTCTGTAGGTGGGCCCCTAACGAGGATCCCCGGAACCACCCGCGCCGCACGGCGTTACAAAGGTGGCGCGTCACCACGCCCTTGAACGCGGCATTCCGGAGCTCGACGGTGGTATACATGCGTCTGAACTTGGACCCTTCAGTTCGAGCTGCATCGCCGTTGGAGCTCTGATCCCGACGTGTCGCTGTTCATTCCTTTCCAGTTGAAATAGGTCGGCCGACTCATCCCATGCTTTCGGAACAGCAACGCCACCGGTAGCCCCGCTTCTCCTTGCCGCAGCGCCGCCACGATCTGCGATTGCCTGAACTTGGACTTCGTCATAATCCTCTTGACGCGACGCGAGAGTCTAACCTCCATGCGGCCAACCTGGCGAAGCTTACGGAGGCAGGCGCAATACTATCGCCTCGATGAAGAATCTGTCCGCGAAGAATCTCTCACCGATCACAGTGTCTCTGAGCCCCCGAGCGAGTTAGATCGACGTTGGGCAACGATCCACAGCGACCGGTATCCTGAATGCCTGGGGAACCATAGCGGGATGGAAGACCGTCCAGTGAGGCGCCGACCGATGTTCTTTACAAACGTTAACGGCATACTGTCCAGCGATGCCGTCTCTGCGTAGGGCATGATTGTCAGAATATCGTATTGGGCGGCGTCCAGCACAGAGCGAATGTTGCGTTCTCCAGCGAAACTCAAGTGATCGGGCAAGTACAGGGAACCCGGAAATTCATTCCTTGGGATGTCTCCCCCGTTGCCGGTAACCAGGAGCAGGTAGGCGTTGGGCTCCATAATACGATGCAAGTCGCCGAGAAACTGCACGGGATCAGGTAGATGGGAATAGACATTGATTAGCGAGACGTGAGTAAAGCGATCGGAGATGTCCGAGAATGGTTGTGCCGTGACGGGTAGCTTCTTGGATTGGGCCTTCCGGACCTTCGGTTGGCAGGGTTCGATCCCGCAGACTTCGGAACCTCGAGGGCACAATTGCAGGACTGCTTCCACTAGTTCACCAAAACCCGCTCCGATATCAAGCCATCTCAAGGGCTCCTGCGGGTGTCTCATTTGGTCGATTAGTGGAATGAGCTTCGCTCGGTAGGCCGTCACCCTTTTCGCGGAGTAATATCCGACCACGTTGCGAACCCCAGCGCCAAACCTGTGGAGCCCGGTGCGGGCTGCTTCGTCGATTTCGTGTGCATCGGGACGGGGATTGAGGTAGACCAAGCCGCATTGGTCGCATTTGACCATGTGGAAACCCCCTTCTTCTCCCCAGGGCGAGGACTGCCGGGAGTTACAGATGTAACAGCTGACGGTATCGAGTTTCACCATGCCCCCTTTCACTCAAAGTCCGGTATGGGGGACTTCAATGGCTTGTTTGAAGGTGTTCGCCGACTGTTGAAGCGTCCATCGGCCGATCGCCAGAAGAACGACGAGGAGGATGCGCCGGGCAAAGCCGGTCATGGATCCTGAGATCCTTGGCGAGATTCGTCGCGCAGCCGTTGTGGGGGCGCCAGCCGATGAAGACCCTTTCGGGCATGCGGGACTGCGTCTGAGAGCGTGGAATGAGGCTGACGGCGGTGACACCTCCTCGGGTGAGCCCCTCACCCCTTGGAGAATTCCCTGCTCTGGTGACGAGCGCTCGCCTGCGACGGTCTGATGCGTCGTGCATGATCAGCTCCGGGTTGAGCAGGTAGGCACACAAAGTACGACGTGCTAACGATGATTCAGGCTGCCGTCGGCGCCTGGGCTTGGCGCAAAGAGGGCGCTTCCGGAGACCGCCCGGCTGGGCCGCGGGGGAGAAGCCCCGCAATGGCGCCCATCGTGCCGAAGACGATCAGATTTGTTGTCGGCTCGTGGGCGACCGCGAACTGCGCCTCAAGGAAATACACCCCGAAGAAGATGGCCACCCACAGCGCCCCTTCCCGACCCCATAGCTGCCGGGCGGCTGTCTTGGTCCTCCAGAAGATCACGACGAGGGCACCAAGATAGAGTACCAGCCCGATCGCTCCGAGCTCGACCACGATGCTGAGCGACGTGTTGTGAACCGCGTCATGGCCAATGTTCATACGCCCGCCCAGACATCCGACCTGTCCAGACTCCCCGCAGCCCACAGTCATCTCTTGGCGATAGTCCGCGACATTCTCTTGGAACGTGGCCAATCCCGAACCGAGGAGTGGCCGATCGCCCGCCATACTCAGCGCGACCTTCCAGAGGTTGAAACGGTAATACACCGTGCTGGCATCGTCGAGCCGCTGCCGGGCACTCGCATCTGGCAGTAACACCAACGCCAGCACACAGGCGGTGCTCGCGGCAACCACTCCGACTCGCTTCAGCTGAGCTCTCGCCTGGGTTGTCGACGGCTTCCACAGCAGAGCGAACGACGCGAGTCCGCATCCGAGCCACGCGGCGCGGGTATAGGAAAGGAAGACGCCGACGAGACAGAGCAGGCTAACCACCTCTCCAATCCATCGACTCCGCCGGCTGAACAAACGGGCGGACAGAATCGCAAGACAATAGACCAGGCTCAAGGCAAGACCGTTCCACGCCGGCTGCATCAAGAGCCCCCCGGAATGCCCCCCATTATTCGCCACGCCCAGCCCAAGGAGGATGGAGGACTGCGACGGGTCGACGATCCACGCCGGGACGATAAGATCATACCATCCGACCCACTCGGCGATCGAGACCAGCGCCATGTAGACACCGAGAACCAGCAGCGAGCGCAGCAGCGCGCGGAACTCCCGTTGACTGAAGCCGTACTGCGCGAGCAGCAGAAACATCACCATCGGGAGCCCGAGCATGGACATATAGATCGAGAACACACCTCTGGTGAGAAGTCCCATCAAGGCGGTGTGCAGCAGTCCGTACCCCAAAAAGCCGCCGATCACCAGCTTGGACGGGTCCCAGGGCCTTGAGGAGCGTGCCACTACCATCCGCGTCGTAAGCCCAGCAACCAATATCAAGAGGGCGTAGTAATCAGGGCGAGCAAGGAGAGCGCCCGATCCACCGAAGTACACTACTCCGAACACCGCAACCGCAGCGACATAGACTCCAAATGCCGCACCGGCATTGAGAAGAGTCAACCAAGCGAAAGAGACGAGCCATACCAACTTCACGGCGTCACCGATCAGGCCAATCTCTTGGGTCGTGGAGACCAGCAGAAGTGCCATCGAGATGTACATGAGGCACTCGTCCCAAGGGATCCCGACGCTCAGACGGTCCGTCGCATTCGAAGTCGTGTGCGCAGAACCCGCCTGAAGCCCGCCACCCTGGAGGGCTCCTTCTGGCATGTAGGTGGGAGGAGAAGTCACGTCCACGTACCCTAGGTCCACAGCGCCGAAAGGTCGTTGCGCGTGTGGGAGCTGACCCACCCTGGACATCCCTCGGCCGGAAGCCGGCTCATGCCGCTCCCCTGCCGCGAAGGACCGCCGGGACGGTCTGAAGCAGGATCTCCAGGTCGAGCCACAACGACCACCGATCGATGTACTCTAGATCAAGCGCGATCCACCGGTCGAAGCCGAGGTCGCTCCGCCCGCTGATCTGCCACAGGCAGGTGAGCCCCGGCCGCATGCTGAACCGCCGCATCAGCCAGGGCTCCTCGAAGTGCCCGACGTCCCGGACCGGCAGCGGGCGCGGCCCCACCAGCGACATCTCCCCGGTGAGCACGTGCCAGAGCTGCGGCAGCTCGTCCAGCGAACTCCGCCGGAGGAACCGCCCCACCGGCGTGATCCGCGGGTCGTTCCGGATCTTGAACACCGGACCGGAGGCCTCGTTCTGCACCTCGAGCTCGATCTGCAGCGCTTCCGCATTCTCCACCATCGTCCGGAACTTGAGCATCCGGAACCGCCGCTTCATGTAGCCGTAGCGCTCCTGTGCGAAGAACACCGGACCCCGGCTGCGTGAGCTTCACCGCAATGGCGGTCAGCCAAAAAGAGCGGGGCGAGGAGTACCAGCAGCACCGCGGCGCCCACCACGTCCATCGCCCGCTTGAAGACCAGGCGGTAGTCGCTCGGCGCCACATCCAGCGCCAGCACCGGCCGGTCCCCTCCCTGCTCCACCCGTGGAGCGGCGAGCCGGGTCCGGAAGAGGTCGGTTGGCAACCTGGCCGGCACCCCGACCCGCTCGCAGGCGATGATGGCCTGCTGGATCTGCTCGTAGCGGGACTTGATCGGCAGCCCGATGAACACCTCGTCCACCACGTGGTGCATCAGGATCTGCTCCAGCGAGCCAGCACCCCCAGGTGCGGCAGCCCCAGGGCGTCGAGGGCCCGATGCGGCTCGGTATCCACGAAGCCCATCACCTCGCTCGCTGCCAGAGGATCCAGCCGCAACCGCCTCAGCACCCGCGCGGCGATCGGCCCGCTTCCCACCAGCACGACCTGCCGCGGCCCTGTACGCCGTCCCACCCGGCTCGCCGCGCGGGCCACCGTCCGGATCCGCAGCCGCGACCGGCGCGAGCAACGCCCCGAAGATCAGCACGTGCATCGGCCGGACCGAGTGGCTCTCGGCTGGTGAGCGGAAAGATCATCGCCAGCCCGCAGGCGATGATGCTCGCCACGATGAGCCGGGGCCATTCCCCCCGCCCTTCCCGGAGCCGGGCCGGCGCGTAGCAGCCGCAGGCCCAGAGCACCGCCGGCCAGGCCAGGCCGAATGCCGTCATCAGCAGGACGTTCTTGATCGACAGCCGGAGAGTCAGGAACTCCTCCACCCCGTGCGGCATGCGGTCCAGGTTCGCGACAACCGCCACGGCCGCCAGGAGCCCGAGCGCCAGCAGAGCATCGGCGACCTGCCACGCCATGGCGGGCGGAGCGAGCTCCACCGGCCGCGGCATGGGCGCCGCGCCCAGACGGCGCGCCCATCGGTGGCCAGAGCGGCTCGTTCGCTGACCGCCTCAGTCATGGCGGCCGAGTCCTCCGCCGGGGCACTGGCCTGGTACTTCTCCGACCTCGGCCAGGTAGCGGTAGGCCTCGTCGTCGGAGACGTTGTGCCGAAGATCGATGTCGTTGAGCAGGGTCCCGATCACCGGCGCCCGCGCGGCGGTGAGCTGATCCATGGCGTAGCGGAGCGCGTCGCTCTGGGTGCGCCCTGCCCGGACCACCAGCAGCACCGCGTCGGCGGCGGCGCCCAGGAGCGCGGCGTCGGCCAGCACGTTCACCGGCGGGGTGTCGATCACCACCAGGTCGAACCGCGGGGCGAGCGCCCGGAGCGACCTCCGCACCCGACTCACCGCCAGCACCCGGCAGGCCGGCTTGAGCAGTGCCCGAGGGCAGGATCAGCAGCACCCCAGCCTCTCCGATGGCCAGGCTGCCGCGTGCGCCGTCCTCGAAGCGGGCCTTCCCCGCCAGCAGCTCGCTGAAGCCGGGCTCCCGGGCGCAGCCGAACACCTGGTTGACCAGGCCGCAGCGGAGGTCGGCGTCGATCAGCAGGACCTGCTGGCCCCGGGCGGCGACCGTCAAGCGCGAAGTTGATCGCCGAGAGCGTCTTCCCCTCGCCCGGGAGCGGGCTGGTGAAGACCAGCACCTTGAGCGGCCGGTCCTGGTAGGCCAGCGCGAGGTTGGCGTGCAGCTGGTTGAACGACTCGGTGAACACGCCCGGCATGTCCGGCTGGGTGACCAGCAGTCCGGCGATCTTGGTGGCCGCCCGTCCCCGAGGGGTGTTGCCGCGTGCGATCTGCCCCTTGGGCTGGCCCGTGATCGCGCCGAGGCCGGGGTGGTCCCGCTGGGCGCCGGGGCGCACCAACCACCGGGCCCGGCGCGGTGTGGCCCTTGGAATGGCTCCCAGCACGGGGAGCCCACCGGCGGAAAGCGCATCGGCGCGGGACCGTACCGCTCGGTCGCTCAACTCCTTGCCCAGCGCCAGAGTCACGCCGAGGAGCGAACCGAGCACCAGGGAGAGCGCCAGGTACCGCACCGGCCGCGGTCGTTCCGGGCGCTCCGGCACCACAGCCGGATCCACGATCCGCACGGTCGGGTCCTCCATGGCTTCGGTGATCTCGGATTCCTTGAGCCGGGTCTGCAGCAGGGTGTACATGTCCTGGAGCACGCGCACCTCCCGCTCCCGCCGGGCGGTCTGCACCTCCTTGTCCGGCAGCCGGTTGAGCTCGCTCCCGAAGCTCCCTGCCACCGAGTCGAGCGCGGCGACCTGGTTGGTGAGCCCGTCGAGATAGGTCTGGGCGATCCCCTGAAGCTGACCGTTGATCTCCCGGATCCGCGCGGTGAGCATCTGGACGTCGGGATCCTGGGAGGTCCGGCGGAGCAGCAGCGCCGCACGCTCGTTTTCGATCTGCACCAGGGAGCCGAGGAGCTGGGCAGCCACCTGGTTGCGCAGCAGGGTGGGAAACGCGATGAGGCGGCCAGCCTGGGCCGACGAGTCAGGATCGCCCGCCGCGCTGCAGCTCTGTCCAGCAACCGGGCCAGCGCCCACCGCTCCGCCTCCAGCGCGCCGCGGTCGGCCTGCAGCTGGGCCAGCCGTCCCACTTGGGTGCGGGCCTGTTCCTGCGGGTCGACTGCCACTGGCGCGCTCTCGGTAGGCGCTGAGGTTATCCTCGGCGGTCCGCAACTGGGTGTCGAGCGAATCCAGCTGCTGGCGGAGATACCGGACGGTGCTGCCGGTGCGCACCCGTTGCACTTCCCTGTGCGCGACGATCACCCCCTCGGCGAGCAGATTCGCCACTGCCGCGGCCAGGACCGGATCACTGGCCCGGAAGCGGACCGTGATGAGGTCGGCGTCCCGCGCGGGGCGGGTCACCTTGAGGGCGGCTCCGAGGCCGCGGGCCGCGTCCTCCCGCGAGACGACCCGCAGCTCGATCGGCCCCGCCGCCAGCGCGGCCCGGGCAGGGACGAGGGTGACCCCCCCCAGATGCAGCGTTTCCCCGAGGGAGACCCGAACCGACGAGGCGGCCGAATCGGGTCGCCGGACGGTGAAGCCGCTGTCGCGGTCCCCCTGCACCAGGAGCGTGGCGCTGTCCGCCGCCGGATCCACCCGCACCGCCGTGAACAGCTCCGAGAGGCGGGCGCGGCGGGGGGAGCGCACCTGCAGCCGGAGGCCGAGGGAGTCGATCACCACGTCGGCTGCGCGGCGGCCCTGGAGGACCTCGATCTCGGTGCTGATCCGGTCCTCGGTGGTGAACTCCTGCAGCAGCTGGGGCAGGTTGACCCGCTGCGGATCGAACCGCAGGACGGCGGTCGCCTGGTAGACCGGCGTGACCAGCAGGGTGTAGGCGCCGACCAGGAGCACGGTGAGCAGCACACAGCCAAGGAGCAACAGGCGCCGGCGGCGCAGCATGGCCCCGACCCCGGCCAGGGTGAGGTCCGGCTCGGGCGCCGGGTATCTACCGGGCAGCACTTGCTGGGGTTCGCGCTCCATCGGCAGCATCGGGGACATGGGCACCGGTCAGTGGTAGATCACAGCGGTGGCGACTATAGCGATACTGGTAATGACGGCCACCACCAGGGCGGCCGAGTTCCGGGCCATCCAGCTCCGCTCGGGCACAATCAGCTGATCCCCGGAGTGGACCGGAACATCTGCCACCCGGGTTTCCACCCGGAGGTGGATGGGCTCGCGCTCGCCCTGGCGCAGGAGATCGACCCGATCCTTCTGGCCGTTGGGCGTCGGCCCGCCGGCCATCGCCAGCACATCGACGAGGGTCATGGTCGGGTCAACCTGGTACAGTCCCGGGGTGCGCACCGCGCCCAGGACGTTGACCCGCCGGAGCAGGGTCACCTCCACCGAGGGGTTCCGGAGGTAGGAGGCGTAGGTGGTGATCAGCAGCGACTTGAGGGAGTCGGCCGAGATCCGGGTGACCGTGAGCGGCCCGATCTTGGGGAACACGACCTGGCCCGACTCATCCACGGCGTAGTCGCCCGACAGGTCCGGTTCCCGCCAGATCTTCAGTCGGACCATGTCGCCGGGCTGGAGCAGCGGGGCGGGCGCCGCGGCGGCCGGCTGCTGCTGCGCGCGCAGGGTGACCACGAGGACGGTCGGGAGCAGCAGGGTGACCACCACGACGATCGGGAGCAGGGCCGGACGGCGGGGAAGGAAACGGTCGCGTACGGGAGGGGCGCGCGATGGCGTGATCGGCATCAGGGTCTCAGCCACGTCCGAACTCCCACACTCACCGATGAGACAGGTCCTGGGCCTCAGGACTCTGTCGTCACGGGTGGAGAGCGCACTGTATCTCCCGACGGGGGGCGGCGCGGAGACCCCCGTCGGCTCGGCTCCCAGCTCCTAGAGACGAATAAACGCCGCAAGCGCCAGGGCCTGCGCAGGCGGTGCGTCGCTCGGATGTCAAGTGCCCGAATCAGCCCGACTTTGTCCCGCAGGGCCGAGGCGGTTGATCCCCTTCGATAATGGCGACGAGACCACACTCTGCGGGTCCGCTGACCACAAGTTGCGCGGCGATTCCCGCCCCCACAAGGGGCGTAAATAGCCCGGCAAACAGAACAACCATTATGTAACCGCCATGTAACCGCGATGCGGCGCAGCGACTCGCCTCGAATAAAGGAATCCACATACCAGAGGGAAGCCCTGGCGCTGGCCGGAGTCGATCAGGATGAGGATGTGGGAACGATCCAGCCTCGCGGTGAGGTGGACCTCGGCGGCTTATCCAACTTGGGGAGTGACACCAGGATACGCCAGCCGACGACTCAGCGAGAGTGGCAGGAACGCCGTAGATCCAGCCTTGATTCCCCGTGGCCGCCGAACGCCAGCGCATGAGCGGCAGGAACCGGCTTCGGCTAGAGGGAATCCCCGCTCGGCGAGCCGCCCCGGTTTCTCGCCAGCCCCTGGCCGACTGCCATCAGCCCCACCCCGAACAGGATCGCTCCGGCCATCGTCACTGTGCTCTCTCTTGCCCCCGGGCCCCGAAAGCCCAGGCCCAGCCAGAAGAGCGGAGCCCCGACGGCCAGCAGCGGGCCGGCCCAGCGAGGCACGGCGGGCACGTTTCTCATCGCGAGGCCGAGCAGGATGAAGCCCAGGGAAAAGGTGGCGACGGCCAGGTAGTAGGTGGCATGGAAGGCCGCGAGCCCCGGTTCCTCGACCGTGCGATTGATCAGCTCGATCAAGGGTGGCACGTTCGCGGCCAGCGTGGGGACGATGAAGGTGTCGTAGGTCGCGATGGTGATTGAAAGGGCGGTGCCGGTGAAGGCGAGGAGGAAACCCGTCAGAGCGATGGGGGACGGGGCGGTCGAGGCGGACAAGTCGGACAAGACGGACAGGGCGGACAGGTCCGACGAGGCGGTCGCGACGCTCGGGGGCCGGTTCGCGGCTATGAACAGCGTCGGTAACGCGAAAAGAATCAGAACGTAGGACACGAGCCAGGCCAGGTGGACCGGGACCCAGGCCGGCTCGAGGGCACCAGCGGTGGTATTGGGAGGATGGAGCAGCGGAACCAGCGCGAACAGCAGGCCGGCCAATCCGGCGAGAATCGCGGCCAGCCGGTGCAGGACCGCCATGCGTGCTAGGAGCAGTCTCGCACGACGTGGTGGACCCGGAACTCTACCGGCCCGTCGCGCCGCGGCAGCCGCACCAGATCCACCGGCTGGGTCACACTCTGTGTAGTGATGCAGCCACGGCCGGGAGTTACCTCCAGCACTCCGACCTCGACGGTGCCTTGGTCTTCGGTCGCGGCCTCGATCAGGACGGTGTAGCCGCCGGTCGAACGGGTGCCCATGGCCGCAACGGCCACCATCTCGGAGGCGAAATCAACCGCCGGGGTCGGGGGAACCGGGGAGACCCCTTGCTTGATCTGCTTCCACACCTGATCCCAGGCCACCGAGTCCCGGACGATCGACTGGCTCTCGGTGGCGAGTCCGCTCACGTAGCTGAACGAGCGGCCGGCGGCTCCGAACCGCTCGATGGGAAGCGCGCTACCGCTCAGGAAATCCACCGGCAGGCCGGGAAGACCTTGGGGGTCGCCGCTGCATCCCGAGGCGGTCGCCAGCACCAGCAGCGCTACCGAGAACCGCTTCACCACAGCGCCTCCGCCTATCGCTTAGCGCGGAAGAAGTGCTTGAGCAGCTCCCCGCATTCCTCGTCCAGCACCCCGCCCACGACCTCGGGCCGATGATTGAGCCGCGGGTGGCGCAGCAGGTCGTCGACCGAGCCCGCCATGCCGGCCCGGTGGTCCCAGGCGCCGAACACCACGCGACCGACCTTGGCCAGGACGATGGCGCCGGCGCACTGGGCGCAGGGCTCCAGCGTGACGTAGAGCGTCGCATCGGGCAGGCGGTCCTCGCCCGCTGCGGTGCAGCGCCCGGTGGAGGGCGAGGAGCTCGGCGTGCGCCGTGGGGTCCTGCGGCGCACCGTCTCGTTGTGGGCCTCGCCCAGCACCTCCCCGTCCTGCGATGACCACGGCGCCGACCGGCACTTCCTCGCGCACCGCCGCGGCGCCGCGCCAGGCGGAGCGCGGCTTGCATCCCTGCCACGTCGCTCCGGCGGAGGCGGCCGCCTCTACGCACTGGCGCTCTCCGGTGCGCCCGCCTCGCGGGCGAACTCGAGATGGTCGTCGGCGCCGTCGCGCTCCACCCGGATCGTGTCGCCCTCGGGGAAGTGGCCCTCCAGCAGCTCGAGCGCGATGGGATTCTGGAGCTCGCGCTGGATCACCCGCTTGAGCGGCCGCGCGCCGTAGACCGGATCGTACCCCTCGGCCGCCAGCAGCTGCGCGCGCCTCCGGCGTGACGCTCGAGCCGCAGCTGCCGCTGGCCGCGAGCAGCTTCGCGAGGTGCGGCCAGCTGCAGGTCCACGATCTTCGCCAGGTCCTCCCGGGTCAGCGGGCGGAACACGATGATGTCGTCCACCCGGTTGAGGAACTCGGGGCGGAAGTGGTGCCGGAGCTCGTCCCGCACCTCGCGCTCGACCGCGCGCCCAGCCGCTCGTCGTCCGGCTGCGCCCGGCCTCCACGATCAGCTGGCTCCCGATGTTCGAGGTCATGATGATGACCGTGTTCCGGAAGTCCACCACCCGGCCCTGGCTGTCGGTCAGCCGCCCGTCGTCCAGGATCTGCAGCAGGACGTTGAAGACGTCGGGGTGCGCCTTCTCGATCTCGTCGAAGAGCACGACGCTGTAGGGCCGCCGGCGCACCGCTTCGGTGAGCTGGCCCGCCCTCCTCGTATCCGACGTAGCCCGGCGGCGCGCCGATCATCCGGGCCACCGAGTGCTTCTCCATGTACTCCGACATGTCGAGCCGCACCATGCGCGCGCTCGTCGTCGAACAGGAACTCGGCCAGCGCCCGCGCGGTCTCGGTCTTGCCGACGCCGGTGGGGCCCAGGAAGATGAACGACCCGGTGGGCCGGTTGGGATCCTGCAGCCCGGCCCGGCTCCGGCGCACCGCGTTGGCCACCGCGGTCACCGCCGCCTGCTGCCCGACGACCCGCTGGCCCAGCTCGTCCTCGAGCCGGGTCAGCCGCTCCCGGTCGCACTCCAGCATCTTGGTCACCGGGATGCCGGTCCACTTGGCGACGATCTCCGCGATGTCCTCGGCGTCCACCTCTTCCTTCAGGTACTTGGCCTGTCGTCTGGATCTCCTGGCAGCCGCTTCTCGTGCTCCGCGATCTCGCGCTCCAGCTGGGGGATCCGGCCGTACTGCAGCTCGGCCGCCTTCTGCAGGTCGCCGCGCCGGGTCGCCTGGTCCATCTCGGTCCGGAGCGCCTCGACCTCGGCCTTCATCGGTCTGGATCTCCTGGATCGCGACCTTCTCCGCCTGCCACTGCGCCTTCATCGAGCCGGCTGCGCTCCTCGCAGCTCGGCGATCTCCTGCTCCACGCGGCTTGCGCCGCTCGCTGGCCGGCCTTGTCCTTCTCCTTGAGCAGCGCCTGGCGCTCGATCTCGAGCTGCACGATCCGCCGCTCGACCTCGTCGATCTCCTGCGGCAGGCTGTCGATCTCGATCCGGAGCCGGCTCGCCGCCTCGTCCACCAGGTCGATCGCCTTGTCGGGCAGGAACCGGTCGCCGATGTAGCGGTCGGAGAGCGTGGCCGCCGCCACCAGCGCGTTGTCGGTGATCCGGACCCCGTGATGGACCTCGTACTTCTCCTTGAGCCCGCGCAGGATCGCGATGGTGTCGGCCACGCTCGGCTCGCCCACCAGCACCGGCTGGAACCGGCGTTCCAGCGCCGCGTCCTTCTCGACGTGCTTGCGGTACTCGTCGAGCGTCGTGGCACCGACCACGTGCAGCTCGCCCCGGGCCAGCGCGCGGCTTGAGCATGTTGCTCGGCGTCCACCGCCCCTTCGGCCGCACCGGCGCCGACGATGGTGTGCAGCTCGTCGATGAAGACGACGTAGCGGCCCTCGCGCCTCGGTCAGCTCCTTGACGCACCGCCTTGAGCCGCTCCTCGAACTCGCCCCGGTACTTGGCGCCGGCCAGCAGCAGGCCGATGTCGAGCGCCACGATCTCCTTGTTGCGCAGCGACTCGGGCACGTCGCCGTTCACGATCCGCTGGGCCAGCCCCTCGACGATGGCGGTCTTGCCCACGCCCGGCTCGCCGATCAGCACCGGATTGTTCTTGGTCCGGCGGGAGAGCACCTGCATGACCCGGCGGACTTCCTCGTCCCGGCCGATGACCGGATCGAGTTTCCCCTTCCGAGCCTGGTCGGTGAGGTTGCGGGTGTAGCGCTCGAGGGCCTGGTACTTCTCTTCGGGCGACTGGTCGGTGACCCGATGGCGCCCCGCGCACTCCCTCGAGCGCGGCCCGCAGATCCTCGGCGCGAGACCTCGTGCGGCGCTGAGCAGCGCGCGCGCCGTGGTGCCCTTCTCCTCGACCAGCGCCAGCAGCAGGTGCTCGGTCGAGACGTAGGCGTCGCCCAGCTTCTTGGCCTCGCTTCTCGGCGCGGTCGAAGACCTTGTTGAGCTCGCGGCTCAGGGTCGGCTCGGCGGTCGCCCCCTGCCTGCGTGGGAAGCCTGGCGATCTCGCGCTCGGTCTCCTGGCCTGCAGCGCGGTGACGTTGAGGCCGGCCTTCTGGAGCAGCGGCTGCACGACCCCCTCGTCCTGGGCCAGCAGCGCCGCGAAGAGGTGGGCGTCGTTGACGACGGGATTGCCGCGGCGTGCGCGCGTCCTGCGCCGGCGTCGCGGAAGGCCTCTTGGGCCTTGATGGTCAGTCGTTCGGGTCGAATCATGGTTCTTCGCTGGGTCAGCGGAACTCGGCTTGCCGTAGCGCGAGGGCCAGAGCGGCAATGATCGCGTACCGGCAATTCCTGCCGAAACTGAGCAGGGCCGACCCAAATGCATACCGCACGGCCAGCGCGACGCGGACCGGCGGTGCTCTGTGTGGCGGAGCATCTTACGGCGCTGAGCGATCATCTTCCGGGTGTACACGCTGCGCCTTCGACCGTCAACTGATAGTAGTACACGCCCGGCGGCAACCGCGCGCTTCCGATCCTGGTACCGCCCATCCCAGAACGCCTGGTATTCGCCGCAGCGGATCCGGATGTTGTCGAGGCGCCTACCCTCTTTGCCCTTCTCGCTCATCAGGACCGGGATCGCGACCACCTGCACCAGCACATTGTAGATCTTCAGACTGACCAGCGGCTGTTGACCCCTTTCACACAGAGAAGGATGAACGTAGAACGGAATCGTCGTCGCCGGGAAGAACGGATTGGGGTAGTTCTCCCGCAGCTCGACGAGCGGTGGTGCGACGGGCGTCTGCTGCGCCTCGAACGCCACCACGGGTGCGGAGATCCCCAACAGGAGCCCGAGATACCACCCTGGCCGATGGAGCCTGACCATGGGGACTCCCTTTCCAAACCAGTGGGTTGAGTGGTGGCGCGTCCTCCGATCAAGGGTCCAGGCGAGACGAGGGCAGGGCAACTCCTACTCCCGTGCCGCTCATGAGCTTCCGTCCTAAGATGGCTCGCCCCCCTCGGGGCCGCAAGCTACCGCAGGCGCCGGGTATCCCCGCTGCGCACGGTGACTCCCCGGGCGTCGCTCCATTCCAGCAAGGGGATCAAGAACTTGCGGCTGAGCCCCAGGCGATCGCGAAGGGCGGCGGGAGCGATGGTGCCGCCGGCGCCCACTTCCCGGACCGCCGCCACGAAGCGATCCAGCGCCGGCACGGCGAAGTACCGGTCGCGCTCCACCGCCACCACCCGCCCCTGCCCCGCCGCCGCGCGAAGGATGGCCCCCACGTCGCGCCGGCCCAGGCGCTGCTCCAGCTCCGCCAGTGAGGGGGAGTGAGCCCCCCCTCGGTCGACCGCCTCCACCACCCGATCGACGTCGGCCGGGTCGAAAGTACTGGTGGGGCGACGACCAGGTTCACGGGCCACGGCACCGTCGATCTCGATGGTCCGACTGGCAACCAGGTCGGCCAACACCGCCTGGACCAGCCACGCCGGGGCGCGCAGCTCCCGGCGCAGGGTTTCCAGCGGGACCCCGGGATCGTCCGGTCGCCGCTGGCGGTGGGCTTTCACCTCCGCGAGCGCCCGGGTCGCAACCGCCTGGACCAGGTCGGAGCTTACCAACCGATCCTCGATCCGACGGAGCCCGGTGGCCCCGGAGAGCAGGCCCTCGACCTGGTCCGGATGGCAGCCCAGGAGTAAGGGGACTTCCTGAACCGTGATCCCATGACGTCGCCGGGCCACCAGGGCCTGAAGCCGAGCGACGGGCTGGTCGGCGCGCAGCTCCTCCGCCCAGGCGGCTCCGCGGCGCGGCGGGTTGGGATCGAGCACCCGACCGCCGCCAATGGTTCCCACCGGGCTATAGCTCCTGAGCACCAGCCGGTCCCCACCGCGCGCTACCACCGGCTTCTCCAGGGCCAGTCGGGCCATGGTCGTCCGATCCGGCCGGTGCTCTTCCCGCGGGTGCACCCGGGCCAGGATCTCGCTGGTCCCCAGCAGCACCCGCACCCTGGTCCGGGGACGGAGCGGATGACGCTCGGGGTCGAGCCGGGTGAGCTCCACGTCCAGCGCGGTCACCGCGGCCCACGGGTGGTCGGGTGAGACCAGCCAGTCTCCCCGGCCGACGTCGGCGCGCTCGACTCCGGCCAAGCCGACCGCATTCCGCTCTCGCGGCTGACTCCGATTCACCCGCCGGCCATGGATCTCGATCGAGCGGACCCGGGCCTCCGAGCCGCCGGGGAGTATCCGCACCGCGTCACCCACCGCCACAGTTCCCGACCAGGCGGTGCCGGTGACCACGGTGCCCACTCCGGCAACCGAGAAGGCTCGATCCACCGGCAGCCGGAACCAATCGGTGGCCGCACGAGGATCGGCCGACGGCGCCAACCTCGCGATCTCCGCCTTGAGCTCGCGCGATGCCCTGGCCCGACGGTGCGGCGACCGCCAACGCCGGGGTGAATCGAATGGGAGATTGGCTCAGCCATGAATCCACCTCGGCTCGAACCAGCGCGAGCCAGTCGGGCTCCACCAGATCGGCCTTGGTGACCACGGGGATGCCCGCCGGCACGCCCAGCTGCTCGACGATCGCCAGGTGCTCGCGGGTCTGAGGCATGATCCCCTCATCGGCCGCGACCACCAGCAGCACCAGATCCACGCCGCTCGCGCCGGCCACCATGGTCCGGACGAAGTCCTCGTGACCCGGCACGTCCACCACGCCTGCCTGGCCCTTCCCCAGATCGAGGGGGGCGAAGTTGAGGTCGATGGTGATGCCTCGGCGGCGCTCCTCCTCGAGCCGGTCCATTGGTCGGCCGGTGAGCGCCTCCACCAGCGCCGACTTGCCGTGATCGATATGCCCCGCGGTGCCGACGATCATGCCTCGGTCCAGGCACGGGCCTGCCAGAAGTCGAGGGCCGGAAGCTTGGCGCCTTCGGCCAGATGATGCCGGATGTACTTGGCGAGGAGCCGGCGGTGGGCCGCGCCGTGCCGCGCGTCCAGGGCGGGGAGTTCCTGGTCGGGTCGGACCAGAGCGACCAGGTCGGCTCGATCGGCGGCGGTCAGGCGGGCCACATCGCCCCGGTCCCGGGCGCAGGCAGGACAGAGCATGCCGCCATCGGCCGGGCTGAAGTAGAGGGTGCCGCTTTCGGGGAGCGGGGTTGCCATCCCGCGCACAGACCTCGAGGGCCGGCGCGAAGCCCAGGACGCTCACCAGCCGCCAGAGCAGTCGCAGCGCCAGGGGACCGACCGCGATCGATGGCGCCGCTTCCAGGATGGCCAAGCCGTCGCGGAGCAGATCGAAGGCCTCCGGCTGCGCGTCCGGCTCCGGCGGGGAGAGCCGGAGCATCACCTCGGCAATCGCGTTGGCGGCAGCGTAGCGATCCAGGTTCTCCGCCAATCCCAGCGGCACCCGGACCAGGTCGAACGCGGTGAGCGTATGAAGCTCGCGGTTGGCGTGCATGACCAGGTGGGCCTGGCCCTCGCTCAGCAGTTGGAGCGCGGCTCCAAAGCTGCTCCGGGGCCGATGCGCCCCCTTGGCGATCGCGCTCTGGACGCCGAACTCCCGGGTGGCGAGCCGCACGATCTTCGAGGTCTCACGGTAGCGGAGCGCGGAGAGCACGATGGCGGGAGTGCTGACCAGGGGCATGGAACAAAGATAGGCGGGCCATCGGTGCTGGGGTTAACGGTGAAAGGTGAACGGTGAAAGGGGTACGGGCCTCACCGTTCACCTCTTACCGTTTACCGTTCACGTTTCGCCTTAGCATCCCCGCTTCAGGCCGGAATCTTGGTCACCAGGACGCCGACCGGACACTCCCCCAGCGTGATGGTGCCCGACTGGGTGAGATCGTCCGGCCGGAGCACGTGGGCCACTCCGGGCAGCACCGCCGGCGCAGGGACCAGTATCGATAGCGTAGATCCGGCCCTGGCTGTCCACGGCGACGGCGGAGTTGGAGGGAATCGCGATTCCCTGGCCGGCCCCCAGCACCACTGAACGGGTGTCGGTGTTGAATTCCATCACACCTTCGGTGTAGGAGCTGATGAAGAGGCGATGGCCTCCATCGGTGGCCAGGTTGCCGGGACCGGTGCCGAATCCGCTCACGGTGACGTCCAGCATCCCGGTCACCGGGTTAATGATCGAAAGGGCACCGTCCCCCGAGAAGTAATTCCCGGTGTTCATCACGTAGAAGAAGGGGTCGTTCACCCCGCCCGGAGAGACGAACCCGGCATTCCCCGGCCCCACCAGCCCGATCGAGTCGGGCCCGCTGGTTGTCTTCTGGTTGGTGACTGGATCGATCACGGTGAGCCAACTGGGGCCCGCGGGTGAGAACGTCGCATCCAGGTTGCCGTTGAGCACGAAGAGCTTGCCGCGAAGGTAGATGACGTTCTGGGGGTAGACGCCCACCGCGACACTGGCGGTATCGCCGGTGAGGTAATTGACCCGGGTCACGGTGTTGCGATTGGGGTTGGCGACATACCCGATGGAGTCGTTGATCACCGCCGATCCGGTGGCGCCCGAGTTGGCGGGCAGGGGCACGATCCGGCTGACGGTGGCGGTCTTGAGGTCCACCACCGCGACCGAGTTGTCGAACCCCATGGGCACCAGGGCGATCCCGTTCAGCGCGGAGACGCCCACCGGGGTGGGACTGGTCCCTCCCAACGGCACCTTCACCGCCGCGCTCGGCTGGTTCACCGGCACGATACTCAGGCTGGCCTCCGTGCTGTTCACGGCCAGCAGGACTTCCTCCGGGGGTGGCGCGGAGGGCGACGTAGCGGCACAAGCGGTTGCCCACCAGGCAGCGGCGCAGGTGGCGACGCGGAATGCGGCGGATCGAGTCATCAGGGTCTCACATCGATGGAAAGGGTAAAGGTGCGGCCCGGAGTAGGATAGCCGGAAATGAATTCGGCCCGCTGGTCGGTCAGGTCAGACACCGCGGCCCGGAGCACGGCCACGGCGCCCAGCTCGCGCTGGATGCCGAGGTCGAGGAGGTTGATGGTAGGCAGCGCGTTCACCGCGCTGTTGTCACGGTAGCGGAGCCCCACAAAGTGCCACCGAAGGTCGGCGCTCCAGAGCCCGGGCGACCAGACCGCCGAGGCGGCCGCGGTGCCCAGCGGCCGGTAGGCGACCTGCTCCCCGCCGGGACGGTCATAGGTGACGCGACTGACTCCGGCACTTCCCTCCAATCGGAGGGCCGCGAGCGGGCGCACCGAGACCGAGGCCTCGCCGCCGCGCCGGAAGACGTCGAAGTTCCCCGGGCTCCAGATCCCCCGGAAGTTGCTGGACCAGAGGATCATGTCGGCCACCCGGCCGACGTATCCGCGCAGCGAGAAGGTGGCGCCAGTCCGCGAGGTCCCCACCGACTGGGTGAATCCTCCAGTCACTTCCCAGCGAACCCGCTCCGGCCGCAGGTCGGGATTGAGCTGCACTCCCACACCCTCGCGGAAGAACAGATCCAACAAGGCGGGCGGGGTGACGCCGCTGCCTACCCCGAGCGTTACGGCACTCCCGCTCCGCCGCCACCCGGCGTCGATTCTCCCGCTGGCGAAGGGCGTCGACCGGCCGGTCCATTGATCCAGGCGTAGTACCGGCGCCAGGCTCCAGACTGAGGATTCGCCCCGCCGCCAGTTGCCGTCCACTCGGAGGGAGCCCAGGAGAAAATCCGACCCGGGCTCAACCCCGTCGCCAACGAACCGATCGTAGCGGCCGTCCAGGCCGATGCCGGCATCGCCACTCCAACCGGGGAGACGGAGGCTCCGGCGCAGGCCCGCGCCGGCGGTCAGCTCTCCCCCACTGGTCCTGGTGTCGTAGGGCTGGAAGGGCACCGGTGGCCCGGGATCCCACACGCGGGACGTGAGCCATTGTGCCGACCCGCTCCAGGAGAAGGCTCCGGTGTGACGGGCGCCGAGGAACGCCATGCCGTCCTGCGCGCGGGCGGTGGGTGTGGGGTTGGTGACGATGCCGGGAAGCTCCCGATCGGCGAAGTTGCCGCGGAGCTGCAGGTCTATCGGCCCCGGTCGGCGCGCGGTCAACGTCGCCACATAGCCGCCGGCGTTGGTCCGCTGTCCCTCGCCGCCTCCGCTGCCGGCGGGGATCTGGTAGGGATAGTCATCGGCGTAGCGCTGAGCGCCGAGCGCCACCGCGAGGGAGCCCAGCGAGGCACCCAGTCTTCCTTCCAAACCGCCGAAACTGGAGACCTGGCTGAACAACTCGGGGTCGAAGTGAGCGCGGGTCTCCACTACGATCACCCCAGCAATGGCCCGGCTGCCCATCCGGGCGCCCTGGGCGCCGGGCAGCAGGGTGACCCGCTCGACATCGCGTGAGCTGATGCGGGAGAGGTCGGCCCGGCCGGTCAGGGGATCGTTGAGGGAGAACCCGTCGAGCAATACCAGCACCTCATCGGGAGCGCTGCCGCGTACCTGGGGCGAGGCGGGACCGGAGCCGACCGAGCGGCGGACCGTGACCCCCTCCCATCCATCGAGCGCCCGCGCCAGGTCGCTGCCTCGACGGACCAGGTCGGAGTTTCGGATGGCGATGCTGCCGACCTCCTGGGCAGTGACCACCAGAGAGTCCAGTTGAATCGGCAGCGGCTGGAGCCGCAGGCTCAGGTGGGACTCGAGCCCCGGCAGGACCTCAATGGCTTCCTGAGCCGGCGCGTAGCCGATCCGCCGTACTTCCACCAGCCGCGACCCCGGCGTCACCGACCCAAACCGGAAGTTCCCGTCGTTGCCCGTAACCTGGTGCTGATCGCCCAACCGGATATCCGCCTCCGGGACGGGCGCCTGGGTGGCCGCATCGATCACCGATCCGGTCACGGTGGCCGGTGCCTGCGCCATCAGCGGCGCGGCCGCGGCCAAGAGTCCAGCCAGCCAGGCCGCCGCGAGGTTACCGCGCATCCCGTCCTCCGGCTTCCGCCTCTCGAGGTCGCAGGGGCACCACCTGGGGCGAGCCGTCGATCCAGGCGGTGACGGCCACCGGCCAATCGAACACGCCCGCAACCACCTCCCGGCGCAGGACCTCGGCCGGCTTCCCCTCCCCCGCGATCCGCCCGCGCGAGAGCAACACCACGCGATCCGCGTAGCGGGCCGCGAGGTTCAGGTGATGGGTCACGATCAGACCGGACAGGCCCTCGTCGACCAGGCGGCGGACCAGCTCGAAGACTTCCATCTCATGGCGCACATCGAGCGCGGCGGTGGGCTCGTCCAGCATCAGGAGCCGCGGCTCCTGGGCCAGCGCCCGGGCGATCCGGGTCCGCTGCCACTCCCCGCTGGACAGCGTGTCGGTGCGCCGCTCCGCCAGCTGCTCCAGGTCACAGCGCCCCATGGCTTGGGCGACCACGCGACGATCGTCCTCTCCCTCCGCCGCCAGGGCGCCCAGGTGGGCGTAGCGGCCCAGCGCCACGGTCTCCCGGACCCGCAGGGGAAAAAGCAGATCCTCTCGCTGAGTGACCACGCCGACCATCCGGGCCAGGGCGCGCGGTGGCCAGGCGGTAAGCGCCCGGTCGGCTAACTCGACGCGACCCGAATCCAGCGGCACGGTCCCCAGCAGGGCCCGCAGCAGTGTGGTCTTCCCGCTGCCGTTGGGCCCCACCACGGCCACCAGCTCCCCCAGACCGAGAGTCAGGGAGACGTCTTCCAGGGCGGCGGGGGCGGCACCGGCGTAGCGCACGGTGAGGTGCTCGGCGACGAGGATCATGCGAGCGATTTCCGGAGCAGCAGCGCGAAGAGCGGCACGCCGACCAAGGCGGTCACCACGCCGACCGGCAGCTCGATGGGTCGCGCCACCGATCGGGCCAGCGCGTCCGCCAGCACCAGGAAGGCGCCCCCGAACAGGAACGCGGCCGGGAGCAGCGGTCGGTGGAGCGGCCCCCAGAGCCGCCGAATCGCGTGCGGCACGACCAGTCCCACGAACCCGATCATCCCGCAGGTGGCGACGGTAGCGGCAGCGATCAGCCCGGTGGCGAGGTAGGCCAGCCGCTTGAGCCGCTCGGGATCGGCGCCCAGGTGCCGGGCGGTGTCTTCTCCCAGGGCCAGGAGGTCGAAGCAGCGCGCGTTCCAGAACAGGAGTGCCAGGGGCGGCAAGGCGTAGAGGGCGAGGGCTCCGACCGCTTGCCAGGACGCGCCACCCAATCCGCCCAGCAGCCAGAGAAAGGCGTTGCGGAGCCGGCCGCGTCGGAGAGCGAGAGCACCGCACCGAGCACCGCGCCGGTGAAGGCGCTGACGACGACACCGGCCAGGAGCAAGGTGTGGGGATCCATGCGCCGCCGGTCGACCAGACTCAGCCGATAGACCAAGGCGAGGGTCAACAAGCCGCCCACGAAGGCCGCGACCGGCAGGGCCCAGGCGCTGGCCAGCCCGAGGGCGATGGCCCCAACCGCGCCCACGGCGGCGCCGCCGGAAAGGCCCAGCAGGTAGGGATCGGCGAGCGGATTGCGGATCAGGGCCTGGAGGATGGCGCCGGACACCGAGAGACTGCCGCCGACCAGGAAGCCGAGCAGGACGCGCGGCACCCGGAGGTCGCGCACGATGGCAGCGTCGGGGCCCGCGTTTCGGAACAGCGCGGAGGCGATGGCGTCGAGCGGAAGCGAGACCGCCCCGACCGCCACGCCCACGAGCAGCGAGCCCACGGCGGCGAGCGCCAGGAACGGCCAGCGGGCCCGGGTCAGTGCAGCCATGGGACCAAGGCGGCGTGCAGCTCCCGAATCGCTTCGGGCGCTCGGGGGCTGGGCCGGCTGAAGGCCGAGCTGGAGATGGAAAGGAAATGGGCCTCGCGAACGGCGCGAACTGTCCGCCACTCGGGTCGGCTGGCGAACGCGGGAGTCTCCGAGGCCTGGGTGAAGATCAGATCGGGATCCCGCTCCGCGACCGCTTCGATGCTCACGTTCGCCGAGGGGGCCGCCAGGTCCGCGAAGAGATTGTCTCCGCCGGCTCGAGTCACGAATTCACTCAGGAAGCTCCCGGCGCCAATCGTCATCGGCGGTTGATCCCAGGCCAGGATGAAGACCTTGGGGCGGCGATCCGGGGACGCGGGCGGCACCGAGACCGCGGCCAGCGCCGAATCGAACCATCGGGCCAACGAATCGGCACTCGCGGCTCGGCCCAGCAAGGGGCCCAGCACCCGGGCGATCCGGGGCACATCGGCCAGGCGATCGACCGCGAGCTGGACGGCGGGAATCCCCAACCGGTGCAGCCGCGCCGCGGCGTCGGCGTCGTGCGGCGAGCGATACATCAGCACCAGATCGGGCTGCTGGGCCAGAACCGCCTCGAGGTTGGGAGCCAGCCCGTCACCGACATTGGCGACCGCCTGGGCGGCCGGCGGGTAGTCGCACCAGGCGGTGCGGCCGACCACCTGATCGCCCGCGCCCAGGGCAAAGAGCAACTCAGTGGTGGCGGGAATCAGGGAGACGACGCGATGGACGGGGCCGGCAAGGGTCACGGTATCGCCCGCGTCATCGACCACCCGGAGCGAGGTCGCGGGACGCGCGGACGAATCGGCGCAGGCCACACCGGCGAACAGAACTAGCCCGACCGGGCCGAACCATCGGCGGGAACTGTGCGAACGAGAGCCGGTACCGGACATCAAAACCGCCCATCCCGAGGTGCTGGGAAGGGCGGACGAAGGCCACTGAGGGCGGGGCTTTCGCCACCGACCCTCCCCCGAGGGTTGCATGGTGGCACGAGCGAAGAGGTCTCCTGGCTTCGGGCCCTCCGCTCGCCTTCCCGGTTGCCCAGTGGCGTGTTGAGCGGGGTAATGGTGCCCGTTACAGTGGCGGGGCCGCGCCGGACTCACACCGGCTTCCGAGCTTCCGCACTCGCAACATTTCAGTTGTCGAGCGAGGCTAAGCTATGCCCCTGGACTTCGCGAAGCAAGCCTGGCCGCGAGATCGGCCTTGAGCGCGTCCCGGGTCTGCCGATACTGCCGCCATTCCTCGGGCGTGAACTCGGTCTCCCGACCCTGGTACCGGGCGTCGAGCCGAGCCATGGCTTCGATCAATGCATCCGGGCTGGCCGGGGCCGCCGGCTTCGCCCCACGCCGAAGCCCGATCCAGGCGCCGATGCCCAGCAATCCGGCCACCAGGGCCACCGCGAGGGGAAGCGCCAGCTTCCCGAGCCAATCAGTGGCGAATTGGACCCGGAGCGTGTCTGGGCGGGAGACCACCACGGACCACCGCCGGAATCGGTGTCCCTGAATAGTCTGGGTGTCCACCGTCCCCACCGACCCGCCGGCGAGCCGCGCCTCGGGCTCTTCCAACAGGACGAATACCGTACCGGTCACTTGGGGAAGCGGGATCGCGAGGGTGTGGGCACGGGCGGGAACCGCATAGGAGACCGAGAGATCCTTCTCTCCCGGAGCAATGGGGGCAAACAGCCGGAGGCTATCGCTCTCGATGACCATGGCTTCGGGTGAGAAATCGCTCTGGCCCGCCTGGGGATTGAGGACGCCGATGGGAAGCGGCATGGCCCAGGACCGTGTCTGGGAATCGGCCGGTACCCGGGTGCGCTCACCCGAGTTTCTCAAGGTGGCGATGTCCAGGACCTCGCGAGTACCGTCCTTCCCTGGCCGGCTCACGACCAGATGCCGGCTCCCGAGCACCACCGGCGTACTGGTCGAGGTATCCGACACCAGGAGCACCAGCGCGGTGTCGGGAAGCACCGGGTTCACGTGGACGGGCGCGGAGAAGTACTCGACGCCGGCGTAGCGGGCGCTGAGCAGGTAGAGCGCGGCGGTATCGGGAAGAAAACGGAACGCGAAGTGTCCGCGGAGATCCGCCAGAACGGAGTCGATGGGGCCTTGCAGTTCGCGCGACACCCGATGCAGCACCACCCGCTGGCGGGCCACCGGCAACGTATCGCCCCGCGCGAGCCGCACCACGCGGCCGGCGGCCCGGGCGGGCACATGTTGGGGAGCGGCGGGTCCGGCAGCGGCAAGGAGCGCCAGCAGCGTGCCCGCGACCCGGCTAGGGCAGGAACCTCCCGAAATCCTGGGGATCCATCTTCTCCAGGTAACGCTTGAGCTGTTCGGCATCGAGGGAGGAGTCCGGCGCTCGGCATCGGCCGCTTCGATCGCGGTCCTGCTCGAGCAGCTGGTCCTCGGTGAAGATCGGCGCGTTCACCCGCAGGGCCAGGGCGATGCTGTCCGACGGCCGGGCGTCCAACTGGTAGATGCTGGTCATCCCGCTGCAGCAGCAGCTCCGCGAAGTAGGTCTTGTCCTTCAGGGCGCTGATCACCACCCGCCGCACGCTCGGCGCCCAGCCCGACGATGATCGGTCTTGAGCAGATCGTGGGTCATCGGGCGCGGCGGCTTGACGCCCTGCATCTCCATCGCGATGGCGCTCGCCTCCGCCGGACCGATCCAGATGGGAAGCACACGGTTCGCCGTCCTTCTCCCGCAGGATCACCACCGGAGTGTTGGTGGTGCGGTCCAGCCCGAGATGCGCGACCGTGACCTCGATCATCGCTCCCTCAACGTGCCGCCGACAGCAGGTCCTCGACCCGGTCGGTCTCTTCCCAGGGAAGAACTCGCACCGACTTACCGCCAATCTTACTGCGTGTAGCGGCTTCCGGCCGAAGTGGCCGTAGGCCGCGGTGGGCGAGTAGATCGGCTTGCTTGAGGTCCGAGCGCCTCGATGATCCCCCGGGGTCAGGTCGAACACCTCGCGCACCGCCGCTCCAGCCTCGTGTCGGGCAACATGCCCGGTACCGAAGGTGTCCACCATGACCGAGACCGGCTCGGCGCACGCCGATGGCGTAGGCCACCTGCACCTCGCAGCGCTTGGCCAGCTTGCGCGGCCACGATGTTCTTGGCCACCCAGCGCATCGCGTAGGCGCGCCGAGCGGTCGACCTTGGAAGGGTCCTTGCCGCTGAAGGCGCCGCCGCCGTGACGGGCCATGCCGCCGTAGGTGTCCACGATGATCTTCCGCCCGGTGAGCCCGGCGTCGCCGTGCGGGCCGCCGATCACGAAGCGGCCGGTCGGATTGATCAGGAACTTGGTCTTCCGGTACTCGAGCTCGTGGTCGCGCAGCACCGGCTTGATCACCTCCTCGATGACCGCTGTCCCGGATCGTGTGCCACTTGAGCGAGCTCGCGGCCCCGATGCCGCTCGGCATGCTGGGTGGAGACCACGACCGTCCGGACTCCGATCGGCCGGCCTCCTTCGTACTCCACCGACACCTGCGACTTCCCGTCGGGCCGGAGCCAGTCGATCCGTCGGTGCCGTTCAGCGCCCTTGCGCACCGCCGCCAGCCGCTCGGCGATGCGGTGGGCCAGCATGATGGGCAGCGGCATCAGCTCGCGGGTCTCGTCGGTGGCGTAGCCGAACATCATCCCCTGGTCGCCGGCGCCCTGCTCCGGTCGGTCCGGTCCACGTCCACACCCTGCGCGATGTCGGGCGACTGCCGATCGATCGAGGTCAGCACGGCGCAGGTCTGGCCGTCGAATGCCGTACGAGGCGTCGGTGTACCCGATCCTCCTGACCGTGTCCCGCACGATGTCCGGAATGTGGACGTAGGTCGTGGTGGTGATCTCGCCCGCCACCACGGCCATGCCGGTGGTCACCAGGGTTTCGCAGGCGACCCGGCCATCCCGGTCGTCGGCCAGGATGGCGTCGAGCACCGCGTCGGAGATCTGGTCCGCGACCTTGTCGGGATGACCTTCGGTGACGGACTCGGAGGTGAAGACGTGACGCTTACTGGCGGCCATGGAGTGCGGGGTTAGGGACACGGAGTGGCAGGACCGACCTCAGGATAATGGAGGGGCGTGGGTCAGGCTAGTCTCGCGGCGTGCACCGGCAACGAGGTTTCCAGGTCGAGCAGCCGGAGGTCGACATAGGGCCGCACCGCCTCCCGCACGGCCTCGGTCACGGCATCGGCCGTCCGGCACTGGAGCGCCGCTTCCGCCGCCCCGCGCGCGGCGGCGAGCGGGACCGTTCGCACCACCCACTTGACCAGCGGCAGCGCCGGCGGCCCCACGCTCAGCGACTGCGTAGCCCAGCCCCACCAGCAGGACGCAGGAGAGCGGATCGGAGGCCATCTCGCCGCACACGCTGACGGGGATGCCCGCTGCGGCGCCCGCCAGCACCACGGTCTGGAGCTGACGGACCACCGCCGGATGGTGCGGCGTGAACCGCGTCGGCGAGCCGGGCGTTCCCCCGGTCCACCGCCAGGGTGTACTGCACCAGATCGTTGGTGCCCACGCTGAAGAAGTCGCTGACCGTGGCGAGCTGGTCGGCCATGACGGCGGCGGCCGGAGTCTCGATCATCACGCCGATCGGCATCGAGGGCGCCGCGCGAATTCCCTCCCTGGCCAGCGCGACCGCCTCCTCCTGCATGATCTCCCGCGAGGCGCTGATCTCTTCCTGCCGGGTCACCAGCGGCAGCATGAGCTCGACCGCGACGGTCCACGGCGGCCCGGAGCACCGCGCGCAGCTGGGGGCGGAAGATCTCCGGGTGGTCGAGGCAGACCCGGATCGAGCGCCAGCCCAGAAACGGATTGGCTTCCGGCGGCGCCCGGAACGCGGCGGGGAACTTGTCGCCGCCCAGGTCGAACGACCGGATGATCACGGGGTGGCCGGGAAAGGCGTCCGCCACCCGGCGGAAGTAGTCGGTCTGCTCGTCTTCGGTCGGCAGCGAGGTCCGGCCCGGTCACCAGGAACTCGGTGCGGAGCAGCCCCACGCCCTGCGCGTCGTAGCGAACCGCGGGCTCGATCTCTTCGGGCAGGTCCACGTTGCCCATCAGCGTGATCGCGTGCCCGTCGGGGGTGACGGCCGGCTGGCGGACCGCGTGCTCGAGCTCGAACTCCAGCTTCCGCCGGCGGGAGATCTGGGCCCGCACCTGTTCCAGCTCGGCATGGGTCGGATCGATGCAGGACGGTGCCGCTCTGCCCATCCAGCAGCAGGAGGGTGCCCGCTCGATCCGCTCGCAGCGCCCCGTACACCCCCATCACGGCGGGAATACCGAGCGAGTGGGCCAGGATCGCGGCGTGAGAGGTCCGGGTGCCCTCCTCGCTCACCAGCCCGACCACGTGCTCGCGGTCCAGCTGGACCGTCAGCCCGGGAGACAGCTCGTGCGCCACCACGATCACCTGGTCGGCCGAGGGGGACTCCCAGGGCTCCTCGTCCGCCATACCGGTCAGGTGCTGCAGCATCCGGATCTGGATGGCCGAGAGGTCGGCCAGCCGATCCCGCAGCACGGCACTGCCCGAAGACTCCCAGAGCGCCCGGGTCTCCAGCGCCTTGAACTCGTAGGCGGTCTCGGCGCTGAAGCAATTCTGCCGGATCAGCTGTTCGACTTCGCCCAGGATGTCCGCGTCCTGGACCATCAGGATCTGGGCGTCGAAGATGTGGGACTCCTCGACGCCGGCGCGTTCCAGGACCCGATCCCGGAGCCCTTCCAGCACCTTCCCCACGTGGGCCGCAGCGTCCCGGAGACGGCGAATCTCGGTTTCCACCTCCGGGGCGCTGATGGTCCGGTTGGGCACATCGGGGACGTCGAACCGGACGATCATGGCCGGGCCGAAGGCCACGCCCGGCGAGACCCCGATCCCGCGGAGGACGCGCGTCGAGTTCACTCGCCGAAGCCTTCCTCGATCAACTGGGCCAGTGCTTCGACGGCCTCCTGGCTGTCGGCACCGGTCGCCTTGACCGTGATCGTGCTTCCGCACTCGGCCGCCAGCATCATCACGCCCATGATGCTCTTTCCGTTAACCGACATGGTGTCCTTGCACACCTCGATGTGGGAGCCGAACGTGCTGGCCAGCTTCACGAATTGCGCCGCCGGCCGGGCATGCAGCCCCAGCGGGTTGGTGATCCTCGCTGCCCGGGTCACGGTGGTCACGGGACCAGCCAGAGCCAGAGCAGCGCTGCCGCGACCAGGGCGAGCCCGTAGCGCAGGGCGGTCACCATGGCCGGCAAGCGGTAGAACAGGGTGATCCCCAACATGGCTGCGCTGAGAGCCCAGACCACAGCCCCGGCGGGCGCCCCAGACAGAAGGTAGCCGCCCCCGGCAGGCACGGCGAAGCCGACCAGGAATGCGGCGGCCGGACCCAGCCAACGCCCGACCCGCGGCAACCAGGAGCGTTGCAGGGCGCCCGCCACCTGCAGGCCGGTCTCCAGACCGGTTCGGAGTCCCCACCAGGCGGTGGCCAAGCGGGCGGCATTGAAGACCACCAGGAAGGACACCACGGCCCAGTCGCCGGCGCCGCCGGCCACGGCGATCATGGTGAGGGCCATGAGCGCGGGAAGCAGCCCAGCCCAGAAGACCTGATCACCCAGGGCGCCGAGGGGGCCGCAGAGCGCGGTCCGGAGGCGTTGGATGAGCGGGCCCGGGATCGCGTCTTCCTCCGCGCGCGCCAGAGCCCCCACGGCCAGACCGGCGAGATACGGATGGCAGTTGAAATATTCGGAGGACCGGGCCACCGCCTCCGAGTACCGGCCGGGGGCTCCGGTCTTGAGCCCTTCGAGCAAGGGTGCGGCCGCGTAGCCCATGCCGATCCCCTGCATCCTCTCATAGTTCCAGGAGGCCTGGATGGTGAACAGCCGGAGCAAGGCGCGGAGTCGGCTCGTCATCGCGACCACGCCACCCAAAGCATGCCCGCGAGCGCCCCGGCACCGACCCAGGTCAGGCGGGATCCGCGGCCCGCGGTCCGGAGGGCGCCACTCCAGGCGGCGGCCATGCCCGCGCCGACGGCCGCGATGGCGGGAAGCCATTGATTACTGGTCGGGATCCGCAACCAGAACACGACCAACAGCAGCCCCAGCGCGGTCAGCCCGAAGCTCCGAGCGGCATCCCGAATGAGGCTGAGCCAGTGGATGGCCGCGATCCTCACCGGATCCCCGGTCGCCAGCTCGGCACTGTAGAGCTGTACCACACGCGCATTGGCATGCCGGAGCAGCGGCAGGGTCCAGCCGCCCAACCGGGCCAGCAGCAGGCCCAATAACGCCGCCGGCCCCAGGACCGCCTCCCAGGTAGCCGGAGAGAGGGCGGCATAGGCCGTCGCTGCGACGGTGGCGGGCCCGTAGTCGGGATACCGGGCGGCGCCGACGGCCAGCACATCGAGCGAGAACAGTTCGAGCAGCAGCCCCACGCGCATGCCGCTGGCCACATCCCCGGCGATGGCGCCGGCGATGGTCCCGGCGACCAGGGGCCGGGAAATCATCATCTGGGGCACGCTGACCAGGTCGAGGCCGACCAGGGTCCCCCAGCCGAGCAGCCCGAGAACGACGGACGGTTCGAAGGGAAGCATCACCGGAGGTCGCGCAGATGAACCGGCGCCGAGGTCGGAAGGTCCTGCGCCGTGATTTCGGCGCCGGCACCCTCCAGGGCGAGGAGGAACTTCAACTCCTCATCGGCGAGATAGAGATAGGGCAGCCGTTCGCGGCGCCCCGGCTTCAGGTGAAGGCCGCCCAGGTTGATGCGGGTGACGCCGGGCGCGGGCCTGACGCAGCGCCGGCCATGGTGTCGATGTCGCCGGTGAGGACGATGCCGCGCCGGGGATCGGCGGCCCACTCGCCGGGTAGCGGCGGATCGCCTCGGCCAGGGTGGCGAAGGTCACTTCCATGGAGTCCGGCACCCCCATGCGGTAGAGGTCCTGCTCCCAGTCGCTGGCGCCGACCTGATCGTCCACCAGGGCGATGAACTCGACCCCCAGCGGCGCGGCCCCACCCGATGACCACCTGACCGTGGATCAGGCGGTCGTCGATCCGGTAGCAGCACGACGGCATCAGCGGCTGCCGAATGGCGTCGGCGCCGGCCTTGACCACCGCGCGCTGCGGCCGCCTCGGCGGCGGCAGCTCGCGGTGAAAGACGAAGTCCAGCAGCATCGGCAGGTTGACCCCGGTGACGACCGGTATCCCCTGGCCGTCGCGCGCGCGCTGCATCGCGGCGAAGAAACAGGATCCGCTGGGCAGGTCCACGAACACGACGGCGGGACCGTCACCGACCGCGTCGGCCAATCCGCTGCTCGATGAGCCCGCGGTCGCACCCGGTGTTGCTGACCGCGACCAGCGCACGCCGGCACGCCGCTGATTTGCTCGACGGCCGCCACCAGCGCCTGGGCCAGCCTCGCCGTGGGAAACGACCACGCCCGTGAGCGGCTCACTCATAGTCTTCCTGCAGGTACTCGCGGATTCCCTCTTCTCCTTCATCCGCCGGATGAGGCGCTCGTTGAAGGCGGCCGCGACGTCCACGCCCGAGTAGCGCAGCAGATGCATCATCGCGACCACTTCGGCGATCACGGTGATGTTCTTGCCGGGGTTGAGCGGCACGATCACCCGAGGCACGGCAATGTCCGAGAATCGTGGTCTCGTGCTGGGCCAGCCCGGTGCGGTCGGCATCCTTGGCCGTTCTCCCAGTCCTCCAGCTGGACCACGACCTCGATCCGCTTCTGCTGCCGCACCGCCCGCACCCCGAACAGCGCGGGAATGTCGATCAGGCCGACGCCGCGGATCTCCATGTGATGACCCGCCAGCTCGTGGCCCTGACCAATCAGGACGTCGGTCCCCCGCCGGCTGACCTGGACCACGTCGTCCGCCACCAGTCGGTGCCCCCGCTCGACCAGGTCGAGGACGCACTCGCTCTTCCCGATGCCCGACCGCCCGATGAACAGGAGGCCCACGCCGTAGACGTCGGCCAGCGAGCCGTGCAGGGTGGTGCGCGGCGCGAAGGCCTCCTCGAGCATCGGCTTGATACGGCGGTAGAACTCGGCCGTCTTGAGCCGCGTCCGGAGCACCGGGATTCCCCGCTCCCGGGCCCGCTCCAGCAGCTCGGCCGGCACCTCCTGGCCCTTGGTGACGAACAGGCACGGGAGGTCGAAGCCGAAGAACCCGTCCAGGGAGCGGCGACGGGACTCGGGGTCCAGCGAGTTGAGGTAGGTGATTTCGGTCTCGCCCAGCACGTGCAACCGCCGCGGCATGAACCGGGTGGTGTACCCCGCGAGGGCCAGTCCGGGGCTCGCGACTTCCGCATCGGGCATCGGTCGGTCGAGGCCCAACTCCGCGGTGAGCGCCTCCAGCTGCAGCGTGTCGCGCCGCGCCATCAGCTCCCGGATGGTCAGGCTCACTGGGGGCCGGTTCCTGCGCGCCGGGACCGGCGTGCGCGCGGGCCCTTCTCGAGCTGGCGCCGCAGTTTCTGCTCGGCCCGATCCAGCGCGGAGCGATGATCGGCGGCCGTGGCGCTGGCGACCAACATAACGCCGCCGGAGAGGTGGAGCCGCAGCTCCACCGAGCACTGCGCGGAGTGGTTATCGAATGTCACCGTCGCATCCACCGGACGGCTGGCGTGGCTGGCGAGACGTTGCAGCACCCGTTCCGCCCGCTCCCGGAGGTCCTCGGACACTGGACGGTGGCGGCCGGTGATCTGCGTGCGCATGCGCTTTCTCCTTGCAAGTCCATAGGTCGATCAACGCTGACGTGACGGGAGCATCGAAACCAGGTGCTGTTCGGTCAGGTCGGCGGCATGCTCCCAGCTGAGGGTCTCGGCGAATCGCCGCGCCGCCCGGCCCATGCGCGCGACCAGCGCCGGGTCGTTGGCCAGCAGCAGCATTCGCTCCGCCAACGCGGCCGGATCCCCCAGCGGCACCAGAAACCCCGTTTCTCCCTGGCGCACCGAGTCGCGCAGGCCAGGACTGTCGGCGGCAATGGAGGGCGTCCCACAGGCGGCGGCCTCCACGTTGGTCATCCCCCAGCCTTCCTTGCGCGAGGGGAGGAGGTTGGCGGTGGCGGTCTGCATGAGTCGGAGCTTCTCCACCTCGGAGACCGGTCCGTGAAAGCGCACCGCGTCGCCCAGGCCCAGCTCGGCCACCACCCCTTCCAGCCGGTCCCGGTCGTCTCCGCCACCGGCCACGTCCAGCGCCAGATCCGGCCGCGAGCCGCGGGCCAGCGCCAGGGCGCGAATCGCGGTCTCGACGCCCTTGTAGCGCTTGAGCCGCCCCAGATACAGGAAACGGGGAGGCGCCGCCCGGGGGAGCGCAGGATCCGGGTGCAGGGTCGTGGTATCCACGCCGGAGAGGACCACCCGGATCCGCTCGGCCGGCACGCCGCGGGCGATCAGATCGGCCCGGGTGCTGTCGCTCACCGCCTCGAACTCCGCCCGCCGGTAGGCCCATGGAATCGGCCGCTCCAGCAGCCAGAGCACGCCACCCACCAGCGGCCCCGCCTCGTCAAAGGATACCTCGCCAAAGAGGTGGTTGACCAGCACGAGGAACGACGCCCTAGTCCGACCGGACAGGAAGAGCGGCATCTTGTTGATGTTTTCGACCACCACCTCGGGGGCCTCCTCGGCCACCCATCTTCGGAAGGCGCCCCGGGCCTGGAGCGCGAAACCGGTTCGGCTGCCGACCCGCCGTACCCGAATGCCCCGGACTGTCGTCTCGCGGCGGCATCCTTCCCAGCCGGAGCAGAGCAGGCGGACCCGATGCCCCCTCGCCGCCAACCGGCCGAATACTTCGAAGAGGTGGACTTCCGCGCCGCCGGCCTTGGGATTGTCGAGATCCAGCCAGTTCACCAGGAGGATGTTCACAGTCGGCCGAGCGCTCGAGCGATCCGATCCAGCACGCCGTTGATGAAGGCGGGGGAGCGAGGACCGGCGAAGCGATGGGCCAGCCAGAGCGCCTCGTCGATGATGACCAGCGGCGGCGCCGCTTCGTGGCGCAGCTCATAGACGGCCAACCGGAGGATGCAGCGCTCGACGGCGCCCACCCGCTCCAGCCGCCAGTGCTCGGTGGCTTCCGCGATCTCGCGATCCAACTCGGCCTGCTCGGCTACGATCCCCTGGACCATCCCCTCCACTTTCCGCGCCACCTCCGGCGAGGCGCCGGTGAGATCCGCCACCTTGGCCGCGGCCTCGGGGAGACCGCCCCCCTCTCCCCCCCCGGTCTCCCAGGCATAGAGCAGCTGGATGGCGCGGGCCCGGGCCCGGGTCTCCTCCCTAATCACGGATGGTCCGGAGCTGGCCGAAGAGGTCGGCCCCGCTCAGCGCCGCCGCGGCCGCCTCGTACCCCTTGTTGCCGGCCGCTCCTCCCGCGCGCTCCATGGCCTGCTCCAGAGAATCGACGGTGAGCACGCCGAATCCCACGGGAATGCCGGTCCGGGTCGCTACTTCACCCAGTCCACGCGCGGCCTCCCCAGCCACGTACTCGAAGTGGGCGGTCTCGCCGCGAATCACCGCGCCCAGGGCCACCAGGCAAGCGTATCGGCCCGTGGCCGCCGCAGTGGCGGCCGTGGCCCCTAGCTCGAAGGCGCCCGGGACCCAGATGATGTCCCGCTGGTCCTCCGACACGCCGGCCTCCCGGCAACAGTCGAGCGCGCCCTGCAACAGGCGGGTGGTGACCAGCTCATTGTAGCGGCTGACGAGGATGGCCACCCGGCCCGTGGCCCGTAGACGTCCGGCGAATTCCGGCACCATTACCGAGGATCAGTGGGTGAGCAGATGGCCCAGCTTGTCGCGTTTGACGTCGAGATACCCGCGGTTCTCGTGGTGCGGGCGAGTGACCAACGGCACCCGCTCCACGATCTCCAGCCCATAACCCTCCAGACCCACCAGCTTCCGTGGGTTGTTGGTCATGACGCGGATGGAGGAGAGCCCCAGGTCCCGGAGAATCTGGGCCCCGATGCCGTAGTTGCGGAGATCGGGGGCGAAACCCAGGCGCTGGTTGGCCTGGACCGTATCCTCGCCTTCGTCCTGGATGGCATAGGCGCGGATCTTGTTGAGCAGCCCGATACCCCGCCCTTCCTGATCCAGATAGACCACCACACCCAGGCCCTCTTTGGCGATCATCTCCATGGCACTGTGGAGCTGGGGGCCGCAATCGCAGCGCTGGGAGCCGAACACGTCGCCGGTCAGGCACTTCGAGTGCATCCGGACCAGCACGTTCCGTTGGTTCTCCACATCGCCATGGACCAGCGCCACGTGCTCGGCCTCATCCGCGTCGTTCCGGTAGGCGATGACCTTGAAATCGCCGTACGACGTGGGGAGCCGGGCCTCGGCCACCCGATGCACCAACCGCTCGGTCTTCAAGCGGTGGGCCACCAGCTGCGCCACCGTGATGAACGTCAGCCCATGCTCCCCGGCGAACCGCTCCAGCTCGGGTCGCCGCGCCATCGAGCCGTCGGCATTGAGGATCTCGCAGATCACACCGGCCGGATAGAGCCCGCCCAGCCGGGCCAGATCCACGCTCGCCTCGGTGTGACCCACGCGCTGCAGCACCCCGCCGGCCCGCGCCCGCAGGGGCAGGACGTGCCCCGGCCTCCGGAGGTCCTCGGCGCTGGTCTTGGGATGGATCGCGACGTGGATGGTGACCGCCCGGTCGGACGCGGAGATCCCGGTAGTGACGCCGAACCGCCGATCGGCGTCGATGGTCACGGTGAACGCGGTGCTCTCCGCTTCGGTATTCCGTTCGGTCTGCTGGGCCAGGCCCAGCTCGTTGCAGCGCTCGGCGGTCAGCGCGAGACAGATGAGGCCGCGCGCGTGCGTGGCCATGAAATTGACCATCTCGGGCGTGACCAGCTCGGCCGCGCAGACGAGGTCACCCTCGTTCTCCCGGCCCTCATCGTCCGCAACGATGATGAATTTGCCGTTTCGCAGGTCTTCGATCGCCTGCTCGACCGTCCCGAAAGTCATGCCCCTGATTCCCGGCGCTGGACCAGCGCCGCGACGAATTTGCCGATCAGATCGCCCTCCAGGTGCACCCGGTCTCCCACCTGGCGCTCACCAAGGGTCGTGTGCTGTAATGTATAAGGAATAAGGGAGACGCGGACGACGGCGGGTTCCGGGCGGGCTTCGACCGTGAGGCTCACCCCGTCCACCGCGATGGACCCGAGCGGAATCGTCACGGCGGCGACTTCGGCCGGGACCCGAAGGTCCACCCGCCGCGCATCCTGCTCCTGCCACACGCGCACCACCTCCCCGACCCCATCCACGTGGCCCTGAACCAGGTGCCCGCCCAGACGGTCTCCCACGCGGAGTGCCCGTTCGAGGTTGAGCCGCCGTTTGGCCCGATAGGCCGCGAAACCGGTCCGCGCCAGCGAGGTGGCCACCACATGCACAGCGAACCACCCGACCCCGGTCCGCTCGACGGTCAGGCAGGCCCCGTCGACCGCGACCGATTCTCCCTTGGCCAGGCGGCGATAGGGCGCGGCGATCTTGAGCGTGAGACCCGAGTCGCTCCGACGGGCCTCGCGGACCGTTCCGACCGCGTCAATCAATCCGGTGAACATCAGCGGCGGTCCAGTACCAGTAGGGTATCCTGGCCCAGCGCTCGCCGCTCCACCACCGGCCAGCGCTCGGCCTCGGCCATGCTCCTGCCCGTGCGCCCCGCGAAGGCCGGCACCGCCGCCTCTCCCAGCCACAGCGGCGACTGAATCCAGTAGAATCGGTCCACCAATCCCTCGTTCATCAGGCTGGCCGCCAGGCGGCCTCCTCCTTCCACCAGGATCGAATTCACTCCGCGGGCCCGCAGGGCCGACAGCGCGCCCGCCAGAGTTCCGGCCCGCTCGACCTGGACCCCGGCACGTTCCAGCGCCCCTACCCGGGAGGTCGACGCCTGGGGACTGGCGAGGACGAGGGTGGGAATCTCCCGCGCGTTGCGCACCAGCTGAAGCGCCTCCGGCAGCTCGGCCTGAGGGTCGAAGACCACCCGGAGCGGCCGAATCCGCGGCTCCACCGGGCCCCGCACCGTGAGCGCGGCATCGTCCACCCGCGCGGTGTGCCCGCCGATGCCGATCGCTTCGAAGCCGGCCCGCAGCCAATGCACGAAGGTGCGCGCCTCTTCGCCCGAGATCCACCGGGAGCGTCCGTGCCGGTCGGCGATCTTGTTGTCGATGCTGGTGGCCAGCTTGAGCGCCACGTAGGGCCGCGAGGGGTCGGCGAAGCGGTGCAGGAAGATCGCGTTCTGCCGGGCCGCCTCCTCCTGCAGCACATGGGACTCCACGGCGAGGCCGGCGGCCCTCAGTCGGTCGGCTCCCCCTCCCGCCTGGGGATTGGGATCCGAGAGGGCCACGACCACCCGGGCCACTCCGCTCTTCACGATCACCTCGGTACAGGGCGGCTGCTTGCCCTGATGGGTGCAGGGCTCCAAGGACACCACGAGGGTGGACCCACGGGCCCGCTCTCCGGCGGTCGACAACGCGTCGGCCTCGGCGTGTGGCCCGCCGAATTCGGCGTGGTAGGCCTCGGCCAGCGGCTCACCATCGGCGAGGACAACGGCCCCCACCAATGGATTGGGATGGACGCGCCCCCACCCGCGCCAGGCCAATTCCAGGGCCCGGCGCATGGCCTCGATCTGGTTCATGGGACTGTAAAGGTGAACCGCCGCGGGCCAACAGTAAACCGGCTACCGTTGGCCCGGGGCGGCCGAGGTCAGAACCCGAATATCAACCCGAAGTTGGCGAAGAAGCGGGAATCGGCGGGATTGTTTTGCTCGAAGCTCGTGGCCAGCTGCTGCGCCTCGCCGAACTGATAGCCTCCTTCGGCCGCGATCTTGAAAAAGCCCAGTTTGAGGGCGGCGTCGGCGAAGGCCATGGTGCGGTCCTGATCGAGCGAGATCGCGATGGGCGGCTGCACCGTGTTGGTGAAGGGATCGCGGAAAGTGGAGGTCGCGTCGCCGGTGTAGCTGTCCCAGCCCAACCCGGCGGCCACGCTCAAGAGGCCGAGGTCATAGCCGGCCACCGCGCGAAGGTTCACTGCATGGAGGTCGACGGAGTACTGGAACTGATCCCCGCTCGCGACATTGCCGAAGGTGATCGTGGGGATGTTGCGATACATGGCCGACACCGAGACCGCGGGCACCGGCGCGTGGCCGTGCAGAATCCCAACGCGCCCCCCGAATCCCAGGCCGAGACCGACGTCGCCGATCTTGGTGGCATTGGGATCTAAGGTGACGTTGTCGAACTGGTTGGTGGGCAACAACTGGGCGGAGACCAGTGCGTCCACCGAGAGGAGACCGCCGGGCAGGCCGCCGAAGAGGCCGAGGGCGGCGTCCACTTGCGGCAGCGGGGCGAACAGCTTCTGACCGGCCGGGACCGTGGTGGTGCTGCCGTCGTAGCTCAGCGAGGGGGTCACGACCTCGCTGCCGTTGACCCGCAGGGTAATCGAGAAGTGAGGCAGGCCGCCAAGGGTGCGGGAGGTCCCCAGAACCGGGTTCCCGCCGCTGACCAGCATCCCCACCACCGGATGGAAGAGCACGGTGCCGTCGATGGCGGCATTACAGACGTTGTAGGACGGGGCGTTCAGTTGATAGGGCGCGCATTGCGCGTTTTGCGCGAGGAGGGGGGTTACCCCAAGCAGCACAGCGGCGATCGACAGCGAAATCGGGCGCACGTGGCACTCCTGGTAGTAGTCTAGTGGCTGAATCGCACTCCTTTCGCTCCGGCACGAACGTCCCCGATCACCCAGGTCTCGACCGCATCGTGGGCGGCGGCGGCGCGAACCCCGTCCACCGCATTGGGCGGCACCACCGCGATCATGCCCACACCGAGGTTGAAGACGTCGCGCATCTCGTCGGTCGAGACGCTTCCTGCATCCTGCAATAGCCGGAACAGCGGCGGCAGCGGCCAGCTACGTGGATCGACCACCGCTTCACAGCCTTCGGGCAAGATCCGCACCAGATTCCCCGGAATTCCCCCTCCCGTGATATGCGCAAGGCCATGCACCATCGCTAACACCGGCCGCAGGGCCCGCGCATAACTCCGATGAATAGCCAGGAGGGTGTCGGCGACTGAGTGCCCCGTCTCCTCGAGGTGATCGGAAAGCTTCAGCTTGAGACGATCGAATAGAACGTTTCGAGCCAGGGTGTACCCATTGGTGTGCAGCCCGGTGGACGCCAATCCCACCAGCAAGTCGCCGGGGCGAATACGGTCCCCGTGAATCGCCTCGTCCTCTTCCACGATGCCGACGATGGTCCCGGCCAGATCGTAGTGTCCCGGTTGATAGAGACCCGGCATCGCGGCCGTTTCTCCTCCGACCAGCGCCATCAAGTGCGCCCGACAGGCCCGGGCGACTCCCTCGACCAGGCCGAGGGTCTGCTCCGGGGTGAGCCCCGCGCCGGCGATGTAGTCGAGAAAGGCGATCGGGGCGGCGCCGTGGACCAGAATGTCGTTGACGCTGTGATTGACGAGATCCTCGCCGACCGTATCGAAGCGCCCCGCTTCGCGGGCCACCATCACCTTGGTGCCCACCCCATCGGTGCTCATCACCAGCACCGGCTTCCGGAATCCGGGCGGTACCCGGAGCATTCCGCCGAAGCCGCCCACGTGACCGACCGAGAGCGGCGTGCGGGTGGCGGCCACCAGCCGACCGATCCGGGTCTTGGCCTCGTCCGCCTTTTCCAGATCGACGCCGCCCTCGGCGTACTTGCGACCGCTCACGGCAGGGGCTCCACCAGGCTCACCTGGGTGAGATCGTGGAAGCCGCGCGCCCGTTCGTCGACCCCGTCGCGGGTCACGTTCTCGAAGCCGCGAATGCCGAAATGGGAGACGGCGAAAGAGCCCATGGCGGCGCCGTAGATCATGGCCCGGCGGAGGCCATTGGTCGACAGATCGCCCGAGCGCGCCAGGTGCCCCATGAAGCCGCCCGCGAACGCGTCGCCCGCGCCGGTGGGATCGAAGACTTCCTCCAGGGGATAGGCGGGAGCGAAGAAGGTGCGGTTCGGCTCCAGCAGGAGCGCTCCGTGCTCGCCCTGCTTGATCACCAGCAGCTTGGGGCCCCGCTCGAGGATCCAGCGCCCGGCGCGGTGAATGTTCCAGTCCCCGGCCAGCTCTCTCGCTTCGCTGTCGTTGATGATCAGGGTATCCACCCGCTTGAGCAGCTCGAGCAGTGCCTCCTTCTTGCCCTGGATCCAGAAGTTCATGGTGTCGCAGGCCACGAACCGGGCCTTGGGAACCTGGTCCAATACTCCGAGCTGCAGCTCGGGATCGATGTTCCCGAGGAACAGGAATTCGGCCCCCGCAAAGGCCGGGGGCAGCTTGGGGCGGAAGTCGGCGAAGACGCCGAGCCGGGTGTCCAGGGTTTCACGACTCTGGAGATCGAAGGAGTACTTGCCCTTCCAGCGGAAGCTCTCGCCCTCCGCCGTCTCGACGCCGGACCAGTCGATGCCGCCGTTGCCGAGCGCGCGCAGCTGGCCCACCGGGTAGTCGCTGCCGACCACGCCGACCACCCGCACCGGATGCAACAGCGAGGCGGCCACGCTGAAGTACACGGCGGAGCCGCCCAGCGCGTCCACCGTCCCCCCGAACGGCGTTTCGATCGAATCCAGCGCGATGCTGCCGATCACCAGCAGAGTCATGTCACATCCGTTCCGGGGCCCTGAGGCCCAGCAGGCCGAGGCCGTTGGCGAGGACGATCTGGGTGGCCCGCGCCAGCGTGAGGCGGGCGGCTTCCACCGGGGGCGGCTCGCCGAGCACCCGGCACTTGTGATACCAGCCGTGCGCCAGGCGGGCCAGCTCCTCGAGATACCCGGTGATCCGGTGCGGCTCCCGCTCCCGGGCCGCGCGGGCGGTGACTTCCGGGAAGGCCGAGAGTTTCTTGAGCAGCTCGGTGTCCTCCGGGGCCGGCAGGTGCTCGACGCTGGCCACGGGCTGGACGGTCTCGGGAGCCCGCTGGGCCACGCGGAAGATACCGCTCATCCGCGCGTGGGCCATCTGGACGTAGTAGACCGGATTCTCATCGGTCTGACTTCGGGCCAGGTCGACATCGAAGACGAACTGCGAATCGCCCCGCCGCATCAGGAAGAAGTAGCGCGCCGCGTCCACTCCGACCTCGTCCAGCAGGTCGCGCAGGGTCACGAATTCGCCGGAGCGCTTCGACATCTTCACCTCTTCCCCGCCCTTCACCACCTTGACCAGCTGCACCAGGGCGACTTCGAAGAAGTCGGGCGGATAACCCAACGCCGCCAACCCCGCACGCATGCGGGGGATGTACCCGTGGTGGTCGGCGCCCCACACGTCGATCGCGGTGGCGAAGCCCCGGGCGTGCTTGTCCATGTGGTAGGCCAGATCGGGAGCGAAGTAGGTCAGCGACCCGTCGCTCTTCCGGAGCACCCGATCCTCGTCATCGCCGAACGAGGAGGTGCGGAGGAAGAGCGCGCCGTTGCGCTCGAACGTCAGTCCGCTCCGCGCCAGCTGCTCGAGCAGGCGCTCGATCCTTGCCGCTGTCGTAGATCGCCTGCTCCGAGGTCATGACGTCGAATCGCACCCCGAAATCGGCCAGCAGCTGATCCTGCTCTACCCGCTGCGCGGCCAGCACCAGGGCCCGGCACCGCGCGATCCCTTCAGCCGCCGGCAGATCGGCCATGGCTGGCTCCCGGACGAGCAGCGAGCGGGCCATCTCCTCGAGGTAGCGTCCGTGGTACCCCCCCTCGGGAATGTCCGCGGCCCGACCCACCGACTGCTGCACCCGGGCCCAGAGGCTCTGCGCCAGTTTGTCGATCTGGGTGCCGGCATCGTTGATGTAGAACTCACGAGTCACCGCGTGTCCGCTCCACTCCAGCAAGGCGGCGATCCCATCGCCCAGAGCGGCGCCCCTCCCGTGCCCCACGTGCAGTGGGCCGGTAGGATTGGCGGAGACGAACTCCACGTTGACCCGGCGCCCGGACCCGAAATCGTGACGGCCGTAGGAGCGGCCCGCCGCGACAATCGAAGCCAGCTGCTGCCCCAGCTCGTCGGAGGCCAGCCAGAAGTTGATGAAACCGGGCCCCGCGATCTCGCTCCGCGCCACCCCGGGAGGCAGTCCCAGCTCCTTGATCACTCGTTCGGCCAGCGGGCGCGGCGCCGTCTTCAGGGCGCGGGCCATGACCATGGCGAGATTGGTGGCGAGGTCCCCGTGGCCCGCGTCGCGCGGCCGCTCGAGAACAAAGTCGATCCCCGGGGCGCCGAGCTTCTCGGCGACCCGTGCCAGCTCGGCCCTGATCCGGTCGGTCACTCCTTGGCTTTCTTGGCGGGCTTCTCCGCCTTGGTGGGAGGGGACTCGGGCTTGGCGGAGCTGTCCTTCTCGGACTTCGCTTCACTCCCTTCAGCGCCGGTCTCCGGTTTGCGGGGCCCCTGGCTGCCCTTGCCGTAGTCGGTGATGTAGAACCCGCTCCCCTTGAAGACCAGGCCCCCGCCGCCCGAAATCTGCCGGCTGGCCATCTTGCCGCAGGTGGGACACTTGGCGCGGGGCTTCTCGGTGATCTTCTGGATTTTCTCGAACGTGTGCCCGGCGGGGCAGAGGTACTCGTAGGTCGGCATAGACCTTCAGGGGGTGAAACGGCGCCCAATCTTAGCGGCGCCCGAGAGGGCTTTCAAGCACGGATTCCCCGGCCCACCACCCCATTTTATCACGGAGGCACGGAGGCACGGAGAAACACAGAGCAAGAACTCGTGTTGCCCCACCCCCCACCCCGGGGTCGGGCGGAGGGGAACGCTAAGAAGTTCTCCGTGAACCTCAGTGCCCTCCGTGTCTCCGTGGTGCGCAGTTCTGTGCGCCCTCTGGGTGCTATGCACCTTCGGCAGTTCCTTCTTCGCGGGCCTCTGGGATGCATCGCGCTCAGGCGTGACCGGGATTGCGGAGCACCCGTACCGCGACTTGTTGGCCCAGGTGACAATACCCGAGGTACTCGAACTCGAGGGCCAGAGTTTTCACGGTTTCCCGGAACGCGCGGGCCTCACCGTCCTCCCAGCCGGGGTAGTTGAAGTACTCGTCGAACACGATGACCGACCCCGGCACCAGGCGCTCCCCCAGAAAGGAGAATATGGTCCGCGTGGAGGAGTAGAGATCGCAGTCGACATGGAGGAACGCCACCGGCTCCCGGTGCTCGGCCACGAAACCGGGCAGCGTCTGATCGAACCAGCCCGGGACCAGGCGCACGTTCTGGCGCACCGAAGGAAGCCCACCGGTCTTGAATCGGCCGCGCTCGAAGCCCTCGCGCCACCGATCCGGCAGACCTTGGAAGGAATCGAAACCGTAGACCACATGGTTGGTGCGCGAGGCGAGCCAATTGATGGTCGTGCCGCGATAGACCCCGAATTCGAGGTATAAGCCTTCGCGCTCGACCCTCACCTGCCCCAACCCGTGGCCCAGGAGGTGGAGCGGCCGGCTGAAGGACGGCGCCTCCGGCAGCTCCCGTTCGATGAACGCGACGGAAGACTCGAGGGCCCGGCGCTGGCGTTCCCGGCGGAGGTTCTGGGTGTCGCTGACCAGGAGCCAGTCCAACCCGTTCTGCCAGCGCTCGCCTAGCGTCCGGCGGAGCAGTTCGCGGGTGGGACCACCCAACAGCCAGGATCTAACGCCCATGGACGCCCCAGACCTCGCGCAGAGTGTCGCTGATCTCTCCCAAGGTAGCCCGCGCCCGCACCGCCTCGATAATGAGGGGGAGCAGTGGCGTGGCGGCCTCGCCGGCAGCCGCCCCAAGTCGGGCGCGCGCGCTGGCAACGGCGGCTCCATCGCGTCCCCGTTTGACCGCCGCCAGCCGCTCGCGCTGGCGGTCCGCCAGAGCCGAGTAGTCCGGCGCCGGGAGAATGGGCGGGGCCGCGGCGTCGGTGAACCGGTTCACCCCAACCACGGTAAGCGCACCGCTCTCCTGCTCCTGCTGTAACCGGTAGGCGCTCCGGGCGATGGCTTCCTGGAAGAAGCCACGCTGGATCGCGGCGGCGGCGCCGCCCATCGCGTCCACTTCCTCGATCAGCGCCCGCGCACCGGTCTCGATGCGATGGGTCAGCGCCTCCACGTAGTAGCTCCCCGCCAGGGGATCCACGGTCCGGGCCACGCCGCTCTCGTACCCCAGGATCTGCTGGGTCCGGAGGGCCAGCGTGGCGGACTCCGAGGTGGGCAGCGCCAGGGCCTCGTCATAGGCGTTGGTGTGCAGCGACTGGGTGCCGCCCAGCACGGCGGCCAGCGCCTGCACCGTCACCCGCACCACGTTGTTGAGCGGCTGCTGGGCCTGCAGGGTGACACCGCCGGTCTGGGTATGAAAGCGGAGCCGGGCGGTGGCGTCGTCCGCCTGGAAGCGCTCGCGGGCCAGCCGGGCCCAGAGCCGGCGCGCCGCCCGGAACTTGGCCGCCTCCTCGAACAGATCGTTGTGCGCGGCGAAGAAGAACGAGAGCCGGGGACCGAACCGGTCCAGGGGGATGCCGACTCGCAGGGCCCGCGAGACGTACTCGATCCCGTTGGCCAGGGTGAAGCCGACCTCCTGCTCCGGAGTCGCCCCCGCCTCCCGCATGTGGTACCCGCTGATCGAGATCGGATTGAAGCTCATCCCCTCGGCGGCCACGAACCGCAGGATGTCGGTCGCGAGGCGGAGGGACGGGTCGAGCGGGAAGATGTAGGTGCCGCGCGCCACGTACTCCTTGAGGACGTCGTTCTGCACGGTGCCCGAGAGCTTCTGCCGGGGGACGCCCTGCTCTTCGCCAACCACGACATACATGGCGAGCAGAATGGCGGCGGTCGCGTTGATGGTCATCGAAGCCGACACCCGATCGAGCGGAATACCTCGGAACAGATCGGCCAGATCCTCGACGGTCGCGATGGCCACGCCCACCCGACCCACTTCCCCCTGGGCCAGCGGGTGGTCCGAGTCATACCCCATCTGGGTCGGGAGGTCGAACGCGGTGGAGAGCCCGCTCTGGCCGGCTTCCAGCAGATGCTGAAAGCGGCGGTTGGTCTCTTCGGCGGTGCCGAATCCGGCGTACTGGCGCATGGTCCAGAGCCGGTCGGTATACATCCCGGGGTAGATCCCGCGAGTAAACGGAAAGCGGCCGGGTTGGCCCAGGTCCCGCTCGGGATCCCCGTGCGTGTCCTCGGGTCCGTAGACCGGCTTCACCGGGGCGCCGTCCATGGGGTGGCGAGCCAAGCGGGCGATCAGCGGGCGGCGCCCAGACTCGACTGTTCCGGCCCCTCCACGCGCCGGAGGGTGTCGGCGACGAACCCGACGTCTTCTCTGGAGCCGATCACCAGCGGCGTCCGCTGGTGCAGCTCGGTCGGGGCGATATCGAGGATCCGTTGCATGCCGTCGGTGGCGGAGCCTCCGGCCTGTTCCGCGATGAAGGCCATGGGGCTGGCCTCGTAGAGCAGCCGCAGCTTGCCCTGGCGGTTCTTGGTATCGGCCGGGTAGAGGAAGATCCCTCCGTCGATCAGGTTGCGATGGAAATCGGCCACCAGCGAGCCGATGTAGCGGCTGATCTTGCCCTGGATACGTTCCGGCTGGTCGCCGTGGAAGCCGCGGACCGCCTCCTGAATCCCCTCGGACCATCGCGCGAAGTTGCTCTCGTTCACGCTGTAGTACTTCCCCACCCTCGGGGTCACGATCTGGTGGATGGGACAGCAGGAACTCGCCGATGGTGGGATCGAGGGTGAACCCATGCACGCCCTGCCCGGTGGTGTAGACCAGCATGGTGCTGGAGCCGTAGATCACGTAGCCCGGCCGCGACCTGCTTGCATCCCGGCTGCAGCACGTCGGCCAGCTTGCCGCGCCCTTCCAGCGAGCACCCGGCGGTAGATGCTGAAGATGGTGCCGACGGCGCCGTTGACGTCGATGTTCGACGAGCCGTCGAGCGGGTCGAAGAGGACGGCGTACTTGCCGACGGCGTATGCTCGGGGACGGGGATGATGTCCTCGTCCTCCTCCGAGGCCATGACGCAGACCCGACCGGTGTGCTCAGCGCAGTTCGTCATGGTCTCGTTGGCGAAGACGTCCAGCTTCTGCTGCTCCTCGCCCTGCACGTTGCCGCGGCCGGCGCTGCCCAGGATGTTCACCAAGCCGGCCCGCCGGATCGCCGCGGCGATGATCTTGGCCGCCAGCGCGATGTCGTAGAGCAGATTGGACAGTTCTCCGGTGGCCTCCGGAAACCGGTGCTCCTGATCGAGGATGAAGCGCTCGATCGTAGTGACCGCCTGATCGTGCACGGTGCGCTCCTAGTGCGTGGAGTAGGATTCGCTGCCGCGCCGGCCCCGGACCGTCATGGTCCGACCGTCGCTGGTCACGAGCACATCGCCTTCGCGGTCGGTGCGCCACACCGAGACCCCGTGGGCCGCGAGCCGGCCCAGCGTCTCGGGCGCCGGATGGCCATACCGGTTGGAAGCGCCGACGCTGATCACCGCGGCGCGGGGATGCAGCTCGTTGAGCCAGGCGTCCCCGGTCGCGGTGCGGGATCCATGGTGGCCCACCTTGAGCAGATCCACGCCGCCGACATGGCCCGCCAGCAGCGATTCGGCATGCCAGCCCGCGTCACCGGGGAACAGGGCCTCGAAGTCCCGGTAGCGGACCAGGAGCACGATCGAGTCCTCATTCAGGTCGTCGCCCCACTCCAGCCAGGCGGGGTCGGGATGCAACAGGGTGAAGGTCACGCTGTCCAACTCGAAGCGATCTCCGGGGCGGCCCGCCTTCCAGGGCGCCGAAACCGCCGCCACCTCATCGAGAAAGGACAGATAGAGCGGATCCGAAACCAGCTCGCCGGGCTCCAGCAGCAGATCGACGGGAAACCCATGCAGCACCGCCGGGACTCCGCCCAGATGGTCGGCATGCGCGTGGGAAACCACCACCGCGGAGAGTCGTCTCACACCTTCACGGCGGAGAAACGGGACCACGATCCGGCGTCCCGCGTCGTCATGATCCCCACGGGGGCCGGCATCGATCACCACCCAATGCCCGCCGGGGTCCGCAGCACGGCCCCGTCCCCCTGACCGACCGACAACAAATGTAACGTCAGGACGGAGCCGGCGTCAGCCAACAACGGCGCCCACCAGAGCGCCGTAACCGTCCAGATCATCGCCGCGGCCCCGAGCGACCAGCGCAGGAGCGCCACCGACACGGTGGTGCGTCGAAGGCCCCAGAGCGCGATCGCCAGCACCGCCAGCCAAGGCACTGCCGAGCCCGGCTCAGCGGGCACCAACAGATGGCCTCCCGGGACCGCCGCTCCGAGCCGAGCCAATCCGTCCAGCCCCGCCAACGCCATCCCGGCGCCGGCGGCGAGCGTCGCGGCCGCCTGATGGCCGACCGGCACCAGGAGCAGGCTCGCCAGCACCCCGGGCACCGCCCAGGCCGCCAGCGGAATCGCCACGAAGTTGAGGGCGATCCCGATCAGCGAGACGGCTCCCAGGACCGCCGCGGTGAGTGGTGCGGTGGCCAGGGTGGCGCCGACCGAAGCGGCCAACGTCCGCCAGCCGAATCCGGTGCCCAGTCGGCGGTCGCTCCAGCGCGCGAAGGTGGTGGCCCCCCAGAGGGCCGCGGCGGAGAGCCAGGCGCCCAGGTCGAGGAGCGCCCAAGGGTCCACCAGGAGTACCAGCAGGCAGGTGACCGCGAGCAGCGCGTCGGGCTCGACTCGGCGCTGCCGCGCCTGGGACGCCGCCGCCAGGATGGTGAGGGCGGCGGCCCGAGTCGCCGGTGGAGGCCAGCCCAGGAAGGCCACGTACCCCACGCTGACCGCGGCCGCGAGCAGCAGGGCGCGCTCCCTCGAGAGCAGCGCCCGCGCAATCAGGAAGACCCAGCCCGCCAGCAGGCCGACGTGGAATCCGGAGATGGAGAGCAGGTGGACCAGCCCCGATTGGGCATACTGCTCCCGCAGAACGGGGTCCATCGTGGTGCGGCGATTGAGGACCAGGGCTTCGACGATGGGCGTACGGGCGCCGTAGAGCTCCCGGATGTGACGCGCGAGCCAGGTGCGGAGCTGGGCGCCGATGCCCCCGCCCGAGCTGACGGTTCGCACCGAATCCACCACCAGGATCCCGTCGGCCCGGCCGATGCTCGTGGGGCGCGGGATCCATTGAGCCGCCACCGTCACCGTGCTTCCCGCCGGGAGCGGGGGCCCTGCCGGCCACCGGGCGTCCACCGTGCCGGTGCAACCGATGTGCTGGGGACGGAGCACGGTGCCGCCACCCTCCGAGTCGATAGGCTCCTCGAGGACGGCGACCAACTCGACCCGAACGGCCGGGAGGGTGGCGGCGCATCCGGTGCGGTCACGTTCCCAGGCCAGGTCCCCGCTCAGACGACCGATCAGCGCCGCACCGCCCAGCAGCCCGGGAAGGCCCCGGCGACCCCAGAGGGCGAGCCCCAGCAGGACCAATGTGACGCCGGCCGGATCCCCAAAATGCAGAAGGCCGGTCGCGAGACCGGCCCCATAGGCGAGGACGAACAGGAGGACGGGTCGCGGTCTCACCGCGACCGCGAGGTTATCGGGCTCCGCTCCCTCGCGCCTTGCAGCGTGGCGAGGCGGTGACCTTGCGAATGGCGTCCATCACGGTCACGTCGATCAGCACGCGGGTCTGATCCTTGTCGAGATTGAGCTCGCTCACCACCGTCCCCTCGCGCCCCACCACATAGCGGGCGGGGAGGCGATTGAGGGCGTAGACCAACACGTCCATACGGCAGGTCTCGCAGCCGCAGAAATCGGGAAAGCGCGGCCGCAGCTGCTCGTACGCCTGAGTGACGTGCTCCTCGACCAGGTTGCGGATCATAGCACCGCCAGTTGAGGGCGCAGAACCGTGCCGGTGAAGGTCGACCCAGTGGTTCCGGTGAGCCGTACGTCATGATACTCACCGATGGAGCCGCTGGGGAGGTCGAGGAGCACCATGAGGTTGGTCCGGGTCCGGCCCAGGACCAGGCCGCCCCGCTTGGCCGGCCGCTCCACCAACACCTCCAGCGTGCTTCCCACCCGCGCCAGGTTCTTCCGCCGGGCCTGCTCCCGCACCACCTCGATGAGTCGCGCCAATCGCGCGGAAGCTGCCTCGTCCGGAACCGCATCCGGAAGCCGGGTGGCCGGCGTGCCCTCCCGGGGCGAGTACTTAAAGGTGTATGCGTCGTCGAATTGGGCTTCCCGCACCAGACTGACGGTCTCCTCGAACTGGGTCTCGGTCTCGCCGGGAAAGGCCACGATGAGATCCGTGGAGAGCGTGACACCCGGAATAGCCGCCCGGAGCCGATCCACCACCTCGAGGTAGGCTTCCCGGGTATAGCGCCGGAGCATCCGGCGGAGCACCGCATCGGATCCGCTCTGGGCCGGCAGATGGACGTGCTCGCAGACCGCGGGGGTTTCGGCCATGGCCGCGATGACCCGGTCGGTGAAGTCGGTCGGGTACGGACTGGTGAACCGGATCCGCCGGATACCATCCACCCGTCCCACCGCGCGCAACAGGTCGGCAAAGTCGTGGGTACCGTCGTGGTAGCTGTTGACGGTCTGGCCGAGCAACGTTACCTCGCTGGTTCCCTGCTCAGCCAGCGCGGCGACTTCCCGGATGACATCCGACAAACTACGGCTGCGCTCGGGCCCCCGGGTATACGGAACGATGCAGAAGGTGCACTTGTAATCGCAGCCGCGCTGTACCGTGACGAAGCTGCTGGCAGTCATTTCCCGGACGGCGGGGACATCCTCGTAGTGCTCCCACGACCGGAATTCGGTATCGGCCAGCCGCTCTCCAGCCGCAGCGGCCGCTAACAGGGCGGGGAGATTGCGATAGGCATCGGGGCCCACCACCAGATCGACGCGCGGCACCTGCTCCAGCAGTCGCGGACCCAGACGCTGAGCCATACACCCCACCACGCCCAGCACCCCGCCGGGCCGCTTGTAGCGCTGCAGCTCGCCCAGGCGGCCGATCACCCGCTGCTCCGCGTGCTCGCGCACGGCGCAGGTATTCACCAGGAGCACGTCAGCCTCCTCCGGGCGCTCCGTCGCGACGTAACCCTCGCGACCGAGGACGCCGTGGATGAGCTCGGTATCGGCCACGTTCATCTGGCAGCCGAGAGTCTCGATGAAGAGGCGCTTCATGGGTGGGGAAAGATAGAACGAACGGCGAGCCTCGGGCAGGCCGCCCGGCTAGGGCCGCACGGTGATCTGGGTGGTCAGCATGAGCGCCCTCTCCTTGTTCCCGGCGTCGTCCCACCGCCACGCGTATTCCAGCGAGAAATCGAGTCCGGCTCGGCCCCGCCCCAGGCGGGTGCCGAAGCCTCCGGCAACCCCGGCTTCTCGCGGCTGAAAGCCCTTCTCGAAATAGAAGGGAAGCGTGCCGTAGTGGCCGCCGACCCGAAGGAAGTGACCGCCCGGCCCTCGAGGACGGCTGGCATACTCCCATCCCAGCGAAGCCTGATAGCTATTCGCGGCGCCCAGGCCGCCCGCCTGGAGGAAGTCGCTGTTGGCCGAGGACCAGGTTTGATAGATCCCCTGTCCGGCGATCAGGAGCTTGGGGTTGACCCGCCAGGCCAGGCTGCCACCGAAGGTGTACGGCAGGTCGACCGTGAACGCGGAGCTAGTGTCCTGATCGATGCTGGCCTGGCCGTCCCACCGGGCCAGCAGCGCGATGGAGATCGGACCCGCGAGCCGCCGGACCAGACCCACGGCGGCTCCCACGCCGAAGGCCGAGAGCTCGGTCTGCTGGGCCACGGGCAGGTAGGTGGTGTCGGCGAAGTGCCGGCGCAGGCTGATGCGGTTGGAGCCGGTTATGAAATGAAAGGCGGCGCCAAGGTTCCAGCCATGGCCGCCACGCCAGGCACCGGTCACTCCGATGTCGGCCAGGCCTCCGGTCGACCTGATGGTGTCCGCCACCGGGATGGTGGAGCCGCGAAGCACCACGCTGTCGGCGGAGGCCAGGGCGAAGTCGTGGTCGGCGTAGCTGGAGTAGCTGAAGCGGAAGTAGAACGGAGTGCGGGGAAGCGGCCCTCCGATCGTCATCAGAGGAAACCGGGTATCACGAAGGTTCCCTTCGCCCGCGGATGTCGTGGTCCAGCGCCATTCCGGAGTCGCGTTGAAGGTCGCGGTGATCGCCGGCAGCCCGGCCAGGCTCGCGGGATTGAGCGCCGACTCGGGATCGATGAGGCCGAAGCTTCCGCCGGTGGCCCGGGCCCGGGCGCTATAGGCGTAGCCGGGGAGCCCCAAGCCGCGGACACCGAAGAGCGACGACTGCGCCACTGCTGAAGACGCGGTGAGCAACAGCAGCCCCGCCCCACAGAGCAGTGCCCGCACCTAGGGCCTCTCGAAGTCGAACGTCTTGGCGTAGGTAAGGCGCAAGTGGGGTTTGCCGGTGGCGGATCGGGTCGAGTAGAAGATGGGCAGATTGAAGGTGGCGGCTTCCGGCGTCATCCGGACGAAGACGGCCAGTGGCGCGATCGGCGTCCGTTGCCAGGTGGCCACCAGATTGGGAATCTCGAAGCGGACCGTGTCGTTGAACGAGGCCGGAAGAGGAAAGACAGCGGCCGAGAGGGACTGCGACGGCGACTTGGCCCCCGCGTCGGTCAGGATCTGCATCAGCTGCAGCGTGGCCGGGTCTCCCAGCAGGCCGTAGATCGGCCCCACCGGAACCAGCTCCAAAGTGGCCCTGAGGATGTGGGCCGAATCCCGGATCGCCTGCGGCAGCTGGAACCTTAGGAGGGCCCGAGAGCTGGGCAGGCTCCCCACCAGCAGTTGATCGGGCGCCGGGCTAGGCGGGTTGGCCATCACGGTCACGGAGATCTCGGACGTGAACTGCATCAGTCGCTTGGCCCGAACCGAGTCCGGCCAGTTGGCATGTACGAACGAATTCCAGGTGGGCGCGTCGCTGAGCGCCGTCCGCGACCCGATGCGGACGCCGGTCTCTCGGGTGCCCGCCGCCACCCGCAGCCCGAGGGATAGGCGGCCGCTGTCGGCCGGCGCCGGCTCGACTTTCGCCAGCGTGCTACCCTTGAACGAGGCGGTGAACTGCTGGCTGTTCGAGCTGTCCGGGATGAGGATGCTGTCGATCAGATTGGCCGGGATCAGCTCCGAATTGACCTCGTTGAAGGTGGCGGTGGAATCGAGCGTCACCGGCATCCGATAGAGGTACAGGCGAAGCCCGCCCACCGTAGAATCCCTAGCCTGCAGGGACAGCTTGAGCTGGACCGAGTCCACCCGATAGGTCCGGAAGGTGTCGACCCCGATCGGAACCGTGTCGGGCCGCTGCGGGAATCGGATCAAGGCGCGGTAATCCGCCCAAGGCAGGTTGTTGGAGATCAGGATGCCGATCCCATCTCCATTTCCCACGTAGCCGGAGAAGCTGGTGTCGCCGCCCGGCACCAGGTCGAGAATGGTATCGACGATGACGATACCGCTGCCTGGGCAACTGGGGGGACACTTCACCGGGGTGGTAAGCTCCTCGGTGCAGGCCGCTGCCAACGCCATGCCGAACGTCAGCCGGGCGACGGCCACCATCCGCCATCTCGAATTGGAGGCCTTCCTAGCCGACATAGCCATCAATCATTCAGAAATCTCGGTAAGCAGCGAATGGCCCGACCCCAGGGGCGGCACCCCTAGGAATTCCGCGACGGTCTGCCCGATGTCGGCGAAGGTGGTCCGAACGCCCAACGGTACCGGCCGCACCTGGGGGCCGCAGGGCCAGCACCGGGACCACCTCGCGGGAATGATCGGTGGACGGCGTGGTCGGGTCGTTCCCGTGATCGGCGGTAAAGATAATGAGGTCATCGTCCCGCAGCCGGCGCGAGCCAGCCCGGGAGCGACCCGATCGAGCTCCAGCAAGCCCGCGATGGAAACCCGGGACATCGTTGCGGTGCCCCCAGGTCTGATCGAATTCGATCACGTTGGCGAACAGGAACCCGCGCCTCAGCGACTGCGAGGGCCGCGTCGATCAGCCGGTACGCCTCCGGATTCGTGGGCGTGTGCGTGCTGGTGATGTTCCGCCCCGCGAACAGGTCATCCACCTTGCCGACCCCGACCACGCGGGACGTCGCCGTCGGCCAGGCGATCGAGCAGCGTCGGGCCCGGGCGGCGGGAGGCTCAGGTCCCTTCGATGCCCGGTCCGCTTCCAGGGCCCGGGGCCGCCCACGAACGGCCGCGCGATCACCCGGGCGACGGCGTGCGGGCCCGTGCAACAGCGCGCGCGCCATCGTGCAGGCCGCGTACAGCTCCGCAAGCGGGACCATCTCCTCGTGCGCCGCGACCTGGAAGACGCTGTCGGCCGAGGTGTACACGATCCAGTCTCCGGTCGCGACGTGCTCGGCCCCAGCTCGTCGAGAATCGCGGTGCCCGACGCGGCCCGGTTGCCGAGCACGCCGCGCCCGGTCCGGCGGCTGAACTCCGCGATGACCTCGGCCGGGAATCCGTCGGGATAGATCGGGAACGGCTGGGCCAGGATCAGCGCCGCAGAGCTCCCAGTGGCCAGTGGTGCTGTCCTTGCCGGCGCTGGCGGGTCGGCAGACGCCCATGCGCCGCCCGGGGGTGCGGCACCGCCGGCACGCCCGTCGATCGGCGCGCAGTGGCCCAGGCCCAGCTCAGAGGTGGGGAAGCGACGAGCCCCCCGACCGCGCGGGCCACGTTGCCCAGGGTGTCGCTCCCGGCGTCACCATATTGGTCGCTGTCGGGCGCGGGGCCGATGCCCAGCCCGTCCAGGACGATGATGGCGGCGCGACGCGGCACAATGAGATCGGGATCGGAGGGAACGACGTTACTTGGCTTCGGTCTGCACGTAGCGGAGACGGAGCGCGGTGAGCGCGTCGGTGAGCAGCTTCTGCTCGTCGGGATCGAGACGTCCCGCCGTCTTCTGTTCCAACATGCCCAGGGTGTCAATCAGCAGGCGCGCGGCCTGGCGAGCCTCCTGGCCGGCGCCGGGAGGTAGCTTGCCCTCGATGGCCTGCTCCGCCTGATGCGCCAGGCCCAGTACCAGCGACATGAAATGGGTATTCATGGCGCCGAGCCATAGCGGCGCACGACGCGCGGCCCGATCGACGTCAGCAGCTCGTAGGACATCGTCCCCGCCAGTCGGGCCTGCTCGTCGAGCGAAACCAGTCCGCCGAAGAAGGTCGCCACGTCGCCTTGGGCAATGGTCTCATCCACCGCCACCATGGTCATGTCCATCGTCACCCGCCCTACCAGCGGCGCCAGCCGGCCCCGAATTTCGAACTGGCCTCGGTTCGCCCAGCGAGCGCGGCACGCCGTCGGCGTAGCCCAGCGCGAGCGTCGCGATCCGGGTGGCGCGCGTCGCGGTCCACGTCGCTCCATAGCTCACCGTATCCCCCGGCCTGGACCGTCCTCGAGCGCCATCACCCGCGCCCTGCACGCTCGCGACCACCTGAGGCACCGTCGCCGCCCGCCGCCCGCCATAGAGGAAGATGCCCGGCCGCACCAGATCGCTCGAGTAGGCCCGGTCCACTGAGGGCCGCGGAACCGCTATTGGCCGCATGAATCAGCGCCGGCCGCCGGGGCAGCCCCGACACCACCTGTTCGAAGCGACGCCACTGCTCCGCGGTCGCCGCGCGATCATCGGCCGAGTGAAAGTGGGTAAAGATCCCCTCCCAACCTTTGGCCGAGGTGAGAGCGGCGTTGGCCGCGGCGAGCGCCTCAGTTTCCTGCCAGCGAAGGCCCGACCGCGACATGCCGGTGTCGATCTCGACATGAAACGGAAGCTCGGCCGCGGAGATCCACTCGCCGCAGCGCTGGAAGATCGCCGATCACGGGCCGGAGCGCTGAAGAAAGGAATGCCGAGGCTTTGCCGCCGGATTGCAGCGGAGTGAAAACCAGAATCGGCCTGGTGATGCCCGCGCTGGCGCGAGTTCCTCCCCTTCCTCGACCGTGGCCACACCGAATCCCCACGGGTCCACCGTGCTCGAGCGCCCGAGCCACTGGCACGGCGCCCGAGGCCGTAGGCGTTGGCCTTGACCATGGGGAGCAAGCGGCTCCCGCGATCCGGGCCGCGACCGTTCGTCGCGTTGGCGATCAGGGCCGCGAGGTCCACGTCGACCCAAGCCCGCGCCGTCCGTCCGCAATTGACATCGTTCGAAAGCCGGCGGGTATGATAGGAACCACGGAGGATAAATGCAAGAGAATTCAGCGCTTGGACGTGCTCTCGAAATGGTGCGGGATCTGCGCCGCCGGTGCGCGTGGGACCGGGCCCAGACCCGGGAGACCCTGCGACCGTACCTGGTCGAAGAGGTCTTCGAGCTCGACTACGCCCTCAGCCGCGGCGATCCCACCGCGATCCGGGAGGAGGTGGCGGATCTGCTCCTGCATCTGGCCTGGCAGCTGGTGCTCGCGCGAGGAGACGAGGCGAATTCAACGCCGATCAGGTAGCGGACGATCTCACGCGAAAAGATGAAGCGTCGCCATCCCCATCTCTTCGACCTGGGCCCGCCCGAACCGTGGGAAAGACTCAAACGGAAGGAGCGGACCCGACGGCGTGCTGGACGGTCTGCCACCGGCTCTGCCCGATCTCCTGCGCGGCCTATCGGCTGCAGGAGCGGGCGGCAGGCGTCGGCTTCGACTGGCCCGATGTGGGCGGCCCACTCGGCAAGGTGCGCGAGGAGCTGGATGGAGGTGGAGCGGGAGCTGCACAGTCCGGGCCCCTCGCCCACCGAGGCGCCGGCTCCCAGCGACGCGCTGACCGAGGAGATCGGCGACCTGCTTCTTCGCGGTGGTGAACCTGGCGCGAAAAGCCGGCGTGCAGCCGGGACCGGCGCTCGACCGCGCCAATCGGAAGTTCGAAGCCCGTTTCGAGGCGATCGAGCGGCTGGCCGCCGAACGCGGGATCGACGTCTCGACCGCGGGGCTGGAGGTGCTGGATCGGTTGTGGGACGAAGTGAAACGGGGAACGGGAGAACAGGGAACGGGAGAACGGGAGTGACAACCTGAATCGCCGTCCGAGCCGCCTTCCGATCAGGGATAGAGCCGGTGGATTTGTCGCGGAAAGGCGATGGTCTCTCGAATGTGCGGGATGCCGCAGATCCAGGCCACGGTCCGCTCCACGCCCGAGCCCGAAGCCGGAGTGCACGAAGGTGCCGTACTTCCGGAGGTCGAGGTACCAGCGGTAGGCCTCGGGATCGAGACCCTGCTCCTGAATCCGGGCCAGCAGCTTGTCGTAGTCGTCCTCCCGCTGTGAGCCGCCGATGATCTCGCCGTACCCTTCCGGGGCCAGGCAGTCGTTGTTGAGCACGGTGCGCGGATCGTCCGGGTTCTCCTTCATGTAGAAGGCCTTCACCCCCTTGGGGTAGTTGAACACGAACACCGGCCGGTCGTACTGCTGCGCCAGCAGCGTCTCGTCGTCCCCGCCCAGGTCGTCGCCCCACGTCATGTCGGAGCCCAGCTGGTTGAGCCGCGCCACGGCGTCGGTGTAGGAGATCCGCGGGAACGGCGCGCTGGACCCGCTCCAGCGGGCGCGGTGTCGCGCTCCAGCTCCTTGAGCTCCTCCTGCCGCCGCTCCAGCGCCCGGGCCACGAGGTAGCTCACGAACTCCTCCTGCAGCCGCATGTTGTCGTCGGAGTCGTTGAAGGCGACCTCGGGCTCCACCATCCAGAACTCGGTCAGGTGGCGGCGGGTCTTGGATTTCTCCGCTCGGAACGTGGGCCCGAAGCAGTAGACCTGGCCGAGCGCGGCCGCGGCGGCCTCGACGTAGAGCTGCCCGGTCTGGGCCAGGTAGGCCTTGCCCAGGTCGAAGTAGTCGGTGGCGAAGAGACTCCCCGCCTCCTCGCCGATGGCGCCGGTCAGGATCGGCGTGTCGACCAGCACGAAGCCGCGCTCGTAGAAGAAGTCGCGGATCGCCTGCACCACCTCGTGCCGCACCCGCGCGATCGCCACCTGCTTGCGGCTGCGGAGCCACAGGTGCCGGTGCTCGAACAGGAAGCTGGTCCCGTGCTCCTTGGGCGTGATCGGGAATTCGGGACTGGCGCCGAGCACGACCAGGTCCCGCGCGTGCAGCTCGTAGCCCCCGGACGCCCTCGGCTCGGCATGCACCGACCCGGTGACCGCGACCGAGGTCTCCTGGGTCAGCGATTGAAGCCGTTCCCAGACCGCCTCGGGCACTTCTTTCTTCGAGAGAACCGCCTGGAGATACCCGGTCCCATCCCGCAGGACCAGGAAGGCGATCTTCCCGCTCGACCGCGTCGTCGCCACCCAACCCCGCACCGTGACGTCCGTGCCGGCATGGGCACCCAACTCCTCAATGCGGACGTCGGTCATGGGCAGAGCGTTCGAGATAGGAGAAATGAGGTGAAAAGCGGGTGGAGTGTAGCGCGGGGCGGGAGGGTCGTCAACGTGCTCTCGGTGACGGGCTCACGGCAACCTATCCAACCCTGAACAGCTCCACCGCCCTCGGATAGCGCGCCAACGCCCGCCGCCGGAGCCCCTGATGCTCGGGCCGCCGGAGCTCGGGATCCAGCTCCAGAATCCGGGTCGCCAGCTGGCGAGCGTGGGTCAGCAGGTCGGTGTCGTCCGGAAGCCGGGCATGGGACACCACGAAGCTGCCCGCCTGCCGCTCGCCGATGAGATCCCCCATCTGTCGCTCGCGAAGGTCCAGCTCCGCGATCTCGAACCCGTCGTCGGTCTTGGCAAAGGCGTGAAGCCGAGGCGGGATTGCGTCCTCCACCTGCAGGATGCAGTAGCTCTCCGCGGCTCCCCGCCCGATCCGCCCCCGTAGCTGGTGCAGCTGGGCCAGACCGAAGCGGTCGGGGTGCTCGATCAGCATCACGGTCGCGTTGGGCACGTCGATCCCCACCTCGATCACCGTGGTCGCCACCAGCACCCCGATCTCCCCCGCCCGGAATCGCCGCATCTCGGCATCCCGCTGGTCGGCCGGAAGCCGGCCGTGAACCAAACCCACCTTCACGTCGGGCCATCGGGCCGCCAGGCTCTGGGCCATGGTGGTCGCCGCGCGCAGATCGGCCCGTTCCGATTCCTCGATCACGGGAAGCACGACGTAGGCCTGGTGCCCCTTCCGCACCTCGTCCCTGACAAAGGCCAGCGAGCGTTCCCGCTGGCTTCGGGTGCGGAGCCCCGTGCGCACGACGCCTCGGCCGGGCGGCTTCTCGCGGAGCACGCTGACGTCGAGGTCGCCGAAGCGGGTGAGCGCGAGGGATCGCGGGATCGGCGTAGCGCTGAGCAGCAGGACGTCGGGCGCGTCTCCCTTCCCGATCAGGGCCGAGCGCTGCTCGACCCCGAAGCGATGCTGCTCGTCGATCACCACCAGGCCCAGCCGCTGAAAGGAGGTCCGCTCCTCGAGCAGGGCATGGGTTCCGACCACCAGTCGGGCCTGGCCGCCGGCCAGCTTGCGCCGCCGAGCCGCCTTTTCGGCCGGAGCCAGCCGCCCCAGCAGTAGTTCCGGGCGAATGCCGATCGGCTCCAGCAGGGCCGTGAGCGTGGCCGCGTGCTGTTCGGCTAAGAGCTCGGTGGGCGCCATCAAGGCCGCCTGATAGTCGTTCTCCACCGCCAGCAGCATCGCGAACAGCGCCACCACCGTCTTGCCGGTGCCGACGTCGCCCATGAGCAGCCGGTGCATCCGCTCCGGGGCCGTCATGTCGCCCGCGATCTCGCGGATGGCGCGCTTCTGGTCTCCGGTCAGGGGCCAGGGGAGGGCTTCGCGCAAACGAGTGGTGAGATCGTGCTTGAGCACGAAGGCGATACCGCTCCGGCGCCGCCGGGCCAGACTGCGGGCCCGGAGCAGCATGAGCTGGAGGTCGAACAGCTCGTCGAAGGCCAGCCGCCGCCGGCCAATCTCCGCGGCATCGACCGAGGTGGGCCGATGCACCGCCAGAAAGGCCTGACCCAGCTCGGGCAAGTCGAGGGAGCGCCGTACCTCCGGGGGCAGCGTCTCCTCCGCCAAGGGCAGCAGCGCATCCAGATGGCGGTCGATCAACGCGCGGATGGTCTTGTGGCTTAACCCCTCGGTGGCCGGATACACCGGCAGCACCTTGCCTCCCAGCGACATCTCGGTATCGCCGTCGCCCAGGATGATGAATTCACGCGGCGTCATCTGGCGGCCGTGGTAGTACCGGATTGGCCCCGAGACCAGGAGGATCTGGCCCTCCTCGATGGAGCGGTCGAGCCAGGCCTGGCCGGGCCAGGCGCACTCGAGGACTCCGCTATCGTCGCGCAGCACCGCACGAAACACCCGCAACCCGCGCCGAGTCGGCAGCACGCGCTTGGTCACCACCCGTCCGATGCAGGCGACCTCGGCTCCGACCCGGGCCTGGGCCAGCGGTGTCAGAGTGGAGGCGTCCAGATAGCGGCGAGGGATGTGCCAGAGGAGATCACGAGAGGTCACGATGCCCAGCCGCGCGAACTGCTCGGCTCGCCGCTCACCGACGCCTTTCATGAACTTGATCGGGGTATCGAGGCGGAGGACGGGCATGGAGAGGACTCGAGGACTGAGGACTGAGTCTCAGTCCTCCTCGCGGAGGAGCGCCGTCGCGAATCGCTCGGCGTCGAACGGCTCCAGGGTCTCGAGCCGTTCTCCGGTACCCAGGAAGCGGATGGGAATGTTGAGCTCGCGCCGGAGCGCCACCACGGCACCTCCACGCGCGGTGCCATCCAGCTTGGTCACGATGATCCCCGTCGGGGAGACGGCCTGGGTGAAGAGCTTTCCCTGCTGCACCGCGTTCTGTCCCACCGAACCGTCCAGCACCAGCAGGGTCTCGTGGGGCGCGCCGGGGCGTTTCCGGGCGATCACCCGGACCACCTTTCGCAGCTCCTCCATCAACCCTTCCTGGGTGTGCAGGCGACCGGCGGTGTCCACAAGCACCGTGTCGAGCCCGCGTTTCTCCGCCGCCTTGATCGCGTCGAAGGCGACCGCCGCCGGGTCGCCGCCCGGCGCTCCCGCGACGCAGGGGACATTCAGCCGGTCGGCCCAGACCTGCAGCTGACCGATGGCGCCGGCGCGGTAGGTGTCGGCGGCACAGAGCAACACGGTCCTGCCTTCTCGCTGGAGTCGGTGCGCCAGCTTGGCCAGGGTAGTGGTCTTCCCCACCCCGTTGACGCCGATCATGACGATCACGGTAGGGCCGGGATCGGCCGCGTGGACCAATCGTTCGGGATGGGGCGGCCCCTCGAGCAGCTTGGCGATCCGGGCCACCAGATCGCTCCGGAGATCGGCCTCGGTCTTGAGGCGGCCCCGCCGGACGTCGTTCTCGAGTCCCTGGACCAGATCCACCGTCGAGGCCACGCCGAAATCCGCCTCCAACAGAGTCTTCTCCATCGCCTCCAGGTCGGCGGCGTTGAAGCCGCGCACCATGGCGCCCACATCGGTGAGCGCAATGCGTTTGAGGCGGCCCCAGAGACTCAGCTTGGGGGCGTCACCTAGGCGAGTGGAGCTCATTCGATAAGGGGGCGTATTGGCAAGAGGAATAGATAACGAAGGGAACGGGGAACAGGGAACGGGGAACAGCCCGCTGTCGCAATCCCGCTCTTGCCGGTCGCTAATGGGCACCCGGTCCCGCCACTGGTCTTGATCGCGAACAGGCGCCCCGAATTGAGGAGCGCCGAGCAGCTTCGCATAGAAGACTCATGGTCTATCCAAGTGAGCTAGGGGTGCAGCGAGACGTCGAATCGCGAGAAGTCTCCGTCAAGTGGAACCATTGGGCGGCTTCCACAACATCCAACCGAATGGAGCCCCCAGCAGTAGCCCGTAGGCAATTGCGGCAATGACGTTGACCTTGACCGAGAAACTCGGGCGAAAGACAGCGAGGATCGCAACCTCAACCGGTATCGCTATCAGAAACCCAACGAATGCACCCCTAATCCGCGTAGTGGCGAAAGAGCGTGAGAGCCCCGCAGTCAAGCCAATGAATAAGGCTAAGGCAATGTTAAAGGCAATGATTACCGGTAGTGACCTTCCGAAGTATTGCAGACTCCTGCCCTGGGTCACTATGGCACCGAGTACTATTAGACCGCAGTAGAGGTAGACAAATTTGAATGCGTAGCGTACGGAGTAGCGGACGCTATCCCACGAGTTCCGAGGTGTTCGCGCGAGTCTTGTCATCTTGGTGCTACCATCCCAGACGCAGAGCGAGTCTAGCCCGTTGCCGTCCACAACGGCCCAGCGATCAGCACCCGAATTGCGCGGCGGCCGGCAAGAACGTCCTCACCTGAGCCCCAGCCGCCGCCGGGCACCCCACTCACCACCCAGCGCCAGAACGCAAAGGGCGAACAGCCAGCCCCACTGCCGGGCGTGGGAGGCAAGGCCGCCCTCGCGGTGTTGTCCCACCTGATCCTTGAGCGCCACCGGGCGAGGTAGCCACTCGTCCGAATAGGTGTCGACCGCGACCAGACCATCCCCGCCGCCCTCAACTCGGTAGAGGTACCGTCCCACCGGCGCCCACACCTGGGCCCGCCCTTGTCCGTCGAAGCGGAGGGTGTCGCTCCAACTGCGCTCGGGGCTCTGGAAGGTGATGGGCGTCGGTGAAGGGGCACCATGCCCGCTCCACTCGAAGACCAGCGGCCGTGCGTTCTCGACCACGCTCCGGACCGGGCGGGCCAGCTCCGACGTCGTCTGCGCGCCACCCAACAGCCAACTCGAGGTGGCCGCGACCCAGGCCCGATAGCCGGTTTCACTCGAACCGCCCCGAAAGGCCCAGCGCCAGAATCCGTCGGCCGCGGTGACCACCTCGCGCATCCCGCCGGTCTCGTGGCCCAACATCACCGGCCGCTCTGCCCCACTCCGACCCGCCCGTGCCACCAAGCCGACCCAGTCGCTGGGCCCCGGCTCAAGCGAGCCGACTTGTATCACAGGTGGAAAGGAGTCGAGCGGCAGGCCGATGAAGCTCCCCGCGATGGGAGACGGCTTGGCGGAGAGGTACCAGTCGCCGGGAACCATGGCTCCTCCTCCTTCCCCACTGGGCCAGCGCCAGACGGCCCGCGCGCGCCCGCGGCCGATCTCGCCCACCGCGCCCTTCAGAATCACCAGATCGGCTCCCTGGGTCGCGGTGCGAACCGCGTCGTCGGAGATGGGAGCGAGATCGGCCATCGAACGCCACCGATCGGGCGTGAGCCGCACATAGCCCCGGAGCGGCACCTGGGTCACGTCGCGGAGGGCCCGAAACAGGAACCGACCGTCCCAATCTCCAGGACTGGCCAGCATCACGATCCCGGGCGAGCGCGTCACGGTCACGATCAGGAGTCGGCCGTCATCCCTGGGCTCGGCGTCTCCCGCATCGGAGATCCCTACCGTCAGCAGATGTTGGCCCGATCCCAGCGCCCCGGTACCCGCTCTCAGGCTTACCCAGGCGGTACCGCCGGCGGGGACCCGTACCCTGCGCCGAGCCAGGGTCGAGCGGTCGCTCCTGAGCTCCAGGGTCACGCTGTCCTTCCCCGATTGTCCGACGGCGCGCACTTCCGCGTCGATCGCGATGGTGTCGCCCAGTGCCAAGCGGGACGGGCCGTCCACCCGGGTCACGGCCAGGTCGGCGGCCGTCCGCCGCGGAAAGACCCGAATGCCGAGGTCGGCTCGCAGGTCGGCCGGTAGCTCATCGGCGTCTTCGATTTCTCCGTCGGTCACCACCAGGACCGGCTTCCCGCTCGCCAAAGCCGAGCGCACCGCCGGCATGAGCTGGGATCGTCCGCGGGCCTGACTGGTGTCCCCGCCTACCCGCTCGTCGCCGAAGAGCACCACGCGGCCCTGGCTCCATCGCATGGCCGAATCGTGGGCCTCCGCCCAGCGCCCGCTGTTGGCGCGGAGACTGAGGCTCCCATCGAGGAGTACCAGGGGTTCGCTTCCACCGGTGCCCCGGCCGGCACAGCTCAGATCGGCCAACAGAACGCCGAGCGCACTCCAGGCCACTCCTCGACAGACCAGCGGCACCCAGGCTCGCCGGCCCATTCGCTCGAGGTAGAGGTAGGTGAGCGCCGAAAGCGCAAAGGCGAGGATCAGGATCAGGACCAGCGGCATCGGCGTTAAGACCGGGCGGAACAAACCGCTTCCAGCGCTTCAGGCAGGGTGAACCGCTTCTCGTACAGCGCGCGCCCGACGATGGCCCCCGCCAGTCCGGCGCCGGCCACGGCTCGGAGGTCGTTCAGGCTGGATACCCCGCCGCTGGCGATGACGGCGGCCCCCATCTGCTGCAGCGCCACGGCTCCGGCGACATCGGGCCCGGTCATCATGCCGTCTCGCGTCACATCGGTATAGATGATGGTGCGGACACCGGACGCGATCACCCGTCTCGCGACCTCCTCGACCCGCTCCCCGGTGTTCTCGGTCCAGCCACGAATCGCGACCATGCCGTCGCGGGCATCGAGACCAACCGCCATCCGTTCCGGACCGGTCTCCCCCAGGACGGCGTCCACCACACCGGGATCGGCGACCACGGCGGTTCCCAGCACCACGCGCGCCACCTCGGGCCGCAAGACCTCCCGAACTGCGGCCAGGGAACGGAGCCCGCCGCTCAACTGAATTCGAATGCGCGCGCCGACCCGCTGCACCAGGTTCGACACGATCGCCGTGTTCTCCCCCTCGCCGAAGGCGCGATCGAGATCCACCAGGTGGACCCAGCGTGCTCCCTGCTCGATGAATCGCTCGGCGACCGCGACGGGATCTTCGTCGTACGAGGTTTCGCGGCCCCGTTCGCCCTGACTGAGGCGAACGACGCGACCACGACGGATATCGATGGCGGGAAAGACGTCCACCAAAGGGGGAACGGCCTACTCCGCGCCGAGAGTGATCGGCGGCTCGGACTCGGCGAGAAGGGCGGAAAGGCGATTGCGCTCGCGCTCGAAGGCGGTGCGATCCCCGGGCTCGACCGGGTCGCCGCTGCCGAGCTGAACGCTGCGGGGATCCCGGGCGACCCCATTGAGCCGGAACTCGTAGTGCAGGTGGGGGCCGGTGGCGAGCCCGGTAGAGCCCACGTATCCGATGGTCTCGCCCTGGGTCACCCGGACGCCGTGGCGAATCCGGGGCGCAAAGCTCTCGAGGTGTCCGTAGCGGGTGGTGATCCCGTTCAGATGCCGGAGTTCCACCATGTATCCATATCCCGCCGTCCATCCCGCCATGGTCACGGTCCCGTCGCCGGCGGCGCGGACCGGAGTGCCCGGCGAGGCGACGAAATCGGTCCCTTCGTGGCGCCGAACCAGGCCGAGGATGGGATGCAGGCGCGCGGAGCTGAAGCGGGAGGAGACCCGCCGGAACTGCAGCGGGGCGAGCAGAAAAGCCCGATGCAGCGAGTTCCCGTTCTCGTCGTAGTACAGCTCACGTCCCTGGCCGTCCTCGAACCGGTAGGCCGACAGCCGTTTCCCCCCGATGATGAGATCGCCCGCCAGGATCCGACCGAAACGCACCTCCCCCTCGTCATTCACCTCGCGCTCGGCCAGGATGGTGTAGCGGTCGCCGGGCCGGATGTCGCGGGTAAAGTCGATCTCCCAGGCGTAGACGTCGGCCAGGTCCCAGGCCAGCCGCACCAGCTCAGCGGGAGGGAACAGGTCGGCGTAGAGGGAGGGCTCGAGCGCCTCGTACAGCGAGGCATCAATGGATCCCTCCAGCCGTACCGGCTGGGCCCGCCAGGGAATCGGGATCCGCTCGGCGGTCCACCCGCCGGCCTCGCGATTGAACTGCAGGCGGTGATCGGGACCGGTGCGAACCACGATGCGGGTGGGAGTCGAGTCGGCCGCCTCGCGCCGGAAATGGAACACCAGGCCGGCGCGGAGCTTCTTGGGGTCGAACGAGAGCTCGCGCGGCAGGCCCGGAATCGGGATGCCCTGCACGTCGTGCCGAGCCAGCAGCTCGGAGAGGGTCTCGCCCCGGTGGAGGGTGTCCACGGTCTCTACGAACGACTCGGTGGTTATGATCGGGAGCCGGACGTCGAGCCGCCGCCAGGGCCAGGAGCCTCGCCAGGCAAAGACTCCGGCGACGGCCAGGATGCCTACCCCCGCGCCGGTCCGCAGGAACCGTCCCAGAAGCCCGACCAGTGCCCGCGAAGGGCTACCTATTCCCAAGTCGCCGTTCACGCGCTCAGTCCATCTGCCGGCGAATGAAGGTCGGGATCTCCATGTCGGTCACCTCGGCGCCGGCGCCGCTGGGGCCGGTGGCGCGTCTGGGCTCGGGCCTGGGCGCGGGCACCGGAGTTGAGGCGGGCGGCGTGGCGGTAGTGCCGGTGCGCCGAGGATTGGGGAAGTTGAGGACGCCGCTGACTTGCGCCTTGGTGACCTCGGTCGCCGTGGGACGGTCGAAGCCGGTCGCGATCACCGTGACCCGGATCTCGCCTTCCAAGGCGGCATCGATGGCGGCGCCGAAGATGATCTCGGCATCGTCTCCCACGGCCTCGTGAATGATCTCGCTGATATGGGTCGCCTCGCCCAGGGTCAGGTCGTTGCCGCCGGTGACGTTGAGCAGCACGCCCGAAGCGCCGGCGATGGAAACGTTGTCGAGCAGCGGGCTCGAGATGGCCTGTTGGGCCGCCTCCATCGCCCGGGTCTCGCCACGACCCACTCCGGAGCCCATGAGCGCCGCGCCGCCGTTCTGCATGATGGTCCGGACGTCGGCGAAGTCCACGTTGATGAGGCCGGTGGCGGTGACCAGCTGGGCGATGCCCTGGGTGGCGTGGAGCAGGACCTCATCGGCCTTCTTGAGGGAATCCTGGAAGGGCATGCCCTTCCCCACCACCGCCAGCAGCCGCTCATTGGGCACCACGATCATGGTGTCCACGCTCCGGCGCATCTCGGCGATGCCCATTTCCGCCTGCTTCATCCGCTTGCGTCCCTCGAAGAGGAACGGCTTGGTCACGATGCCCACGGTGAGCGCGCCCAGGTCGCGGGCCATCTGCGAGATGATGGGAGCCGCTCCGGTTCCGGTACCGCCGCCCATGCCGCAGGTAATGAAGATCAGGTCGGCGCCCTGGAGGACCTGGAGCACGTCGTCCCGGTTCTCCTCGATGGCCTGGCGCCCGATCTCGGGCCGGGCACCCGCGCCCAGTCCTCGGGTCAGCTTGCGCCCGATCTGGACCTTGATGTCCGAGCGCGAACTGTTGAGCGCCTGCGCGTCGGTGTTGACGGAGATGAATTCCACCCCCTGCAACCCTTCGACGACCATGCGATTGACGGCGTTCCCGCCGCCACCGCCGACCCCGACCACCTTCATCCGCGCGCTTTGCGCCGTCGTCTCTTCCAGCTCGAAGATCATGGGATGTCCTCTCCGGCCTCGCTCAGAAGAAGTCCTGAAGCCATCGCTTCACCGGTCCCAGATATTTCTCGACCGACTGCCGCCGCCCGGCGGCGCCGAACGCACTGCCCTGCGCTACCTGGCGCGCGCCGTACAACGCCAGCCCGGCCGCGACCGCCAGCCGGGGGGACTCGAGACTGTCCGCCAACCCGGTCAGAGACTGCCCCGGTTTGCCCACCCGCACCGGCAGCGCGAAGACTTCGCGTGCCAGCTCGACGATGCCGGGGGCCACCGCGCCCCCACCCGTAAGAATCACGCCGGCCGGCAGGCGCTGGTGGTAGCCCGCCCGGGTCACCTCGTCCAGCGCGAACTGCAGTACTTCCTCCATCCGCTTATGCATGATGTGCGCGAGTACGCGGCGATGGGCGCTCCGCGGCCCCTGACCCGGCGTGCTCGGCAACTCGATGATGTCGCTCTCCGGCACCAGCGGCTCGTAGGCGCAGCCGAACCGCTCCTTGAGCTTTTCTGCATCCTGGTGGGTGACCTGGAGACCGTAGACGATGTCGCCAGTCACATGGCCCCCGGCGCAGAGCAGCGAGCCGGTGTGCCGGATCTTGCCGCCTTGGAAGATAGCCACGTTGGTGGAGCCGGCGCCCAGCTCGACCAGGGCGCAGCCCAGCTCCCGCTCGTCCGGGGTCAGCACCGCCAGGGAGGCGGCCAGCGGCTCCACCACGAACTCGCCCACCTGGTAGCCGGCCCGTTCCACGCACCGCTTCAGGTTCTGCAGCACGCTGGAGAGGACGGTGACCAGGTAGACCTCGGCCTCGAGCCGGGAGCCGGTCATGCCGATCGGCTCCGTGATCCCGGGCTGCTGGTCGATGATGTAGTCCTGCGGAATGGCGTGGAGCAACTCGTGATCGCGTCCGAAGGACACGTTACTGGCCATGTCGTTGACCCGGGCCACGTCCCCGGTGCGAATCTCGTCGCTGGTCACCGACACCATACCGTGAGAGCTCCGCCCCGCGACGTGCTCCCCGGCGATCCCGCAGTAGACCGACCCCACCTCGACCCCGGCCATCCGCTCGGCCGTGCTCATGGCCTTGGTGACGGCCCGGCTGGCTTCTTCGATGTCCCGGAGCACCCCTCGCCGCACCCCACTGTTGCGCTCGATCCCCACCCCCAGGATCCTGGCACCCGGTTTCCGGGCGTCACCGGTCACTTCGGCGATGACGGCGGCCACGCGGCTGGTGCCCAGATCGAGTCCGGCGACCAGCCGCTGGGGACCGCTCATGCGCGCCCCCGAGGAGTGCCTTTGGGTCCGGTCGGGCGTGCCGGTACCGACGTGCCGCGCACCACCACCTGACCGGCAAACCGGCCATCCAACTCCCGATACACGCGCCCCGTACGGGCGAGGTCCTGCGCGACCGTCATCACCGCTCGAATGACCTCCGGCGAAGCCTGTGCCTGGAACCACCAGCGCTGACCCCCCAGGTCCAGCACCACGTCGGTGCCCTCTCGGGACGCCGACGAAATCCGGGCGAAGAGCCCCGGCTCCACATCCTGAATTCTCCCCAGCAAGGCGCCGATCCCGGCGTTCGCCTCGGTGGCGATCGGCAGGTCCAGCGCCGCCACGCTCGGATCGAAGGGGAGCACCCGCCCATCCGCGTCCATGAGGACCAGCGCATCCCGCCGGCTGGCCAACGCGACCGGCGTGCGCTCCGTGACGTCGACCACCAGGGTGCCCGGTAACCGCCGCCGGACCTCCGCCGTCGCGACCCCGGGCAGCCGGGCAGCCCTTCGCTCCAGGGGCGCGAGATCGTCGAACACGCTCATCCGCGCGGGAATCCGGAGTGCCCGCACCACGGCCGCGGAGGAGCCGTATCGCAGGCCCACCAGCTCGACCCGCCGGACCCGGAAGAACTCCAGCCGAGCCAGCAGCCGCGGCCCCCCCAGCCAGACCCCGGCGGCGACGGCAACCCAGGCGAGGACGACGGCGGCCCGGCGCGCCGTTAGGCGGCGCGCAGACACCGCGCCAGCTCCGGCCCCACATGGGTGATGTCGCCGGCCCCCAGGGTCAGGACCACGTCGCCGGCCCGCAGGGCATCATACACTCGTTGAGCCAGCTGCGGGCGGCGGGGCTCGAAGATCGTTTGAGCGCCGGCGGCCTGGGCTGCCTCCGCCACCTGTCGACCGCTGACCCCGGGCAGGGGCTGCTCCCGGGCCGCGTAGATCTCGGTGACGATCACCAGATCCGCGGCTGCGAGTGAGCGCCCCATCGCTTCCCCATGGGCCGCCGTGCGGGAGTAGAGGTGGGGCTGGAACACCGCCACCAGTCGTCGGCCGGGAAAGGCCTGGCGGGCCGCCGCGATGGTCGCGGCCAGCTCGGTCGGGTGGTGCGCGTAGTCGTCCACCAGCGCGACGCCCCTGACTTCTCCCAACCGCTCGAATCGCCGGCCCACCCCGGGGAACTCCGCCAAGGCCGCCAGCGCCGGCTCCAGGGCCCCACCGACTGCGAGCACCGTTCCCAGCGCCGCCGTCGCGTTTCGGAGGTTGTGGAGGCCCGGCACCCGGAGCTTGAGCTCGACATCGCCCCCGTCGGGGAGAGTGACCCGGGCCCGGCTCCCCTCGGGGGTCTGCACCACCTGGGTGATGCCAAGGTCGGCTTCGCCGGTTCCGAATCGCCATATGGGATTCGAGAGCCGGGCGGCGACCCGAGCACACCCGGGGTCATCGGCCCCCAGCAGCACCCGGCGGGCCGGCCCGGCAAAGGCGACGAAAGCCGCCTCCAGGGCCGCGAGCGACCCGTAACACTCCAGGTGGTCGGCCTCGACGTTGTTGATGACCGCGATGGCGGGGCTGAGCTCGAGGAAGGCCTGATCGTACTCGTCGCTTTCCACCACGAACCACTGGTCCCCCCCCACCCTCGCATTCCCGCCCCAGGCGGCCACCCGACCACCGGCAATGCCGGTGGGGGCGAGCCCTGCAGCGGCCAAGGCCTCGGTCGCCATGACCGTGGTGGTGGACTTCCCATGGGTCCCGGCCACCCCGATCACCTGCCCCCCGGCCACAAACTCGGCCAAGGCGCGCTTGCGGGGTACGACCGGCAGGCCCAGCTCGGCGGCCCGCTGCAATTCGGGGTGATCGGTAGGAATGGCGGCCGTGGCGACCACCGCCCGGGCCCCGGTCAGGTGAGCCGGGTCGTGCCCCCGCTGCACCACCACCCCCAGGGCCGCCACGTCGTCTGCCCCGCTCGGATCGGGATCGCACCCGGTGACGGCTACCCCTCGACGGCAAGCGAGGAGTGCGAGGGCACTCATACCCGCTCCGCCGATTCCCATGAAGTGAATCGGGCGGGAGTTCGAGGGGTCAAACAGCTTCATTGTCGCGGCCTAATGTAAAATCATTTCAGAAGTTGCGAAAGAGCGCGGTGGTCAAAAAGACCCGAAAAACGGGTCGCGATTTCGCTCGCGGCCGCCGGTTTTCCACGCGCGAACGCCGCCCGGGCAATGCGGCTCCGCGCGGCGGAGTCTCCCAGGAGCTCGGCGACCAGATTTCCCAGGCGATCGGGCGTGAGATCCCGCTGAAGCAGCACTCGCGCGGCTCCGGCAGCCTCCATGGCGCGGGCATTGGTGGTCTGATGGTCGGCAGCCGCGGTGGGCAGGGGCACCAGAATGCTGGGCAGGCCCCAGGCAGCCAACTCCGCGCCGGTCATCATGCCGGCGCGGGCCACCACCAGGTCCGCCAGCGCGTAGGCGTCCGCGATGGGATCCAGGAACTCGAAGACTTGTACCGAGGGTGCCCGCTGGTAGGAGGCGAACTGCTGGTAGGACCCGGCGCCGGTGACCCAAAGCACCACCATCCCCTGCCCTCCCCCGCTATCGAGCCAGGCCGCCACCGCCTGATTGATCGCCAAGGCGCCCTGGCTTCCTCCGGTCACCAGGAGGACCGGAATCGTCGCCGGTCAGGCCGAACCGCTGCCGAGCCCGGCGGGGCTCGGTGTCGATCGGCGGGAGCGATGGGATTGCCGGTCACGAAGACTTCGGTGCGACGCCCCGGCTTCAAGTGAGCCTGGGCCTCGGGCGAGCCCGAGATACACCTGCCGGACCCGGCCGGCCAGCCACCGTGTGGCGAGACCCGGAAAGGCGTTCTGCTCCTGAATGGCGGTGGGGATTCCGTGCCGCGTGGCATACCAGACGACGGGTACCGAGGCGTACCCACCGGTCCCCAGCACCGCGAGCGGAGCCTCCTCGCGAAACAGCGTGGAGACCCGCCCGAGCACCCGACCGCAGAGACCGGGCAGCGCCAGGTTCTTCCACCAGTGCCGCCGGTAGATCGGCTCGGACGGGAGCAGGTGGTACCGGAAATCCCGGTGCGGGAGCAGGGTGGCCTCGACGCCCCGTTCCGCGCCCGACGATCACGGGCTCAAGATCCGGGGTCGAGTTCGGCGCAGTGCCGTGGCGATCGCCAGCGCCGGCATCAGATGGCCGCCGGTCCCGCCGCCGGCGATGAGAACAGTCGGACGAGCGGGGGACCGAACGGTCGATGAATCGGACACGGAGTGCTCCTGACCGGCCGCGGGATCCGGCCGTCGGCGAGTCTCCCGCGCATGCGGCCCGACGTTGATCAGGATGCCGGTGCCCACCAGGGAGATGACCAGGCTCGAGCGACCGTAGGACATGAACGGCAGGGTGAGCCCGGTGGTGGGCATGAGGCCGAGCGAGACGGCCATGTGCATGACCGCGGTGAGGCCGACGGCACGGTGAGACCGATGGCGAGGTACTGGCCGAAGGGATCGGCCGCGGTGCGCGCGATCCGGAACCCCAGCCAGCAGAACAGCGCGAACAGCGAGCCACGACCAGCACCACGCCCACGAAGCCCCACTCCTCGCCGATGGTGCTGAACAGGAAGTCGGAGTAGGCGTACGGCAGGTAGCCGAGCTTCTGCTGGCCCTGGCCGAAGCCCACGCCGAAGAGTCCGCCCGATCCGATGCCCGATCAGCGACTGATGATCTGGATGCCGGCATCGGTCGTGGCGTCCCCGGGATTGAGGAAGGTGATGACGCCGCGCCAGGCGGTACTGGGCGTCACGGATCTGATGGAACACCAGGAGCACCGCCGACGCACGCCCAGCAGCATGAAGTGGCCGATCTTGGCGCCGGCGGCGTGAAGAGCACCAGCGCCGCCGAGCAGCGCCACCAGGACGGCCATCGAGAGGTTGGGCTCGAGCAGGATGAGCAGCGAGACCGAGCCCCAGGACCAGGAGGAAGGGCAGCACGCCCCTTCTTGAACTCGCCGGACCTGCTCGCCCTTCTTGGCCGCGAGCATGGCGCACCAGATCACCACCACGAGCCGGCCAGCTCGGACGGCTGGAAGTTGACCGGGCCGATACTGCACCCAGCGCCGGGCGCCGTTGAGCGATCGGCGCGATGGTGCGGTGAAGGGCAGGAGCGGAATCAGGAGCAAGCACGATGGTGACCAGCAGCAGCGGCCAGGCCAGCGGCCGCCAGCGCCGGTAGTCCGACGCGAGGCCACAGCCAGGAGCAGGAGGCCGCCGAGCACGGCGCCGATCAGCTGGCTGCAGCGCGAAGCCGAGGCCCACGCTCTGACCGCGTCGGGTCACCAGGCTGGCCGCGCCATAGGTGGCGGCGATGCCGAAGACCACCAGCGATCGAGCGTCACCACCGCCGAGCAGGCGCGTCTCCCAGCGCAGCTCGCCGGGGTGCCGGACCGCCGGCGCGCGCGCTCACATCGCCTCCACCGCGGCGCGGAAGCGTGGCGCCCCGCTCCTCGTAGTTCTTGAACATGTCGTAGCTGGAGCAGGCGGGCGACAGCAGCACGGCGTCGCCCGGCTGGGCCAGCGCGGCGCGCCGCCTCGCGACGACCTCGTCGAAATCGCCGGCCGCCGACCACCGGCACCGCGCCCTCCAGGTCCCGACCACGACCGGTCGCGCGCCTCGCCGTAGGCCACCACCGCCGCGGCAACGGCCCGCGAAGCCGGGACGCCAGTCGGGTGTACGGCTCGCCCTTGTGGCGGCCGCCCAGCAGGAGCACGAACGGCCGCTCGAGCGCCGCGAGCGGCCACCTCGGTCGAGGTGACGTTGGTCGCCTTGGAGTCGTTGATCCAGAGCACGCCGTCCACCTCGCGCACCGGCTCGACCCGGTGCGGCAGCGCCCGGAACGTGCGCAGGCCCGCGGCGATGCGCCTCGGCGGCGGCACCCGCCGGCCGCCGGGCCGACCAGGGCGGCCGCCAGCGCGTTGGCCACGTTGTGGTCGCCCAGCAAGCGGCAGCTGGTCGCGCGGACAGCAGCGCGCTGATCGCCGAACATGAGCCGCCCCGCGGCGCGGTCGTACCAGCCGTCCGCCCGGCCCAGGAGCGAGAAGCGCAGATGCCGCCCGGCCACCGCCCGCCACCATCGCCTGCACCGCCGGGTCGTCGGCGTTGCTGACCCAGACCGATGCCGGCCGTCGGCGTTGCGGAAGAGCCGCGCCTTGTCCCGTAGTAGTCCTCCAGCGACTGCGTACCGGTCGAGGTGGTCCGGCGCCAGGTTGGTCGAGCACGCCGATGGCCGGACGCAGGTCGGCGTGTCGTGCAGCTGAAACGAGCGAGAGCTCCAGCGCCAGCCAGTCGGGCGCGGTCGGCGGGCCAGCGCCACCTCGCAGAGCGGCCGCCCGATGTTGCCCGCCGCCACCGTCGCGAAGCCCGGCCGACTGCCAGCAGGTGGGCCGATGAGGGCACGTCGTGGTCGTCTTGCCGTTGGTGCCGGTGATCCCGACGCACCGCGGTCCGGCGGAGCGCCAGGAACCCGACGTCCACCTCGGCGCGAATCGGCGATGCCCGTGCCGCGCGCGCGGCCGCGAGCGGCGGTAGCGTCGGGTGGCACACCGGGAGACGACCACCACGGCGGCGGCCCGCGCGATCCGCTCGAGGTCGTGGCCGCCCAGCTCCACCGTCGGCGCCGAGCCGCCCGGAGCTCCGCCGCCCAGCGCCTCGCAGGTCGGGCCCTGCGCCGGTATCCGACGCGTAGACCGGCACGCCCTCGCGACGCAGCAGGCGCGTGGCCGCCACCCCGCTCTTGCCGAGGCCCACCACGGCGACTTCGCGGCCCGGCGCCACGCCAGCGCGTCGACACATCACCGGACCTTGAGCGTGGACGAGCGCCACCAGGGCGCAGAAGATGCCGAGGATGTAGAACCGGGTCACCACCGTCGTCTCGCGCCCAGCCCAGCTTCTCGAAGTGGTGGTGCAGCGGCGCCATGCGGAACACCCGGTGCGCGTCCGCGTACTCCTTGCCCGCGGGTCCGCTTGAACCACTTGTAGACGCCGGTCTGCAGCATGACCGACACCGCCTCCGCCACGAACACGCCGCCGATCAGGAGCAGCAGGAACTCGGCCTTGAGCAGGATCGCGACGGTGCCGAGCGCTCCGCCGATGGCGAGGCTCCCGGTGTCGCCCATGAACACCTGGGCCGGGTGCGCGTTGAACCAGAGGAAGCCGAGCGCCGGCCCCCATCAGCGCGGCGCAGAAGACGGTCAGCTCGCCGGCGCCCGGCAGGTAGAACAGGTTGAGGTACTGCGTCGACGTCGGTCCGCCCGAAGAGGTAGGCGAACGAGGCGAAGGCCGCCGCCGCGATCGCCGCGAGCCCGGTCGCCAGCCCGTCGAGTCCGTCGGTCAGGTTCACCGCGTTGCTGCTGCCGGTGATGACCACGGTGACGAAGACCACGTACAGCCAGCGGGGCGAAGTTGACGACCAGATACTTGAAGAAGGGGAGCGTGGTCGCGGTGGCGGGAATGGTGTCGACCGGCACCACCGGGAAGTAGATCAGGAGCAGAGCCCGAGCACGCAGGCCGAAGCTGCACCTGCCCTACCAGCTTCCACTTGGCCACCAGCCCGCGCGACTTCCCCTGCACGATCTTGAGATAGTCGTCGAGGAAGCCGATGCGCGCCCATCCAGAGCGTGGCCAGCATCGCGAACGACGACGAACCGGTTGGTGAGCGGCGCCCAGAGCAGCGTCGGGCACCACGGTGGCGAGCAGGATGATGAGGCCGCCCATGGTCGGCGTGCCGCGCTTGCCCTGGTGACTGGCCGGGCCCTTCGGCCCGGATGACCTGCCCCACCTTGCGGGCTCGCGGAGCCGCGCGATGATCGCCGGCCCGACGACGAACGCGAGCAGCAGCGCGGTGACCGTGGCGCCCGCGGCGCGAAAGCTGATGTAGTTGAAAAGATTGAAGATGATGTAGCGTCTTGCCGAGCGGCGCGAGCAGTGATAGAACATCGAGCCTCAGTGTCGATCGGAGTGAGCGCGTCGAGGCCGGTGAGCTGCGCGGAAGTATACGTTCGAGGGCCACGCCGCGGGATGCCTTGAGCACCACCAGCTCGTCGCCCCGCAGCCGGGCCGCCAGCCAGCGGCCCCAGGGCACGGCGCATCCGGCGCCGTCACCAGCCGGTCGCCCAGCCGCTCGGCGTAGGGGGCGAGCGCCGGCACGAAGTCACCGACCGCCGCCAGCAGGTCGGGCTCCAGCTCCACCAGCGCCCGCGCGATCGCGGCGTGGATGGGCCGGCGCATCCGCGCCCAGCTCGCGCATCGTCCCGGCGACGAAGACGAGCCGGCGGCCGTCCCCGCAGCGCCCGCGCCGTCGCGATCGCGGCCCGGAAGCGAGGCCGGGTTGGCGTTGTAGCAGTCGTTGAGGATGGTGAGGCCGCCCGGCCTGGATCATCTCTCCCCGCCCGCCGGGGATGCCACAGAGCTCGAGCGCCGCGCGCCGACGCGGCCGCGATCCAGCCCCAGCTGCCTCGACCAGGGCCCAGACCAGCATCGCGTTGGCGGCCTGGTGCAGCCCGAGGAGCGGCAAGCGTGATGTCCTGCCCGTCCACCGTGATCACGTGGGCGTCCCGCTCGGAGCCGAGGGTCGACCGCGTCCGGTACCCGATCCGCGCCTCCGACCAGGCCCGCCGTCACCACGCGCTGGGCCACGCGCCGCGCCCCCGTCGGCGAGCGCCGGCGGCTCGGTCCCCACGATCGCGAGCGGCACGTCCGGCCACCAGCGCCAGCTTCTCCTCGAGCACGCCCTCCAGCGATGCCGAAACCCTCCAGGTGACCGGCGACCACGTTGGTGACATGGCGACCGTCGGCTCGATGATCTCCCGGAGCCCGGGCGATCTCCCCGCGCAGGTTGGCGCCGGCCTCGATCACCAGCGCCTCGGTCTCGGGGGGTGCCGCGAGAATCGTCAGCGGAACGCCGACCAGATTGTTGACGTTGGCCCGGGTGGCGTGGATGCGGTAGCGGGTGCGCAGCACGGCCGCGACCATCTCCTTGGTGCTGGTCTTGCCGTTGGTGCCGGTGATCGCGACCACCGGGCCCGTGACTCGCGGCGCCGGGCCGCGGGCCAGGCCGCCCGAAGGCGCGCAGGGTGTCGGGCACCTCGAAGAAGCGCAAGCCCGGCGACCGCGCGGCGTCCCCTGCCGCACCACCGCGCCGCGTCGCCCCCGCCGCCGCCGCCGCGGCCAGGATAGTCGTGGCCGTCGAAGCGCTCGCCCTCGAGCGCGACGAACAGCGCGCCCGGGCGCGATGGTGCGGGTGTCGGTGGAGATTCGCCGTGAAGGTCGGCCGTCGTCCGGCCCGGTACCGGCAGACCGAGCGCCGTGCGGACCACGGCTGGCTCGGTCCAGCGACGTCACGCGGCCCTCCAGACGCCGCGCGCACGATCTCCCGCTCGTCGAAGGGCAGCTTCTCGGTGCCGATCACCTGGTAGGTCTCGTGACCCTTGCCGGCGAGGAGGACCGTGTCGCCCGCGCGGGCCGCGTCGAGCGCCGCGTCGGATCGCCGCGCGCCGGTCCACCATCCGGCGGTGGGGCGCCTCGCCCATTCCCGCCTCGACCTCGTCGATGATCGGCCTCGGGGTCCTCGGTCCGCGGGATTGTCGGAGGTCACGATCGGCGAGGTCGGCGAGCTCGGCCGCGATCCGACCCATGACCGGGCCGCTTGCCCCGGTCGCGATCGCCGCCGCAGCCGAAGACCACGATCAGCGCGCCCGGCGTGAGCGGGCGCAGCGTCTGCGAGCGCACGCTCCAGCGCGTCGGGAGTGTGGGCGTAGTCGCGCAGCACGACGCAGGGCTGTTCCGGCGATGCGCTCCATCCGGCCCGGCACCTGCGGCGCGTCGGCCAGCCGAGTCCGCCACCGTCTCGAGCGGGCGACGCCCAGGGCCGAGCGCGGCGGCCGCGGCGGCGAGCGCGTTGGGCACGTTGAAGTCGCCCAGCAGCGGCAGCGGGACCTGCGCCTGGCCCTGGCGGTGCGACCAGCCGGAACACGACTCCCTCCGGCGTGATGGCCGCTGCCGCTTCGGCGCGCGAACCTCGGCCGGCTCGGCCAGGCCGAAGGTCACGCGCGGGCGTCCGGGCGGCAGGCCTCCCAGGCCGGGTCGTCGCGATTCACCACTTCGACGCCGTCGAGACCGAGATAGCGCGCTGAGCCGGAGCTTGGCGGCGAGGTAGCGCTCCATGGTGCCGTGATAGTCGAGGTGGTCGCGTGTCAGGTTGGTGAAGACGCCGGCGGCGAAGGTCGAGGCCGTCGAGCCGGCCCTGGTCCAGGCTGTGGGACGAGGTCTCCATCGCCACGTGGGTGACACCCGCGGTCCAGCATCGCGCGAGGGTGGCCTGCAGGTCGATCGGTCCCGGCGTGGTGAGCGATCCCGCGGTGGACGGGACCGCCTCGCCCGCGCCGTCGAAGGCGCCCAGGGTGCCGATGCTGCCGGCCGTCCCATCGCCGTTGAAGCAGGTGTCGGACCAGGCGCGGTCGTCGTGGTCTTGCCGTTGGTGCCGGTCATGCCGATCAGCGTGAGCTGCCGGCCGCGGGTCGCCGATACCAGGCCCGCGCCAGCGACCAGCGCGGCCAGCCGGCCGTCGCGCACCACGATCTCGGGCACCCGCGCTCTGCTGCGGCGCCTCGACCACCACGGCCACGGCGCCGCGCCGGACCGCGTCGGCCACGAAGCGATGCCCGTCGGCCTGCGAGCCGCGCACCGCGACGTACACCATGCCGGGGCCGACGGTGCGGCTGTCGGCGGCTGAGCGACCGGCCGACGGGCGAGCACCGGCGGCGCTCCGCCGGCGAGCCTGCAGCCAGCCAGGTCTCGCCCGCTCCGAGCGCGGCGATCGAGGTCCGGCCAGGTCCGGCGCCGCGGCTCACTCCGCCCATACCGTCACCGCGATCGCCGGCCCCGGCAGCGAGTCTCCCGCGGCCGGGATCCGTGCGGACCACCCGACCCGGTGCCGCGCAGACTGCACCTGGAATCCGCGCCGGTGGAGGGCGAGCGCGGCCTCGCCGGACCGGGACGCCCACCACGTCGGGCACCGGTCGCCGGGCTCCAGCGACTGCGCGCTGGGGCGACCGGGACGGCCAGGCGACCACGACCGGGTGCGGCCCGGGCGCCTCGGGCGGCACGCGGCGCCTCGGGTGGTGTCGCAGCGCCTCCGGCGCCGCCAGCCGGCCCCGGTCGATGGCCACCCGCCGCGCCGCCAGCGCCTGCTCGAGCATGCGGCGGGTGACCGGCGCCGCGGTCAGGCCGCCGTAGTACTCGCCCTTGCGGGTCGTCGATCTTCACGATGACCACCAGTTGCGGAGTCATCCGCGGGAAAGAGGGCCGCGAACGACGCGGTGTACTGGCCCTGCGACGTAGCGGCCGTCCTCGAACCGCACGCGCGGTGCCGGTCTTGCCGAGCAGGGTGTAGTTGACCAGCTGGGCCCGCTCGCCGGTGCCGCCTTCGCCCACCGCGCCGCGCAGGAAGTCGCGAAGCTGGGCCGCGATCTCGGGCGAGACCACCCGGCGCACCGGCTCCGGCCGATGGCGATAGAGCAGCTCGCCCCTCCGGGTCGCGGATCTCCCGCACCAGGGTCGGCGCGAGCAGCACGCCGTCGTTGGCGATCGCGGCGTAGGCCGCCGCCAGCTGGAGCGGGGTCACCCCGAACTCGTAGCCCATCGCCAGGCTGGGCCGCGTGTAATCCGGCTGCCAGCGATCGGGCGTCGCCAGGCAGCCCCGCGACTCTCGCCAGGGAAACTCGACGCCGGTCGGGCTGCCGAAGCCGAAGTCGCGCAGGGTCGTCGAACTGCTCCGTCGGGCGGGAGCCGCGAGGAGAATTTGGCCATCGCGATGTTGCTCGAGACCTGGATGGCCTGGGCCAGCGTGAGGTTCCCATGCGTGCGCGTGCGCGTCGGTGATCGGCGCGAGCCGCGCCGGTGGCGTTCGACCGGCATGACCCAGTTGCCGTTCTCGCCGAAGACCCGCGTCGGTGCGGCTCCACCCGGTCGTGCGCCAGCAGCGCGGCCGCGGTGAACAGCTTGGCGGTCGAACCCGGCTCGAACGGATCGGTGAACGTCGACGGCCGGGCCTCGCCGGTCCGCGCCGCCCGCCTGCCGCGAGGCGAGGGCCAGGAGCTCGCCGGTACGCGGGTCGAGGAACACCACGTCCCCGCCCTCGCGCCTGCATCTGCCTCGATCGCCTCGTCCAGCCCGCGCTCGGCGATCTCCTGCAGCTCGGCGTCGAGCGTCAGCGTCACGTCGTGCCCGGCACCGGGTCGCGGTCACCCGCGAGGGCGATTCGTAGCGCCGTGCCCGCCCGGTCCTTGAGAACGCACCGCCTCGCCCGGGACTGCCGGTCAGCAGCGAATCGAGCGCGCAGCTCCAGACCCGAGACGCCCACGGCCGCTGTCGGCCGACAAGGCCGCCGATGATCGGCCGGGCCAAGTCGCCGGACGGGATAGAACCGGCGGTACTCGCCCGTCGAGATGGACGCCCGCGCATCGCCCGCAGCGGCTGCACCTGCACCGCGGTGAACGGACCGTGGAAGTAGAGGTAGCGTCTTGCCGCGCGCGAAGCCGCGATCTGCAGCGGCCGGCGCGGACACGCTCGAGGTCGCGCACCAGCAGCCCGGATGCCGAGCGCGCTGGTCCTCGACCTCGTTCGGCGCGATGCCGACGTGGTAGTACTCCTGCGTCACGGCCAGCGGCGACGCCGTTCCGGTCGTAGAGCGCGCCGCGGCGGGCCGGGAGCACCATCTCGCGCTCGCGCTGCCGCTCGGCCTCCCGCGCCCACCGCCCGCCCTGCGACGAGTCTGCAGCTGCGCGGCGCGCGCCAGGACGGCCAGCAGGCCGACCGCGAACCCGATCTCGAAGCAGCGCGATGCGCGCGCGGTGATCCTGGCCATCAGCGCTCGTGCCGGCCGCGCCGGCGGGCACGGCGAAGAGCACGAACTCGGAGTCGGCCGGCTGGTGGAGCCCCAGCGCGCGTTCCACGCCGTGGGCACCAGCACCTGGCGGCTCGAGCGCCTCGCGAATGCTCGCGCTCGAGCTCCGCCCGGCGCGCCTCGAGCGCGATGCGCTCCTCCCGCAGCTCGCCGCAGCCGGCGCGGCGGTCCGGATCGCGGCGGTCTGCCGCGTCACGCACGATGCCGGCCACGCGCCAGGAAGAGCAGCAGCCAGAGCATGACCCAGTGGCGGCCCTTAAGACGTCATCGGCCATCCGGAAGACCCGCAGTCGCGCGCTGCGCGCGCGGGGATTGGCGGCGATCTCCGTCGTCGCCGGGCGCGATCGGCTCCGCGGGGTCAGACTCGCCCGAGCGCCCGGCCGCGGCAGGTGCAGCACCGGCTGCGCCGGGCGGACAGACGCAGGCCCGAGCCCACTCGCGGAACGCGTGCTTCACGATCCGGTCCTCGCCGGAATGATAGCTGATCACCGCCAGGCGCCCGCCCGGCACCAGCGCGTCGCGCAACGCCGGCAACGCCGCGCCGAGCCCGGCCAGCTCGTCGTTGACCGCGATGCGGACCGCCTGGAAGAGCCGGGCGAAGTCCGCCGGGCCCGGCTCGCGGGCCCGAGCACCGCCCGGATCGCGTTCACCAGGTCGTCGCTGATCGCGAACGGCTGCGCGGGCCCGGCGGCGGACGATCTCGCGCGCCAGGCGGCCGGCGCGCGCGCTCGTCGCCATACTCGCGCGAAGACCCGCGCGCAGCTCGCTCCTCGTCGGCCCGATTGAGCAAGTCGGCCGCGGCGGTCGGCCCTCCGGCGCCCATCCGCATGTCGAGCGGCGCGCCGGGGCGGAAAGTGAAGCCGCGGGCGCTCTCGTCGAGCTGGCGGGACGACACGCCGAGGTCGAGCAGGATGAAGTCGGGACTGAAAGGCCGCGATCGCCTCCAGCGCCTCGGGATCGCGTAGCGGCGCCTGGAGGTAGCGGATGCCGTCGTCGCCCAGCCGCGCGCCGGGCCGCGGCGATCGCCTCGGGATCCCGATCGATGCCGAGCACCTCCGCGCCCGCCGCGCCAGGAACGCCGCGGCGTGACCGCCGTCGCCCAGGGTCGCGTCCACCACCCGGCGGGCGCCCGCCGGCAGCTGCGAGCACCGGTCCGCAGCAGCACCGGGACGTGGTACGGAGCGGTGGACGTCGGTCATCGCGGACTCGGATCTCCGAAAACGAAACACCCCGTCCGCGGCGCGGACGGGGTGCACGTTCGGACGCGGGAGCGGGGCTGACGGGGCTCGAACCCGCGACCTCCGCAGTGACAGTGCGGCACTCTAACCAAGCTGAGCTACAGCCCCCGTTGGAAAGCGCGCGGAATATAGGTGCGGGATGGGTGACGGGTAGGGGCCGCGTGCGAGCGGTCCCCACCCTTGGCTCATCTTGCAGTAGGCCTTCAGCATCGAGGCGACGCGCGGCTTGAGCCCGTCGAGATACTTCTGAGAACTTGCCGACGTCTCGGGCTTGTAGCGAGGCGCCGCCGCTTGCAGGCGCCTGGCGGCCTCGCGCCAGCCAGAGCTCTCTTCCTGCTTGGCCAGGTCGCAGGACTTCTGCTTCTCGGCCTCGCGGATCGATCTTCGGCGATCTGCTGCAGGATCGAGAGGCCCAGATAGTAGTTCGCGATGCGGGTAGACCCGCCCGGCGGGATCGGCCCAGCTGACGACCTGCCGCAACAGCGGTACGCCGCCTTGGCGAAGTCCTGCGGCGGCTGCAGCAGCGGCAGGGCGCCGTTGAGCAGCAGGGCGGCCGCGTTCTCCTTGGCGTGGGCGTCGCCGTACTTGCGACACGAAGTCGAGGAACGGCATGGCCTCGTCGATCCGCTTGGCCCTGGAGCGTCTGCGCCGCGGCCAGCGCCGGAGCCACTGCGCCGGTCGGTGTCCTTGACCATCAGGCCGGTTGGTCACGGCGACCACGCTGTCGGTCTGGCCGGTCAGCGTGTACGCCGTCAGCAGTTGCTTCGAGCAGGGTCAGGTTATTGGGATACTTGCGGTACGCCACGCTGCGACCACTTGAGCAGCCGCGCGGTGTCGGGCTTCTGCGCTCGCCATGACGGTGATCTTGAGATAGAAGGTGCTGTCGGCCTTGGCGCTGTCGTTGGCTACCACCTGCTCCAGCGCGTCCACCGCACACTTGTAAGTTGCTCGCGGAAGACCCAGGCGTTGCTCAGCAGGTCATAGAGATCGGCGTTGGTCGGGTCGATCTTGAGTCCCTCTTCGGCGGCGGCCTGCGCGGCACTCGGGATGGCCGTACTGGATGAACTCCTTGAACGCCTCTTCGCGCAGCGGTCTGGTTGGTGGGCGCGACGAGCAGCATCTGCTTGTAGGCGCCTCGACAGATCTTGGTGTTGCCGTGTCTCGCTGTCTGCTGGGTCTTCTTGTCATACAAGTAGCCGACTCGAGCTGGGCCGAGTCTGACTGGTCCAGACCGGGAGGCTCAGCGGATCACCCTGGGACGACGCGTGCAGGTGCTTCAACGCCTCGAGACTGTCGGCGCGGTTCTTCTTGCTCCAGGCGCATCAGCAGCCAGGCAGAGTGGGCCAGGCCGTGTGTTCGGCAGCGATCTGGATGCGCCTTCTTGGCCGCATGCGATGGCCTTGTCCGGCATTGCGTCCCGCGATGTCCATGCAGGTCTTCGCGTCGTCGAAGGTCTTGATGGCGGGTTGCAAGGCCTGCGACACGCTTCGCCGAGGGCCTCTGGTGCCTGGTTGGCGCTTCTGGACGACGGTCACCACGTTCCCGACGTCGTCGTTGATGCCGGTGAACCGGGCCGTCACCGAGAGGGCGCCGCCCTGTGTCCTTGGCTCAGGGTCGCCGTGATGACGCGCCTTGGCGTTGAGCGACCCCGCCAACTGGCGCTGCTGGGTGGTCGGCAACATGGCATCGGCGGGATAGCCGTACTGCTTCAGCGCATCGATTCATCGTCGGCGCGCGAGATGACCTGGTACTCGGCGCCAACGATCTTTCTCCACTCGAGCCCGCATGCCCGTCGCCGACCTGGACGGCGGTGGCGGAGTCCGCGGAGCGTAAAGGAATAGGGGTTGGCTACCAGCAACCGGGGCGCGTCTTGAGTAATCTCCTGCGGTTGCCGCCGAGGAACCTGCGCGGCCAGCGAGGATACCGCGCACACGGCGGACACCAGGAGCATCGACAAACGAGACAGGGGCATCACAGGCCTCCAAGAGTGTTTCCCACGGCAGGTCGGTACCACGACCGGCCACGCATGGGCGAAGAGGGATTCGAACCCCCGACATCCTGCGTGTAAGGCAGGCGCTCTGAACCAGCTGAGCTATTCGCCCGGGGCGCTCGCGCAGGTGGACTCGATTCTACTCTTCGTTAGCCAGCGCGATACCGAGCGGAAACAGGACACAGTAGCCGAGCACCAGAAGCGCGGCCGCCCCGGTGGTTCCTCCGGCATTCAGCCAGAGGTACCCCGCAACCAGCGCGACGATCCCGAGTCCCAGCAGCAGCAAGTTGCGTCGGCCGAATCGCAACTGGCGGTGGGATGCGGGGTTGGGGGGTGCGGCCATGGCGGAGAACAGTAGCTATAAGGGGGCTGCGGGGTCAACGCCCGAGCCCCCCGGCGGCCCCTCCCCGGGAGGGACAGTGTCGCCCGGGGGGGCGGGGGCCCAACCCTCGTCCAGCGCGGCCCGCCGGGGCCGGTCGGCCCAGCGCCGGTACCAGAGAGCTCCCGCCAGAAAGAACGCTATGAAGACCCAGAATCCTCCGGCCACCAGCCAGGTCAGCACGTTGTAGTCCCGCCGTAGACCGCCGGTGCCACTGCTCCTCGAATCGGTCCAGGGTCAACCCGGTGGTGGCCAGCACCGCGTCCTCGAACCCGACCCCGGACCGAAGCCGCTCGAACAAGGGCTCCAGGGTGCCGGTGGGGTTCCGGCGGGCCACCTCGAGGACCGCCGAGACGGCCAGAGCGTAGGCCACATCGGCGGTATTGGCGGTCCCGGAGCATCGCATCCAGCTCCCGCAGCTCCGGGAGACGCACCGCGCACCACGGCGAGGTTGAGCCGAAGCTGCTCCAGCCGGTCCCATTCCCCGCCGGCCCAGGAGGCGTACCCCTCGTCGAACCAGAGCGGCACCCGACCCGGCACCGCCTCGTGCAGCACCAGGTGGGCGATCTCGTGGTGCAGGGTCTGCGAGCGCCGACTCCAGGTCGGCGCGGAGGACGATCGTGCGGGCTTCGGGAAAGGCGAGCCCGCACCCCAGCCGGGGGCCCGACCGCTGGTGAGACGGCAGCCATGTCGGCCGAATCGGCGACGAGGACCAGGCGGAAGGCGACCGGTGGTTCGGCGTCCCGAGGCCGGGCCAGGTGGTGAAACGGTCGGCCGATCCGGCGAGCTGAGTGGCCGCGGGCGATGCGGGCGGGATCGGCCACCACGGTCACCGACCCGACCTGGGCTTGCCCCGCCAGCTGCAGGACGAGGAGCCAGGGAGACGCCGATGCTCAGGGCGAGCCGCTGCGCGGCGGCTCTCCTCCGGCCGCGACCACGTCGAGCATTTCCTTGCAGCGCTTGCCCCACGGGTTGAACTTGTTGGCCTTGTAGCCCTCGGCCCAGGTCTGCCGGGCGGCCTCGTCGTCTCGCCGGCGAACCACGGGCGCGCGCCCCAGCTCGAAGTAGGCCTCGATCAGGTTGGGTCCCAGGGCCTGAGCGTCTTCTGGAAGAAGGTCTGCGCGTCCTCGAACATCTCCCGCTCGAGGTAGACCAGCCCCAGGTAGTAGTGGGCGTACAGCGTGGCCTTCGGTCGTTGTCCAGCCGGATGGCCTTGGAGAGGTGCTCGATCGCCTCGCCGAAGATCCGCTTCTTGAGGCAGATGTAGCCGACGTTGATCCGGGCCAGGGAGTTGGCCGGTTCCTTCATCAGGACTCGGAGAAGGTGCCGAGCGCGTCGTCGTAGTCCTCGTGCAGCATCTGCGCCCAGCCCAGCAGCGATTGCGCCTGGACATCGTCGGGGGAGAGAGTGAGCGCCTTGTTCAGCGACTGGATCGCCCCGGCGTAGTCGCCCAGCGAGATCAGGCTCCAGCCCTTCTCGATGAAGGTCGAGGCCCCGATGTGGTCGGCGTGCACCATCGGGCGGGCGCCGGTGAACTGCGGAGCCTGGGCGGTTTCGGCAGTGAGGCGTGACCTGCTTGTAGCGGTCCACCAGCCCGCGGATGTCTTCCTTGATCTGGGTCAGCTCGGTGAGCGCGGCATCGACCCGCTTGAAGTAGGCGATGATCTCGCCGCTTGAACGCCTCGCGCTCGGCGGGCGTGCCGGCCCCGTCCAGGCGGTCGGTGATCTCCTGGAACTGGCCGCGCAGCGCGGTGACGACCGCTTCGATCGTTCGGAACGTCCATCAGGATCCCGCCGCGACCAGGGCCAACCGCTCCTTGGAGCGAAGCAGCTTCCCGGCGTTGAGAATGACGATCGTGCGCTCCGGCCGGGTGATGATCCCGGAGATGTAGGTCGCGGCGAGGCCGCGGACCATCGGGCGGCGGCGCCGCGATGGTCGTCCGCTGTCCACTCGCAGGACCTCGACGCACCTCGTCCACCAGAATGCCGACTCGCTGGTCGTCGAGGTCCAGGACCATGAGGCGGGTCTCCTCCCTGAGCTCGGCGGGCAGGTCGAGCCGCTTCCGGAGGTCCACCACCGGCACCACTCCGCCGCCGTAGGGCACCACGCCCTCGAGGAACGCGGGCGCCTTGGGGAGCGCCGCGGGCCGTTCGTATCGCAGGATGCGCTCGACCTGAAAGATGTCGAGCGCGAACTCCTGGGGACCCACCCGGAAGATCACGAACTGCAGGTCGTCGCCGCTGCTCATGTCGTGGCTCTCCGATTCGAGTAGGCGGTCTCGGAACGCGTCCAGATTCGAGCATCGGAATCAGACCCGAGCTCGCCACGCACCACGGCCGAGGCCCACGGCAGCCGCCTCACCGGCCGGCACGGGCAGCAGATCCGGCGCGTGAGCACGAATCCGCTTCATCCACCTCGAGTCCCACCGGGCGGCCCGCCAGGCTGGCCAGCGACCACGCGTAGCACCGCGAGTCGGCGGGCAGGCGGTCGCCGTCGAGCAGCGCGCCCAGGTGCACCACCGGCACCAGCCGGCCCCGCGCCGCGGTCACACCTCGCACGGCGGGTGCCGAACTGCGGGACCGGGCGCACCGTGCCCAGGTCGCCGCACCTCGAGCACGTCCTCCAGCCGGAGCCCGACTTCCCGAGCGCCGGCCCGCACCAGCAGGAAGTCCCCAGCCACGCTGCTCATCGGTACGCCATCCTGGCGCCAGAGCTCGGCCGAGCCGCGCGAGCGATGCCGCCCAGCGGCAACACGTAGGTCGGCGCCGCCGCCTGCGACCGCCGCACTCGGCATGCCGTAGATGGTGGCGGTCTCCCGGTCCTGCGCGATGCCCGACGCCGCCCGCGTCGTGAATGGCGCGGAGTCCCTCGGCGCCGTCGCGGCCCAGACCGGTGAGCACCACACCGATGGCGGCGGCCCGAAGTGCTGGGCCACGGAATGGAACAGCGGATCGGCGGCCGGCCGCACTCCCCAGACCGGTGGCTCCTGATCGAGCTGCGAGCCGGAGCCCGGATTCGCCGCGCACGCACCCGCATATGATAATCGCCCGGCGCGACGTACGCGGTGTCGGCCAGGATCGGGAGCGTTGGGCTCCGCCTCGACCACGACGTAGGCGGCTCTGGCGGCCAGCCGCTCGGCCAGGCTGCGGGTGAACTTGGGCGGCATGTGCTGCACGATCAGCACCGCCGCCTGCTGGCCGGGCACCAATTGCGGCACCAACTCCGCCAGGGCCCGGGGGCCGCCGGTGGAGGCCGCGATGGCGACGCAGCGCCGGGCGCGGCCGGGCGCGGGCACGGCTGCGGGACCGCCGCCGCGCGTCGGGCCGGGCCAGCACCGGGACCCGCCCGATGTCGGCCGCACGCGCGGCGCGCAGCGCCTCGAGCAGGCGGGGCGCCAGTTGCAGAGCCGACGAGCGCCCGCGCTCGTCCTCCTTGGCCACCAGCTCCACGGCGCCGAGCTCGAGCGCCCGGATGGCGGCCGCGGTGCCCGGCACCGGCGTAGGCGCTCACCACCACGATCGGCCGGGGCGACTCGGACATGATGTAGCCGATGGCGCCCGAGCCCGTCGAGCTCGGGCATCTCCAGGTCCATGGTCACCAGGTCGGGCTCGAGGTCGTGGACCTTCTGCAGCGCTTCCATGCCGTTCCGCGCGGTGCCGACCACGCGGAACTCGCCGGAGCCGGCGATGATCTCCGACGATCAGGCGCCGGAAGAAGGCGCTGTCGTCCACCACCAGGACGCTGGGCAGGTCAGAGACTCTGGACACCATGCGCCACCGAGCGGACCTCGACTCCGCCCGTCGGCGACGCCGAACCACACCGAGCGGCCGTAGTCGCCGCCGACGGCCTCGCCGATGACCGGAATGCCCGTGGTGATGCAGCACCTCCCGGCAGGCGCACGACGTTGCGCTCGCCCATCTGAATGGTGCCGGGCGGCGCGAGGCTGGCGAACATGCTCGCCCCGCCCACCAGGCGCGCGGTGATCCGCCGGCGGATCGGCGCCCAGCTGCGCCATCTCGCCAAGCAGGGCGGCACCGCGGTCTGCGGGAAACGTGGCCGGGTTGTCCCGCTGCCGCCGGCTCAGCGAGCGGCGACGGCAGCAGGATGTGCGCCAGCCCGCCGACCTTCTCGCCGTGGATCGTACAGCAGCGATGGCCACGCAGCTGCCCAGGCCCAGGGTGACCAGGACGTCGTCCCGCGCGGCCGACCTTGAAGTCGGCCACCCGCACGCATCATCTCGACCGCATCACGCGGCCGCCGGTAGACGCGCTCGCGCGGCTCGACCAGGTCCAGCCGGTCGCGCGCCGGGCCGAAGAGGGTCTCGACCTTGCCCAGGACCAGGAAGCCGCCGGGAACCAGCGCGTCGGCGAAAGATCGGAACAGGCGCTCCTGCGTCGGCCGGTCGAAGTAGATGACGACATTGCGGCAGAGGATGAGGTCGTAGTGGGGCACGAGCGGCGGCTCGCGCGGTCAGATCGTGCCGGCGTGACCCGCACCACGCGCGCGCACGCGATCGATCGACCGCGATACTCGCTCGGCGTCCCGCTTCGCAGTACGCTGGCACCAGCGCCGGGCGGCGTCTCGCTGAGGCCCGCTCCGGATAGCGGGCCGGCCGCGCCCGCTCCAGGCGAGACCCGGTCGATGTCGGTCGCGTCGATCCGTGACCCGCGGCCAGCTCACGAGCCCGGCCGCCTGGTCGACAGCGCCTCGGCCAGGACCATGGCGAGGGTGTAGGCTCCTCGCCCGAGGCGCAGCCCGCGCTCCAGACCCGCACCCGCCCCTGCCGGGCTGCCAGCAGCGCGGGCAGCACCGGTCGCCGCACCAGACTCCAGGTCTCCGGGTTGCGGTAGAACTGGGTGACGTTGATCGTGAGCGCGTCGAGCAGCCGCTCGATCTCGTCGCGGCGTCCGGTCGAGCACGCGAGGTACTCGTCGTAGGTGTGCACGCCGCAGGCCCGCATCCGCACCGCGATCCGCCGCCGGAGGCAGTTGTCCTTGTAGGCACTCGAGCGTCGAGCCCGGCTCGACTCGGCGATCCGGCGCGCCAGCGCCGCGAAGGCCGCATCGTCGCCGGCGGTCACGCGCTGGCGTCCAGCGTCTCGAGGTTGGCGCGGGCCAGCTGGTGGCCGGGATTGAGCTCCGTCGACCCGCTGCCAGCAGGCCCGCGCCCGCTCCCGGTCGCGGCGCTTGAACGCGATGTTCCCCAGCTTGAAGTAGAGGTCGTCGCCCAGGTCGGGGCCCAGCTTGGCGGCGCGCTCGTAGGCCTCGAACGCCTCGTCGTAGCGGCCGGCGCGATAGAGCAGGTCGGCCAGGTTCTTGGAGATCTGCGGCAGCGTCGGGATCTTCGGCGCAGGGCGCCGCGCAGCAGCTGCTCCGCGCCCGGCCAGATCGCCGGTCAGCTCGAGCAGCACGGCGAGGTTGTTCCGCAGCACGGCGCTCTGCGGGATAGGCGGCGACGCCGTCCGCGTCGCGATCCGGAGCGGCCTCTTCGAGTTCGCAGGCCCGGCCGCGCCAGGCTCGCGGCCCAGTACCAGAGCGGCCGGCGACCGGCCGTCTCGCCCAGGAGCTCGCGCGCGCGCGCGAGCCGGCCTGGCGGCCACCTCGGACTCGTTGCGCTTCAGCGCCACGACGCCCCATCCCAGCATGATCCGGGCATCGTCGCGCGCCCGGCTCACCGCATCGCCGTAGGCGGCCTCCGCCTCGGCCAGCCGGCCCAGCTGCTCGAGCGCGAAGCCGAGGTTGTGCAGCGCCGCCGGCCGGCCGCCGCCCTTGTCGGCCGCCTGCCGGAACGCCTCGACCGCGTCCTGCCCATCGCGCCTGCCGCAGCGCGATGAGCCCGAGGTAGAACGGCGCGCTGGCGTCGGCGGGGCGCAGCTCGGCCACCCGGCGGAACTCGCGCAGCGCCTCGTCGAGCATGCCGGTCTTGTAGAAGGCGACGCCGAGATTGCGGTGCTCCTCGACCCGGGTGTCGTTGACCTTGGGCACGCTGCGCGCGGCCGAGGTGCCGACCCGGCGCACGAACCCGGCGGTGATCAGCCCGTAGAGCGCCTTGCCGACCTCGAACTCGACGAGCCCGGAGTCGTCGATCGACGGCGCTGCACGTCGCGCTTGCCGTCGATCAGCGGCAGCAGCCGCTCCTGCGTCGGCGGCCAGGCTCACCTCGGCGTCTGCCATCGGTGCTCCCGGTCGACCGCGAAGATCAGATCGAAGCTGGGGATCTTCTTCTCGATGAGGCTCCACTCGTCCACCCGGCGCGCGCCTTCGAGCAGCAGCGACTCGGGATTGATGTCGACCAGGAAGTCCTGATGCTCGGGCCGCACCCCGGCCTCGAAGTTGAACGTGCCCTGAGGTCCAGGTGAACAGGTAGTAGACCGCCTCTTCGATCTGGAGTCGCATGTAGGCCTCGAGCTCCTCGCGCCGGATGGCGCCCAGAGTCGACCAGGATCTCGCCCAGCTTGCGGTCCCGCCGCTCTTCCTGAATCTGGATCGCCTGCTTCAGCTGCTCCGGGCTGATGCGCCCGCTCTTGACCAGCAGATCGCCCAGCCGGTCGCGCCGGTTGACGATCGAGGCGTAGCAGATCCGTCCCTCGTCGAAGTAGATGTAGCCGAAGTTCTGCCGGTCGGCGACGGCGAGACAGCCGGTCTTCTTGCCCAGCGCGAGCAGCTGGAGCACGTCGGGAAGGCTGGCTTCCTTGAGGCTGCCCTTGATCGCCATCAGCGCAGATCCTCGATGACGCGATCGACCACGTCGGGCCAGTCCCAGACGATCTTCTCGCGGCTGCGGAGGCTGGCCGCCGGCGTGAGCACGCCGCTGGTCCGGCCCGGCGCTGCTCGCCGCACCGGCGCGGCGGGGGCACCCTCGAGCAGGGGCCGAGCCAGCGCGGCGGTGGGCCGCACCTGCTCGGTGTCGGCGGCATTGAGCACCCGCTGCACCAAGCCCTGCAGCGCCCGCACCGAGTCGACCGGCCGGCCGGCCAGGTAGTCGGCCAGTTCGCGATCCGCCTCGCCCACCTTGTCCCGCAACAGGCGCTCGGCGATGGCGACGCCGGACTTCCCGCTCGGGAAGCGGCAGCTCCACGACCAGCCCGCCCTCGAGCCGGGTCAGCAGTCGCGTCTCGATCCCGGTCAGCTGGGCCAGCGGGACGGCGGAGGTGAAGACCATCTGCCGGGCGGCCTCGTGCAGGAGGTTGAAGAGCCAGAACAGCTCCTCCTGGGTCCGGTCCTTCCCCGCGATCAGGTGGATGTCGTCGAGCAGCAGGGCGGTGATCCGGCGGTAGCGGGCCCGCCACCAGTTAACCCGATTCTTGTCGATGGCCTTGATCAGGTCGTCGATCAGATCCTGGGCGCTGAGGCAGGCGACCACGCTCCCGGGCGCCTTGGCCAGCTCGTTGCCGATGCCGTGGAGCAGGTGGGTCTTCCCCACTCCGCTCCCGCCCACGATGACCAGCGGGTTGTAGACTCGGCCCGGCTCGGCGATGACGTTGCGGGCGGCCTTGAGCGCGAGCAGGTTGCCGGGCCCCTCGACGAAATCGGCGAGTTGCCAGACCGGGGCCGGGGCCGGCGGCGGGAGTGTCCCCTGCCGGGCCCGCTCGACCTGGAGCCGCGCGTCCTCGACGTTGTCGGGATCGCGGAACACGGCGGCGCCCGCCAAGGCCGGATCCAACTCTACCGCCTCGGCCTGCAAGAGCCGGAGCCGTTCGATGTCCTTGGAGAACTCCTGGAGCGCCATGTCCGGATCGGAAGGAGACTCCTCTTCGAGCAAAGCGCTCAAGCGGGTGGTGCGATAGCCCTCGCCTTCCCAGCGCAGGATCGCTTCTCCCACCCGGGACCGCCACGCTTCGACCTGTTGCACGACCGTGGAGACCACATCGGACAGGAAGGCGCCGAACTCATCGGACGGAGCCTCGGCGCCAGTGGCCCCGGCCCGGCCGGGAGCCGGCTTCGCCTCCGCCGGCCCGAGAGGCTCCTCGGCGCCTCCGCCGCGGCCGAGGATGGCCCGGGCCTGGGCAGCATCGATGGCCGACTCGCTCACGGCCTGAAGCGCGATCAGGCGGTTCAAGCCGCCGATCAGTTCCCGTACGCTATTGGCGCCGATGGCCGCCACGGTCTCCAGCACGTCCGGCGAAAAGCTGGCGCGCCGCTCCTCCGCCTGGCGGCGCAGGATGGCCACCCGGGTCTCGAAGTCGGGAGCGGCGATGTCGATGACCAGACCGCCGGCGAAGCGCTGGATCAGCCGCTCATCGAGCGCTTCGATCTCGCCGGGCTGCCGGTCGCTGGACAGCACGATCTGGCGACCGGTCGCCAGACATGCTGTTGGTGAGGCGGAGCAGCTCGGCCTGCATCTCCCGCCGGTGGGTCAGGAACTGGACGTCGTCCACCAGCAGCAGGTCCACTTCGGCGTAGCGCCGGCGGTAGGCCTCCCCCTGCCCCGCGCGCGATGGCGGCGTTGAAGGCCTCGACGAATTCGTCGAGGGTCAGGTACTCGCAGCGGAGCTGGGGATTGATGGCCAGCGCGGCATGGCCGATGGCCATGAGCAGGTGGGTCTTGCCCAGGCCCGGACCCGGCGTAGATGAAGAGCGGGTTGTACACCGACCCCGGAGACTCGGCGACCGCCTCGGCAGCGGTCGCGGCGAGCCGGTTGGCGGCGCCGACCACGTAGGTCTCGAACCGGTAGCGCGGGATTGAGCGGAATGCTCACTCGCCGGACTCCCCGCGGCCAGCCGCTTAAGCACCAGCTCCGAGATCCCCTTGAGCGTCTCGAACACGCCGGCGCCCGCGCACCGCGTCGGCGGGGAAGCTCTGCACGTCGCGGAAATTGAGCGCCTCGTCCAGCTCCTCGGCGAGTGAGGATCAGGTCGCGCGGCAGGTCCTGCTTGTTGTACTGGAGCACGACCGGGAACTGGCGCACGTCCACGCCCTGCTGCAGCAGGTTGTCCTGCAGGTTCTGCAGGCTCTCCAGGTTGTCGTCCAGCCGGCGCGCCTGGCTGTCGGCCACGAACACCACGCCGTCGGCGCCCTGCAGCACCAGCTTCCGGGTGGCGTTGTAGTAGACCTGCCCGGGCACGGTGTAGAGCTGGAACCGGGTGGTGAATCCGGAGATCACGCCCAGGTCGAGCGGCAGGAAATCGAAGAACAGGGTCCGGTCGGTCTGGGTCGCGAGCGAGACCATCCGCCCCCGCCGGCTCTCCGGCACCCGGCCGTAGATGTACTGCAGGTTGGTCGTCTTGCCGGACCGTCCCGGCCCGTAGTAGACGATCTTGCAGGTGATTTCGCGGCTGGTGAAGTTGACGAGCGACATGTCGGCTAGCGTCCGAAGAGAGCCCGGAGGCTCGCGTTGAGCTCGGGCTCGAAATCCGCGGCAAGCACCTCGCGCGGTTTCTCTTCGTGGGGGGCAGCGGCCAGCAGCTGCTCCACCAACTGATCGAAGAAGAGCTGGACCAGGCCCAGGCTGGTCTCGGTGCCGAACACGACCAGGCCGATCCAGCAGCCACGCGGGGTCTGGAAGCGGCAGAGGAAGTGACCCTGCGCGCGGCCCTGGTGCACCATGATCCGGAACGGGGGCCAACCCATCAGCGCGGCCAGCTCCTGGGAGGAGGCCATGATGCCGGCGCCCAGCGCCGCGGCCGACATCACGTCCAGCGCCCCAGCGAATCCGTGCTGGGCCACCACCTGGCCCGAGCTGGTCATCAGCAGCGTGAGGCGGGCCGACGATTCGGTCACGAAGGCGTTGAGCGGCTCGGCCACCCAGGGCTCGACCGTGCGCATCAGGCCATCCGCTCCGCGGCCTGCAGCATCTCCAGCCGGGCCGCGCCGGCGGCGGTCTCGGGACCGGTCAGCAGCACCAGGATCAGCTCCGCGGGAGCCGGGGCCACGAAGACCGATCCGCCTTTGGCCTGGAGCTGGAGGAAGCGCGGGGCGCCGCGTCCCGAGGTCTCCACCACCTGGGCCACCCGGTTGGAGAGACTGGCAGCCAAGGCGGCGAGGGCCGATCCCTTGACGTTCTCCATCAGGAATTCAGCGACCACCAACCCGTCATTCGCCGAGACGATCATCGCGCCGCGGGCACCAACCAGGCGGGTGAGGGGATCGAGCAGCGTGAGATAGGTACGGCTCATCGCATCGCCTCCAGCCAGCGCCGGGCCGCGCGCGCGGTCCGCTCGGCCCGGAGACCCAGCTGTCCGATCGGGACCTCGGCGTCCTGCACCTCACACAGGAAGGTCTCGGGCGTCGGCTTGACCAGGCAGAGATTGGCCTCGGTGCACTCCATCAGCAGCCCCTGCCATTCCCCCAGGCCGAGCAGACCGGCGGCGCGAGCCGCTTCGCGCGCGGTGCCGGCCAGCAGGGCGCCGATCCGCTCCCCGATCTCGACACCGGCTGGATCGGAGAGATGACCGCGAATGGGCAACCCGCCCGCATCGACCAGCAACACCCGATCGTCCGGGGTGGGCGCCGGCGCCGACGGCTCGCTCTCGGGTTCGGCGGCCTCGGGCGGAGGGGGTTGCAGCAGATCGCGCACGCGATCCACGGCCTGGGCCAGTCCCTCGTCGCCGGGGTTTTCCTGCAGGGCGGCCTCCAGGTGCTGCAGCGCCAGCTCGTTTTCGCCCGCGCGGAAATAGAGGAAGCCGATCCCCTTGAGAGCCCCGGCGTGGGTGGGGGCCAGGCGGAGGGTCATGTCCCACTCGTCGAAGGCACGCTCCAGATCCCCCGCATCGGAGAGGATCCGGGCGTAGAGGTCGTGGGCGTCGGGCAGATGGGGATACCGGGTAAGGCCGGCCACCGCGACCTTGAGGGCCGCCTCGATCTGGCTCCGGCGCCGGAGCGCCTCGCCCAGCCGCAGGAAGATCAGGCTGGACGGGTCGGCAGCGAGCTCGGCCGTCCAGGCCCGGATGTCGTCAATCACGAATTCCTCGTAGCGCCACGTCGATGGTGAGAGCGGCCTGCCGCACCCGCTCGACGATCGGTTGCTGGGTCTCTTCCTCCGCCGCCTGCGGCCCCAGCTGCCGCCAACGATCCCACTCGTCCGCCGCTTCCCGGAAGCGTCCCTGGCCCAGCAGACAGAAGCCCAACAATCGGCGCGCGGGGGCCGAGACCGGGTCCAGCTCGGCCGACATCCAGAGGGCCTCGGCGGCTTCGTCGTAGCGCGCCACCGCGAGCAGCACCCGGCCGCGGGCGAGGTGGGCCAGCGGTTGATGCGGGTGCGCGCTCACCAGCCCCTCCGCCACGGCCAGCGCCGAGGCGGGGTCGCCGGCCGCGAGATGATCCTCGACCTGGCGAACCAGGCGCCGCAGCTCGCCGCCGTCCGACTCGCTGACGCGCCGCCGGGGCCGATCCTCCAACAGGATAATTCCGGCACTGGCCAGACCAAAGAGCGTCTTGGAGACGTCAAACTCGGGCGCCCCCAGCGCTTGGGCGATCCCCTTCACGTCCCGCTGAGCATCCACCACCGAGAGGACCTCCCACTCGTCGGGCAACAGATCGATCACGTCGGTGCCCTCGCCGGCGGGAGCCAGGATCGGCACGATTCCCAAGTGCGGGATCTTCTTCTCGATCCGGCTCCACTCGTCGATCCGGCGGGCGGCTTCCATCAGCAGCACCGAGGTCGGAATGCGGATCAGTGCTTCGGCGGGCAAGGCGGCTCCGCTTCCTTCCTCGAAGGCGAAATATCCCTCCGACCACCCCATCAGCTCGAAGACTACCTCTTCGATCTGAAGCCGGACCTGGCGCTCGAGCTCCTTGGGCGTGATGGCGCCCTGCTCGATCAGGATTTCGCCCAGGCGGCGGGGATCGCCTCCGGCCTGGGCCGCCCGGGCCCGGGCCAGCGCCTCCTCCCCCACTTTCCCCGACCGCATCAGGAGCCCCCCCAGCGGGTGGGGGTTAGTCAGGATCTCCGCGGCCGACCACGTGGCCCTCGTCGAAGGAGACCACGCCGGCGTTCTGGCGCAACTCCGAGCGCACCCGCAGCGCACCGGTCTTGTGGCTCAGATCCAGGAGCTGGAAGACATCGTGGATGCTCAGCTCCTTCAGCGGGCCCTCGATCGCCACCGGCTAACTCGCTGCGGCCGCGAAGATGTGGTGGAGCTCCCGGGCCGATCGCGCGTGGCGACGCGCGGCCTGGGCATAAGGGCCGCTGGGGTTGACCTGGTGGGACCGTTCCCAGGCGGCGACTGCCTCGGGGTAGCGCCGCAGCCGGGCCAGGGCGACGCCCAGATGAAACAGGGCGCCCTCGTGGTCGGGCTGGAACCGGAGCACCCGCTGAAATGCTTCGAGTGCGCGGTCCGCCCGGCCATCGTCCAGCAGGGTGCGACCCAGGAGGAACAGGGCGTCGAGATCCCACGGCTCGGTCTCCAGGACCCGGATGAGCAGCTCCACCGCCGCGGCCGCAGAGTCCACCCGGCGGACCAGATCCGCCATCGCCAGGGCCGCCTCGATGAACGAGGGGAGCAGATCGAGCGCACGCTGATAGGCCAGCCGCGAGGCCACCCAGTTCTCCCGCCCCTCCTCCACCTGGCCCAACTCGAACCAGACCTGCGCCACCGACGGGTCGAGCTGCAGGGCCGCTTGATAGGCTGCCACTGCGTCCTCGGGTCGGTTGGAACGCGCCGCGATCCGGGCCTCCAGTTGCAGGAGATCGACCCGCCCCGGTGTCCGCGCCTGGGCCGCCTTGAGCGATTGCAGCGCACCCTCGGGATCGTTGGCGGCGAGCCGGGCCCGCGCTGCGACCACCAGGACCTCCACGTCGTCCGGGGTGACCCGGCTCAGCTCATCGGCCCGCCCCGCCGCCTCGGTGCCGCGGTCGAGCGCGAGCAGCGCCTGGACCTCTCCCATGCGCGCCTCGTTCAGCCCGGGCTCCTGCATCAACGCCTCGCGGTACCGCTCCAGGGCTTCGCCGTGGAGGCCCCGCTTGGCGAAGATGTTGCCCTGCACCACCGAGGCCCGGGCGGCCGGCGCGCCCCGGTGCACGGCGCGATCCAGCTCGGCCGACGCCAGCTCCAACAGCCCCTTGCCCACGTAGTCGCTGGCCAGCGCCAGCGGATCCTCCTGCGGGGCCGGGATGGCGGCCTCCGGAGGAGTGGGCATGGCGAGATCGTCGAAGATCTGGTCCAGTAGTGCGCCGTCGAAGGCGAATTCCGCGCTCGCTTCCGACGCGTCCACATCCGCCGAGATCTGGGGCGGGATGGCGATGGTCGCGTTTTCGTACTGGAGATCGATCGCCAGGGAGTACTTCTGCGCCACGTAGTAGGGCTCGAGCTCCAGCGCCCGCTTGGTGGCGCGGAGGGCGCCGTCGAAGTCCCCCAGGTGGCTCAGGGTGAAGCTGAGGTTGTAGTGGGCCGAGGCGAGATTGGGATCGGCGTCGATGGCGCGCGAGAAGGCGTTCTTGGCGTCTTCGTACCGCTTGAGCTCGACCAGCACCAGGCCGATGCCGTTCCAGGCCAGCGGCGACTCGGGCCGGAGCCCCACCACCTGGCGGTAGGCTTCGAGCGCGGGCTGCAGCGCACGCCGCTGCAGCTGGAAGAGCGCCAGGTTGAGCCGCGCGGTCTCCAGATCAGGCTGCGCGTTCAGGGCCTGCAGGAAGGAGTTCTCCGCCTCGTTCTGGTCGCGGGGACTGCCGGTGAGCAACACGCCGAGGTTGTTCCAGGCCAGCGCGTAGTTGGGGTCCAACTCGGTGGCGCGCTGATAGGAGGCGCGGGCCTGCTCTCGCCGGCCCGACTGGTGGAGACAGACCCCGCGTTCGTTCCAGATCTTGGGCGACTCCGAGAGCTCCCGCGGCCAGCGCGTCGTACAGCTCGAGGGCGGCGGGGAAGCTGCGGCGGAGCAGGTGCAGCTCGGCCATCGCCTGGGGCACCAGCGGGCGCTCCTCGCCGGCTTCGAGCGCCAAGCGGTATTCGCGCAGCGCCTCGGTGTAGTAGCCCTTCTGCCGGAAGGCGAGACCCAGGTTGTAGTGGGCCAGCGCGCCGCCCTCGGCGATGGCCGGGCGCTCCGTTTCCCGGGAGCGCCGAGCGCTGCCCGTCGGGTCGCGGTAGCGTTCCAGCGAGAGGTTGCTCTGGGCCCGCGCGAAGGTCGGGTTCAGCGTGATCGCCCGCTTGGTCGCCGTCTGCGCGGCCGAGTGGTCGCCCAGGTCGCCGCAGACGAAGGCGAGGAGGTAGTGGGCGTCGGCGTTGTCGGGATTGCGTGCCGACCGCCTTTTCCAGGACCTCGCGGGCCTGCTCGTTGATGCCCCGGTTGTAGAGGGTCTCGCCGTAGTAGAAGAGGGTCACCGAGCTGTGGGGGTCGAGCGCGCAGGCCCGGCGGAAGTATTCGCACGCCTTGTCCAGCTGTCCCAGCGCCTTTTCGGCCAGGCCCAGCTGAATCAGGCAGGCCACGTCCTGGGGCCGCCGAGCGAGGATGGCTTCGAACTCGGCCAGCGCCTCGTGGTGCTGGCCCAGGCGGCGAAGGTGCGGCCCAGCTCCCAGCGGGCGTCGCGGTCGTCGGGGGCGCGGCGGACCTTGTCCCGGAGCTCCGCCACCCGCCGGTCGTAGTAGCCGGTCGCGCGGTAGGCGATCTCGAGGTTGCCCTGGGCCACCTGCATGCGGGGATCGAGCTCGAGGGCGCGGAGAAACTGGGCGATCGCCTCGGCGATCAGCCCCTTCTGGTAGTAGAGGACGCCGAGGTTGTTGTGGGCCCCGGCATCGGAGGGATCGATCCGCCGGGCGAAGGACCGGATGACGGCGAGGTCGCGTTCCGACGGCGCGGGGGCGGTCATCGGCGCCCTCAGGTCAGGCGGATGGCGTCGAAGATGGCCCGCAGCGACGGCCAGGTCCGGCAGCAGCAGGAAGTGACCCCGGAGTGTGCACGTTGGGGTCGTCCAGCAGGAACTCGGTCTCGACGCAGAAGACGAAGTCGCGGTCGAAGCCGAAGTTCATGTAGGTCGAGGTCAGCACGGCGCCGCAGAGGTCGATGGCCAGGCTGGGCACCGAGGGCACCAGCATCATCCCCATGAAGTCGCTCAGCGCGTTGAGGTAGGCGCTGCTGAGGATGTTGCCGACCTCCTTGAGGCCGGACTGCTCCATGGCGCCGAAGTCGGTGGTGGTGCCGAACGACTTGCGGAGCAGGATGTCGCAGAGGGTGCGGGCCGAGGGCTCGGGAAACAGGACCAGGGTCCGCCCGGTGAGGTCGCCCATCATGTGCATGAGGACGGCGGCGATCACGTCGTCGGGCTTGCCGAGCGCTTCGGGCACCTCTTCGAGGCGCGCGATATTCACCTCGCGGCACGCTGATCATGATGGTGCGGTTGGTCAGCTGCGACAGCGCGGTCGCGGCGTGGCCGGCCCCGATGTTGGCCACTTCGCGTAGCGCGTCCCGCTGGAGCGCGTGCAGGTCGCGGACGTCGTCCATGCCGGCTCCTTAGACCAGCGCCGCCGGGTCCAGGATCAGGACCGGCTCGCCGTCGCCGAGAATCGTCGCACCGCTGAAAATCGGGAGCATCCCGCTGGGGCGCGTCGAACGGCTCCACCACGATTTCCTGCTGCCCAACCAGCGCGTCCACCACCAGCGCGGCCCGCCGCCCTCCCACCTCGAGAATCAAGGTCGGGCGGCCGACCCGGCGGCTGGGTCCCGCCCACACCGAGCCGCTCGCGGAGGTGCACGGTCGGGATCACCTCCTCCCGGAGCACCAGGGCCTCCTTGCCGTGCAGCGAGACCACCGCCGAGGAGATCGAACTCCACCGTTTCCGCCACGCTGCCCAGCGGGACGGCATAGCGCTCGTCGCCGACCCGCGCCAGCAGCGCGCGGACGAATCGCCAGGGTCGAGGGGATCCGAAGGGTGAAGGTGGTGCCCTTCCCGACGGTCGGTGTCGAACTCGAGCGAGCCTCCCAGCGCCCGCAGCCGTGACACCACCGCGTCCATGCCCACGCCGCGGCCCGAGACGTCGGTCACCGTGCGTGGCGGTGGTGAAGCCTGGCCGGGCCAGCACCCGGAGCAGCTGGTCGTCGCTCAGCGCTGGTGGTGCCCCGCTCGACCACGCCCTCCCGGACTGGCCTTGGCCAGGATGCGTCGCCCGGTCGATGCCCCGGCCGTCGTCCGACGACCCGGATGGCCACGCTGGTCCGGTCCCGACTGGCGGTCAGCGGGATCCGCCCCTCGGGCGGCTTGCCCGCGCTTCTGCCGCTCGGCGGGCGACTCGATGCCGTGATCGACGGCGTTGCGGAGCAGGTGGAGCAGCGGATCGCCGATCTCGTCCAGGATCGCCCGATCCAGCTCGATCTCCTCGCCCTCGACCTCGAACGCGATCCGCTTGCCCAGCTGCCGCGACAGGTCGCGCACCACGCGGGGAAACCGATCGAAGACCTGCCACACCGGGGTCATCCGCGCCTGGATGATCTCGGTCTGCATCTCGCCGACCACCCGGGCGATCCGGGCGCTCACGGCCTGCAGCTCGGGCGAGCCGTCCGCGGCCACCAGGTCGGCCAGCCGCCCCTTGGCGACGACCAGCTCGCCCACCTGGTTCATCAGCGCGTCGAGCCGGCGCCAGGTCGACCCGGATCTGTCGCGAGCGACCGGCGGTGCCGCCGGTGGCACCGGTGGCGGCGGGCGCGGTCTCCTCGCCCAGGGCCACCGAGGCGACGTCGCCCACCGAGGAGATCGCTTCGACGGCCGCGGCATCGGTCGCCTCACTCTCCAGCCGGAAGCTGAAGCGCCCGTCGAATTCCTCGTGCTCGAAGGCGCTCGGCGGCCGGACGCACGGCGGTGACCCGGCCCAGGGCCTCGGCCCGCCGCAGCGCGAGGAGGGCGCGGGCGCCGCGCATCGGGGCGTCGGGGCGAATCGCCACCCGCACCGCGCGCCCGGGTCCGGGGCCGGCCGGCTCGGGCTCGCGCACGGGGACGGCCCAGCTGCCGGTGGCCGGAGCAGCGATGCCGAGTCCAGCTCGGCCAGCAGGGCCCGGAAGTCGAGCCGCGCATCCCCGCCCGCGACCGCCTCGCTCACGCCCGCCTCCAGCGCGTCCACGATCGCGGAACAGCAGGTCGTGGAACTCGTGCGTGGCGGCCGGCTCGCTCCGGAGGACGTCGAGCAGGGTCTCGGCCCGGTGGGCCAGCTCGGTGAGGTTGCTGAAGCCCATCGCGCGCCGCCATGCCCTTGAGGGTGTGCATGGCGCGGAAGATCCCGGTCGACCGGCTCGGTGGCCTGGGATCGCGCTCCCATTCGAGCAGGAGCTGGTTGCAGGTGCTGAGGTGCTCGCGGCTCTCGCGTCAGGAAGAGGGCGGCGTAGCGCGATCGATCCATCAGTCAACCGAGGACGCGCTGTACCGCCTCGAGCACGCGGCGAGGGCTGGAACGGCTTGACCACGAAGTCCTTGGCGCCCGCCTGGATCGCCTCGACCACCAGCGCCTGCTGGCCCATGGCGCTGCACATCAGGATCTTGGCGTCGGGATCGGTCTTGCAGATCTCGCGCACCGCCTCGATGCCGCCCATGTCGGGCATCACGATGTCCATGGTGACCAGGTCGGGCTTGAGCTGTGCGGTACTTCTCGACCGCCTCGCGCCCGGTCTCGGCCTCGCCGACGACCTCGAAGCCCGCCTGCGCGAGGATGTCGCTGATCATCGTGCGCATGAAGATGGCGTCGTCGCAGACGAGTACGGTATGGCTCACGCGATCCTCCTCTTGCGAACGGGTTCGGCGACTGGACGCCGGTTCACTCCGCGATCAGGCGGCGCCAGCAGCGCCTCGGTGTCGAGCACCACGAAGACGTCGTCATTGCCGGCGCGCCCACGGCTCGGACCAGGCGGGGATCGAGTCCGGGGAGCGCCTCCTTGGGCGCGAGGTCGTCGGGAGGTACGTCGACGAGATCGAGCACCTCGTCCACCTCGAGTCCCAGCCACTTCCGCCGCTACCTCGAGCACCAGCACGGAGCGATCCGGCTGCCGGCGTCTGCGGACGCTCGAGCACCAGATGGCCGCTCGACGACGGTGAGCAGGGAGCCCCGCACATTGACCAGCCCATCGACTGCGCGTCGGCGCGCCGGGTATCCGGGTCGCGGGTTGGGTCGGGATGATCTCGCGCACGATGGCAACGGGGACGGCGCAGATCAAGTCGCGCGACCTGAAAGACCACTAGACGAGACCGGCGAGGCATCAGCCATGTTCTTTAAAGAAACGAAGATACGAAAGGGGATGGAATCAGCAACGTCGCCGCCGGCGGCCTGCGTCAGGGCGGGCCGGAGGTCGGCCGGCCATTCGGAGCGAAATTCAAGCGGAGCCCCGGTCGCGGGGTGGCGGAAGGCCAGAAACGCGGCGTGCAGGGCCTGGCGTGGGGTGAGCCGCTTCGAGGACGAGCGCAGCGCGGCGGCGGGCGCCGCTCGAATCCGGCGGCTCCCGCCGCCCCCGTAGACCGGATCCCCGACCACGGGATGGCCGATGTGGGCCAGATGCACCCGGATCTGGTGGGTGCGGCCGGTGTGCAGCTCGAGTCGCAGCAGGTCCACCAGGTCGAACCGCGCCACGACGATAGGCATCGGTCCGGGCGGCGCGCCCCCGCTCGGATCACGGCCATGCGCTTGCGGTCGCGGGGATGCCGCGCGATCGGCGCTTCGATCACGGTGGGACTCTGGTCGAGGTGCCCCCAGGCGAGCGCCGCGTAGTCGGCGCGTCGACCCGCCGGGCCGCGAGGGCCGCGCCCAGCCGGCGATGCGCCAGGTCGGTCTTGGCCACGACCATGAGGCCGGAGGTGTCGCGATCGAGCCGGTGCACGATGCCGGGCCGGCCCTCGGCGCCTGCCGAGGAGAGCGTGGTGCCGCGGGCCACCAGCGCGTTCACCAGCGTGTCCTGCCAGTGCCCCGGGCGCGGGATGGACCACCAGACCGGCCGGCTTGTCGATGACGGCGAGATGCTCGTCCTCGAAGACCACGGTGAGCGGGATGGCGGCCGGCTGCAGCGTGCGGGGCGGTCGCGGCGGTCCGGGATATCGACCGCGACTTCGTCCCCGCGCACGAGCAGTCCGGGAGGCGCGGGCACGGTCGCCGTTGACCCGCACCGCCTTGTGCGGCGACCAGCCGGGCGGCCTGGGTGCGGGAGAGCTGAAGCTGATCGGCGAGGAAGCGGTCGAGGCGCTCGGTCGTGGAGGCGCTGACCAGGAAGCGAAAGGACTGAGGGCTGGGGACGGAGGACTGGGAGGCGGCGAGGGCACGGCGGTCCTCACTCCGCTTTCCGCCATCCGGGCGTCAACCGACTGCGAGACCTCTTCTCCGCCCGCCTGCCGAGCGTCCTCGCGCCAGAGGGAGATGGCCAGCGCGATGGCGCCGCAGCTGACGGCCATGTCGGCCACGTTGAAGGTGGGCCAGCGATGGACGCCGACGCCGACGTCGAGGAAGTCCACCACGCCCTGCGGGCTCCGGATCCGGTCGATCAGGTTGCCCAGCGGCGCCGCCGCTGACCAGGGCCCAGCGCCAGCTGCCGGAAGCGGTCGCCGGGCGGGCGTGCTGCAGCGACATCCGGTAGAGCAGCGACCACCGCGACCAGCGCCACGGCGAGGAAGATCCAGCGGGAGTAGGGACCCACGTGGAGCCCGAAGGCGGCGCCCGGAGTTGTACACCAGGCGGAGCTGGAACCAGTCCCCCAGGACCGGCAGACCCGGCGGTGCGGAGCAGGACGCGCCTCGGCGACCATCTTGGTGATCAGGAAGTCCACGGCACCACCACCGACCAGCCCCGGTGCTCCAGAAGACGCCTGGCGCTCAGCGGCGCTTGCCATCTTCTTCCTTTTCCTTGCACTTGATGCAGAGCCGGGCGTGCGGCAGCGCGTCGAGCCGCTCGAAGTTGATCTCGTCGCCGCACTGTGGCAGTGCCCGAACTTGTCCGGCGTCCCGTACAGCCGCCGCAGCGCCTCGTTCACGTGCCAGAGGTAGCGGCCCTCCTGGCGAGGCGAACAGGAACTGCTTCTCGCGCTCCATCGCGTCGGTGCCCTGGTCCGCCATGTGGAACGAGTAGGAGGACAGGTCGCCGTCGGAGGACTGCAGCGTCGCGTTGAACGACTCGTCGTAGTACCCGAGCTCCTTCATGACGCGGGCCCGCTCCTCCAGCAGGCGCTTCTCGAAATGGGTCAGCTGCTTCTTGTTCATCCCTGACCGGTCCCCGTCGGTTGGGACCGGCGGCGCCCGGCCGTCCTCGTAGTTGTCGCACTCCGACCACCACCGGGTGGCCGTTCAGATCGATCCACCTGCTGCTCGAGTCGGGCGCCGGCAGGCGGCGCGCCGACCTCGAATCGCCGGGCCAGGGTCTCCGCCTGGATGAACTCCGCGTGTTCCCGCGCCGCCTCCAGCACCGGGCGCCGGCCCGGACACGGCCAGCTCGATCCGGTCAGCGTAAAGGTAAACCCGGCGTCCTTGCGGAGGCGCTGCACCCGGTGGACCAACTCCCGCGCCAGGCCTTCCCGCGTCAGCTCGTCGGTGAGGTGCGGGTCGAGCGCCGCCACGAAGGGGCCGTCGCTCTGCGACCAGCCAGTCGCTGGCCACCTCCCGCTCGACGACCACATCCTCTGAAAGATAGGTGATCGTCGCGCGCCGTCCACCTCCAGGCTGGCCTCCCGCCCCGCCTCCAGGGCCCGCAGCTGTTCGGCGTCAAGCTGGCGACACGGCAGCCGCCACGGCCGGCGTTTCGCTTGCCGAAGCGCTTGCCCAGGGAGCGGAAGTTGGCCTTCGCCCTGAGCCGGACCAGCTCGGCGTCGGAGGCCACGACTTCCACCTGCTTGACGTTGACCTCCTGGCGCAGGAGCTCGAGCAGCGGTCGAAAGGCCGGGCCCCGCACTGCCGCCGGGACCGCGACCTGCATCCGGGCCAGCGGTTGGCGCACCCGCAGCTTGACCACCTCGCGCCCGGCCGCGCGCCAGCGAGGCCAGCCGTCGCACCGCGTCCATCGCCGCCTCCAGGGCCGGATCCCGTCGGCGTGCCGTCTCCGGAAACCGCGCCAGGTGCACCGAGTCCCTCCGCCAGCGCACGGTGCAGCCAGTCGCTGGCGAACGGGGCGGCGGGCGCCAGGAGCACGACTCACCGTGACCAGCGCCTCGTGGAGCGTCGCCACCGCCGCCGGGTCGGCGTCCTTGTCCGGCGCCCAGAAGCGGGCGCGGTTGAGCCGCACGTACCAGTTGGAGAGGTCGTCCACCACGAAGTCCATCAGGGCCCGCAGGCCGGTGGTCACGTCGTAGCCGTCCCAGGCCGCGGGCGACCGCGTCCACGGTGGCCTCGAGCCGGCTCCGGAGCCACCGGTCCGCCAGCGGTCGACCTCGCCGCCGGAATCGCCGGGGCCTCCAATCTCCGGCGTAGCTCGCGAAGAAGCGGTAGGTGTTCTTGAGGGTATCGAAGAACTTGCCGGTGACTTCGGGAATGGCGCGCGGATCGAAGCGCTTGGGCAGCCAGACCTGGCTCGACGCCAGCAGATAGAGCCGCACGGTGTCGGCGCCGAACTCTCCGCATCATGTCCCAGGGGTCCACCACGTTTCCCCTGCTCTTGGACATCTTCTGGCCCTCGGCGTCCAGCACCAGCTCGTTCACGATCACGTTGCGGTAGGCGGGCCTGTCGAAGGCGGTCATCGCGATCGCCAGCAGGGAGTAGAACCAGCCCCGGGTCTGGTCCACCCCTTCGCAGATGTAGTCGGCCGGGAAGTGGGTCTGGAACTCGGCCTCGTGCTCGAACGGGTAGTGCCACTGCGCGTAGGGCATCGAGCCCGGAGTCGAACCAGGCGTCGATCACCTCCGGAGCGCGGCGCATGGTGCCCGCCGCAGGCGCAGGGCCAGGTGTAGGTGTCGATGTGCGGCTTGTGCGGATCGAAGTCCGCCGGCAGCGGCCTGGCCCCAGCGCTCGGCCAGCTCGGCGTAGCTCCCGATCACTTCGACGTGCGCCGCGATCCCGGTCGCAGACCCACACCGGCAGCGGCGTGCCCCAGTAGCGGTCGCGGGAGAGCGCCCAGTCCACGTTGTTCTCCAGCCACTCGCCGAAGCGGCCCGCTCCCACCTCGGGCGGATGCCAGTCGACCCGACGGTTGACCTCCAGCATCCGCTCCTTGACCGCCGAGGTGCGCGACGAACCAGGAGTCGCGCGCGTAGTAGATCAGCTTGCTGTCGCAGCGCCAGCAGAGGGGATAGTCGTGCTCGTGCTGCTCGGTCTGGAGCCAGCGGCCGTCGCTCTTGAGGCGGCGGATGATGAGATCGTTGGTCTCCTCGCGCGGTGACCAGCCGGCCCTCGATCTCGGGCCAGGTGGTGCCCGCTGAAGGTGCCGTCGGCGGCGACCGGCCGCAGCCAGCGCCAGCCCGTGCTCCTGGCCGGCGGCGTAGTCGTCGGCGCCGAAGGCCGGCGCCATGTGCACGATGCCGGAGCCGTCGTCGGCGGTGACGAAGTCGCCGGCGATCACGACCGAGTGGCTCGTTCCCTCCGGCAGCGGGACCACGTCGAGCGGGCGACGGTAGCGGAGCCCGGCCAGCGCTCGTCCCGGGAACGCGGCGCGCCGACCTCGCGCGATACTCGGCGCGCCCTAGCGAGCTTCCTCGGCAGCTTGCTCCTCGCGCGCCGTGGCGACGATGAATCGACGATCCGGGTGATCGCCGGCTCCGGTACGTCGCCGTACTCGAGATCGGGATGGACCGCCACGGCCACGTTGGACGGCAGCGTCCACGGCGTGGTGGTCCAGACCACCAGCTCGCGGCCGCTCGTCGTCGAGCGGGAAGGTCACGTAGATCGACTTGGTCCTGGATCTTCTCGTAGCCCAGCGCCAGCTCGTGGCTCGAGAGCACGGTGCCGCAGCGCGGGCAGTAGGGCAGCACCCGGTGGCCGCGGTACAGCAGCCCCTTGCTCGTACAGCCGGCGCAGCAGCCACCAGACCGTCTCGATGTATTCGTTGCTGTAGGTGATGTAGGGGTGCTCGTAGTCGAGCCAGTAGCCGATCCGGTCGGAGAGCTGTCTCCCAGTCCGCCTTGTAGGTGAAGACGCTCTGCCGGCACGAGCGCGTTGAACTTGGCCACCCCGTACTCCTCGATGTCCTTCTTGCCGTTGAGCTTGAGCTGCTTCTCGACCTCGATCTCGACCGGCAGCCCGTGGGTGTCCCACCCGGCGATGCGGGTGACCGACTCGCCCTGCATCGCGTGATAGCGGCAGATCAGGTCCTTGATGGTCCGGGCGAAGACGTGATGGATCCCGGGCCGGCCGTTGGCGGTGGGCGGGCCCTCGAAGAAGACGAACGGCTGGCCCTGCCGCGCTGGCCTCGAGGGTCCGCTGGAAGAGCCCTTCGGCTCCCACTGCTCCAGCAGTTGGCGCTCGAGCTGGTCGGCGACGAGGTCGGGCCAGGCGGGGAACGGCCATCAGGCGAGCCGCTCCACCACGCGGGCCACCAGCCGGGTCAGCGACGGCTCCGCCCGGTTCGCGATCGCGATGATCCGCCCGATCTCGGCCGGCTCCAGCGCGTCGGGCAGGCACTGGTCGGTGATGATCGAGATGCCGAGCACCCGCATGCCCTCGTGCACGGCGACGATGACCTCGGGCACGGTGGACATCCCGACCACGTCGGCGCCGATCGCCGCGCAGCATCCGGTACTCGGCGCGGGTCTCGAGATTGGGCCCGGTCACCGCGACGTAGACGCCCTCCCGCAGCACGATGCCCAGCTCCAGCGCGAGTCGCCGGGCCAGCGCGCGCAGCGCCGGGTCGTAGGGCGCGGACATGTCCGGGAAGCGGGGACCCAGCCGGTCGTCGTTGGGGCCGATCAGCGGGTTGTCGCCCAGCAGGTTGATGTGATCGCTGATGCAGCACCAGGTCGCCCGGCGCCCAGAGCGGGATTCATGCCGCCGCAGGCGTTGCGAGACCATCAGCGTCCGGGCGCCCGAGCGCGTGCAGCACGCGCACCGGAAAGGTCACCTGCTGGAGCGTGTACCCCTCGTAGCGGTGAAAGCGGCCCTGCATCGCCACGACCGGCCGGCCGCCCAGGCTGCCGAAGAGCAGCCGGCCGGCGTGGGTCTCGACGGTCGAGAGGGGAAAGCCGGGAATGTCCTGCGTAGGGGATCGCCGTGCTCGGCCTGGTCATTTCCCGGGCCAGCCCGCCGAGGCCGGTGCCGAGGATGATGGCCGCCTCCGGTCGCGCCGAGGTGCGGGCGCGGATGGCGGCTGACGGCGGCCTGGACCTGCTCGTAGAGGGACGGACGCCGGTCATGCCTGCCGCTTGAGCAGCAGCTCGGTCTGGACCTGGTGCATGACCTGCGTGTGGGCCTGGTAGCCCTCGACTTCGCCGAGGTGCCGCTCGAGCAGGGCGCGGAAGTTGGCGAGATAGGTGGCGAACTGCCGGTGCAGCGTCTCGGGCCGCTCCCGCAGCTGCTGGTCCTCCTGATGGGCCGCGCCACGATCCGCATCGACTCGGCGCGGGCTTCCCGCAGAATGGTCTCGGCCTGCAGGTCGGCCTGGACCTTGACCTCCTCCCGGAGCTGCTGCGCGGCGACCAGGGCGTCGTTCATCGCCTGTTCCCGCTCGCGAAAGGCGCGCAGCTGTTCCTGGAAGTTCCGGATCCGCTCGTCGAGCTGGGCCCGCTCCCGCAGCAGGCGCTCCATCTCGTCGGCGACCCGTGCCTTGAAGTCATCCACCTGCAGGCGATCGTAGCCTCGCATCGCCCTGTGGAATTCCTGGCAGCGGACGTCGTGCGGCGTGAGATGAAAGACGTCTTCGGTCATACGGCGCGTTCCCCAAAGAGCAGGGTGCCCAGCCGCACCATCGTGGCGCCTTCTTCGACCGCCACGAGGTAATCGCCGGACATGCCCATCGAGAGCTCCGGCAGCGAATCGCCCCGCTGTGCCGCCTGGTCCCGCAGCTCCCGCAACCGGCGGAACGCGGCCCGCTGGCGCTCGGGGTCTTCGGTCAGCTCCGCCATCGTCATGAGCCCCCGCACCCGCAGGTGCTCGAGTGGCCGAACCCCCTCCAGCAGCGCCGGCAGCTCGGAGGGCTCGACCCCGCCCTTCTGGGGCTCGGCGGAGCAATTGACCTGCACCAGAATGTCCTGCACCGCGTCGGGCGCCGCGCGCCGATTCAACTCGACCGCGAGATCCAGACGGTCCACCGAATGGATCAGGGCGAACCGCCCGATCGCGTGTTTGGCCTTGTTGCGCTGCAGGGTCCCGATCAGGTGCCACTCGACCGGGCAATCCCGGAGCAGCTCCTGCTTGGCCAAGGCCTCCTGCACCCGGTTCTCGCCGATGACCGCGAGCCCGGCGGCAAAGGCGGCGCGCACCGCCTCAGGTTCGTGACCTTTGGTCACGGCCACGATCGTGACCGGATGGGTCCAGCCCCGGCGCCCCTGATGGCTTGCGATCAGCCCGCGCACCTGGCCCACCCGCTCGGCCAAGCCTGGGTACGCCATAAGCGTGCAATTTACGTCTGGGGAACGCTTTAATGTAGGGGGAATGGGGCGCTCACCGGCTCCGGATGGCGTGGGCCACGGCCAGCGCATCGCGGGTGGCCGCCACGTTGTGGACCCGGAAAAGCCTGGCCCCCCGCTCGTAGGCCACCACGCACGCGGCGGCGGTGGCGCCGTCCCGAGCGCCGACCTCGAGTCCGGTCACGGCGCCGAGGAAGCGCTTGCGGGAGGGTCCCACCAGCAGCGGGCGACCCAGCGCGACCAGCGACTCCAGCCCGTCGAGGAGGCGGAGGCTCTGCTCGGGAGACTTGGCGAATCCCAAACCGGGGTCGAGCACGATCCGTTCCGGGGCCACGCCCGCCTCGAGGGCTGCGCTCAGCGCGTTCTGCAGCTCGCTCCGCACCGCTCTGACCACGTCGTCCCCGTAGTCGGCGTGCTCCATGGTGGCCATCTCGGCTACGGTGCCGCGCGAATGCATGAGCACGACCCCGCTCCCGGTGTGCGCGGCGACGGTGCCCATGCCCGGGTCGAGCCGGAAGGCGGAGACGTCGTTGATCACGGCCGCGCCCGCCGCGAGGGCCGCTTCCGCCACGCTCGCCTTGACGGTGTCCACCGAGAACAGCGCGTTGGGGTGCCGGGCCACGAGGGCCTCGAGCACCGGCAGGACCCGCCCCAGTTCTTCCTCGGGGGGAACCGGGGTCTGCCCCGGACGCGTGGACTCTCCTCCCACATCCACTACCACCGCCCCTTCGGCCAGCAGGCGATCGGCCTGCGCCAGCGCGGCGTCGAGACCGGTGAACCGCCCGCCGTCGCTGAAGCTGTCGGGAGTGACGTTGAGGATGCCGACGATGACCGGCCCATCGAGGCTCACGGTGCCGCGGGCAGTGACCCAGGCCGGCGCCGGGTCGGGAGGCACCGCCAGGCCCAGTTGTTGGCCCAGCTCGGCCAGTTCCGGCGGCAGCAGCCACGGCCGAGCCAGTGCGCCGAGCCGGGAGTAGCTGCCGGCCACCACGGCCCAGTCGTCTCCGGTCAGGACTTCCAGACCCAACCGGCCGGCCTGATGGACCAGACTCTCGATGACCGGCTGAGTGAGCCCACCGATCCGGACAGCCGACGGGCCGAGACCCGCTGCGGCGGCCTCGGCCCGAAGCTCATCCCACCCTGCCGACCGAAGGAGTTCGCGAATGGCCCGCGGCGAATGCACCGCCAGCGGGGTGACGATCACGCGCCGGCCGGCTCGGGCGGCGGTGCCCCCAGGATAGGACCGCGCGCCCCCGCCTGGTCGGGCTTGGCGACCGGGCCGACGGTGGCCGCCGCAGTGGGGGGCTCCACCGAGGGCCGCGGCGGCAGCAGCTTGCCCTGGACCAGGATGTCCAGGTCCTCCCGGTCCACCGTCTCCCGCTCGAGCAAGGCGGCCGCCAGGCGGTCGAGCAGATCCCGATTGGCGGAGAGAATGGTGCCGGCCCGGGTGTAGGCCTCGTCGATCAGGCGCTTCACCTCGTCGTCCACCATTTCCGAAGTCCGCTCCGAGACCTCGCGCCGCTGGGCAAACTCGCGGCCCAGGAAGATCTCCTGCTCCCGATCGCCGATCGACATGGCGCCGATCCGGTCGCTCATGCCGAACTGGGTGACCATCCGGCGAGCCAGGGCGGTGGCCCGCTCGATGTCGTTCCCCGCCCCGGTGGTCACCTTCTCGGGACCGAACACCAGCTCCTCCGCCACCCGGCCGCCGAAGAACATGGCGAGGTTCCCGATCAACCACTCCTTGGTGTAGTTGTGGCGATCCACCTCGGGCAGCGAGGCGGTGAGCCCCAGCGCGCGCCCGCGGGGCACGATGGTCACCTTGTGGATCGGATCGCTGCCGGGAATCTTGACCGCGACCACGGCGTGACCCGCCTCGTGATAGGCGGTCAGCCGGCGTTCGTCCTCGGTGAGCACCAGGCTCCGCCGCTCGACGCCCAGCATCACCTTGTCCTTGGCGTCCTCGAAGTCCACCATGTCCACCAGCGCTCTTGTTGCGGCGGGCGGCGAGGACGGCGGCTTCGTTCACCAGGTTGGCGAGGTCGGCGCCGGCCAGGCCCGGCGTGCCCTTGGCCAGGATGTCCAGCCGCACGTCGGAGCCCAGCGGGATCTTCCGGGTGTGGACCCGCAGGATGCCTTCGCGGCCCCGCACGTCGGGCGAATCCACCACGATCTGGCGGTCGAACCGGCCGGGACGCAGCAGCGCCGGATCCAGCACGTCGGGCCGGTTGGTGGCCGCGATCAGGATCACGCCCTCGTTGGACTCGAAGCCGTCCATCTCGACCAGCAGCTGATTGAGGGTCTGCTCCCGCTCGTCGTGCCCGCCGCCCAGGCCGGCGCCGCGGTGGCGGCCCACGGCGTCGATCTCGTCGATGAAGATGATGCAGGGCGCGTGCGCCTTGCCCTGCTCGAAGAGGTCGCGCACCCGGCTGGCGCCCACGCCGACGAACATCTCGACGAAATCGGAGCCCGACATCGAGAAGAAGGGCCGGCCGGCTTCGCCCGCCACGGCCTTGGCCAGCAGCGTCTTGCCGGTGCCGGGCGGGCCCACCAGGAGCGCGCCCTTGGGCAGACGGCCGCCCAGCCGGGTGAACTTCTGCGGGATCCTTGAGGAACTCGATGATCTCCTGCAGCTCGACCTTGGCCTCGTCGGCGCCGGCCACGTCGGCGAAGGTGATCTTGGGCGTGTCGCCGGTGAGCAGCTTCGCCTTGGACTTGCCGAAGGAGAACGCGCGGCTGCCGCCCGCCTGCAGCTGGCGCAGGAGGAAGAGCCAGAGCCCGATGATCACGATCCAGGGGAGGGCGGCCACGATGAAGTTGGCGATCCCGACCTTGGGCTCCTTGGCGGAGATGGGCACGCCGGCCTTTTCCAGCTCGGCGATGAACTGTTCGCTGTTGGCGACCGGGAGCAGCACGGTGAAGCTCTTGGCGCTCCGCCCGTCCTGGGTGACGGGGGACTTGAAGTCGCCCTCCAGCTGCTTGCCGTCGTACACCGTGACCTCGGCCACGTTGCCGGCTTCCAGCTGCCGCTTGAAGGTGCTGTAGGAGAATTCCTGCGTGTTGGCCCGCTGGCGGCTCATCATCTGGAACAGAGCCATGGCCACCAGGGCCACCAGCAGCCAGAGCGCGAGGTTCTTGCTCAGGTTGCCCCAGTTGGGTGCAGGGGGGCGAGTCGGGAGTCGTTCAGCCATCTCTATCCACTTCCGCGATGAACGGCAGGTGCCGGAAATCTTCCGCGCTATCCAGGCCGTAGCCGACCAGAAAGCGATCCGGTGCCGGGAAGCCGAGGAACCGAAGCTCCGGCGGGGCCGGGACCAACCGTTTGTCCAAGAAGGCGCAAATGCTGAGGCTCTTAGGGTTCTTCCGCCGTAGCATCCCCATCAGCTCCGACAGGGTGCGCCCGCTATCAATTATATCCTCAACGACCAGGATATGCTTGCCCTCGAGCGGGAGCACCGGCTCATACAGCACCCGCACCACCCCGCTCGACGCCCGCTCCATCCCGTAGGAGCCGGGCCACCAGGAAATCCACCTGGAGCGGCCGGGGGATCTGCCGAACCAGATCGGCCAGGAACATGAAGCTGCCCTTGAGCAGCCCGATCAGGAGCAGCTCGCCGTCCGGGAACGCCGCGCCGATCTCGGCGCCCAATTCGGCCACTCGACGCCCGATGGTGGCGGCGTCGAAGACGACGGCGCCGAGGCGACGCCCGCCGGTCCGCCGGAGGTCGTCAGGCTCGCGCGACATCGACCCGAAGCGCCCGGCTGCCGGCGGCAGGCATCAGCTCGTGTCCGCGGCAGACCCCGGGAATCCAGACCGCGTGTCCGCCCGCGTCGAACACCGGCCAGGTGTTCCGCCGGCTGCGAGGGACCCGCGCGTCCTGAAAGCAGCGGGCCACCAGACGCCGGCCGGGTCCGCCCAGCGGACGGATCCGCTCGCCGGTCTGCCAGGGTCTCACCGCCAGCGGTTGATGGATGAACCAGGCGGTGCATTGGTCGCGCCGTTGCTCGACAGGCGCGGGCTCCACGCTCCAAGTGATCATCCACTCTCCCCAGCGCTCGTGACCGGAGTCGGCTCTGCTCAGGCTCGGCGATCATCAGGGTGGCCGGCGCGGCGGACGCGGCGGAGGCCGACAGCAACAGGCGGTCGAAGCTCACCTCGAAACGCCAGCCGCTCCCCAGCTCAAACGTCGCACCACTCCCGGCCGAACGGAGGAAACGGAGGGCCCGCGCCGCGCGCGCCGGACCCAGCACGAAACCCACCCGGCGGGCCATCGCCTGGAGGAGAGCGATGGCCGCGGGCCTATCATACGCCAGGATGGGCGACGCGGCTACCGAACCGCCACCCCGCTCGACCCGCCAATCCAGCTCCGCCAACTGATCCAACATGGCGTCCCAAGCAGCACGTTGCAGCCCGGCCTGGCGGGCCACCCCGAGGATGCGGGTATCCAGGTCGGGAAGGCGCTCACGCAGCAGGGGCAGGAGTGCGATGCGGATCCAGGAGCGCAGGTGTTTGGGGTCCCGGTTAGCGGGATCGTCCCAGGCCTCAAGACCCCGTTCGCGCAGATGCTGGGCGAGGGCATCCCGTCCGAACGGCAACAGCGGACGCACCCAGACGCCTTGACGGCGCCGAATCCCGGCCAGACCGGCAGGGCCCGAGCCGCGCAGAAACCGCATCAGGACCGTCTCGGTTTGATCGTCGGCCTGGTGGGCGGTAAGGATGGACTGGGCGCCGTGTTCGCGACGGACCTGCTCAAGCCAGGCGATTCGGGCGCGCCGCGCGGCGGTCTCCCCCGCCGTGGGTCCCAGGGCCAGCCGCCCCACCAGGCAGGGGAATCCGTAGGAGGCGGCCAGTCGCTCGACCCGTCGGGCCACGGCACCGCTTTGCGGGTGGATACCGTGATCGGCGTGGGCCACGATCGGCTCCAGACCGTGGCGGTCCCTGGTCAGGGCGAGCAAGTCGAGCAGCACCACGGAATCGGGGCCACCCGAGACCGCGACCAGCACCGGCCCGGGCTCGAGACCCAGAGCGGCCAGCTGGCCGGCAAAGGCCTCCCGGAGAGACATAGTAAGGAAAGGGAAAGGGGAAGGGGGGGCGGGGCAAGTGGGGGGAACGACGGGAGAACGGTAGAACGGGAGAACGGGAGAACGGGAACTGCCTTGGTGCCGCTCGCGTCAGTCCCCCATTCCGTCATTCCCCCATTCCTTCATTCCCCCATTCCTTCATTCCCCCATTCCCAATCGGCAATCGGCAATCGGCACTCAGCCTTCCCCTACTCGATCTCCAACAAGAACCGCGGTACCTCCGCCGAGAACCGCGACCCGTCCTCGCGCCGGAAGAAGTACTCACCCTCCATGTGCCCCGACGGCGACTTGAGCACGCAGAAGCTCTGGTACTCGTGGATCTGGCCGGGGGCCAGCAGGGGCTGCTCGCCGACCACTCCGTCTCCCTCCACCACGGTGTCCTCTCCCATGGAGTCGTGGATCAGCCAGCGGCGCGAGAGCAAACGGGCCGCTTGCTCGCCCACGTTCTCGATCCGCACGAAATAGGCGAAGACGAACTGCTCGCCTTCGGGGCTCGAGCGGTCCGGCACGTAGACCGGGCGCACGGTAACCCGGATGTCGTTGGTCAATCGGTAGTAGAAAGGCTTGGTCGTCATGGCGCTAATGATTGTCTGACGGAGCGGCAGTCTGGCCGACCGGCCGCGGCACCAGCGTGTTGTCGAACAGCTTCAAGATCCGCCGGTACTCGTCGGTCCATGAGCTGGGGCGCACGAAGCCATGGTCCTCGACCGGGAAGATCGCCATCTCCCAATCGGTCTTGCCCAGCTCGATCAGCCGCTGAGTCAGGCGAACCACGTCCTGGAACTCCACGTTGGTGTCCACCATCCCGTGCAGGATGAGCAGCGGGCGGTTGAGCCCCTCGGCGAAGTAGATCGGCGAGGATTGCCGGTAGGCGACCGAGTCGGTGGGCGGGGCGTTGAGGATCCGCACCGTGTAGCCGTGGTTATAGTGCGACCAGTCGGTCACGCTCCGGATGCCGGCGCCGGCGCCGAAGTGCTGGCCCTCGGTGAACAGCGCCATCAGGGTGATGAACCCGCCGTAGCTCCCGCCGTAGATCCCCACGCGCTCGGGCGGAATCCCGAACTCCTTCTGGAGATAACGCGAGGCGTCCACCTGGTCCTGGAGGTCGCGGCCTCCCATGTGGCGGTAGATCGCCGTCCGCCAGTCGCGCCCGTATCCGGCGGAGCCGCGGTAGTCGACGTCGAGCACCACGTACCCCTTGGACGCAAGCAGATGGTGGAACATGTACTCACGGAAATAATACGACCAGTAGTTGGCCACGTCGTGGAGATAGCCGGCGCCGTGCACGAAGATCACGGCCGCGCCATTGGGCTGCGCGCCGAGGTCTTTGGGCCGGTAGATGTGCGCGGGGACCGGGACGCCGTCCGAGGCGGGGATCATGACGATCTCGCGGATTGATCCAGGGCCCCGCCAGCCACTCGGCCGTGGAGGAGGTGGTGAGCTGAACCAGATCGGCGCCCGCCTTGTTGGCCTGGAGAAAGAGCTCGGGGGGCCGGTCAGCCGTGGAGAAGGTGTCCGCCAGCCACTTCCCGTCAGGAGAGACCACCACGCCATGCCCGCCGGGCCGAGTGGTCAGCTTCTCGCGGGTGCCGCCGGTGACGGCCATGCGATAGAAGTGGCGCTCGTAGGGAGAGACTTCCGAGGAGTGGAACCAGAACCACTTCTTGTCGGGCGAGAGTTGAGCGTCGAGCACCTCCCAGGAGCCGCTGGTCAACTGCCGGCTATCGTTGCCATCGGGCTGAATCGAATAGAGGTGCGCATAGCCCGTGGCCTCGGAGACGAACCAGACCCGGCCATCGGGCAGCCATCCGGCGCAGTCCACGCAGGGTCCGTCCACCCAGGCGGTGTCCCGCAACACGTCCACGGGATTGGTCGCACCGGAATCGGGCCCAACCCGAAGCAGGTAGCGCGCCTTATAGTCCGCCGTGAGGAACCAGACCAGCCCCGCCTTGCCATCGGTGCTCCAACCGGCCAGCTCGGTGTCCGAGATCCTGGCGGTACTGTCCTCGGCGATGGGGCGGATCCAGTCCACCCGGCCGGAAGGGAGGTGCATGAGCCCGATCCGTCCTTGTTCCTGGGTATCGCCCGCGTTGCTGCGGCTGGGAATATCCTCGGTGTACCCGCTCTTGGTGACGTAGTTGGGAACCTTGGTGGCGAGAGAGTCGGCCTTGATCGCCGTGAGAATCAGCACCGCCTGCCCGGCGGGCGAGACGCTCAGGTCGGCGATCCGCTCATCCTTGCCGAGGTAGAGCGTCTTGGGACGTAGCGCCTCTCGAGCCGACTTGTCCTGCTTGGCGAGGCTATCGGCGTGGAGCTTGTCCCGGATGGCCTCGATCAGACCCCGTTCCTCCTGCTCCACCCACTTGCGCTGGGGCTGGGTGGCGGAGTCCTCCTTGGGGACCGGACCAGGGCGAATGTCGGTGAGCTGCCGGATGCCACCGTCCGCCAAGTCGAAGACGAAGACGTTGTCGTCCCGAAGGAAGTAGACCCGCTTGCCGTCGGTGGAGAAAATCGGCTTGGTCTCCGCGCCAACCGTCGCGGTCAGGCGCCGGGCGGGGGCCGGGGCGGACTTGAGCGGGACCAGGTAGAGATCGCCCCGATACTCGACAACCCGGCTCTTCCGGTCGGGCGACCAGTCGCCCTCGGCGAAGTAGGGGCCCACCGAATCGGCCTGGGCGACGCTCAGCGATTCGGGCTTGGCACCGGCGTCCGCCCGGATGCGATACGGCCGGGTCGGCTCTCGACTGGGGGTGCCCGGCGGCGACCAAGTAAAGGAAAGCCACCGGCTGTCCGCGCTCCAGCGAAGGTTGTCGGGATGATGCCCCACGATCTCGTATCCCCGCATTATCGAGGGGACGGAGAGGTCGAAGGTGCTGGGTTTCGGCTGCTGGGCGTGGAGGGCCGGGGGGCCGAGGAGACTAAAAAGAACGAGCCGAGAGGCACGAGGCATGGGTATGGGCAATGGGTAATAGGCAACGGGCAACGGGAACGTGCCAGAGGCGTCAATTATTGGGGCAAGAATCTACTTGAGCACCGGGCCCGTACCTAGGGGACCGTTCACGGGCGCAACCCCTGGCGGCCCCGAGGCATCCCAGACAACTTGAGTCGCGCATCCCAGAGAGGACACCAATGCCTACCACTCAAGCCCATCGCCACCACGACCTGCAATCCATCCCCGGGATCGGCCCCAGCCTGGCGGCCGACCTTCACTCCCTCGGCATCCGAAAGGTCGCCGACCTCAAGCGCCGCGATCCCGAGCGGCTCTATGCCCGCCTCAATCAACTCCGCGGCGAGCGCCAGGACCCCTGCGTGCTCTACGCCTTCCGCTGCGCGGCCTACTACGCGCGGACCGCACGCCCTCAACCACGGTTGCTCAAGTGGTGGAGCTGGAAGGGTCGCGCGCTCGAGAAGCCCTGACGAGGAGACAACCCAGGCACCCCAATCCGTGTAATCGGTGGACCCGTAACCCCACCGCCGAGCTTCTCGTAGTGACAAGCAACGAGGAGCCTCCCCCATGGAATTCCAACTCGATGACGCCGTCGGGATCCTGGCCCGGACCCCGCCTGCCGTTCGGGCGCTTTTGACCGGCCTCCCCGACCCCTGGCTCCGCCGCAACGAGGGCGGCGAGACCTGGGCTCCGTTCGACATCCTGGGCCACCTGATCGATGGCGAGGAGACCGACTGGATCGCCCGGACGCGGATCATCCTGGAGCATGGGGACTCCAAGGCGTTCGAGCCGTTCGACATGTTCCGGCACTTCCAGCGCAACCGGGGGAAGTCGGTAGGGGAGCTGCTGGACGAGTTCGAGCGCCTGCGGAAGAAGAACCTCGAGTGGCTTCGGGACCGGAAGCTCACCGCGCAGGACCTGGCCCGCCCGGGGCGCCACCCGGCGCTGGGCGGCGTCACCCTGGGCCAACATCTCTCCACCTGGGTGGTGCACGACCTCAACCACCTGGGCCAGATCGCCCGGGTGATGGCCAAGCGCTACAAGGAGGACGTGGGCCCCTGGGCGGAGTATCTCCCGATTCTCAGTCGCTGAGGAGGCTCACCCCTTCCCTTCCGAATTAGTTTTCAGTAACGGAACTCAATCACACTCAGTACCCAGTACTCAGTACTCAGTACTAAGACCGGAGTCTCCCATGCCTTCCAATTCCCTCGCCACCCTCGCCGGCGGCTGCTTCTGGTGCCTCGAGGCCGTCTTCGAGCAGCTGCGCGGTGTCGAACAGGTGCAGTCCGGATACACCGGCGGGCAGGTGGCCAACCCCACCTACGAGATGGTCTGCACCGGCGCCACCGGGCACGCGGAGGTGATCCAGGTGACCTTCGATCCTACGGTGCTCAGCTATCGCGAGCTGCTGGAGATCTTCTTCGCCTTTCACGATCCCACGACCCTGAACAGCCAGGGCCCCGATCACGGCACCCAGTACCGTTCGGCCATCTTCTATCACAACGCCGACCAGGAGCGGGTCGCGCGCGAGGTGATCGCTGACTTGACCGCCAAGGCAGTGTTCGACGCGCCGATCGTAACCGAGGTGGCCGCGCTCGACGTGTTCTATCCCGCCGACGCCTACCATAAGGAGTATTACCGGCGGAATCCGAACCAGGCCTATTGCCGGGCGATGATTGCGCCCAAGGTGGCGAAACTGCGGAAGTACTACCTGGACCGGCTCCGCCGGCCGGCCCCGGCGGAACCATAAGAGATAGTACTGAGTACTGAGTACTGAGTGCTGAGTACTGAGGACTGAGCTGATGGCAGGGTGCAGAATTAGGCGCTTTGACGGCCCCGACGAGCTGCGCACCTTCGAGCTCGGGTCGTTCGAGGTGGTTCGCCTGGGATCTCTCGTGCTGGGCAAGGCGAGCTACCAGCCGGGCTGGCGCTGGTCGACGCACGTGGCGCCGATCGCGGGGACTCCGAGCTGCCAGGTGGCGCATCTGGGGCTGGTGCTGGCCGGGCGGGCCATGGTCAAGATGGACGACGGAACCGAGATCGAGCTCAAGCCCGGCGATCTGTTCGACGTGGCGCCGGGGCACGACAGCTGGGTGGTGGGCGATGCCCCCTACGTCTCGCTCCACTTCATGGGGGCCGAGGAGTATGCCAAATAGGACTGAGGACTGAGTGGGGTTCTGAGTTCTGGGTTCGGAGTTCTGGATGTCGGCGTGATGCTACCGCCTCGTCCGCCCGTCCGTCTTGACCGCCCTGTCCGTCTTGTCCGCCTTATTTCGGCAGCGCCGCCGCGAATTCCTCCATGCTGGCGAAGCGTTCCGACATGCCTTTGGCGAGGGTCCGTGCAATGGCCTGATCGAGCGCCTCGGGAATGCCCGGCACCTGCTCCCTCGCCGAGGGGATGGGTGCGCGGAGGATTTTCATCACGAGCTCCTTGATGGACGGGCCGGTGTAGGGCGGCGCCCCAGTCAGCATCTCGTAGAGGATGCATCCCAGGCTGTAGATGTCGGCCCGCTGATCGAGGTCCTTGTCCTCCCGCAACTGTTCCGGACTCATGTAGAAGACGGTCCCCACGATCACGCCGGTCTTGGTGAGCTTCTCATAATCCGCCGCTCCAATGGCCCGGGCCAGGCCGAAATCCGCCACCAGCGCGCGCCCGCCGCCCAGCAGAATGTTCTCGGGCTTCACGTCGCGATGCAGCACCCCGCGGGCATGCGCGTAACCCAGCGCCTCCGCCACATCTCTCGTGATCCGAACCGCGTCTTCCCAAGGAAGTCGCTTCTCCCGCTCCATCCGATGGAAGAGCGACTCCCCTTCCACATAGGGCATGATGTAGTAGAGCAGGCCGCCGGCATTGCCGGAATCGGTCAGCGGCACGATCAGCGGATGCGCCATGGTCCGCGCGATCTCGATCTCCCGGAGGAAGCGCTCGGCCCCCAGCGCATCGGCCATCTTGGGACGCATGACCTTGACCGCCACCTGCCGGTCCCGCTGGGTGTCGCGGGCCAGATAGACCGTGGCCATGCCGCCTTGCGCGAACTCGCGCTCGACGGTGTAGCGACTGCCCAGGACCTGGGACAACAGCTCCGCTTCGGCCGTCACGGAGTCCGGCACGTCGGGGGAACGCGTCGCAGGGGCATTATCAGAACCAGGGGGTCAGACGAAGTGTGGCGGGGGCTCCCTCGGGTGAAGGCGGGGCCCATGAAAGCGGTCAACCGAGTCCCAGTTTCTCCACCAGGGCGCCGTACCGGGGGTCGGACCGCAGCGGGTCGAGCCAGGGAGCGACCTTCGCGAACATGAGGCCGGGCTCCCGCAGCTCGAAGGCCTTGTGCAGCTGCTGGAAGGCGCGGTCCTTCATGTCGAGCGCCGTGAACAGCAGCACCGAGAGCAGGGCCAGCCGGTTCTCCTCCGCCAGCTTGGGTTCCAGCTCCCAGAGGAGGCCGTTGGCCTCTTCCTTATTACCGGAGGCGGCCAGGGCATAGGCCAGCGTCAACTTCTTCACGGTCTTGAGGCCGGGACGCTCCAACTCCCGGCGGATGTCGCTGATCGCCGCCTCGAAGTCTCCCTTGGCCACGTAGACCCACCAGAGCACCAGGCGAGCGCCCAGGAAGCCGGCGTCCATCGCCAGCGCCTTCTGCAGCTCCTCGATGGCCTGGTCGTAGCGGCGGCCGAAGTATTGTACCCAACCCACGGCCCGGGTTACCGGCACCGACAAAGGGTCGAGCTGCTGGGCGCGCTTGATCGCCGCGACCGCCTCGTCCTGCCGGCCCAGGGCCGCGAGATATTCGGCGTACCACTCGTGGGCCATGACGTAGCTGGTCTTGAGCTCGAGCGCGCGCTTGAACTCCTTCTCCGCCCCCGACCAGTCGAGGTCTCCCAGCCAGCGGGCGTAGGCCAGCGAGGTATGGGCCTCGGCCAGCGTGTCGTCCATTTCCAGGGCCTTGAGCGCCATGGCCTTGGCCAGGGCCAGGTATTCGACCGGGGGCTTGGAGCCGAATCCGATGCTGAGCAGCTCGTAGGCGTCGGCCAGACCGGCGTAGGCGACCGCGTAGTTGGGATCCTTCTTGATCGCTTCCTGGAAGTACTCGATCCCCTTCTGCACGTTCGCTTCGGACCACTTGTTGGCGTGGAAGCGGCCCAGGAGGTAGAGGTTGTAGGCCTCCGCGTCTCCGGTCGCCTTCTTCTCGACCCGTTCCTTCTCTTCCGGGGACAGGGCCACCGAGAGCGCGCCGGTGATCTGCTGGGCCACCTCGCTCTGGACCTCGAACACGTCGGTCAGCTGGCGGTCGAAGGTCTCGCCCCAGAGGTGCTTCTCGGATTTCGGCTCGACCAGGTGGACCACGATCCGGACCCGGGGGCCGGCCTTGCGGACGCTGCCTTCCAGGATGGCGCCCACGCCCAACTCGTCGGCGATGGCCGTGATCTTCTTGGTGGTCTTCTTGTACTGCATGGACGAGGTGCGGGAGATCACCTTGAGGGCCGAGATTTTGGAGAGCTGGGCGATGATGTCGTCGGTGATCCCGTCGCTGAAGTACTCGTTCTCGGGATCGGTGCTCATGTTTTCGAAGGGCAGCACCGCGACCGACTTAGCGGTGCTCACTTCCTGCACCATGGCCTGGGCTGCGCCCACCGCGATGGCCACGGTGGCGGAGGTGCCGAGCGCCTCGGCGAATTGGGCGGCGGTCTGGTAGCGGTCGGCGGGCAGCGTGGCCATCGCCTTACGCACCGCGGTGTCGACGGCTTCGGGGATCAGGTCACGATAGGCGCGGGGAGACGGCGCCGGCCCGCTCAACCGGTTGGCGATGATGGCCGTGACGGTGGACCCCCGGAAGGGGGGCTGTCCCACCAGCATCTCGAAGAGGACGGCGCCCAGGCTATAGATATCGCTCCGGCCGTCGATCAGCTCGGCCCCCTCGATCTGTTCCGGGCTCATATAGCTGGGCGTGCCGATCACCTGCCCCTTGGTGGTCACCGACTGGGCCTCGCCGATGGCCCGGGCGATGCCGAAGTCCGCCACCACCGCATGGCCGGCGTCCAGCAGGATGTTGCCCGGCTTGATGTCCCGGTGCACGACGTTGACGCTGTGGGCGTAGCTCAGGGCGTCCGCCACCTCGCGCGCAATCTGGAGGGCGGCGTCCACCGGGAGCTGTTTCTCCCGCGCCAGCCTCTGGCGGAGGGACTCACCCTTGACGTAAGGCATGACGTAGTAGAGCAGGCCATTGGCCTGATCCGAGTCGTAGAGCGGCAGGATGTGAGGATGGTGAAGACGAGCGGCGATCTGAATTTCCTGCAGGAAGCGGACGGCTCCTACATCGGCCGCCACGTCGGGGCGGAGCACCTTGACCGCGACCTCGCGCTCGTACTTGAGGTCGTGGGCCAGGAAGACCTTGGCCATGCCCCCCTGCCCCAGCTCCCGAAGAATCTTGTACCGGTTGGCCAGCGATGTACTGAGGCGCTCAAGCAGCTCCGGCACTGTCTCCCCCTTGCCAGCCTTGGTCTCTTCGTGATCCGCGTCCCAGCCCGCGGTCGGCCCCGCCACTTCCGCGCGGCCCGGTCACCGCGGGCCACCGCCAATACTTGGACAATATATGCCGCTCGATGACACTCGGGCGGACTGCCAACGCGATCAATCGGGCGCCCAAGCCTGGGTCACCCAGCGCGCCGTAAGACGATTTTCCTCATTCAGTTGGGGCCGGAATACAGGGCAATATACGGGTAATGCCCGGTGTCGCTAGGTCGGCCGTCGCCAAGTCCGACACCGTGAAGGAACCCATGGTCGGGGCGCCTCCCTTCCAGACTCGTTCCCTGGTAGGCCTGTTGCTGGTTCGGCTGGCGGGCGGACACCGGCGCGGGTCGGCCGACGTAGTGAGCCCGCTCCTCCACGATTTCCGGCGTTTCAGCCCGCAGCCTGGATCACCAGGCTATGTATCGCCTTACGCGGACCGACGCCGCCCGGTTCACTCCCGCACGAGGCCTGGCCATGACTCGGTTCCTCCTTTTGCTCGTGACTCCCGCTCTCGCCCTGATCGCTGCGATCCCGGTCTCAGGGCGGGACCCGGTCCCCGCCCCGGTCCAGGGCGACGCACTCATGGACACCCTGGTCGATCTCGAAAAGCGGTCCTGGGAGGCCTGGCAGCGGAGGGATGGGAGCTTCTTCGAGTCCTTCTTGTCGGACGATCACGTGGAGATCGGCGGGCTGGGCATCGACAACAAGGCGGGAGTCGTGGCCGGGGTGAAGAGTCCGGCCTGCGTGGTCAAGCACTATCAGGTGGACCACTTCGCCATGACCCGGCTCAACGAGACCACCGCCCTGCTGACTTATCATGCCGCGCAGGAGACCACCTGCGGCGGTCAGCCGGTACCCAGTCCGGCCTGGGCCGGCTCGCTCTACCTCCGGCGGGGAGACCGGTGGGTCAACGCGGTCTACCAGCAGAGCGCCAGTCCTCGCTAGCTCGCCATTTCGGGGGCTCAAGCCCCCACTCGGCGGTGGGTCTGTCTTATCCCTCATTTCGGGGGCTCAAGCCCCCACTCGGCGGTGGGTCGCTAAAGCGACCTGCTCCGCTGCCAAGAACGGGAACCGCTGGTTTCAGCCAGCCAAGGCCGAGTGGGCCCCACTCGGCAGGGGTCGCTAAAGCGACGCGGATCGGCCTCGCACGAGTGACCGTTCGCCCCCCGGTTTCGCGCAAGGTATGTTGTTAGCGAACACCGGAGGCGAGGCCGGCGATGATACTCGATTACATCAGCGGGATCCTGACGCGCGATCTGCGCACCCTGCGCACCGAGGTCGAGGCCTATCAGGACGAACGGGACCTCTGGCGGACGCCGCCCGGTATTACCAACTCGGCCGGTAACCTGGCCATGCACCTGGCGGGCAACCTCCAGCACTTCATCGGCGCCCAATTAGGCAGCACCGGCTACGCGCGGGACCGGGACGCCGAGTTCAATCGCAAAGACGTGCCGCGGCGGGAGATCCTGGACCAGATCGAGGCGGCCATCGTGACGGTGGAGCGGACCCTGGCCAAGATGAGCGACAAGGACCTGAGCCGCCCCTACCGGCAACCGGTCGGCTCGGTGGAGCTCACCACCGGGGACTTCCTGATCCACCTGACGGCCCACTTCACCTACCACCTGGGCCAGCTCGACTACCACCGCCGGATCGTTACCGGAGCCGGTGGGCCGGTCCGGGCCCTGGCCGTGGCGGAGTTGAAGTCGGCGAAGCCCGCAAAATGAATAAGCGAAGTACTGAGTACTGAGTACTGGGTACTGAGTGGATCCGGGAAGCAATCAGAACCCAGAACTCAGAACCCAGAACCCCGAACTCTGAACCCAGAACCGCCCCAGCTCCTAGCTCCCAGCTCACCTCGGCAATCGGCATTCGCCAATCGGTAATCTCCCCATGCAGTTCTGGAAGTACCACGCGGCCGGCAACGACTACCTGCTCTTGGATGGGGAGAACCTGCCCGCTCCCCCGACCCCGGAGATCGTCCGCCGGCTATGTGACCGGCACCGGGGTGTGGGCGCCGACGGGGTCCTGCTGCGGGAGCCCGACCCCTCGGGGCACCGGCTCCGGATCTTCAACGCGGACGGCAGCGAGGCGGAGAAGAGCGGCAACGGCCTCCGGATCTTCGCGCGTTACCTCTGGGACCAGGGAGTAGTAGAGAGCGAACCATTTCCGGTGATGACCGCGGGCGGGGTGGTCGCTTGCCGGGTGATGGACGAGGGGCGCCAGGTCGCAGTGGATATGGGGCGGGTCCGCTTCGACAGCGAGCTGATCCCGGTGGCCGGGCCGCCGCGCGAGGTGATCCAGGAGACGCTCTGGGTCGGCGGCGAGAAGCTGGAGTACTCCGCCGCGACCATCGGCAACCCGCACTGCGTGATCCTTCGCGAGCAGGTATCCGCCGACGAGGCTCGTCGCTTGGGGCCTCTGATCGAGCGGCACGACCTCTTCCCCCGTCACACCAACGTCCAGTTCGTCCAGGTCCTGGCCCGCGACCGGCTCAAGCTGGAGATCTGGGAGCGGGGATCGGGCTATACCATGGCCTCGGGGAGCAGCAGCTGTGCCGCGGCGGCGGTGGCGTTCCGGCTGGGGCGCTGCGACCTGGAGATCGCGATCGAGATGCCGGGCGGCGTGGCCAAGGTGGAGCTGACGCCCCAGCTCGATGTCCGGCTCACCGGTGGCGTGACCCTGGTGGCGCGAGGAGTCGTCTTCCCCGAGGCGCTGGAAGCCTAGGCTTCTCTCGCCTTTCGATTGTACAGATAGGCGAGGAGGAGGGAGACCAGGCCGGCGATGAACACCGACCCAACCCGATACAGAGCGTTGAGCGAAGAGAGGTCGTAGACCAGAATCTTGAGCGCCGCCATCGCGGCGACCAGGAGACCGGCCTGCCGCACCAGCCGCAGTCCCCGCCGGAAGCCGAGCAGGATCAGGCCGAAGGCGAACAGTATCCACCAGACGCTGATCGAAAGCCCGGTCCAGAGGGCGGCCGTATCGCCGGCGAGATCCTGGTGCCCGAAGAAGCGATCCAGCTCGCCGGTCACACCGAGGAGCAGCAACGCGCCGGCACCGACCCAGAGGCCAACCAGGATCAGCTCGTCCTCGGGCTCCGTTCTTCGGGACACCCAGGCCGCCAACCCCGCCAGCGTGGCGATGAACAGCCAGAGGGCCCCGGCCCAGAGTCCCCAGAAGGCGGGGTCCTGGTTGCCCCGCGAGAAGAGGTCCACGCTGGCCAGGTAGAGCGCGGCGAAGAAGAGTCCCATCCCGGCCGCATATCGAACCGGGGGCAGCTTGCGGAGGACCCCGAGGACCAGTAGCGCGGCGAAGAAGAGGAGCCACCAGACCACCTGCGACTCGTTCTCCAACAGGCGGGTGGTCTCGGCCGAGTAGCCGCGGGCTCCGAAGAATCGGGGCAGCTCCTGGGTCACGCCCCCGAAGAGCAGGATTCCCGCCACCACCCAGAGGGCGCCCACCACGCCACGACTCTCGGGGCCCGTCTTCCAGAGTCCCCGGGCCAGGATCGCGATGCAGGCGAGCGCGTTCCAGAGCGTCAGCGCCCAGCGGTCGATAAAGGCGGGGGTGACATCCGAGCGAGCGGCAGAGTCCCAGAGCAGCAGGTGAGCGAGGCCGGCCCCCAGCGCGAGCAGCCCGTACCAGCGGCCGTCGTCGCGCTCGAGCGGGTGATCGAGCGTGGTCCAGAGGAGCGAGAGCGCCAGCAGGGCCCAGACGGCCTCGAGGCCGCCCCACTGGGCCAGAGCGGCCAGGCCCAGCGCGGTGGTCCCCACCAGGGCGAACTCGGGACGCACCCTCGCGTAGCCGGCCAGGAGGTAGGGGGCCGCCACGATCAGCGGGACCAAGCCTGGCTGTCGGTGGAATAGCGCGGGGTTCAACAGGCCGACCGCCCACCAGAGCAGGATCGGCGTGGCGTAGAAATACAGCGTCTCGCCGATCGACCAGGGAGTGGGCTGTTCGCCTTTGGCGCGGCGAATGGGCCAGTGGGACGGCGCCGTCAGGGCGTGCTGCCAAGTCGGAATGGCGAGCGCCACCCCCGCCAGCACCACGCCCCAGGGTACCGCTCGTTGGCTGGCAATCCACACCAGGGTCCAGCCGCCGGTGAAGGCCAGGAAGCGGGTCTCCCACCACTTCTCCCGGAGGCCGACGTAGAGGCCGAGGCTTCCACCCACCAGTCCGAACAGCAACGAGAGCCAGGGTGTGGCCTGGTCGCCGGCATTGGTGCCCACGGCGAGGCCGAAATAGCTGATCGCTATCAGCGCGGCGGTGAGTCGCCAGCGTCGGCGGGCCGCCACCCAGCCGAGGGCCAGTGCCATGAAGCCCAGGTAGAGCAGCAGGGCATCGGCGTTGGAGGCGTTCTGGCCCAGCAGGATGGGGGCGAAGAAGGCGCCGAGCACGGCCGTGGCGCAGAGGGCCTCGACGTCGATGGCAAAGGCGATGGCGGCGAGTCCCAGCGAGACCAACGCGAGTCCCGCGATCCCCTGGGGCGGCGGCAGGAACTGGTAGAGATAGCAGGCGGCCCAGACCGCGAGGTAGATCACAGCGGCGCCGCAGCCGACCAGGGCGGCGCCGTAGACCCGGAGTCCCTTGTCGTGCAGCCGCCAGCCCACCGCACCGATGGCGATGCCAGCCAGGGCGCCACCGATGCAGCGGACCAGCGGCGAGATCCAGCCCTGATCGATCGAGTACTTGAGGAGGTAGCCCGCGGCGAGGATGACGAATAGCACCCCGATCGCGAGCAGCCCGCGCTGGCCCAGCCACTGCTCGGTGTCGCGGGGCGGCTTCTCGACGGTGAAGCTGGGCGGCGGCGGCATGCGAGGGGGCGGCGGCGGCGGGCGAGGCGGCGGGGCGCGGTGAGGCGGCTCCCCGACCCCGTGCTCAGGCCAGAAGGGAGAGCGGGACGAAGCCGGGGAAACGCGCGGCTGGGCCGGCGCCGCCTCGAGGGGTGGCGGCGCGCTCGGCTTGGGCGGCGTGGTGGGGGGCGCGGTGCTCTGCCCCGCCAGCAGCTGACGGATCAGTCCTTCCAGCGCCGCGACTCGTTGCTCGAGCCGTTCCAGGCGGTCATCGGAGTCCATGTGCCGGCAAGTATGCGGCGGGGTCTCAGCGACGTCAAACGCCTGGGTGCGTGGACGATTCGGCGACGGCGCGGCCCTGTCTCCTGCCCTTGCGCCCGGCCGTCCCACAAGTAGCTCTTTCTCCTCTACACTCCTCACCCCAACAGCGGAGGTCCCGTGGCACAGCGCATCAAGCGAATTTCGGTCGGCCAGGCGGCCAAGGTCATGGGCGTGCTCTACACCATCATGGGCCTCATCTTCGCCCCCTTCATCCTGATCGCGAGCCGGGTGGCTCCTGAGGCATACCCGTTCGGCCCTGGGGTCGCCATCGCCGTACCGATCATCTACGGCTGCATCGGCTTCATCGCCACCGCCATCGGCTGTGCCGTCTACAACCTGGTCGCGGGTTGGGTGGGCGGGATCGAAGTGGAGTTGGGGTAGGGGTGCCCTGGTCAACGGCTGAATTCTGCTCCTCGAGATCCGGGGCTAGTCCGGCAGAGGGACCATCGGGGATTGCCCGAGCGGGATAGAGGGGAGACGGGTCGGGGAGTAGGCTGCATGGAGGTGTAGCACCAGGCTCATGGGACGCTGCCGCCACCCGAGCGCCTAGTGTGGCGAGGCACGTCTCTCATGCAACCGCGTTTCGGGTAGGTGCCGCCGCTGAGGTGTACAATGGGATCCCGCAAGAAGACCGCGCGCATCGCCGCACCAATTACGCTGGACTCGAAGAAGGTGTACGTCGAGCGGGCGAAGCGGGCACTGCCCCTTCTCGTCCAGCAGGCCTCCGCGGGACAACCCGTCACATATGAGGATCTTGCTACGGAACTGGGAATGCAGAATCCCCGGAATCTCAACTACGTGTTGGGCTCAATTGGAACGACCCTACAGAGACTTTCACGTGAGTGGAGAGAGGATATCCCTCCTCTTCAGTCCCTTGTCGTTCGAAAGACTACCCACCTTCCCGGATTGGGCTTCGACAACTCGGGTCAAGTGCCCCCTCGCATTCGGCATGCGTCGATGCACGAACGCCGACGCATAGTCGATGCACTTCACTTCCGGGTGTTCGCATACCCCCGCTGGCATCAGGTGCTTAGGACGTTCCGTTTGCCAGCCTCCCCCCCCGTCATAGCCCCGGCGCCTCCCACCGGGACAACAAGCCGTGGCGGAGCCGGTGGCGAGAGTCCAGAGCATCTGGCATTCAAGCTCCGTATACGGAACTCACCGGCCATTCTTGGTCTGAAGACCACCTGGCCCGAGGCCCTGATTGAGTTTGCTCTGCCGACAGGAGACGAGATCGACGTTCTGTTCCGGGACCACGAGCACACCGTCGTCGTCGAGGCCAAGTCTCACATCTCAGACGACGCAGACGTCAAGCGAGGAGTCTTTCAATGTCTCAAGTACGGGATTCTCCTTGACGCGATGGCACGTCTTGAAGGCGCGCGGCTTCACTGCCGACTGATCCTCGCTGTCGAGGCGGCAGTCGGAGCGGACATCCGGCGCATGTGCTCCCTCCTCGATGTCTCCCTTTGTGAAAGACTCGGCACTATTGTCGCGCGATCCCCCTAGCCTGCGCTTGAATTTCACGGATCCTACGGGCGACTGCGGGCTGCCCCTGATTGGCAGGTTCACCAGCGCTGCGGCAGGAGGGTCTCTGCGGAGTGAAGAGGCGGAGGCATCGCGCTCGCGGGAGGTCGGAAGTGACCGAACGGGGCTCGGGGATTCCCTGAGCTGGATGGCGGCGGCGCGGCCCGGAGGATAAGCTCCCTGCAATGGCACCCGCAGCGTCACTCTGGCAGTGGAAACGCGACTTCTCGTAGGTGTTATAGCAATGGAAGGGCTATCGACAGATGGCTCCCCTGGTATTGCCGTGTTCCAAGTTTATGCGGTGACCGGCGGGCGCGGGTCGTCGCACGTGAAACGCAGTTAGCCAATTTCCTCCTGGCCTCGCGAGGGAGAGATGCGAAGCAGGGCCATCTATGATTACATCAAGTGTGGAACCGGGCTGCGGTTTCTCCAAGACTCAGCTGCCGGTCGTACAATTCACGGCGAGGGCCGAGTAGTCCGCAACTTGGAGATTGTCCTTGGCGCGCTAGTTGAATTTGGGCTTCCAGTGACGTTGCGCGCCGCTGGACCATTGAAGGAGCTGCTCGCAGAGCTTAAGGCAACGGACGCGGAAGCCAAACTCACCGCCGACCAAGCACGCAGGATGAGCAAGGCTTGCGCGGACTTGCGTACAACCTTAACGGCTGAAACGTCAGGTACTTTCGCCTATATCGTAACCGACAAGCGTTTGGCACTGGAGAAGCTACTCGGTAGTCCATCTAGCCTGTTTCGACCAACGGTATTTGCCGCTCTAACTGATATTGCAAAGTATGACATCACCGAAGCGTGCAGGTGCATCGCCTTTGAGCGGGCAACTGCTGCGGCATTCCACACTCTTCGGGGAACAGAGAGTGTTTTGAGGGAGTTCTACTTCTCCCGAGTCAAGAGGAATCGGGTTGATCCACCGATGTGGGGCCCAGTTCTAATACATCTGCGGAAGATTAAGAAACCGCCTGCGCCTGAATTGTTGGATAACCTAGACAACATTCGGCGGTCGTTCCGCAACCCAACGCAGCATCCCGACAAGATCTACGACATTCACGAGGCACAAGACCTCTTTGGTTTGTGTGTGGATGTAATCAACCGTATGGGATCCACATAGCGTAGATGGCAGAGTTCGGTGGCTAACCCGAATGAAGCTGACCGGTGTGGCCCGCTCAGGTTGCCTACGCTATGATAAGATGGTGCACCAACAATGGAATATTGCTTGACTCGCTGACTTGCAGTCCTGCTGCGACTTGAGCGCGACACAGTATCAAGGCCGAACCACTGTCCTGATTGCCGATAGTCCCTGGACTCCTCGACCTCCCGCTTGCGTGGAGACGCGTGCGCTTCGACTTGAAGACTCGCCGCGCCTTCGCGCGTCACCCCTTCCACGACACCCTGGTCGGGATGGAACTGGATCCCTGGCTAGCGGACCTTACCGCAAGGCTTGAACGCGGTGAGTATCATCCCGGCACCTGCCCGATCGTCCACATGCCGAAGGCTGGCGGCCTCATTCGCCCGGGCGGTGACTTGGAATTAGCTGATCAAGTCGTGTTCGCTGCATTGGTCCAGCAGATGCGCGCGACTATCGACGCTACTCTCGGCGACCCCCAGACGAGTCCAGACTATTCCTATCACCTTCACCGGAACCCCACCCACGAAGAGTGGTGCGAGCCGTTCTTTCCTCGCTGGGTTGGATTCGCACATGATAGCGTCGCCGCGATCGACGAGGGAGCCCAGTTCATCGTAGTGGCAGATATCGCTGGCTTCTACGAGGCGATTGATCTCAACACCCTCAGATCAGACTTGAACGGTTTGGGTGTGGACGCGGGTGTGTTGCAACTGCTTATGGATTGTCTGCACCGCTGGCCGCGAGTGCAAAGGCGTGGAGTACCTCAAGGCTACTCCCCCTCAGATATCCTCGCGAAACTCTATCTGAATCCAGTCGACCTCACCCTCGCCGCCGAGGGGTTCAGTCATCGAAGGTGGGTTGATGACTATCGTATCTTTTGCGCCTCTGAAGCAGACGCACGTCGCGCCCTTGTGCTGTTAGCCGACGTTCTTGGCAATCGCGGGCTCGTGCTGCAGACCGCCAAGTCGAAGATCCTTACCTCCGCAGCTGCACGTGCGAAGTTCGATGAGGTACACCATCTTCTCGCACCCATTCAAGACCAGGTCGCCTTGGCAATCACCCCAGGTGACGGGGATGACTCGTCGGACTTACCGCCATGGGTGCTTGATCAGGTGCTCGCGGAAGCCGAGGTCGCAGGTGCCGTAGCGGTCCTCCAAGAGGCATTTAGCCAGTATTTCGTTGCGGCGGACCGACCGCAGTTTAACAAGAGTCTATTTCACTACCTCTTGCGCCGGCTCGCCGCAGCCGGCGATGACACACACCTCGGCGAGATCATTGGCTTGCTTCGGGACCACGCGGAAGAGTTTGACGACATCGCGGATTACTCCCGCGCGGTCGGGCATAGCGCTGAGCTTGAGTCAGAGTTCCTTAACCTCTCGGCGGCCGGTCTAATGCCATATCCCTATACCGTGTACCAACTCCTCCGGTGGCGCGTCCGCGGCGACGACACGCTGGCCCCGACCCTGCGGACTTTTGTACGGAGGCAGGCTCTAGAGCCTGGTGTGCCGTGGTTCGTACGAGCCGCTGCACGGGCCCTTCTCGGCAAGCACGGCGACGCGGCCGATCTTGAACGTTTGGAGGCCGCCTACGCGGGAGCCCAGTCAGACCTCGAAAGGGCTGAGCTACTGTGCGCAGTGCAGAGAATGGAAGTTGGACGGCGCAACGCCCTGTATGGCAGAGCGGCTGGCGATGGCGACCTATGTTCACGGGCTGTGCGAATGGCTCGCGGTGGCGTCATTAGCTATGAGGATTGCTGATGTGAGTTCCGGATCACTCGACCGATTCGTTGGCCCGGTGGAGGGTCATCCGCTCTTCAGCGAGCCGATAGCCATGCGCTCGACACGCTCGTTGGTCGAATAGGCAAATGCACAGAGAAGACTCGGGGGCCTAGGTAGATGCATGGAGAAGCACCGCGCTGACGGGACTAGGTAGGCAGCCTGCAAGCCCTTCGATACTCAGCCCCCATGGCATCGGCCCCTCCGCCCTTCTTCACTGTCATCCTATGCACCTTGCTGATTGGCGCTTGTTCTTCCGGTCACGGCACCGCCGTCGCGCCACCAGGCCCAACGTCGTCCGCACCCTGCGATTCCGTATCCGACACGCTCCCTCCGGACCAGTCACTCGAGGGCCTCGAGGACCGCTACCGATTGACGCTGGTGAAGACCCAGGGCGTCTCAGAGCCCAACGGCACCTTCGACGGGTGGCTCTATCTCTGGCGCACATCCTCGCTCGACTCCTCGGTGGCGACGGGTAAGCACGCGACCCCAGGGGACACCACCCGCGCCCTCTACTTTGGCACTACTGATGTCGATCTCGATGCCGCCGAGGCGGTGCCCGGAGTCTTCATCTTCCCCAACCCCCCGGACCGGGAGGACATCGATCCCGTGTATCCGGATATCCTGGGCGTCGTGCGCAGAGGCGTCGATGAGGGCCGCCCCTGGGCCGAATTCGTCCTGCTGGTGTGGACCATCAACAATCGACGGGACGGAAGGCATGGGAACGATGGGGCGGGGGTTGGGCTGAGCGTGGAACGCGTCGACTCGACTGGGCTATTCGGTGACTGGGGGGCTTGGGGAATCGTCATGACCGGCAGCGGATACTTTTGCGCCAGGCACGCTCCCCGCTAGAGAGCGTATCTCACTCGCTGCGAGGCGGAGTTACGATATACTTCTGCCATGGCTCCCCCGCCCTTCTTCTCCGTCATCGTCTGCACCTTCAATCGTGACCCGCTCCTGCGCCGCGCGCTGGACTCGGTCGCGGCCCAGAGCTTCCGGGATTTCGAAACCATCGTGGTGGACGGCGGGACCAGCCCCGACACTCGAAGCGTGGCGGAGAGCCATCCGGTCAAGCCCCGGTACTTCCGAATCCCCGATACCGGGATCGGCGGCTCCCGGGACTTCGGCCTCCACCAGGCCCGGGGGACCTACTCCGCCTTCCTGGATGACGACGACGAGTTCAAGCCCGAGCACCTGCACGCCCGCTTCGAGACGCTGCGCGCCTTTCCCGATCTCGACCTGCTCTACAACGGGTTCCAGACCATCGGCTCGGAATACGTGCCCGACCTGCTCAACCACGGCCAGTTCCTGCACGTGGAGGACCCCCAGATCTTCCACGCCGGCACCTCGGTGGTGAACACGAAAAAGGCGATCGCCGCGGGCGGGTTCAGCACCGATCACCACCAGCACTATCCCGACAACTTCCTGGAGACGGCTCGGGCCCACGGGCTCAAGAGCGCCAGCGTCCCCGAGCGGACCTACGTCTACCACCGGCTCGACACCTCGTATACCGGGCAATTGAGCAAGGCTTACCGGAAATCGGAGCCGAGTGCAGGTTAGGGCCTGGCCCATGACCGACACCGCTCCCGCCCCCGCCCGGCTCGCCACCGCCCTCGCCGACCGCTACGCCATCGATCGCCAGATCGGCGCCGGCGGCATGGCCACGGTCTATCTCGCCCGGGACCTGCGCCACGATCGCGAGGTGGCGCTCAAGGTCCTGCGGCCCGAGATCGGCGCCGCCCTGGGCGCCGGCCGCTTCCTCCAGGAAATCAAGATCAGCGCCCAGCTCGATCACCCCCGGATTCTCACCCTGATCGACTCGGGGGAGACCGAGGGGTTCGTCTGGTACGTCCTGCCCTACGTGCGGGGCGAATCGCTGCGGCAGAAGCTCGACCGCGAGAAGCAGCTCTCGATCGAGGAGGCGACCAAGATCGCGACTCAGGTCGCCAGCGCCCTGGACTACGCCCACCGTCGAGGCGTGGTTCACCGCGACATCAAGCCCGAGAACATCCTGCTCCACGAGGGGGAGGCGGTGGTGGCCGACTTCGGGATCGCGCTGGCCCTGAAGGAGGCGGGGGGCGAGCGGATCACCGAGACCGGACTCTCGCTGGGCACGCCCCAGTACATGAGCCCCGAGCAGGCCACCGGCGGACGAGAGCTGGATGCCCGCTCCGATCTCTACTCACTGGCCGCCGTGGTCTACGAGATGCTGGCCGGGGAGCCGCCCCACAGCGGACCCACGGTGCAGGCCATCATCGCCAAGCTGATGACCGAGCGGCCCACCCGGATCCGGACCGTCCGGGAGACGGTGCCCGAGGGGATCGACGCCGCGGTAGCCAAGGCGCTGGCCAAGGTGCCGGCCGACCGCTATGCCAACGCGGGGGAGTTCGCGGCGGCCCTCACGGCACCGCCCGCCTCGCCGGTCTCGGGTCGGAGGCGCGGCAGTCTGGTGGTGGCGGCCGGGCTAACCGGCGCCGCCGCCCTGGTCCTCGCGCTCTGGCTCTGGCACCCCTGGCGCCGCGGGTCGAAACCGCCCGCCGCCGCGGGAGACGTCGCCTCGGTAGCAGTCTTGCCCTTCGACAACCTGAGCGGCAATCCCAACGATCGCTATCTGAGCGAGGGGATGACCGAAGAGATCATCGGGCAGCTGGCCCAGATGAAAGGCCTCAAGGTCATCTCCCGCACCTCCACCGAGGCGCTCAAGGACACCCGCCTCACGCTCCGGCAGATCGCGGATACCCTGGGGGTGCGGCACATCCTGGAGGGCTCGGTGCGCCACGCAGCCAACCGGATCCGGGTCGCGGTCGATCTGATCGACGCCACCACCGACGCGCACCTCTGGGCCGCCAGCTACGACCGCGACCTCACCGACGTGTTCGCGGTGCAGGAGGACATCGCGCGGAACGTGGCTGACTCGCTGGGCGGGCTGGTCGGCCTCCGGCCCGCGGCGGCCCGGGTCAGTCGCACCGAATCCCCCGCCGCCTACGAGGCCTATATCAGCGGCCGCTATCTGATGTACCGGCGGACCCGGGACGGATTGCGCGGCGCGATGGAGCAGTTCAAGCAGGCCATCGCCAAGGACTCGACCTACGCGCCGGCCCACGCCGACCTGGCATCCAGTTACGTGCTCTGGATCATCTACAGCTACGGCGGACTCGATCTCTACGAGGTGGCAGGCCAGGCGATGGCGAGTGCCGATCGCGCCATTGCGCTCGACTCCACCTCGGCCGAGGCCTACGCGAGCCGCGGTCTCATGAAAAACATCTCCTGGGCGCCCACCAAGGAGGTCGCCCCCGATTTCGAGCGCGCCCTCGAGTTGCGGCCCAACTCGGCGGACATTCATCAGTGGTACTCCGGCCTGCTGATCCGGGACGGGCACTATGACGAAGGGATGGCGGAGGTCGAGCGCGCCGTCTCGCTCGATCCCCTGGCACCGGGCGTCCGCACCGCCGCCGCCGCCGGTGCCCTGGGCGCCCGGCGCTACGCCCTGGCCCAGCAGAATGCCGGGCGAGCCGCCACCCTCGAACCCGGCCTGATGTTGGCGCAGTGGCAACGGGCCCTGGCCGCGCTCCTGTTGGGCCATCCGGAACAATGCGTCAACCTGGACCTCGGCCCCTACACCGGCGCCCGGGCCATGTGCCTCCACTCGATCGGCAAGACCCGCGAGGCCGCCCAGGTGGCGGACTCGCTCCGCACCTCGTTCACCTCGGGCGCCCTGGGCGATTCTACCTTCAGTCGGATTACCACCGCGCGAAGCCTGGCCGAGTACTACGCCTGGACGGGAAACCCGACCGAATCGCTGGCCTGGCTTGAGAAGGGCTTTGCCCTATCGCCCTATGGCGACGACGATCGGGTCTTGAGCTCGGGGCTCTACGACAAGGCCTTGAAGGACGCGGGGTTCAAAGCCGGACTGGCCCGGCTCCAATCCCGGGCGTACGAGAAGGTCCGCCAGGCCAGTCTCAAGGCGGCGGCAAGGTAGATCGCCGGCGTCAATGCCACGGGGGAGCTCACCCCTCCGTTTATCCTTCCAAATCCGAGCCCGCCGACGTCCACTACCGGGTAAACACCAGGTCCCAGCTGGCCGGCTCCTGCATTCCGTCGTGGTTGAAGTCGTACCCCCAGTGCATCACGCTGATATCAAATGCGTCAGAGCACCAGACGTGGAGCGTGTTCCCCGAGAAGGTGAAGTCCCAGCCCCAGTACCAAGTGCTCCCGCTCGGCGTGATCCGCATCAGATCGATGCCCATGACCTGATAGGTGCCGGTCATGACCAAGGGTGCTCCGCCGCCTGTGCGTGGGGTGATCCGGTACTCGAACGTCTGGTCGGTATTGAGCTTCAGGGTCACCACGTTGTCCACCACCAGATCCACGGTGGGGTACGGCGGCGTGTCCTTGCTGATGAATGCATCACTGGTGGCGGTCCAGGTGCCAGCGAGATCGGTCGGCGAGGGCGCGGTGCCCTCTCCGCTCTTGCACGCCAGCCCTAGCGCGATCAGCGCCACTGCGCCCATTCGCCATCCGAGCCCCATACCCTCCTCCTTGCAAGGCGGCCTTCCCGACCGCCCCACAGTATGGCGCCAGGGGTTTGAAACGGCCGTGAATGCCGGCTGAAGAGGGCGTGAACCTCGGGCGAATTGCGACCGGCGGCGGAGGCTTTGGGGCGAATCCGGGGGCCGGAGTATCTTGGTATCAACTATGGGGATTCCCTTCACGCCCCACTCGGGAAGTCAGCATGCGAGATAAGATCGTCGTCATTACGGGCGCCAGCAGCGGGATTGGCGCCGTCCTGGCCGAGGAGCTGGCCCGGCGGGGCGCTTCGGTGGTGCTGGTGGCGCGGCGGGAAGAGGCGCTCCGCGCGGTGGCCGCCCGTTGCGGCCAGAACGCCCACGTCATCGTGGCCGACGTCACCCATCGCGATCAGGTCAAACGAGTCGTGGACGAGACCATCAGGCGCGCCGGGCGCATCGACGTCTGGGTCAACAACGCCGGCCAGGGGATCACGCGACAGGTCTCCGAGCTGACCGATGAGGACATCGACCAGATGATGACGGTCAACGTCAAGTCGGCGCTCTACGGGATGCAGGAGGTGCTGCCCCACTTCAAGGCGCGTGGGAGCGGCCAGATCATCAACGTGTCCTCTATGCTGGGCCGGATTCCCTACGTCGTGATCCGCTCGGCCTACAACGGGGCCAAGCACTTCCTCAACGCCATCACCGCCAACTTCCGCGAGGAGTTGTCCGCCACGCACCCGGGCATTCACGTGACCCTGGTCTCGCCGGGGGTGGTGCGAACCGACTTCGGACTGAATGCGCGCCACGGGGGAGCCGACTCGCGGCAACTGCCCAACTCCCAGAGCGCCGAAGAGGTGGCGGCGGTGATCGCCGATGTGATCGAGCGGCCCCGACCGGACGTCTACACCCGGGCGGGGTGGCACCAGCGAGTGGTGGACTACTATCAGGCGACCGGGGCAGATCCGTGAGCGCAGCCCGGGCCCGCGGGTCAGCCGCCCTATGGCGCTGTCCCAAGTGCGGGCACCGCTTCGTCACCAAGAATCTCTGGCACTCCTGCGGCCGTTATCGGCTGGCCGACCACTTCCGGGGCAAGCCCGCCAACCTCCGCGCCACCTTTCGCCGCTGGGTCGCGGCCGCCCGCAGCTGTGGCCGAGTGACGGTCTACGCCCAGAAGAGCCGGATCGTGATCCAGGCCCGGGTCCGCTTCGCCGGCGCGGTGGTCCAATCGCGATGGCTCGATGCGGGCCTCTGGCTCAAGCGCCGAGTCTCCCACCCACGGGTGCACCGGATCGAGGACTTCGGGAAACTGGGCTACGGCATCCATTTCCGTCTGACCCAGCCGAGTCAGGTCGACCGGAAGCTGGTGGCGCTGATGCGCGAGGCCTATGCGGAAGCGGTGCGGCCCCGCCGAGCGGTCGCCCGGCTGATCGCGATGTTGCTCCTGCCCTTCGCGTTCGGTGCAGGCGCCCTCCGCGCGCAGGACGCGCCGCCCGAGTGCGACGAGACCTCGGCTCCGGGGGCCAGCATCCGATTCCAGCTGCCCAACGGATACCGGCTGGAGCTGGACCGCACCACCGATACCGTCTATGTGGAGTTCATCTGTTCGGCCACGGTGAAGAACCCGGCCGATTCGATCGTCTGGAAAGATTCCGGCTTCCGGACCCAGCAGGACCAGTGGACCGGTAAGGACGTAGATGGCGACGGCGAGCCCGACGCGGTGATCGGGGTGGACACCGGCGGGGGCAACCGCTGCTGCTGGGGCTTCGCGTTGCTCCGCTTCTCGCCCGCCTTTCAGGTCGCCGCCATGCTCGATTTCACCCCCTTTTTCGCCCACGATGAGCAGGGACGGGTGCTGATCCAGCAGGTGGTCCCCTTCTACGGCCTGGGACCGGACTTGGCCAGCTCTCCCACGGTGATCCTGGTCCATCAATTCCGGGGCGGCCACCTGGTGGATATCACCCTGGAGCGTTGCCCGCACATCCTGGGTGATCGCTCCACCACGCGTGGGATCCTCGACCTCGGTCAAGAATGGGAGCAAGCGACCCCGGAGCGGCTGGCTGCGTCGCGCCAGGCGAGCAAAGGGGACTACGACGTCGAGGAGACCCGGGTGGCGGTCACGACCCTCGCCCTGCAGCAACTCACCTGCGGGCAGGACAGTGAGGCGATTCGGTTGGTGAGTGCGGCCTGGCCCACAGAACAGGCGGCGGAGCAGATGGCGCGACTGCGGCAGGCGGCGCAGGGGGTATCAGGGAAGCACTGATCCCCTTGCCGAGCCCCAGCCTGGGGTTCATCGTGCAGAATGAACGGGCCCGTATGATTCGCCGGGGCCGCTTCAACCTCGGAGGCCGGTATGCCCACCTTCCCCTTCACCTACACTCCCGAACACCTCGCCTTCGGAGACAAGCCGATCTGGATCTCCGCCACTGATGGCGACACCCCCACCATCCAGCTCCCGGTCCGCATGCTGGGCATGGATGCGCCGGAGCTGCACTACGCCGGCGCCACCGCCGACCATCCCGGCAAGTACGACGCCGACATGGCCTCCTTCCTTACCAAGGCGGGAATCC
>CAVPGI010000013.1:0-12803 GCA_963704015.1 uncultured Gemmatimonadales bacterium
AAGCATTTGCGCGCGATCGTGCGTCGAGTTTCTGGAAAGAACGTCGCCGGCGTTCTGTTGACCGCGACGTTGCCGGGGCTTGAGGAAGGGAGTTCAATGACGCTTATGGGTATCAGCCATCATTTCGAGATCGTTGCCGAACCAGAGTCAGAGGGACATGCGATTGCGGAGTGCCTCCGTGCCGCCCTTAGGTTGTAACCTGGTTTGCCAGCTAACAGGGCGTTGGAGCAGTCAACCGCGATGATTTCTGAAACGGCTCGCTCACATCGTGCGCTCGCCGTATTCTGTTTAAGCGGTTGCAGATCAACGCCATTTCGTTAGGTGGACTCAAGCGGAGGCGGCTCCGAGCAGTGCTGCTAGCCGTCGCACTCGACGTCGGGACGAAACGATGGCAAACCCTGATTCTCACGTAACGATCCACATGGCGGCGAGCCTCGACGGCTTCATCGCTCGAAAGGACGGGCGCGTCGACTGGCTCGAAACCTCAGACGAATTCGTAGGCGGGGACACCATGGACCCAGGATTCGTCGAGGCGTTCCTCAAGACGATCGACTGCTACGTCATGGGATCGCGAACCTATGAGACCGCGCTTCGTTTTGAAGCCCAAGGGTTGGGGTGGTCGTACGGCGACAAACCCACCTTCGTCCTCACCAGTCGCGATCTACCACGGACCCGGGATACCGTCGAGTTCCACTCAGGCGATCTCGCGCAGTTCGTGAATGGGCGCCTGCGGCCCAGGTTCCGTACCATCTGGTTTGTTGGAGGCGGTGTGGTCTCCGCCGAATGCCTTCGTCTCGGGCTAGCCGACGAAGTTCGCTATTCGATCCTGCCGATCTTGATTGGTGATGGGATCCCATTCTTCGAGAAGCTCGACAGAGACATCGCCCTCCATCTGGCGGAGGTCAAAGCCTACAAGAGCGGCATGGTGGAGCTTCGTTACGAGGTGCGAGGACATCGCGGCGAGTCACGGAACGCCACCTGACTAGCCAGTACTGAGTACTGAGTTCTGAGTACTGAGTATTCTCGGGCCCACTCAGTACTCAGTACTCAGTACCCAGTACCCAGTACTAGGAGGACCTGCCATGACCCCTACCTCGATGGCCATTCTGACCTTCCTGTCGTTCCTGGTGCCGGTCCCGCTCCTGGCCTGGCTGGATCGTCCCCCACGAGAGCGGAAGGAGCGCTAAGCGTGTACGTCGGACACTTCGCCGCGGGATTGGCGATCAAGGCCCGCGCGCCTAAGACGCCGACGTGGGGCCTCCTGTTGGGCGTGGGCCTCCTCGACCTGCTGTTCGCCCCCTTTGTCCTGGCCGGCTGGGAGCGAGTGACCCTCACCCCGGGCGTTTCGCCGGGGTTCTCGCTGGACTACATCGATTGGTCCCATTCGCTGGCCATGTCCCTCGTGTGGGCCGCGGTATTCGGCGCGTGCTGGCTGCGCCAAGGCCGCCCGATTGCGCTGGCGATGGGTATCGCCGTGTTTTCCCACTTTGTCCTCGACTGGTTCATGCATCCGGCCGACCTGGCGCTCTGGCCCGGCTCCCCCATCCACTTAGGGCTCGGCCTCTGGCGGCTGTTTCCGGTGGGCTGGTGGTTCTTCGAGCTGGCCTTCATTGGCCTCTGCCTGGCCTACTACTACCGGCGGGCGCGGGCCCTGGGCGGCTTCGGTCATCGATTCGCGATGATCTGTGTGGTGATCGGCATTCTGCATCTGGTGAACTCGCCCTGGCTGGCGCCACATTGAGACTTCATCCCGCGCCCTTCAGATCGATCGCTGCCTGGATACGGGTGGCAAATGCAGCTCTCAGAGCGCGGAATGCCAAGTGGCGCCTTAGAGTCACGCTCGCCCATTCGACGGAGGAGAGTTTTGAGAACCTCGCTGATCCTGCTCTTCTGCCTGGTCCCGAGCCTCGCCGCACAAGAGGAACCCTGGAAGTCGGCTCAGCACGTCTCGACCCGGGTTCCACGGGCCGAGCTGGATGCTATTTCGAGCCGAGGGCGCGAGATCGCGGCGTACGACGCGGCGGCGTGGCACGGCACCGACGCGGTCCTGGCCCTGCATCCCGCCTCGGACCGGGTGCGCGGCTACCTGGCGCGGCGGAGAGCCGATGGCCTTTGGGAAGTGGTCTTCGGGCGGCCCAACACGGCTGCCGACACGTTCTACGTGGCCTACCGCGCGGTGCAGACCCGACCCGGATCCCAGACCTATGACGCCTCGGTGGTCGAGCCGGTCCAGGGGGACACGGGGTACTACGCGCGTGCCTCCCGGGCCCAGACCCTGGCGGCCAAGGACTTTGGCAAGATCACACGCCCGTACAACAACGTGGTCCTTCCGGTGCCGGATTCGGCGGCCTGGTACGTGTACCTGATGCCGGCGCCGACCCGGGCGGGATACTGGCCGTTGGGGGCGGATTCCCGCTACCGGATCAGCGCCGACGGCCGGGAGATCCGGGAGGTGCGGCGCCTGCACAACACGGTCATCGAATATGGTCCGCTCCCGAGCCAGGGTGGCGCCCAACCCGAAGCGGAGTATCACACCGCCGTGCTCTTTGACCGGCCGCAGGATACCGACGTGTTCCTGGTCTTGACCCGAGAGCCGAAGCTCCCCGAGTACGTCGTCTCCAAGTCGTTCTATTTTCGCATCGACGTGGACGGCCGGATCACTGCGTTTGACCGGGAGGGCGATGAGCACTGAGGTTATCCGCTAGCGCGCTCTCGCCATCCCCTCCAACGCCGCTACCAGACTCTCCTCGTCCCAGGAGTCATCGTAGCGGACCCCGTTGATGAAGAAGGTCGGCGTGCCGTTGACGCCGCTGCGCACCCCGCTCAGGAAGTCGTCGCGCACTCGCGTGCGGTAGCGTCCCGAATGGAGGTCCTGGGTCACGGTTTCGGCACTCGCCCCCGCCTTGGCCGCGAGCCGCGCCAATCCCGCATCGCCCAGGGCGGCTTCGCCCTCCCGCTGGTGCTCGTAAATCAGGTCGTGCATGGGCCAGAAGGCCTCGGTGCCTTTGTCACCTGCCACCGATTCCGCCGCCTCCGCCGCGTGCTCCGCGTGCGGGTGCATCTCCGCCAGGGGGAAATTCCGGAACACGAACCGCAGGCGGTCGCCCAATCGCTGCTGAACCCGCTTGAGGATGGGATAGGCCCGCCCGCAGTGCGGGCACTCGTAGTCCCCATACTCGACCAGGGTCACCCTGGCCTTGGGGTTGCCCTGGACGTGGTCCTGGTCGCTGACCGCGGGAGTGAGGTGTCCCCCACTCATGACTTCCCTCCCTTTGGCACCGCGGTGGCGGCCTTCGCGCGCTCCATTGCCTCCAGCGCCTCGAGGATCCCGTCCGCGCCCGGATTCACGCCGACGGGGGAGACGTAGCTCCAGCGGATGGTGCCGCCCGCGTCGATCACGAAGAGAGCCCGCTCGCAGGTCCCCTCGTGCTCCCGGTAGACGCCGTAGGTCCGCGCCACGGCGCCTTTGGGCTCGAAGTCGGCCACCAGGGAGAAGTGGAGGTGCCGGGCCTCCCGGAACGCCGAGTGACACCAGACGCCATCCACCGAAATGCCCACCAGTTCGGCGCCGAAACGGTGGAACTCCGAGTGCAGCTCGTTGTAGAGAGACATCTGGTCGCCGCAGACCGGGCTCCAGTCGGCGGGGTAGAAGGCGAGCACAACGGGGTGGCCCCGCAGCTCCCGTAGGGAGATTTGCTGATCCGGCGTAGTCGGTAGCGTAAAGTCGGGCGCCGGGGTGCCGGCGGGAAGTGGGCGTGACATGGGGGGCTGTTCTCCTGCCATCAGAGTCGAGATGCGTCCGCGGTTGGACCATCCCTAACCTACTCTGCGCGTCAACCGGCACCAGCGTCGCCCTGACGACCGCGCCCCTGACTCGGAGCTGATTCCCCTCGACGCACACGCGAAGTAGGTTGGCAGGGTCGCTCGACTCGCCATCGAGGACGAACTGCGTCTGAGCCGGCACCCCGCTTCCTTCGCACTGAGGTCCAGTGACCCGTAACTACTCCCGCCGGCAGCTGGTCCTGGCCAAGGTCCTGGTCGTGGTACTCCTCGCCCTGGTCTGGGGGCCGTTCATGGCCAAGACCTCCGAGCAGCGCGGGACCATGATCCTGGGCGCGCTGGTCATCGTCGGGCTCGGGGTCGCCCTGTACGAGTTTCTGGCCCACGCCTTGGCCCTCGTTCTGGGGCGCGTCTCGCCGCCGGCCACCGAGGAGCCCGAGTCGATCGGGTCGTGGTCGGGGGAACGGCTCACCATTCCGCTCGGCCTGGGCGATACCGCGGCACTCTTCGGCTGGTTTCTCGGGTCGCAGCTGGTGGTCTGGACGGCCGCCGGCATCTTCGCCGGCTTGCAAGCGCGGAACCTGGGGGAAGGCGCCCTCCAGCGGGCGCTGGTGGACGTGGTGCCGGTGGCCCTCCCAGCCAGCATGGCCGCCAGCGGAGCGGCCCTGGCCCTGACCCTGGGCCGGTGGCGGGAGCGGTTGGGGCCCACCACCTTCGACTGGGTGGTGGCGCCCTTGCGAGGTTCCACCCGGAACGTCCTGCTGGGGATGGGCGCCGGCCTCGTCGTTGGCGCTGCGATCATCGCCCTGGCCCAGGTCTCAGCGGCCCGGCCCACCGGTCAGCCCAACATCCTGGTGCAGGCCATGGCCAAGCCGGGCGTCGGGCGCTGGGCCTTCGCCGTCACGGCGGTAGCGCTGGCGCCGCCGCTCGAGGAGGTGCTATTCCGCGGGGCCCTGCTGGGCGGACTCCGAGAGGCCTGGGGCGTCTCGCGGGCCGCCACCGTGACCGGCCTCACCTTCTGGCTACTCCATGCCCCGGAGTGGCTCCACTACTGGCCCGCGGCGCTGGGGATCGGCCTGCTCACCATCGTGCTCACCCTGCTGCGGCTGAGGACGGCGAGCCTCGGCCCCTCGATCGCGGCCCACTGCGCCTACAACCTGCTGCTGGCCGGTATCCTGCTCGGCTCCTGATGGCCAAGACGCCCGTCAGGCGCCCGCGAGTTTCTTGACCTTGAAGCTCACCATCACCAGCAGGACCCCGAAGGCCAGCGCATAGGCGCCGACGATCCAGATGATCGAGACCGCCGCCGGCCCCGGGAACAGAAAGGCCAGAACGCCGAAGGCTACGCTCAGCGCACCGGCCAGGATCAGCGCCCACTCTCCCTCAATCACCTTCCGCAGCTTGAGCGCGATGGCGATCTCGAAGACGCCCTTTACAATGGCCCAGGCCGCGATGAAGTAGAGCAGCACCAGCGCCGTGATCCCCGGATAGAAGAAGGTGAGCACGCCGGCCGCGACCCCCACCAGCCCGACCAGGAGGGAGGGCCAGAGACTGTTGCCCATGCCGCCAAAGAGCGCCACCAGGCCGTCGGCGCAGACGAAGATGCCGTAGACGATGACCAGCGACGCCAGGGTGAGGCCGGGGTAGGCGAAGGCCAGGATGCCGAACAGGATGGCGAACAGGCCCCGCAAGAGAATGACCCACCAATACCGCGCGAACTGGGTGCGGAGATCGAGCATGGCTCCCTCCGGTGAGGGTTTCGGGTACGGGATGATTTACCCGGCGCCTCGCCACCGGTCAAGCTGAAACAAAGCTTCCAGGTGTCGCTATAGTATTACGGCACGGCGGCGGTGACGTCGCCCCCCAACGAGGCACTATCCATGACCAGGCTATTCCGGGCGCTCAGCTCTGGCGCCATGCTGCTGGCAAACACGACCCTGCCGGCTCAGGCCCAATCCTACCACGTGGTCAAGTCGGTCCTGCTCGGCGGAGAGGGTGGGTGGGACTACCTCACCTTCGATAGCGTTGGTCACCGCCTGTTCATCGCGCGGCAGACCCGGGTCCTGGTGGTGAACCCCGACGACGGCTCGTTGCTGGGAGAGATCCCCGGCCTCAATGGAGCGCATGGGGTCGCCCTGGCCAATGCCGATGGCCGTGGCTTCGCAACCTCGGGCCGCGACAGCTCGGTGGTCATGTTCGACCTCCGCACCCTCGCGGTCCTGGGCCGCATCCCGGCCGGAGACGATGCCGATGCCATTCTCTACGACCCGGGCACTCGGCGCGTCTTCACCTTCAATGGGGACGCGCAGTCTTCCACCGTCATCGACCCGGGTACCGGCAAGTCAGTGGGGACCATCCCGCTGGGCGGGAAGCCGGAGTTCGGGCTCGCCGTGGGAGACGGAACCCTGTTCGTAAACATCGAGGACCAGGCGACAGTGGCCGAGATCGACGGAGCGGCCGGCAAGGTGAGGCGGCAGTGGTCGCTGGCACCCTGCGAGTCGCCGACCGGACTGGCGATCGACCGGGCCCATCACCTGCTGTTCAGCGGGTGTCGTAACCGGATACTGGCCATCTCGGATGCCGGGTCGGGGAAACTGCTCACCACGATCCCCATCGGCGAGGGAGTGGATGGGTGCGCCTTCGACCCGGGCACCCAACTGGCGTTCGCCTCCAACGGCGATGGGACCCTCACGGTGATTCACGAGGACACACCCACCACGTTCAGCGTGGTCTCCAACGCGGAGACTCGCCGGGGCGCCCGCACCCTGTCGCTGGATCCGGCCAGCCACCGGGTCTACACCGCCACGGCCGATTTCGGGCCGCCTCCAGCGCCCACTCAAGAGCGCCCCCATCCGCGGCCCAGCATCGTGCCTGGGACCTTCGTGCTGATGATGCTCGAGCCCTGAGACAACAGACATTTTCAATGTCCGAACACAAAGCGACCATCGCCTGGACCCAGAGCCGTGGCGAGTTCCTGAAAGGGACCTACTCGCGGGAGCACACCTGGACCTTCGATGGTGGGGTCACGGTCCCGGCGTCGCCGGCGCCCACGTCGGTCCGGCCTCCGTTCTGCAATCCGGCCAACGTGGATCCGGAGGAGGCCTATGTAGCGGCCATCTCCAGTTGCCACATGCTGACCTATCTGTACCTCGCTTACAAGGCGGGTATCGAAGTGGCCAGCTATCAAGACGACGCGGTGGGGGTCATGACCAAGAACGAGCGCGGCGTTGAATGGATCAGCCGGGTAGTCCTGCGGCCCCGGATCGAGTATGCGGGAGGACCGCCCGCGCCGGAACGGGTGGAGCAGTTGCACCATGCCGCTCATGAACAGTGTTACATCGCCAACTCGGTGAAGACGGAGATCACCGTGGCCGCGGCCGAGGATTGAGGGAGGGTCGAGCAAGAAACCTCATGAGGTATCGCGCGGTGCGCCGGTCATGACTCGCCTCCTCCAGATCCTGTCCCGACTCCGGGGCGATCTCGCCGACGCCGTCCTCCCACGGCTGTCCGACGAGACGCGCTGGTACACCGAGCATACCGCCCTCCTGATCAGCACGCTCAAGTGGGCGCTGCTGGGGGCGGCGGCGGGCCTCTGCGTCGGCCTCGGGACCCGGGGCTTTCTCTGGGTCCTCGCCGACTCGCCCACCGCCGTCGCCTGGATCACCCGCGGCGCCTTCCCGGCGTTCTGGCTGCTGCCGCTCGCCCTCCCTGTCTGCGTCTGGCTGATCCGGACCTTCGCGCCCGATGCGCGGGGCCACGGCACCGAGGCGGTGATCGCGGCGGTGCATCAGCGGTCGGGGCGGATCGACTGGCTGGTGGCGCCCGTGAAGCTGGGCGCGACGGTGGTCACCCTGGCCTTCGGCGGCTCGGTCGGCAAGGAAGGCCCGGCCGCCCAGATCGGCGCCGCGCTCACCAGTCTGTTTTCCGACCTGCTGCGACTGAGAGACGAGGACCGCCGCCGCCTGGTGATCTGCGGAATCAGCGCCGGTTTCGCCGCGGTGTTCGGAACGCCCGTCTCGGGCGCCCTGTTCGGCATCGAGGTGCTCTATCTCGGCCGCATCGACTACTCGGTGATCTTCCCCGCGCTCGTGGCCGGCATCGTGGGGCACCTGGCCTGCGGGGTGCGCCCGCCGTTCCCGGTGCTGAACGAGTCCCTCGCCGGCACCGGACAGGTGAGGGTGATCCTCATCTCCCTGGTCTCGGGCGCGGTATTCGGCCTCGTGGCTCTCATGCTCATCGAGTCGCTCCGCGCACTGGAACGGATGCTGCGGCGCTTCGAGTCGCACCCCTATCTGGTCGCCGCCGGCGGCGGTTCGGTCCTGGTCGCCCTCTATCTCGTCGCCGGGGTTCAGTACGCCGGCCTCGGTACCGACACCATCACGGGGCTGTTGGCGGGAACCACGCAGGTGGTTGCCTGGGCCTTTCTGTTCAAGATCGTGGCAACGACCGTCACGCTGGAGACCGGCGGCAGCGGTGGCATCGTGACCCCGATCTTCTTCATCGGGGCGACCAGCGGCGCGGCTCTCGCGTCGGTGTTCGGGGTGTCCCCGCAGCTGCTCGCCGCGTTCGGCTTCGTCGCTACCCTCGCGGCCGCCGCCAACACCCCGATCGCCGCGGCGGTCATGGCGATCGAGCTGCTGCCGGCGACTGAGGGCGTGTACGCGGCCCTGGCGGCCGCCACGGCCTTTCTCATGGTCGGCCATCGCAGCGTGTACGCCAGCCAGAAGCTGGGCCTCTCCAAGTCCGCCGGTCTCGATGTCGAGCTGGGTGGGACCATCGGCGAACTCGATTGGGCCGGCGTGAAGCTCAAGAAAGGGACCCTCGCCGAGCGGGTCCAAAACCTGGGAAGGTCGCGTACGAGAGATTCCGAGGACCCGGATCCCGCTCGCCCTTTAGATGGTGCCTGAACCCGACGGCCAATGCGAAGCCTCCTTGCATTGATCCCGCTGCTCCCATTGGTGCTTCATCCATGGTCGGCTACCACCACTCCGGTCGTGGTGTCGGCCTTTACCGACGGCCACTCGCTCCGGTTCGACAGCCCGATCGATCTGCCCTGGGCGAGCTGGCTGCCGGCCGATCTGCAGGAGGCCTCCCTGGCCGCCCACACCAGTCGCCGGGAAGAGTTGTTCGCCCAGCGATCCGACTTCGGGTCCACCGAGGTCCCCTTCTCCCATGCGGTCACGCCCGACCTCGAGCGGAAATTCTACTACCTGCTGGACCCCACCGGCCTCCGGGAGATCCGGCCCACCGGCCTCGCCGGGACCGCGCGGGTCCAATGGCTGAACAACAGCTCCACCGTCAGAGATGTCGAGGCCTTCGGCCAGGTGGTGGGCTCGGCGGGCGGCGCCGGACCGGGAGGCTTCGTCCTGGTCAGCGATTCGAAGATGAAGCTGGTGATGACGACCAGTCACTTTACGGCCGACGCGTTGCTGGCCCCCAATGGCGGCACCTATTTGGGTCGAGGTACCGCTTTTCGAGAGATCATCGGCCAGTATCACGTTCGGGAGGCCGGGACTGCCGAATCGGAGGGCTGGATCTGGGTGCAGTGGAGGGCCGACGACGAGCTGGTGGAGGCCGGCTGCCAGCGACGCTTCTCGCTGTTTCGGCTGGGGCCGGAGCCGGTCGAGGTGGGAACCACCAGCGATGGATGTGACGTCTAGCGAACGCCGGAAACCTTGGGTGCGGGATACTTCCACGGGGGAGTCACATGGGACATACGACGTTCATGTTGATCAGGCTGATCCACATCCTGGCGGGCGTGATCTGGGTGGGTGGGGTGTTCTTCGTCTCGATCTTCCTGATGCCTACCATCCGGACCTTAGGCCCGGCCGGAGCGCCGGTGATGCAGCACCTGGCTCAGGTCAAGAAGATCCAGGTGTTCTTCATGGTGCTGGCGGTGACCAGCATCCTGACCGGATTGGCCGCATTCTGGCACAACGCCGTCGGGACCGATGGAATGTGGATGCGGAGTGGTCCTGGGCGGACCTTCTCGATCGGTGCCCTGTTCGCGATCATCGCCTTGGTGCATGGCGCGACCGTCAATGCGCCTACGGCCAAGCGGATCGGCGCGCTCTCCACAGCGTTCCAGGCCGCCAAGGGCCCACCCCCGGCCGATCAGCTCGCGGAGATGCAACGCCTCCAGGACAAGCTCTACTTCCACACCAGGGTCAGTATCGGACTGCTTCTGCTCGCCGCGCTGGCGATGGGGAGTGCGAGGTATATGCCCTGAGGGCGGGAGAACGGGGGAACGGGGGAACGGTAGAATGGGGAATGGGAGAACACTAGAACGGTAGAACGGGAGAACGGGGAGGGGAGGTCCCGGATAGTCACACCCCCTCTCCACACCGTGGAGAGGGGGACCGGGGGGTGAGGCGTCGTCAGGTACTGGGTACCGGGTACCTGGTACCGGATACCTCCTGGCCCCCCACAATGTATCGATATCCAATAAAAATCAGCCCCAGTCCCAGAAACTCCGTCACATACAGCACCTCGGTGTACCCGAAGCGGGTGAAGGAGCCGCCGATCCCGGGCAGGATGGCGCCGATCGCGATGCAAACGTTGCCGATGAAGCGGTGACGGGTCGCGGGATCGCCCGCGTAGCGAACGGCGGAGAGAATCGCCCCGCCCACCAGGAAGAGAAAGGCGTAGGTGTTGATGAAGGGGCTGAACCCGCGGACCCACTGCCAGCCCAGCACCTTGCCGCTGAGTCGGTGGGTCTCCACCAGCTCGTAGTGGATGGGAGAGAGCAACACGCAAACCGAGGCGACGACGATGACCGTGACCAGTGCTACCGTGAGCCGGTTGGCGACCCGGCGCGACAGGAGCAGGTAAACCGTCCCCTGCGCCAACGGCGCCCCACCCAACAAGGCGCCGGTGATGTACCAGGCGCGGAAGATCGACTCGTGCCACCCGACCAGCGTGGTCAGACTCTCGGTGATGGTCCCCAGCGCGAAGGTGAGCGTGCCCAGCGCCCACCATATGAGATGGGGCCCGGTGCGCCGAGTCCGCCAGCGGTGCACCAGAGCCGCCGTGAAGACCGTGGCGAGAATGGTGGTGAGGATGGGGATGTAGGAGACGAAGGACATGGTCGTGAGTGAAAGTGGAATCAGGCATCTGGCATCAGGCATGGGGGCTAGTGTCTCATGCCCGATGCCTGATGCCCGATGCCTTAGAACGTAGTTAACACCCCCACCCGAATCTGGCGCCGAGGCTCCGGCCGGAAGAAGCTCTGGTTGGCCGTCTCCGCGTACAGCTTGTTGGCCAGGTTGAGCACCGCCAGGTCCAGCTCGGCCGAGTAGCGGGCGCGCCGATAGATCAGCAGACCGCCGCGGAGGTTGTGGACCGAAAAGGCGGGCAGGGTGGTCCCCACCGGGAGCGGAGGCGAGGGCGGCACCGGGAGCGCGATGTTGGTTTGCTCGGCGTTGTACCGGAAGCCGTATTCGGCCCAGAAGCGCCCGCTGGGGTGCCGGTAGGTCGCGGTCACACCGACCTTGTGGGGGTAGGTGTCGCCGATCGGCTCGTTGGGCTTGAGCACGTCCTTGGAGTCGAGAAAGGTGTAGTTCACGCCGGCGGAGAACCCGTACGCGATCTGGGCATCGGCCTGGACTTCGACTCCCTGGTAGCGGAGCTGGGAGACGTTCTGGTTCTGATAGGAGGCTTGGCCGTTGATGGTGTCGCCGGTGGCGACGGTCCGGATCCCGTCGTGAATGGTGTTGTTGAAGTACCATGCCTCCGCCGCCAGCCGGCCCTCCCGGTAGCGGGCACCAACATCGAATTCCAGGTTGGTCTCCGGTTTCAAGCTCGGGTTGGCGATCTGAATGCCGTTGACCTCGGGCACCTGCCCGTCGAAGAACGACTCCACCAGATTGGCCGACCGGAATCCTCGGCCCACCGCCCCGATCAGGTTGAGGGACTTGGTGATGCCCACCAGCAGATTGGCGGTGCCCACCACGGTACCATCGGTGTTGTTCACCAGGGGATCGGTGAGCCCAGGTGTGGCCCGGGTCTCCCGTTTTACGTTCTGATAGCGCGCGCCCAGGATCAGGGTGGCCCGCTCGGCGAAGTGCAGCTCTCCCTGCGCGAAGGCCCCGACGCTTCGGAGCGAGGCGTTGGGGAGGGTGGGTGCGGTGCTTACGATCACGATCGGCGGTGGTGGACCGAAGCCGGTCAGCGTGGTCATGCTGGAGTCGGTGTTCTCTGAGTGGTCGTTGAAGAGGTCCACGCCGTAGGTGAGCAGGTGCCGGCCCAGGATCTTCTTGGCCTCCACCCGGAAACCGGTGGTGCCCATGTCGGTGAAGTTCAGAGAGTTGACCGCCACGCTCGCGCCGGGGCCCGCCGGAGTGTCGATGTTGGTGGCGAGGTGCCGCTTGTCCTTGGCGTAGTAGGCGGTCACGTCCAGCCGGTCGAGCACCACCGCGTTCAGCTTCGGCGAGTTGTAGCCCGCCGTGGTTCTCCAATAGCGCTGGTCGGGATAGTTGATCTGGATGAAGGGTTGGCCGGGACCCAGGAGCGCCGGATCCACGTAGCCGAACCCGGCATTGTCGGCGCTGTAGCTCTCGAATTTGGCGAAGACGCCGTGGCCGCTCTTGAACTTGTACCCTACGGTCGCGTTGGCGGACCAGTCTTTGACCTGCGAGTCGAACAGGTACTCCTTCTCGGGGAGCGTGACGTTGCCGAAGCTCCCCGCCGGGATGGTGTAGTTGCCCGCGTTCCGATAGCTCCCGCTCAGCAGGAAGCCCCACCCGCCGGTCTGGCCGCCCACCCCGCCGTAGACCTTGGTGATGCTGCCGGGACTGCCGTAGTCGACGCCGAGCGAGCCGTGCACGCTGGGGGCCGGACCGCGATAGAGGGGACTCCGGGTGATCAGGTTCACCACCCCACCGATGGCATCGCTGCCGTAGAGGACCGACATCGGCCCCCGCACCACCTCGACTCGCTGGACGTTGGTCACGTCCACCAGCGAGGGAATTTCTCCGAAGTCGGACTGGCGCCGGGAGTTGGCAAGTCGGAGTCCGTCTTCCAGC
>CAVPGI010000014.1:0-66843 GCA_963704015.1 uncultured Gemmatimonadales bacterium
CAGGAAAGTATAGCTCAAGCGAACAGATTAAAGGGGTTTATCTTTATCTCGCCCGTGATCGAAGATCGACCAACAGAACGATGGGTACGGCCTTAGCGTACATATCTCCGAAATGCTACCGCTTGGCCACATACCAAGGCGCTACGTGAGCTTTTCCTGAAAACAATCTTCTCGGGCGGGGACGAAGACTGGCTGCTTTCCTGGTTGGGCATTCGCAATCCGACAACTATTCTGCAGTGCGATGGCTAACGACGCAAGTAAGCCCAATGCGGTTCTGACCTCGATGCTGGAATCCATGACGCAGATCAACGGTCACGATCCTCGCGAATCAGATCGAGAGGATTCGGCAAGGCTGGGAGGTCTACAGGGTGTGCCTGAAGCCGGTCTAACAAAGCGGCCCGGCACGCCTGATCCGCGGCTGGCGTACCAAGGGCCTTCTCCAGCAGGGACAATCGCCTGCTGAGAAATGCTCCGTGCTCTCGCTCAGCGGCTCGGGCGAGAAGCTCATAAACCTCAGCCGGAAGATCGCGTATCTGGAGCGATGGCATAAGCTCACTGCAGTTCGCGCAACACCCTGGCCTCCCCCTGCCGTAGCGCCGCCCGCCGTCCCTACTTCTTCCCGTTCAAAAACGCCAGCAAATCCGCCATCTGAGTGTCCTTGAACCGCGGCCACTGCACGTTCTTCGACTGCATCTCTTGGAGCATCTTTGGGCCGTGGTTCCACAACGCAGACACTGCGGTGTAGGGGTTCGCCCTGCCGGCCATGCTATCGAGCGACGGCGCCACGCCCTTGCCGTGACAGTTGCCGCAGCCCTTCTCGGCAAATACCTTTTGACCGCGGCCCGGGTTGCCCCCCGCATTGGCAAACTGCAATGCCCAAATGTACCCCACCAGTCGCCGCATCTCTTCGGGGCGCAGTCTGGCTGAAGCTGAATCATCTTGTGCGAGTGATTCCACATGGCCGCCGCATAGTCAGCCCCGGTCCGCAGCGAAGTCTTCTTCTCCAGGGAGTTCGCTCCGCGATGGAATGGGGCGCGGACTGGTATATCGATAAGTTTACTCCAAAATGGCGCGAGTCAGGCCCCAACCGCAGCGGCGACTGGGCCATCGGCATGACAAACTATGGCGGCTTGCTATTGTTAGTAAATATCGGGGCATCAAAGAATGGGATACCGGTGAGAGCAGATGGCTTTTCGCAGATATGCCATTTGATGATTGGATTGAGAAAGTGATCAAAGATGGAGAGGTCATGATGGCGGAATTGAAGTTGGATAGGCCTCAGGGCTAATGGCCAGAATCGGATTGGCCTGACCCGACTATCTACGCCGCCAACATTCAACAGATCGGTAGTTGACTTGGGTCACTGATCAACTCTGCAAGCCCTTGTTCTCTACCCATTTCGGTTTTTTGACCCTATGAGCTATCCCCACGTCTTGAGCGCATACGTGCTTGCAAGCAGTACGAGTGTGACGCCACCGAAGAGCGCCAGCAAGTAGCTGAAGATCGTGCGCGGCTGGATCGTAAGATAAGCCGCGGAATAGAGCTGCCATCGCGGTGCCCGGAATTTCGTAAGGGCGTAGACCGCGCAGACGATTGGTGCCGCAAAGAACGCCACGGTCAGTTTCGGCGTAACGCAGGCGGCGCGGGAAAAGACATTGCAAGGCGTGAGTTGGCAATAGCTGCGCGATATGTGGCCGGGCAGGAAATTGCGCTCGTGCTTAAAGACGAACGCGTTGACGGCGATGAAGAACATCACCCAGAGACGAAAAGGTCCATCGCCGTGCCGGCGGCAAAGCCCGCGACCTCGAAGCCTGTCCCCCGCGAAAGCGCCTGCGTCGAGCGGCTTTCTTATGTACTGGCCGTAGAGATCGACCGACTCCTTCGAGATGCTTCACGCTCTCAAGCGCCGGGTGCAGGCGCACGGCGATTGAAAGAATGCTGACCGCGCCGCCGATCAACGTCGTCGCGGCGACGAGTGTGCCTGGAATGCCAAGCCGAACGAACGCAAGACTCCCCTGTCCGCCATGGCTGATAAGCTTCCCCGTTGAGTGAAGCTAATCCTACCACGTCCAGCTGTGATCCATTTGCGCAGCCATCTGAAATCGGCAGGTTGAACCGCCCCGCGTTTGCCGGAGGCTCCAGATCCTGAGAGATTGGAGCCATGGAGAATCACAGACGTCCCGGAAGTTCTCGCCGGAGGTGCGTGAGCGCGCCGTCCGGATGGTGTTGGATCACCGTTCCGAGCACCCCTCGCAGTGGGCAGCGATCGTGTCGATCGCGGCCAAGATCGGCTGCACGGCACAAACGCTCAACGAGTGGATGAAGAAGGCCGACGTCGACAGCGGGCGCAAGCCCGGCCTGACGACGGACATGGCAGCCAGGGTGAAGGCGCTGGAGCGAGAGAACCGCGAACTGCGCCAGGCCAATGAGATCCTGCGCAAGGCGAGCGCGTATTTTGCCCAGGCGGAGCTTCACCGCCGATGGAAGCCATGATCAGCTTCGTCGATGCGTACCGATACGACCACGGGGTCGAGCCGATCTGCAAGGTATTGACGATCGCCCCGTCGACCTACCGCGCCCACGTTGCACGCCGCGCCGATCCAGAAGTTCGGCACCGCCGCGCATCAAGCGGGACATCGTCCTGTGTGCAGAGATCAAAAGGGTTTTCTGACGAGAACTTCCAGGTCTACGGCGTTCGCAAAGTGTGGCGGCAAATGCTACGCGAAGGGCACACCATAGCCCGCTGCACGGTTGCGCGATTGATGAAGAAAATGGCTCTGCAAGGGGTGATTCGTGGCAGGCGGGTGCGGACCACGGTGAGCGACAAGGCCACGCCCTGTCCGCTCGATCACGTCAATCGCCAGTTCCGGGCTCCACGGCCGAACGTGCTGGGGGTCTCGACTTCACCTACGTCGCGAAGTGGAGCGGGTTCGTTCTACGTTGCATTCGTCATCGACGCCTACGCTCGTCGGATCGTCGGCTGGCGCGTGTCGCGCTCGGCACACGCCGGCTTTGTTCTCGACGCGCTGGAGCAGGCAATCCATGATCGAAAGCCTGTCTCCGGCGGCAGTCTGGTCCACCATAGTGACGCCATGAGCGATGATGTGGATGCCAGATAGAGCCGCCGTGCGCGCTACGCTGGCTCTAGACATAAGGTGAAAGCAGGTTCTTGGATTGCAATTCCCTTCGCCAAAACTCGATTGCAGTCCGCAATACCTGATCCGCAGGTTCCTTCGATCCGTCGTTCAAAACGAGAAAGAACTTGAGCACTTCGGCTGTAAATACGAGTAGCACAGTGGCATAACCACCGACCTTGTGTGGCTCCGCGCCTTTTATTTCTGGCAGTCGGCCCAACCCTCGATGCTTCCGGGCGTCCGCAATGTCGCGAAGCCATCCCCAATTCGGGGCACGCTTTGATCAAGCTCTGTCGGTAAGATTTGAAGGCTGGGCCATGACCATCCTGTCCGGGATTTTGATCGTGCCACACCCAATCGTGTAGATGCCAGACGTCAATAGCCACATGAAAGAGCGCCGGCGTCGACGGCTCGATCTGAAACTTCTTCGCGCTTGGGACAATAAGCTCGTTCCAATACTCTTCCACCGAATTGATGTTCATATCGATGTAGGTGACGACACGGTTCGAAGCCATTCGAGTTCACCTCGCTATCCCCGTCCCTCAAGCTCCGCTATCTCGCGCTCCAGGATGGCAACGTGCTTCCGCAGCTCGCGCGCAGGCCCTGGGCTCACGTCAGAACCCTGTGAAGGTTTCCATGATCACCTGTCCGGGGTAGCGCGGCGGCGCCTCACCAGCATCCGCACGCCGAACGTGGCGCCGGCCGCCATGAGCGCCAAAGGGAGGTCGGTAGCGAAGATCAACCCCATTGTCTCCCAATCCCAAGTGGCGGGCTCCGGCCCTCCGATCACGAGATAATCGACGCCGAGGTAGAAGCCGACGTTGAGCGTCAGCAGCGTGAGGCCGACCGCAACCCCGGTCAGCACGAGCGCTCGGCCCAACGTCCTCGCGAACAAGCCAATCAGAAATCCAAGCCCGATCCAAAGCATCATCCCAACTCCGGAAGCGTCACGGGTTCCCGGCGCGGTATTTGCGCCAGGCGTAGCCGATGCCCCATCCGATGCTTGCCCACATCAAAAGGGCCAGAAGCGAGCCTAAGCTATCAAAGCTAAAGAGCCGCCGAGCGAATTGATCCGCCGCTCCGGCGACAGAGAGCTGGAATGCCAGGGCTACCAGAAAGAGCACCAGAACGCGCATCACCAGGGCGAAATAATCGCGCGCGCACAAGCCGAGGATTGCCGCCAAGAACACCGCGCTGCGCTGGATCAGCTCGATGATTTCGTGACGCGGCATCAACCCCCTTCCTTTGGTGCAAGTCCAGCCCGCGCAACGTTAGCCGTTCTCCTCCAGCTCCGCTCCAGCCCGGTGGCGTGCTTGCGCAGCTCGCGCGCAAGCCCTGGACGCACATCAGGCGCGTGGATTTCCTTGCCCCAGGGGTGCGAACAAAGGCTTTGCTATTCCACTCGGTGTTTTTGATCCATCCAATTCGGAAAATTACCCGATTGCTTGTCTGGATCAAGGTGGTCAGCTCCTTCGCTGAGAAACCTTTTTGCATGGAGGTGACCATGTATCGGGCTGTAATCTTTGCGCTCGTCAGCGCGCTATTAATTCTACCAGCAACTGAACTCCTTGCCCGAGGTGGCGGCGGGGGCCACGGTGGTGGTGGTGGTGGTGGCGGCGGCCCCAGTGGCGGCGGTGGTGGCGGCGGCCCCGGTAGCGGCGGTGGTGGTGGCGGCCACGGTGGTGGAATTGGCGGAGGCTTCGGTGGTGGCCGTGCCGGCTTTGTAGGCGGCCCTACGGGAGGCTTCAGTGGCGGCCGTGCCGGCGTTGCCGGCGGTCATATGGGACGCATGCACGCCGGTCCGGCCGGTCCCGTTGGCTTCCGAGCCGGGCCAAACGTCAACAGAGCAAACGTTAACAGACACGTCGTGGCTAACCGCGTCCGCCATCGCAAAGTCTTCTTTAATGGCGGCTACGGTGGCGACTACTACTACTCCTGCTATCCCATTTGGAACGGCTACCGTTGGGTCAATTCTTGCAATTGGGGGAACTACGGGTACTGATCCTGCGAAGTAGCCTACCTCGGTGTCGTTACCATCGGGTCTCGCCTTAGCTCACCATCGGCATGGCCGATTGCGTCGGCAGCTTGCCGAAGGCCTCAACCATGCGCGGCAGGCGATCCGTGTAGTCGGCGCCGCTGCGCGAGTACGAAACGGACACGGGCGCCATCCTTGATGGCTTGAAACCTGAAGCCATCCCGTTGGGCTCGTGCAGCCAGTCATCGCCTTTGGGCGGGCGAACGGCTGCGGGGGGAAGTGGGCGAGTGAATACGAGACGTGACGCGGCCCAATAATGTCCGATCTGAGCCACTGCCACGTCATCGCCCTGCGCATCGCCCCGAGCGCAGCGTGCGCGCCCAGCATCGAGCGGCCATCGCCCGTCTGATCGCGCCCTATCCGAAGCGGGCGGCAGTACAGGACCCCCTAGGATTAGGGCGTCGAGCCTCGGTGCTCCCGTGGCGCCCGTGGAGGTCGCGAACGGGCCGCCAGGCTCAAGGTTACCCACCCCGACGCGGGGCCCGCCGAGCCCGCGCCGGTAGTGCTGCTTGCCCGGGCGGCATCGCCGCGCAAGGCGCCGACCTGGGTGACCGGGGCGGCCTGGGCGGCCGGCCCGGCCTGCGCAGATGTCGCCCCCTTGGCCACCAGGAGAAGGCCCAGCGCCGAGGCGAGCACCGCGCATGGAGTTCTCATCCTCATATGGGTGCCCCTCCTCAGAAGGCGAAGTCGAGTGCGAAAAACGCGCTAGTACTCCACACCGGTGTCGTGGGCGTGAGCGGCGGGATTCCCACTCCATTACCACTCAGGGGAACCGCACCGATCGTCTTGGTGAACGCGACCTCCCAGTGCAAGCCGAGTCCGGCCCGGCTGAACATGAAAGGATACCACCGGGTGCCGAAGGTGTAGGCGTCGACATTGCCCAGGGTCTTTGGGGTCGACGGGAGTGCTTGCTGGGACATTCGGATGTATTCCAGCCGCTGGATCAACATCAGCTGCGGGTTCGCGTAGTAATGCGTCTCCAGGAGCAAGCCGTTCCAGGCCGGATCCTGGGCCCCGGCGGGCAGCGCCTGGTCCCCGGGTGTGGCCGTGGCGAGGTAGGCGTTATCCGAGCCGTACATGTAGAAGGGCAGGAACTCCAGGTGGTTGCCGAAGAAGAAATCGCCCACCACGCCGAGTCGGTAGAAGGACTTGTTGTGCGTGCCGCTGCCGGCGACGGGCTCGCCGCCGGAGGTTTCAAACAGCGTGGGCCGCTGGCCGACATAGGCATACACGCCGATGCGCTCGATACCCAGTTTGCCGGCATCGAAGGCCTGGCTGGCGGTCAACATCCCGTCATAGCCCTGGCCCGCCGAGATGCCGGGTTCGCCGTCGGTGCCGTCGAGGACAGCGAGGCTGACCCGCTGGTAGCTGTCCTTCGAATGACCCATCCACTCCGCGCCAATTTGGTTGTCACCCAGTCCGAAGGTGGTGGCGTCGTCGACCGGTACGTAGTGGTAACTCTGATACAAGCCGCCGTTGTTGGACAACGTGACGATGCGCTTCTCGGAGAGCAGGTTGTCCAGCTCGAACTTGCCCATCTTCAGGTTGACCCAACTCGAGTGGAACAGGTTGTCGAAGCGGACGAACGCGGCCTCGATGCCGACGCCTTCCCCGTTCTCGAACGTGGGCACCAGGGCGAAGGTGATGTCCTTGAAGAGGGTTCCAATCATCAGGAGATCGATGCCGCCGATGTCGAAGCCCGATTGAGTGACGGTCTTCCCGATGGGGGGGCCGCCGAGCGGATCGTCCACCGGCTGGTTGGTGGTGCGCTCGAAATGCCATTGCGGGGACGTGCGGACCGCGACCGGCCAGTAGCCGGGGTTGGTCCAGATGGGTGAATCGCGGTCGTTGCCCAACTGGTAGCCAGCGTCCTTGAACTTCTGGCCGAAGGTGTTCAATTGGGGCCAAGCCGTGTGGCAGGCCGAACATCGCAGCCCGTACTTGCGGGCAAAGGCGGGAATGGCGCGGACCCGGCCGGTGCTTGCAGAAGCGGCGGAGGCCACCGACCGCACACCGCGGGCCGCGATGTAGGCAGCGTAGTCTGGACCCCCGCCGCCCGTCGCCGAGAGATCGGCCACCAGGCCCACCCACAGACTGCCACACAGCAGCACGCTCAACCGGGCCCACCGGCGGCCGCTACCCTTCGCCGACCTGTGGATCATACCGCCTCCTGGGTTGGGTGGTTTGGGATGATGAATCCGCGGCCAATTCGAGAATCCGATAGGGCCTGACGCGGAAACGATATCTGCTTGATCGCACACGACTTCCGTGTGCAGCGGTCGGCGCTGGCGAGGAATTCGGAGGGAGGTGCGGAGTTGACCGCAGTCATTTGTCTAGGCTTTCAATCCCACATTATGCCTTCCGGCCACCGTGTCAATAGGGAACTGGCTGCCGCCGGCCCCAATGAACAGTTGCTGCATCAGCACGGAGTCAATCCGGAGGCGCCGACCGTCCGGCCAGACCGCTGCGACCGAGGTTCGAGGGCCCGGGCAGACCACACCCGGCTGACCCGCCCGGGCGGATCGCACGCGGATCAGCGAGGGGGATGAGGTGGTGGTTTGTGGCAGGGAGAGGCAAGGCACGCTGCGCGCATTGGTTTTCAAGCGACCCCGTGTCGCGAGCTGGAAGGCTCTGATAGAGGGGATGTGGTGGCCGCCTCGACCCGGTGGTCAACTCCGGGAGAATCCGTTTCGCGAGCGGCGACGTATCTTCTTCAGAGCAGCCCCGGAGCCTGAGGACCCATGCTGATCCGCCGACCGCCCGATATCCCTAGCGCCGAGCTCACCGACGAGCGCGTCTACCTCAACCGGCGCCAATTCATGGCGGCCGTGGGAGGTGTCGGCGCTTCGCTGGCCCTGGGCCGGCTGGGGCCATTCACGGGGCAGGGAACCGGCCGGGGGGGGCTGGGGGTGGGGCCCGGCGAGGACAAACTGACCCCCTACGAGTCGATCACCCACTACAACAACTTCTACGAGTTCGGCACCGACAAGGAGGAGCCGGCCGAGCTGGCCAAGAACTTCCAGACCCGCCCCTGGAAGGTGGAGATCGACGGGCGAGGTGACGAAGCCCGGCGATCTACGACTTCGACGACCTGGTCAAGCCCTTCACCCCGGAGGAGCGGGTCTACCGCCACCGCTGCGTCGAGGCCTGGTCCATGGTGGTCCCGTGGCTGGGCATTCCCGCTCGGCGACTCTGATCAAGCGCGCTCGAGCCCACCTCCCGGGCCAAGTTCGTCGAGTTCACCACCCTGCTCGATCCGAGCCCAGATGCCGGGCCAGCGGCGCCGGATCCTGCCCTGGCCCTACGTCGAGGGGCTCCGGATGGACGAGGCGATGCACCCGCTCGCCCTCCTGGTCACCGGCCTCTACGGCAAGCCGCTGCCCAATCAGAACGGCGCGCCGCTCCGGCTGGTGGTGCCCTGGAAGTACGGCTTCAAGGGCGGCAAGTCGATCGTCCGGATCCGTTTCCTCGAGAACCAGCCCGCGACCACCTGGAACCTGGCCGCGCCCGACGAGTACGGCTTCTACGCCAACGTGAACCCCGAGGTGGATCACCCGCGCTGGAGCCAGGCCCGGGAGCGCCGAGTGGGCGAGCTGTTCAAGCGGACGACCCTGACGTTCAACGGCTACGCCGACCAGGTGGCGGGGATGTATGCGGGGATGGATTTGAGGAGGAATTATTGAGGGCATCGGGCATCGGGCATGAGCCTCCAACCGCCTTCGTGCCTGATGCCTGATGCCTGATGCCTCATGCCCCCGCCCCCGCCCCCCATGACCCGCCTCTACTTCACCACCCGCATCCTCAAGCCGATCCTCTTCCTGGCCGCGCTCTATCCGGCCGGGTGGCTGATCTGGGCCGCCCTGACCGGCCACATGGGCGCGGATCCGGTCAAGAAGCTCCAGGTGGTGACCGGTACCGCGACCCTGACCCTGCTGCTGATCACCCTGACCATCACCCCGCTCCGCCGGCTCACCGGCTGGAGCGAGGCGATCCGGCTCCGGCGCATGGGCGGGCTGTTCGCGTTCTTCTACGTGACCGTGCATGCGTTGACCTATTTCATCCTCGACCAGTCCCTCTCGCCCAAGCTGATCGTCAGCGACACCATCGAGCACCCGCGGATCGCGGTGGGCTTCGCCGCCTTCGTGCTCCTGATCCCGCTGGCCCTCACCTCCACCGACCAGGCCATCCGCCGGCTCGGCAAACGCTGGGCCCGCATCCATCAGCTGGTCTACGTGGCCGCCACCCTGGGGGTGCTCCACTACCTCTGGGTGGTTAAGCGCGACGTGCGCCAGCCGCTGGTCTATGCCTGGATCCTCGTGGCGCTGCTCTCGGTCCGGGTCTGGTTCCAGTGGCAGAAGCGTTGGGCGGAACGGGCGCGGACGGGGGGCGAGGCGCGGGTGGAGGCGGTGGGGTAGGGGAAGCGGTAGAACGGTAGAACGGTAGAACGGGGGAACGGGGTAAAGAAATGCCGCCTACCTTCTGTCTTTACGAACTACCCTTTCTGTCATTCCGAGCGCCCCCCTCTGTCATTCCGAGCGCAGCGAGGAATCTCAAGACCCCCAATTCAGAACGGGCCCGAGGGCGAAGTCATAGGGCAACCGCGCCTTGAGATCCCCACGGGCCCCTCGCGATGCTCGGGGTCCCTCGGGATGACACTCCTGGGTAGGCTCCGCCTTGTCCGACTTGTCCGCCCTGTCCGCCTTGTCCGCCCTCTCCCGTTCTCCCGTTCTACCATTCTCCCGTTCTCCCGCTTCCGAGTTGCTTCCCCCGGTCCCCCCCACTAGCTTCTGGCCTCGGCATGCCCACCCGGTCCCAGCTTCTCGACGAACGCGCCATCGCGCGCGCGCTCACCCGGATGGCTTCCGAAATCGTCGAGCGGTGCCACGGCACGGACGACCTGGTCCTGGTCGGGATCCAGCGCCGCGGGGTCGAGCTCGCCGCAGCGGCTCGCCCAGCTGATCGACAGCGCCGAAGGCTCGACGATCCCCCGCGGCAAGCTCGACATCACTCTCTATCGCGACGACCTCCAGGCCATCGGGCCCCGCCCGGTGGTGGGCGAGACCAGTCTGCCGGCCGATCTCGACGGCCGGACCGTGGTCATCGTGGACGACGTGCTCTACACCGGCCGCACCATCCGGGCGGCGCTCGACGAGTTCGCCGACTTCGGGCGGCCCCGCCGGATTCTGCTCTGCGTGCTGGTGGACCGGGGCGGCCGGGAGCTGCCGATCCAGGCCGACATCGTCGGCATCAGCGGTCAGCACCGGCCCGGACGACCGGGTGGACGTGCTGGTGCAGCGAGCTGGACGGGCGGGACGCCGTGGAGCTGGTGCGGGCGGGGTGACGCTGATGACGGCGCCCGCCCTCGGGAAGGACCTGATCGGGCTCGAGTACCTCTCCGCCGATCAGATCCGGCTGATTCTCGACACCGCCGAGCCGTTCAAGGAAGTGAGCGAGCGGCCCGATCAAGAAGGTGCCGGCGCTCCGCGGCAAGACCATCGTCAATCTGTTCTTCGAAGCCTCCACCCGCACCCGGATCTCCTTCGAGTTCGCCGAGAAGCGGCTCTCCGCCGACACCGTCAACGTGGCGCTCCGCCGGCTCCTCGGTCAGCAAGGGCGAGACCCTGGTGGACACCGCCCGCAATCTCGAGGCGATGCGGATCGACATGGTGGTGATCCGCCACCGCGCCTCGGGCTCCGCCGAGTTCCTGGGCAAGCGGATCCGCTCCAACGTGATCAACGCCGGCGACGGCAAGCACGAGCACCCGACCCAGGGGCTGCTCGACCTGCTCACCCTGCGCGACAAGTTCGGCAGGATCGAGGGGCTCAAGGTCGCCATCTGCGGCGACATGCTCCACAGCCGGGTGGCCCGGAGCAACATCTGGGGGCTGCAGAAGCTGGGCGCCGAGGTGGCGGTCTGCGGCCCGGCCACGCCTGCTGCCGCGCGAACATCGAGCGAGCTCGGCGTCACCGATCCTCCCGCGGATCGAGGACGCGATCCAGTGGGCCGACGCGCTCAACGTCCTCCGGCTGCAGCTGGAGCGGATGACCGCCGGCTTCATCCCCTCGCTCCGCGAGTACAACCGGGTCTTCGGGGTGACCAGCGAGCGGCTGGCCCGGGCGCCCAAGGACCTGGTGATCCTGCACCCCGGCCCGATGAACCGCGGCGTCGAGATCGACAGCGACGTGGCCGACGGCCCCCACAGCGTGATCCTGCCCCAGGTGACCAACGGCGTGGCGGTGCGCATGGCGGTGCTCTATCTGCTGGCCGGCGGCGTCGCCCGACTGGCACGCAGCCGGCCAGGGAGACGAGCGATGCGCCCGATCCTGATCCGGGGCGGGCGGGTGATCGACCCCTCGCGCGGCACCGACGGCGTCGGCCGACGTGCTATCTGGTCGACGGCAAGGTCGCGGCGGTGGGGCGCAACATCGCCGGCCGGACGACGGCCGCGTGATCGATCGCCGCGGCCGGCAAGGTCGTCGCGCCCGGGCTGATCGACCTCCACGTGCATCTGCGGGAGCCGGGGCAGGAGGATCTGGAGACGGTCGCCACCGGCGCCATGGCGGCGGCCGCCGGCGGCTTCACCGCGGTCTGCGCCATGCCCAACACCGATCCGGTGATCGACAACCAGGGCGCGGTCGGGTTCATCGTGAGCCAGGCGCAGCGGGCCGGCAAGGCGCGGGTCTATCCGATCGGCGCCATCTCGCTCGGGCAGCAGGGGCGAGACAGCTGGCCGAGTTCGGCGAGCTGGTCGGGGCCGGGGCGGTGGCGGTGAGCGACGACGGCAAGCCGGTGGTCTCGAGCCACCTGATGCGCACCGCGCTCGAGTACGCCCGGACCTTCGGCATCCCGGTGGCCGACCACTGCGAGGAGCCGACCCTCGCCGCACGGCGGCGCGATGCACGAGGGGCATCGTCTCCACCCGGCTCGGGCTCAAGGGCATCCCCGCCGCGGCCGAGGAGATCATGGTGGCGCGCGACATCCTGCTGGCGGAGCTGACCGGCGGCCACGTCCACCTCTGCCACATGTCCACCCGCGGCTCGGTGGAGCTGATCCGGCGGGCCAAGGACAAGGGGCGTCCGGGTGACCGCGGAGGCGACGCCGCATCACTTCACGCTGACCCACGAGGCGTGCGAGGGCTACAACACCAACGCCAAGATGAACCCGCCGCTCCGGGAGGCGGAGGACCGCGAGGCGATCCGCCAGGCGCCTGCGGGACGGCACCATCGACGTGATCGCGAGCGACCACGCGCCGCACCACTACGACGCCAAGGAGCGCGAGTTCGACGACGCGCCCAACGGCATCCTCGGGCCTGGAGACCGCGCTCGGCCTGGCCATCACGGAGCTGGTGGAGCCCGGTCTCCTCACCCTGCCGGAGCTGATCTCGCGGATGAGCACTCAGCCGGCCCGGATCTTCAATCTCCCGGGCGGCACCCTGGCCGTGGGGGCCCCGGCGGACGTGGTGGTCTTCGATCCCGCCGCGCCAGTGGACTGTTGAACCCGAGACTTTCCTCTCCAAGAGCCGGAACACGCCCTTCGCCGGCCGCTCCCTCCGAGGGCAGGCGGACTTCGACGATCGTCCGCGGCCGGGTGGTCTTCCAGCGAGGGACCTGAGGTGGCCCTGGAGCCGGTTGAGGCGGCGGGCGCGGCCCAGGCCATAGTCCGCTGCTGCCGCCGCCTCTGGGAGGCGGGGCTTCTGGCCGGGGTGGATGGGAACGTTTCGGTCCGCCTCTCCGAGGACGCCGTACTGGTCACCCCCCGGGGACTCCCCAAGGCCGACCTCGAGGTGGCCGACCTGGTCCAGGTTGGCCTCGACGGGACCCCTCTTCACGGTAGGCGCAGCGCAAGCACTGAATTAGATTTGCATCTCAGGGTCTACCGGAGGCGCCGGGACGTGGGGGCGGTGGTGCATGCGCATCCGCCGACTGCGACCGGCTTCGCGCTGGCGGGTGAGGCGCTGCCGGGCGACCTGTTGCCGGAGTCGATTCTCCTGCTGGGTGAGGTCCCGGTCGTGGCCTACGCCACTCCAGGCACCCCCGCCGTCGGCGACCTGGCGGAGCCATACCTCGACGGGCACGAGGCGTTGCTCTTGGCCAATCACGGGGCGGTCACCTGGGGACGGGACCTGACGCAGGCCCAGGTCCGCATGGAGAGCCTGGAACACGTCGCCCGGATCATCGTGGCCGCTCGGGCAGTGGGACGCGTCAATCGGCTGAACCCGGAGCAGATCGCAGCCCTCGAACAGCTGAGAGGAAGACCCGGCAATGGCTAGAGCCTCGCGCAGCGACAATCCGATCGAGAAGCTGCTCAACGACCGCAATCAGTACCTGAGCTGGCTGGCCCGACTGGATACCAGCGGAGACGCGGTCTCCACGGTCCCCGAGGGGGTGCGCCACAAGATCCGCGGCGACTACGAGGCCCGCCTCAAGAACGTGGTCGAGGAGCTGCGCCATCATACCACCGCCATCGACGAGCAACTGGAGGAATACCGGGCCCGGAAGTACGAGCTGACCAACCGCGAGGCCCAAGCCAAGGAGCTGATGTCGGAAGCGGAGGTCCGCCACGCCGTCGGGGAATACGACGAGGTGAAGTGGCAGACGCTGCGCGGGGAGACCACCCGGGTCCTGGTCACGGTACGGGAGGAGCTGGCCAAGACCAACGCGGAGATCGACCGCCTGACCGAAGTCCAGGCCCTGATCGCCGCACCGCTGCCCCCCGCTCCCGTTCCCACACCTCCCGCGGCTCCGGCCCCCGCTCCGACTCCACGTACCTCGGGAGGGCAGAAGTCGCCGGATATGGCGTTCCTGCAGCTGGAGCCTGACTTCTCGGTCCCCAGCGCCGCGCCCGCCGGGCCGCCCCCGATCGTCCCACCGGAGCCCTCGGCACCGTCCAAGCTCCCGCTCACCGCCAAGGGCGCTCCCCCCAAGCCGGCGCCCAAGGGCAAGGACGAGCCGCCCGCGCGCACCCTCTGGTATCCGTCCGGGAAAGAAGGGGCCGGTGCCGGGGCGGGGCCCGGGGGCGGGGGTGGGGGCGGTGCTCCAGCGGGTTCCGGTCAGAAGATGGACGAGCTGGCGTTCCTCAAGTCGGTCACCAACGATCCGCCGCCGTCCCGGCGGGCCAGTGGCGGGTACAAGGTCGCTCCTCCCGAAACGCCTCAGGCCGCCGCGCCGCCGCCGCCGCCTGCTCCACCTCATCATCCGCCCTCCGCGCCGGTGATCACCACCGCCGACCCCTTCGCGTCCAAGGCACCGCCGGCGGACGCCAAGCGGGGCAGCAATGCCAACGTGCCCAAGACGCTCAAGTGCGGGGAGTGTGGGACTCTCAACCGCCCCACCGAGTGGTACTGCGAGCGCTGCGGCGCCGAGCTGGCGGCACTCTAACGGCGTGAGCGGTGAGCGGGAGACGCGGGCTTCCGTATAAGAGCGACCCCCCGATGTCGAGGGACACCGGGGGGTCGTTGCCGTCGGGGACCGACTCGCCGCCTAGCGGGGCCGGCTCACTTCTTCGCCGCCACCACCTTGGCCAGCCGGCTCTTCTGACGGGCCGCGGCGTTCTGGTGGATCAGGTTCTTCCGGCCGGCGCGATCCAGGAGCCGCGCGGCAGCCGCATAGGCCTTCTGGGCTTCGGCGCGCGAGGTGGCGGCACGGACCTTCTTGAGGGCGGTGCGCAGCTGGCTCCGGCTCTGGCGGTTGCGGAGGGTCGCGGCGCGCGCCTGACGCATGCGCTTTCGGGCGGACTCGATACGGGGCACAATCACCTCAGGGTTGAACCGTCGCCCGGCGTCCAGCGGGCGGCGCGAAGGGCGCATTCTAGGGGAATGCCACGGCGAGGTCAAGCGGGACCTGCTTTGACTTGGTCTCCCTCGGGGTTTAAAATGTTTGGAGCCTCTCCCGCCGGGATCTCCACTGACCGATTTCGTCCTCGCCCTGCCGGTTCTGGTCTTCTCGCTCGTGGCCCACGAGTATGCCCACGGAGCCGCGGCGTTCCGCCAGGGTGACGACACCGCCTACATGCTGGGGCGGCTCACGCTCAATCCGCTGCCCCACATCGATCCCTGGCTGAGCCTGCTGATGCCGGCGCTCCTGTGGTTCGGTTCGGGCGGACGCTACACCTTCGGCGGAGCCAAGCCGATTCCGGTGAACCCGCGCAAGTATCGCAACTACAAGCGGGGCGACATCATCGTGAGCGCGGCGGGCGTGGTCACCAACCTGATGCTGAGCCTGCTCTTCTCCGGGCTCTTCATCGGCTTGGGGCTGTTGGGCCGAGGCTGGCCCGACGCGATCGGCACCCTGGATGTGGGCCAGCGCATGATGGTCTGGGGCGTCCAGCTCAATCTGGTGCTGTGCTTCTTCAACCTGATTCCGATTCCGCCGCTCGACGGGTCGCATCTGTTCTATTACTTGCTGCCTCCCGGACTGGGGGATCGCTACCGGAGCTTGCAGCGGTTCGGGTTCCTGCCGCTGCTCGTGATTCTCTTGCTCTTCCAGCCGGTGATCTCTTGCTGCTCACGCCGGCGCTGGTGGATCCTCAAGGTCCTCCTGGGGTTCATGCTGCCGTGGGCGGTGGGTGATGGTTGGAACATCTTCGCCGCTGATGACCTCGCCGGCCGCCCCCGCCCCCACCCTTGGTCTCACGCCCGGCGCGAGCCGGGCTTCGTGGTCGAGCTGGACGCGTTCTCCGGCCCGCTCGACCTGCTGCTCCACCTGCTGCGCGAGGAGCAGATCGAGATCGCCGACATCCCGATCGCGCGGATCGCCGACCAGTTCCTCAAGGCCATCCACGACCTCGGACTGAACCAGGCCGCCGATTATCTCGAGATGGCGGGCCGGCTGGTCCGGCTCAAGGCGCAGATGCTGCTGCCCGCGGCGTCGCCGACGAGGACGGCTGGGAGGATCCGCGGCACGAGCTGGTGCGCCGGCTGCTCGAGTACCAGCAGATCCGCGAGATCGCGGGCTGGCTGGAGCGGCGCGGCCGAGCGCCGGGCCGAGCAGTTTCCCCGCGGCTATCTGCCGCCGCCGCCCGAGCTCCCGCCGCTCGCCGCTGACGCTCGACCTGCTCGAGCTGCTGCAGGCGGTCGAGCAGGTCATCAGCGAGATCCCCCCGCCGGTGCTGCACCGCGTGGTGGCCCGGCCGCTCGACGTCGAGGGCGCCACCCGCCGCATCGAAGCGCTGCTGGCCGAGCGCGAGAGTATCGGCTGGCTCGAGGCCCTGGGGCCCGAGCCCACGATCGTCGATCGTGCTGTCCACCCTGCTCGCGCTGCTCGAGCTGGCCCGGCGGGGTGGCTCCGTCTCCATCAACCGGCGCCGTTCGCGCCGCTGGTGATCCGCCGTGACGCCCCTCGCCCAGCTGATTGAGGCCGCGCTGTTCGCCGCGGCCCGGCCGCTGACGGTCGAGGAGCTGCAGACGCTCGATCCCGACGCCACGCTCGCCGACGTGCGGACCGCGCTGGACCAGCTCCGCGAGCACTACGACTTCGACGGGCACGCCGTCGAGCTGGTGGAGCTGGCCGGCGGCTACCAGATCGCTGACCCGGCCGGCCTTCGCCGCGGCCATCGAGCGGGCCCAGCTCGCGGCTGCGGCACGCCGCGGCTCACCGCGGCCGCGCTGGAGACGCTGGCCGTCATCTCCTACCGCCAGCCGGTGGGCCGCGCCGAGATCGAGGAGATCCGCGGCGTCTCGGCCGGCGGCGTGCTGCGGACGCTGCAGGAGCGCGGGCTCATCGAGGTGGTCGGCCGGAGCGAGGCGCTGGGCCGGCCGCTGCTCTACGGCACCACGTCGATGTTCCTCGAGCTGCTCGGCCTGCGCGACCTGGGCGAGCTGCCGCGGGCCGAGGAGTTCACCGTCGCGCTGCAGCCGCCACAAGCCGGAGTCCGCGGACTCCGAGGACGCCGCGGCCTCGGTCGCCGGCCGAATCATGACCGAGATGCGGCTCCAGCGGGCCCTGGCGCGGGCGGGGGTCGCCTCGCGCCGGGCGGCCGAGGAGCTGATCGAGGCGGGACAGGTCCGGGTGGACGGCAAGGTGGCGACGCTCGGGCATCGAAGGTCGATCCCGACCGCCAGAAGATCACGGTCGGCGGCCGCGCGCTGCCCGGTCACGCCGCCGCCGCTGGCTCGCGTTCCACAAGCCGCTCGGCGTGGTCACCACCGCCGAGCGACGAGGAAGGCCGGCGCACCGTGTTCGACTTCATCCAGGACCCCGCGCGGCCTCACCTACGTCGGCCGGCTCGACGTGATGACGACCGGGCTGCTGCTCCTCACCACCGACGGCGACGCGGTGCACCGGCTCACCCATCCCACGCTACCGGATCGCAGCGGAGCTACACCGCGCTGGTGCACGGGCGGCCGACCGCGGAGATCGCCGCGGCGGTGCAAGCAGCCGGTGACGATCGACGGCCGGCCGGTGGTGCCGGTCCGGCGTCCGGGTGCGCCCCGGCAACGGCGGGCCGCAGCATCGTCGACGTGACACTCGCCGAGGGGCGCAACCGTATCGTCCGCCAGTGGTGCGAGGCGATGGGGCTCAAGGTGGAACGCCTGGCCCGGCTCTCCTACGGCCCGGTCCGACTGGGCGATCTCCCCGTCGGGCGAGTACTCGCCCGCTCACGCCCGAAGGAGGAAGCGGCGATCTACAAGGCGATTCGATCTCAAGCCGAAGACCGAGCGAGTCAACCAGGATGCGGCGTCGTCATGTCCGACCGCCTCGACACGGATCACGCGCATGACCAGCGCTCCGAGTCTCTGCCGCCCAGGCCCGGGTGACCGGACGCCGATGCCGCCGATTCCGCCAGGTGGTCCGCGAGGTCGCCCGGCGGATCGTCGGCCAGGAGACGATGGTCGAGCGGCTGCTGATCGGGCTGCTCACCGGCGGCCACATCCTGCTCGAAGGGGTGCCCGGGCTGGCCAAGACGCTCGCGGTGCGGACCCTGGCCGAGATCATCCACGCCACGTTCTCCCGGATCCAGTTCACGCCCGATCTGCTGCCGGCCGATGTGATCGGCACCATGGTCTTCGACCAGAAGACCCAGGAATTCCGGGTCAAGAAGGGGCCGCATCTTCGCGCAGATCATCCTGGCCGACGAGATCAACCGCGCGCCCGGCCAAGGTGCAGGCGGCGCTGCTCGAGGCGATGCAGGAGAAGCAGGTCACCATCGGCGGGACCACCTTCCGGCTCGAGGAGCCGTTCCTGGTGCTGGCCACCCAGAACCCGATCGAGAGCGAGGGCACCTACCCGCTGCCCGAGGCGCAGCTCGACCGGTTCATGCTCAAGGTGCGGGTCGAGCTATCCCGACCCGCGACGAGGAGAAGGAAGTGCTGCTGCGGATGAGCGGCGGCCAGGAGATCCCGGTGCAGCGGCTGCTCGACCCGGCGCGCGATCCTGGCCATCCGGGCCACCGATCGCCGGGCTGTACATCGACCAGAAGGTGGTGGACTACATCGTGGACCTGGTCCGGGCCACCCGCGATCCCGGCGCGGTCGGGCTGGCCGCAGCTCAAGCCGCTGGTGGCCTTCGGCGCCTCGCCCCGCGCCTCGATCGCGCTGGCCCAGGCCGCGCGGGCCCACGCCTTCCTGCGGGGCCGCGGCTACGTGGTGCCCGAGGACGTGCGGGCGCTGGCGCTCGACGTGCTGCGGCACCGCATGGTGCTCACCTTCGAGGCGGAGGCCGAGGAAATGGACAGCGACGACCGTGATCGCGAAGGTGCTGGAGGCCGTCCCGGTGCCATGACCCGAGTACCGAGTACTGAGCGCTGAGTACTGAGCGACCGGGTACGATCCTCGAGCCCGACCCAGAACTCAGTACCCAGTACTCAGTACTTCTCTCCTATGCCTCCCGTCTCCCCCGAAGTCCTCAAGCAGGTCAAGGCCATCGAGCTCCGCACCCGCGGGCTCGTCACGGCGCTCTTCGCCGGGCGAATACCGGTCGGTGTTCCGGGGGCAGGGGATGGAGTTCGCCGAGGTCCGCGCCTACGAGCACGGGCGACGACTTCCGCGCCATCGACTGGAACGTCTCGGCCCGGCTCGGCCAGTCCCTACGTCAAGACCTTCACCGAAGAGCGGGAGCTCACGCTGATGCTGGTGGTGGACCAGTCGGGCTCCACCCAGTTCGGCGAGCCCGCGCACCAAGGCCGTCGCTGGCGGTCGAGGTGGCCGCGGTGCTGGCGCTGGCCGCGGCGCGGCAGAACGACCGGGTCGGCGCGCTCCTCTTCGCCGACGAGGTCGAGCGCGTCATTCCGCCCGCCAAGGGGCGGCGCCACGCGCTCCGGGTGATCCGCGATCTGGTCGCCTTCCAGCCCGACGGGCCGCCGCACCAACCTGGCGCACGCAGCCTCCGCTACGCCGGCCCAGCTGCTCAAGCACCGCAGCATCGTGGTGGTGCTCTCCGACTTCCTGGCCCAGGGCTGGGAGCAGCCGCTCCGCCGGCTGGCGGCGCGACACGAGGTGGTCGCGATCCGGTGGACGACCCCCGGGAGCGCGCAGCTGCCCGAATGCGGGCTGGATCGATCTGGAGGACGCCGAGACCGGGCGCCGGATGCTGGTCGATTCGGGCAATCGGTTGGCCCGCGCTCAACTCTCCCAGCTGGCCGACCGCCGCTCCCGGGATCGGGCCCGCGCGCTCAACGCGGCGGGGGTGGACGTGGTCTCCCTCAACACCGGTCAGGATTACGCGGTCCCGCTCCGGCAGGCCTTCGCCCGCCGGGCTCGGCGGATCTCGCACTGATGCTGGCTCTCCTCCTGGCGCTGCAGTCCGGTCTGCCGACCGTGGGAGACACCATCTGGCTCGAGCGGGCGGTGCCGGTCGGGCCCGGCTACACGGTACGACCGCCGGTCTGGGAGCCGTCGGGCTCGGTCGAATTGCTGGGTCCACCGACGCTGGTCTCGAGCGGCGGCCAGACCACATTGCGCTACCCGGTGGTGGCTTGGGATCCGGGAACGCTGAGCGTGCGGATCCCGGGCCCGCTCCTGGTGGCTCCCAGCGGGAAGGTGGATTCGCTACCGGTTCAGACGGTGGTCCTCGAAGTGGCCACGGTGCTTCCCAAGCGAGGCGCCGGCGTCCAGCCGGCCCCGCAGCCGGCCGCCGCTCTGATCCACCTCGAGCGAACCTCGCCCCTCCCGCTGGTGATCCTGGGGCTGCTGGCCCTGGGCCTGGGTCTCCTGATAGCTACGCTCTGGCGTCGGCGAGGATCGCCCCCTCCGGTTAGCGACCCCGCACCGGCGGCAGAACTGCCGGTCGAGCGGTGGGCGCGCGCGGGAGAATCCCGCGCCGTCGCGGCGGTGGCCATGGAAGACCTGCGCGGCGCCATTGCCGCCCGGTTGCCCGAGGCTCACGCCGCCCTGAGCCGCGACGCCCTGCTCGCCCTGCTGGCCGATCACCGTCCTCGCTGGCCCCTGACCAAGATCGCCGCCGTGCTGGCGCGGTTGGATTCGGCGCGGTTTTCCCCTCTGGCCCCGGACGAGACCCTCTCGCTCAATCGACGAAGCCGCCGGTCTGGCCAAAGTGGTCCGAGGCCAACGTTCATGAGCTTCGCTCGGCCCTGGCTCCTGGCGCTGTTGCTCCTGCTGCCCCTCTGGTGGTGGTGGCGTCGCCGACCGGCCCAGGGCATCACCTACAGCGACGTCAGCCTGTTCGACCTGGTGCCCGCGTCCAAACTGCTGGCGCGGATACCACCGGCCTGCCGGGCCCTGACGCTGGGCGCCTGGATCTTCGCCGCGGCGGGCCCTCGATTGGGCGGCTCCCTGGTCGAGCTCAAGCAGGAGGGGATCTCGATCGTGATCGCGATCGATATCAGCTCCAGCATGCTGGCCGAAGACTTCGCCCCCTCCAACCGGATGGAAGTAGCGAAGCAGGATGCCGCCTCGTTCATCCGGGGTCGTGAGGCCGACCGGATCGGTCTGGTGGCTTTCTCGGGCGAAGCGCTCACCCAGGTTCCGCTCACGACCGACTACCCGGTGCTGGAACGCGCGGTGATGGATCTCAAGATCGGGATGCTCGAGGACGGCACCGCGATCGGCAGCGGTCTCGCCACGGCGGTGAACCGGCTGCGGTACGCGCCCGGCAAGTCGAAGGTGATCCTGCTCCTCACCGACGGCGTGAACAACCGGGGCACCATCGACCCGCGTACGGCGGCGGCGGCGGCCGGGGCGCTGGGGATCCGGGTCTATACCATCGGCGTCGGTACCGAGGGCGAGGCGCCGATTCCCACCGGCCGCGGGGCCAACGGATTCCGGTACGAGGTCCTCCCGGTGGAAATCGACGAGGACCTGCTTCGGGAGATCGCCGATCAGACCGGTGGGAAGTACTTCCGGGCCAAGGACAGCGAGGCGCTGGGCCGGATCTTCAAGCAGATCGACGGTCTGGAGAAGACGCCCATCCACGTGACCCGCTACGTGCGCTACGACGAGATCCCGCGTCCCTTCATCCTGTTGGGCCTGGGCGCGCTGGGCCTGGAGCTGCTGCTCAGCGCCACGCTGGTGGTGCGGGTGCCCTGAGGCGACCATGACCTTCGACACGCCTCTCCTGCTGCCTCTGGCACCGGTCTTGGCCGGCGCGGTCGCGACCGGTGCCTGGTGGGCCCGCTCCCGCCGCATCGGGCGGGCGGCGCGCTGGAGCGCGGACCTGGCCCTCCAGGCCAAGCGCGGCGGTCTCACCGGGCCGCTCCTGCTGGGGCTGGCCGGCCTGGTGGCGGGAATCGCGCTGGCCGGGCCACGCGGCGGGCGCGCGCAGGTCACCTCGCAGACCCGGGCCCTGAGCGTGGTGTTCGCCGTAGACATCAGCCGGTCGATGCTGGCGGAGGACGCCGCGCCCAGCCGGTTGGGGCGCGCCGTGCGCGAGACCCGCCGGCTGGTCCAGGATCTCGCCGGGGATCGCATCGGTTTGATCGCCTTCGCGGGTCGCAGCTACATCCTGACCCCGCTCACCGTGGATGGCGGAGCCGTCTCCCTCTTCCTCGACGGATTGGATCCCGATCTCGCCAGTCAGGGCGGAACCGGACTCAGCAACGTGTTGGCCCAGGGCGGGGAGCTGCTCAGCGCCTCCAGCGATGGTGCCGACCGGGTGCTGGTGCTCTTCACCGACGGCGAGGCGCACGACACCCTCACCGAGATTCTTCAGCGGGCCAAGACCCTGAACGCCCGCGGCGTCCGGCTCATCCTGGTGGCCGAGGGAGGAACCACGCCCACCCGGATTCCGATCCGCGATAGCGCCGGGGCCCTGCTCGAGTACCAACAGGAGTCCCCCGGCCACCCGGTCCAGACTTACCGGCGGGACGATGTCCTGCAGGCGATCGCGGACGCGGCGGAAGGGACACTGGTCCCGGCCGAGCTGCCGGATCAGGCCGGGGCCGTGCGGGATCTGGTCGCCGCCTTCAAGCGGAGCCCGGCGCAGGTGACCATGACCAGCGATCTCCTGCCCCAGACCTGGATCCCGATGACGCTGGCGCTCCTGCTGCTGCTGGTCCAGACTCTCACTCGACGGACCGCTGCGCTGGTCGGCTTGGCCGGGCTTCTGGTCCTGGGCAACGCCTCGGCCCAGGTCCCCTCGCGCGGAGCCGCCGCCGCGCAGGCCGGCCGGTTCGGCGATGCCGCCCGCGCCTTTCTGGAGGACGCGAACTCCGGTGCCGCCGAGGACACGGCCTACTACGACGCGGGGACCGCGGCCCTTTCTGCCGGGCAATTCGATCTGGCGCGGAAGGCGCTCACCAAGGCATCGGCGTCGCTGGATCCCGCGCTGCGCTACCGCGCCCTCTATAACCTGGGTGTGAACGATCTGCTCAATGCGGCGGCCGATTCCGGTCACGCCGAGGCCTGGCGCGGCGAGGCGGCCAAGCACCTGCAGGAGGCGCTGCTGCTTGAGCCGGGCTCCCAGCGGGCCAAGTGGAACCTCGAGTTGGCCCGGCGACAACGTCCGCCGCCGCCCGGTGGCGGCAGCGCTCCTCCGCCGCCCAGCAGTTCGCCGCCGCCTCCATCCCGCCCTGAATCGCCGGACAAGCGGCCGCTCTCCGCCAATCAGGCGGAGCAGATCCTCAACTCGGTCGAGCGGGAAGAGCAGGAGACCAGGGCCAAGCACGTGGGCAGGGTGAAGAGCCTGACCGCGGGAGAGAAGGACTGGTGATCGCGCTTGCGTGGCTGGCGCTGGCCATCCAGGCCACCCCGCCTCAGGCGATCGCGGCGGTGGACCGCGACTCCCTGACCGTCGGCGAAGAGATCACGCTGATCATCCGCGTCACCAGCGCCTCGGCTGATCCGGTACAGGTGGTCGTTCCCCAGCTGACCGGGCTCGAATTGATGGCCCGGAACGAGCGGACCGAGGTCAGCTACAATGGCGCGACCGGGCGGATCACCACGGTCGAATTGCGCCTGCGCGGGGCGAAGCCTGGCACCTGGCGGGCCGGGCCGTTCGAGATCCGGCAGGGCGCTCAGATCGTGCAGCTCGATCCGGTGCGGCTGGTCGTGGCCCCGGGCGCGCCGACCGGCGCGGTCGCGACCACGCTCAACGCCCGCGTCCAGCGGATCCTCCAGCAAGCGCCCTCCCCGCCGGCGGCCGGGCGGGTCGCCCTGACGCTGATTCTTTCCTCTGACACCGTCCTCCTGGGCGAGCAGGTAGATGTCCTCACTGCCGCCTGGTTCCCGCGGGATCTGCGACTCCAGCTCCGCCGGCCTCCCACGCTGGAGGCGCCGCAGATCGAGGGGGTCTGGAACTACCCGCAGCCCACGCCCAGCGGTATCGCGGCCAGCCGGAACATCGGGGGCGTGTGGTACGACGTGTTCGTGGTGCACCAGGTGATCTTCCCGCTGGCGCCCGGCGCGGTGCAGATCAATCCCGCCGCCCTGCGCTACAGCGTCCCCCTGGCCATCCAGTTCTTCAGCCAGGAAGAGCGCTACACCCTGAGCAGCACCAACGCCGTCATAACCGTGCTGCCCCTGCCCGAGGAGAATCGTTCGGTCTGGTTCAGCGGGGCGATCGGCCACCAACTCACGCTCCGGCGCTCGGTGACCCCCGGCAGCGGTCGAGTCGGGGAGCCGCTGAACATCGAGCTCACGGTGAGCGGGGAAGGGAACGTCGCCCTGTGGCCGGCGCCGGCGTTCCGGTGGCCGCCGGAGATCCGCGCTTATTCCGATCGAGTCGAGGAGAAGTCCTCCCTGATCCAGGGACGCCTGGCCGGGACCAAGACCTTCCATTATCTCGTAGTGCCCGATTCGGCCGGCACGCTGCTGCTTCCTTCGATCCGCTACGCCTACTTCGATCCCTCGACGCGTTCCTATCCGCTGACCGAGCTCGAGGCCACCTCGGTCGGCATTGCACGCGGCGCGGTGGCCGGAGCCCCCAAGGCGTTGCCGCCGGGGCTGCTGTACCATCAGAAGCCGGCGTTGGCCTGGCGCCTGATGCATGCGGTTCCGCCGATCGTAATCATTCTCTTCGTGGTGCTCCTGCCCCTGGTCTGGCTGGGTGCTCCCGTGGTGCGGCGCCTCCGCCGCCGCGCCGAGCCGGTGCCGCCGCGCGACGAGTTGGCCTTCCTCCACCGCGAGCTGGGCCGCGCCCTCGAACAATTGGGGCTCTCGGCGGGGACCGGAGGGACGGCGCTCCGGCATGCGCTGCAACAGGCCGGCGTGCCTCCGACGCTGGTCCGGGAAACGGTCGAGTGGCAGGAGCGCCTCCAGGCCGCCCGATTCGCGGCGGGCGAGGGAGGCCATCGCGCGACGTTGATCCGGGGCGCCGGAGTGGTCCTGGCCAAGTTGCGGGAGTGGTGCGATGCGGTACGGGGATCGGCCGGCCGGGCGGCGGCCATCGTGCTGGTGCTGCTCCTCGCGGCGCCGCTGCGAGGCCAGGCGCCGCCGCCGGAACAGCTCTACGAGGCCGGCGCCCTGGCCGAGGCCTCGGCCGGCTTCGCCGCTCGCGCCCGGGCGGAGCCCGCCGTCGCCGCGCACTGGTACAACCTCGGTGCGGCCCGGTTTCGGGAGGGAGAAGCAGGCCGCGCCCTGGCCGCCTGGACCACCGCTCTCCGGCTGACTCCGCGCGACCGCCACGTCCGTCAGGCCCTCCGGCTGGTGCCCCCGGCGGATGCCGAGTCCGCCGCCCGGCTCTGGACCGCACCGGTCACGCCCGAGGAGCTTGGTCTCATCGCCCTGGTGGCCTGGACCGTGGGTTGGCTCGGCCTCATCGTCGGGCGAGGTCCCAAGGGCCGCTGGTTCGTGGTGCTGGTGGCGGCCGTCTTCTTCGGGGCTACGGCGGGCAGCTTGGTAGTGTGGTATGATCAGCCCATGGCCGTGGTGACCGGCGCAGGCCAAACTCCTGGGCGGGCCCTACGGCCGCGCGCCGTCAGTCGCCGGGGTCGAGCAGGGGAGCGTGCTGCGATTGGTGCGACAGGAGGGGCCGTGGTGGCTGGCTCAAGACGCCCAGGGCCGGAGCGGGTGGATCGCCGCCAATGCTCTGGTGAATGTGGAGGCTTCCAGTGGCAGCGGTGACTGAACGTCCACGAGTAGCGATTCTGCCGGATGCCGTCGCCGACCAGATCGCGGCCGGCGAGGTGGTCGAGCGTCCGGCGCTCCGTGGTGAAGGAGCTGGTGGAGAACGCGCTCGACGCCGGCGCCAGCCATATCCGGATCTCGATCGAGAACGGCGGCAAGACCCTCATCGAGGTGGCGACGACGGCAGCGGGCATGGGGCGGGAGGACGCGGTGCTGGCGCTCGACCGTCACGCCACCAGCAAGATCCGGCAGCGCAGCCGACCTGGTGGGCGTCGCGCACCTTCGGTTTCCGGGGCGAGGCGCTCCCCGCCATCGCCTCGGTGTCCCGCTTCACGCTGACCACCTCCGAGGACGAGCGGCGAGGGCACCGAGATCAGCGTGACCGGCGGGCGGCTGGAGCGGCGTCGAAGCCACGGCGCGCCAGCGCGGCACCACGGTCGACGGTGCGCGGACTCTTCTTCAATACACCGGCGCGACGGAAGTTTCTCCGCTCGGTCCGCGAGTGAGACCCGCGCGGCCGCACGATGCCGTGGCCACCCTGGCCCTCGCCCATCCCGAGGTCGGCTTCGAGCTGCACATGCGATGGCGACTCCGGCTCCACGGTCCCGCCCGGTCAGAGCGGCGCCGATGAGCGGCTGGCAGCGGTCTGGGGCCACGATCTGGTCGGCACGCTGGTGCCGGTCGAGCTACGCGCCGGGGCGTTTCCGGGTCGACCGGCTTCATCCAGCGCCCGGGCGATGCCCGGCCCACGCGGCCGCCGGACTCAGCTCTTCGTCAACGGCCGGCCCTTCCGCGATCCCTTCCTGGTGCGGGCCGCCGAGGCGGGCTATCGCTCCGCCATCCATCCCGGCGATCGCCCGTCGCTCTTCCTCGGCATCGAGGTCGCCACCGGACGACGTGGACGTGAACGTGCACCCGGCCAAGCTCGAGGTCCGCTTCCGCGACCGGCATCGGCGCTCGAGCGGGTGGTGGAGGAGGCGGTGCGAGACGCCTTGGGCGCGCTGGTCGCGGCGGCACCGCTGGCGTGGGCGCCCGGCTGCCGCCGATCACATCGGACGGGGCGGGCCGGTGACGGGACCGGGAGGCGCGCCCTCGTCGAGCCCAGCTCCGATCACGCTGCGGACGTTACCCTGGAGGTGGACGTTCCCTGCGGTCCGCCGCGGCCGGCTTCCCCGTCGCGCTGTTCCAGCTCTTCGACACCTACATCGTCTACCAGACGCCGGAGGGCCTGGTCGTTCGTCGACCAGCACTCGGCGCACGAGCGGGTGCTGTACGAACGATGTCATGGCCCAGCTCCGGGCGATCGGTCGCACCGGCTCAGCGACTGCTGCTGCCCTTGACGCTCGAGCTCACCGATGAGGAGCTCGAGGCGGTCGAGCAGCATCGCGAGCTGCTGGCGCGGGTCGGCTTCGAGGTCGAGGCCTTCGGCGGCCGCGCGGTGGTGATGCACGCGGTGCCCGTCGCCGCATCCCCGGTTCGACGCCGGGCGCTGCTTCCGGGAGATGGTGGCGGACCTCGCCCGCGGCCGCTTCGGCGGCTGGGCCAATCCGCTCGAGCGCTTCGCCGCCACCTACGCCTGCCGGGCCGCGATCAAGGCCGGCGAGCGACTGGACGACGCGCGAGATGCGGGAGCTGCTGGTCCGGCTGCTTCGCCACCGCCCTGCCGCCGCACGACGTGCACGGGCGCGCCACCATCGTGCAGCTGCCGCGGGAGGAGCTGGAGCGTCGGTTTGGCCGGCGCTAGAACTCCCGGTCCTCGTCGGGCCCACCGGGGTCGGCAAGACCGCGGTCGCTCTCGCCCTGGCCGCGCACTGGCCGCTCGAGGTCATCTCCGCCGACTCGCGCCAGGTCTATCGCCGACTCGACATCGGCACCGCCAAGCCCTCCGACGCGGATCGCTGGCCCGGGTGCCGCATCACGGCCTCGATCTGGTGGAGCCCGGGGCAGCGCTACAGCGCCGGGCCGATTCGCCCAGGACGCCCCGGGCTGGATCGCGGAGATCCGGGCCGCGGCCGGCCTGCCCGTCGTGGTCGGCGGCACCGGGCTCTACGTCCGGGCCCTGGTGGATGGACTGTTCGCCGAGCCGCCGCTGGACCCGCGAGCGCCGCGACGCCTGGAGCGCATGGACTGCGAGGGCTGGAGGCCGCCGAGCTGCGTGCGCTGGGCCGCGCCGCCTCGATCCGGGATTCCGCGGTGGCGGCCGCCAGCGCGCCATGCGCGAGCATCGAGGTGGCGCTGCTCACCGGCCGTCCGCTGAGCTTCTGGCAGCGAGACGGCCCGGCGCAGCGGAGCCATCGACGCCCTGGTACGTCGTGCTCACCGCGCCGCGGCCGGTGCTGCATCAGCGGATCGAGGCCCGGGCCGAGGAGATGGTGCGCGCGGGGCTGATCGAGGAGGTGGCGGCGGTGCTGGCGGAGGGGCACCCGCCCAAGGCTCCCGGGACTCGACGCCATCGGCATCCGGGAGGCGGTGGAGTACCTGCACGGCAAGCGGACCCGCGAGAGCGTAGCCGAGGCGGTCGCCATCGAGCACCCGGCAGTACGCCAAGCGGCAGGAGACCTGGTTCCGGCATCAGCTCGAGGGGCCGGTGCTGACGCTCGACGCCACCCGGCCACCCGAAGAGCTGGCGGCGGAGATCGCGAAGGCGTGGGAGAAGGAGCTTGGAGCTGGGAGCTAGGAGCTGGGCGGTGAGGGACCTGACCGCCCGAACTCCGAACCCGAACTCAGAACTCAGAACTCGACCCGACCCAGACCCCGAACCCAGTCTCATGAAGATCGGCATCACCTGCTATCCGACCTACGGCGGCTCCGGCGCCGTGGCGACCGAGCTGGGCCTCGAGCTCGCCCGGCGCGGGCACGAGGTGCACTTCATCACCTACGCCTCTCCCTTCCGGCTGCGGGGCTACGCCGAGCGGGTGTACTTCCACGAGGTCGAGACCCGGATGGGCCGCTATCCGCTCTTCGAGCACTTCCCCTACACCCTGGCCCTCGCCTCGAAGCAGCACGAGGTGGCCCGCCGGGAGGAGCTCGACCTCCTGCACGTGCACTACGCGATCCCGCACGCCACCACCGCCTACCTCGCGCGGGAGATGCTGACCGGGGAGCGCCCGCTCAAGGTCATCACCACGCTGCACGGCACCGACATCACGCTGGTCGGGCAGGAATCGAGTTTCTACGCCGATCACCAAGTTCTCGATCGAGCAGTCGGACCAGGTCACCGCGGTCTCCACGTTCCTGCGGGACGAGACCTACCGGGCCTTCGGCTGCGTCAGCTGCGACCTCAAGGTGATCCCCAACTTCGTGAACCTGCCAGGAGTACCAGCCGGGCCCGCGCGCCGAGCGGGAGCCGCTGGCGCCCGCCGGGCACAAGGTGATCACCCACGTCTCCAATTTCCGGGAGGTGAAGCGGGTCAAGGACGTGGTGCGGGTCTTCGCCCGGATCCGCGCGCGCGATGCCGGCGACCCTGCTCATGATCGGCGACGGTCCCGATCGGCGCGACGCCGAGCACGAGGCGCGAGGAGCTGGCAGTCGCGGAAGATGTGCGCTTCCTGGGCCGGCTGGATCGGGTGGCCGCCCTGCTCCAGGCCACCGATCTGTTCCTGCTGCCCTCGCAGACGGAGTCGTTCGGGCTGGCGGCGCTGGAGGCGATGGCCTGCGGCGCTCCGGTCGTGGCCAGCCGCGCCGGGGGGCTTGCCCGAGGTGATCGACGACGGCGTCAACGGGATTCTCGAGCCGGTCGGGTCGGTGGAGGCGATGGGCCGGCGGGCCGTCGATCTGCTGCGCGACCAGCGCGGCCCATCGCGCGATGCGCGACGCCGCCGTCGCCAAGGCCCGGACCTTCTCGGCCGATCGCATCGTGCCGATGTACGAGGCGCTGTACGCCGAGACGCTCGTCGGTGAACCCGGTCCGGTGCGCGATGGATCTGGCTCGCTCAGGCCGCATCCTCGGGCTGGTCGAAGGGCGTCACCGAATTCATCCCGGTCTCGTCGACCGGGCATCTGATCGTGGCCGGCGACTGGCTGGGCTTCGACGGGGAGCGCGCCAAGACCTTCGAGATCTTCATTCAGCTCGGCGCCATCCTCGGCGATCGTCTGGCTCTACCGGCCGCGGTTCCTCGCGGTGCTGCTGGACGCGCGAGCACGAGCCGGCGCCAGCCGCCGCTTCCTGCTCAACCTGCTGATCGCCTTCCTGCCCGCCGCGATCGTCGGGCTTGCTCGGCCCATGACGGATCAAGGCACGTATCTGCTTCACTGCCCGTCGCGGTCGCATGGGCTCGTCGTCGGCGGGCTGGCCTGATTCTGGTCATCGAACGCTGGACACCGGCGGACGCGGGTGGCCGACGTCGACGGACATCACGCCCCGGCACGCGCTCGGCATCGGGCTGGCCCAGGTGCTCTCGCTCGTTCCCGGGGGTCTCGCGCTCCGGCGCCACGATCATGGGCGGCTACGCGCTGGGTCTCTCGCGGACCGCCGCGACCGAGTTCTCGTTCTTCCTCGCCGTCCCGGTCATGCTTGCCGCGACCGCTCTTCGACCTGCTCAAGAGCCGCGGCGACTCTGCAGCCCGGCGGACTTCCCGATTTTCGCCGTCGGCTTCGTGGTGGCCTTCGTCTCGGCGCTGGTGGTCGTCAGGGCGTTCCTGCGCTACGTGGGCACCACAGCTTCACGGCCTTCGCCTGGTACCGCATCGCGGTCGGCGGTCTCCTGCTCCTCGCCGTACTCACTGGCCCGCATTCGTGAGTCAGCGACCTGGTCCTGGATGGACCGGGTCGGACTCGACACTCGACGAGCTCCACACGGCTGGCCGCGGCCGGGGCGCCGCACGGCACCGCCGTGGTGGCGCGGGAACAGACCCGGGGCGGGGCAGTCGCGGGCGACGTCTGGGATCTCTCCGCTGGGCGGATTCTGGCTCAGCGTTCTGCTGCGCCCGCCGGCCGGCATCGGCACCGAGCTGCTGAGCCTCCGGGTCGGGCTGGCGGTCTGCGATGTGCTCGACCGTCTGCTCGGCTGCCCGAGCTCTTCGGCTCAAGTGGCCCAACGATCTGATGCTGGCGGACCGGAAGCTGGGCGGGATCCTGTGCGAGGCGCGCTGGCAGGGCGACAGGCTCCGGGCTGGGTCGCGGTCGGCATCGGCATCAACGTGGCCAATCCGATCCCCGGCCGTCGCTGCGACCGCCATCGCGCTGGTCGACCGTGCTGGCCCGATCTCAAGCCGGAGCCGGCTGATCGAACCGCGTGGTCGACGCGATCCGGTCGCTCGACCATCGGCGCCTCCACGCTGGCCCTGCGGCGAGTCGCCGCGCTTGACCGCGCGAGACTGGCTCCGCGGCCGCCGGCTCCGGGAGCCGGAAGCCGGTCTCGCCGAGGGGATCGCCCCCGACGGCGCGCTCTGGTGCGCCGGGAGAACGGGACTCCGCGTCGGTCAGGTCAGGCCAGGCGGTGCTCGCCAGGGTCGCTGCGGCCCACGAGCCCATGTGCCTAACCGCCCATCGGCCCATAGGTTCTCCGATGCTCCTCGCCCTCGACGTCGGCAACACCGAGATCACGGTCGGTCTGTTCCAGGGCGACGAGCTCATCGGCGCACTGGCGGCTGACCACCAATCCGGACCGCACGCCCGACGAGTGGGGCAGCGCGCTCGGCGGGTTTCTGCTGCAGGCCGGCCACTCGCCCAACGAGGTTCGCGGCCGCGCTGGCCTCGGTCGCGCCCACCGTGACCCAGAGCCTGGTCGAGGGGTCGCGACGCGCCACCGGGAGCCGCGACCGATCGTCGTCGACGCGCCGTACGCCGCTGCCCATCACGCTCGATGTGGACGAGCCGCTGACGCGTCGGCGCCGATCGGATCGTCAATACGCTCGCCGCGGTCGAGCTCTATCAGGCCGACACTCTGGTGGTGGATTTCGGCACCGCGACCACCTTCGACTGCATCACGGCCGATGGCCGCTTCATCGGCGGCGTCATCATGCCCGGGCCTCCGCACCTCGGCGGATCAGCTCACCCGGCGCGCCGCCAAGCTGCCCGCCACCGAGCTGGCGCCTCCGGAACGGGTGATCGGCCGGCGGACCGAGGAGTGCATTCGGGCCGGCGTGCTGTTCGGGACCGCCGACGCGGTCGATGGCATCGTTCGCCGGATCCTGCAGGAATGGCCCGGCGGCGCCCGGCCCCGCGTGGTTGCCACCGGCGGTCTGGCCCATCGTGGCGCCGCTCACCACCACCATTCAGGAAATCGAACCCGATCTGACCCTGCACGGCCTCCGCATCGCGGCCCGGCACCTCCGGCTCGCCTGGTAGCGACGCCTCGCAGCCAGCAGGATCCCCTCTTGGCCCGGGGAAGGAAGCCTGGATATACTCAAGGCGCCCCACAACCTCCGCTTCCCACGCCGGAGCCTTCATGAGCGCTGCCGTGTCCACGCATCCCGGTTTCGACCAGACCGATGCGCCCACCATCGTCCGCGCCGCGGTGCGGCTGGGCCTGGTTGAATCCGCGCTGGTGCTGCTGGTCTCACTGATTCTCCGCTTCTTGAACGGGACGGTTGCCCTCGCGGCAACGGGCCTGGTGGTGGCCGTCGGCCTGGCGCTGGTCACCTTCCTTCCCGGGCTGTGGACCAAGGCCCGCACCATCGAAGGCATCGCTGGGGCCGCGGGCATCGGACTCGGCGCTACCGTGGTCTACCTTATCGTAGACGTCGCGCTCCTGCAGCCGATCGGAACCTATGGGCACCGCTGGCTGGACCTCGGTGGAGGGTCCAACTGGTGGTACCACCCGGTCTGGTGGATGGTCGGGACCTATATGCCCTGGTTCGGGGCCTGGATCCTGGCCAACCAGACCACCAAGCATGGCGCTCCCTCGGTCCCCACCGCGCTGGGCGGTGCCTTCGGCCTGGCGCTGGTGTGCGGCGTGGCCGGGATTCTCTTCAAGGTGCCGGGCGCCGCCTGGGGCGTGGGAACCTTCGCGGTGGCCTATCTCCCCGGTCTGGCCCTGGCGACTCTGATCTCGGTATTGGGAGTGCGTCGCGCGTAGGAAATGCGCTGGCTCCGAGCAATCGTCCGCGTGGTGGGCTGGCTGCTCACGCCACTGGTGGCGTGGGCAGCTAGTCTTTTGGGGGCCTGGCTCGCGACCTTCGGCGCCGCGGGGCTTGCCCCGATGCAAGGACTGGCTCTCACCATCGGCTTGGGCGCTTCGGCTGGATTCGGCAGTCTGTTGCTCTGGATGAGGATCCTGCGCCGCTCGCCCCGCCTGCGCCACTCTCTCCACGTGACCCGGGAGGGCATCCCCATCGCCGACGATCTGCTGGCGCCCGGTGGGAATGAAGGAACCGCCGGTCCTTCATGACGACATGCCTGGCGCGTCGCCTGGTCCTGGCCGCGAGCCTAGGCACCGCGGCCGGGTGTCGGGAGTCGCCAGCGCACCCACCGGAGCAAGCGGCTTCCTCCCCATCGGCCGTGGCGGCGCCCGCCGAGTCTCTCGCCCTGCGGACGCCGGGCGGTACCGAGGTCTGGTTTACCGGCGCCCGCTCTGCGGCTGACTCCGCCGGACGCGCCTGCACCGAGCGAGTCATGGAAATCCGGCAGGCCGGCCGCCGCACTCCCATCCCGCTGCTCTACACCGGCGCCGCGCCGACGCTGGTCAACGACTCCACCATCCGCGCCCGGGTCTGGCTCCACTGTGTTCCGGGCAGCTCCTACCTGGTCAATCTCCGCACCGGCGTGCCTACGAGGGTGCCATGAGACTCGGACTGCTCCTGCTTCTCGCAGTCGCCACGCCCGCCTCGGCCCAGGGGTTCGGCGTTCAGCTCGGTCGTTTCTTCGGGGACACCGGCCGCACGGTGCTCCAGGTGGGCCTGACCCGCACCATCGCCAGCTCAATCGGCACCAACCTGTACGGCACCTGGATGCACGGGAGTCCGCCGCTCGGGAACCTGTGGGGCGCAGGATTGGATCTGACACTGTTCCGCTCGGGGCGGCCCGGGCTCTATTTCGCGGCCGGCGTGTCGGGCGGATTCGGCGTCAGCGCCCCCGATGCCTTCTGGGGCTCGTGGTCGGCCGGAGGCGGATTCGAGTTCTTCCCCGTCAACGGCCTATCGCTCTCCTTCGAGGGTCGCTATCGCCGCATCAGCGTCAATCCCGACCGTGGCGCCGAGTTCTCGGTTCGGGTCGGCTTCGACAAGAACTCCCGCAACCGCAAGAGCGGCGCGGCTGCGCCATCTTCCCCGGCGCCCGCCTCGGCGGCGAGTCTCGTGGCGCCCGACTCGGCCGTGGTGGCCGAAGAGGCCAGGCGGAGCGGGGCCAGCAGCGAAGGCGCCGATCTCGCCGCCGCCGTGGTGAGCACCGCGACCTCGGCGATGGGGACCCCCTATAGCTGGGGCGGCAATAGCAGCGGGAACCAAGGGTTCGACTGCTCCGGCCTGATCCAGTACGCCTATGCACAGCACGGGGTCCAGCTCCCCCGGACCAGTGGGCAGCAGGCCGAGCAGGGGAACGCGGTGGACCGCCGCCTCGACGCGCTGCGCCCGGGAGACATCCTCACCTTTTCCAACCAGGGCGGTCAGGTCACCCACGTGGGTCTCTACGTCGGGGAGGGCCGCTTCATTCACAGCGCCAATACCGGCGTGCAGCTCAGCCTGCTGAGTGGGAATGACCCCTACGGCCGCTGGTGGTGGGACCGGTGGGTCGGCGCTCGGCGGCTGATCCGGTGAGACCGAGAGTGTTGCGCTGGATTCGGGCCGGTGTGATGCTGGGCTGCCTGCCGTCGATGGCCCTGGCGCAGAGCCGGTTGTTTCCGGTCGGTCCCACGTTCGAGCTGCCCCTGGCTTCCCCCCGCACCAACGACATCACCGGTCGCGTCATTCACGTGAGTAGCAACGAGGATCAATTCGGTCCCGGGTCCGAGGCCGAGGTGGCGGTGGGGGAAGATTTCCCGCTGTTCGCCCTCCGCCGCGGCCCTAAGCCGATCGCGCTGGGGTTCGGGGTCATGGTCTACGGTCGCTACCGCCTGGACGATCCCAAGAGCTCTCAGATCAGCAACGATTGGACGGTGGGGTTCAACATCACCGGCGACCTGCATCCCTGGGACTTCACCATCCGATACTACCACGAGAGCAGCCACCTGGGAGACGAATACGCGGAGACCTTCAACGCGACCCGGCTCGATTGGACCCGCGGCGTCCTGGACGGCTGGGGGGGCTACAGCTTCGGTCCCTGGCGAGCCTCCCTGGGGTTGAGCCTCGTGGTCCTGGACAACCCTGATCTCCCCAAGACGGGGGTCTCGCTGGGACTGGACTATCGGGGCCGGGACTTCGGTTTCCTGGGCCAACGGGCCCGCCCGCTGGGCGGGCTCTTCGCGGAGGCCTGGGCCCTCAACGACTGGCGAGTCAGTCCAGCGGTCAAGCTAGGGCTCGGTTTTCACGGGGATCGGGGGACGGCGCCCGAGGCTCGGCTGTCCCTCATCGCCCACTGGGGGGTCTCGACCCAGCGCCAGTTCTACAACAACACCAGCAACTACTTCGGGATGGAGCTGCAGTTCGACCTGTAGGGGATCGGGCGCGGTCTGCCTTCCCAGTATTCCTGCCTGGGCCTGTTGGCACTCCCACTTGACAAGTGCTAATCCCAGAATATCTTTAGTTTTGGCCATAGGCACTCTCATGGCGAGAGTGCTAAATCATTGCAACATAACAGGTTCAATCCATCACCGCCGGGAGGGTTGTCCATGTCCACTGCCACCAAGGCCAAGCCCAAGCTCAAGATCCATCCGCTCGAGGACCGGGTCGTCATCCTGCCGGCCGAGGAGGCGGAGACCATGCGGGGCGGGCTGTACATCCCCGACACCGCCAAGGAAAAGCCCACCCAGGGCGAGGTCGTCGCCGTCGGGCCGGGGCGGGTCGAGAAGGGCGAGCGGATCCCGATGGACGTCAAGGTCGGCGACACAGGTGATCTACGGGAAGTACAGCGGCACCCCGTACACGCATCGACGGCGACGAAGTCATCATCATCAAGGCGTCCGACATCCTCGCCAAGATCGGCTGAGACCGGTCGCATACTCACAGGAGATACGACAGTCATGGCTGCCAAGGAACTGCTTTTCAACACCGACGCCCGCGCCAAGCTCAAGCGGGGCGTGGACGCAGCTGGCCGAGGCGGTGAAGGTCACCCTCGGCCCCAAGGGCCGGAACGTCGTCATCGACAAGAAGTTCGGCTCGCCGACCGTCACCAAGGACGGCGTGACCGTCGCCAAGGAGATCGAGCTGGCCGATCCGATCGAGAACATGGGCGCGCAGATGGTGAAGGAAGTCGCCACCAAGACCTCCGACCTCGCCGGCGACGGCACCACCACCGCGACCGTGCTGGCCCAGGCGATCTTCCGCGAAGGCCTCAAGAACGTCACCGCCGGCGCCAACCCGATGGAGCTCAAGCGCGGCATCGACAAGGCGGTCGAGGCCGTCGTCGAGGAGCTGAAGAAGCTCTCCGTCCCGTCGGCCGGCAAGAAGGAGATCGCCCAGGTCGGCACCATCTCCGCCAACAACGACAAGGAGATCGGCAAGCTGATCGCCGATGCGATGGAGAAGGTCGGCAAGGACGGCGTGATCACGGTCGAGGAGGCCAAGGGCCTCGAGACCACGCTGGAGACCGTGGACGGCATGCAGTTCGACCGCGGCTACCTCTCGCCCTACTTCGTCACCGATCCGGAGAAGATGGAGGCGGTGCTCGAGGACGCCTACATCCTGATCCACGACAAGAAGATCTCGGCGATGAAGGAGCTGCTCCCGGTCCTGGAGAAGGTGGCCCAGACCGGCAAGCCCCTGCTCATCATCGCCGAGGACGTCGAGGGCGAGGCGCTGGCCACGCTGGTGGTCAACAAGCTGCGCGGCACGCTCAAGGTCTGCGGCCGTCAAGGCGCCGGGCTTCGGCGATCGCCGCAAGGAGATGCTGCGCGACATCGCGATGCTCACCGGCGGCAAGGTGATCTCCGAGGAAGTCGGCTTCAAGCTGGAGAACGCGGTGCTCACCGACCTCGGCCGCGCCAAGCGGATCGTGATCGACAAGGACAACACCACGATCGTCGACGGCAAGGGCAAGGCCGACGACGATCCAGGGCCGGATCAGCGAGATCAAGGTCGCGATCGACAAGAGCACCAGCGACTACGACCGGGAGAAGCTGCAGGAGCGGCTGGCCAAGCTCTCCGGCGGCGTGGCGGTGATCAACGTCGGCGCGGCGACCGAGACCGAGATGAAGGAGAAGAAGGCCCGGGTCGAGGACGCGCTGCACGCGACCCGCGCCGCGGTCGAGGAGGGCATCGTGCCGGGCGGCGGCGTCGCGCTGCTCCGCGCCCAGCCCGCGCTCGACAAGCTCAAGGGCACCGAGGACGAGAAGATCGGCGTCGAGATCGTGCGCCGCGCGCTCGAGGAGCCGATCCGCATGATCGCCCAGAACGCGGGCGCCGAAGGCTCGATCGTCGTGGCCAAGGTGAAGGAGTCGAAGGACAAGAACTTCGGCTACAACGCCGCCGACCGACGTCTACGAGGATCTGGTCAAGGCCGGCGTCATCGATCCGACCAAGGTGACCCGCACGGCGCTGCAGAACGCGGCGTCGATCGCCGGCCTGCTGCTCACGACCGAGTGCGTGGTGGTCGAGAAGAAGGAAGAGAAGCCGGCTCCGGCCGGCCTCCGGGCGGCGGCATGGGCGGGATGTACTAAGATCGGCCGAGGTTGCGGAACCGAGCAGTTACGATTCCGCAACCTCAAGCCGATCCAGTATCCCGAGGGGCATGGCCCCGAGGGATCTTCCACCGAACGGGGGCGGTAACGCTCTCAGAGCGGGAAAAGGGAAGGGGGGAAAGGGGAAGCGGCCCTTTCCCCCTTCTTCTTTGCCTTATCTCGCGACCGACTGGCGAGGGATTATCTTTGAAACAAGTGTCACCTGAAGGGATAGCATCGTGAAGCGCACCATCCTGCTGGCGCTCGGATTCAGCCTGGTCACGGCACCGCTCGCCGCTCAAACTCCCGCCATCCTTGGTACCTGGAAGGCCGATCTCAAGAGCGCCAAGCGGACCGATGCACCCCGGACGGTCATCGTCCGGGCCGACAGCAGCGCCAGCTATGGGACCGAAACGGTCCGCTGGCGCCTCAAGCCCGACAGCATCGCCTTGGTCCTGGGTGGAGAGTGGGTGACCTATCGGCTCAAGCTCAAGGGGGATGAGCTCACCCTGTCGGGCGGCGATCTCGAAGAGCCGATCACGCTGACGCGGGTGGGACCTCCATCGCAGCGGCCCGATTCCATTCCGATCCCAGACGATCCGGACCTGCACCCCGGACAATAAGCGGTCCCATCGGTACGTCCTGCCGGGCCACCCGGAGCTCGCACGCCAGCTCTGCGGCCTCCAGCGCCGCCGCCACCGCGGCCCGCGCCTCTGCCTCCGTATTGCAGCGCTCACTCAGATGGGCCAACACCACCAGTCCGAGTCCCGGGTGCGCCAGCTCGGCCACCAGGTCGGCGGCCGCGCGGTTGGAGAGGTGGCCGCCGCTGCCCAGGATTCGGTGCCGCACCGCGGCGGGATACCCGCTGGTGCGGAGCCGGACCTCGTCGTGATTGGCCTCCAGCACTAGGGCGTCGAGGCGGGTGAGCAGGTAGCGGACCGCGGCGGTCGGGCGGCCCAGATCGTAGGCGATGCCGACCCGCGGGCCCCCGGTGACCGAGACCGCCACCGCCACCGGCTCGGCGGCGTCGTGACTGGTGGGGGCCGATTCGACGATGAAAGGGCCCAGCTCCACCCGACCCAATACCGGCAGCGGGACGTGGCGGGCGGCTCCCATCCGATCACGGAGGCGCTGCCAGGTTCCCGCGGTAGCCACCACCGGGATCCCCAGCTCCTTGGCCAACTGAGGTGCGCCGCTGGTGTGGTCGCCGTGTTCGTGGGTGAGCAGCAGCCCGGCCACATCCGCCAGTGGAAGACCTACGGTCGCGGCGCGGCGCAGCATCTCCTTCGCGCTGAACCCGGCGTCGATCAGCAGCGTGGTCCCCGCGTGATGCAGCGCGAGGGCGTTGCCGGCCGAGCCCGAGCCCAGGACGTAGAGTACGCTCATCCGCCGATCCGGCGACGATAGGTCGCCGAGAGGTAGGCTCGGCGGGCTGGGGTGAATTCCACCTGTCGGCGCGGCAGCACGCGCTCGGCGATGCGCAGGAACCCCTCCTCGTTCATTCGTTCGGTGCTCTGATTCCCCCAGGCGAAGGGCGGGACGTATTTCGGCACCGGGGCCACACCGAACAGGTGGGCTCCGACCGAGACCACCGTCCCCGTCCCCAGCAAGGTTCCGATCGCGGTCTTGACGTGGTCGCCGATGACGCTGCCCAGGAACTGCCGGCCGGTGTCGACCCGGGTTCCGTTCACCTCCAGAGTCACCGGCCCGTAGGTGTTCTTCAAGTTCGAGGTGGTGGTGCCGGCGCCCAGGTTGACCCAGTGACCCACGATCGTGTGGCCCACGAAACCATCGTGGGACTTATTGGCGAATCCCAGGAACAGGCTCGACGATACCTCGCCTCGAACCACTGTCCAAGGTCCGAACACCGAGGTGCGGAGGAAACCGCCCAGCAATCGAGAGTGCGCTCCGGCGAAGAGGGGACCTTCGAGGCGGGTTCCGTGGCGAACTTCGACGCCCTGCTCGAGGACCACTGGTCCCTGGCGCACATCGAACACCACGCCGGGCTCGACCAGCGCGCCCAGGCAAACCACGCCGTTCGGATCGCCTAGGACCACGCTGGCGTGGGGTACCGGATCCCGCGCTCCCGGTTGCATCCCGGCACAATCGGAGGGAAGAAATTTCTCGACCGCCGTGATCAGGTCGTAGGCGCCCCGAAGCAGCTCCCCTTCGATGGCCGTTTCCGGTCCTTCGCTATGGGGCCCGTCCCATCGCTCCCCAGCGCCCACGACCCAGGCCACGGTCTGACCTGCGTGGACCAGGCGCCGAAGGTCGGGAGTGATCGGAATGGTCCCGCGCGGCGCGAACCAGCCGGCGGCTACGATGGCCGGCCCTTCGACGGTGCGCTTGGCACCCACCGGGGGAGCGGTGCCTTCCTCGAATCCACCCGCGCAGTCGCTCAGGATCGCCGTGGTGTCGGTGTCGAGCGCGGCTTCCCAGCGTTCGCGGATCCGGCACGCCCCCGCCAGCAGCTCGCAGATCGGGCGGACGCCCAGGAAGGGAGCCCAGGCCGGATCGGGGGTGAGCGGGTCGAGCAGGTAGAGGGAGGGGGTCACGGCTTGGGTTCCCGCACCTCCGGCGGGAGCGCTTCCAGAACCGTCTTGAGATCCGCGGCGCGGTCCCGAGCCATGACCAGGACCCGATGGTTGGCCTGGACGATCACCAGGTCCTGGACGCCGCTCACCACGATGGGGTCCTGGTCCGACCAGACCACGCAGTTGCGGGTGTCATGGAGGTGGGCCGGTCCCGAGACCACGTTGCCCTGTGCGTCCGGTTGCCGCACGCGCATCAGGGCATCCCAGGTCCCGACATCGTCCCAGGAGAAGCGACCCGGCACCACCGCGACCTTGGGGCTCCGCTCCAGAACCCCGACGTCGATGGAGATCGGCGTCACCAGCCGGAAGAACTCGTCGACCCGGCCGGCCCGCAGGGCCGGGAGTCCGGGACCTAGCTCGGGCGTCCGCTCGGTGACCTCCTGCAGCAGGAGGTTCGCCGGCCAGGCGAACAGCCCGCTGTTCCAGAGCGCTCCGCCGGCGATGAGCTCTCGAGCGGTGGCCGCGTCGGGCTTCTCGACGAACCGCGTGACGCGGCGGGCTTCTCCTTCGAGGGCCTCGCCCGGCACCACATACCCGTAGCCGGTCTCGGGACGGGTGGGGACGATGCCCACGGTGACCAGGCGCCGATGGGTATGAGCGGCGGCGAGGGCGGCGTCGGCGGCGCGGCGAAAGGCCTCCGGGTCGGCGACGGTCCAATCGGCGTGGAGGGAGAGCACGTCGGCATTCGGGTCGCGACGTCCGGCCTCCCAGGAGGCCCACACCAGCGCCGGAGCGGTCGACGCCGCCCGCGGCTCCACCAGCATGTTTTCGGCGGGGAGTCCCAACAGGCGCTGCAGGCCGGGGGCCAGGGCCGCGCTGGTGACGACGAGGATCCGCTCTCGGTCGATCAGCCCTGCGAGACGGGCCACCGCCTCTTCGGCGGTGGAGCGTGGGCCGGCGAGCGGCAACAGGTGCTTGGGACGAGCGGAGGTGCTAAGGGGCCAGAATCGGGTGCCGCTCCCACCGGCCAGGATTACGGCCCACCTCATGTCGGGATGAGGCGGGCCGCGTGGGGACCGGCCCGGCGGGTCACAGGAGAGCGGCGATCGCCGGCCCGTGACGCCGGAGGTCGTAGAGCAGGGGACCGATGTTGGTGTCGGGTGCGATCAGGACGAAGAGCAGATTCTCGGCGCCGACCTCCGAGAAGACCACCAGTTGGTTCTCGAATTCCAGCACCCCGGTGGTGAAGCGGGCGCCGTCGAAGGTCTGGCCCAGGCGCCGCGCGCCTTGCGCGACGGTCGCCGTGAGCGCCGCCACTGCCTCGGCGTCGAGGCCCTCGCGAATCACCTGATCGATGGGAAGTCCGTCCCCGCTCACCACCACCACCGCCTCGACGCCGTCGCGCTCCGCGAAGCCGTGCACCACGTCTCGTAGGCCCGCCATGTATGCTCGCCGGAATGGGGAATGGAAGGATTGGCTCAACGTAAGACTCGGGCAGCGCCGAAGTCAAGCAACCATCACGGGTTGACCCACTTCAGTCCGGCCCCTTAGCTTCCGCCTGATGCGATCCCTTACTGGTATGGTCGGACTGGCCGGGATTCTGACGGCGGTGGCCTGCGGGAGCCCGACCGGGATCCCGTCCGCGACGTTGAGCAATATCGTGGACACCGTGACGTTGAGCGCGCTGACCGGGACCCCGCTGACCTCCCCCAGCGGATTTTCGCTTCCCGCCCGGGCCGCGATCCGGACCGACCAGAGCCCACTCTTCGATTTCGCCTTCGAAGTGCTGCCCGATGGGCGGCCGGTCTTCCTGCCGTTGCTGGCGCTCCACCTGGATGGTGGCGTACTCGATCCCGGATTCATCCCTCAGGCCATCACGTTCGATGCCATCCAATCCGCCCCGCTCAACGGGTACCTTATCACCGACTCCATGCCGGCCCGGCCGGGCAACATCTACATCGCGCGCTCGCGCCTGGTGTGCACGCAGCTGAGTGCGGCCGAATACGCCAAGATGGAAGTGCTGGCCTACGACTCCCTGGCCCGCACGGTCACCTTTCAGATCATGGTCAACGTCAACTGCGGATATCGCGACCTTCAGCCCGGCATTCCCAAGCATTAGTCCGTGATTGATCTCCGGCAGTTCCGTCAACAACCCAACCAGTTTCGGGCCGCCTTGGCGCGCCGGGGAGATCCGGCGCTCGGCGGCATGCTCGATCAGCTGGCCGAGCTCGATCGCCAGCGGCGGGAGTTGCTGATCCGGGTCGAGACGCTCAAGGCCGAGCGCAACGCGGCCAGCGAGGAGGTTGCCCGCTGCAAGAAGGCCAGGCAGCCGGCCGACGATCTGCTGGCCGCGCTCAAGCGCTCGGGCGAGGAGGTCAAGACGCTCGACGGCCGGCTCCGCGACGTCGAGGCCGACGCTGGATCGGGCCGGGCTCCTCGGCGTTCCCAATCTTCCGCTGCCCGACGTGCCCGACGGCGACGCCCCGCGCAACCGGGTGGTGCGCACCTGGGGCGATCCGCCGCAAGCTCGCCTTCCCACCCCGGCCGCACTGGGAGCTGGGCGACCGCGCTCGGGCTCTTCGACTTGCCGCGCGGCGCCAAGATCGACCGGCTCGGGTTTCCCGCTCTTCACCGGGCACTGGGGCGCGCCTGGTGCGGGCGCTCGCCAACTTCATGCTCGACCTCCACACCCGCGAGCACGGCTACACCGGAGATCGCGCCGCCGTATCTGGTGAACCGCGCCACCATGACCGGCACCGGGCAGCTGCCCAAGTTCGAGGACGAGCTGTACACCGTCCGGTCGGACGACCTCTTCCTGATCCCGACCGCCGAGGTGCCGGTCACCAACCTCTACCGGGACGAGATCCTCGAGCGCCGGCGTCTGCCGATCGGCCTGGTCGCCTTCACGCCCTGCTTCCGCCGGGAGGCGGGGGCCGCACGGCAAGGACACCCGGGGGCTGATCCGGGTGCATCAGTTCGACAAGGTGGAGCTGGTGCGCCTCTGCCGCCCGGAGGACAGCGCGGCGGAGCACGAGCTGATGACGCGGCCACGCCGAGACGGTGCTGCAGCGGCTCGAGCTGCCCTATCGGGTGGTGGCGCTCGCCGCGGGCGACACCGGCTTCGCCAGCGCGCAGACCTACGATCTCGAGGTCTGGGCCGCCGGCGTCGGCACCTGGCTCGAGGTCTCGAGCTCGAGCACCTTCACCGATTTCCAGGCCCGGCGGGCCAACATCCGCTTCCGGCCGCGAGCCGGGCGCCAAGCCGGAGTTCGTGCACACGCTGAACGCCTCCGGCGTCGCCTTCCCCCGCACCATCATCGCGCTGCTGGAGAACAACCAGCAGGCCGACGGCTCGGTGCGGCATCCCGCAGGCGCTGGCGCCGTACCTCGGCACCGACCGCCTGACGCCCGCGTGCGTAGCAGCGCGGCTCCGCCGGCTTCGCGCCCGCGCTGGTGGTGGCTGCTGGTGGCGCTGCTCGCCGGGCTGAGCGTCGGCTCCGGCTTGATCGTGGTCCGCCACTTCCGCGGCGACGCCACGCGCGATCAGCCGGCTCTACGCCGGAGTCTTCGCCGGACTCAACGATCCCCGGCCCGGCGCCGAGGCGGACGCGCTGCTGCGGCTGGGCGAGCAGGTCCGGGAGCTGGGCATTCCGCTGGTCGTCACCGACGCGCCGGCCGGGTCACCGCGGCGGCCAACCTGCCGTTCGAGGCCCCACTCGACGATCCCCGGGTGCGCGCCGTACGCCGCCGGCTCGACCGGGAGAACCCGCCGATCGTGGACCCGGTCGTCGGCACCGTGCACTACGGCCCGGTGCCGGCCAAGCGCCAGCTCACGGCGCTGGTCGTGCTGCAGGGGCTCACCGTCGCTCGTGATCGTCGGCGTGGCGGTTCTCGCCTACCGCAACGCGATGGCCGCCCAGCGCGACCGCCTCTGGGTCGGCGATGGCGCGCGAGGCGGCCCACCAGATGGGCACTCCGCTCACGAGCCTGCAGGGGTGGATCGAGCAGCTTCGCTCGCGGCCGACGCCGCCGCCCGGCCTGGCCGACCATCTCGCGGCCGACGCCGAGCGACTGGAGCGGGTGGCCCAGCGCTTCGAGCGGATCGGGCACACCGATCAAGCGGGAGCCGATCGGGCTCGGCGCCCTGGCCGACAAGGTCGCGGCCTACTTCCGGCCCCGACTGCCCCACCGCGCCAACCCGATCGAGCTTCGGCGTCGAGCGCGGCCGGCACTGGGCCGGTGGTCCTGGGCGATCCGATCCTGCTGGAGTGGGCGCTCGAGTCGCTGGTCAAGAACGCGATCGATGCCCTGCAGGGGCGGGCGGGAACGATTACCCTGCGCGGTCGGGGCAGGAGCCGAACCGGGCGACGCATCCGGGTGCTCGACGACGGCCCGGGCGTTTCCGCGCGACATCCGCCGCACGCTCTTCGAGCCGGGCATCACCACCAAGACCGGCGGCTGGGGCATCGGCCTCGCGCTGGCGCGCCGCGTGGTCGAGGACTCCCACGGCGGCGAATTGATGCTCGAGACCCACCGACCAGGGTGCCAGCTTCCTGATCCGGATCCCGACTCGCATGAATGACTGACACGGCCGGTCCCTGACGGGCCTCGACAGCCTGAACCCCGCCCAGCGGGAGGCGGTCGAGCACGTCCACGGCCCGCTCCTGGTGGTGGCCGGCGCGGGCTCGGGGAAGACCCGGGTGCTCACCATGCGCATCGCCCGGCTGATCGACCAGGCACGGCGTCCCGCCCGGCGCGCATCTTCGCCGTGACCTTCACCAACAAGGCCGCGCGGCGAGATGAAGGAGCGGGTGGGCCGGCTGCTGGGCGCGCGATCCGTCCGGCCTCTGGATCGGGACCTTCCATTCGCTCTGCCGCCCGGCTGCTCCGCCGCGAGGCGGAGGCGCTCGGCTTCACCCGGCAGTTCACGATCTACGACGAGGACGATCGGCTGAGCCTGATCAAGCGCCTGCATGGAGCAGCGCGGCCACTCCACCAAGCTGTTTCCGCCGCGCGCGGTCCAGGCGATCATCTCCGCCGCCAAGAACCGGATGACGGACGCCGACGCAGCTGGCCGCGGACGCGCCGTTCGACCGGCTGGCGCAGGTGGCCGCCGACGTCTACGCGCGCGCTGGGCCCGGCGCTCCAGGCCGCGAACGCGATGGACTTCGACGACCTGCTGCTGCATCCGCTCACGCTGTTCCGGGAGCGGCCCGATCGCCTGGCCGTACTATCAGGAGCGGTTCGCCTTCCTCCTGGTCGACGAATTCCAGGACACCAACCGGGCCCAGTACCAGCTGGTCCGGCCGCTGGGCGCGCACGGCAACGTCACCGCCGTGGGCGACGACGACCAGTCGATCTACGGCTGGCGCGGCGCCGACGTCCGCAACATGCTGGATTTCCAGCGGGACTTCCCCGGCACCCGGATGGTGCGGCTGGAGGAGAACTACCGCTCCACCCAGGTCGTGCTCGACGCCGCCAATGCGGTGATCACCGAGAACACCGGCCGCATCGGCAAGACGCTGCGCACCCGGCGGCGGGGCGGCGAGCCGTCACCCTGGTGGCCGCCGCCGACGAGCGGGACGAGGCCGAGTGGATCGTGCGGGAGCTCGGCGCCCGGCAGCGCCAAGGGCGACTGGGTGCTGCGCGCGAGATGGCGATCCTCTATCGCACCAACTCCCAGTCCCGCGCCCTCGAGGAGGCCTTCCGCCGGGCCGGCATGCCGTACCGGATCGTCGGGGCGATCAGCTTCTACGACCGCCGCGAGGTGAAGGACCTGCTGGCCTACCTGCGGCTGATCGCCAATCCGGCGGACGACGAGGCGTTCCTCCGCGCGGTCGCGGTCCCCAGCGCGGCCTCGGCGAGACCAGCCTGGCGACGCTGCAGCGAGACGGCCGCGCGCTGGAAGCAAGCCGCTGCTGGAGACCGCTCGCATCGCGCGAGCGGATCGCCGGACCTCCGGCCCAACGTGCGCGAGGCGTTCGCGGCAGTTCGCCGAGCTGATCGACGGACTGCGCGGAGAACGCGCGGCGCCAGCCTCCCGGCGCCAGGTGCTGGAGCAGCTGCATCGCCGCCATCGACTACGAGGCGGTGCTGCTCGCGGAAGGGCCCGAGGGCGCCGATCGCTGGGAGAACGTGCGGGAGCTGGTCGCCAGCGCCGCGGAGTGGTCCGAGGTGGTCGAGCCCGACCGGAGGACGACCGACCACGCCGCTCGAGCGGTTCCTCGCCGAGGCGGCGCTGCTCTCCGCCAACGACTCGATCGCCGGCGACGAGCGACGGCGTCACCCTCATGACGCTGCACACCGCCAAGGGCCTGGAGTGGCCGGTCGTGGTGCTCGCCGGGACTGGAGGACGGTCTCTTCCCGCTCGCCCGCGCGGAGGAGCAGCGAGGAGGGACTCGAGGAGGAACGCCGGCTCTGCTACGTCGGGCCTCACCCGCGCCAAGGACAAGCTCTACCTCACCTGGGCCCGCGCCCGGCGCCGGGGCGGCGAGCTCCGGCCGGGCCGCGCCTCGCGCTTTCTGCCGGCGCTGCCGCCCGAGCTCGTCGAGGAGCAGCGGACCACGCAGCATGTGGGCGCCGGGCTGGCGGGCGTGCGGCGGTCGGGCGACCGGCGGACGGTTCGAGCGGAGGAGTCGTCCGAGGCCTGGGTCGATACGATGTCCGCCCGTCCGACCGTCTCGGCAGTCCGGCCGAGGAGAGCCAGCCAGGACTCCCCGCGCTATCGTCAAGGGCGAGCGGGTGCGCCACCGCCGCTTCGGCAGCGGCACCATCCAGGGACTGACCGGGACCGGCCGGGACCTCAAGGTGTCGGTCGCGTTCGACGACGAAGAGGTCGGCGTCAAGCAGCTGCTGGTGGCCTACGCCGGCCTCGAGCGGGAATGGGAGAGCGCATGAGCATCGGACGCGAGGATGTGCTGCACGTGGCCAAGCTGGCCGAGCTGGCGGTCGACGAGGAGGACCTGCCGCGAGCTGACCGAGCAGCTGGGCCGGATCGTGGACTTCGTGGCGCAGCTCAATGAGGTCCCCGCGGGGGAAGAGGCGCCGCCGTTTCTGGCCGGCCCCGACGCAGGTCGCGCTGCGGGAGGACGAGGTGCGCCCGATCCCGCTGGCGCTGCCCGCCCGCCGGAGCTGGCGCCCGGAGTTCGCCCACGGCTTCTTCCTGCGTGCCGCGGCTCGGCGCCATGGAGGACGCATGAGCGCGGTCGCCGACATCGCGGCGCGGTGGAGCGGCGGACGCGCCGCTGCCGCGGTCGCGCGCGGAAGCCGGCGCGGCTGCTGAAGCAGGCCGCGGACCGCTGAACGCCACGCTCGCACTGGTCGCCAGGCGCTGCTCGACGCGGAGGCGGCAGCGGGTCGACGGCCTGCTGCGTCGCGCTGCGCGGGAGCTCGCTGCCGCTCGCCGGGTGTCCCGGTGGCCCTCAAGGACAACATCGTCACCACCGAGCAGCCCACCACCTGCGCCTCCCGGATCCTCGAGGGCTACGTCTCGCCGTACAACGCCACCGTGGTCGACGCGGCTGCGGGCGGCCGGCGCCATGATCGCGTGCAAGGCCAACCTCGACGAGTTCGCCATGGGCTCGTCCACCGAGCACTCCGCCTTCGGCCGGGTGCAGCATCCGCTCGATCCCGACGCGCGTGCCGGGCGGCTCCTCCGGCGGCTCCGCCGCGCTGGTCGCGGCCGGCGTCGGTGCCCGCCGCGCTCGGCTCGGAGACCGGCGGCTCGGTGCGGCAGCCGGCCAGCTTCTGCGGCGTCGTCGGGGTCAAGCCGACCTACGGCCGGGTGAGCCGCTACGGGCTGGTGGCCTTCGGCTCCTCGCTCGACTGCGTCAGCGTCTTCGGCACGGACGGTGGACGACGCGGCGCCGGGTGCTTGCGCGTCGATCAGCGGCCACGACCCGCTCGATGCCACGACCGCGGACCGGCCGCCGCTCGGCGCTCGAGCCGGCGCGCACGCGACCTCGACGGGCTGACCATCGGCCTGCCGCGCGAGTATTTCCCGGCCGATCTCGACGCCGGGGTCCGGGCCGGGCTGGATCGCGCCACGGCGGTCGATGCGGGAGCTGGGCGGCGACGGTCAAGGACGTGTCGCTGCCGCACTCCCGCTACGCGGTGCCGACCTACTACATCGTGGCGCCGGCCGAGGCGGCCGCCAACCTGGCCCGCTACGACGGGGTGCGCTACGGGCCCCGCCGGCTCCGGACCGGGCGGTGACCTCCGCGCGCTCTACCGGGCCACCCGCGGCGCAGGGCTTCGGCCCCGAGGTCCGGCGCCGCATCCTGATCGGCACCTACGTGCTGAGCGCCGGCTACTACGACGCCTACTACCGGAAGGCACAGCAGGTGCGCGCGCTGCTCGCCGAGGACTTCCGCCGGGCCTTCCGGGAGGACGGCGTCGACCTGCTGCTCACGCCGACGACGCCGACGCCGGCCTTCAAGGCGGGCGAGAAGACCGCGGATCCGGTCGCGATGTACCTGGCCGACATCTTCGTCTGCGCCGTGAGCCTGGCCGGCCTGCCGGCCCTGAGCCTGCCCGTCGGGCCGGTCCGAGGGGCTGCCGATCGGCGCCCAGCTCATCGCGCCCGACCTTCGAGGAGGCTCGGCTGCTGAGCCGTGGCCGCGGTCCCTCGAAGCGCGATCTGACGGCGACCGAGGAGGTGCGCTGATGACCTGGGAGACGGTGATCGGCCTCGAGGTGCACGTGCAGCTCCTCACCCGAAGCGAAGATGTTCTGCGGCTGCGCCAACCGCTTCGGCGCGCCGCCCAACACCCACGTCTGCCCGGTCTGCCTCGGACTGCCCGGCGCGCTGCCGGTGCCCAACGCGCAGGCGATCCGGCTCGCGACGCGGGCCGCGCTGGCGCTCGGCTGCACGGTGCACGAGCGCAGCGTCTTCGCCCGGAAGAACTACTTCTATCCCGATCTGCCCAAGGGCTACCAGATCTCCCAGTTCGATCAGCCGCTGGCCACCGGCGGGGCGGTGTCATTCGAGTCGCCCGAGCGGGGCCGCATCGGGGTCGGCATCACCCGACTGCATCTCGAGGAGGACGCCGGCAAGTCGCTGCACGACCGGCTTCCCGGGGCAAGACCGCGGTCGATCTCAACCGGGCCGGGCACGCCGCTCGCCGAGATCGTGAGCGAGCCCGACCTGCGCAGCCCGGCGGAGGCCCGCGCCTACCTCACGGCGCTCAAGCAGATCCTGGTCTACGCCGAGGTGAGCGACTGCAACATGGAGGAGGGCAGCCTCCGGGTGGACGCCAACATCTCCATCCGTCGCCGCCGGCGACCACCACGCTCGGCACCAAGACCGAGGTGAAGAACATGAACAGCTTCGCCAACGTCGAGCGGGCGCTGGAGGCGGAGCGCGACCGGCAGATCGCGCTGCTGGAGTCGGGCGGGCGCGTCGAGCAGGTGACCATGCTGTTCAACGCCGGCGACCGGCGAGGTGCAGCCGATGCGCTCCAAGGAGGAGAGCCACGACTACCGCTACTTCCCCGATCCCGACCTGCCGCCGCTGGTGCTGACGCCGCGTTGGATCGCGGAGCAGCAGGCCGCGCTGCCGGAGCTGCCCGAGGCCAAGCGCGAGCGCTTCATGACCGCGCAGTACGGGCTCTCCGCCTACGACGCCGGGGTGCTCGCCGCGGAGCGGCCGCTCGCCGACTACTTCGAGGCGGTGGTCGCCGCCGGTGCCGAAGCCAAGACCGCGGCCAACTGGGTGATGGGCGAGGTGATGTCCGGGTACAACGAGAACGGGCAGGTTCGCGGTGGAGCGCCGCCCGGCTGGCCGGGCTGATCGCCCTGGTGAGGGACGGGGTGGTGAGCCTGCAGGCCGCCAAGCGGGTGTATGCCGAGCTGCCGGGAGGCCGACGCCGCCGCGTGCGGTGGCCGAGCGGCTCGGCCTGGTCCAGGTGGGCGACGCGGACGCGCTGGGACGCTGGGTGGACGAGGTGCTCGCCGCGCATCCCGGCGAGGTCGCGCGCTTCCGCGCCGGGGAGAGCAAGCTGATCGGGTTCTTCGTGGGACAGGTGATGAAGAAGAGCCAGGGAAAGGCGGATCCCAAGGGCGTGCAGCCGGTCCTCCTGGAGCGGCTCAAGCGCTAGCCGGCTCGGTTCCCGCAGGCCCGCCGTTCCGCCACGGCGACTGAACTTCCGAGGTGGGCCAGAAGAGGAGGTTCCGTTCCGGGAGCCCGAAGTGGGCCTCGGCCACGTCGTGCAATCGATCCGGATCCTGCCAGGCCCCCGCCACTATCGCCTGCCGCCGCATCGCCTTGGCGGTACGGAGCGGTTCCTGGCCCGACGGATCCAGTCCGCCGCGCCGCCGAATCCTTCTCTGCCAGCATCTCCATCACCACGTCGAACGACACGGCCATGTAGCGCTCGACGTCGGTATTCGGCAGGTCCCACCGGCTGTGCTCGCTGGCTATTCGAAACGCGCGTTGCCATCCCTGGGATTCGGTCAGGTGGACCATGCCACGGAACAGGCGGCGGTTGGTCTTCACGCTGAAGATGGTGGGCGCCAGGATCTGATCGAGATGGGTGTCCGCCGGGCGATGGTCGAGCAGGATGACTTCCTTGGCCGTGCGTCGCGAACTGGTCGCCCAAGTGGGTCTCCATCCGGCTTTCCCAGTAGGAGTGCCCGAAGCCGGTGGTGCTGCTGGTGAGGACCAGCTGCCGCGGCACGAAGAAGTTGTGCGCAATGGTGTCGGCCGCGAGATGACACAGATAGCCCAGGCCGAAGGCCCGGAGCGCATCGCTCCGGGCCTTGTCGTAGATCTCCTGACCGACGTGCCAGGCGTGACAATGCCGGCCCACCGGGGCGTACTTCTTCGCGATCGAGGAATCGGCCGCGATGTTGCCGTAGAGAAAGTCGAAGGGAAAGGCGCGAATCAGGTCGGTGACGGCGGCCGGGCAGTACGCCCAGGTTGGCCAGCACCGATTCGCCGAGATAGATGTGGGTCCCTGGAGTCCAGGCGAACAGGTGGGAGGGGAACAGCGCCAGCAGCGCTCCGGCCAGGAGAGCGGTGACGGCGATCCGGCGTGCCTTCATCGCCGCCGGCGTTTGCTGACGGTCCGCTTGAGCCGGGTCACCACCCCGGCCCCCTCCCGGAACGCGTCGGAGCGCGGAGGCGACGGACAGCGCCGTGTCCTCCAACTCCTCCTCGACGACGTCGTACAGGGCCTCCAGGTCGCCCAACCGGTCCCGCACTCTCGCTACTCCGCTTTCCACCTGCCCCCGCAGCTGGCGGCTCGTGTCCACCACCGCCAGAACCTCGGTCCGGACTGTGTTGGTGATCTCGTTGCCCTTCTCGGTCAGCCCATGGAGGCTCTTCATGGCGGGGCCGAGGTCGTCCCGCAGGTGTTGGAGCGTCTGCGCCGCCTCCCCGATCTTCCGAAATGCCAGCACCGCGCCAAAGGCGATGGCGAAAAAGCCGACCGCGATGATCGAGACCGCGATCGCGATGGTGGGTCCTACCCAGGCGGGGCTTTCGACCACCGCCGTCTGCACCAGGAGCATATCCATCAACATAATACTCCGCTTGACGGGGTTCACGGCCCGGGTGAGGTTTGGCCATGCCTCCGCGCTTCCAGGTGCAGGGCGGTCATCGGCTGCAAGGCAGCGTCAAGCCGGCGGGTAACAAGAACGCCGCGCTCCCCCTCCTGGCCGCCACCCTGCTGGCCGAGGGTCCCGTTTCCCTCGAGAATATTCCCCGGATCCGGGACGTCGAGACCATGCTGGAGCTGCTCGCCCACCTCGGCGCCACGGTCAGCTGGACCGGTCCCAACACCGTCAACGTCGACACCCACGCGGTCACGCCCAAGCCGCTGGATCCCGAGCTCTGCGCTCGGATTCGCGCCTCGATTCTGTTCGCGGGGCCGCTGCTGGCCCGGTTCGGCCGGGTGACCCTGCCTCCCCCGGGCGGGGACGTAATCGGGCGCCGGCGGGTAGACACCCATTTCCTCGCCCTGGAGCAGTTGGGCGCCGTGCTCACGGTGGGGGATCGCTACGAGATCGAGGCCGATGAGCTCAAAGGCGGCGAGCTCTTCCTCGACGAGCCCAGCGTCACCGGGACCGAGAACGCCCTCATGGCGGCGGTGGCGGCCAAGGGACGGACGGTCCTTCGCAATGCCGCCGCCGAGCCCCACGTGCAGGATCTGGCCCGGGCTCTGGTGGCCATGGGCGCCTCGATCGACGGGATCGGATCCAACATCTACGTGATCGAGGGCGGCCGCACCCTGCACGGGATCTCCTACGCCATCGGTCCCGATCATATCGAAATCGCCAGCTTCATCGGCCTCGCGGCGGTCACCAACAGCGACATCACCATCGAGGGCGTCCGGGGTGACGACCTGCGGAGCACCCTGCTCGGCTTCGAGCGGTTGGGCATCCGGCCCCGGCTGGACGGGCAGCAGCTGTTTATCGATCCCGACCAGGAGCGTCGGATTCGTCCCGATCTGGGCGGCCACGTTCCCAAGCTGGAGGACGGACCCTGGCCCGCCTTTCCCGCCGACGCCATGTCGATCGCGGTGGTGGCCGCCACCCAGTGCGAGGGGCTGCTGCTGGTGTTCGAGAAGATGTTCGAGTCGCGCCTATTCTGCGTGGACAAGCTGATCGGGATGGGCGCACGGATCGTGCTCTGCGATCCGCACCGCGTGGTCATCGCCGGGCCCTCTCCGCTCAGGGGCGGCACCGTCGAGTCGCCCGATATCCGGGCCGGCATGGCCATGCTGCTCGCCGCCCTGGCCGCCGAGGGCACCAGCGTCATCCACAACATCGGCCAGATCGAGCGGGGGTACGAGCGCGTGGACCTTCGTCTGAAGGCCCTGGGTGCGGAGGTGGAGCGGATCGAGGACTAGCAGGGCCCCGCGCTGTCGCGAGCCGCTCCTCCCGAGCGGCCAGCCTTCCCCCTACAGCAATCGTTTGGCTTCAGCCACCCAAGGCGATGGTAATGGCAACCAGCGCCGCGCCGATCGCGACCATCACCAGCCCGGTGCGCAGGGGGTGTAGGTCGGAATAGCGGCCCAGGGAAACCCCGGCAATGAACAGCAGCAGGATCGCGACCGCGTTGGAAAGTCGGAGGGCCCGGTGGACCTCCGACACGAACAGGAAGGGCAGGGCAACAGGAAAAGTCGAGAGAAACACCAGAAAGAAGGTGGCCACCGCGCCTCGGAAGTCTTCCCACGTCAGGCGCGCCCTGAGCGGCGGCTCGGGGAGCCGAGCCAGCCGACTCCGCACCAGCTCGAGGTCTTCCGAGGGCAGCGCCGTCACGACGGCGCTCGGCAGGGCCTCGGCGATGGCGGCCCGGCCCTGGTCGGCATCTGGCCCTCGAGCGGCCCGGAGCATGACGAACTCCCGGCCCCGCTCGAGCAGGCGGGCCATCAGGTACATGACGGCATCGATGATGCCCCACGCCAGGTTGCACCCCAGGGCACCGATCAGCATCTCCCGAACGTCTTCCCGCGCCGCCGTGGCGACGCTCAACGATCCGGTGAAGGACAGCACCATGATGAGGCCGAACAGCACCTCCAGGCGGCGCTCGACCGGGTCAAGCCACGGGCCGGATTTGCGACGAATGGAGTCGGGCATGGCCCCTTAGCGGCCCCCCTCGGGCATGAAGTAGAAGAGCATCGCAATGGTGGCGTAGACCGTGATCAGCTGCACGCCCTTATACCAATTGCTGCGACCGTCGCCCGCCACCAGCGCCCCGATCAGAACCGCGAGGAAGAGGGAGCCGAGCTCGGGCCGGCCAAAGGCCAGCGTCAACGGGTGGGGAGCCACGACATAGCTCAGGAGGACCAGCAGCGGGGCTACGAAGAGCGCGATCTGGATCGAGCTGCCCAGCGCGATGCCGACCGTCAAGTCCACCTTGTTCTTCAGCGCCATCGCGATGGCCGAGCCACTTTCGGCCGCCCCGCCCACGATTGCCAGGAAGACGATCCCGATAAACGTGTCCGACATCCCTAGGGCCTTCCCGGTGCCCTGGGCCGCACCAACCAGGACCTCGCTCATCCAGGCGGCCAGGACCGAGGCGCCGACCAGGCTCCCGAGCGCCCGGGGCAGGGACCACGGCTTTCCCTCGGCGTGGTGGTCAGACTCCCCGCCTTCCCGTGCGAATACCCCGGGGTGCGTCTTGAGCATGAAGACGAGGTAGAGCACGTAGGCCACCAGCAGGCTGATGGCCAGGCCAATATTGAGCGAAAGCTCGAGCTGCAGGAACTCATCGCTGGACGAGAAGAACCGGCTGAACGAGCTCGGCGCCACCAGACTGATCACCGCCATCAGCATCATGGAACTGTAGACGCGGCTAGCCCCGGCACTGTAGTCCTGGTCGTGGTAGCGGAGCCCACCGAGTAGAAAGGCGATCCCCAGGGCGAGGAGGAGATTGGCGAGGATCGCACCGATCAGCGAGGCCAGCACCATGTCGAACAGACCCGCCCTCAAGGCGACCAGCGCAATGATGAGTTCCGGGGCGTTGCCGAAGGTGGCATTCAGGAGCCCGCCCACCGCGTCTCCGGTGTACGTCGAGAGATGCTCGGTGGCCCGGACGATGAGGCTCGCGATGGGAACGATCGCCAGGGCCGCCGAGAAGAATAGGACCGGTGGGGTGACGGCTCCCCAGTGCTCCAGCGCGAGCGTCAGTGGGATGAAGACGAGGAGCCAGTTGAGCGAAGGTTTGAGCGAAATGGCCATGGCGGCGTCACACCTCGCGTGAAAGAGCGGCCCTTCCATCTCGACGGCGAGTGTCTGGCGGCCGGGGCCACCGGCCGCGCACAATGTATCCTCCGTGAGTGTGTCGGGCGAATCACCCCTCGTGCCCGGAGGCCCTCGGGTGATCCTTCGCGATTGACTCCACGACCCGGGTGCTCGACTCTTGAAGTCGATGCTCGCCCTCAAGGAATCCCTTCTCGCCGGCAATGTTCCCCGATATGAGATCCCCCATTGGCGCCAACGCTATGGGGTCGTAGCCGGCATTACCGCTCGGGGGACCGACCCTTCCCTGGGCCCCAGGGGGTTCGACTTGGGGCTCTGGGGTGAAGCGCCGGTCGGGGAAGTGATGGGGCGCTGGCGACAGTTCCGCTCCATGGAGCCTGGCTTCACCGGCTGGGTCCTGGGGCATCAGGTCCACGGTACCGGGATTCGGTGGCATGAGGGTGCCACGGGCTGGCGAGTGCTAGATGGGGTGGACGGCCACGCTACGGCCGAGCCCGGCTTGCTGCTCCTCATCACCGTCGCCGACTGCGTCCCGGTCTATCTGCTGGCTCCTCGGCAACGCATCGTTGCCCTGCTCCACGCTGGCTGGCGGGGCACCGCCGGGGGCATCCTGGCCCGGGGGCTCGACCTCGTGGGCGGCCATGGGGTGGTCCCGAGCGACCTGGTAATGCATTGTGGAGTAGCCATTTGTGGCGCCTGTTACGAGGTCGGTGCCGAGGTGATGGTGGGCTGTGGGCTGGAGGCCAAGGGACCCGGCCCCTGGCACCTGGACCTCCGGTCGAGACTTGCCGAGCAGGCCTTGGCCCTGGGGGTCGCTGAAATATCCACATCACAATGGTGCTCGGGGCACGACCGGCCCGCCTTCTACAGCCATCGGGCCTCGGGCGGGAGCGACGGGCGGATGGTCGCCTACCTCGGGATGACCGATGCCGGCGCCTCTCGTTGATGGGCGCGTACCGGGCCGGGAGCATTGACTAATCCCTGGGCGGACTCTATTCTTAGCCCCGCAGTTGGAGGTGTACGGCGGGCCGACTGATGTGGGGGAGTTCCCCCACATTTTTTTTCCTAAGCTCCCCCCCAAGTCCAAGTTGACGTGACGAGGGTGCCAGTCGGCAGCCAACGGCTTGCCTGGCGCCCGTCGCCTTGGGTCCAGGCCACGCAGTGGCCCCTATCATGTCATGGAGTGCTGATGTCAGGCTCGGCTGAAGTATTGGCCGCGATCCGGGAGCTCACGACCACCAAGCAACTCGAGCGGTCCGAGCTGCTCGACCTGCTGCGGGACGGGATCCAGGCGGCGCTGGTGCGCCGCTACGGGCCCAACGTGCGCTTCGAGCTCGACTTCGACGAGCTCAAGGGCACCATCCGCATGGTGCGGCTGCGCCAGGTGGTCGAGACCGTCGAGGACCCCACCTCGCAGATCTCGCTCGAGGAGGCCCGGTACGAGGACCCCGAGTTCTCGGTCGGCGACATGCTCGAGGAGGACGTTCCCTTCGCCGGAGTTCGGCCGCCTCGCGGTGCAGGCCGCCAAGCAGCGGATCATCCAGCGGGTGCGCGAGGGCGAGCGCACCCGGATCCGCGAGGAGTTCGCCGACAAGGTCGGCGAGCTGCTCTCCGGCGAGGTGCAGCAGATCGAGCGCGGCAAGCTGGTGCATCATGCTGAACAAGTTCCGCGAGGCGGAAGCGATCATCCCGTACCGGGAGCAGAATCACCGCGAGCACTTCCACCAGGGCGACACCATCCGCGCGGTGCTCAAGCGGCTGGAGGAGACCCCCAAGGGTCCCCGGCTCATCCTGTCCCGCGGCGACCCGCTGTTCGTGAAGGCGCTGTTCAAGCTCGAGGTGCCCGAGATCCAGCAGGGCATCGTGGAGATCCGGGCCATGGCCCGCGAGGTCGGCAGCCGCACCAAGATCGCCGTCATCTCCCGGGACGACGCCATCGATCCGGTCGGCGCCTGCGTGGGGCTCAAGGGCTCGCGGGTGCAGGCGGTGGTGAACGAGCTGGGCGGCGAGCGGATCGACATCGTGCCCTGGTCGCCCGATCCGGAGCGGTTCGCCCGGCTCGCGCTGGCGCCGGCCCGGGTGGCCAAGGTCTTCTCCGATCCCGAGAGCAAGACCATCCAGGCCGTGGTGGACGAGGACCAGCTCTCGCTGGCCATCGGACGCAACGGCCAGAACGTGCGGCTCGCCTCGGAGCTGACCGGCTGGAAGATCGATCTCTACTCGAGCCGCGAGTGGCTGGAGCGGGGCGGCGAAGGCCCGCTGTTCGCCCCGCTGCCGCCCGAGGAGGAGATGGTCACCCAGGTGCCGCTGACCGAGCTCAAGGGCCTGTCGCCCGAGCTGCTCGCGATCCTCAACGAGGCGGGCTACAAGACGCTCAACGACGTGCTCGATCTCGAGCGCGAGGAAGTGGCAAGCATCCCGGGCATGACGCCGGAACCGGCCGACCAGCTGCATGGCGTTCCTCGCCGAGCTGACCGATGAAGACGGCGCCGAGGAGAGCCCGCCCGCGGCCTGAGCGGCGTGCTCGGCCTGCTCGGCCTCGGGCATCGGGGCCGGGCGCGTCGTCGTCGGCGTGGACGCGGGTCCGGGCCGGCGCTGCAGGCCGGGCCAGATCGCACTGTCGTGGTGGTGGCGGCGGACGCGAGCCCTCGCGCGCCGGGACAAGGTGGTCCGGCTGGCGACCGCGCGACGGGTCCCGCTGATTCGCCGGGCCCAGCGGCCGAGGCGATCGGGGCCCGGCTCGGCCGGCCGTCGGTGCATGGTGGTCGGAGTGCTGGACCGCGCGCTGGCCCGGACGGCGTCTGCGAGGTCGGGGAGCTGGCGCTAGACGGAGGATTGAGTGGTCAAGACGAGAGTGCACGATCTGGCGGCCGAATTCGGCGTGCCCGCCGAGCAGCTGCTGGCGATGCTCAAGGACATGAACATCTTCGTGCGCAGCCACATGTCCGGCCCTGGAGGACGACCAGGTGTCCGCGGTCCGGGTCCGCTGGGAGCGCGAAAAGCGGAAGCACGCCGAGGAGCCGGCGCCCAAGAAGACCCGGCGCAAGGCGGCCAAGGCGGAGCCCGAGCCCGAGCCGGTGGTCGGAGGCCAAGCCGACCAAGCGCCGCCGCACCGCCGCGGAGGTGGCGGAGTCGGAGGCCCAGGCCCAGGCCGAGCGGGATGCGGCCGAGGCTGCTCGGCGCATCGAGCTGGAGCGCCCGACGCTCGGAGATGGCCGAATCGGCGCCCACCCTGAGTCTCGAGGAGCGGGCCCGCGCGCTGTTCAAGGACCTGCCGCCCGCCCCAGCCGAGCACGGCGCGGAGGCAGAGCCACCGCGCCGAGCCGGCGCCACGCCGCCGGCCCCGTCCAGCGGCGCCGACCGAGTCACGCCGCCTCGCGGCCCCCGGTGCCCGCCGGCGCCGGTGATTCCGACCCGGGTGCCCGTCCACGCCGCGCCGCAGGCGTCCCGCGGCCGCGCCCGGCGTCGCAGCCGACCCGAGCCCCGGCCCAGTCGTTCAGCAGCACGCCCCGCCGGTCGCCGGCCGTCACGCGGCCCGGGGCCGCCAGCGGCCCGGCGCCGGCGTCCCAGCCACCGGCGCGCGAGCGCCCGCGGAACTTCGGCCCCGACGCCGAGAAGGGCGGCGGCGCGGCAAGAAGGGGAAGAAGGGCCGCAAGTCGTCGGTCGACCAGGAAGCGGTGCAGGCCAACATCCTCAAGACGCTGCAGGGCATGCGCGGCGGCGGCCGCAAAGGCCGCGGCCGTCGCGACTGAGCCGGTCCTACCGCGAGGTGCTGGCCGGCGCCAGGCCGAGGAGCGGGAGCGCGAGAAGACCCGGATCCGGGTCAACGAGTTCATCTCGGTGTCGGAGCTCGCCGACCTCATGAAGGTGCCGGCCACCCAGATCGTCCAGCTCGCGTTCAAGGAGCTGGGCCTGATGGTCACGGTGAACCAGCGGCTCGACTTCGACCAGATCGAGCTGATCGCCTCCGAGTTCGGCTTCGAGGCGGTGAAGGAGGAGGAGTACGCGGCCGAGCTCGCCGAGCCGGCGGAGGCCGAAGAGCCGCCGAGGAGCTGCAGCGCCGCGGCCGCCGGTGGTCACGATCATGGGCCACGTCGACCACGGCAAGACCTCGCTGCTCGACTACATCCGGAAGGCCAACGTGGTCGCCGGCGAGGCCGGCGGCATCACCCAGCACATCGGCGCCTATCACGTCACGCTGCCCGAGCGGCAAGGCCATCACCTTCCTCGACACGCCGGGCCACCAGGCGTTCACCGCCATGCGCGCCCGCGGCGCCCAGGTGACCGACATCGTGGTGCTGGTGGTCGCGGCCGACGACGCGGTCATGCCGCAGACGATCGAGGCGATCAGCCACGCCAAGAACGCCGGCGTGCCGATGATCGTCGCGATCAACAAGATCGATCTGCCCACCGCCAACGTCGCAGAAGGTCAAGCAGGACCTGCTGCAGCACAGCGTGGTGCTCGAGGAGTTCGGCGGGACAGGTGCTGTCGACCGCGATCTCGGCCAAGAAGGGCACCAACGTCGACGAGCTGCTCGAGCAGATCCTGCTTCAGGCCGAGATGCTCGATCTCAAGGCCAACCCCGACCGGCCCGCGGCCGGCACGGTGCTCGAGGCCACGCTCGATCCCGGCAAGGGACCGCTGGCCACCATCCTGGTGCAGAAGGGCACGCTCCGCGTCGGCGACAACTTCATCTGCGGCAAGTTCTCCGGCCGGGTCCGCGCGCTGTTCGACGAGCGCGGCAAGACCGTCAAGGAGGCGGGCCCGTCCATCCCGGTGCAGATCCTCGGCTTCGAGGGCGTGCCCCTCGGCGGGCGACAGCTTCGCCGTGGTGGCGGACGCGGTCGAGGCCCGCGAGATCGCCCAGAAGCGGCAGCGGCTCGAGCGGGAGGCGCAGAACCGGCGCGACCACGCGCGGCGGCACGCTGGAGGACTCTCAGCCGCGCAGCTGAAGGAGGGCCAGATCGGCGCGCTGCGGCTCATCATCAAGGCCGACCAGGGCGGCCCGGCCGAGGCGCTGGCCGACGCGCTGGCCCAGCTCAGCACCGGCGAGGTGCGGGTGGACGTCGTGCACCGCGGCGTCGGGCGCCATCACCGAGAGCGACGTCCTGCTCGCCAAGGCCTCGGGCGCCATCATCATCGGCTTCCACGTCCGGCCCGACGCCAACGCCCGCGCCGCGGCCGAGCGGGAGCAGGTGGACGTGCGCACCTACCGCATCATCTACGAGGCGGTCGAGGACGTGCGGCAGCGCCCTCGAGGGGCTGCTCAAGCCGGAAGAGAAGGAGACGGTCCTGGGCGACGCGAGGTGCTGCAGCTCTTCAAGGTGAGCAAGGTCGGCACCATCGCCGGCTGCATCGGTGCAAGAGCGGGACGCATCCAGCGGACCGCCAAGGTCCGCGTGGTGCGCGACGGCGTGCCGGTCTACACCGGCGCGCTCTCGCAGCCTCAAGCGCTTCAAGGACGACGTGAAGGAAGTGCGGGAAGGGCTCGAGTGCGGCATCGGCATCGAGAACTTCAACGACCTCAAGGTCGGCGACGTGATCGAGGCCTTCCGGATCGAAGAGGTCAAGCGGACGCTGGCGGTCCACCGTCGGCGGACGGGAAGGATGTAGACCGGCGGACTGCGCGTGAGCGAGCGCGGCGAATCGGCACGCCATGGTCGATCGCCGCCGTCCAGACCTGGGACCTCCACCTCGAGGGCTGCCAGTCGCTCAAGGACAAGCGCGTCGATCCTGCAGTCGCTCAAGGCGGAGCTCGCCGGCGCGCTCAACGTCTCGGTCGCCGAGGTCGGAGCACCAGGATCTGTGGCAGCGGGCCGAGACTGGCGTGCGCGACGGTGGGAGCGACCGGCGGGTGGCCGAGGAAACGCTGCGCTCGGCCGACCGGCTGGTCGAAGCAGCCGACGGCGTGCGGATCATCGACACGGTGGTGACCGTCAGGATGAAGGGATCTTCGCGGCGGCCGGAACAGGTGGCCGAGACGGTGCGGCAGGTGGTGGCCGACGCGCTGCTCACCGAGGTGCGCGATCCCGCGGGTCGGGTTCGTCACGGTGACCGACGTGATGGTCACCAACGACCTGTCGGCGCCACGCGTGATCGGGTCAGCGTGATGGGCGACGACGCCGACAAGGACACGGGCGCTCGAGGGACTGGAAGCGCGGCCGGGTTCCTCCGCGGCCAAGCTCGGCCAAGGCGCTGACGCACCCGGATCGGTGCCCGGAGATGCACTTCGAGCTCGATCGCGGCCTGGAGCACGCGGCCCGGATCAACGAGGTGCTGGCCGAGCTCGAGCGGGAGGAGCGGCGACTGAACGGGCGCGCTGCTGGTGGACAAGCCGGCTGGCCCCACCTCGCACGACGTGGTGGCCCGGGTCCGGCGCGTGCTCGGCACCAAGGCGGTGGGGCACACCGGGACGCTGGACCCGTTCGCGACCGGGCTGCTGGTGGTCCTGGTGGGCCGGGCGACCCGGCTGGCGCGGTTCGTCGAGCGCGCAGCCCAAGACCTATCTGGCCGACGGCGCGGCTGGGCGTCGCGACCGACGACCGACGATCTGACCGGAGAGGTGGCGGCCGGTGCGCGAGGTCGACGCGGTCGGCGAGCCGCCGAGGCGCCGAGCGTGCGAGCGGCGCTGGCCGAGCTTCGTCGGGCACCGCGAAGCAGCGCCCGCCGGCGTTCTCGGCCAAGAAGGTGGACGGCGAGCGGAGCTACCGCGCGGGCGCGGCGCGGCGAGCCGGTCGAGCTGGCGGAGGTGCGACGTGACGGTGCACGCGGTGGACCTGCTGGAGTACGCGCTGCCCGACGCTGGAGCTTCCGGGCCACGGTGAGCGCCGGGACCTACGTGCGGGCCCTCGGCGCGGGACCTGGGCGAGCGGCTGGGCACCGGAGCGCATCTGACCGCGCTCCGGCGCGAGGCGATCGGCGCGCTGCGGGTGGAGGACGGCGCTGCCGCTCGGAGGCGATCGGAGCCGAGACGCCGCTGCTGCCGCCGCTCGCGGTGCTGCGGGCACCTGCCGCGGGTGGCGCTCGATGCCGAGCGCAGGTCCGCGGCCGTGCGGCCAGGGCCGCGCCGTCGCGGCGAGGCGGAGGGTCCCGCGGGAACGGTGGCGCTGCGCCTGCGAGCATGCGGCTGATCGCCGTGGGCGATCGGCGACGGAGGGCGAGGTCCAGCCCGGGTGGTACTGGAGGCGGCCGTGATGATTCCGTTCCTGCCCGCTCACCCGAACGGCAGCGATGGTCACCGTCGGCACCTTCGACGGGGTGCACCTGGGCCACAGGCGGTGCTGCGGGAGATCGTCGAGCGGGCCCGGGCCGCGGGACGGAAGAGCGTGCTGGTCACCTTCGAGCCGCACCCGCTCGAGGTGGTGAATCCCGCAGGCGGCGCCGCCGCTCCTCACGACGGCCCGCGGAGCGGCGGGAGATCCTGGCGCCAGACCGGACTGGACTACGTCGTGTTCCTGCGGTTCGACCGGCGAGCTGGCCGAGTTACAGCCCGGAGCGGTTCGTCCGGGAGGTGCTGATCGGGCGCTGCGGGATGCGGGAGCTGGTGATCGGCCACGACCACGGCTTCGGGCGGGGCCGGAGCGGCGACGTCGAGCACCCTGCGTCGGCTGGGCGGCAGCGACGGCTTCGCGGTGGACGTGGTGGGGCCGGTCGAGCTCGGCGGCCATCCGGTGTCCAGCACCCAGATCCGCCGCGCGGTGGCGGGGGGCGATCTGGCCACCGCCGCGCGGCTCCTCGGGCGGCCGCTACTCGGTGAGCGGCCGGGTCGAGCGCGGGGCGAGGGCCGGGGCCGGACCATCGGGGTCCCGACGATCAACCTGGGCGGCATCTCCGCCGCGGAAGCTGCTGCCGCCCGGATGGGGTCTACGCCGCCCGGGTCGAGTGGCGGCGGGGGCGGGTCGGGGGGATGCTGAATCAGGGGCCCCGAGCCCACGTTCGGCGAGCCAGCGACGGGCGGTCGAGGTGCACCTGTTCGATTTCGACGCGGACCTCTACGGCGAGTGGGTGAAGGTGGAGTGGGTGGAACGGCTGCGCGACGTGCAGCGCTTCGCGTCGCCTGAGGAGCTGCGTGCGACAGCTGCAGCGCGATCGGGACCAGGCCGCGGCGGTCCTCGAGCGCGCGGCGCACCAGTGCGAACCTTGGCACGGGTCGACAGACCTGATTTCCCGACAATGTTCATCATCCCTTCGAAGTCCCGACTGCATCATCATCGCCTTGCTGGTGGTCGCTCAGCGTCGCCTCCCTGTTTCCGCGCAACGATCACCATCCGGGAGCGCGGACCCGACGGGATCATGCGCGACACCGTCGATCACCCGGGTCCCGCTCAAGCTGGGGCTCGACCTCCAGGGCGGCATGCACCTGGGACTCGAGCTCGACCAGTCCACGCGGGTCTCGGCCGACCCCAAGAGGGACCTCGATCTCGCGCTGCACGGTGCTCCGCAAGCGGATCGACGAGTTCGGCGTGACCGAGCCGCTGATCCAGAAGTCAGGGCGACGACCGGATCGTGGTGGAGCTGGCCGGCATCTCCGACCCGGGCCGCGCCAAGGCCATCGTGCAGCGGAGCGCCTTCCTCGAGTTCCGGATCACCGACCGGACCGGGGCGCTGGACAAGGCGCTGCCCTCGCATGGACCGGGTTCTGCGGAGCGCCGGGCGTCGAGGTCGGACACCGGCGAAGCCGACCGCGCCCAGTCCGCGGTCGACCGCAGCTGCTCCAGGGCGACAGCCGCCAAGAAGGCGAGCCGATACCAGCGCCGCCGCCGGCGGCGTGCTCAGCTCGGCCTGATCCAGACCGCCGCCAGGCGGCTCGCGCCGATGCCGGGCGAGTACCTGGTGCCGAGTCGGCGCCTTCCCGCGGGTGGACAGCCTGCTCCACCTGCCCGAGGTGGCGCGGCTGCTGCCGCGCGACGTGGTGCTGCGCTGGTCGCGCCGACGCCGCTGAGCGTCGGCGTCCAGTCCTACCAGCCTGCTCTACGCCCTGGAGGACCGGCCGATCATCACCGGGCAGCAGCCTGGTGGACGCCAAGGCGGAGATCGACCCGCTCACCAGCGGCGCCGATCGTCACCTTCGAGCTGGACCGCGCCGGCGGACGCAAGTTCGGCGAGGGAACCGGGCGGCACGTCGGCGACTACATGGCGATCCTGCTGGACGACCGGGTCCAGGGCCGGCCGCCGGTGATCCAGGGCCGGATCGACCGGCGGGGGCAGATCACGCTGGGCGGCAAGACCTTCCAGGAAGCCCAGGACCTGGCGCTGACGCTCAGGGCCGGCGCGCTGCCGGTGCCGCTCAAGATCGTCGAGGAGCGCCAGGTCGGCGCCAGCCTGGGCGCCGACTCGATCCACACGGGATTCTCGGCCGGCGTGGTCGGCACCGTGCTGGTCATCCTCATCATGATCGGCTACTACCATCTGAGCGGCGTGCTGGCGGTGGCGGCGCTCGGCCTCTACATCCTGTTCACCCTGGGCGCGCTCTGCCGATGCTGGACGCCACCCTCACGCTGCCCGGGCGTCGCGGGCATCGTGCTCTCGATCGGCATCGCGGTGGATGCCAACGTGCTGATCTTCGAGCGGATCCGCGAGGAGCTGGCCCTGGGCAAGACGGTGCGGCTCGCGATCGACGAGGGCTTCACGCACGCCATGAACGCCATCGTGGACTCCAACGTCACCACCGTGCTGACCGCGCTCTTCCTCTTCCAGTTCGGCACCGGCCCGGTCAAGGGCTTCGCGGTGACGCTCATCCTCGGCATCATCGCCTCGATGGTCACCGCGGTCTTCGTGACCCGCACCTTCTACATGATCTGGCTGCAGCGCCAGCCGGCCATGACCACGCTGAGCATCTGACATGATGCGATTCTTCGCCAACGCCAACTACGATTTCATCGGGGTCCGCCGCTACGCCTACGGCGTCACGGCGCGCGGTTCTTCTGCTGGGCATCGTTGCTCGCTGGCCACCCTGGGCTCAACTACAGCATCGAGTTCACCGGCGGCACCCTGGTCCAGATCCGGACCGAGCCAGGCCGGTGGATGTCGGCGGCGATCCGGACGGCGCTGGACCACGAGGGCGTGCACGGGGCCGAGATCCAGTCCTTCGGCGGCCCCAGCGAGTTCGTGATCCGGGCCCGCACGGCCAAGCAGGGCACCGACGCCGACAACACCCAGGCCACGGCCACCGCCGTGACCGCCGCCCTCGACGCGGCGCTGGGCGAACGGGCCATACAGCGTCGAACGCACCGAGGCGGTCGGACCCAAGGTGGGTGGCGAGCTGCGGCAGAAGGCGTTGTACGCCATCCTGGTCTCGTTCATCATCGTCTTGATTTATCTCGCCTAGAATACCCCCTCCACCGGGCCTTTTCACACTCAATCGGCGGAGAGCATGGGAGCTTTGGGTAAGTTCGAGGTAGTCTTGGGTACGCTGTTGAGTATGTAAATACTTCGAATCGTCGGGAATTATTTTGTTAGTAGCAAATCTGAATCTGATAGAGAAAGCCTTGACCCCGCTTTTACCCTGAACTTCGCCTATCTAGCTGATCTCGTATACGTGCCGCGGAACAGCAAGAGTAAGGACCTGACCCTCCTCGAAATCTGACTAATTCCAGCTAGTCCCTAACTGACTCCTCCTGACGATAAGCGGTTGTTCGACCTGTCAACGCCTGCAGAAAAGGAGATGCTACGTAACCCGGACGAACGCTACGGAGTTCCACCAGTGCTTCACGTGTGCAACTCGACCACTTCGCCATCGGCTAACGGATGGTCTCGGCCGACATGCTGGCCGTCGAACCCGGCTTTGCCCCACACCCGCGCGTATTTTAGCGAGCGCGCCACATCCTTGTGCACGAGCCGCGCAACGTCCTCCACGGTCTGCCCGCGGCGCAGTGAGAACGGGCGGTCCCGGTCCGGCGGTCGGCCCGGCACCTTCGTGTAGACACGCACGATCCCGAGTTGACAGAAAAGCAACGGACCGATCTCCCCCAGGCCGCGTCCTGTGGTGGCCGATACCGCAAAGGCCGGGTAGCGAATCTCCCGTTAGCTCCAGGAACGCCCGTAGCTCGGTGTCCACATCCGTGAGGACGTCCCGCCCTATTGGCGAGGAGCACGGCGGGAAGCCGCAGCGCGAAGGGATCTTCGTCAACCTCCGCGCCCTCTCTAGCGGGCTCTCCCTCCGGCTCCCAGCGGTCGGTAAGCGTCACGCGCCTCTCGCGCAAAACCGCATGCAGGGCCTCCATTCTCTCGACGCACGCGGGGTCGCCAAGCTGTTCCGAGACGAGCAGACATGCGTCCGCCGTCTGCAGCGCGCTTGCGAACCACGAAACTGGGTGCTCGGGCGAGATGGCCGGAAGGTCCACGAGCTGGAAACGGATGTCCTCGTAGGGCATCATCCCCGGTTCAGGATACTGAGTGGTGAACGGATACGGCGCGGCTTGCGCACCTGAGCCCGTGAGCCGCGCGTGCAGAGATGACTTTCCCGTGTTAGGCGGGCCGAGCAGGGCAATTTGCGCGGCGCCCTCAGGCGGAATCACTAACGGTGGTCCACCGTGGGCCCCACTCTTCTTCGGCCACACTCGAGCTCTTCTGACAGCTCTTTGATGCGACGCTTGATGTCCCCCTGGAGGTGGTCAGTCCCCTTGTGCTTCGGAATGACACGAAGCATCTCTCGCAGCCGCTCGAGGCCGACTCGCGGGTCGCGCGCCTTGCGAAATGCGGCCTCCGCGGCCTTGTACTCGGGCGTGAGGTTAGCCGGCATGATAGCGTCGGCGCAGAAGCCAGCGCCCTACGTCGCTCTGGTCCGGCTGCGCCAGCGAGGTTTATTTTACGTCACCGGCGCCAGTCTCCTCAGGTACGCAATGGGAGCGTGCTTTCCTGCCCTAATGACTGACGATCAATCGGTCCATCCCAACGTATAGCGTTTTATCCCCAAAGCCTGGAAGCAATCAAGCCTCAGAGAGATCGCCGAAGGAGCGACGCGAGGATGAAACGTATTGGGCTAAGCCGCGGAGCAGCACTGAAGTTGCGGCTATCGAAATCTGGTAGAACCGAGAGAGACACCCATAGGATTGAATGATCGACGCTTCAATTTTAATTCGAGTACACTTGCATGTCTAAAGTGTGACTAAGTTTCCGAAGCTGACTTAACGCTTTTAACATACTATACGGTGGTGCAACTTGCAGCCATAGTCGGTCCGCAATAGAATCGCGTCACTAAAAACCGCGAAACAATTCTTGAGACAAGAAGGAGGCACCCAATATGTCAGTGACCGTTAAAAAGATCGTGCTGTGGCGAAAAGAGGT
>CAVPGI010000015.1:0-164357 GCA_963704015.1 uncultured Gemmatimonadales bacterium
GTAGTCCCTCGGGCCCTCGTTGTCTCCATGCCTGGGACAGGATCCCTCCGAACTAGCGTTCAATTCACATCGATTGATCGATCGGTTCTCCTCGGCGATTCGGGTAGTTGCGCGGGGGCGGATTTACGGAGTTACTCGGCGCTCATCCACGAATTCAAGGGAGTGTATATGCGACAGCTTACCATCGTCGGTATCGTGATCCTCGGTCTCGGGGCCTTCGTGCTCCTTCGTGGAGCGAGCTATACCTCACGGCATGATGTCGTGAAGGTGGGCGACGTCAAAGTCACGGCGGACGAGCAGCAAACGATCCCGCCTTGGGTCGGCTGGGCGGCCATGGCGGGAGGAGTGGCTCTATTCGTGGCCGGCATGCGGAAGCGGGGGTGAGGCGCCCCACGACTAGAGCCCGGAGCGCATCACATGCCTGACACAGGCGGCGACATCGACAGCCTGGCGAAAGCCGAAGGCCGAGCCCACAATGGAAACGGCCGCGCTGCTCTGCGGCCGATTGCCCCTCCTGGGCTCGAACCAGGACTCTCCTGATCCAGAGTCAGGCGTGTTGCCAGTTACACCAAGGGGCAGTGCGCGCGAAGCGCGCGGGAGAACGGTAGAACGGGGGAAAGGGAGAACGGGAAATGCTCGCCTACTTGGGTCTCCCAGCCGGCAATCAGGGTCTGGATCCCGGATCGCCATCCCCCTATCCGCTCATGACTTACCGTCCGCCGAGTACGACCATCATGCGGCGGACAATAAGGTAAGAGGGGGATGGGAGGGGGGCAACGGGGGGATGAAGCAGGGACCAGGGACCCGAGGGAGAACAGTTGAACAGCAAGACGGGAGAAAGGGCACCCCGGTGGCAACCCGTTCTCCCGTTCTCCCGTTCTCCCGTTCTACGCAGCAAGCGCCTGCGCCACCGCCTCCACCTCGAGGCTCCACTTCACCTCGTCGCTCACCGCCACACCGCCCAGCTCCAGCAGCTGGTTCCAGGTCAGGCCCCAGTCCTTCCGGTTGAGCACCCCGCTCGCGGCCGCCGCCAGGCGCCGGTTGCCCCAGGGATCCTTGATGGCTTCCCCGCTCTCCAGCACGAAGGTCACCGGTTTGGAGACGCCGTGCATGGTCAGCTCGCCGGTCACTTCGGTGCGGGCCTTGTCCAGCGGCTTGATGAAGGTCGAGACGAAACGGATCTCCGGGTACTTGGCCACGTCGAAGAAGTCGGCCGAGCGCAGATGCGCGTCCCGGTCCGCTACCCCGGTGTCGATGCTCTGGGGCTCGATGGTGGCCTCGATCTTCTGCAGCCGGCCGTCCGGTCCTACCTCCGCCTGCGCGGCGAAGTTCTTGAACCGACCCCGTACGGTCGATATGGCCAGATGACGCACCGAGAAGTCGATGCTCGAATGAGTTGAGTCGATGGTCCAGTTCATGGTAAATGCTCCATTCCTAGTTGATGTCACTGTTTGTTGTCGGGAGTCGGGAGGCGGGAGGCGGGGGACGTTGGACCCCTGACTCCTGACCCCTGACTCCTGACTATTTCGCTGCTTCCCTCGCCCGCTCCAATAATCCAATCAGCTGCTTGAGCGATGCGTCCTCCATATGCCCCAGCAACCGCCGCTGGGCGTCCTTGACCACCGGGTCCAGCGTGGTGAGAAGCCGCTTCCCTGCCTCGGTCAGCCGGGTCACCACCACTCGCCGGTCTCCCTCGTGCCGGCTCCGCTCCACCAGCTTGAGCGCGAGGAGCCGGTCGATCAGCCGAGTCATGTCCGACTCCCGGGTCAGCATCCGGTCGCCGATGGCGCCGCAGGCCAGCCCGGCCGGCCCCGCGCCCCGGAGGATCCGGAGCACGTTGTACTGGGTCCCGGTAATCCCGTGCGCCTTCAAGGGCTCCACCACCCCCGCGCTCAGCACCTCCGAGGTCCGGACCACGTTGAGCAGGGTCTCCTCGTGGATGCTCTTGAACGGCCGAGTCTGCTTGATCTCTTCCTTCAGCGGGGGCATAGCGACTCCTATTAGATGTCACCACAATAGTTGTTATAACGGCTATTTGTCAAGATGGGGAGAGGACGGTAGAACGGTTGAACGGGGGAATGGGAGAACGGGGTTTCAGAGGGAAACTCCCTCTTCTGTCATCCCGAGGGACCCCGAGCATCGCGAGGGGGCCGTGGGGATCTGGTACGCCACACCCGAGACTGGCATGGGAGAACGACGCCGATTTCGAGGAAGGCCAACTAGATCCCTCCGGCCCGTGGCTGCGCCACGGTGCCCTCGGGATGAGGCGGCCGGAAGCCCCTAGCCCCCAGCTCCTAGCCCCCAGCCCGTTGCAGTCCTCTGGAGAGGGGGACGGGGGGTGAGGCAGGAGACGGTAGAACGGTAGAACAGTTGAACGGGAGAACGGGACTGCCGGGCGGTGAGCTAGTACTCGACGCTCCCGGTCAGGGTCGAAACGTCTCCATCCCCAGCGTCCCCACCCAGCTGCAGCCCCGCGAAGGTCAGCGAGCCCGACCCGTTGGAGACCACTTGGGAGGGCGGGCAGGGCGGCCCCACCGAGCTGCTCACGTCACAAACCGTGTGACCCTCGGGGTTGGCGAGATCGGCCCCCCAGGCGTGCTCGACGTGGGGAACGCTGTTGTCGGCCTGGAGAATGAAGACGTCGACCTGCTGCTGGACCGTGTCCACGCTTCCGGTGATGGTGACGTGAGTGGCCGGCCCTTCCAGCGTCGACGCGTCGGGATCGGCGGAAACCTGGAGATTGGTGAGCGAGCCGTCCGCATCGGCCGGAGTAGCGGCGCTCACCGCCAGGGCATTCCCTCCCCCGGAAGCGAAGGTCACACCATTGGGCGTGGACTCACAGGCGGCGAGGCTCAGGGCGGCGGTCCATGCCAGCGCCTGAACCATTCTGGGCATTCGCGTGTTTGGCATGCCCGCTGGACGAGGAGGCGAGACAGTTGTTAAGACGGGACTTGGGAGAACGGGAGAACGGGAGAACGGGAGAACGGGAGAACGGGAGAACGGGAGAACGGGAGAACGGGAGAACGGGAGAACGGGAGAACGGGAGAACGGGAGAACGGGAGAACGGGCCGAAGCTAGCGCGCAGGCCGATGCCGTTTCAAGCGGCCGATCACAACTCTGCCCCGGGGGCAGTACCCTTTCTCCCGTCCCCCCGTTCTACCATTCTACCGCAAGTGGAGCTGAGGGGGATCGAACCCCTGACCTCTGCAGTGCGATTGCAGCGCTCTCCCAGCTGAGCTACAGCCCCTGAGGCCGGGAAGCTAAGGCCTCAACGGGAGGATGGGGAGGGGACGACCAAGGGAGAACGGGAGAACGGGAGAACGGGCCGAAGCTAGCGCGAGGGCCGATGCCGCTTCAGAGACCGATCAGTAGCCGCTGGCTCCTTCGGCACCGTTCCAGCAAGCGCCGCCCCGCCTCCGGCGGGATCACCCGAGCATCCAGGGCCAGCTGCAACAACTCCCCCGTCTCCACCGCCGATCCGAAGGCGATGCCGAGATGGCAGACGTAGGTGGGAGTCTTATTGAAGGTCCAGCCCTCCGCGATGTTGAGTTGGACGGACAGCGAGGCCCGCTGCAACTGGCCGAAGAGCGCGGAGGCCCAAGGCTTCCAGTGGACTCGGGCCGCCTGGATCACGCCCAGACTCACGGCCCGAGCCTCCTTCCACGCCTCGAGGGAGGTGTGATCATATATGGGGCGAAGCCTATCCTAGATTCCCCACGATTCTCCCATCGAACAACCGCTACACCGAGCAAGAAAACTCTCGCCTGGGGCAGTTCCCGTTCTCCCGTTCCCCCGTTCTACCGTTCTACCGTAGGGCCCTTAACTTCCCTCTCCCATGTCTTCCCAGCCCGGCCCCCAGGACAGCGACCTGACTCGACCCCACGTCGTCACCGACGCACGCACCGTCCTGACGGAGGCACTGCACGACCGCTACCGGATCGAGCGCGAGCTGGGCCAGGGCGGGATGGCCACCGTCTACCTGGCTACCGATCTCAAGCATCCCCGCCAGGTCGCCATCAAGGTTCTCCGCCCCGAGCTGGGCCTCCTGCTGGGCCCCGAGCGATTCACCCGCGAGATCCAAGTGGTGGCGGGGCTGAGCCACCCGCACATCCTGCCCCTGTTCGACTCGGGGCAAGCGGGCGGCCTTCTGTTCTACGTCATGCCCTACATCCGGGGTGAATCCCTGCAGGCCCGGCTTGCTCGCGAGGGGCAGCTTCCCATCGACGAGGCGCTCCGCATCGTGCGGCAGGTGGCCTCGGCCCTGGATTACGCCCACGCCCGCGGTATGGTCCACCGCGACATCAAGCCGGACAACATCCTGCTCCACGAAGGCGAGGCGATGCTCACCGACTTCGGGATCGCGGTGGCGGCCGACGCGGCGCCCAAGGAGCGCTTCACCGCCACTGGCATCATGGTCGGCACCCCGGCCTACATGAGTCCCGAGCAGGCCGCCGGCCAGCGCGAGCTGGATGGGCGGAGCGACGTCTACAGCCTGGGCTGTCTGCTCTACGAGCTCCTGGCCGGCGAGCCCCCCTATACCGGGGCCACGGCCCAGGCGGTGATCGCCAAGCGGTTCACCGACCAGGTCCCCCAGGTCCGCCGGCTCCGGCCCACCACCCCGCCCGCGGTAGAGCAGGCTCTCATGATGGCGCTGGCCCGCGCCCCGGCCGACCGCTTCGCCACTGCGGGCGCCTTTGCCGAGGCCTTGGTCGCGGGACCGTCCGGCGCCGGACCTCGGCCGGCGTCGGTGGCAGTGCTCCCCTTCCTCAATCTCAGCACGGATAAGGAGAACGAGTTCTTCACCGACGGGATCACCGAGGACGTGATCGCCCAGTTATCGAAGATCCGTTCCATCAAGGTGATCTCGCGCACCTCCGTGATGCGGTTCAAGCAGCGGGAACAGAGCCTGCAGGAGATCGGGGCCGCCCTCCAGGTGGCCACCGTCGTCGAGGGCAGCGTCCGCCGGGTCGGGGATCGGGTCCGGATCGTGGCCCAGCTGATCGATGCCGAAGCCGATCAACACCTCTGGTCGGAGACCTACGACCGCCAGGTCAGCGACATCTTCGCCATCCAGACCGACGTCGCCCTGCACATCGTCTCCGCCCTCAAGGCCGAGCTCACCTCCGACGAGCGGACGCGCATCAATCGAGAGCCCACCGCCAGCCATACCGCCTACCAGCTCTGTCTCCAGGGTCGGCACTGGTACCACCGCTACACCGAAGAGGGATTCAAGAAGGGCATCGACTACTTCCGGCAGGCCATCGCGGCCGATCCGAAATACGCCATGGCCTACGTCGGCATAGCGCTCGCCTTTGCCGAAATGACCACCGGGGCGGATGGTAGCGGGGTCAAGGAGGAGATCGCCTACCGGGAGGCGTTCGAAGCGGTCACCGCGGCGTTGGCCCTGGATCAGGGCCTGGGAGAAGCGCACTCGGTCCTGGCCCTGCTCAAGTTCATCCACGACTTCGACTGGGTCGGCGCCGAGCGGGAGTTCAAGCTGGCGCTGGACTTGAGCCCGGGTTCGGCGGACATCTACGACCACTACGGCTGGCTCTGTTCCGCGCTCGAGCGCTGGGACGAGGCCCTGGTACTGGTCGGTCGCGCCCAGGAGCTCGACCCCATGACCCACCGGGCGGACTTGGCCAACACGTTGCTCCGGTCGGGGCGACTCGAAGAGGGGCTCAAGGAGGCGTTGCGGAGCGTCGAGTTCGAGCCCAATTACGCCCGGACCCGCGCCACGTTGGGGTGGGCCTACATCTTCAACCAACGGCCGGAAGAGGGGCTGGCCGAGCTGGAACGGGCGGTTGCGATCATGCCCGAGAGCACCCTCATCCTGGGCCAGCTGGGCCAGGCCTATGGCCAGACGGGGAAGACCGAAAAGGCTTGGCAGGTGCTCCAGCAACTCGAGGAATTATCGCGGACCCGCTACGTGCCTCCCTATCACCTGGCCTACGTCTACACCGGACTGGGCGAGGCCGATCGTGCGGTGGAGCAGCTGGAGAAGGCCTACCAGGGACGGAGCGGGAGCCTGTTCGGCATCAAGGGCTCGTTCCTGTTCAGGAGTCTCCATTCGCACCCGGGGTTCAAGGCGCTGCTGGGGAAGTTGAATTTGGCGTAGTGGGAGAACGGGAGAACGGGAGAACGGGAGAACGGGAGAACGGGAGAACGGGAGAACGGGAGAACGGGAGAACGGGAGAACGGGAGAACGGGCCGAAGCTAGCGCGAGGGCCGATGCCGCTTCAGAGACCGATCAGTAGCCGCTGGCTCCTTCGGCACCGTTCCAGCAAGCGCCGCCCCGCCTCCGGCGGGATCACCCGAGCATCCAGAGCCAGCTGCAACAACTCCCCCGTCTCCACCGCCGATCCGAAGGCGATGCCGAGATGCCGGGTGTAGGTGGGGGTCTTATTGAAGGTCCAGCCCTCCGCGATGTTGAGTTGGACGGACAGCGAGGCCCGCTGCAACTGGCCGAAGAGCGCGGAGGCCCAAGGCTTCCAGTGGGTCCGGGCTGCCTGGATCACGCCGCGACTCACGGCCCGAGCCTCCTTCCACGCCTCGAGGGAGGTGTGATCATACATGGGGCGAAGCCTATCCTAGATTCCCCACGATTCTCCCATCGAACAACCGCTACACCGAGCAAGAAAACTCTGGCCTGGGGCAGTTCCCGTTCTCCCGTTCCCCTGTCTTACGGCCTCCCCTCCCCGGCGCCCATCGGACACCTGCTTCGGCGGCCGATAAAGGGCTGGCCTAGGGCAGTTCCCGTTCTCCCGTTCTCCCGTTCTCCCGTTCTACCAGGTACGGCCCCCTCACCTCCCCAAGAACTCCCCGACCGGCTCCAACCGCTCGATGTGATCGCAGAAGATCTTGAGTGTGGCCAGGAGCGGCACCGCGAGAAACGCCCCAGCCGCACCCCAGATCAGCGACCAGAACAGCAGGCCCACGAAGATCGCGACTGGATTCAGGGTCAGTCGCCGCCCCAGCACCATCGGACTCACCCCATAGGCCTGAATCAGCGAGACGCCGACGTAGAGAGCCGGGACCAGCAGCGCTCGCCCCACGTCGTCGAAGGTGACCAACGCGGCCACGCTCAGGATCGCGGTCATGGTGAGCGCCCCCACGTAGGGCACGAACTCGAGCAGCCCGGCCGCGACGCCCCAGAGCACCGGGTTGGGCATCCCGGCCGCCGCCATCAGGAGGGCGACCACCACCCCCAAGCCCAGGTTGATGAGCGTCACGGTGACCAGGTAGGTCGAGACCGACGCCTCCGCCTCGCGCGCGATGCGGACCGCCTTCTTCTTGTCGGCGAATTCGGGGATCACCCGGACCACCTTCTCCAGGAACAGGTCCCCGGAGGCCAGCAGGAAGTAGAGCAGAATCAGGACTTCGAATCCCCCCAGCATAAGCGACGGCGTCTTCCCGTAGATCCTTTCCGCCCACGTGGGTCCCTTCACCACCACCTGCTGGGTCGTGCCGCCGTCGGCGGGCTTGGTGGCGCTCTCCACCTGAGCCGCGGCGCGGTTCATCTGTTCCACCGGCCGGATCAACTTCCGGATCTTGCTCTTGGCGTCGGCCAGGGTCTGCGGCGCCCGGGTGATCCAGCCCTGCATCGGATCCGACAGGCTGTAGGCACCAAGGCTCAGCGCCCCCACCACCACCAGCATGACCACCCCCGCCGCGACCGGCTCTTTGAGCCGGAACCGGGCCAGGAACCGGACGGCGGGACTCAGCAAGAAATTGAGCAGCAGGGCCAACGCCACCGGCAGGAAGAAGGCCCGCGCGAAGTAGAGCGTGTAGGCCACCGCCAACACGGCCAGCGTGGCCAGCGCGATGGTCCGCAGGTCGGGCGAGCGGGTGCCGACGTCGGACTGGGGTTCGGCGCTGGTGGTCATGGATGGATGAAAGGTCAAAGGGAAGGGGGAAAAGAACAACGGGGAAAAGCGGTAAACGGTAAGCGGTGAATCGGAAGCCAAGGGGCCCCGTTCACCGTTCAGGGCCTTTCACGCTGTTGTCCATCCCCCGTGCTTAACCCCGGCAGCGGACTCCCGTCCTAGGCCTCACCGACGAAGTGCCCGCGGGCCCCCTGGTCCGGGACCCGCGACGAGTGGAGCGATCCACTCGTTGGATGTGAAAGCCACATCCCCATGGACCTGCTTTCATAGACCGCACGTAGCACGTGGGAACGGGAGAAGGGGGTGCCTTCGACCCCATTCTCCAGTTCCCCGTGCAGCCCCTCCCCCTGCTCTACCACCATTGCCGATTGATGATTGCCGATTGCAGAGTTCCTCCCATCCACTCCCCCATTCCCTCATTCCCTCATTCCAATACTGCTACCGCCCATCAACTATCTAGTTAGGGTCGAGGTATTAGGCACAAAATAGCCTAGACAACCATCGACTATTCATTGACAGAACAAAGACAAACTGCCAGCTTCAACCCATGTCCCCCACCCGATCAAGCCTGGGCTCCACCGATCCGCAGCACCCAATCCGGTTAGTCGCGGAACGCACCGGGCTCTCTCCCCATGTGCTCCGGGTCTGGGAGCGACGGTATCGCGCGGTGGTGCCGGGGCGGACCGATGGGCGGCAGCGACTCTACTCCGACGCGGACGTCGCCCGCCTGCGCCTGCTGGCTCAGGCGGTCCGTGCCGGGCGAGGCATTGGCCAAATGGCTCGGCTCTCCGACTCGGCGCTCGAGCGACTGGTAGCCGACGATGCGAGAGCCGGCGCCGCGGGACCGGCCTGGATCCATGGCGGCTCCACCCGGTTCGGGGCGCCGAGACTGCGCCTGGAGCGTCCCGCCCCCGCCCCACCTATGACCGCTGCGGCCGCGGCCGCCCATCTGGTCAGCCAATGTCTGGACGCGGTCGAGCGGATGGATGCGGTGGCGCTGGAACTGACCCTACGCCGCGCTACGATGCGACTCAGTGTGTCCACCACGCTCGACCTGGTGGTGGTGCCGCTCTTGGCGGAGATCGGCCGCTGCTGGCAGCAGGGCTCCGTCACCCCCGCCAACGAGCACCTGGGCTCGTCGGTGATTCGTCGAACGCTGGACTGGATGATTCAGGGCTGTGCTTGGGAGGGGCCGGCACCCACGCTAGTCGCGGCCACGCCGCCCCGCCAGCGACACGAGCTAGGTGCCATGATGGTGGCCGCAAGCGCGGCCGCGATGGGATGGCGGGTGGTCTACCTCGGCCCCGATCTCCCGGTGGACGACCTGGTCCAGGCGGCCCAGGTCGCCGGAGCCCGAGTGCTGGCCTTGAGCCTGGTCTACCCGGCCGACGACCGCCCCTTGGGACGAGAGCTGGTGCAGCTCGAGGAGGCGCTACCGGATGGCCGGGTACTACTGGTGGGCGGCGCCGCGGCTCCCTCCTACTTCACCCCGCTCCGGGGCAAGAACGCGATCCTGCTGCAAGACCTGCCCGAGCTGCGGACCCTCCTGGCGAGCTTATCCCCGATGCCAGGCTCGGGGCCCAGACCGGCAGCCTAACGGGGAACGGGGAAGGGATACGGTAGAAGAGTAGAACCGGAGAACGGGAGAACGGGACTGCCCAGGCCAGAGTTTTCTCACCTTCTGAGGCGGTTGTTCGATGGGAAGTTCGTGGGGTGCCAGGGACAGGCTTCGCGCCATGGATGATCACACGTCTCTCGAAGCGTGGAAGGAGGCTCGAGCCGTCAGTCTTGGTGTGCTCCAAGCGGCCCGGGCGCATTGGAAGCCCTGGACCTCCGCGCTCTTTGGACAGTTGCAGCGGGCCTCGCTTTCGGTGCAACTGAACATCGCTGAGGGCTGGACCTTCAATAGGACCCCCACCTACGCCCGCCACCTGGGCATCGCTTTCGGATCGGCAGTAGAGACCGGGGAGCTGTTGCAGTTGGCGCTCGACGGACAGGCCATCCCCGTGGATGTGGGACGGCGGCTGCTGGCAAGCTGCCGAAGAAGCCAGCGCCTACTGATCGGCCCGTTGAAGCGCCATCGGCCCTCGCGCTGACTTCTTCCTGTTCTACCGGTCTCCCGTTCCACCGTTCTACCGTTCTACCGTTCTACCGTTCTACCGATCCTACGATGCGACCTTCACCGCCTCCCAACCCAGCATCGCCCGCTTGCGCGCCTGGCCCCAGCGATAGCCACCGAAGGCTCCAGTCTTCCGGATCACCCGATGGCAGGGGATCAGCCAGGCGATCGGATTAGAGGCTACCGCACCGGCTACCGCGCGCACCGCACTCGGGGTCCCGGCGGAGGCAGCCAACTCCTCGTAGCTCACCAGCGCACCCATGGGAACCTTGATCAGTGCTTCCCAGACCTTGGTCTGGAAGTTGGTGCCCTTGAGGTAGAGGCTGAGCGGACCGGCCGGCGCGCCCGCGCCGTCGCTCGGGAATACGTGCTCCGCGTAGGGCTGAGTCGCCGAAGGATCCAGGGTGATCTCCGCCTGAGGCCACTCCGACCGAAGCTCGTCGAGGACCGTAAGAAACGCCCCCGAAGCGGGCAGGAACCGGAGCGCGCAGATGCCTCGGCTGGTCACCGCCAGGATAAAGCGCCCGAAGGGACCGTCGTGGATCCCGTAGCGGATGGCCAGGTCGGCACCACCGCTCTTCCACTCGCCCGGCGTCACCGCCTCTACTGAAACGAAGAGGTCATGCAGCCGGCTGGGGCCCGAGAGGCCGCTCTCGTAGGTGGCCTGGAGCAGACTCCGCGACTCGGCCAGCACCGCCTTGGCATGGGCCACGGTTTGGAATTGGAGGAAGCGCTTGGGGCTCACCCCGGCCCAACGGGTGAAGACCCGCTGGAAGTGACTGGGAGAGAGTCCGGAGCTCTTGGCCACCCGCTCCAGGCTGGGCTGCTCCTGCGCGTGGCGGTCCAGGTATTCGATGGCCCGCTCGATCCGTTGGTAGTCCGAAGACACTGACATCATAGCTCCCGGTCCGGCGATAGTGTGGGTCCCAAAATGGGGTCCAGGCCCGCCGGCGACAATCCGATTCTTGCGGTGGAAGCTGGGAGTCGGGAGTCGGGAGCTAGGAGCCGTTCTGGCAATGGGTTAGCCCCTAGCCCCTAGCCCCTAGCTCCCAGCTGCTCTCCCGTTCCCTGTTCCCCGTTCTCCCATTCTACCGTTCTACCTCTCTTAACTGGCGATCATGCCGCTTGGACAGCACCAGCAGCGCGATGATCGCCCCGATCGCAGCCATCATCATGTCCTCCTGCGTGTCCCAGGGGTCGCCCTGGGTGCCGAGGAAGGCGTCGGCCGCCGTCCCGGTGGCGACGGCGGTGCCCCATTCCACCAGCTCGTAGGTGGCGGAGAGCGCGAGACAGAAACAGAACACCAGGAAGTTGAGCCACTTTCCCTGCCGGATGGGCGAGTTCCGGATCAGGATCTCTCGAGCCACGATGGCGGGCACGAAGCCCTGCGCGAAGTGGCCGATCCGGTCGTAGTCGTTTCGGCTCAGGTGGAACCAGGTCTTCATCCATTCACCCAGCGGCACCAGCGCGTAGGTGTAGTGCCCGCCCACCATGAGAATGGTGGCATGAATCGCGATCAGGGTATAGACCAGCGGAGTGAGCGGGAAGCGGCGATGGGTGAGCAGCAGAATCGGCAGGGCGATCAAGAACGGCGCAATCTCGAGGTACCAGGTGAAGCGGTCGCGAGGCTGAATGCCGCTCCAGACCAGGATGATCAGGACCACCAACAGCAGGAACGCGGGCCAGCGTTTGTCAGCCATCGACTCTCTCCCGTGGTGCGGTATGAATGGGCCCCGTGGTGCGCCTTTTCGATACCAAGCTCGGAGGACGGTGTTGCCACCTTGTCCTCACCATGCGCCACTCTCGTACCTCGCCGGCCGCCTCAGCGCCCAGACTCGATCACGACCACGCTCGGTCGGGGGCGGGGGCCTATTGGATTACGCTCTGCACCAACCCCCGGCGGCCGCTGTTCGGCTCGGTCGATGCCGGCGCGGTTCTACTGAGTCCGGCCGGCCGCATCGTGGAGCAGGAGTGGCTGCGCACCACCCGCTATCGGTCCGGCCTGGAACTGGACTGTTTCGCGGTGATGCCGGATCGGCTGCTGGCCATTGTCTGGGTGGCGGAGAAGCCCACCACCTGGGCCGAGCGGGTGACGGGCCGCCGGCGTCGAGCGGGAACGCTGGCCTCGGTGCTCGACGGTTTCAAGGCCGCCGGCACCGCGCAGATCCGTCTCTTGCTGGACGACCCTTCGCTTCAAGTCTGGCAGCCGAGCTACTACGAGCACGTCATCCGAGACGAGGCCCGGTTGGGGCGAGTGCGCCGACACATCCAGGAGAACCGGGTCCGCTGGTGCCCAGAGAAGTGGTAAGAGGGTCCGGCCCGAGAGTCGAGGCGTGAGCGCGCACTCTTCGATGGCACCAGGCATCGGGCATCGGGCATCAGGTCTTAGGTGTACCGCGATCCAACCCCACTCAGTACTCAGCACTCAGTACTCAGTACTCAGGGAGACTCCAGACTCCCGACCCCTGACTCCTGACCTACTCCTGAAATCCCACCTCGATCACCATCCCATCCCGTGCCACCACCGTCTCGCGAAACACCGACTGAGCCTGGGCCAGAAGGTCGGGTGCGTCGCGGGTATAGCGCGGGCTGATGTGGGTCAGGGCCAGCCGCCGGACGCCCGCGTCGTGGGCGAGCTGAGCCGCCTCCCGCGCGGTCGAGTGTCCGGTTTCCTGGGCGCGTTGGGCCTCGTCGTCGCCGAAGGTCGCCTCGTGGATCAGGAGATCGGCGCCCGCCGCGGCCTTGGCCAGATCCGCATGGGGCCGGGTGTCGCCGGAGATCACCAGCTTCCGGCCCGGTCGCGTGGGACCCACCAGCTCCTGGGGTTCGACCCGCCGGCCGTCCGGCAGCGTGATGGTTTCTCCCTTGTGCAGGCGACCCCAGAGCGGCCCCTCGGGGATGCCCAGCTCCTGTGCCCGCTCAGGGTGAAACCGTCCCAGCCGGGTGTGCTCCACCAAGGCGTACCCCACCGTATCGGCCCAGCCTCCGTGGTTGGTCTCGAAGACCTGGAGATCGTACTCGCCGCGATTCCGGGTATCGCCCGGCTTGAGCTCCACGATCTCGACCGGAAACTTGGTGCGCTCGATGCCCACAGTGAGGGCCGCCCCCAGCACCCGCTGAGCGCCCTTAGGGCCGTAAAGCGTGAGCCCTTCTTCGCGGCCCTGCTGGCCCACCAGGTCGAGCAGTCCCATGGTCCGCACCAGTCCGGTGAGACCGAGCATGTGATCGGAGTGGAAATGGGTGAAGAAGATCTCGCGCAGCCCGAAGCCCACCCCATAGCGCATCATCTGGCGCTGGGTCCCTTCCCCGCAGTCGAACAGCAGCATCTCCCCCTCGCGCGCGACGGCGAGGCTGGCGACGTTGCGGTCCACGGTGGGACACGCGGCGCCGGTGCCGAGGAAGGTGACGGTCAGCATGGGGGGGAAAGTAACGGGGAACGGGAGAACGGGAGAACGGGAGAACGGGAGAACGGGACCGAAGCTAGCGTGAGGGCCGATGGCGCTTCAAGAGGCCGATCAACAGCCGCTGGCTCCGTCGGCAGTTCTCCAGGAGGTGCCGTCCCGGATCCACCGGAATGGCCCGGGCGTCGAGCGCCAGCTGCAACAATTCCCCAGTCTCCACTGCCGATCCGAAGGCGATTCCCAGATGGCGGGCGTAGGTGGGGGTCTTATTGAAGGTCCAGCCCTCCGCGATGTTGAGCTGCACCGATAGCGAGGCCCGCTGTAGCTGTCCAAAGAGCGCGGAGGCCCATGGCTTCCAATGTGCTCGGGCCGCCTGGAGCACACCGAGACTGACGGCCCGAGCCACCTTCCACGCTTCGAGAGACGTGTGATCGTACGTGGGGCGAAGCCTATCCCCAGCGCCCCGAGAAGTTCTAATCGAATAACCGCTTCACCGAGCAAGAAAACTCTGGCCCGGCAGTGCCCGTTCCCCCGTTCTACTGTTCTACTGTTCTACGGTTTCCCTCTGGCCTGGGCCGTGCCCGTTCTCCCGTTCCCCCGTTCCACCGTTCCACCGTTCTACCTTCTTCAGAAGATCTTCACCTGTATCGTCAGCTTGCCGGGCTTCTTCGAAATCGTGTCGAGCAGCGCCTTGAGCGATTGGCTGGCGGCGCGAGCGTCGGTATAGAGGCCGCTGTCGGTGGCCAGCTTGCCCAGCGTGCCCTGGCCCTTGGAGAGGTTGGTGAGCAACGTGTCGAGCCTGGCACCGGTGGTGGTGAATTGCGCGGTCATCCCGGAGAGGTTCTGAGTCAGCGTGTCGAACCGGGTGATCGACCGGTCGAGCGCGGGATTGGATAGGGTCGAGTCGAGATGCTCGGACAGCCGCCGAATGGCCGCCAACGTCTTCTCGGCCTCCGCGCTGGGACCGGGCAGCGACTTGGTCAGCGTAGAAGACAACGTCTGGATCGACTGCATGGTGGCGTGGAGGTCTTCGGCCAGCCGGCGGTTCATCACCTCCTGCACGCCCAGCAGCACCGTGTCGGCCCGGTCGGCCAGGCCGCTGGCGCGATCGAACAGGCCGGTGTCCTGCCGGCCCGGAATGATGGCATCGGACGGAAGCGACTCCGCCGCGGTCCCCGGATAGAAGTGCATGATCGCCTCGCTGAAAGCGATGCTTTCCACGATGACGGCGTGGGCATCCACCTTGGGTACCACCTTCGGGGGCAGGGTGAACGTGACCACCACGTCCCCCACATCGACGAACTCCACCTTCTCCACCCGGCCCACCTTCACTCCCGAGATCTTGACGATCGAGCCTTCCTGGAGCTTCCCGACGTTCTCGAACCGGGCCCGCCAGGTGGGCTCGTGCTTGAACGACTTGCCGCCCAGCCACATGCTCCCCGCCACGAAGGCGGCGATCCCCAGGATCACCATCCCGCCCACGGCCACTTCCTGTTTGTAGTGCAGATCCATGGGGCGTCAGGCCGCGAAAGAGGGGAAGTCCCGCTCCAGGAAGATCTTGACCTTGGGGTTCTTGGAGGCATGGAACTCATCCTTGGTACCCTGGGCCACGATCTTCCCATCGGTGAGGAGCGCCAGGCGATCGGCCACCCGGAACGCACCCCGCACGTCATGGGTCACCATCACGCTGGTCACCCCCAGCTCGTCCGCCAGATGCACCACCAGGTCGTCGATGATATCGGCGTTGACCGGGTCGAGTCCCGAGGTCGGCTCGTCATAGAGCAGGTACTTGGGGCTCCCCGCGATCGCCCGCGCGATCCCTACCCGTTTGCGCATCCCGCCCGACAGCTCCGCCGGGTACTTCTGCGCCACGGATCCCTCCAGGTTGACCAGCCGGAGGCACTCCTGCACCCGGGCCTGGCAATAGTCGAGGTCGAGGTACTGGTCTTCGTTGGTGATCCCCAGCCGGATGTTCTCGAAGACGTCCATCGAGTCGAACAGGGCCCCGTTCTGGAACACGTAGCCGATCGACGTCCGCAGAGTCGACAGCTCGTGCCGCTTGAGGTGCACCACGTCCCTCCCGTCCACCATGACCGTGCCGGAATCCGGCCGGATGAGGCCGATGATGTGCTTGAGCAGAACGCTCTTGCCGCACCCCGAGGGGCCCATCAGCGCGACCGTCTCCCCGTCCCGCACGTCGAAATCCACGCCGTCGAGCACAATCTGCTCGCCGAAACGCTTGTGTACGTTGCGAAGCTCGATCATGCCGGATGCAGCAGGATCTTGGCCAGGAGCGTATCCAGCAGGAGGATCACCACCGACGCGCTGACGACTGCGCCGGTGGTCGCCTTGCCCACGCCCTCGGCGCCCTGCTGAGTGTTGAAGCCGACGTAGCACGGAATCAGCGTGAGCGCGCCGGCGAAGAAGAAGGCCTTGATGATCGAGTAGTAGCCGTCGAAGGATCGCCAGAAGAACTGGGCCCCGTACTCGAAGTCGGCGTTGCTCACCGGCAGCACCGACTTGACCGAGAGCCACCCCACCAGGATACCGATGATGTTGGCGAAGACCACCAGCACCGGCACCATCACCAGGCCCGCCAGCACCCGGGGAATGATCAGATGCGAGGCCGGCGAGCGCCCCAGGCTCTCCAGAGCGTCAATCTGCTCGGTGACCCGCATGGTCCCCAACTCGGCGGCATAGCGGGCGCCGATCCGGCCGGCCAGCACCAGCGCGGTCAGTACCGGCCCCAGTTCCAGCACGACGCCTTCCGTAATCAGCGTGCCCACCACGTAATAGGGCAGGTTGCCGGTGAACTGGTAGCCGGTCTGGAAGGCAATCACCCCGCCGGCGAAGCCCGAGATCAGCAACACGATGAAGAGACTCCCAACTCCGATGTTCCAGGCCTCGGTCATGGTCCGCGGCAGCCAGATCCTCCATTCGGCCAGCCCCCGGAACAATTCCATCACCAGCAAACTGAGGCGGCCCACGTGCGCCAGTCCCTCCAGGACCAGGCGGCCCAGCAGGCGTCGAACGCCGGATGACCCGGTGGTAACCACCGCGCGTGCCAGGGTAAACGGATCTTTGGGCATGGGGCGAGAGAGGAGAGGACCCTGTATCTTGCCCCCCCATGTCCCCCAAGTCCACCCCTGGGTCTGCGAGCACCGCCCAGTTCCGGCGTCGGCTGCTGCGCTGGTACCGTCGCCACGCTCGCGATCTTCCCTGGCGACGAACGCGCGATCCCTACCGAGTGATCGTCTCGGAATTCATGCTGCAGCAGACCCAGGTCTCACGCGTCGAACTGTTCTACCCGCGGTTCCTCGATCGCTACCCGACTATCCGGGACCTGGCGCGGGCGCAGGCGAGCGAGGTCCGGGAGACCTGGGAGGGCCTGGGGTACTACCAGCGCGCTGCCAACCTTCATCGCCTGGCTCGGGTGGTCGTCCGCGAGCTGGACGGCGTCATACCCGACGACCCCGGACGATTGCGCACGCTGCCCGGGGTGGGACGCTACACGGCCGGCGCGGTCGCCTGCTTCGCCTACGAGCGCCCTGAAGCTACCGTCGACACCAACGTGGCACGGGTGATCCGGCGAGCCTATCACCCACGCCTCCAGGGACCCGGGAGCGCGAGCCGGATCTGGGCCACCGCTCAAGCGGTCCTGCCCACTCGCGGCCGCACCGCGTGGGCCTTCAATCAGGCGCTGATGGAGCTGGGTGCTACGGTCTGTACCGCGCGCGTGGCGCGCTGCGAGATCTGCCCGGTGCGAGAGGTGTGTAAGACCGGGAAGAGACAGAGGAAGGGCAAGAGAATTGGTAGAACAGTAGAACGGGAGAACGGGAGAACCGGAAGAGCCACCAGCTAGAGACCCGTTCTCCCGTTCTCCCGTTCCCCCGTTCCCCCGCTGTTAGGATCTCCCCATCGCGCCTGCGACCAGGGACAGCACCGCCAGCACCCCGGCGATCGAGCTCACGATCGCCTGCCGGCGGCGCAGGGCATCGAAGAGCGGGCCAGTGCTTCCCACCGGATCGAGCCGGCTCAGTTGGCGAGCGGTCGGCCAGGCGACGAAGAAGACCGTCGCCGCGGCCAAGAGCCCGGCGATTTGCATCAGCATCAGCCACAGCGACGGTGCCGACAGCGAGCCCTCCAGACCAAAGGTGAGCGCGATTCCGCTCAACGCGGTCACCAGAGCGGCCGGCCCGATCACCAGTTGCTGGACCGCGGCTTGAAGCCGTGCCACGGTGGCCAGCGCCGCTCGGCTCTCCCGCCGTCCCGCGATGCCCATGACGAAGGCGGCGATGGCGCCGCCCACCCAGAGCGCCTGGCCCGCGAGATGAAGCAACAGCCAGACTCGGTGCATGGTCAGTGCTTGGTGACGGAAGTGGAGGCGAAGCTCAACTCGTCGATCGGCTGGCGGCCCGCAAACCCGCTGTCCAGCTCATGCCAGTGCGTGATCCCCACTTCGCCCAGCCGCCAGCAGAGGAAGACCAGCCGATCCTCGCGGAGCGAGTAGAAGTCCACCAGGCCGGCATCGAACCCCTTGAACACGCAGCCGATCCGGTCCAGCTCCTGGAGAAAGTCGTTGATCGCGCGCGCGTGGCTCGAGACCGCCTCCCGCGCGGCCACCAGCTCCGGTGTCTCCCCCTGGTCCGCCCGCGAGCCCGCCGCCAGCATCTCGTAGCGGCCGATCGTCTCCCGCCAGGCGGGATAGGTGGCCACGATGTCCTGGACGATGCGGACCACCAGCGGCAAGGCCCGCTCGGCTTCCTGGACCGTGAAGATCCGCGGCTCAGGCATCGCCCCGCCAGAGAATCGTGATCCCGGGAACCAGCTCGGGATGGCTGATGAAGCCCACCACCCGCCCCTCGGCGTCCAACACCGTGATGGTGGCCCGCAGGTGAGACTCCTCGGGGTCCTGATCCATGTGCAGCACGAAGCCGTTCAGCTCCTGGTCGGGGCCCACCACACAAGAGTCGGTGCGCATCAGCTGGTCGGCCCGGGTGTAGAGTGGGTCGTAGCCCGCCGCGATGCAGCGGGTCACCAGATCCCGGTCGCTCACCACGCCCAGGAACCGGCGCGAGCGGTGGTCATCCACCACCGGCACCACCGAGATGTTGCGGTTCCGGAACATGATCGCCACCTCGCTGGCGGCCGCCCCGGCCACCGCGACGTGAGGATTGGACACCATGATGTCGGCAGCGCGCATGGATCTATGGGTATCGGTGAACTTGAACGATGGTCTCGATCACTCAGTACTCAGTACTCAGTACTCAGTACTCAATTTGCACCGCGCTCCCGCCACTTCGCCAGCGCCTCCGTCGCGGCGCGCTCGCCTTCCTCCGCATAGCGTCGCGTCAGGTCCGCGCGAAAGGTGGCGCCCCGCTCGACGTGAGGCCGCACGTAGACCAACGGCGGCCGTCCCGCGGTCGCCCGCCAGAGCGCCACGGTGAGGGCGGTATTCCCCGCCATCAGAATCCGGGTGGCCTCGTCGTGGGCGGCGACCAGCGCCGGCTGTTTGGCCGGGGCTCCCGTCTCATCGAAGCCCGGGCCGATATCCACCGCGAACACCAGGTCCGGCGTCGGCGTCAGCGCCATCTCCAGCGGCAATACCGCCCGCAAGCCGCCGTCCGCGTAGCGTCGGCCCGCGATGATCGCGGGGGGAAAGAAGACCGGCAGCGCGCACGCCCCGTAGAGCACCTCGAGCAGCGGAGCGTCTTGCCCGCCGGCCCCGAAGGGGACCAGCGCCCCCGACTCGAGATCGGTCGCGGTCACGGTGAGCGGCACCCATAGCTGGTCGAAGCGACGCACCGGCACCAACTGCTCCAGCACGTGGCGCAACCGGTCTCCCTTGAGGATCGCGGGTGCCCAGACTCCCTTGAGGAGAGCGAGCGGGTCCGGCCGGCCGATGTCGCCCGCCCGGACCCCCAGGGCCCGCTCCAGTGCCTGGTCGGGTGTGAGACCGGCAGCGACCGTCGCGCCGAATACGGCGCCCATCGACGTGGCAACGATCCGGGTCGGGCGCAGGCCCTGGGCCGCCAGCGATTTCAGGGCCCCGATGTGCGCGGCGGCCTTGGCTCCACCACCGCTCAAGACCACCGTCACCCGTTCAGGGGTCATGACTGGGCGCGCGTCTCCCGGTGTCGGCGGGCCCGCTCGTACCGCTCACGCTCTTCGTCCGTCTGGGGCTCGAGCCTGGGCACCCGCTTGGGCTTTCCCATCTCGTCGATAGCCACGAACACCACGTGCGCGGTATGCGTATGCCGGCGCTCCCCGGTGGCCACCTGCTCGGAGTAGACCTCGACCGAGACATCCATCGAGGAGTTGCCCACGAAGTCCACCGAGGCCACGCAGGTGACCAGGGCCCCCACCGGAATCCGCTCCCGGAAGTCCACCCGGTCGATACTGGCCGTCACGGCCGGGCCGCCGGCGTGCCGGATGGCGGCCACCGCCGCGGCCTGATCGACCAGGGCCATCAGGTGGCCGCCGAAGAGATCGCCGAGGACGTTCTGCATGTGCGGCATCACCAGCGTCGTGAGCTCGGCCCGGGACGCGGACATGGGGCGGGATGGAGGACTCATCGGCTCCCCCTCTTGTTCCTGCCAGTGCGCGCGCCCTCGGGTTTGCCCACGACGGCCAAGCGCTTCAGTCGATCCCGTGCACCGTTCACCGTTCCCGGTTCCCCCTTCTAGAAGTCCACCGGCCGCAGATAGTACTCGCCGATCGCCGTCTGGCTCAGCATGGCCACCGTCGGCAGCCGCCGCTTCCAGTGGGTCGACTCCAGCCGCCGGTGGACCAGCTCGACCTCCTCCGCCGTAAACCCGTGCTCGACCACCGCCTCAGGGCGGTAGCCCGAGAGCAGCCAATGGAGAATCCGATCGGCCTCGGGAATACGAGACGCCGAAGTCCCCCTCGTCCGTCTGGCCCGTGATCAGGTCCGCGGTCGCGGGCTTGGTCACGATCACCTCCGGCACGCCGACCTCCCGCGCCAGGGCCCAGATCTGGGTCTTGAACAGGTCGCCGATCGGGTTCACCGGTGGGGAGTCGTCGGCGTGCCAGGTGAAGTAGCCCAAGAGCCGCTCGCTCTTGTTCCCGGTGCCCAGCGGCAACGCGTGCAGCGCCGCGGAGAGATCGAACAGCACGATCATCCGGGTCCGAGCCATGATGTTCCCGCGCCGAGCCGGGGTGGTCTCCCCGCCGATCGAGCCCACCAACGCATCGACCGCCGGGGTGATGTCGATGGTTTGAGACTGGATCTTGAGCGCGTCGATGACCAGCTGCGCGTGCGCCAGGCTCTCGGGGTTCGAGGTCCGGTAGGGCATGCGAACCCCGATCACGTGGCCCGGCCCCAACGCCTCCGCGGCCAGGTAGGCCACCAGCGAGCTGTCCACTCCGCCGGAGAGGCCCACCACCACCCGCTCGAACCCACGGCGCCGCCGCACCTCGTCCCGAATGAATTCGACCAGCCAGCGTCGGGTCAGCTCCGGATCGATGGCCAGCGGATTGGCGGCCGCGCCCACCGGCGGACGCACCGCCGGCCGGGCCGGTGGAGCAGCCCTGGCGGCTGGCGCCGCGGCCCGCTTCGCACTCTGCGCCTTCCCCGGCAGGCTCTCTATCAGGTAAGGGAGCCGGGCCTCCAGATCCGCCAGCAGCGGCTGCTCGGCCCGCACCCGGGTGATCTCGTCCAGGTCCAACGAAACCCCGATCACGGCCTCTTCGAACAGCGGCGCCTGCACCAGCAGGTGCCCCCGGGGATCGGCCACGACCGACCCGCCCGCGAAGCCCTTCCCCCCCTCGAAACCCACCAGATGCGCGACAATCACGAACAGACCGTGCTCCTCGGCGATGCCCTGGGCCAGCCGGTCCCAGCGGTCGAGGTTGGCCGGCCGCTGGAGCCCGACCTGAGGCGCGATGCCGCGGGCCGGCGTGGCGCTCGGCACGATGATCAGCTGGGCGCCGTCCAGCGCTGCGAGCGTCGGGGCCAGGGAGTGCCAGGCATCCTCACAGACCAGCATGGCGGCCCGGCCCCATCGGGTGTCGAAGGCCTGGACCGTGCGGCCCGGGTCGACGAACCGCTCCTCATCGAAGACCCCGTAGGTGGGCAGGAAGATCTTGCGGTGGACGTGACGGATCCCCGCCTCGGGCCCTCCCAGCGTGGCGTACAAGGCCGAATTGTAGAGGCGGTTGCGATAGACTTCGTAGAAACCCAGGGCGATGTCGAGCGGAGGGGCCTTGGAGGCGACGTGCGTCTCCGAGAGATCGTGGAACAGCTGCTCGGCCGAGACCGCCAGCTCTCGCACTCCGCCTTCGAGGAAGTACCCGGTGAGGGCGCTTTCGGGGCCGATCAGCAGATCGGGGGGCTGAGGCCAGGCGGCGCACTCCCGCATCCGATCGCCCAGCCGCTTGAGGTTGTCGGCGTAGGCGGCCTTGGTGGGCCGAAACTGAGCGATGGCGACGCGGAGCATGCGTAACGGTATACGGTGAAGCGTGAAGGGTGAATCGCCGATGGTCGGCCCACCATTCGTTATCCCTTACCGGCGGGCGCCTCCGGCCGGTACACGATCACCTTCACCTTCTCCAGGGTGATCAATCCGCCGCCAATCATCTGGTCGAGCTCGGGCAGGATGGCCTCGATCCGCTCCTCGGTGTCGACGCACTCCACGATGATCGGCAGGTCCAGCGACAACCGGAGCACCTTGTCGGTGTGGAGCCGGGCGGTGGCCCCGAAGCCCATGATGGCCCGCACCACGGTGGCCCCGGCGTAGTGCCGCTCCCGCAGCATTTCGACGATGGCCTGGTACAGCGGCCGGCCCTGGTGGCGGTCGGACTCCCCCAAGTGAATCCGCATCAGGATGCGCTCACCCGTCAACCCGTGCATGGCCCTTCCTCCCGGACGATCGGCGCTTCGTGACGACATCAAACTACTCGCTCGGACGCGCTACACCCCTCGGCGCAGGGTCAGCAACTCCCTCGCCAGCAGCGACCCCGCGAAGACTCCAAGCAGGGAAACAATTACACTGGCCCCTACGTACCAACCGGCACGCAGGTACTGTGCGTCTTCCAGTAGGCTCAGGGTCTCATAACTGAAGGTCGAAAAAGTGGTGTAGCCGCCACAGATGCCGATGGTGAGAAACCCCCGCACCTCCGGGCTGATGGCCGGCGTCTCCAGTGCATACCGGAGCAACAGGCCGAGCAGAAAGGAGCCGGTCACGTTGATCACCAACGTCCCCGTCGGGAAGGAGCCCCCGAAGAGACGCTGGACCCAACCGCCGAGGAGGTAGCGGGTGACGCCCCCGATGGCGCTCCCCAAAGCGATATACCAGATCATGGTCGAGGGAGATAGCTCGGAGGGGACCGACGACCGGGTAGGCTCCCGGGGGGGACATCCATCGGCGTCGGAGGCGCGCTCATTCGGCCTGAAAGATATTCGATTTGGGAATTCGGGGCGGCCTTCCCAGTCCGGGACTGGACGCCATCTTTATGGCCGGCCGATCGACCCCCAACGACCCCATGCCGACACCACTCGACGCAATCGCCGGAGTCCCCAACGCCTGCCAGGTCACACCAACTCTGGTGACGGGCGGGCAGCCCGAGCTGCGCCACCTGGAAGCACTCCAGGCCGCGGGAGCCGCCCTGGTCGTGGACATCCGCGATCCCATGGAGCCGCGGGCGATCAATGAACCGGAAGCCGTCCGCAGACTCGGGATGGAGTACGTGAACATCCCGGTCCGTCACGGCGCGCTGACCGATGACTCCCTGACCCGGATCCTCGAGACGCTGCGGCAGGCCGGGGGGAAGACCGTCTTCTTCCACTGTGCTAGTGGGAACCGCGTGGGTGGAGCCTTACTTCCGTTCTTCATGCTCGACCAACACGACGAGGAGGAAGCGGCGATTTCGGAGGCCATGCGGGTTGGGCTCCGAAGCGTCGACTTGTTGGAGTGGGGATTGTCCTATGCCCGGCGGAAACTGGGAACCGCCTGAACCTCGACTGAGATGACAACTATGACATTGGGCTTTCGTGCGATGACCATCCTGGCCTTCCTCGCCGCTGCGGGAGCGGGGGCGCTGGCGGCCCAGGCCGACCACCCCAAGCCACTGGACCCGACCAACCGAGACACCACCTGTTCTCCTTGCAAGGACTTCTTCCGCTACGCCAATGGCAGCTGGCTGGATCGCACCACGATCCCCGGCGACCAGTCTCGCTGGGGCAGCTTCAATGAGCTGCTCGAGCGCAACTACGCTGCCCTGAAGGCGACATTGGAAAAGGCCGCCAGCGAAGCCAGTACCTCGGCAGACCCCAGCATCCGCAAGCTCGGTACATACTACGGCGGTTGTATGGATTCGGTCCGCGCCGACCGCGATGGGGTGAAGCCCTTGGAGGCCGATTTCAAGCGGATCGACAAGATCAAGGGACGCTCCGACCTAGTCGCCGCGTGGGTCCGGCTCCAGCAGCTCGAGGTCTTCGCTCCACTGGTATTCCACTCGACGCCGGATGCGAAGAACAGCGCGCGGGTCATCGGCGACCTCTACCAGTCCGGACTGGGGCTCCCCGACCGCGATTACTACACCCGGGACGACTCGACCTCGACCGCCCTTCGGATGAAATACGTCGAGCACGTCACCCGTGTTTTCGGGCTCCTGGGCCAGGACTCGTCCCGCGCGGCGGCCTCGGCCCAGACCGTCATGGCCATGGAGACGGCGCTGGCGCGAGCCTCGATGACGCTGGTGGACCAGCGCGATCCGGAAAAGACCTATCATCTCACCCCCGTCGCCGACCTCAAGACGATGGCCCCATCGATCCCGTGGGAGTCTTTCTTCGACCAACTGGGCATGAAGGGGCTGACTGAGGTCAACGTCTCCCAGCCGGATTTCCTTCGGACCGTCGACTCCCTGGCCACCAACGCCCCGACCGACGCCTGGAAGACCTATCTCCGGTGGCAGCTGGTGAATACCCGCGCCGCGGTGCTCAGCTCCGCGCTGGTCAGCGAAGACTGGGAATTCCGGCTCCACCAACTCCGAGGCGTGAGCGAGATGCAACCTCGCTGGAAGCGGTGCCTGGCCCAGGCCGATACCGGCCTAGGGGAGATTCTGGGCCAGGCCTATGTGGCCACCAACTTCTCGCCCGAGGCCAAGCAGCGAGCGCTGACCATGGTTCAGAACATCCAGGCGGAGTTCCGGCGCCGGCTTCAGCAGCTCGATTGGATGAGCGAGGAGACCAAAGCCAAGGCCTTTACCAAGCTGGACGCGATCATCAATCAGATCGGCTATCCGGATAAGTGGCGGGACTACAGCACGCTCAGTATCGAGTCGGGCCCATTCGCCAGCAACGTCTCTCGCGCGGCGGTCTTCGACTACACGAGGGACCTGGCCAAGATCGGGAAGCCGGCGGTCAAGACCGAATGGGGTATGACGCCACCCACGGTCAATGCGTACTACAACCCCCTCTACAACAAGATCGTGTTCCCCGCCGGGATCATGCAGCCGCCGTTCTTCGATCCCGCCGCCGACGACGCGGTCAACTATGGTGGCATGGGAGCAGTAATCGGCCACGAGATCACCCACGGCTTCGACGACCAGGGCCGGCAGTTCGACGCCCAAGGCAACCTGAGCGGATGGTGGCAGAAGGAGGATGAAGACCGATTCACGGAGCGGGCGAACGTGGTGGTCCGCCAGTTCGACGGCTACGTCGCGGTCGATACCCTCCACGTCAACGGAAGCCTGACCCTGGGGGAGAATCTGGCCGACCTGGGCGGCCTGACCATCGCCTACGGGGCCTATCGCCGCACACTCGAGGGGAAACCAGAGCCCGCGCCCATCGACGGCTGGACCGGCGACCAGCGCTTCTTCCTGGCCTGGGCGCAGATCTGGCGGCAGATGCAACGCCCGCAGCGGACGCGTCTCCAGGTCCTCACCGATCCTCACTCTCCGGGCGTATTCCGGGTGAACGGCCCCTTGTCCAACTTGAGCGAATTTTCCAAGGCCTTCGGATGCAAGGCGGGCGACGACATGGTGAGAGCCGAGCAGGCGGTGGTCTGGTAGGCCGCGCGAGAAGAGCAATACCAGCCGCCTCGACGTGACTGTCAAGAAAAAGGGGAAGGGTCCCGAGCGACCCTTCCCCTTCTCTTTCGTCCTCCAACGATCCTACCGTCTGCGGCCTCCTGAACCGCCCCGCGAAGGCGCGGATGACTTGCTACCACCCTGCGCCCCGTGGCCGCCCGAGCCTTTCGGTGCGCTGTAGCCCCCGCCGGAGCTCCGGCGCCCGTCGCCGCCGCCCGAGCCTCTTGGTGCGGTGTAGCTCCCGCCCGAGCCTTTCGGTGCGCTGTAGGTCCCACCGGAGCCCCGCCGATCGTCGCCGCCACCCGAGGTACGCGGAGCGGAGGTTTGGGGGGTCTCGGGCCGGCTCCCGCCGGGCCGGATTCTGGGCTGGTCGCCCTGGGGCCTGGCATCAGGAGCCCGGCTCCGCGTTTCGGGGGTAGTCGGGTTGGCGGGACGACGCCGGTTGTCCTGGATCAACGGATTGTACCGCGGCCGGGCATCCACTTGCCCAACGGGACGCCGGTCCATGGTGGGAGCCGCCAGCCCAGTCACCCCGGTGGTGCCCCGAGGACGGAACCCCACGGGCGTACCGTTCACCCAGCCTCCTGACCATGGCCGCGGTCGATAGGGAGTCGAGGGCAGCGTATAGCCGGGTTTCCGGATGTAGTATGGATAGTTACCCCCGTAGCCTGCCCGATACGGATAGCCGTAGTACGGGTAGCCGTGGTAGGGGTAGCCGTAGTACGGGTAGTAGGGATAGCCGTAGTACGAGTAGCCGTAGTAGGGGTAGTACGACGGGTAAAACCAGGGAAATCCAAACGAGATCCCGACGCTGATGCCGGGGCCGTAGTAGTCGCAGCTCCAGCACCCGTACCAGGGACTATAGTAGGGTTCGTAGTAGCGGACGTACGAATCGTAGGGCCGATAGTCGTGGGCGGTGGCGCTAGGGACGTTGTAGTGGACCAGGTCGTAGGAGAAGTGCGACCCCGCCGCCAAACGGTCCATCAGGCTGGTCAGCTGCTCCTCGGCATCATCGGTGACCCGGTAGGTCGCCAGTACCTGATAATCCCAGTGATCCCCGCGAACGAATTCACTGTAGTTGAAGGGGTCAGGAGAAAGTGCGGCGTAGACCGTACCGGAGCCACCTGGATCATCCACGGTGAAGGCCTCCCGGCCCCCACGCCCCTGGATTTCGATGTTCCGGCCACCGCGGATGAAGTTGTCGTCGGACGGATCCAACGGGAACAGGATCCGAATGCGACCCTCAGTGGTGGCCCGGAGGACCATGAGATACCCGTCCCGGGCCGCCTTGACCTTTACCTGTGCGGTCTCGCCGCGCTCGTAGGTATCCTCATCCAGCCAGACCCGAATCGGGGAATCGCCCGCCATGCCGGTAACCGGCGCCAGGAGCAGGGCGCCTGTTACGACTGGGAACATCAGCAGGGTTTTCATAGGGCCTCCGGCGTGATGGAACAACACGAAGCCGGAAGGACAAGGGCGAAACATATGCCAGGAGGTAAGGCCCTTGCAGGACTTGGCATTAGGTCATGCTCCCACGACTCGCGCCGCAACCCTCAGAGGACGTGATCCTTAGTTTGGTGTCCTCGGCGAGCGGCAGAGCAATTTACCGCCGATGCCAGTACATGCGCATCTCCCCGATCAACTCGCCTACCGTCTCGCAGAATAGCGCGCCACGGACCTCCACCCATTCCCCGGTCCGTCGCCGCCGAAAGGCGCACTTGAACTCGGTTGCGAACCAGGGGCCAGCGGCGAAGATCTCCCCGGACCGGAACCGCACCTCGGACTGATGAAGCGGGACGTCTTTCCAATAGTCCCGGACCTGATCCTGCCCGCGTTTCGGCTCTTCGAAGGGAGTCTCGAGAAAGACGATGTCGGGCGTGAACACCGACATGATGAGATCAGGATCTCCCTTTTCCCAACCCTTCCCGAAGGTATCCACCAGCTGGCGCCCCAGCGCCCGACCATCCTGCACCCCCGCCTCGTTCATCTCGGCCTCGCCCTCCGCCACGCTTAGGTCTGGTTCGCGAACCGATTTCAGGACTCGATTGCGCCTAATCATACCAGGGTCTTGGCACCCGTGTGGTGGGATGCCCGTGGCATCGCTGGGGTCGCTGACTGAAGCTCCGACGCGACCGGCGCCACCGTCTTGCGGCTATCTCAATGGCGCGGTGCACAGGGGCCAGTTATCGTAGGCACGGAGTCCACCTACGCTCGGAGGCCTGCATGACGAGGTTCGAGCAGCCTAGAGTCGCCATCATTGGGGCCGGTGAGATCGGCTGCGGTTGGGCCGCCTTGGCGGTCGGGGCAGGCTGGCCCGTGGCCATCTATGAGACCGATACCCAGCATCTTCACCGCGCGGTAGACGAGATCTCGCGCCGGGTGGACACGCTCATCGCACTGGGGCGGGCGGACCGGGTAGTGGCGCGCGAGACCCTGACCAAGCTCCGGACCGGCCGGAGTCTGCTGAACGCGGTCAACGATGCCGACTGGATCATCGAGGCTCTGCCCGAAGACCTGAGCGCCAAGCAGAAGCTCTACGATCAGCTGGAGCCGATCGCCCGGATGGCCTCGATCATCACCAGCAGCACCGCGGGGCTTCGCCCCAGCGATCTCTGCGCCAGAATCCGGCGGCCGGAGCGGTTCCTCGTCGCCCATCCGATGCGGCCAGTCGAGTACCTCCCCGTGGTCGAGGTGGTACCCGGTCCCGCCACCGATTCGGCTTGTGTCGAGGATGTCCGGTTCTGGCTCAGCGTCCTGGGCCGGGTGCCTATTGTGTTCAAGAAGGAGATCCGGGGGAACATGATTTCCCGAATCGAGGCAGCGGTGTACCGCGAGTGCATCCACCTGGTGCTGCAGGGGGTGCTGGACGTCGACGACGTCGACCGCGCCATCGCCCTGGGACCGGCCCTGGCGTGGGCGGCCTCGGGTCCGCAGGCAAGCGAAGAGCTCCGCCAGGGCGAATACGGCGCCATCGACATCTTCATTCCGACCTACGTCAAGGAGTGCGAGGAGCGCTGGGCCTCCCTGGCCCAATGGCAGACGCTCTCAGCAGAGGAGCAGAAGAAGCTGATTCGAGCAGTGGAGAAGGCCTACCATGGAAGGCTGCCGGAGCTCCGGGAGGTACGGGACCGGCGACTGGCTCGCTTCATTCAGGCTGCCACCACCGACTGGCCAGGGGCCTGACGAGAGGCCCGACACGGCCACGAGGTATCAGCCGAGCATCGGGCGGAAGGTTTCGATCAACAGCCAAGCATTGAGACCGATGATCGCGGCGGCCACCAGCCATGCCGTCGCGGCCAGAGGCTTGCTGTTGGCGAACACCCCCATCTTGCTCTTCTGACTGGTGAAGAGCACCAGGGGCACCACCGCGAAGGAGAGCTGCAGGCTCAGAATGACTTGGCTCAGGATCAGGAGCTTGCCGGTTCCCTTCTCCCCATAAAGCGCGGTCACGACCACGGCCGGAACGATGGCGATGAGCCGGGTGATAAGCCGGCGCAGCCAGGCCGGCAGTCGGATTTCGAGAAATCCCTCCATTACGATCTGCCCGGCGAGGGTGCCGGTAATGGTTGAGTTCTGACCCGAGGCCAGCAGCGCCAGGGCGAATAGTCCACTGGCGGCCGCGCTCCCCAACAGCGGCGTCAGCAGCTGGTAGGCGTCGTTGATATCGGCCACATCCTGGTGGCCGGTCTGATGAAAGACGGCGGCGGAGAGCACGAGGATGGCGCCGTTGATGAAAAAGGCGAAGAGCAGCGCCAGAGTGGAATCCAGCGTCGCGAACCGCACCGCTTCCCGCTTGGAACGCTGATCGGGCAGGACATGCCGGGTCTGCACGATGGCGGAGTGGAGATAGAGGTTGTGCGGCATCACGGTGGCGCCCAGAATGCCGATCGCGATGTATAGCATCGAGGGGTTGGTCAGGATAGCCGACCGGGGCACCAGACCGCCCGCCATCGCCGACAGCGAGGGCTGGGCCAGGAGCAACTCAACCGAGAAGCAGACTCCGATCGTCGCAATCAGCGCAATCACAAACGCCTCGAGATACCGGATACCCTTGTGCTGCAGCAGCAGGATCAGGAGCACGTCGAGCGAAGTCAGGACTACCCCCCAGAGCAGTGGTATCCCGAACAGCAGATTGAGAGCGATGGCCGACCCGATCACCTCCGCCAGATCGCAGGCGGCAATGGCGATCTCGCAGAGCACCCAGAGGATGAAGCTCACTGGGCGCGAATAGTGGTCGCGACAGGCCTGGGCCAAATCCCGTCCGCTTACGATCCCGAGCTTGAGGGCCAGTGCCTGCAGCAGGATGGCCATCAGGTTGGAGAGGAGAATCACGCTCAGCAGGGTGTACCCGAATCGCGCGCCACCGGCGAGGTCGGTCGCCCAGTTGCCGGGGTCCATGTAACCCACGGCCACCATGTAACCGGGGCCCGCGAACGCCAGCATCTTTCGCCAGAAGCCGGCACCGGCAGGGAGCCGGATGGTGTGATGTGATTCGGGCAGGCTGGGCCGCCAGCGCGGGCGGCGCCAGCCGGCTACCTCCTCGACCGGGCGAGTGCTAGCGGCGCTCATGGCCGGAGCTCCGGTCGCGCGCAGAGCAGGAGTTGACCGAGCTGGTCGCCGATTATGTGACGCTTGCCACCCACCCGGATCGTGATCGGGCCATTGAACGGCTCCCGGTCGATGACCGATACCCTGGCGCCGGGGGTAAGGCCCCGAGCCGCGATGTAGCGCAACCGCTCCGGCTGGCTGGTGTCCACCAGCCGGATCTCCGCCGTCTCGCCCACCGGAATATCGGTAAGCGGGGTATAGACCAGCTCGCTCACGGATCCATCGGCGTCGGGGATGGGGTCCCCGTGGGGGTCGAACCGAGGATTGCCCAGCGCCTCAGCCATCCGCTCGATCAAGGCATCGGAGACCGCGTGCTCCAGGCGCTCCGCCTCTTGATGGACCTGTTCCCAGCCGTACTTGAGGAAGGCGACGAGGTAGGCCTCGATGATCCGATGGCGGCGCAGCATCCGAAGCGCCACACGCCGCCCCTCGGCGGTGAGCTCCACACCCCGGTAGGGCACATGGGCCAGGAGCCCCTGCTCCGAGAGCCGCTTGACCATTCCGCTGACCGACGGTGCGGACAACTCGAGGCGCTGGGCGATCTCGCTGGTGGTGGCCGGCTGGCCCTTGAGCGAGAGGTGGTAGATCGCCTTGAGATAGTCCTCAACCGAGCGAGTCAGGGGTTCGTAGGTTGCTGCGTGCATTCAGGCTCCGAACCAATGAGAATTAGCCGTGCCTAAGTTAATCGTACTGGCAACCTAATGTCAACATTTTTGCGGCCTAATAGCTATAAGGATGTGCAGGTTAGGAGGGTGGGGCGGAGACGGCTAAGGGAGCAGGGCGAGCAGTGGGCTCAAGATCCGTTCGGTGAGTCCCCATACGAGGTCGGAGCCGAGGTGGTAGGCCGGGTAGGTGCGGGGCTCACCCCGGACCAAGAGGGTCGTGGGGCGGAAGTTCGCGGGTTGGCGAAGCTCGCTCAGGAGCGTCCAGAGGACCCCTGCAACCTCCCGGTTGGGCGAGAGCGACGGCCGCCGGTCGAGTGCGAACACGAAGGGCCGGACCAGAACTGGAACGGGAGTGGGCGTCAGCGGAGCCAGATCGTCCAACTGACCGATCTGCGCCTCCGGCGAGAGGTGGAGCCCAACTTCTTCCGCCGTCTCACGAAGGGCGGTGACGCGGAGATCGGGATCCTCGGCGTGCTGTCGTCCGCCTGGAAACCCGATTTGACCCGACCAGGGATCACCGGGGCGCTCGGCACGACGGATGAGCAGCACGCAGTCGGGTTCGGGGACCAAGATCACGGCGACGGCCGCTGGAAGCCGACCGGTGGTATCACCCTGCTGAGGCGCCCGATGGGTGAGGAGGGAAGCGAGTCGTTGCTGAAGCAGGCTCAGTGGCAGCCGCAGCCACCTCCACCACAGCAGCCACCGGCGGGTGGGCCGAGCTGGCTGTAGTCCGCGACCCGAGACGAGCCGGCCGGCCGCGCCGGTACCGAAAAGAGCTTCCGGACTCGGCGGTCCTCGCACGATGGACAGGCGATCACCGTATCGCCCCGCACGAGCAACTCGAATTGGGATCCGCATCCGTCGCAGCGGTATTCGAAGATCGGCATGATGATCAGATTGTCCAGTGGATCGATGGGGGTCAAGGCCTCTATAGGACCTGAAACGTACCGGATGCGATGGTCCTGCCGTCGACGATGCAACTCACTCGGTATTCACCAACCTTCCATCGACCCGGCTCGCTCCACCCTTTCCCGCCGCTGTGGCTGGAGCCGGTCCAGCCGGCCTCGACGTGGCCCTCGACCTGCACCGCCGAGTTGCTCCCGTCCGGCCAGGTGTAGGTGCACACCATGGTGAAAGTCTGGGCCGCCTCCGCCGGCGGGTGCTCCAGATCCAATTGAAAGGCGATAAACTGCGATTGGGCGGCCGGGAAGCTGGTGGAGTACTGGCGGCCGGAAACAGGGACCTGATCCGGGCCGCTCGCGTAGAAGCGCAGCTGCACGACCTCGGCTCGCAGGCTAGGGATAGCATAGTCCTTGGGAACCACGGGGGCCGCCGGAGGCGCTGCGGCCGCTCGGTCCAGCTCGTTCAGGCGCTGCCGGGCCTGATCCGCCCTCAATTGGGCCACGCCCAGCTTGCCGCGAAGCCGTTCCTCTTCCTTGGCGTGACTGCGCGGGTCTCCGCTGCGACCCACGGCACTGCTTAAGTTTGCCAGCTGTCGTTCCGCATCCCGCTGGTCCCTCAGGGCTTCATCGAGGATGCGCTGCTGCTCGGCCCGACGATTGGCGAGATCGCTGGGGCTAGCTGCGGCCACGGTCCCTGCCGGGGAGGCAACCCCGAGCTGGCAGTCGGGTTGTGGATCCGTGACCTGCGATCCGGCCTCGATGGCCGAGGCTATCGCCTCGTCGTACGCCGCCCATCGAACGTAGCAGTGCTTCTCATCGGGCGGAGCCTGGTCCGCGGCTTTGCGTAGTCCCGCAGCCGTCGCGCGGTATGTCCCAGCCGCCTGGCCGGGGTTCTCTCGGGCCGAGGTCACACTCATGTCCCGTGCCGGCCCCCCCAGGCCCTTGCTGCTAACCCCCATGTCCATGCTCGCTTCGTTGGTGGGCGCGGGCTCCTGTGCGGAAAGCCAAGGCGTCAGCCCGACCGCTGCGAGAACGGCGATGAGCCCTGTCCGTGCGCTGGGGAATCTGGAAGCCACCATATGCCAAGTATGCTGGCACGGCCCACGCAGAGCCAGGGGATGGTTCGGAAACGCCTCGTTGCTTCGCGTCAGCTGAGAGCCGAGCCCAGCCACGCGAGCGTTTCATCCTGCGCCCGCTCGAATTCAGGGGTAGGGCCCTGGTACGGGTGCCGGGTACCGAAGGTGTGATCGGCGCCGGGGATGAGCAGGAGTCGGCGGTGTCTGGTTCCGCCACCGGCGGCGAGGCGCTCTGCTTCTTCGGGAGAGACCGAGACATCGGCGGCGCCGTGGACGACCAACCAGGGAGTGGCCAGCCGGCCGGCGGCGCCCAGAATGTCGAGGGAGCCGGCGCGGTTCCGTTCCACGTCATCGAGGACATCATTATAGAGCGGCAAGACCTGCCCGGTCCGGGTGTTGAGGATGTCGAGTCGGCCGCGGGAGCGCCATTCCTGCTCCTGACCGGACCAACGGTCCACCGTAGAGATGGCGGCCCAGGTGACGAGCACCTTGATTCGCGCATCACGCTCCGCCAACAGGATGGCGACGCCACCACCCCTCGAGTGTCCCACGACCCCGAGGCCGGTGGGAGGCGCGAACCCGAGTCCCCCGGTCGAAACCGCGTCGACCACGGCGGCGAGATCGGACAGCTCGGCGGAGAAGGTGTTGTGGCCGAAGCGCTCGGTCCAAACGAAGTTCCCGGAATCGTCCACCCCGCTGCCGCTCAGGTTCACGGAGACCGTGGCGAAACCCGCCCGGGCCAGCCGCTCGCTCAAGGGCGGAAACATCCCCCAGTCCTTGAAGCCTTTGAAGCCGGGCACAACGATCACAGCGGGGCGCGGTGTGATTCCTCCCGCACTTCGCACGTCGATCAGCAGTTCGCCCAGGGCGCCGGGAAGCCGGTGTCGGCTCAACATCGGGGTGGCCATACCGTCCACCAATCATAACCCGAACGCGAATGCCGGCCGCGAGAGGTCTTGTGACCGCTCAGCGGCTCGGGTATAGATTCACCCGCGCACGAAACCCGGGGAAACCAAGCTTGCGCGTCTCCCACCCATCCTTACTTGCCGCCGGTCGTGCCATGGCCGAGATGCGCGACGCCATGGTCGCCCAATGGGCCGACCGACTCGGCGAGCGCATGACCGCCACCCCCAGGATTCCCCGTTCTACCGTCGAACGCCAACTTCGCCTGCTGGTCGGCACGCTAGCCGAGATGGTAGGTCCACTGCGCCGAGAGACCCGGGAGATCTGGTTCCAGGGGTGTGAGTTCTACGGACGTCTGGGCACGGCGCGCGGTCTGGCGGCGGGCGAGGTGGTCGAGGAAATGCAGTTCCTGCGCGAACTGCTGATTCGGAGGCTCGCACCCGTGCTCGCCCTGATGAGGCCCCGGCAGGCGATGGCCATCATCCTCCGTCTCAATGCCCTCCTCGACAAAGGAATCGCGGTCGCGGTGGTGGGGTATACCGACGCCCTGGTGGCCACGCTCTTCTCGCGCAACGGGGTTCCCGCCGAGGACCGCGAAGTGGAGGCCGTCGAGGTGGACCGCCAGCTGGAAGCGATCGAGGGCCAGCTGGCCGCGGTGACTCGGGCGCGGGATTGACCCGGCTTCTTCTCTTCATCTATCTCGCACCCTGGTTGAGCCTCCTCCGGATCGGTTGGCGGAGGCCCCGACTCGCTGACGACCCACCGCGGCGCGGGCGCCGCGTCAGCGTCATCATCCCCGCTCGCAACGAAGCCATCAACATCACCGAGGTGGTCCAGTCGATCCTTCGGAGCGATTACGAACCCTTCGAAGTGATCGTGGTGGACGACCGGTCCACCGACGACACCGCAGCGAAGATTCGGGAGCTCATGGAAGGCGATATCAGGGTGCGCCTCCTCCCGGGTTCCGAGCTTCCCGAAGGATGGTTTGGGAAGCCCTGGGCGTGCACTCAGGGTGCTCGAGAGGCTTCCGGCGAGCTGCTTCTGTTCACGGACGCCGACACGCGGCATCAGTCCGGGCTTCTGGCCCACGCGGTGGGTGGCCTGGAGCGTCACGGAGCCCAGTTGCTAACCATCCTGCCGCAGCTTCAGTGCGTGACCTTCTGGGAACGTCTAGTGATGCCCCAGATCTTCTATCTCCTCGCCCTGCGGTATCCGCCCCGGAGCATCAACCGGGCGCGTCACGCCCGGGACGTGATCGCCAACGGACAGTTCATCCTGGTGACGCGCGACTCCTACGACCGCGTGGGCGGCCACGCTGCGGTGCGAGGTGCGGTGGCTGAGGACCTCGCACTGGCTCAGACCTACTATCGTAGCGGCGAGCGGATCCACTGCGCCGTGGCCACGGACCTGATGGAAACGCGGATGTACCGGGACCTCAGAGGGCTGATCGAGGGGTGGTCGAAGAACATCTATCTGGGAAGCCAGGCGTCGTACCCCGACGAGCCCTGGCGGCGGGCTCTATCGCCGCTCATGTTGGTACTGGCCGTCCTCTACTGGCTGATCCCGCTGCCGCTCGTCGCGCTCGGGGCCGCTGGCGTTAGCGGGATGCCTGCACCCACCGGCGCCGTGGTGAGCTGTGTGCTGTTCTGGATCGCCGTCGCCGTGGGTATGGGGATTCCGCCATGGTACGGCCTCGGCTATCCCCTGGGAGGCGCCATGAGCCTCTACATCATTGTGCGCTCGATCGCGCGGGGTTCACGGCGGGTTGAATGGCGAGGCAGAGTCTACCAAGGCGCGGCGGGATCCGAAACACCGGGATCCGCACCGCGCGCCACCTGAACGAGGGGAACATGGACCTCACGGTCACGCGGGCGATGATCGACGCGTTGGAACAGGCGACCGACAAGCCGGACTGGCTGATCGAGCGGTTGGCTCGCCTCAAGGCGGGGAGCGAGCCGTACGTCTTGCATCTCGCCAATCAAGAGAGCACGGCCCTGGAAGAGTTGTGTGCCATGAACATCAGATTCGACGCCAGCGACAAAGTGCTCCCGCAGCATCAACCGCTCGAGGAGCTCTCCCTGCTGATCCTGCAGAGCTACTAGCCCATCACCATCCTGGTCACCGTCGTTGGACGGTGATCTCCTGAGACGGAATCCCCCCGCCTTCGATCTCTCCTTCGGGGCCCACGCGCAAGCGAAACTGCACCTGGCCGAGTGTCACCGAGGCAGAGTCGGGACCGATCCGCTGAACGGTCCCCAATGCCGTCTGGCCGCCGCTGAGGCTGAAGAACGGTACGGTCGTGGTGTCGCGAGCGAGATGGAACGCCCGGATCATCCCCTGCTCCAAGAAGGCGAACGAGAGGTTCAGGTACGGAACCGCCCCTTCCATCGTAGGAAACACCCTGGTGGCTATCCCGCGGGACGTCAGATCGTCCACCGCAACGCTATCCGCCTTGAAAATGATGCGGGTCTGTTGACGGGCCGGCCCTGATTCGGGGTCGTCCAGGCGCCAGGCCTTGACCTCGACCAGCGGCGTCGTCTCATCCGGCGCCACGACGAGGTGGTACCACATCCGCTGTCCTTGGGTAGGGAACCGGATGGAGCCCGTCACCTCGGTGGGTGTGCGGACGAAGGATTCGACGGCGACGGTATCGGCGTTGTGGACCACCGTGAAACCCGAGCTATCGGCCCGAGTCTGAGCATCCAGGGAGGTGCTGAGACAAAGCAGCGCGAAGGAGAGCGGCGGAAGCGTTCGAGACCACATGAGGGAGGTAATCGGCTGAGGTAGAGGTGGGAATTTTTCCCACCAGACGGCACGAATTCGGTACCAAGATAGCAGGGTCGGCCCCATAACATGGACCTCCTCATTCGAAGAGGCCCCGATGCCGCTCGCCGACTCGCTCCGCGCGGTGGCTGGCCTGGAAGAGCTGGCCCAGCTGGCCGCGGCCCTGGGGTTTCGGCCGGCGTGGGAAGAGATCTCGGTCGAATCCTGGCTCCGGGACGTCCGGGTCTCCGAAGGGATTCGGCGGGCCGCGGTGGTGGGACGCAGCGAAGGATTCACCTGGCTCGGCCTGGACGCCGATCATCCGGCTCGAAGCGCCGCCGCCATAGCCAGCCGGCTGTTCGCTCGCGGGCAGGTCGCCGGGGTGTTGGCGCTGAGCGCGGGGGCTCGGCGCCTGGCGGTGAGCGTGGCATTTGGAGACCTGCCCTCGGTCGAATTGGCGCTGGATGCGCCCGGCCCGGTCGCCTTGGCGTGTCTCGAACGGGCGCGGGCCCGATGCGGCGTGAGCGGGCTCGCCCAGGCCGTGCTGGTAGCGGAGGCGCTGAGCGGCGAAGGTATCGGCCGCCGGTTCTTCGAGGGCTTTCGATCCACCCTGGCGCACGTGAGTGCCGAGGTGCGTGGCGCGCCGAACGAGGCCGACCGGCATGGCCTGGCCTTGCTGCAGCTCACTCGGGTGCTGTTTCTCTATTTCGTTCAAGCCAAGGGCTGGCTCAACGGCGAGGCGGATTTTCTCCGCCGCCGGATCGACGGGTGCCTGGCCCGCGGCGGTAGCATCCACCGCGATGTCCTGCGTCCCCTCTTCTTCGGCACCCTGAATCGTCGGATCGGTGCCCGGGGGCGAGCGGCCCAATTCGGCAGCATTCCGTTCCTCAACGGCGGCCTCTTCGAGCCGCACTCTCTAGAGAAGCGCGGGCAGGACTTCTCCAACGCCGTGTGGGAAGCCGCCTTTCACGATCTCTTCGAGCGCTACCATTTCACGGCCAGCGAGGCGGGAGACCGAACGCCGGGGACGCCACCGGCAGTCGCCCCGGACATGCTGGGCCGGGTGTTCGAGGGGGTGATGGCGCCGGAGCTGCGCCGGCGGAGCGGCACCTTCTACACCCCCGCAGCGCTGGTCGGTGAACTGGTCGAGGCCGGCCTCGTCGCCCTGATCGCCAGCCGGCTCGACCTCTCCGACTCGGAGGCCACGGCCAGGCTGCGAGAGGGAGACTCCGAAGTCTCGCGTCTCCTGCGCGACCTGAGCGTACTGGATCCCGCGGCGGGATCGGGTGGGTTTCTGCTGGCGTCGCTGGAGCGACTGGCCCGGCTGCGCAGTCCCGGAACCCCGCCGAGCACCGCGCTCAAACGCGAAGTGCTCCGTCGCAATCTCTTCGGCGTCGACGTGAACCCGATGGCGGTGCGACTCGCCGAGCTGCGCCTGTGGCTCGCGGTCATCGCCGACGACTCCGAGGACCGTCCCGAGCATGTGCTTCCGCTTCCCAACCTCGACTGCCTGATCCGCCAGGGCGACACCCTGGCCGACCCGATTGGCCTAGTGACCAGCTGGCCGCTGCGGCCGGCCCGCGCCGGCCGGATGATCACCGCCCTCCGGCAGCGGTTCATCCTGGCGACCGGTGAGGAGAAGCGCATGGCGGCCCGGGCCCTTCGAGCAGCGGAAGTCCAGGCCGGCCAGGAATGCCTCGAGCTTGCCACAGAGCGGATCGAGCTGGATCTGGCCGAGTGTCTCGGAGCGGCCCGCGCGCCAGATCTCTTCGGTGAGCGGCGGGGACTCACGGCGAGGCTGGCTCAACGCCTGCACACCCTGCGCGGGGCGCTGCACCAGATCCGCGGGGCGCGGCGGCGGCTCGACCGGGACGGTGAGCTCCCCTGGTTTCAGTTCGAGAGCCACTTCGCCGATGTGTTCGCCGAGCGTGGTGGATTTGACCTGCTGGTCGGAAATCCACCGTGGGTCAGAGGCGAGCGCATCCCACCCGTGCTCCGCGAGCGACTGAAACGCCGGTATCGGTGGTGGCGCGCGGTGGGCGGGGAGCATGGGTATGTGCATCGACCGGACCTGGCGGTGGCGTTCCTGGAGCGCGCCTTCGAGCTGACTGCCCCCGGCGGCGCGATGGCCATGCTGCTCCCTTCGAAGGTGGCTACCGCGGGCTACGCCACCGCGGCCCGCCAGGCCCTGGGCAGCCACGCGACGCTCCACGCCGTGGCCGACCTGACCGCCGACCCTCACGCGCGGTTTCAGGCGACGACCTATCCGCTGGCCCTGGTGCTCTCCAAGCGAGCCCCCCGCCTCCACGGCGTGGTGCGAGACGCGCTCGGCGTGAATGTCGCGGCGGTCACTCCGCAGGCGGCCCTGCTCGGCGGGGCGCCCTGGGTGCTGACCCGTCCCGATGTCCGGGAGGCGCGGGACGCGGTCACGGTCCGCCATCCCCCGCTCGCCGGGCGATACCAGGTGCAGTCGGGAGCGAAGACCGGAGCCAATCACCTCTTCCTCAACCCCGAGGTGCCGATCGAGCCGGTCCTGATTCGCTGGGCGATCCGGGGTCGTGACGTGAGACCGTTCCGGGCGGAACTCCGGACTCGAATCGTCTGGACGCACGACGCGGAGGGCCGCCCCTTCCACCGGCTTCCAGAGCAGGCCACTCGGCACTTTCTCGCGCATGAAGCGCGGCTCCGGGCTCGAGCCGATTTCACCGGAGGCCCGCCCTGGACGGTGTTTCGAACCGCGGCGCTGGGTGCGGCGGGGCGGGTGGTCTGGGCCGATCTCACCCGCCGCCTGGCCGCGCTAGCGCTGACCGGCGCTCCGACCAAGGACCCGATTCCGCTGAACAGCTGTTACGTCCTGCCAACCGCGTCCGCCGAGGAGGCCCTTCGTCTGGCCGCGTGGCTCAACGCCACCTGGCTCACCAGTTTGGCGCGTTTGACGGCGATGCCGGCGAGCGGTGGCTACGCGCGATTCACCGCAAGTGTCATTGGGGGTCTCCCGCTCCCTGCCAGTGCGATGTCCGATCCTGAGCTGGCCACGCTGGCCCGCGCGGGAGCCGCCGGCCATCCGATTCAGGAGGACCTCGATGAGCGTTGCGCCCGTCATCTCGACCTCACGCCCGGCGAGCGCGCCGCGCTGGCGATGGTGGGCCGCGGTCGCGAGGCTGCCAGCTGAGGCGTTTCACCGGGTGCGAGATTCTCTCGAGCCGGTACTCCGACTCGGACCATCCGCCGCCCCGGCGGCGGTCGCCAGTGCGCTGGCAAGCTCGCTCCGGCTCCCTCGATCCGACGCGAAGTCTCCTTCCTGGCTGCGCGCTGACCAGGTCGGGAGTTTCGCGCGGATCCTGGCCGGCCTGGCCCGGTACGGCGGCAGCATGCTCGCGGACCCGGTGGGGAGTGGGAAGACCTACGTGGCCCTGGCAGCTGCCACCCGGATCAACGGAGCACATCCCACCCTCTGTGTAGTTCCCGCGGTGCTGATGCCACAGTGGCGAAGGGTCGCCGACCGGCTCGGCTGCCCCGTCCGATTGCACTCTCACGAACGCCTGAGCCGAGGAGCCCTGCCGCCCGAAACAGTCGGCTTGGTCATCATCGATGAGAGCCACCACTTCCGGAATCCAAGCACCCGCCGATACCGCGAGTTGGCTCCCCATCTGGTCGGGCGGCCAGTCCTGCTCCTCTCGGCGACGCCGGTGGTCAATCGGCTCGCCGACCTGGGCGCCCAGCTCCAGCTGGCGCTACGGGACGATGCGCTGCTCTGGCACGGGGTGCCATCCCTAGGAGAATTGCTGCGGCTGGATCAATCGCACCCGGCGCTGGGCGAGTTGGTGATCGTGGGCCAGGAACCAGCCGCAGGGGACCGTCCCGAAGCGGTCCCTGATGTCGTGCACCCGCCTTCGGAATTCCCGCCGGCGGTGTATGCCGTACTGGACGGGCTCACGCTGTCGGAGGAACCAGGCATCGCGGCGTTGGTGCGGAGCGTGCTCTGGCATGCAGCCGCCTCGAGTCCAGCGGCCCTGCTCGGTGCCTTGCGCCGGTACCGGGCGCTGTTGCTCCAGGCTCGAGACGCCCTCGCGAGTGGGCGCGAGTGGAATCGGGCGGCACTGAGGAGCTTCACGGGATCGGCACCGGACCAGCTGGTGCTCTGGCCGGTCCTGGACCCAGGAGTGGCCACGGCGACGACCGCCGTTCTGACTCTCGACGATCTGCCGGGCATCACGCGGCTCATCGATCTGCTGCGCCCCGGCCTCGAAGCCCCTGACGCTAAGAGCCGCTGTCTGAAAGAGATGCTCGCCGATCAGAGGCGAAGCCTGGTGTTCGTCACCGCGCAGGAGACCGTACGATACCTGCGGAACCACCTCGACACCCCTCGCGTGGCATGGTGCACCGGATCTGGGAGCGGGATCGGCGCGGTGCGCGTCCCTCGCGCCTCGGTCTTGGCCCATTTCGGAGTCGGTGGGAAGGCCGAGGCGTCCGGGGCCTGGGCGCCACGGTGTCTGGTGACAACCGATGTCACCGCCGAGGGCCTCGATCTCCAGGCGGCGGAGCGCGTGGTTCACTACGACCTGCCGTGGACCTCGGTACGACTCGCGCAACGGGAGGGCCGCGCGCTGCGCCTTGGATCGAGGCACGCTCGCGTGGCGGTAGTGCGATTCGCTCCGCCCGAGGAAATCGAGCGGCGACTCCACGCCGCCTACCGCCTTGCCTTCAAGGCTCGGCTCCCCGGACTCCTGGGCCTCGACGGCCTCGACGGCCGCGAGGGAGGCTGGGGTTGGCGGGACCGAACGGCCCGGGCCCTGGGCCAGGCGACCGGTATCGCAGGCGTGGCGGTACTCGAAGATCCCGAGCCAGGGGTTCTCGCCGGGTTCGAGATCGTCGTCGGGGCCGAGAAGATCACCGTGCTCGAGTGGCGGGCGCCCGACGGAACCTGGTGGGAGTCTCCGGCCCTGATCACCGACCGACTCGCAGCAGCACAGCGCGGGCTTCGGGGGCTCCCTCTGGAACCGCCAGAGGCAGAACAGCTGCTCGCATCCCTTCGCCCTTGGGTTCGGGAGCGGCTGGGGCGTCTGACCGCCCGCCGATGGGCCGATGCCGCGCTTACCTCCGAGGCTCGCGGTCTCTTGCGACGACTGAGGGCCTTAGGCGCCTCGGCGGCCCGCCGCCGGGACGCGGAGACGCTGAACCAGCTGGACCGAGCGCTGCGGTTCGTGGCCGGAGGTCACACCGCCGGAGAAGAGGCTCTGATCGCTACGCTGGCTCTGCTATCGGACGAGGACCTATTGCGTAGGCTCCCTTCCCTGCCCACTCTGCGGACCCACGGCGCACCGTGCACTCCGGTCCTGACCGGCGTCATCGTCTTTCGCTCGCCATCCTGAGCGGGCCCGGACCGCGGTGGTTTCGGAGGTGGGAGCATCATAGCTTCCTCCCCATGCAGCGCATCGAAACCATCCTCTTCGACCTGGATGGAACCCTGATCGACTCCATCCGGCTGATCCTGGACAGCTATCATCACACCATGGCGGCCCACGGCTTCGCGCCCCGATCCGACGCCGATTGGCTGCGGGGACTGGGGACACCGTTGCGCCAACAGTTCAAGGAATGGATTGATGAGCCCGACACTCTGGAGCGGATGGTGGCCACCTATCGCGCCTACAACCTGGCGAATCACGACCGCATGGTCCGACCCTACCCGGGGATCGCGGAACTGCTGGGCGTGATCCGCCGAAATGGCCGGCGGACCGGCGTGGTGACCAGCAAGAACCGGGAGGGGACGCTTCGGGGCCTGCGACGGGTAGGCCTGGAGGAGGCCTTCGAGGTCCTGGTTTGCGTCGACGATGTGCAATCCCCGAAGCCGGACCGGGAGCCGGTGGACCGCGCGGTGGCCCTGCTCGACGCCGATCCCGCCAGCACGATGTACGTCGGAGACAGCATTCACGACCTGTACGCCGGACGGGGCGCCGGCGTCCTGACCGCGGCGGCGCTCTGGGGGCCGTTCTCGCGCGAGGACCTCGAACCGGGTGAACCGGATCACTGGTTGATCCAACCGGAGGATGTGCTCACGGTGGCCGGGCTCACGCCGGGCCAGTGAGCCATCCGCTTGCCTTCGTTTGGTCTGTGGCTATCTTCTCGCCCGTTCCTTTTCCAACCCTACGCCAACCACTCACTAGCGGGGTCCCCGGTGCGGCTGCTCCCCAGGGATGAGCGTTTCTTCGACCTGTTCACGGCCGTGGCCCAGCTGGCGGTCGAGGCGGCGGGGTTGTTGGAGGAGTTGCTCAGGGCAGACGACCATCACCGCCGTCACCTGGTTGATTCGATCAAGCGGGTGGAACACGAAGCCGACCAGCTGACTCATGAAGTGGTCGGCCGACTGGACCGGACCTTCATCACCCCGCTGGATCGTGAAGACATCCATGCCCTGGCCTCACGGCTGGACGACGTCGTCGATCTGATCGATGGCGTCGCGCGCCGGGCGCAGATCTTCCACGCCGGCAGAGCTCCCACCGGAGCCATCCTGCTGGCTGAGGTGGTCAAGCGGATCACCGAGCAGACGCACCTGGCCGTGAAGGGGCTCTCCAACGACAAGGGGGGCACGGTACTCACGGCCTGCGTCGCCGTCAAGCGGCTGGAGGAAGAAGGAGACTCGCTGTACCACGAGTGGCTCGGGAAGTTGTTCGAAGGGCACGCCCGATCCGGTGACCGTGATCAAGTGGAAGGAGTTGTACGACAACCTGGAAAAGACCCTCGATTCCGCCGAGGACGTCGCCAACGTCCTCGAGTCCATCTCGATCAAGCACGGCTGACGATGGACCGACTCCGTCGTCTACATCCTCGCGATCATCGGCGTGGCGCTGGTCTTCGACTTCATCAACGGCTTCCACGACAGCGCCAATTCCATCGCCACCGTGGTCTCGACCCGGGTGCTCTCACCCGGAGTCGCGGTGATCTGGGCGGCGGGCTTCAATTTCGTGGCGGCCTTCACGGTCGGCACCGCGGTGGCCAAGACCATCGGCAACGGGCTGATCGACCCCAAGGTCGTGGATCCCCTGGTCATCTTGGGCGCGCTGCTCGGCGCCATCCTCTGGAACCTGATCACCTGGTGGCTGGGCCTGCCGAGCTCTTCCTCGCACGCCCTGCTGGGCGGCTATGGCGGCGCGGCCATCGCCAAGGCCGGGGTCGGCGCCCTGGTGCTGGGCGGCTGGATCAAGCCGATCCTGTTCATCTTCGTCGCTCCCGTGCTGGGCATGACGATCGCTCTGGGTCTGTATGTAGGGTTGAGCTGGCTGCTGCAGCGGCAGCCCCGGGACTCGATGGACGTGATCTTCCGCCGGCTCCAGCTCGTCTCGGCCGCCCTGTATTCCCTGGGCCACGGCGCCAATGACGCCCAGAAGACGATGGGCATCATCGTCAGCCTGTTGGTCTCCAGCCAGGTGATGTTCAGGGGGCAGGACGGCTGGCTGGGACGGTTTTATCTCACCGACGGATCCCAAATCCCCCTGTGGGTCGAGATGATGGCCTACAGCGCGATCTCGCTCGGGACGGCGCTGGGCGGCTGGCGGATCGTCAAGACGATGGGGGCGAAGATCACGCGCCTCCGGCCCTTCGGCGGATTCTGCGCGGAGACGGCGGGCGGGATCACGCTCCTGATGGCGTCGAGCTTCGGCATTCCGGTGAGCACTACACACACGATCACCGGGGCCATCGTGGGAGTGGGTACGGCCCAACGCATCTCCGCGGTCCGGTGGGGGGTGGCCGGGCGGATCGTCTGGGCCTGGGTGCTCACGATCCCGATATCGGGGACGATCGCGGCGCTGACCTACGCCGGGTTGAAGGCGGCGGGACTCTAGGGAATTACGCAGCCCGGGCGCTGGCCCCTCGCGCATGGCACTCCGGTAATCGTCCTCCAACTCATCGTAGATCACGTCCCAACGCCGCTCCGGGCGGTGCGGAGTGAGCCCTCCCGCAGCAGCCGTCGCAAGTCGCCGTCGCGCATCAACCGCTCCAGACCAGTCCGCAGGGCCGGTCCATTTCCCGGCTCGACCAGCCACGCGTTGCGTCGTGCTGCGCGAACTCGAGCACCCCACCGGCGCTCACCGCCAGGGATGGCAGCCCGGAAGCCATCGCCTCGAGGAGCGAGTTTCCGAAAGTCTCCGTCGGAGAGGGAAAGACGAACAGGTCGGCGGAGGCGTAAGCGACCGCCAACTCTTCACCACGAAGCACATCCGAGGTGTGCACGCCGGGGATGGCTCGCCGGCGAATTTCCTCCTCCAGGGGTCCCCGGCCGAGGAGCACCAGCTGGGCGTTGCCCCGGACGCGGCGCAGGTCCTCCCAGGCGCGCAGGAGAAGGTGGAGATCCTTTTCCTTGGCCAGACGGCCGACGTAGGTCAGCAGGAGGTCATCGGGGCCCACGCCGAACGCATCGCGATACTCCTGGCTCCGGTACCGGGGGTGGAACTCGTGGGTGTCCACCCCGCGAGTCCAGACTCCGGCATTGGAGATGCCGCGGCTCAGGAGATATCGGGCGTACCAGCGCGACGGACAGAGGACCTGATCCGCGTGGGCGTAGAACCAGCGCAGATAGATCCAGCCCGGCTCTGAGAATCCAGCGAACCCCGTACCGCAGGGCGTACTTCTGGTAGTCGGTGTGGGCGGAGGCCATCAGCGGAACTCCGAGCTGGTGACTCAGCTTCACCCCGGTGAGTCCCATGGAGAATTCGGTGGCGACATGGATGATATCGGGCTGGAACTGGCGGAGGTCGGCCGCGATATCGCGCGTGCGTGGAAAGGCCCACTGCACATCGGGATACACGAAGAGCGGCACGCTGGGGGAGCGATGCACCTCCGGGCGCTCGATGGCACCTGGGGGCAGCGGGTAGCTAGCGGTGTAGACCCGCACCACGTGTCCACGCGCCATGAGCGCGTCCGCCAGCCGCGGCAGGATCACACCGACCCCGCTCACCATCGGCCAATAGACTTCGGAGAAGATGGCGACGCGCAAAGGTGAGGACTCGCGAGCGTGGGTCACGTCGGTCCCGGGGTCTGGGATTCGCAAGGAGGAGGCGTCCTTAGCCTACGCGGCGCACGGCAGGATGACAAGGCACCCGCAGGAACACCGGCGACGCCCCTCAATCGATGCGCTCCAACCTGCGCAAGGCCGGTACCCGCCACGCGACGACGCCGACGACCACCAGGGTCACGAGGCCGCCGAGCACGACGGCGGGAACTGCGCCCAGCAGCTTCGCCGCCACGCCGGACTCGAAGGCGCCGATTTCGTTGGAGGATCCGATGAAGATCGCGTTCACCGCCGAGACCCGCCCCAGGAGCTGAGTCGGAGTGAGCACCTGGAGCAGGGTGGCACGCAACACTACGCTCACGTTGTCCGCCATCCCCGCGACGGCGAGCAGCATCCAGGAGAGCAGGGCATCCCGCGAAAGCCCGAACCCGATCATGCTCAGACCAAAGACGGATACGGCGGTGAACAGCGCCCGGCCGGCGCGCGCCATGGGCGGCCGGTGGGCAAGCACCAGGGCGGTCAGCATCGAGCCCACGGCGGGCGCGGCTCGCAGAGCGCCGAGCCCGGTGGGCCCCACGTGGAGGATCTCCGCGGCGAAGATGGGAAGCAGCGCCTCCGCTCCACCGAAAAGGACCGCGAGGAGATCGAGCGTCAGGGCGCTCAGCAGGATCGGCCGGGTCCAAACGAACCGGAGGCCCTCGGTCAGACTGGCCAACATGCTGGTCGTTGCGGGCGTCGGCGGCCGCGCGGTGGAACGCACGCAGGCCAGCGTCACCCAGGCCGCCGCCATTAGGACCGCATCGATCAGGTATCCGAGCGGGGCCCCGCCGAGGCCGTACAGCACGCCGCCCAGGGCGGGGCCCAGGACCGCACCGAATTGCCAGACCGAGGTGCGCCAACCCACCGCATTGGGATAGAGCGGCGGCGGCACCAGCTCCGAGATCATCGCCGTCCGGGCCGGCTGCAGAAAGCTCCGCGCGACGCCACTGGTGAATAGCACCGCGTAGACCGGCCAAACGTTCCCGGGACCGACCCGGCCGGTGACCGTGAACAGGAGGAGCGCCACGGAACAGACATTGAGCATCGCGAGCGAGATCAGCACCAAGCTCCGCCGTGAGGCCCGATCGGCCACATGACCGGCGAAGAGCGCCATGCCGAGGAACGGCAGGGCCTCGGCCAGTCCGACCAGCCCCAAGGCCAAGGGATCCCGGGTGTTCTGATAGACCTGCCACCCCACGACCACGCCTTGGACCTGGGTCGCGAGGGTCTGGGTCAGCAGACTGGCGGAGAACCAACGGAAACCGGGGAGGCGGAGGGCGGCGTACGAATCGTGGCGGGCGTCGTCCCTGGGCATCGCAGGAAGCTACGGGTGCCGGGACGGTGGCGCTAAGGACGGAAGGGCCCTATGGGTGTGCGCCGCAGTCTCCGGCGAAACGTCATCCATAGTCGGGGCCGTAGGGCAATCCTGGGGATACGGGGGACCGCCCCCCCCGACGTATATTGTACCCCCTGCCTCGCTTCGGACCCGGCTGCGGTCCGCGAGCCGGCACGTAACCTCAACCTGGGTGTTCCTATGCAAGGTTTCGCCATGAAGGAAGCTTCCACCGCCGGGCGGCTCGGAGTGCTGCTCCCAGCCCTGGTCATGCTCGGTTGTGCAAGCGGCCCCACCATCGACACCGACCGCGATTACACCCTGGCGATCCCCCAGGCCCCGACGTATGCCTGGGCCGGCCAGCAGGACGTCCAGGGCGCGACCGATGCCACCGTCAACAACAGCATCGTCCATCAGCGGATCCGCAGCGCGGTCGACCGCAACATGCAGAACAAGGGGTATAAGGAAGTGAGCGACCCCGAGAAGGCGGACTTCTTCATTCGCTACTACCTGGGCGTGAAGAAGAGCACCTCGTACGTGACCACCACGACCAGCGCCGGTGGCTACTACCCCGGCTGGTCCGGTTGGGGGTATGGATGGGGCTATTCCGGTGGCGTCGGCTACAGCACCACTACGCCGGTCGAGAATCGGGATGCCGGCTTCCTGATGCAGCTGGTCGATCGCAAGACCGGTAAGGCCGCCTGGCAGGGTCTGGTACACAACGAGGCGCCGGCCAAGTCTCCCACCCAGGAGCGGATCGATGAGGGTGCGGACGAGCTGCTGAAGACGCTGCCACCCGCGGGCACGCCGGCCGGACAGCCGCCGAAGGACAAGGACGAGTAATCCGCAACGACGCGGACACCACGAGGGGACGGCGAGGCGATGCGCTCGCCGTCCCTTTCTTGTTCCCATCCTTTCAGCTGGGGCGGCAGGCTTCGAACCTGCAACCTCCCGGTTAACAGCCGGGCGCTCTGCCAGTTGAGCTACACCCCAAAGAGACCCCCAACGAAAAGCCCGTCCGGTAGGACTGGACGGGCTGGCAGCGCAAAGAGATTACAGCGTTTACGCCCCATCCGCCCCGGTACCAGGAGGATTGGAATTTCGACCATTCAGGCGATTGGGCGTGCGGTTCATAGGAACCGCTATCGTAAGGACTTGGCTACCCCTGGTCAAGGGGAACCGGGGGAACTCTATCCCGCCGTGCCTCGGCGGAACCGCAACGCCCGCCTTGCCAACGGCCGGCAGGGGCACAATACTCTGCCGGAGAGTTCGGGCTCCCCCTTTCACTAGATAACCTCTCAAAATCTTCCGGAGATCTTCACGAACCATTCGAAATCATTGGGCTTTGAGGCGCTTTTCCCCATGCCTCCACTCTCGAGAGCCGGACATCTGTTCGGGCGCTGCCACCCTTTGAAGCGAGGAAGTCATTATGGGTACCGCCACCAAGCAAGCCGCCGACGCTGCGCTTCCCAAGGTGGCTGCCGGCTTCAAGCCATCCGTCCCCATCCGCGCCCGCTACGACAACTGGATCGCGGGCGAGTACGTCGCCGCCGGCCAAGGGACAGTACTTCACCAATCCGACGCCGATCACCGGCCAGCCGCTGTGCGAGGTGGCGCGGTCGACCCACGAGGACGTCGACAAGGCTCTCGACGCGGCGCACGCCGCCGCCCTGAGCTGGAACGGGACCTCGCCAGCCTACCGGGCGAACATTCTCAACCGGATCGCCGACCGGATGGAGGCCAATCTCGACACCCTGGCCTTCATCGAGACGATCGACAACGGGAAACCGATCCGCGAGACGACCCACGCGGACCTCCCGCTGGCCATCGATCACTTCCGCTACTTCGCCGGTTGCATCCGAGCCCAGGAGGGCGGGCTGTCGCGAGCTCGACGAGGACACGGTCGCCTACCACTTCCACGAGCCGCTGGGCGTGGTCGCGCAGATCATCCCGTGGAACTTCCCGCTGCTGATGGCGACCTGGAAGCTGGCGCCCGCGCTCGCGGCCGGGAACTGCGTGGTGATCAAGCCGGCCGAGCAGACGCCGGTGTCCATCATGGCGTTCATGGAGCTGATCGCCGGACATCCTGCCGAGCGGCGTGGTCAACGTGGTGGAGGGCTTCGGCGTCGAGGCCGGCAAGCCGCTGGCGTCGCAGCCCGCGGTCGCCAAGGTCGCCTTCACCGGCGAGACGACCACCGGCCGGCTGATCATGCAGTACGCCTCCGAGAACCTGATCCCGGTCACGCTGGAGCTGGGCGGGCAAGTCGCCCAACATCTTCTTCGCCGACGTCATGGAGGCCGACGACGACTTCTTCGACAAGACGCTCGAAGGCTTCGTCATGTTCGCCCTGAACCAGGGCGAGGTCTGCACCTGCCCGTCGCGGGCCCTGGTGCAGGAGTCGATCTACGATCGCGTTCATGGAACGGGCCGTGGCCCGGACCAAGCAGATCGTCGAGGGGAACCCGCTGGATCCCAAGACCATGATCGGCGCCCAGGCTTCCAACGATCAGCTGGAGAAGATCCTGAGCTACATCGATATCGGGAAGAAGGAAGGGGCCAAGGTCCTGACCGGTGGTGCCCGCCGGGTGCATCCCGGCGAGCTCAAGGACGGGTACTACGTGCAGCCGACCATCTTCGAGGGCCACAACCGGATGCGGATCTTCCAGGAGGAGATCTTCGGCCCGGTGGTCGTCGGTCACCAAGTTCAAGACCATGGACGACGCGCTGGCCATCGCCAACGACACGCTCTACGGGCTGGGCGCCGGGCGTCTGGAGCCGCGACGCCAACACCTGTTACCGGATGGGCCGCGGCATCAAGGCGGGCCGGGTGTGGACCAACTGCTACCACGCCTATCCCGCCCACGCGGCGTTCGGCGGCTACAAGCAGTCGGGGATCGGGCGGGAGAACCACAAGATGATGCTGGATCACTACCAGCAGACCAAGAACCTGCTGGTGAGCTACAGCCCCAAGAAGCTGGGCTTCTTCTAATGGAGGACGTGCCCCGCGGTCGCGATCGACCGACGCGGCCGCGGCCGTGCTGCGCCAGCTGGTGGCGCAGCACGGCCCGCTGCTCTTCCACCAGTCGGGCGGGTGCTGCGACGGGAGCGCGCCGATGTGCTTCCCCCGCGGCGAGTTTCGCGTCGGCCAGCGGGACGTGCTGCTCGGTGAGCTCGACGGCACGCCGTTCTACATCGGCGGCCAGCAGTTCGAGGTCTGGCAGCACACCCAGCTGCTGATCGACGTGGTCCCCGGGCGCGGCTCCGGCTTCTCGCTCGAGGCGCCGCTCGGCGTCCGGTTTCTCACCCGGTCGCGGGTGTTCGATCCGGCGGAGCAGGCGTGGCTGGACGCGTGCCCCCCACGCCGTGGCCCCGATCCCGGCTCTGGAGGCTAAGAGTCGGCCGGGGGGTTCCCACCGGGGGGCGCCCCCTGATTCCTTTCAGCTCACCGCGACATCCTTCCAATACCATTCTTCTCTACGGCCGCCGAGTCGCTCGCCTTTGCAATCCTCGTCCACCGCTTCCGGTACCTTCGGCTTGATTCTCGCCGCCGGTGGTGGCAGCCGCTTCGGCGGCCCCAAGTTGCTAGCACCAGTCCGGGGCAAGCCCCTAGTTCAGTTCGTGATCGACGCGGCCACCGAGGCCAGGTCGCTTGGCGTACTGGACGGCACCGCCGCGGTGGTCGCCAGGGACGATGCACCCCTGCAGGATCTCTTCCGGCGCCAAGGGATCGAAGTCGTAGAGAACCATTCCCCGACCAGCGGCCTGGCCAATTCTTTGCGCCTCGGCCTGGCAGCCCTCGCTGCGGCAGGACGGGAGCAGCGGGTTGAGGCAGCCCTGCTGCTTCTCGGCGATCAGCCCGGTGTCCAGGCGTCGACCATCGCCGCTCTGATTGCAACCTGGCGTCAGGGATCCTCCCCCATCGTCCGACCGCGCTACGCCCGGCAGCCGGAAGCGCCGGGTCATCCGGTGCTGCTGGCACGGTCGGCGTGGGCCCTGGCGAATGAAGTGGAAGGCGACCAAGGGATAGGTATCATTCTTCGAACCCGACCCTCCCTCGTCACCGTTGTCGACGTCCCGGGAGCCAACCCCGACATAGACACCCCGGCCGACCTGGCCGCGCTCGAGGAGACCATTGATGGGGCTTGAGAGGACTTCCGGCGGTCGCGGTGAGGCCGCGCCCGGCTCCAGACCGAGCGGAAAGGGCAAGCCTTCTCCTTCCGCCGGCCACCTCGGGGGCACGACCCTGGAACAGCGGGTGCGGATCGGGCCGGCGCGGCTCTTCGTCCGTGACGAGGGCGAAGGGGAGGCCTTTCTTCTCGCCCACGGGATGTGGTGCGCCGGCCACATGTTCGATGCCATGGTGGCGAAGCTGGCCACCACATACCGGGTGATCACCCCGGACCTGCGCGCTCACGGCAGGAGCGGCGTGCCCCGGTCCTCCTGGTCGGTGGTCGACGTGGCCGAGGACTATCTCAGGGTCCTCGACGCGCTCCGAGTCGAGCGAGTGATCCTGGGCGGGTACAGCATGGGCGGGATGGCAGCGGTCCATTTCGCGCTGAAGTATCCCGGAGCGGCTCTCCGCCCTCATCCTGATGTCGACCAGTGGGAGCGCGGAGCCCTGGGTTCGCCGCCGCGAGCTCGACGCGCTGGCCGCCACCGTCGCCCTGGTCGGCGCTCCCCACTGGCTCGCCCTCCAGGCCGCCTACGGCGTCTTTACCCCGGACTTTCGTCGCTCCTCGCCCGAGGTCGTCGAGCGGTGGACCGATCAGGTGGAGGCCATGAGCCGCACGGCGCTGATCCAGGCCCTGCGCGCGGTAAGCACCCGGCCGTCGCTGGAGCAGCGCCTCGCGGAGATCGCCACGCCGACCTTGATCTTGGCCGGCCAACGGGACTGGCATCTCTCGTCCCAGCCACTCGGTTGTGTTGTCGGAGCGAATCCCCGGAGCCCAACTCGCCATCATGCCGGGAGTCGGGCACGGCCTTCCGATCGAGCGGCCGGGAGAAACCGTCAAGCTGATCCGACTTTCCTCCATCAAGCCGCTCCCGGAGGTCGGGAAGCGCCAAGCCGGCCTCATCACCGCTTCATTCGATGTTCAGCCGCTCCGACTAGACTTCCGCCTATGATCGGCCAGGGCATCGACTACGTCGTCATCGGTTCAGGCTTCGGGGGCAGCGTCTCGGCGCTGCGGCTGGCGGAGAAGGGCTACCGCGTCGTCGTGCTGGAGCGCGGCCGCCGCTTCCGGGATGAGGACTTCGCCGAGACCAACTGGAACCTGCGCCGATACCTCTGGGCCCCCTCGCTCGGGTGCCGCGGCATTCTCCAGATCAGTCCGTTTCGCGACGTCTTCGTGCTGCACGGCTGCGGGCGTGGGCGGCGGCAGCCTCGGCTACGCCAACGTGCTGATGGAGCCGGAGGAGGCCGCCTTCGAGACCGCGGCCTGGCGGGACCCGGTGGACTGGCAGCGCCTGCTGCCGCCCCCACTATGCGACCGCGCGCCGGATGCTGGGGGTCACCGCGAATCCACGCCTGGGCCCGGCGGATGCCGTGCTGCAGGAAATCGCCGGTCGAGCTGGGCCGGCCGAGACGCTTCCGGCCCGCCCCGGTGGGGATCTTCTTCGGCGCTCCGGGGGAGGAGGGCCGCGAGGTACCCGATCCCTATTTCGGCGGGCCAGGGGCCGCCGCGGCGCGGCTGCATCCACTGCGGCGGCTGCATGGTCGGCTGCCGGCACAATGCCAAGAACACCCTGGTCAAGAACTACCTCTACTTCGCGGAGAAGCTCGGCGCGGAGGTCCGGGCCGATTCCGAAGTGCGCGACATTCGGCCGCTCGCGCGCCGGCGAGCCGGACGGGGCGCGCTACGAGGTGACCTACCGTCGAGCCGGAAGGGATGGCGGCCACGCCAGACGCGGCGGCTGCGGGCGCGAAACGTCATCTTCGCGGCGGGAACACTGGGCACGCTGCGGCTGCTGTTTCGCTGCCGGGACGTCACCCGCTCACTGCCCGCCATCTCGCCCCGGCTCGGCGAGGTGGTGCGCACCAATAGCGAGGCTCTCCTCGGCAGCGTGAGCCGCATCGGGACATCGACTACTCCGAGCGGGATCGCCGTCACGTCCATCTTCCAGGCCGACCCGGTGACCACCATCGAGCCAGTGCGGTATCCCGCCGGATCTTCCGCCATGCGCTTCCTGGGCGGCCCGATGATCGACTCCGGGAACCTGGCTTCGCCGCCTGCTTCCAGTCGGTGGCCGATTCCTTCCGGAGGCCCGGAGATTTCCTGCGCACCCACGTGCTGCCGGGGTGGGCCCAGCGCACGACCATCATCCTGGTGATGCAGACGGAGGACAACCGCATCCGGCTCCGGCTCGGGCGGGGTGCTCTTCACGTTCTTCCGGCGCGGCCTGGTCTCCGAGCCCGACCGGGACCACCCGATCAACGCCAAGATCGAGATCGGCCACCGGATCACCCGAGCCTTTGCCCAGCGCACCGGCGGGATTCCCATGGGTTCGATCAACGAGGGGTTGTTCAATATCCCGATGACGGCCCACATCCTCGGCGGCTGCAGGTTCGGGCGAGACGCGAGCCTGGGGGTCATCGATCTCGACTGTCAGATCCACGGATATCCGGGACTCTACGTGGTGGACGGATCGATCATGCCGGGAAATCCGGGCGTGAACCCCAGTCTGACCATCGCGGCTCTCGCCGAGCAGGCTATGAGTCGAGTAGAGGAGAGGAAAGCGTAACCGGGCGGACCCGAGATAGGGCCCGAAATCAGGTCTCCCCTCCCAGGCAGGCCGCCTCCGTCTCGGCGGTGTCCGGAGCCCGGTCTCCCCGGTGCCGGGGGAGTGGTACCGAGCGTTGTCCGTAGCCTCCTTAGCCCCATCTTCACGACAGCTTCAGTCTCGCGCCCCTATCATTGCCCTCGCGCTCCCTTCCACCCGCGGCGGTCGTCGGGCAGCGGCCCGGCACTACGGGGGTGGTCGCCTTTGGAGACAGCCACCAGTGGCCGAGGTCCGACTCCCATGACCGTTGCTACTCCCCCGTCCTTGCGACAGCCTGATCGACCGGCTGTCCCGCTGGCTCGGTACGAACACGACACCCTGAACAAGATCTTCTACGGCGGGCTGGACCACTTCGGCGGCCAGGAAGCGCTTCGGTTCAAACGGGGCGGCGCTTGGCAGTCGCTCTCGTACCGTGAGGTCGAGCAGCAGGTCGCTCGGGTCGCCGCCTCACTTCGCGCCTGGGGTCTCAACCCCGGAGACAGGGTTGCGATTCTCAGCGAGAACCGCCCGGAGTGGGCCGTTACCGACTATGCGACGCTCGTCCTCGGCGCTGTGGTGGTACCCGTTTACCCAACCTTGCCACCCGATCAAGTCGCCTTCATCCTGCGCGATTCCGGTGCCCGGATGGTCTTTCGTCTCGACCGCCGCCCAGGCCGACAAGATCGCGGGCGATTCGAGACCAGCTTCCTAGCCTCGAGCGCGTGATCACCTTCGATCACCAGGAGGACTCCAAGGCCGAGTCGATGGCGCGTCTGCTCGAGACGACCGAGAGCGACCTCCCGTGGCTGCACGAGCTCCGCAAGCGAGCCCTCGGCGTGGCGCCCGACACGCTGGCCACCGATCATCTATACCTCAGGTACGACCGGCGTGCCCGAAGGGGGTCGATGCTGACCCATGGCAACATCGCGGCGATCATCGCGGCGACCCACCAGCACGGGGCGTTCCCGGTCGAACCGGGCGAGGTGGCGCTGTCGCTTCCTGCCGCTCTCGCACATCTTCGAGCGGGCCTGCGATTACTACCTGTGGGACAACGGCGTGGTCGATCGCCTACGCCGAATCGATCCAGGCGCGTGCCGGCCAACCTGCTGGAAATCGCCCGCACGTCATGGTTTCGGTGCCGCGCCTGTTCGACAAGGTCTACGCCAAGGTCATGAACACCCCGGGACTCAAGGGCCAGCTCCTCCAGGTGGGCCAGCCGGGTCGGCGCGGTCGGTGATGGACGCCGCGCTAGCGGGCCGACCGGCCTCGCTTCTGGCTTCGGGCCCAGTACCGGCTCGCGGATCTGCTGGTCTTTCGCAAGATCCGCCATCTGATGGGCGGGCGGCTCACCACCATGATCTCGGGGGGAGCTCCGCTTTCGCCCACCGTCGCCCGGTTCTTCCTTGCCGCCGGGCTTCCGATCCACGAGGGCTATGGACTGACGGAGACGTCTCCGGTGCTGGCAGCCAACGGGCCGGGCGCGATCCATCTGGGCACCGTGGGCCTTCCCTATCCCGGGGTGGAAATCCGGATCGCGGAGACGGGAGAGATCCTGGCCCGGGGCCCCAACGTGATGCGGGGCTACTGGAACAATCCTGAGGCCACCGCTCAGGCTATCGACCGGGAAGGATGGTTCCACACCGGGGATGTGGGGGAGTTCGACGCGGACGGGTTCCTGCGCATCACCGACCGGATCAAGGATCTGATCGTCACTGCGGGCGGCAAGAAGGTGGCGCCCCAGCCGATCGAGGGCCGGACGGCTCTTTCTCCGTTCGTCGCCCAGGCCATCATGGTGGGAGACCGGAGGCCGTTTCCCGCGATGCTGATCCTCCCGGATTTCGACCGCCTGATTCCCTGGGCGGAGGAGCATGGGATTGCGGATAGGACCCGAGGCGGGCTGAGCCGGGAGCCCAGCGTTCGCGAGCTGCTCGAGCAGGAGACCTTGGGCCGCTTGCAGGACCTGGCCCAGTTCGAGCGGCCCAAGCGGATCGCGATTCTGACCGAGGATCTGACAGTGGACTCCGGGCTCTTGACCCCCACACTCAAAGTGAGGCGGCGGATAGTGGAACATCACTTCCGGGAAATCATCGAGGCGCTGTACGCCGGAGAGGCCGGGGCCTGACTTCCCTCGTGCCCGTCGAGGAAACGGGATCTTCACGCTGGTCTAGAAGGTTTCTTCATGAGGCCGCCAGTAGGTTAGGTGACCGGCGTGCTCCGCGCCGCGAACCAGCGAGCGCCTATGAAGATTCCTTCCCTTCTCCTTCGCCAGCTGTACACTTCCGGCTCGCTGGAGAATGACGGCGAGGGGTTCCATTTCAGTCTCAAGAACCGCCTCAGCGACGCCACCCTGACGGGAATTGTGCAGCTGAGGGTGGATGACCTCGACATCCCGCTCCAGCAGCTCTGGCTCGATCTCGGCGGCGGCCACGAGGTTCGGGCGGCCGACCTTTCGCCGATGACGCCGGCTCCGTTCGGCCTTAAGCAAATCGCCCGGGTCCGGGCAAGCGGCGGGCCGCTGTCCAGAGGAAGCCACGAGATCCTCTGTCGAGTGGACACCGAGCAGTTCGGCCGGCTGGAGATCGCGGCCCGGGATGCCATCTCGACCGAGAACGGCCACCGGGTGTCGGTCCCCTGGGACCCTGACGACACCAAGAACTACGCCCCGGAGATGGTGGCCCGGCGCCAGCGATTCGCCGAGGAGTTCGCCGGCGTCACCCTCCGCCACCTGGGGCGCTACTCGTTCGACCCAGGAGTCACCTGCGGAAACATCGAGAACTTCACCGGGGTGGCGCAGATCCCGATCGGGTCTCGCCGGGCCGATCCGGATCAACGGCGAGCACGCCCAAGGCGAGTTCCTGATTCCGCTGGCCACCACCGAGGGCACGCTGGTCGCGTCGTACAATCGCGGCATGAAGGTGCTCAACCTCGTCGGCGGGGTGACCTGCACCGTGGTCGGCGGACTGCATGCAGCGGGCGCCGGTCTTCGTCTTCGAATCGGCCCGCGAGGCACGGGACTTCCGTGACTGGGTACGGGAGCATCTCGCGGAGATCCGCCGCGAGGCGGAAGGCCACCTCGCAGCGTGGCCAGGCTCCAGGACATCGATACCTACCTGGCCAACAAGTTCGCCTTCCTGCGCTTCAACTACACCACCGGCGACGCCGCGGGGCAGAACATGGTGGGCCGGGCGACCTTCGCGGCCTGCAGCTGGATCGTGGACCACCATCCCGCCGTGCGCCGCTTCTATCTGGAGTCGAACTTCGCCACCGACAAGAAGGCCTCCCACGTCAACGTGATGCGGACCCGCGGCAAGCGGGTGACCGCCGAGGCGGTGATTCCCCGCGCCATCCTGCTCGAGCACCTGCGGGTCGAGCCGGAGTCGCTGGTGTATCACTGGGGAGTTGCCAACGTCGGCGCGTTCCTCTCCGGCGCCAACAACAACGGCCTCCACTCTCCCAACGCGATCACGGCGATGTTCATCGCCACCGGCCAGGACGTGGCCAACGTGGCGGAGGGCTCGGCGGCCGTGGTCTTTACCGAGCTGACCCCCGAGGGCGGGCTCTACCTCTCGATCACCATCCCGTCCCTCATCGTGGCGACCCACGGCGGCGGCACCGGCCTGGCGACCCAGCGGGAGTGCCTCGAACTCCTGGGCTGCTTCGGGAAGGGGAAGGTCAACAAGCTCGCGGAGATCGTGGCGGGCGTCGTGCTGGCCGGCGAGCTGTCGCTCGCCAGCGCGATCTCCTCGCTCGAATGGGTCTCGGCCATGAGCGATACGGACGCCACCGCTGAGCGCCGGGCTGCCGAGGCCGGCCTGCGGGGACCCGAAGGCGGCACGACGGCGCCGCGCCCCGGTGAATCCGCCCGATCCCGGCTTTCGAGCTCATGCCGGTGACCAAGCCTCCGGGCCTGCTGCGCCGGGCATTCTTGGTCAATCGGCACCTCGCCGGGCTTCTCTGCTGGCGGGTTGTTCGCCCGCGCGCGCACCCGCCGCGAGGAGGGACGTCGCGCCTTTCGCTCACGGCGGCGCTCGCCTTCATGCGTGCGTCCCCTGGTGCGCCGCGACCTCCGCGACCTGCCTCTTCGCGAGTCCAGCTTCGCCGCCGCCTCGAGCTGCTGGGCCCCACCTACATCAAGCTGGGCCAGATCCTGAGCCTACGCGAAGACCTCCTGCCGCGCGACGGTCACCGAGGAGCTCAAGCACCTGCTGGACCGCCTCCCGGCGGTCTCGTTCGACCGGCTTCCGGGACCTGGTCGAGGAGGATCTGGGCCGATCCATGGACGAGATGTTCGCCTGGGTCGATGACGTTCCGCTCGGCTCAGCCTCGATCGCGCAGATCCACCGGGCCACGACCCGCGCAGGGCGACGCGGTCGTCATCAAGGCGGTCAAGCCGGGGATCCGGGAGACGCTGCGGCGGGACGCCCTCCTGCTCCGGATGCTGGCCAGGGCGCTGCAGATGGTGTTCCCCCGCTACCAGCCCAGGCGGATCATCCGCGAGTTCGTCGACTACACCCTGCGCGAGGTCGACCTCCGGCGCGAGGCCGACAACGCCGAGAGCTTCGCGGCCAACTTCCAGGACGAGCCGGACATCGTCTTCCCGGCGATCTACCGCGAATACAGCGGGCTCGAGCGTGCTCACGATGGAGTTCTTCGACGGCCTGCGCCCCGACAGCCCGGAGGCCAGGAAGCTCCCGCTCGAGGAGCGCCGCCGGCTGGTCGACCTCGGCGCCGCGGCCATCATCCGGATGATCTACCAGGACGGCGTCTTCCACGCCGACCTGCACCCCGGCAACCTGGTCGTGCTGCCCGGGCCGAAGGCGGGATTCATCGACCTGGGAATGGTTGGCCGGCTCGACAACGAGCTGCGCCGCACCCTGCTCTACTACTACTACTGCCTGGTCACCGGCGACACTGACAACGCGGCGCGGTATCTCTCGGCGGTGGCGGAGCCGGGTCGCAACGGCGACCCGATGGGCTTCCGTCGCGAGGTCGCCGAGCTCTCCGGCCGCTGGAAGCGGGCCGCGACCTTCGACACCTTCTCGCTCGGCCAGCTGATCCTGGAGTCGGTGACCCGCGGGGCCCAGTACCGGATGTACTTCCCGGTCGAGATGGTCCTGATGGTGAAGGCGCTCATCACCTTCGAGGGAGTCGGCCACGCACTCCTGCCCGGTTTCAACGTGGCGGAGGTGTCCGAGACGCCACATCCGGCGGATCTTCATCCGCCAGTTCAGCCCGTTGCGGGTGGTGCAGGAGGAACTGCGCGGGGCTCCGGATCTGATCGACGCGCTGATCAAGGTGCCCCAGCTGGTCACCGAGGGACTGCGGGTCCTGGAGAAGACCACCCGCCGCCCCACAGAGCATCCGCTCTCAGCGGAATCCGGGGAACGCTGATCGCCGGCTTCTGCCTGGTGGCCGGCGCCATCATCATGGCCTTCGGCGGACCGTGGCCGCTCTGGGCCGGGCTCTTCGCCATCGCATTTCTGCTCGCCGTCCGGCGGGGGGCCTGATATGCCGCAACTAGCCGACCCCTCTCCGTCCGCCGGCATCGACCCGTTCGATCCGGAATATTGTCGGAGTGTGATCGAGAGACCTTCTGGCGCCGATCTCCGATCACTGGTTCCGGAGCCGAATCATCGGGGCGGAGCGCATCCCTCGCGATGGTCCGGTCATCCTGGCCGCGAACCACAGCGGCAATGCCTTTCCGCACGACGGGATCTACCTCGACGCCGAGTTCTGGCGCCGCGACAGAATGAGGCCGGAGGCGAAGTTCCGCACCGTCTACGAGGCGGAGCTGTCGTTCGTCTGGTGGATGCGCCCCTTCGGCCTGGACAACTTCTGGCGGCGGGGCGGCGGGGTGGACATGACGTTCGACAACTTCGAGCGGCTGATCCAGCGGGGAGATCGAATTCTCTACTTCCCCGAAGGGGTTCCCGGCATCGGCAAGGGGTTCAATCGCCGCTACCAGCTGCAGCCATTCAAGACCAGCTTCGTGCTGCTCGCCGCCCGGCATCGGGTTCCGGTAGTCCCGGTCCACATCATCAACGGGGAGTGGATCCACCCCTTCGGGTACACCTTCCCGGGCCTCGACCGCCTGATGCAGGCCGTCTTTCGGGTGCCCTTCCTTCCGCTGCCGATCGGGCTCTTGGCGATCACATTCCCGTGGATGTGGTACATGGCCTTTCCCGCCCACCTGATCTTCGTGGTCGGGGAGCCGATCGACGTCCCGGCCTGGTTCGCGACGAGGGGATCACGGAGCTCGACCAGCCGGATCGAGCCCAGCTCCGGCGCGTGGCAAAGCGGATCCGCCGCCAGATGCAGGCAGAGCTGGACGCACTCGTCGCGATCCACGGCCGTCGGCCCTGGCACCTGCGCGACCCTCTGCCGGCGCTCACGTCAGGCCAAGGGGCGGCTCGGGACGGATCTTCCCCTGGGGCTGGCCTCTCGCCTTCATTCGGGAAGATCGGGACCGCAGGCGACCGCCGGCCCGGAACCGGCTCCACGCCCTGTTGCGGGACTGGGACCTGGTCGGGTTCTACTTGCCGTTCGGTTGGCCAATCCTCTCGCTCGCGCGCGCCTTCCGGAAGCCGCCCTGCGGCTACCGCGGGCTGAGCGCAGCGGAGGTGAAAGAGGCCCAAGGCAACTTCCTCTGGCGCCTGAGCGAGCGGCCGCTGCCGCCCAAGCCCCGCGAAGGGGGTACCATGCCAGTTCGATATGAATCGGCACCATCTCCCCTCACGCCTACCCGGGTGCCGGCCTGATTGACACGGTACGAAGGTGGGCGAAGGACGATAAGAAGGACGAATGAAAGGAGGGCCCGGTCTCAGCTACTCTCGACCGAGCCCTCCCTCATATGGTCCTCACATCTGCCTGTCCTGGCCTTGCGGCCTCCCGCTCTTACCCGGCGTAGGCACCCACCGGTTCGGCCTTACGAGCCGCGGGACGCACGCGGCGGCGCGGCATGGGCCGACGGGCCCCCTTCCGCTCGACGCTACGGGTCAGCTCCTCCACCCGCTTAGTGAGCAGCGCAATCTCCTTCCGGGTGGGGACACCGAACTTGTGCAGCGCCGTGGTCATACCGGCATCGATGGGAGCGGTGAAGCGGCCGAATGCCTGCTCCGCACCCTCCCGCACGCCCTCCACCTTCTCTCCAACCTCTCCCAGAACCTTGTGGAGACGCGCCTTGTTGATCTTCTCGACGCCCTTGCCCCGCTTGACCAGGGTCTCAAACACCTTGGTCCCCTCCTCCTCGGCGAGCGCAAAGGCACCCAGTCCCGCCAGATAGATCTGCTCGGCGGCCCCTCTGATCCGAGGAGCTCGCTTGACCTCTCTCATCGTCTTCGTCATAAAACACCTCCTGTTATGGATTCCTCAAGACTTCCTCGTTTTGATCAGCCCTTCCGGCCCCTGGCGGGAACTTCCTCCAGCCTGGTCAGCGAACGCTTGAGCTGATCCAGGCTGCCCCGAAGGGCACCCATTTCTCCGCGGGCCCGACGCACCGGAGGCAACCGGTTCACCAGCTGATCCACGCCGGCCTGCAGTTGCTCCACCTGCTCGCTCACCGCCTTCCCGCCGCGCCGGATGATCTCGTGCAGGAACTCGCCCGAAACAAACGGCGCTCCCCGCTTGTGGCCCTCATAGATCACCTGGGCGAGAGTCGGGGCGGTCACATCCTCTCCGCTCTTGCTGTCTACGATCCGGAGCTGCTGCCCTTCCCGAATCCAGGCCGCAATCTCCTCCAGCGACACGTAACGGCTCTCTTCGCTGTCATAGAGCTTGCGGCTGCCGCCACCATAGCGCTTGATGAGTCGAATCATCGCTGTTCCCTCCCCGCCCTGCCGCGTTGCGTTACCCGTCTTGTCGCACTGCGGCAATAAACTAACTCCCAGGGCATGAAGCCCCATTGAATGCGGGGTGAAATTGTGCACAACTCACGATGAAGGCGGCGTTATGGCCGGGCCTTCCGCGCTGTCAGCCGGGGGGGATGAGGAAAGGGAGTTTGAGAAGAGGGGCTATCGAGTGGCGGCGAGACGACGGAGGAAGAGGTCACCCAAATCCCCCAGCGCAGCAAGGCCGGTCGGGGCGTCGGGAAGGAGGGGGAGATCAACCAGCACATCCCCCGCGCCCAGCAGACTCCGAAGTTCGGCCAGTCCCTGGTGATCGCGTTGCCCCAGCCACGCGATCAACTGAAGGCCCTCGGCCAGCGGGCCCGCGCCGCACGCGGCGACCGCGGCAGCGGAAACCTCAGGGTGCAGTTGATTGACGACGATCGGCCCCAAATGGAGGCCGGCTTCCGTCAGGCGCCGCGCGAAGAAGAGGGTGTCCGGGATCCGCTCGCTGCCGGGCCCCGCCACCAAGAGGAACATCGTGCCACGCGCCCGCAGCAGTCCGCGGACCTCGCCGGCGCGCTGCCGAAAGCCGTCGTACAAGGGACCGAAGGCCTGAAAGAACTCCGCCATGTCCCGGAGCAGATCGAGGCCCACCAGCCGATCCAGCCATGATTCCAGGCTGCGCCCCACCAGTTTGAGTGGCGCCGCCACCAGGCGGCCACTGGCATCGAACCAGGGCCGGAGCGCGAGCCGCATGGGCCCGCTCTCGAGAAACTCGATGATCCGATCGGGGGCCTCGAGAAAGTCGAGAGCCTGCCGAGTCGGTGGGGTGTCGAGGATGACGCGCCGGTAGGCGCGGGAGGACGCCACCTCGAACAACCGCTCCACCGCCATGTATTCCAGGATCCCCGCCAGATTTCCGGCTAGATGCCGGTAGAAGCGGTTCCCGAAGATGCGCTCCGCCGCGGCTTCGGAGGGGGCGTACTGCCGGATCAGCCGGTCGAAGGTGCGCTGGGGATCGAGCAGGCTTACGTCGAGCCGTCCAGGGGCGTCCACTTCGACCCGAACTTCCCGGTCGCTCGCTTCCTCACCGACACCCAATGCGTCCTTGAGCCGGAGCGACGGATCGAAGGTCATCACCAGGGTATCCGTCCCCTCGGCAGCAGAGGCCAGCCCTAGCGCAGCAGCGAGAGTGGTCTTCCCTACTCCACCCGAGCCCACGACCACCAGAAGCGGCCGGTCGATCTGGTCGAAACTCATGGCGCTCTCAGCCGCCGAGCGCCTTGGCGAGCCGGTCCTGCAACGCCGCAAGCAGTTCGGGACCGGAGGTGATTGCAACCAAGGGAAGCTGCAGCTGCGGCCCGGCCCACGCCCTCCGCAGCCGTGCGAGCTCCCGCTGGTTAACCTTCCGCCGCTGCTTCCAGAGCTTCAGGGCCGCGGCTGTGCCCCGCGGGGCGCGCGGGGGACGGCGGGGGAACTCCGGATACACCGCGTTGGCGATCACGAGCTCGGGAGGGCGCCCCAGCTGCTCATCGAGCTGGGTGATGAGCTCCGCAGCCTCCTGCACGGGCATTTCCTCGGCGTGGGCAGCAATCACCACTCCGACCTGCTTGGGATCGCGGATGAAATCCGCCAACTCGGCGGCCAGCCTACCGAGCGGGCCCCGACCCAGCACCTCTCCCACCAGGAGCGGGGCCAAGAGCAAGGCGAGGCCGTGACCGGTGGCTGGAGCGTCGAGGATCACGGTGTCGACCCGGGGCTTTACCTCGCCTCGCAGCAACTGCAACGCGTGGCCCAGTACCGCCATTTCCTTGAGTCCCGGAGCGCCGTCGGCGAAGTGCCGAAAAACGGGACTCCTCACGATCTTCCCCGCCAGAAGCGGTACTGCCACCTTCTGGCGCACCAGGCCTTCGAGCACCGCCCGTGGCTGAACGTTCTCCAGCCATATGCGGGGCTCCACGGGTACGATCTCTCCGCCAACCGGCGGCACTCCCAGCAACCGGTGCAGGTTCTCGCGGGGATCCACCTCGAGCAGGAGTACCCGCCGTCCCCGGGCGGCAAGCAGTCGGCCGAGCAAGCCGGCGATAGTGGTCTTCCCTACCCCACCCTTGCCGGTCACCACCAGAAGTCCTCGTCGCTCCAGCCGGTCGAGCAGGCTCATCGGAGCAAAGGTGTCACCCCATTGCCACCGGGAGGAAGGGCCAACCCGAGGTCACGGGATGGGCCACGCTAACCGCCATCGAGCCCGGGCAGACTCGCCTCAGCTGGAACCCGGCGAACGAGATCACCAAGAGCCATTGCCCGCATCGGCGCCAAGCTGCCGGATGGAGTCACACGCCGTGTCGTCGAGGAAGTCTGCAGGCCTTCGGAACCAGCATCGCCGTCTTGCCCCGCACGCCCTAAGGGTTTCCCTGTATTGACGCCCGGTGGGGTGGCTCGACGCATTCGTCTGGCCGCAAGAGTGGATGATTGCGAGGCGTCCTCCGGGGGGATAACCTAGGGGACCGCGGGCGGGTCGCGCCCCGGACTGCGTCTCCAACTACCACGTATCGCGACGGACCGGGCCACTCCCGAGCCCGCCGCTCTGGCCGGTCATGAGCAGCCATCCCCGGCGCCGAAATGTCCGAAGTGAAAAGGCCGACGGCTCCCCTCGACTCACGCTGGGGGGCCCGAGGGCGGCTACTTCGTATCTCCCGGTGGCACTCGAAGAGGTCAGTGAGGCGATCTTCATCACCGATCGCGATGACCGCATTCAATACTGGAACGCCGCGGCCGAACGCCAGTACGGGGCTCCGGGGCGCACCATGATCGGCCTCCAGTTGGGCGAGCTCTACCGCCCGTCCTGGCTGGTGCGAGATGGAGAGCCGCTCGACCCCAAGGCGCTGGAGGCCGAGGGGAGCTGGCAGGGAGAGGCGGTCCATTTCACTCGGCACGGGGCATCGATCCACGTCCAGCTGTCGGTGCGGACGCTCAAGGACGGCGCGGGAACGATTGCCGGTCATCTGTGGGTGATTCAGGACATCACCGAGCGCCGGCGGGTGGAGGAGGCGCTGCGTGCCAGCGAGGCCAAGTTTGGCCGCGTGCTCCGGAACATCGAGGAGATCATCTACGCATTCCGGGTCCAGGACGGGGACCCCTGGGCCGGACAGTTGGAATTCGTGAGCGAGGGCGTCGAACGCACCACCGGTTGGGCGCCGCAGAGTCTGCTCGAGGATCCCACGCACTGGTTCCGCCTGATCCATCCAGAGGACCTCGCCGACGTCGAGCGCCGGACCCGCGCCATCTGCGCGACCGGCAAGCCCGGAACCCGCGAATACCGGCTGCGGCATCGGGTGACGGGAGCGTATCGCTGGTTCGAAGACCGGATCGCGCCTCAGCAGGATGCCGAGGGGCGCCTGATCGGGATTTTTGGAGTCGCCCGCGACGTGACCGATTGGAAGGAGGCCGAGCGGCGGCTGCAGCAGAGCGAGCTCCTGCTCCACCAGGCCCTGGAGTTGACTCACACGGGGAGCTGGCAGGTCGACCTCGAGGCGGACGTCATCGAGTGGTCCGACGAGGCCTATCGGATCTTCGGGCTGCGACCCAAGGAAGCCGAGATCACCTTTTCGCGATTCCTGGAGTTCGTCTTTCCCGAGGATCGGGCCCGGGTGAGCGGGACGCGCGCGAAGGCCATCGCCGAGCGCGGGCATTTCGATTTCGAGTATCGGATCCGTCGCAGGGACGGGCAGACGCGCGTATTGCACAGTCACGCCGTGGTGGTCGTGGATCGGGAGGGATCCCCGGTCCGGATGGTCGGAGCGGTGCAGGACATCACCGAGCGACGCCAAGCGGAACTGGCGCTGCAGAAGAGCGAGGAGCGCTTTCGCCTGCTGGCGGAAAATGCCAAGGACGTGGTCTATCGTTACCGGCTGGTCCCGCAGCGCGGCTTCGAGTACGTGAGCCCGTCGGTGACCGCGCTGACCGGCTATACCCCCGAGGAGCATTACGCCAGCCCGGACCTCGAGCTCGACCTGGTCCACCCGGAGGACCGCGGGCTCCTCGAGGCCTACCTCCGTGACCCCGCCGCGAATTCGGGTCCGATCGTACTCCGCTGGCTTCGCAAGGACGGTGGGATCATCTGGACCGAGCAGCGCAATGTGCCGCTGTACGACGAGGCCGGGCATCTGGTCGCCATCGAGGGCATCGTGCGGGACATCTCCGACCGGCGCCAGGCGGAGGAGCGGCTCCAGGCGCTCTCCCGCCGCTTGCTCGCGGTCCAGGAGAGCGAGCGGCGCCGACTCGCGCGCGAGCTGCACGACGAGTTGGGGCAGGAGCTGACGGCGGCGCAGATTCAACTGCAATCGCTGGCGGCCGGCCGGCCGCGTGCGACCGCCACCCTCCTGGCCAAGACCTCCGCCATCATCGATCGAACCCTGAACCGGGTGCGCAATCTCTCACTCGACCTGCGCCCGTCCATGCTCGACGACCTGGGCCTGGTGGCGGCGCTCCGCTGGCAGGTCGATCGCTCGGCCCAGCTGGCCGACGTCAAGACCCGTTTCGACGGTAGACGATCCCCAGCGGCGCTATCCTGCCGAAATCGAGACCGCCTGCTTTCGCGTGGCCCAGGAGGCGCTCACCAACGCGGTGCGTCACGCGGAAGCCAACAGCATCGAAGTCCGGCTCCGACGGGAAGGAGCGGAGCTGGTTCTCGAAGTGCGGGACGACGGGATCGGCTTCGACGTCCACAAGGCCCGCGAGCGCGCCGCGCGAGGTGCCAGCCTGGGCTTGCTGAGCATGCAGGAGCGGGCCGTCTTGACCGGCGGCACGTGGCAGGTGCTTTCCGAGCCGGGCTCGGGAACCGTCGTGGTCGCACGATTTCCCATCTCGGATCTCGCCGAGGAGAATCAGGAGGAGAAGGGGTCATGAAGGCCATTCGCGTGGTATTGGTCGACGATCACACGCTGGTCCGCTCGGCGCTGCGGGCCATGCTGGAGCAGCGCCCCCATATCCATGTAGCCGCGGAGGCCGCGACCGGCCCCGAAGCGTTGAGCGCGGCCCGGACCCACCGACCCGACGTGGTGCTGCTCGATCTCAGCCTGCCCGGGATGGGGGGCTTGGAGGTCACGCGCCACCTCACGGAAGAGCTTCCCGACACGAAGGTGTTAGTGCTGTCCATGCACGCGAATGACGAGTACGTGCTCCAGGCACTCCGGGCCGGAGCCGCGGGGTACCTGCTCAAGAACTCCAGCTACACCGAGCTGGACCTCGCCCTGCGCAACGTGGCGGCGGGCGGGATCTATCTCAGTGCCGCCATCCCCAAGTCGGTGATGGCCGATTATCTGGGGCCCATCGGCAAAGGACAGAGCCAGCTCGAGCGACTGAGCCCGAGGCAGCGCCAGGTCCTCCGCATGATCGCCGAGGGACGCGGCACCAAGGCCATCGCGCAGGAGCTGGACCTGAGTGTGAAGACGGTCGAGACCCACCGGGCGCACCTCATGCGGCGCCTGCACATCTCTGACGTCCCGGGCCTGGTCCGGTTCGCGATTCGGACCGGTCAAGTGCAGCTGGAATAGCGCGCCGGTTCGTCCGGGGGCACCACCACGAGCGATGGGATGGGAGGGGCTATCCGGACGGCGTTTTGGAAGACAACATTCCCCGGGCCAGCCGGGTCCTGGCCAGCCACCTGGCCTTGAGCTCGGCGACCGAAGGGGAGAGCAAGTGATGTCGAGTCGTTGGGCGGCCATTCCAGCGGTGCTCCTGGGCGGGTTGATCCACTCGACCTCGGCCACCGCGCAGAGCACCGGGAGCCTCCTGGTGACGGCGCGGGTGATGTCGCAGGAGGCGGGGCGGAGCTACGGGGCAGCGCGCGCGCTCATGGGAGCCGCTCTCTCGAAGAGCGCCGGGACTCCGCTTCCGCCTCCTCAACTGGCCACGGTCACGTGGGCCGGCCGGCATGACGCGCCCCAGGACGCCAAGACCAATCCACGAATCATCGTCGTCCAGTACTTGAAGAACTGAGCGCCCCCACCGTTCTTGCTCGCCTCCTTCCCGGGAGGGCATGTTGGCAGGGAGCTCTGTGCCGATGTTCCTAGCGACTAGCTCGAAGCCTCTCCGTCCATCGCGCTGGCCCTTGAACCCGACCCCGGTCATCGAGGCCATGGTGTGACCAGATCTCTCGATCCTGCCGGCCGACAGCGATTGCTGGGTTGGGCCGCGGTGCTGGGTACCGGCCTCCTGGTGCTCGCGATCCCGGTACCACAGGGAATCGACGCCAGCGCCTGGCGCCTGCTGGCCATCTTCGCGATGACCATCGTGGGCTCCATGGCGCAGCCGATGCCGGCCGGAGCCCTGGTGCTCCTGGCCGTCTGCGCGGCTGCGCTGACCGGGGCGCTGACTCCCGCTCAAGCCTTGGGTGGTTACGCAGATCCCGTGGTCTGGCTGGTGCTGTGCGCCTTCTTCCTCTCCCGAGCCATCATCAAGACCGGCCTCGGCCGGCGAGTCGCCCTTCTCTTCATTCGGGCCATCGGAAAGAGTACGGTTGGACTGGCGTACGCGCTGGCCGGCACCGATTGCGTCCTGGCCTCGATCATCCCTTCCAACGCCGCGCGCTCCGGTGGTGTGGTCTTTCCGGTCGCCCTGAGTCTCGCCGAGGCGTACGAGTCCCGGCCCGGACCGACAGCCCGAAGGCTGGGGGCATACCTGATGGCCGTCGTGTATCAGTGCGACATGGTGAATTCCGCCATGTTTCTCACCGGCCAGGCCTCCAACGTGATCGCGGCCAAGATGGCCTTGGATGCCGTCGGATATCAGCTGGGTTATGCCCGATGGATCGCGGCGGCCGTGGTGCCGGGCCTGCTCTCGCTCGCGGTGCTCCCGCCCTTCATCGCGCGAGTCATGAAGCCCGAAGTACGGCACACGCCGGACGCGGCCCGGTTGGCCGCCGCGGAGCTGGTCAAGCTGGGCCCCATGGGCCGCCAGGAACGCATCACCCTGGCGGTGTTCCTGCTCGTGGCCGCTCTCTGGATCACGGTCTCCTGGCACCACATTGCCTACGCGGTGGTGGCGCTCCTGGGGGTCGGCGTCTTCCTGCTCACTGGTGTGCTGGACTGGAGTGAGCTGCTGGCGGAAGCGGGAGCCTGGAACATCTTCATCTGGTACGGAGGTCTGCTACGCATGGCGGAGGCGCTGGGGGAGAGCGGCATCACTCGACGATTCGCCGAATACGCCGGAGGGTTTACCAGCGGATGGTCCTGGGGCGCGGCGCTCGCCGGCCTCCTCCTGGTGTACTTCTATTCGCACTACGGCTTCGCCAGCATCACCGCCCACGTCAGCGCCATGTTCACTCCGTTCCTCGTCGTGATCATCGGGACCGGGGCCCCGCCCGCGCTGGCCGTGCTGTCCCTGGCCGGCTTCTCCAATCTCTGCGCTTCACTCACGCACTATGGAAGCACGCCCGGCCCGATCTATTTCGGGGCCGATTACGTGACCCAGCGGGAGTGGTGGTGGGTGGGCTGGTTGACGTCGTTGGTCACGATCAGTATCTGGGTCGTGTTCGGATTCACCTGGTGGAAGCTGCTAGGCTGGTGGTAGGGCAGCGGAGTCTCGACGAGAACGAGGGCCGAGCGCCGACATGCGTGACTTGTTGAGTGAGTACCGGTCCCTCTCCCAAGGGGGTACCCCGGTCGGGCGGGCGGTCGTGACCAGCGTCTGGGGTTCCGCGCCGCGCCCCGAGGGCGCCTGCATGCTGGCGACTCCGGACCGACGCATCGCGGGCTCGATCTCGGGTGGATGCGTCGAAGGCGTCACGGCGGAAGCAATCGCCGCGGCGATCCGGCAGGGGGTGCCCAAGCATCTGACCTTCGGCGTGAGCGACGAAATGGCCTGGCAGGTGGGGCTGGCGTGTGGCGGCACCATCACAGTCTTGGTCGAGCCGTCGGTGCCTTCGCAAGTCCTGGCGGCGGCGGAGGGGACCGCAGGCGCGGTGGTGGCCACCGTGATCGACGGGGGGCCGGTGGGTTCTCACTTGGTGGTCCGGGACGACGGACGGAGCGAAGGAGATCTCCCAGACCACCTGCGGCCACCGGTGTTGACTGCGGCAAAGGCGGCGCTCGAGAGCGGAACCAGCCGCACCATCGACTTTGCCGACCCCCAAGGGGAAACACCTGTCGGTCTTTCTCGAGGTCTACCCCCGCCGGCCGACGCTGGTGGTCTTCGGCGGCGTCCATATCGCGGCCGAGCTGGTGCGGCTGGCGGGGTTGCTGGGATACCGGACCGTGGTGGCGGATGGCCGCGAGGCGTTCCTCACGCGGGAGCGATTCCCTACCGCCGACGAGCTGGTCCTGGGCTGGCCCGAGGAGGCCTTTGCGCGGATTGGACTCGACCGGGGCACCTACGTCTGCATCCTCACACACGACCCCAAGTTCGACGACCCGGCGCTGCGGATCGCGCTCCGGTCGGAGGCGGCCTACGTGGGGGCGCTGGGATCCCAGAAGACCCAAACGGCTCGGCGGGAGCGGCTCCGGGCCCAGGGCTTGAGCGATCGGGACATCGCCCGGCTACACGGACCGATCGGACTCGACCTGGGTGGACGTCAGCCGGCCGAGATCGCGCTGGCGATTCTGGCCGAGATGACCGCGATCAGGTACGGACGGAAGGCGGATCGCCAGGTTGGGTAAGGCTCAGCTGGGGGCTCTCGGGCCCTTCTTGATCCTGCCTGCATCCTGAAGGGCCCGCCTCAGCAGAAATTCGATCTGTCCATTGAGACTTCGGAGTTCGGCGTCGGCCCAGCGCTGGACCTGATCCAGCACGGCCCGGTCGATCCGGAGCAGGAACGACTTGCGCTCGGCCATCGCCGCTATTGATAGAGCGTTCCGGTATTGATCACGGGCTGGGTGGCGCGATCGGCGCAAAGCACCACCAGGAGGTTGCTCACCATCGCGGCCTTGCGCTCGTCATCGAGCTGCACGATCTGCTTGGAGGAGAGCTGCTGGAGGGCCATCTCCACCATGCCGACCGCTCCCTCCACGATCTTCTGACGAGCCGCGATCACGGCGCTGGCCTGTTGCCGCTGCAGCATGGCGGAGGCGATCTCCGGGGCGTAGGCCAAGTGGCTGATCCGCGCTTCGGTGACCTGCACGCCGGCCTTTCCCAGCCGTTCCTGGATCTGAGCCAGGAGCCCTTTTGAGACCTCGACGGTGTGGGTACTCAGGGCCTCCTCCCCCGGCGCGTGGGCATCGTAGGGGTACCCGGAGGCCAGGGTGCGGAGCGCTGACTCGCTCTGGACGTGCACGTAGTTTTCGTAGTCGTTGACCTCGAACAGCGCGTCCGCCGTGTCCACCACCCGCCAGACGACCACCGCCGCGATCTCGATCGGGTTGCTGTTGCTGTCGTTCACCTTGAGCTTGCCGGTCTCGAAGTTCCGGACCCGGAGCGAGATCTTGATGGTTACCATGAAGGGGTTGGCCCACCAGAGGCCTGGACTCTTGACGGTCCCGGAATAGCGCCCGAAGAGGGTGAGCACCCGCGCCTCATTGGGGTTGACCACGAAGAGGCCGCGGAGCGAGAAGGCCAGGGCGCCGAAGACGAGCACGAATAGAATCACGCTTCGGGGATCGTTCCCGGCGGCGCTCTCGATCAGCTTGCCCGAGGTGACGAACATGCCCGCCAGAATGAGCAGCAGGACCAGCAGGCCCGGAAGGGCCCGACGCTCGACTTCCCGTACCATGGGTCTCGCTCCTTCAGGAGTGATATTGGGATGATATCACTCTAATATCACGGTGTCAAGCCCAGTGGGAAGGGGGGTACTGAGTACTGGGTACTGAGTACTGAGTGACGGCGGAACGCTCAGTACTCAGCACTCAGTACTCTCTTGTCACATCCCCTCGTCCGCCGAGGGGCCGTAGGTCCCCGGCAGCGGGACGCCGGCCAAGCGCAGGTAGACGGTGAGCTGGCCGCGATGGTGGATGCTGTGGCTCAGAATGAAGTTGCGCACCATCGCGGCACGTGGCATCGTGAAGAGCACCTTGCCGGCCCGCTTGAGGCTCCAGGACCGGCGGTAGGATTCGTCATCATTCGACGCCATGTTCGCCCGAGCGGCCGCCACCCCCTGGTCGAAGCGGCTCAGGGCCTCTGCACGTGAGGTCCAGGCGCGGGGAGGCGCCCGTCCTTCGACCGGGGCGAAGTCGAGGCTCTCCTGGTTCAGGCTGCTCCCCATCCGGCCAGGGATGTCGGCCAGGTGAGAGGCGAGGGCCCCCAGGCTTCGGGACTTCTCATGTGGCGTCCAGGCCGCCTTCTCATCCGGAACCCGTTCCAGCAGTCGGCGGGTACGGGCCATTTCCTGATCGAACTCCGGCAGCAGGGCATCGTTGATGGGCATGCAACCCTTCCCTCGGTGGTTTCGTGATCTGGCGGCCCATTGTACCATTCCGCCGTCCAGCCGTCCACTCGACCCGCTCCACAGGATCGATTCCATGAATCGTCGCACGCCGATTGGGGTCGCCGCGATCCTCACGTTCGTCGTAGGCCTGCCTGGCTGCGCTGGCGCACCGCACTACGACACCATCATCCGCCACGGCACCATCTATGACGGCACCGGCGGGGCCCCGGTCACGGGCGATCTCGCGATCCAGGGAGACACCATCGCCGCGATCGGGGAGCTGGGAAAGGCCAAGGGAACCCAGGAGGTCGACGCCCGCGGCCTGGCTGTGGCCCCCGGATTCGTGAACATGCTGAGCCAGGCACAGGAGGCCCTGATCGCCGATGGCCGCTCGCAGAGCGACATCCGTCAGGGGGTCACCCTCGAGGTGATGGGCGAGGGGTGGTCGATGGGGCCGCTGACCGACAAGATGAAACAGCTGGCGGTGGAGCAGGAATCGGACATCAGGTACCCCATCACCTGGACCACGCTGGGCGAGTATCTCGACTTCATCGTGACCCAGGGGGTCTCCACCAATGTGGCCTCGTTCGTCGGCGCCACCACCGTGCGGGTGCACGAGGTCGGTTACGCCGACCGTCCGCCCACCGCCGCCGAGCTGGAGCACATGAAGCTGCTGGTGCACCAGGCGATGGAAGAGGGCGCCTTGGGCGTGGGATCCTCGCTCATCTACGCCCCTGCGTTCTACGCCAAGACGGATGAGCTGATCGCGCTGTGCCAGGTCGCCGCGCAATACCACGGGATGTACATCTCCCACATGCGCAGCGAGGGCAACCGGCTGCTGGAGGCGATCGACGAGCTGATCCGGATCGCGAAGGAGGGCGGGCTCCCCGCCGAGATCTATCACCTCAAGGCGGCGGGAGAATCGAACTGGGGGAAGATGGACCAGCTGATCCATAAGGTGGACTCGGCCCGGAGCGCGGGACTCAAGATCACGGCGGACATGTATACCTACCCGGCCGGTGCCACCGGCCTCGACGCCGCCATGCCGCCCTGGGTGCAGGAGGGGGGACTCGAGGAGTGGCGGAAGCGTCTCCAGGACCCGGCGATCCGCCGGCGCGTCAAGCGCGAGATGACCACGCCGACCGATCAATGGGAGAATCTCTTCCTGGGGGCCGGGTCCCCGGAGCGGATCGTCCTCATCGGCTTCAAGACGGACTCGCTCAAGAAGTACACGGGGAAGACGCTGGCGGAGGTGGCCAAGACCAGGAAGAAGTCTCCCGAGGAGACCGCGATGGACCTGGTGGTGGGAGACGACAGCCGGGTGGGGACCATCTACTTCCTGATGTCGGAGGACAACATCCGGAAGCAGGTGGTGTTGCCCTGGGTGAGTTTCGGCTCCGACGAGGAATCCTCAGCTCCGGAAGGGGTGTTCACCAAGTACAACCAGCATCCCCGGGCCTACGGCAATTTCGCGCGCGTCCTGGCGAAATACGTGCGGGACGAGAAGTTGATGCCGCTTGCCGAGGCGGTCCGGAAACTGGCCGGACTGCCGGCCGCCAACTTGGGGATCGCGAAGCGCGGGACGATCAAGGTGGGCAACTTCGCGGATCTCGCGATCTTCGATCCCGCGAAGATCCAGGACCACGCCACCTTCGATGAGCCGCGGCAGTACGCCACCGGCATGGTGCACGTCTTCGTCAACGGCGTGCAGGTGCTCAAGGACGGGGAGCACACCGGTGCCAAGCCCGGGCGGGTGGTGCGAGGACCCGGATGGAAGGGGAAAGCTCCGCGTCCCTGAGCCGGATCCTCTTCGCGATGGTGCCACGCCCGTTTGGTAAGCCGTAGTCCCATCGCAGGAATCGGGTTGCGGGGAACCGGCGGCCGGCCGCACCTTGCTACATGGGCCGCCACCGCTATCCCCTGGGAGACTCCCGCCGCGAATCGTCCCGGCTCAGAGCGCAGGCCCGACTCTGGGACCCCGACAGCCTGGCGTTGTTCGACCGCCTGGGCATTCGCCCCGGGTGGAAGGTCCTCGAGATCGGTCCCGGCCAGGGGTCACTCCATCTGGAGTTGAGGCGCCGGGTCCGCGGGCCCATCGACGCGGTAGAACCCTCATCGGTCTTCGCGGCGCGACTGCGGCGAGTGTGCGCCCGCGACGGCCGCGGTCAGGGACGGATCTGGAACGTCGGTCTGCGCGAGGCTCCCCTGACCCGGGCCCACTACGATCTGATCTTCGCCCGCTGGGTGTTCCTGTTTCTGCCGGAACCCGAGGCCCACCTCAGAAAGCTGGTACGCGCGCTCAAGCCGGGCGGCCTGCTCGCGCTCGAGGACTATCACCGCGAGACCTTTGCTATGATCCCGCGGCCCCCCGAGTGGGACAACTTTCTGCTCGCCGAGCACAGATTCTTCACGGCCCAGGGGGCGGACGTCAGCGTGGCCGGAAGACTACCCGGGCTTTACCGGAGGGTAGGCCTGCGAGTCCAGGAGATCGTGCCTATCCTTAAGATCGGTCATCCGGGCTCTCCCACCTGGAATTGGCTCACCACCTTCTTCCTGGGCATGATGGACCGCTACGCCAAGCATCCTCCGTTCTCCAGGGCCCAGGCGGCGCGCCTGCGTCGCTGGTGGCACGCAGTGGCGCGCGACCGGACCTCGGTGATGATCTCGCCCGCGGTGCTGGACGTGGTGGGAAGGAAGCCCTCGAGAACCCCGCGGCGTGGGACCACCGGGACGCGCCGTCCGTGAGTCCGCGCCAGCCGATTCTCTTCGTCTGCACGCACAACATCAGCCGGAGCTACACGGCCGAGCACCTGTTCCTGGAGAGCCCCGACTACGAGGCTCGCTCGGCCGGCACCCACGTGAGTGCGCGGGTTCCCTTGAGTGATGAGCTGATCGCCTGGGCTGCCCGGATTTTCGTGATGGAGGCAATGCACGTGGAGGCGCTCTCGGAGCGCTTCGCCAGCCAGCTGGATGGAAAGGAAGTAACCTGCCTGGAGATCCCTGATATCTACGCGCCGCTGGAGCCGGAGCTGATCATGGTGCTCGAGGAGCGGCTCGCCCCTTACCTGTCGCTTCCTCCGAAGCCAGAAGCCTGAAGACCGTCGCCTAGTCGCCGGTCACGGCGCTGACCACGGCGCGGATGTCCTGGGCCCACCCGTCGGCGTCCCCGTCCGGCGGCTCGAACGACCAGCTCACCCTGGATTGTCCGCTGCCGGCCCCGATGATGACCCGTTGATGATCCCGATGGACCTCGTAGGCGCGGCGGCTGCTCCCCGTGATGTCGAGGCCCATCTTCTCGTTCTTGTGGATGTACACGCTTTGCCGGGTCACGATGATCGACGCGTCCCGGTTTTCCCAGCGGCCGCCGCCGTAGGTGTATCGGAACACCTGATCGTCGGCACGTCGGAGGATCTGTTCCTGTTGGAAGCGGGCCTCGAGCTCGGGGGTCAGTGTGGCCGTGGTGCGGTGGCAGCCCACCGAGAGCACCACGAGGGCAAGAGCCCGTGAGATCCGACGCATGGCCGGTCTAGCCTTTGGTCTGGGTGAGTTTCCGGACCTGCCGCACCACCGCCGTCTGGGCCACCCGGTTCCGCACGGCGAGGAAGATGGTGTCGTCTCCGGCCAGGGTGCCCACCACATCGGGCCAGGCCAGGCGATCGATGGCGACTCCGACGCGGTTGGCTTCGCCGGGCGGGGTGTGCAGCACCACCAGGGCTTCGCCGGCCGTTTCCACGGTGAGCACGGTGTCGGCGATCCGGCGCTCGTCGGGGTTCTCCACCGAGGTCAGGGCGCGGGCCGGGCGCTGATAGGCGCCGCCCATCTTCACCAGCCGCAGGGCGGCGATGTCCCGGCTCACCGACGACTGCGTCACCGGCCATCCCTCCGCCGCCAGCGTCTCGGCGAGCTCCTCTTGAGTCCGGATGGACCGGGTGCTGATCAGCTCGAGGATCTTGAGCTGTCGCTTACGCCGATCGCCGGTCACCGGACCCCTCCCCCGGCGCCGTTGCCCGCCAATCGGGCAATGGCCCGGTCGAAGCGGCGGCGTTCCTGAAGCGCCCAGCGCCGACTGGCGCGCAGGCGGCTGCGGGCCAGGCTCAGCCCCAGGTTGCCAGGCATGCCCAGGGAGCGACGCCGTCCCATGATTTCGTCGGCGGAAGGCTCCCGCCACCAATCGCCCTCGCGGATGGCGGCGGCGACTTCGCGATAGGCCGACCGGAAGGCCTGACCTCCCTCGACCCGGCGCATCACCTCATCGGTCGCCAGGGCGCCACCGCTGAGGCGATTCAGGCAGGCGGCGCGATCCACCGACAGGCGAGGAATCGCCACGGCCAGCATCGAAAGCATGCCCTCCAGCCGGTCCACCCCCCGCATCAACGGCTCCTTGATCAGCTGAAAGTCGCGATGATAACCGCTGGGCAGCTTGCCCTTGATCTGGAGTATGGCGAACAGGTCTCCCTCCAACGCAGCCGCCCGGCTCCGCGTGAGCTCGAACAGATCGGGATTGCGCTTATGGGGCATGAGACTCGAGCCGGTGGCCAGATCGGCCGGGAGAACCAGGAAGCCGAATTCGTCGGCGCTGAACAGGATGATGTCGGCGGAGAGCTTCGCCAACTCGTGCCCCAGCTGCGTGCACCAGAAGAGGACCCCCGCCTCCAGTTTGCCCCGGCCGGCCTGCACCAGGGCGACGTTGTGCTCGACGGCGGCGAAGCCCAGGGCGCGCGCGGCGGCTTCCCGCCGAAGCGGCAGCGGCACGCCGTAGCCCGCGGCGCTTCCCAGCGGGGAGCGATCGACCTTGCTGAAGAGCGCCGGGAGGGATTCGACGGTATCCAGAATGCCTTCGGCAAAGGCGCCCGCCCAGAGCCCTGCCGACGAAGGCATGGCGAGGCGCTGGTGGGTGTACCCGGGCCACAGGGCGTCCTGGTTCTTCTCCGCGAAGGAGAGCAGGCTCTCGGCCAGATCCAGGGCTTCTCCCTGAAGGAGCAGCAAACGGTCCTTGAGGAAAAGCCGGAGGTCACAGGCCACCTGATCGTTGCGGGAGCGTCCGGTGTGCAGCCGCTCGCCGGTGGGGCCGATTCGGCGGGTGAGCCAGTCCTCCACCGCGGTGTGGACGTCTTCGTGCTCCGGTCCCACGATAAGGCGACCCTGCTCGACTTCTTTAAGCGCGCTCCTGAGCCCGGCCTTGAGTTCCCGATGTTCCGACGGACTGACCAGCTTCGAGGCCCATAGGCCTTCGACGTGGCCCAGGCTGCCGAGCACGTCCCAGACGAGGAGCCGGGAGTCGAGCAGCCGGTCCTCCGCGGCGGTATAGTCGAGCATCTGCACATCCATCGGCTGGCCGTGGTGCCACAGCGTCGTGGGGGCAGCCGGCGGGGGGGCCGAGCGACGGCGTTTGGATTTGCGCCTCATGCGAGGTAACGCTCCGCGAGTTGGCGGAAGAAGATCCGGGCTTCGCTCACTTCGTGCAGATCGACGTATTCGTCGGGGGTGTGGGACCGGCGGCTGGTCCCGGGCCCGCATTTGAAGGCATCACAGTGGTGCACGAACACCCAGTCGGAACAGGTCGGGCTCCCGAACGTCTTTGCATGCGGGCGGAGCTGGGTCGCGACCGCCAGCAGCCGAGAGCCAGCGGGGGTCTCACAGGGGATCAGCCGGTCGGAGGCGATGCGCACCTCCGACCGCAGCGCGCGCCGCATCTCCTCGGCCAGCTCGGCGTGGGTCCACGATGGCGTGCTCCGCACGTCCAAGATCGCCTGGGCCACTGGAGGGGTGATATTGCGGCCGATGCCGCCCTCGACCATGGTCGGCGTGACGGTCGTGGAGCCAAGGATCGGATGTTTTCGCTCCTGGAACAAGGTCCCCAGGCGGGTCAAGTCCCGGGCCAGCTCGGTGATGGCGTTGGAGAATTGACCGTCCTCGGCCGCATAGCCGGCGTGGCGCTGGTCCCCGTGGGCCACCAGGTCCACCATCATCAGCCCGCGCTGCGCGATCGCAAAATCCAGATTGGTGGGTTCTCCCACTACCGCGGCATCGATGGCGCCCGCCTGCGCGACCGCCTTCGGCATGGTGGTATGCTTGGTTTCTTCGCCGTAGCCCAGGATGACCAGCAGTCGCCCACGGGCGGGGCCCCCGGCTTCGACCAGGTCTTGGGCGGCACCGACCATCGCGGCCACTGAGGCCTTGGCGTCTCCCGAACCCCGTCCATAGAGGCGACCGCCCTCCAGCGAGGGCCGGAACGGGTCGCGAGTCCAGCCCTCACCAGGGGGGACGACGTCGAGGTGGGAGATCATCGCGAGGGTCGGCCCGGAGGCCCGGCCCGGCACCGTGATGGTCACCGAAGCCTCATCGCGGGTCACGGCCAGGCCGCTATCGCGGGCAGCGGCCTCGACCAGCCGCGCCACCGCCTCCTCGTTTCCGCTCACCGAGGGGGTCGCGACCAGCTCCCGGAGGAGTTCGATCTCAGGTGGCCAGGTCAACGCCAAGGTAGGTCGCCTTCTCTTTGCGTCCCACGATCATGGTCCCGCAGCCGGAGCCGGTGAACACCTCGAGCAGCAGCGCGTCCGGCGCGCGGCCGTCGATGATATGGGTGCGCTCGACACCGCTGGTGGCAGCTCGAATGCAAGCCTCAACCTTGGGCCGCATGCCGCCGCTCAAGGCGCCGCTGGCCATGAGGCCGGCCAGGTCGTCGGGATCGGCGAAGGTGACCAGGCTGGACGGGTCCTTGACGTCTCGCAGCACGCCGGGGGCGCCGGTGAGAAACACCAGCTTCATGGCGCGGAGGGCCACGGCCAGGGCTTCCGCCACCGTATCGGCGTTCACGTTGTAGACCCGCCCTTCCAGATCTCCGGCGAGGCTCGCGACCACCGGGACGAAGCGGGACTCCAGCAGGGTCGTGAGCACCCGCGGGTCCACCCGGTCGATGTCTCCCACGTGACCGAAGTCGACGGTGGTGGTCTGGCCACCGTCGTGTACCACCTGGACCGGCGGCCGGCGGTGGGCCGTGATCAAGTCGGCATCCACGCCGCTCAAGCCCACGGCCTGCACCTGATGGCGGCGCAGGGCCGACAGCAGATCCACGTTGAGCACGCCGGAATAGACCATCTTGGCTACTTCCAACGCGGCGTCGTCAGTGATGCGCCGCCCCGCGACGATTCTGGGCTCCTCGCCCAGTCGCCGGCTCAGTGCGCTGGCCTGGGGACCACCACCGTGCACGATCACCAGCCGGATGCCGAGGGAGGAGAGCAAGGCAAGCTGCGCGGCGACCGGGTCCAGCGCGGTCGGGTCTCCCAACACCTCACCCCCGAGCTTGACAACGAAGACCTGGTCCCGGTAGGCGCGGACGTAACGGAGCGCGCCCTTGAGTCCAGCGATGCCCTTACTGGTGTCGATGGTCATTTCAAGAGTCGATTGATGTTTGGGCTGGGAGTCAGGAGTCGGGAGCTGTGAGCTCCCAGCTCCTAGCTCCTAGCCCCTAGCTCCTAGCTTCTAGCTTCTAGCTTCTAGCTTCTAGCTCCTAGCATCTAGCTTCTAGCTCCTAGCATCTCGAGCAGCAACGCCCGCTGTACATGCAACCGGTTCTCGGCCTGGTCTACCACGGCCGACGTGGGGCCGTCGAGCACTTCATCGTCGACCTCCACATTGCGCCGTACCGGGAGACAATGCATCACCACGGCCCGACCGCCGCGGGTGGATTTGAGCCGGCGGCTGGTCAGGCGCCAGTCACGGTTCGCGTTCCGGAGCACCGCTTCTTCCTCGGGTTTGCCGAACAGCTTGACCGATCCCCAGGCCTTGGCATACACCACGTCGGCGCCGACCGTGGCCTCGTCGGGGTCGTTGATGATGTGCACCAGCTCACCGCCTTGCTGGACGGTGATCTTCCGGATCAGAGCGGTGTCTTCGGGATCCAGCTCGAATCCATCGGGCCGTGCGATGACCACCTCCATGCCGAGGCTGGCCGCGGCCAGCGCCGCGCTGGCGGGTACCGCCGTGGGGAGCGACTTGGGATGCCAGGTCCAGCTCAGCACGAATCGCTTGCCGCGGGTCTCGCCCACCCGCTCCTTGAGCGTGAGCGCATCCGCCAGCTGTTGACAGGGATGGCGCCGCGCCGACTCGAGATTGATCACGGGCTTCTCACAGTAGCGCGCGAAGGTCCGGACCACGTGATCGTCGCGCACCGCGGCCCAGGCATCGCCCCGGGGGAAGGCGCGGATGCCGGCGACGTCGGCGTAGCGCCCCAGAACGCGCGCCGCATCCACGATGTGCTCGACGTTGGCGCCGTCCATAACCGCGCCGACCTCGGTCTCCAGCGCCCAGCTGTTTCGCCCGGGCTCAAGCGCCACGGCGTGCCCACCATGGAGGAACATGGCGGTCTCGAAGCTGGTGCGGGTCCGCAGGCTGGGATCCAGGAAGACCATGGCCATGACCTTACGCTCGAGTCCGCCGGTCACCTCTCCCCGCTTGATCCGGCCCGCGAGGCGCAGCAGGGCGTCCACCTGGTCCGGGGGCCACTCTTCGACCGCCAGGAAATCGCGCTTGGTCATCCCAGCGCCTCCTTCAAGCCCTGCAACAGGAGGCCCGCCTCGTCCATGCTGAAGGAGAGCGGAGGAAGCAGCCGCAGGACTTCAGGATCGGAGGCACCGCCCGTGAGAATGCGCCGATCGAACAGGGCGCGTTGGACCTGAGCCGCGGGCCGGCCCAGCCGGAGTCCCAGCAGCAGGCCGCGACCCATGACCTCCGGCACCTTGAGCGCCAGCGCACTGGCGCGCAGGTGCCCGCCCACTCGCGCCGCATTGGCGATCAGGCCCTCACGCTCGATCACGGCGATGGTGGCGAGCGCCGCCGCGCAGGGGACCGGGCCCCCGCCGAAGGTGCTCCCCAGGTCACCGATGGTGATGCCGGAGGTGACCGTCTCGGACGCCACTACGGCGCCGATAGGAATGCCGGAGGCGAGGCCCTTGGCCATGGTCAGGATATCGGGGGTGACGCCGAACGCCTCGGCCGCGGTAAACGCACCGCAGCGCCCCACGCCGCACTGGACTTCGTCGAAGATGAGGACCGCCCCGTGCCGATCGCAGAGGCGTCGCGCCGCGTCGAGGAATTCGCGGGAGCAGGCCCGCGCGCCCGCCATGCCCTGCACCGGCTCGAGAATCAGGGCGGCGATGGAATCGTCCATCGCGGTTTCCAGGGCGGGCACGTCGTTGAAGGCGACCTTCACCGAGAGCGGCATTCCCGCCCGCCGAGCCGCCGCCTCGTAGCGAGCCCCATCGGTGCAGGCTTGGGTGGCCAGCGTGCGGCCGTGCCACCCCCCAGTGAGGGACAGCACCAGCTCGCGCCCGGTGGCGCGGCGCGCGAGATGCAACGCGTTCTCGTTGGCCTCCGCACCGGAGTTGCAGAAGAACACCCGTTCCAGCGGCGTGGGACAGAGCTCGGCCAGCTTGTTCGCCAGTCGTTCCCGGTTCTCGTGAGGCACCGCGGTGGAATAGAACAGCAGCTTGGCGGCTTGCTCGCTGATGGCGGCGACCACGTCGGGATGGCTGTGCCCGGTCGCGGCAACCGCGTGTCCGCCATAGGCGTCGAGCCAGCGGTTCCCGTCTTCGTCGATCAGCCAGGAGCCCCGACCCGAAACCGGGCGAACCGGCATCTGGGCATACACCGGGAGCAACGCGGACCGGCCACTCAGCACGGGAACACCCCCGCGAAGCCGAGGCCGCGCTCTTCGGGAATGCCCAAGGCCAGGTTCATCGCCTGGACGGCCTGCCCGCCGGCGCCCTTCACCAGGTTGTCGATGGCGACCATCACCTGCACCTCAGTGCCGTCCGTGGATTGGGCGGCGAATAGCTGCGCGTAGTTGGTGCCGACCACGTGGGTGAGCTCTGGAGGCTGGTCCAGCACCCGCACGAAGGGCCGGCCGGCGAAGGCCTTGCGGTACCATTCGCCCACTTGGCCGGGCCCGGCAGCGCGGCGGAGCCGGGCGTAGAGCGTCAGGTAGATGCCTCGCACGAAGGGTCCCGAATGGGTCATGAGCCGCGCGGTCGCGTCGGAGCGGCCGGTCCACTGCCGCCACCGCTCCAGGATCTCCCCCTCGTGCCGGTGTCCCAGCACCGAGTAGGCGAAGAGATTGTGCGCCCGCATCGGGTGATGCGTGGTGGGGCGGGGTTGGGCGCCGGCGCCGCTGGAACCGGTGACGGCGAACAGTGCGGGCGGACCGGCCAGATCGATCGGGGCCAGCGGATAGAGAGCCAGCTGGGCGGCCGTGGCGAAACAGCCGGGGGCCGCCAGGGCGGCCTTTCCATGGAGCTCGGCACCCAGGACATCGGCGAGCGCGTAGGTGAACCGCCCCAGCAAGGCCGGCGCCGCGTGCTCGCCGTAATGCTGGCGATAGAGCCCGGGATCCGACATCCGGAAATCGGCCCCGAGGTCGATCACCAGGCCCGGGGCCGCGGCCAGAACATCCTTTGCCACCCTCGAGGACTCGCCGTGCTCCAGGGCCAGGAACACGACATCGCGGCCTTGGGCCGCCGCGCCGGGTTCGGCCCCGGAGAAGCTGGCGTCGGTGAGCGGGGCCACCGCGGGATGGGTGGCCCCGATCGGCGTCCCCGCCTTGCTCCGGCTGATGGCGACCCAGTCGCCCACATCGGGATGCTGGATCAGGATCCGAAGCAACTCGCCGCCGACGTAGCCACCGGCGCCGATCACGGCGACCTTCAGCATGCCAGGGCGGGCTGCCCCACGACGGGGCCGGCCGGAACCGGAGGCTCGGTTCCCCGCGCCTCCAGCGCCTCGCGTACCACCTGGACCAGGCCCGGGGCATCGCGCAGCGCGTTGTGAGCGGGCAGACGCAGGGCCGCTTTGATGTAGTCCCGCCCGACCTCGTTGTCCGTCGCGGGGCCGGTGATCACGGTGATCTCGAGGTTGAACTGGTGGCGCATCAGCTCGGCGGCGCCCCAGCAACCGACGGGATCCGGCGCGGCCATCACATAGGCCACACCCACCCCCATCAATTCCCGATCGAGCAGGATATCCTGGACTCCGTATTCGCCCAGAATGCCGTCGCCCAGCTCAGCTACGATCACATCGGGCCGAGCACCGGCCAGACGATTGAAGACGCCCTTGGCCGCCGTCACCGTGACCCCGGCATGGGTGGTGGCGATCCCCGCGTCGTTGAAGGTGAGGGCCGAGACGGCACCGGCGTCCAGCATGGAGAGCATGTCCCGCATGAGGCTCACGCCGGTGAGCTTGGCCGCCGCCACCCGGAGGCCAGACCGGCTAAGGCCCCGCACCAGCTCGGTGGCCGCGACCGTCTTCCCCGCGTTCATGCAGGTCCCGGCCACGTAGACTACCGGCACAGCCGACTCCAGCCGCTCCGCCGGCGGCACCGCCTGGTCGCGGATGTGCGCCGGCCGTCCGATCCGATCACCCAGCTCCGGAAAGCTCAGCACGGCACCCAGCACCTCCGCCTTGAATGGAGGACCGATGTCGGGATTGATCGAGGTGCAGCGTCCCAGGATTCCGCCCAAGTTGAGCACCTCGATGGTATCGCCGACGGCCAGGTGGCTGGGAACCTCACCCGCGTATCCGCGGAGCGCCCGCCGGCACCCCAAGGTGCCCGCCAACACGTCTCCCGCGCGCAGAGAGACCATGCGTCCAGTCAGGTCCTCCACCGTGTTGTAGGCGGATTTTTCCTCCAGGATGCGCACAGCCAGGACATAGCCTTCGGCCGAGATGATCTCGTCTCCCACGATCACCTCGGGACTCAGATGGGCGTTCTTGGTCGAGGACGAGATCTTGTCCAGATGCACCCGTGTGGTCTTTACCATTCGCAGTACTCCAGTGGTAGCGACAGTCGCAGCGCGCCAGTCGCGGGTCTACGACGTGCCGCTGACTTTCTTCGCGAGCAATTCCGGGATCGCCGAGATCCGGGCGAAGCCTCGTGCCTCGTCTCCGGTCCAGAGCCGGTTCTCCTCGCCGTAGGTGGCGACGGCCGGATCCATCATCGAATGCGGGCTCCGGGTCCCCACCACCTGGAATCGCCCGGGCGCCAGCCGGACCCGGGTCTCGCCGGTGACGCGCTGTTGCGAGGCGGCGATCAGGGCCTCGATGTCCCGGAGTGCGGGGTCGAAGTAGTGACCCTCGTGTAGGCGATCCCCGTAGAAACGGCTCAGCTGGTCCTTCCAGAAGGTCTGCCACTTGGTGAGCACCAGCTTCTCCAACTCCCGATGGGCCGCAATCAGCAGCAGTGCCGCGCCGGCCTCGAAACCGATGCGGCCCTTGATGCCCAGGGCGGTTTCTCCCACGTGGATGTTGCGACCGAAGCCGTAGAGCCGGGCCAGCTCACTCAGCCGGGCGATCAGGTCGGGGCCGCTCAGATCCTTCCCGTCCAGCGCGATCGGGAGGCCGCGCTCCCAGCGCAGGACCAATTCCTGTGGAGCCGGAGCGTCCGGCGGGAGGTCGAGCAATTCGGGCGGCGGGCCGGCCCAGGTGTCGTGGGTCCAGCCGCCGCCCCAGGTGGTGCCCCAGAGCCCCTGATTGATGGAATAGGCCCCGGCCTTGGGCGGCACCGGGAGCTCGCGCTGCTCGAGATAAGCGATGGCCTGGGCGCGCTGGAGCCCTTCTTCCCGAATGGGGGTGCGGATTTCGAGGTCGGGTGCCAACACCCGGAAGGCCACATCGAAGCGGATCTGGTCATTCCCCGCACCGGTGGAGCCATGCGCCACTGCCTTGGCCCCGACCCTTCGTGCCACTTCGACCACCGAGATGGCCTGCTGGGTCCGCTCGGCCGCGACGGAGAGGGGGTAGACCTCACCTCGCAGGACGTTGCCCTGGATCAGGAATCGAACGAACTGGTCGTAGACGGCGGAGCGGGCGTCCACTTCGTGGTGCTCCGTGGCGCCGACCGCCCGGGCCTGCCGGCGGATGGAGGCCCGCTCTTCGGCGGAAGCGCCCCCCGTATCAACATAGGCGGTGTGGACGGCCCAGCCCTGCTCAATGAGGCGGGGAACGCAGTAGGAGGTATCAAGGCCGCCCGAGAAGGCCAGGACCAGTGTAGCCCGAGGTTGCATAGTGCATAACTATGCTGTTCTGCGAGGTCCGGCGCAAGGGGCCATGGCCGGCCCCAACCGTGGCCCGCGGAGACGATACGATCCGCCTACCAGTCCTCGGCGATTGCTCGGGTCAGCTCCCCGAGGCTCACCAGGTCCTTGAGGTCGACCACCTCGGCAGGCGCGTGGGAATAGCGGAGCGGCCAGCCGATCGGGACGTCCGGCACGCCATAGGGGGCGAACACCGAACCGTCGTTGCCGCCGTTGGTAGTGCCGACCTGCAGCGCGATGCCCCGGCGCTTGGCCAGTGCCACCAACGAATCCACCAGGGCCGGCGGAGTGACCGAGCTGTTGTCCAGCGCCCGGGCCACCGCGCCTTTGCCCACCGGAGCCACGGCAAAAGTCTGAACCTCCAGCGGGGAATCGGCAGAGACGAAGGTGTCGACGGCGTGCACTCGGGCCGCCGAGAGGCCGAGCCGGTTGGCCACGGCCACCGCGCCCTCCAGGCCGATTTCCTCGCGCACGCTCCAGACGAAGATCACCTGGTGTTTGAGCCGGGCGCGATCCAGGTGTTTGAGCGCCAGGAGGAGCGCGGCGCATCCCATCCGGTCATCGAACGACCGCCCGGTGGCCCGGGACCCCGCCAGCCGGACGTATTGCTTGGTCATGGTGACGGTGCTTCCCACCCGAATCCCCAGCTGCTCGACCGCATCGCTGGTGGAGACTCCCACGTCGGCGCGGAGTGGAGGCGGCGTGCGCCGCTCGCCGGGGCGGACGCTGTCCCTGGGCATCAGAACCCCCGGCACCGGACCCTGCTCGGTGTGGATCAGGGCGGGGCGGCCCTCGAACAGCGAGGTGAAGAACCCACCGCGTTGCTCCAATTCGAGCGTCCCGTCCTCCCGGATCTTGGTCACCCGGAAGCCGATCTCGTCCAGGTGGGCGACGATGACCACCACGGGCTCGCCTTTGCCGACCCGGACCCAGAGGTTGCCGGCGGTGTCGGTTTCCGACTTGGCCCAGGACGGCAACAACCGCTTGACCGTCTCCCGAACCGGACCTTCCATCCCAGAGACGCCGTAACTCTCGACCAGGGGGCGGAGAACGGATTCAGCCTCGGAGAGACTGGTGGAAGTCTGGGCGGACAGGACGGACAAGGCGGACAAGGCGGACAGGGCGAACAGGGCGGACAGGGCGGACAGGGCGGACCGGGCGGACCGGGCGGACCGGGCGGACCGGGAAAGAACGAGCCCCCCTCTAACCAGACAAGCCTTAACCGGTACCGGCATCCTCATTCCCCACCTCCCATCCACTGCTGCACCCGCTGCTGCAGCTTTTCCGCATCTCCCAGAAAAACCGTCTCCACCGGTGAATCGGCGAACCGGATCGGCAACAGCCAGCGGACGGCTTCACCCGCATCGGCAATCGGGTCGGTCTCCGGCTCGGTGCCAAGGGTGCCGAAGTCTCCGGCACGGGCAGCGAGCACCACGACCTGATCGAAGGGGCCGGCGGCATGCGCCACGGTCTGGAGACCGCGGCGGGAGAGGTTCTGCTCCACCACCAGCGCGATGACCACGGTGCCTTTGACCGACCGGCTGCGGGCCGCGGCCAGAAGCGCCGCACAGGCGGAGCGGCGGCCCACCACCGGAGCCGCCAGGAGGTCGCGGCCGTAGCGGTGCGGCCGCTTGGCTAGCGTGACTGGCGCCAGCACCCCCAGTCCCAGCCGAGCGAGCTCGCTCCGGCTGGAGGCACCGACGTCCACGAAGGCGCCATCCACCGCGAAGGGATCGTCGGGTCCACCCGAGCGCCCCCGGGTCAGGTGGGTGGATCGGACCGCCACCACACCCGGGACCGCCCCCAGGCGGCCGAAGACCGTGACCCGTTGTCCCTCGAGCTGCTGGTCGAAGAGCGGCGGAATCGGGCGGCCCGGCATCCGCCGCAGCGTGAGATACCCATCGTCCCGCAGCCCACCGACCGCGAACCCCGGCTCGTCCAACGGACAGGCGATCAGCCGCTTGGGCTCGCCGGAGCCCAGCACCAGCACCGCGTTCCCCGCCCGATCCCGCTTGGCGCCCGGGAGCAAGGTGAGCACGGTGTCGACCATCCGCTGCTCGTAGCCCGTGACCGCACTCATGGCGCTGAGCCGGACGGCGAGATCGGCGACCGAGGTCTGTGCCCGAGCCGGGATCGCCACGAGCATCGACGCGGCGGCCAACCTGGAGATGCGATGGATGGGGAGCGGATTCGGCCTGGACATGGGTCGGAAGGGTATCGCCCGCCGAGGCGAGGCGGAAGGGCAGCCGAACAACCCGGCCGCCGCTCGCAGAGAAAGGATGACGGCCGGCCGCCATTCAGGAGACATCGTCGTGTTCATCCCACCCGGAGCGTGAGCCTTGGCGTTTTCCGTGCACTACCACCTGGCGCTCCCCGAGACTCGCGACCCCTGCGTGGCGGCGACCCAGCTGGCCCGCCTGCGGCTGGCCTCAGAGCGATACCCGTTCCACCTGATCACGCCGATCTGGCGGTTTCGTGGGGAGGAGTGCCGCGCGGGAGGTAGCTCCGCGTTGCGGGAGCCTCGAGACCTGCTCCGCCTCGGCGGCTCGGCGGCGGGCCGCCTGGGCCGACGCCGATTGGCCGGAGGAGCTCGAACCGGAAGAGATTCAGGGATTCGTGATCAAGGTCGGGCGCCGGTGCGAGAGTCTGCCGGTCGGCCTGGCACGCTATCCCGCGGTGGTCGAGCGGGGAGGACGGTTGTATGCCACCGGCCTGGCCGGGTGGCAGTGGGCGGCGTCCTGCAACACCCAGTACGCGAGTCTCTGCGGACTCGAATACTTCGTGCGTTGTCACCAATCCGTGATCGCGGTGCTGGACCAGGCCCGCGCACTCGGCTTCAAGGTCGAGGTCCGGGACGATGGCGGCTACTGGGAGCATCGTGACGTGTGGAAGCTGCTCGACGCCGTCGAGCGAACCCATCGGAAATCGCCGGCGCTCCCACCGCCATTGACCCGGCCGCCCCGGGCGCTCACTCCACCGCGATCCTGACTTCCGACACCCGGCCCGTGCTGGTCTCCGCTCGAATGGCGTGTCCACCTCGCACCAGCGCCCAGCGCTCCCCTGGCATCGGACGGCCATCCACCAGCCAGTGCACCTCCTCGTGGGGCCGGGCGCCTACGGCCTGGAGTGCGAGCGTGCTATAGCGGGGATCCACGCCGGGCGGAATCCGGTAACGATCTCCGTCCTGCGGTGAGGTGATCTTGAATTCCGGCGATTCGCTGGCCGGATAGGGACCGGCCCTTCCCGTCGCCGGCGCAGGACTGGGGGAGCGCGGCTCCGTCTGTCCCTCCGTCCGCAGCCACTCCGCATACGCCACCGGTAGGACCACCCCGTCATCCCGATGCCAGTCACACACTCGGGCCGGAGCCGAACCCGGCCAGAACCACTCATCGGTGGAGGGACACTCGGGTCCGGCCAGGAGTCCGGAGAGCCGGCAGATCCGGACCGGGGTGGCGCCGAGGCGTGAGGGATCCGGGAATTCGCCGGGAGGATAGCGCCGCGCCGTGGCCAGGACGGCCCGATGCAGCAGGGGGCCGGCACCGGTGACTCCGTTGACTCCGTCCATGGGCTGGCCGCTGAAGTTTCCGACCCAGACCGCCACGGTGAAGTTGCCGGTGACTCCTACCGACCAGTTGTCCGTGAAGTGCCGGCTGGTCCCGCTCTTGGCCGCGACCTTGAACGGAAAGTCGAACGGCGTCTGCAAGCCGAAGCCGGGAATCCTGGCCACGGGATCGCTCAGGATATCCAGCACCAGGGCCGCGGACCTGGCCGACATGATTCGCCGTTCGTCGGCCGTGCTCGCGAACGGGGCCTCCTCCGGCCCGGCCAGCCACCGCAGCGATCTCCAGACTCCACCATTGGCCAGCGCCCGGTATCCGTTGGCCAGCTCCAGCAGGGTCACGTCTCCGTTACCCAGCGCGAGACCCAGCCCATAGTGCTCGGGGGCGCGGTCGAGCGAGGCGAACCCCGCTTCCCGGAGATCCTGCCAGAGCGTCACGTAGCCGAGGCGATCGACGATCTCGACCGCCGGAACGTTGTAGGAGCTGGCGAGCGCCTCCCGGGCCCGCACCGGCCCGTGCCAGCGGCGGTCGTAGTTCCGGGGATGGTAGGGACCGGTCGAGGTCTGATAGGTGTGCGCGATGTCCTCCAGGACCGTGGCCGCGGTATACCCGCGGTCGAACGCGAGCCCATAGAGAAAGGGCTTGAGTGCGGAGCCTGGTTGCCGCGACGAGATCACCATGTCTACCTGGCCCGCGGTGTCGGCCCAGAAGTCGGGCGACCCTACCCAGGCCAGGATCTGTCCGGTCGGATTGTCGAGGACCACGGCGGCGGCCTGCCGCCCGCCTCGATCCTTGAGGAGGTCGACCGTGTGGCGCACCTCCGCCTCGATGGCCTCCTGCAGCTCGAGATCGAGCGAGGTCCGCCAGGCGCCGTTGGGCAGGCTGGCCTGCTGGTCGGCCCGCCGCAGGACCTCAGTCGTGAAGTGGGGCGCCAGGAACGGAGCCGAACGTCCCGCGGCGAGCACCGGCTCCGCGCTCGGCGTCCTCCACCTGCGCGGCGGACAGGTACCCGAGGGCACGAAGCCGATTCAGCGCCACCGCGCGGCGAGCGTGGGCCCGTCCCGATGAGACCAGCGGGTTATCACTCGAGGGAGAGTGGGCCAGGCCCGCCAGCAGAGCGGCCTGACCCGGACTCAGCGTGGTGGCCGATCCATCGAAGTAGAGGCGAGCCGCGGCGGCGACCCCGATGGTGCCCTGCCCCAGCGGCACGCGATTGAGGTACTGCTCGAGGATCTGCTGCTTGGAGAGGTGCCACTCGAGCCGGATCGCCCACAGGGCCTGCTCCAGTTTCCCCACCCAGCTGCGATCGATGGGCCGGACCAGTCGAGCCAGCTGCATCGTGAGGGTCGAAGCCCCCGAGACCACCCGCCCGCGGGCCAGGTTGTCTCGGAGGGCCCGGAACACCGCGGTGGGATCGATGCCGCGGTGCCGGTAGAACCGCCGGTCCTCCATCGCGAGGAAGGCCACCAGCAGATCGGGATCCATCCGGTCCAGTGACATCCACCGGGCCAGGCTTCCGTCCGCCGCGCGGGTAGATCGCAGGAGGACGCCGTGACGATCCCGCAGCGTGAGGCTGAGCTCGCCGCCCGGGTCGAGCAGGCCGCGCGGGCAAGGGCCACGCGACCCATGCCGCGACGGAAGCGAGCAGGAGCACCACCAATCCCAGAGCCCATGCCCCGCGCCTCTCCCGTTCCCCGTTCCCCGTTCCCCGTTCACCGCTTCCCGCTCACCGTAAAGACTCCACCATCACTCCGACCATGCACCGCCGGATTGTACATCTCCTCCGCATGGGCCGGCGGGCGAATGAAGGTCCCCGGAGTGGTCGCCCTGGCGACATAGGTCGCGGTGTAGGTGCCCTTCCAGAGCACCGTCGCGAAGTAGACCACGCGATCGTCGCGGAGCTCCCGATGGTCGAACGGCGACCACCAGCCGAAGTCCCAACTGCCGTAGTACCACTCGAACCCGCGCTCCGCCCTCTTCCTCCAGCTCCTCGTCGTCGCCCAGGTAGCGCGTCTGCTCGCCGGACCCGGGCCCCGGCAACCCGCCCACGGTCCGAAGACTCAGGTCCACCGCCTCGAGACCGGCCGGCAGGGGGTCTTCCAGGACCACGAACTGCCGGTCGCTGGGCACCGTTATCCGAAGTCGGACGCGGACCAGATCGCCTTCCGCCGCGGTCACCGTCGGCGAGCCTCCGTCGTAGCGCTCGTACCAGCGCTCGACCTGGATCCCTTCCTGATCGGGGTTGACCGGTCGGGACCGCGGGACCTCGCTCACGGTGAGGTAGTAGTAGATCGGCGCACCGCTGCCGCCGGCCGAGAGGCTGAGCGGCAGAGTCGCGCCTCCCGGCGCCTCGTTCGACCAGTCCGTCGAGGCTCACGCACCGAATCCCGGCCCGCGGAGCCGGTGAGGCCGAACACCACTCGCGAGCCGGCCGTGACTCTGACGTCCCGAGCGGCGGCGGCCTTCTGCCGGCGGTCAAAGGCGACCAGCCCGCTCACCACCGCCGCGTAGTCCTGGGTGTTCCACCAGCTCCACGCGGTGGCGCGCCCCTGCTGGATCAGGGTCTCCACCAGCGGCCCCAGGAGCGGGTGGCGCCGAGTCCACCGCCAGGGTGGCCGTGAGCAGGCGCGCGATCGGCCGGGTCCGCGATGGGAAGTAGTGGTACGGAAGGGGTGACCGAATCGGTCATCACGGCCCGTCGCCCTTCGACCCGGACCGTGTTCCAGATCGGGGTCAACAGACCCGCGTGCCGCCTTGACCGCCCCCCGGCGACTCAGCACTTCGGCCAACCGGACCCGGTCCTCCCAGCCCATCTGCGCCGCGACCCCCAGCAGCTCGTTCTCCGCCGCGACATCGGCGCGTTTGGCCCGGCTCAGAAAGTCCACCGCGGCTACCCGGTCGCTCAGCCGCACGCGCAGCTCTTCATACCACCCGAGCACCGGCGCCCGGATCGGCTGCGGATCCTTGAGCGCTGCCTCGGAGGTAGCTCGCCAGGCGGGCCAGGGCGGAATCATCGACCGCGATACCGGCGGCCTTCGCGTCGAGCAGGGCGAGCCCGGCGTAGGCGCTGAGCCAGGGCGTGGTCCAGTCGGTGGAGCCCCAGTAGCCCGATGCCGCCGTCCGGCCGTTGCCGCTCCAGGATGATCCCCACCGCGGTGGCGATCTCACGTCTTCGGATTGCCTCGCAGCAGCGAGTGCTTGACGCTCGGACTGCGCGCGATAGAGCGCGAGGATCGGCGTCACGGCACTCACCACCTGCTCGGTGCAGGCGTAGGGATAGACCTCGAGCTCGCGCTCGATGCCCCGAATCACGCTCAGCGGCGAGCTCCCCAGACTGAGGGCCAGTCGCGACCGCTCGGGATCGATCTCCTCCGGCAACGTGAATCGCACCGCGGCGGTATCGATCAGCACGCCGGCGATGGTGCTGGCGCGGGCATGGAACACCGGTTGGTTGGGGATCCGCTGCTGCACCGCATCGGCGTCTTTTCCCGAGGAGACCCGGAACCGGAAGGTGGCGCTGTCTCCCGGCTGGCCCCGGAGATCGAACCGCACCTCGCGGCCGCGACCGGGCTCGAGGGTCACGGTCTGGCTGGCCGGGCCGCTGAGCGTGGCACCCTGGGCCTCGGCGGTGACCGCCACCGTGGGCGAGCCGCCCGCCCGCTGATTCACCACCACGCCGGCGGTGAACTGGTCGCCCTCCCGGAGGAAGCGGGGCAGCGCCGGGCGAGCCACGCAGCGGCCGGGTCACGAGCACCGTGGACTCGCCGTTGCCGTAGCGGTCTCCCGCGGTGACCGCGACCGCCATCACGCGGAAAGTCGTGAGGTTGTCGGGCAGCCGCGCGCGCGCGACCGCGTTCCCCGCGCTGTCGGTGACCACGCTGCCGAGGAAGAAGGCGGTGGTCTGGAAGCGGGAGCGGAGGATGTCGCTCTGCCCGGCGCCGCCGCCACCACCCGGCGCGCGGGTCGCCCTTCTCCCCCTCGGGAACCTGCGGAGCCACCGTGGTGAGATTGCTCGCCAGGCGGAGCCCGAGTCCGCGGGCCCGATAGAGCAGGTCGATCGGATCCGGGCGTCCGATATCCGGTGAGCGCCAGCACGCCCTCGTCCACCGCCCACAGAGTGACTTCGCTCCGCTGCCCCGCCCCCAGGCGATCCTTGACCCGCAACCGCACCCGGGCGGTATCTCCGGGACGGTACTCCCGCGCCAGCGGTTCGACCGCCACCGCGAGCCGCTTGGCCTCGGGAGTCACACGGAGCTCGGCGTAGCCCACCCGGATCGTGGGACGTCCCGGATCGTCGAACGGACCCGGGGCGCGCGCTCCGGCCCCGGGCCACGATGATCGAGACGAAGGCGTTGGGAGCGTAGCGCCTCGGTGATGGGGAACTTGAGCGTGGTCGAGCCCGCTTCGATCCGGAGTCGCCGCTGCTCGATCAGCCCCTCGCGCTCCACCGTGACCCAGGCCTCCGCGTCGGTGAACGGAGAGGCGAACAGCACCGTCGCGGTGTCGCCGACCGAGTAGCGGGTGCGATCGGGAATGACGTCCATCTTGAACTGGGTCTCGTCGTTCCAGGGCACCCAGTCCTTGCCGGTGGCCCAGCGGTAGAAGCTGGTCCCCACCGCTCGGCCCGGCGCGTCGGTGGCACTGAAGTTCACGATGTAGGAGCCGGCCAGCGACGGCGTGAAGCCGCAATTGCACCGGGTCCGCCGAACTGGTGAGGCTGCAGCGGGCCACCGTGTCGGAGACCCAGTCTCCCACCGGCTCGGCGTAGCCCGTCGCGCTCGCGGTGCACCTGATGCCACTCGCGGCGGACGATCGCGCCGCTGATCCGCACTCCGCGCACCCGCTCTCCGTTGGGGCGCACCGCCATCACGCGCGATGGATTGGGAAGATCCGGCGCTCCAGAAGTACTGGGTGCCCAGCGGCTTGGCGGCGAGATAGAACGCGGCCGGATGCACCAGCGACGCGAGGCCGTGGCCGACACGCTCTGGCGATTCACGTCGGTGACGGTGGCCTCGAGTGTCGCGCGCGGGCCGGCCGCTCCGCGGGGGGCGCCTCGAGCCCCACCCGGATCACGACATGGCCGGCCGCGTCGAGCGTGTCGGTGCCGCTGGCCACGACCTGGGTCCCACCCGGTGCATTGTCCTCGTCTTCCCACCACCACCCGTTGTCGCCGACGTAGTAGCCCTCGGTGTCGGGGATGGTCAACTCGGAGCCGTACAGCGTGGTCTGCCGCAGCGGTCCAGCTCAGGGCCGCACGCCCCATCGGCGCCCCGAACAGGTAGCGGGCCTGCGCGGTGGCCGTGAAAGAATCTCCCGGGAAGCGGGCGGCGGTGTCTCCCGTCATGTCCACCAGAAACTCGGGCGGCCGATACTCCGCCACCCGGTAGTAGGTCGACGCGAGATCGAGCCAGGCCCCGTCGCGTCTTCCGCTGAAGCCGGATCCCATACTGACCCAGCGGCAGCCCTGGCGGGAGGCGGAAGGTCAGGTCGGCGGTGCCGAAGCGGGACAGCCGGACGGTGGTGTCTTTGAGCGTCCCCGATTCGCGGTCCGAGAAGATCCACCGGACCGCCTCGGTGCCCGCGGGGGCCCGGCAGCGCACCCAGCGCTCCATCGCGGACGATCGCCTTGGCATACAACGGTTCGCCCGGCCGATAGATGCCACGCTCGGTGAATAGGGCACCCGCGGAGGGGAGGCGCTCCTCGCCATAGGCGCTGCGCACTTTGAACTGCCAGGGACTGAGGTCGGGGTCGTACTGGCTGACAGCGGTGATGGCGCGGTCGTTCCCGAGCTGCACGCTGACGTATCCCTCGAACGAGCTATAGCGCCAGCGCCCCTCCTGATCGGGCACCGTATCGGGCCGGAAACCGGGGAATCGCGCCACGCCCTCGGCGTTGGTGGTGGCGGTGGCGCGAACCGCTCCCCGGGTGTCGCGCAGCGTGACCGCGGCCCCCCCGCGGGGCCCGCCGTCGCTCAGTCCGGTGACCCAAACCACGCCTTCCCGCGCGCCGATCCGCGCGTGGACCCCGAGATCGGTGACCTGCGCGATGGCCCAAGGCTGGGCCTTTCGCGAGGCACTGTCGAGCGAAGGGCTGGTCACCCGTACCAGCTGCAAGGCCGGACTCCGGGCCCGTTGCGCGTTCAGGACCGGCAGCTTGAGTCCATAGATCCGGGCCCGATCCCGCGGCCCCGGTACCACCAGCCGCTTCCGGGGCGCGCCCGCCGCGATCCGAAGCAGCACACTGTCCCGATCCCCGCCCCAGCGAGTGTACTGGAGCACCTGGGCCTCGAGCGAATCGGGCACCGGGGCGATCACGACGTCCAGCGTGTCGACATTGACGTATTTGATGGCGAGCGTCCGGAAGGCTCCGCGCTCGATGGTCATCCGTCCCCACGCGTGCTCGACCGTGGGCGCGAAGCTCGTCGTGGTGAACCCGCTGGCCGGGTTGCCGGTGATCCGCTGACCGAAGACGTCGGTCAGGTCGGTATCGGCCACCACCGCGTAGCTGGTGGCCGGTTTCAGCTGGGTCTCCAGATACCACTCGGCCTGCTCGTCGGTGGTATCGGGAACACCGAAGGGAGTCTCGGGATACAGATGAAGCTTCTGGACGAGCGCGGCCCCGCGAACCGGCGTCGTGAAGTGCAGTCGGATCCCGCCGCTGGGACAGAAACGGGTGCCGGCGCACTCGGCCTTGCTGAGCTGGAAGGGGCCGTAGGTCCGGAAGGGCCAGCGGAGATAAGGGCTGGTGCCCTCCTCGTCGATGGTTGACCGGACGACCATGTCGCCGCCGCAGCCGTACGGCAGGCGCCGCTCCGGCTTGAGCTCCACGACTCGCCGGAGCGCATCGGCGCCCCGGTCCCTCTCGTAGCCGCCGGCCTCCCGATATTGCCAGGGATCCTTCTCCCCGATAGGCCGCTGACCCTTCGCGATCAGGCGAATGATGCCCGAGGTGTTGCAGGTGGCGGGGAAATCGAGGTAGGCGGCCGCGCTCGCCACCGTGGAATCGACCGGCGCGCTGAAGACCACCTCGAACCGGGCGTCCGGAGCCAGGAAGCGCGGGTGGTCCCCGGCACTGACGGGAAGTCCGGTAAGAACCTTGGGGCCGGAAACCCGGAATGAAAATCGATAGGGCTCGCGCAGCCGGCTGCCGTCCATCGCCTGGAACCCGGTCGCGATGGTCACGGTGTAGCTGGTGCCCGGCTGAAGCGGTGCGGCTGGAGAGAGGCGGAGGGTGACCGGATCGCGCCATCCGAGCTTCCCGGGCACCGCGGGTTCGATCTTGAAGATGGCGGCCGGGTCGACCGTGCGATCCAGCGAACCCGCCACCGGCCGGTCGAAGGTGACCGTAATGGTCGAAGCGGGCGAGGCATCCCCGCTCGGTGACACCCGCAACACCTGGAGCGCCGGGGGCGGCGCGCCGGCGTAGACCGCCGCGAGGAGGACCGCGAAGGCGGGGCGGGACAGCATGGCGGGAAGTATAGCCCGCCGGGGGAGAGGCGAAGAGAAGTGCTGAGTGCTGAGTACTGGGTACTGAGTGCTTCTCGACTGACTCAGTACTCAGTACACAGTACTCAGTACTGTCCTACACTGCGGGCAATTCGTCCGTGATGGCGGGGATTTCGTCCGGCGTTTGCTGCCTGGGACGGAAGGCTCCACGGGCGGCCCGACTCAGGACGATGACCACCACCGCCGCGACGATCGCGAGCGAGGCCATGAGCGTCCGGGCGCTCAGTCGCTCGCCGGCCAGGAGCCAGCCGAGAAAGACCGCCACCATGGGGTTCACGAAGGCGTAGGTCGAGACCTTGACCGGGGTGGTCACTCGGGCCAGCCAGGCAAAGGCGGTGAAGCCGATCAGCGAGCCGAAGGTGACCAGATAGAAGAAGGCGAGCCCGGCTTTGGGCGTGATCGCCAGGGGCTCGAAGCTCCGCCACTCTCCGGTGACCGCACTCAGGAGGAGCAGCGCGATGCCGCCGCAGAGCATCTCCATGGCCGAAGCGAGCGGAGTACTCGCGGGGAGCGGAGCCGTACGACTGTACAGGGTCCCGAATGCCCAGAGCATGGACGCGACCATGAGGACCAGCGGCCCCCTCAACCCGATCGGGTGGGACCCCAGGGCCTGCCCCGGCAACATCATCAACGCCACGCCACCGAGGCCGAGGACCATGCCGGCGAGGGTGCCGCCGGAAGGACGCCCACCGTTGGGCCGAAGCCACTCCAACAGCCCCGCCCAGATCGGTACCACCGCCACCAAGACCGCCGTGAGGCCCGAAGGCACCGTCTGTTCGGCCCAGACCACGCTCCCATTGCCACAAAGAAAGAACAGCACGCCGAGCAGCGCGGCCGAGCGCCAATGGACGGTCTCGGGTCGCGGGGCGCCGCGCCAGCGGGCCCAGGCGTAGAGGGCCGAGCCGGCCAGCACGAAGCGCACCCCCCCGAGAATGAAGGGCGGGAACGACTCCAGGGCGAAGGCGATGCCGAGATAGGTCGACCCCCAGATGAGGTAGACCGCCGCGAACGCGAGGGCCACGCCGCGATGGTGGGAGGTAGACTCAGTCACGGGCCTTGGCGCTCCGCCGATTGGGAAGGGGCAGGAGTGCGGTCTCCTTGACGGTATCGAGCACAATGGTGGTTCGGGTGCTGGTCACCGAGGCGATGGCCCCGAATTTCTCGCGCAGGAGCCGGCCCAGTGCCTCGGTGTTTTCCACCCGGACCTTGACCAGGTAACAGTCTTCCCCCGCGACGTGGTGGACCTCCTGGACTTCGGCGATGCGCGCCAGTCGTTCGCCGGTCTTCCCTTCGGCGACTCGCTCGCTGCTGCGCACGAAGACGAAGGCCACCAGGCCCAGGTCCAGCTGGCCGGGGTCGACCCGGGCTTCGAAGCCGCGGAGGATCCCCCGGGCCTCGAGTTTCCGGAGCCGGTCGAGAATGGCGGAGGGCGCCATCCCCACCTCGCGGGCGATATCGGCGTTGGACCGCCGGGCGTTGGCCTGGAGGATCCTGAGGATGGAGAGGTCGATATCGTCAATCATGCTGATCACTGTAGCTGATACCGAAGAAACGTCAATAATTGTGACACATTTCAGACGAATCGTCTGCCAGGAACTACGAAGGCGGGAGGGACCGGGTTTCGGGAACTTCAGCACTCAGTACTCAGTACCCACTACTCAGTACTAGCTCTTATCGAGTTCCGCCACCATCTCCTCAGCCGAGGCCCAGCGTTCCTCCGGACGCTTGGCGAGGGCCCGGGAGATCATGCGGGCCAGACCGGGAGGGGTATCCGGGCGGAGGGAGGTCACCTCGGGCAGGGTGGCCGTCTGCTGCATGACCAGGACGACGGACTCATTGGGGTGAAAGTAGGGAGGCCGGCCGGCCAGACATTCGAAGAGCACGCATCCGACCGAGTACAAGTCGGTGCGATGATCGATGGTCTGCAGGGCGGCGACCTGCTCGGGGCTCATGTAGGTCGAGGTCCCGACCGCGATGCCCGACCGGGTCAGCCGATCGCTGCCCGAGACTTCGATCGCCCGCGCGATCCCGAAGTCCACCAGCACCACGCCGCCGGGCGAGAGCAGGATGTTGTCGGGCTTCACGTCGCGGTGGATGATCTGGTGGTGGTGCGCGTGCGCCAGGGCGGCCAGCAGGTCCCGGGCGATGCGAACGACATCATCGATGTCGACCCGGCGGAACTTCTTGAGATACTCCTTGAGGGAAGGGCCTTCGACGTAGGGCATCACGTAGTAAACCAGCCAGTCCCGCTCTCCCGAGTCGATCAGCCGCCCGATGTTGGGATGCTCGAGCCGGGAAATGAGCCCGATCTCCCGGAGGAATCGGTCGGCGGTGACACTGACCAGCAGCTCGGGGTGCAGCACCTTGAGGGCGACCGCCGTCCCCGATGGATCCCGGGCCAGAAACACGCGCGCGGCGCCCCCCCGTCCGATTTCACGTTCGACGGCGTAGCGGTCGTGCAGCTGCTCCCGCACCATGCCGAGCAGGTCTCGACGGATGGGAGGCTCCTCTAGGAATGGAAGGATGCAATAGACTTCGCCTGCTGGTGCCGGGCAAGTGCTCCTCTGGCGCGCGAGGGGTCCGGGGCCTATGCTAGCGGCGACTGGGAGGTCGCCATGGTCTCCACCGATCTACTGGCCTCGGTTCGAGCCGCTCTCGCGCGCCGCTACGTGGTGGAGCGTCAGGTGGGTCGCGGGGCCATGGCCACCGTGTTCCTGGCTCAAGACCTCCAGACCCAGGGGCCGGTGGCGATCAAGGTGCTCCACCCGGAGTTCACCGTGGCCCTGGGACCGGGGCGATTCGCCCGGGAGATCCGGATTCTGGCCCGGCTTCACCATCCCAACATTCTGCCGCTGCTGGACTCCGAACAGGCCGGTTCCCACCTCTACTATGTGATGCCCTTCGCGGCGGGAGAGACGCTGGCCGGGCGCATCGCCCGGGAGGGGCGCCTTCCCCTGGACTCGGTCTTGGCGATTACCCGGGACATCGCCGCCGGGCTGGACTACGCCCACGCCCGCCAGATCATCCACCGCGACATCAAACCGGAGAACGTCCTTTTCGAGTCGGGGCGGGCGGTCCTCTGCGACTTCGGTGTGGCCCGGGCGGTGATGGAATCCGCCGGGGAGGGCTTTTCTTCGAGCGGGCTGGTGGTGGGTACGCCGGCCTACATGAGCCCGGAGCAGGCCATGGGCGGCACCGAAGTCGACAACCGGAGCGACATCTACTCGCTGGGTTGCGTGGTCTACGAGATGCTTATGGGCGAGCGCGTGTTCAGCGGGCCCACGACGCAGGCCGTTCTGGCCCGCCACCTGCACGAGACACCGAAATCCCTGCGCATCGTGCGGCCCGAGCTACCCGCCTCAGTCGAAGAAGCGGTACAGGCGGCGCTGGCCAAGCGCCCAGAGGACCGTCCGTCGAGCGGGGCCGAGTTTCTCGGACGCATGCTGGCCACCGCGAAATGACGCGGGGCGCCCCGACCGGGGCGCCCCGCACCGATGCCGTACTCTGGAGACCTACTTGAACTTGGGTGGCGGCTGGGGCGGCGGTGGATTCCCGTCGATGGTGCCCCCCGCGGTGCAGTGCTGAGTCGCGGCCAGCGCCTGTGGGCTGCCGGGGCGGAATACCACGGCCTCGATGTCGCAGATGAAATTGCGGATGTGCGAGATATCCGTGTCCACCGCTTTCACCCATGGGCTCAGATCATCTTTGAGAAACTTTCTGACCTTCTGGTCGGCTCCGCCACCCTTGTTGCCCTTGGACTTCTTTGGTTTCGCGGGCATGCTGTCCTCCTTGGGAACGCCCCTTACGGGTGAACGCTGCTGATTTCCCGACGATCCAACGCCTGAAGACGCTTTCGATAGATCGACGCCAGACTCGATCGACCCAATGAATCCAGCATCCGGGTACGAAGCTCGAGGCTCGCGCGCAGGTAGACCAGGTTGAGGACCGGCGCCGGCGCGTCGAACCCGGCCGCAACCTGGTAGGCCGCGGCATAATGGTGCGTCGCCGCCAGGAGGTTGGCTAGAGTCCACCGTTCCCCCACCAGCGGGTCCCACATGCTGTATCCCAGTTCTTCCCGAGGAGCGGTGGAACTGAGGCGCAGGAAGCGACCGATCGCGGCTGAGGTATCGCCTGCCAAGAGAGGGACATAGGCGGCGACCACGTCCCGAGCCAGCCGGTCTCCTCGCTCACCGCTCCGCTGGGCTCGATCCGCAAGGACCCTGGAGATGCGCTCCACCTTGGGCGCATCCCGCCGGTAGGAGTCCCAGGTTCCTAAGAGCCAGAGGGCAGGAGTACCGCGCTCCCGATACGGCTCTCCCAGGCCGGCCACGAAGGCGGCCGCCCGCCCCCGGGTGTCAAAGCCGGCGATTTCGTCCATCACGTAGAGTCCAAAGGCCGTCTCGGCTCCCCTGGCGCTGAGCGAGTCCAGGAGCGCAATGGCCTCGTCCACTCGGCCTTGCGTGAGCAGGAGGCCGTGGAGGCCCAACACGGCTCCCCATGCCACGCCCGAGCTTGGTGTCTCCGCTCTCAGCACTGCTCGGAACGCCGCGACGGCACAGTCTGGACTGCCGGCGACGGCCGAGAGCGTCTTACCAGCACTCAGTACCAGGAGAGGATTGCGGGCGACCGCGGGACCCCAGTCGAACTGCTGGGGGCCGTCGCGCACGCACCGCGACATGAGTACCAGGTGAAGGGCCAAGGTGCTGTCGGGCTCGACGCGCCGCAGTCGCTCGATCAGATCGTCCGCCTGTCTCAGGTCTCCGCGACGAATGGCATTTTCGGCGAGATGCACCAGGGGCGGCGTAAAGCCGGGATCGTTGCGCCGGGCTTGCGAAAAAGCGTGCTCGAGCAGCGAATCGTAGGCCAGCGAGCCGGCGAGCTGCGTCGCGGAGTCATTCACGGTGTCCACCCCCAGCGAGGGCAAGAGGTGCGTGTAGACCTCGCCCAGGGCTGCCCACGCGTCCCCCCAGTCGGGGTCCAGGGCCAGGGCTCGTTGGAATTGCACCACCGCGGAATCGGCGGATCCGGTGAGGTAGCTCCGGAGTCCGTAGGCAAAGGGCACCTGCTTAGGGGGGAGCAGCTTCTCCTCGCGAATGGCGAGGTCCACGAAGCGACGGGCCTGAGCAACGGAGTCCTTCCAGCTGGCTGCCTGGGCGGCTCGAAGGGCGGCGAGGGCCAGGGTCGAGTCTTCCTGGAGCGCCTGCCGCAGCTCGTCCAGGGCGGGCAGAAACTGGGAACGCCGGTAGCGGCTCTCCCCCTGCAGCCAGTGCACCACGGCGGAAGGGCGACGACCGGTGAGGGCGCTGAGATCGACCGCCTGCCCCGGGGAGAGCAGTCGAGGCAACAGCTTGACCGTGGCTCGAACGCCGATCTGGGGAGGTGCCTCGGCGCCTACGAGTCCCGTCGCGCTCTCCTGGCCAACCAGGGAGTCCCCCTGCGCATCGTGCAGGCGCAGGACCACGGTGGCGGAGTCGGCCACCCGCACCAGCGATCCGTCGAGGTAGAACCGGGCGGAGCGGTCCCGCGCGATGCGCTCCGCCCGCCGAGCGGTCAGGACCCTCGGGTCGACCTTCTCCCGCTCATCGAGCCAAACCCACCCGTCGTACCATCGGAGCGGCTCGGTATGCTCCAGCGCGCGCCCGATCATGATGGCGACCTCATCGCCGGTACCTTGGGGCAGACGCTGCTCGCTATGGTCGACCAGGGGAAAGACGATCACTCGACGCGGATCCAGCGTAACGCTCGGGGGACGGAGGACGAGCCAGGCGACGATAGCGAGAAGGCCGGCCCCGACCATCGCGCCGATCCATGAAGCGCGAGCCCTGGCGGCCGGCGGCGGTTCCGGGCTGGTGAGGGCCTCGACGAAGCGAGTCGCCGTGGGGAACCGATCGGCGGGGACCTTGGCCAGCGCCTTGATGATGGCGCGCTCCGCCTGGGGCGGAACGCCGGGCCGGATGATGGCAATCGAAGGCGGCCGCTCGTGCATCTGCCGGGCGATGACCGCCTGCGGGGTGGGGCCGGTGAAGGGCGGCTCCCCGGCCAGCATCTCGTGGACGACGCAGGCCAGGGAGTAGACGTCGCTTCGGCCATCCAGAGCGGAGCTGCCGCCCGCCTGTTCCGGGCTCATGTAGGCGGGCGTCCCGATGGCGACCCCGGTTTCGGTCAGCCGGTCGGCACCGGAGGCGGTGATGGCCCGGGCGATCCCGAAATCCGCCACCACGGCGCGCCCACCCGCCAATAGAATGTTCTCGGGCTTGATGTCCCGGTGTACCACGCCCGCTGCGTGGGCATAGTCGACAGCGTCGGCCACGTCGCGGGCGATGACCAGGGCGTCCTCGACCGGAAGCTGCAGCTCCCGCTTGAGGCGATGCCGCAGCGACTCGCCCGAGACGTAGGGCATGACGTAGTAGAGGAGACCATCGGCCTCGCCGGAGTCGAGAACGGGAAGAATGTTGGGATGCTGCAGGCGGGCGCCCAGCGCGATTTCGCGGAGAAAGCGCTCGATACCGACCGCGAAGGCCAACTCCGGGCGGAAGACCTTGAAGGCGACCTGCCGCCCGTGCTTCCGATCGTGGGCCAGGAACACCTGGCCCATCCCGCCGGCCCCGATCTCCCGATCGAAGTCGTAGCGATCTCCCAGCGCGGCACGAAGCCGGTCGAGCAGTTCAAGAGGGGGCACGCGCTGCGCCGGGCGCTCAGCCGCGCCGGTGCGCTAGCATGCCCCGGAGCCGCCCACGTCGACCTTGATAGCCGCGCGCGCGCCACCCACCCAGGCGTTGACGACCGCGCAACCGCTCGCCTGACCGTGGACCAGGCCGTCGAATCTGACGAAGGCAATTCCCGGATTCGCGCTCGACCAGTAAGCAGAGAGAGTGGGTTGACCGGCACCCACCGTGTCCAGAACGCTGCTGCGTAGAAAAGTCTCGCTGCCGACCGGAAGAGGGAACGCAGATCCCGGGGTGAGCACCGAGACACCCCCACCGCTGCAATCGGGAGGAGGGGTACCGGTGGCCGTGACCCTGCACATCACGATCGAGCAACCGAACAGTGGATGCATCATGTTCGTAAACCCCGGTGTCAGGGCCCCGGGGGCGACCCGGGCAAGCATCGGGCAGACGTCTTCGTGAAATGGATTGCACCCGCAGTCCTTGACCGGCTGACCGGGGCGGTGGCTCGGCGGAAGGTTGAGCCAGGAGAGCCGGTCAGCGCTCATCCGATACGCCTGACCCATCGTGATCTTGTCGCGGGTGGTTCCATAGCTCCACATGAGATTGGATGTGTCGAATCCCTTAACATTGTAAGCCGTCTGTGTAGCGGCATCCACGAACCCACCCACATGGCCATCGAATGGGAGCTGGAGGCCCAGCGCGTGCCCGATTTCGTGAGCCAGGGTGGAGCTCGAACGACCGGTCATTGAGACGTAGACCTGGTTCGGGAAGCCACGATCGACGCAATTCCATCCTATGGCATCGGTGGCAGAGTGAATGTCATGGACGTAGTAGACGTTCAGCGCCCCTTCCACATAGTAGGCACTGGTGCGCACGCCCGGGGCGCTGTCGCATCCGTAGCCGATGGTCGCCTTGGCCATGGGATCGGTCGTCCGATCGCGCACCACAGTCGGCGAGGTATCGAAGTCGACCCCGACCTGTTGGTCGAAGAAGAGGGTATTGGTGTTCACGAGATCCTGGAGTGGCGCCGTGGTCCCGATGACCGCCACCGTATCGACCCAGATGATCAGCGGAACCCGAATCGGAGGAGTCAGCGCCTCGGTGCGCACGTCGCCACCGTTGTTGGTCCATGAGCTCACCTGGGTCTCGAGTCGCATCGCGTTTCCCTGCGAAAACACCGCCACCTCGGCGGGACACGGGCCGCTCGGGGCCAGCAGGCTTCCCACGGTGATGGTCCCGGTGCCGAGGAAGATGTCATCGTTGGCACAGGAGCTCGGACGAGGCCCGTCGATCAGAACGGTCGCCGAGCCGGTGGCAGGCAGCTGGTTCATGAGCTTGACGGCGTCGGGATCGGTGGAGAGCGGGGTGATAGTCACCGTCGCGGTGTCCGTCAGGGCCCCACCGCTGGCTTGAGCGATGACCCGGAAGGTTCCAGTGGTGTTGCCGGCCTTATAGACGCCGCCCGCGGTCACGGTTCCGCCGGTCGCGGCAAAATCCACCGCGATCGGCAACGTGCTTCCATCGTTGAACTTCCCCGCCACTGAATACTGGAGCGCCTGCGCCGGCACCAGCGTCACTACCTTCGGTGACAAAAGCACCTTCTCCAGCGCGGCGGTACTGGCCCATGGGGCATAGAACCTCTCGGCCAAGTGCTTGGCCGGCGGGACCAGGTAGAGGGCCGCAAGGACCGCGAAGGGCGCGATCAACACGATCTTGAGCCAGGGCTTCATGCCTACCTCCTCGAGGCCATCGGCAGCTCAGGGCACCCAGAGGCTGTCACGAGCATACACCACGAAGTCGTGGACATCGCTACGGAGATTGAGTGCGCTCGCCTGCTGTAAAGCGACCTTGGCCTCCGGACCGCCGATCTTGGCCAGCGCCAAGGCTGCCCGCCTTTCCACTACTGCGGTGTAGTTCGACAGGAACGTGTCGACATAGAGTTGCGCGTCGGCGTTCAACTGCCCGTGATGCGGGGGCGGGTGAATCGGCGGAAGGGGCACGGAGTCCTGGATGCGCTGGGCTCGCTGCGCCAGGTAGTCCTCCAACACCCTCAGCTTCGTCGGGTCGGGACCCTGAAGCAGCACTTGGCGAAGCGGAGGAAGCACCAGGACGCCGCGGGCCAAGACAGCAGGCAACTCTCCCTGGTTGCACTCCACACACTCCAGCCAGCGGTCGAGGACTACCCGGTCAGACTGCGAGAGGGGATGGCAGCCGGCAACCGAAAAGACCGCGCCCAAGAGGACAGCGGTGGCCTTAGCGCGCCGGGTTGGGATTGGTGGACGAAACCTGCGGTCGTGCGGGGTGGGGGCCCGGTCGATGGAAGAGTGATGCGGACTCGGCATACCCGACCTCCTTGCCGGCGATGCCAGACCCGGCAGGGAGGCCGCAAAACCACAGCCCTCTCTACTCAGGCAGGCGATAGCTTACCGCCCGCGAGCACAAAGGGCTAGATGTGGCGGTGCCAAGCGAATCGGCGCTACGTCGCCTTGCGGAGCCGGATGCTGCCGTTCACGGTCGAGAGCTTGAGGTCGGGTCCCCCCGAGCCGATGGTCCCCGTGATCTTCCGCGGGCTGATCCGGCCGTGGACCAGCAGCGGGAAGTCGCTGTCGATGGAGCCGTTCACGGTGGAGGCTTCGAGTTCGACCCCGAGCGAGGCCGGCAATGTCACGGTCACGCTGCCATTCACGGTGCTGAACTCGGCCTCATCGGCCCAGTCGGCCCGGCCCACGGTCGCGGTGATCCCGCCGTTGACCGTGCTTGCCTCGGCGATTCCCTTGGTCGAGAGGGTGATGCCCCCGTTCACGGAGTAGGCCCGGACCTCGGCGTCCAGCCCCTCGATCTGTACCCCGCCATTGACGGTGCGGCCTATGAACCGGACGCCGGACGGTACCAACACCGTAAACTCGACCTCCGTGTCGTTGTCCCGCACGTCGCTATGGCTGTGCTCACCGGCGGTGCAGACGTTGGGGTGCGAGGAGTTCCCGCTGGGGTAGACCGAGCAAATCGTGACTCCGTCCTCGTCCTGCACGACGTCGATCTTCACCGTCGAAGGATCGGACCGCTTGGCCCGCTTGACGGCCGTGACCTCCACCTCCGAACCGGTGGACGGGCGGGCGTGGATGCCGCCGCTGATCCCCTTGATCTCGACCATCTTTCCGGCCGAGACCTTGCCGTGCCAGGAGAAATCCTGAGCCGCGAGCGGGAATCCGTACAGGGTGGCGAGGCCGAACCAGGCGGCCAGGAACCGGATTGACATGCGCATGCTCCAGGCGAGGCGGCCTCGCCGGTTGATGGTCAAAGGGCTATGGCTTCTGACTGCCGGCCCTGCGCAGGTTGATGCTGCCGTCGAAGGACTCGAGCTCGAGACGCACATTGCCGGAGCCGAGCGTGAAGTTGAGCCGCTGGCTGCTCCGCGTACCGGTCAGCGTGAGCGGGAAGTCGGACTCGAACCCGCCGTCGAAGGTGGACACCAGCAGAGTGCCATTCACCTGGGGGACCGTGACGGTGATGCTGCCGTCGTGGGAATTGAACCGGTACCGCCCCCCGTCCTTGAGCGTACCGCGGAAGGAGATGTCGCCGTCCACGGTGGTGGCCTGGACGCTGGGCCCGTCCACTCCATCGAGTACGATCTCCCCGTCCACCGTCTGGGCCGACAGCTCGCCCACCAGGTCGGTCACCCGAATCACTCCCTCCACCGAATTGAGCTCGGCCCGAGCCTTGGACTTGGTCAGCGTGATGTCGCCCTCCACCGACCGCAGGGACACGAACCCGCCGCCGCCTCGCGCGGAGATGCTGCCCTCGACGGTCTCCACCGAGATCTCTCCGGTCGGCCCATCGATCTTCACGTCGCCGCTGTGCCCATTCACCGACACGTCGATCGCGGCCGGGACCGTGATGCGGTAGTCCACATCCCCCGGCCCATGGCGGCCCATGCTGTGGACCTGGACCACCCCTCCGCCGGACTCGACTTCGACATCGGTCCGCCTGGAGGGAGTGGCCTGGACCCGCACGGCGTTCTTGCTCCAGGTGGTGATCTCGACCGTGCCGTCGAAGTTGTCTACCTCCAGCCGGCCACCGCGTTCAATGGTCACGGTGGTATCGACCTGCTGAAGCGCCAGCGCGGCCAGGATTCCTACGGTCGTCAGCACCATGGATGGCTTCCCTTCAGCTGGCCGAGGCCGCCAGACCGGCGGCGCGGCGGAGGAGTTCCAGCTTGCGGAGCCGGGTCTCCGCGAGATGGTCGTTCAGGTAGACGCTGGCCGGATCCTTCGCGAGCGCCTCTTGCGCGTCCACGATCGCGCGGTCGATCAGGGCCAGCTTCTGCTCCAGCACTTTCACCGTCTCGGGCTTGAGCCGGCTCCGGCCCTGTTCGAGGACCTGCTGCAGCTCGGCCACCGCCGCGTCGTATCGGGGCGAGGCCCGGCCGGTCCCGGCCGGGGACACCGGAGCAGTCGGGGCCGGGTTCACCGCCACCGGAGTCGGCGGCCCCCCCGTGATGCCGCCCGGCGATCGCAGCAGCCAGACCATACTCCCGCCGATCACCAGGAAGGCCACCGCCGCCGCCAGGGCCGGCATCGGCACTGACAGCCGCCGAGGAGATCGGAACCGCAGCTCCTTCGGCTCGACCAGGCTGGCCGCGACGGCGGGCCAGAGGTCGCGCGCCGGCGGGCGGTCGCCCAGGGCTCGCGCCCGCGCCGTCACCCGGCGCAGCCCCTCGAGGGTGGCTGTGCACTCCTCGCAGCCACCCAGGTGCGCCTCCAAGGCGCCCCGCTCGCCGGGGGAGAGCTCACCGTCCAGATATTCCGAGAGTCGGTCGGTCCAGGGATCGGCCGCGAACCGGTCGTCAGTTGTCGGTGCCATGGGTCAGGTGCCTCCGTAATGCCATGCGGGCGTGATGCAGCTGCGACTTCGACGTGCCAACCGTGATGTCGAGCAGGCCCGCGATCTCTTCGTGCTTGTACCCTTCCACGTCGTGGAGCAGAAAGACCTCCCGGGCTCCTCCAGGCAGCCGCCGCAGGGCGGTCTCGAAATCGACCCCCAGATCCGGCCGCGCCGCGCGAGCCGGCTCCAAGTCGATGGGGGCGTCGCTATCCACCACACGCCGCCGCTCGATCCCGCGGGTTTCCCGGTGGCTCAGGATCACGTTAAGCGCCAGCCGATGCAGCCAGGTGCCAAAGGCCGCCTCCCCCCGAAAAGTCCCCAGCTTCCGCCAGGCCCGGACGAAGATCTCCTGGGTGACGTCCTCCGGCTCGGCCTCGCCGAGCATTCGACGGGCCAGGCTGTGAACCCGGGCCACGTGGCGGCGATAGAGCCGCTCGAACGCATGGGCGTCCCCGCTGGCGGCCAGGGTGGCGTCCACGACGTCCCGATCACGCTCTCGGACCTGGAGATCCTGGCTCAGAACGGCCACCCCTAGGTTCAAGGTCGTCATGCGCCGGGTTGGATGGGTGAACCGGCGAGAAGGTTGGAAGGTAGGCAGTTAGCCAGGGTCAGGGGCCCCCCTCGGAGGTGTCCCACCGCCCGAAACCCCTACCTTGAAGAATTCGTCAGACCGGGTAGGTTCGCCCACCTTTGTCCAACCAGCGCCTGACCTTAACCCGGAGCCTCGCGGCATGACCGCATCCGGCTTGCCCATTGCCGCGCGCCAACGAGTCCAGTCAGTCGACGTGGTTCGGGGACTGGTCATGGTCCTGATGGCCCTCGACCATACCCGCGACTTCTTCACCAGCGTCCGGTTCGACCCGCTCGATCTCACCCAGACCAATCCCGCGCTGTTCTATACGCGGTGGATCACCCACCTCTGTGCTCCGGCCTTCGTCTTTCTGTCCGGCACCGGCGCGTTCCTCTCCACTCAGCGGGGAAAGAGCTGCGGGGAACTGTCGCGTTTCCTGTGGACCCGCGGACTCTGGCTGATCGTGCTCGAGCTAACGGTGGTGAGGTTGGCGTGGACCTTCAACTTCAACTACGCCCGGGTCACCTTCGTCCAGGTGATCTGGGCGCTGGGATGGTCCATGATCGTCCTGGCCGGCCTGATCCGGCTGCCGACCTGGGCCATCACCGCCTTCGGCCTGGTCATGGTCGCCGGCCACAACCTGCTCGACCCGATCACGCCCGAGGCGTTCGGCGGTCACGGGCCGTTCAGTTACGGATTCTGGGGCTGGCTCTGGATCGTGCTCCACGTCCAGGTGCTTCCGGTAGCCTACCCCCTAATTCCCTGGATCGGGGTCATGGCCCTGGGGTACGTGTTCGGCGGCATCTATTCCTGGGACCCGGACAAGCGGCGCCATTTCCTGTGGCGGCTGAGCGCCCTGGTGATCGCGGGATTCGTGGTGCTGCGCTACATCGACCGCTACGGCGATCCGGGATACTGGCATCCCCAGGCGAGCCCGATCTTCACGGTCATGAGTTTCATGAACCTGCAGAAGTACCCGCCTTCGCTCTTGTACCTCATGGCTACCCTGGGCCCGTGCTTCGGCCTGCTGGCGCTCTTCGAGCGTTGGTCGGGACCGGTGGCTCGATTCTTCATGGTCTACGGCAAGGTGCCGATGTTCTACTACATCCTGCACCTCTACCTGATCCATGCCCTGACCCTGGTGGTCGGGGTGGCGGCAGGGTTCGGCCTCACGACCTTCCTGGATCCGTTCTTCTTCTATCCGCCAGAGTGGGGATATGGCCTGCCCGTGGTCTATCTGGCCTGGGCGGCGGTGGTGCTGGCGCTCTATCTGCCGTGCCGCTGGTTCGCCCGGGTGAAGGCGACGAACAAGGCCTGGTGGCTCAGCTACCTCTAGAGCGCCGCTGAGTCAGAGGGGACTGAAGCAGGGTCCAATTCGCCGTTTGTTCGGTCACAGAGTTTTCGTCGCGGCGACTCGATCCCTCTTTCCTCATACTTGACAGTCCCGCCGGGCAGGGCGCATATCAGACCCACTCCCGTATGCACAGGCCGTCACCTCCGCACCGGGCGCGGCGCGCGCTGCCCTTACGGCGTCTTGGGTACGCGGCCTTGCGCGCCGTGGCCTTTGCCGCGGTCTTCCTATTCCTGAGTACCTGCACCGACGAGCCCACGGCGCCCCGATGGGGGTTTGCCAAACTCGCCGTGCACCCGGAGCTGGCCCCGGGCATCGCGCCCGCCGGGAGCGCGGTTGCGGTGGACGCGATCCGAGTGCAGGTGATCCGTCCTTCCACTGAAGAGATCATCGTCGATCAGCGATACCCGTTCGATCCTTCCGCGTCGTCCATCCAGGTCACCGTCTCGGTACCGCTGGCGAGCGCACAAGAGACCCTGCAGGTCACACTCGACTACCTGAGCGGCACCACCCTGCTCTACCAGGGCTCGCAGAACGTGGTGATTCAGGCGGGGGCCAACGGCAATCAGCCGGTGAACATCCCGGTGGTCTATGCGGGCCCGGGCCAGACCGCCACGGCCATGAGCATCGCGCCCCGGGACACGCTCCTGTCGCAGGGCGACGCGCTGACCTTTGCGGTCAACGCGGTCGACAACGGAACGCCGACCTCGGTGTACGTGGGGTGGAGCACCGACAACGCAGCGCAGGCAATCGACGCCAACGGGCGGATGGTGGCAACCATCACCCGGGGCGTTGTGAAGATCCGGGCCGCGACGCCGACTCCGCCGGGGCTCAAGGATTCGACCACGGTGCACATCGTGCCGCGGCCCAACCACATCGTGAAGCTGAGCGGCGACGGGCAGACCGGGCCGGTGGGAACGGCGCTCTCGCTGCCACTGATCGTCCAGGTGGACGGTTCCGACAATCTGGGCGTGCCCAATGTGCGGGTGACCTTTGCCGCCGCGACCGGGGGCGGCACGGTGGATACCGCCACGGTGGTCACCGACACCCTCGGCAAGGCGGGCACTACGGTCAAGCTGGGTGCCGGGGTGCCCACCCAGACCTTCACCGCCTCGGTCACGGGGGTCCCCACCCAGACCTTCACCGCCACGGCTACCGCCGCCGGGGTCAAGACCTGGGTGGGTACCGCCGGCGATTGGAATACCGCAGCCAACTGGTCTCCCGGAGGGGTGCCGGCCGGCACGGACGACGTGGTGATCCCGAGCGGTACCGCCAGCCTCAGCGCGGCCGGCACCGCCAAGAGTCTCACGGTGCAGGCCGGAGCGAGCGTCAATCTGGGCGGCTTCAACCTGTCGGTCGGTGGCAACGTCTTCTCCGACGGAAGCATCGTTGGCTCCGGCACCGTTCAGGTCACCGCCGCAGGCCAGATCCGGGGCTCGATCGTGAGCCTGAACGTGGGGGCGCCGGTGACCGCAATCGGGAACGTGACGATGGACGGGCCGCTAACCGTGAGCGGAGCCACGGCGAACCTGACGCTGGGCGGGAAGACCATCGGGGGCACCGTCGGTCCCTTCACGACCTCGAACGGTGGCGTGCTGACCATGACCAGTGGTCCGGATCAGCTCACGGTCACCACCAGCGCCACGTTCGGCGGGGGCGACGAGACCGGGAAGCTCACCGCCGGTCTCCTGGTCGTGAGCGGCGATTTCACCCAGACCGGCGGGCCCAACACCTTCGTAGCCACAACGGCTCACACGACCCGTCTGGGCACCAACTCCCTGGTCACGTTCGCCAATCCGACGACCTCGAGCTTCGGCGCGCTGGACGTGACGCCGGGGACCGGTGGCATCACCCTCAACAGTGACGTGAATGTCAACGTGTCGCTCGGTGCCGCCGGCGGCGCCGGGATCCCGATCATCACCACGCCGGCCGCCTCGCCACACACCCTGACCGTAGCCGGGGTCAACGTCTCGTCGCTCGAGGTGGACCGGGCCCCGTTGGTCATCAACGGTGGCATCATCACCAACTTCCACGACGTCACCTTCACCAACTCGCCCACAACCGGGGCGCAGCTCACCGTGAATCACCCGGGAGGGCCCACGGCGCTCATCTTCGACAAGCTGACGTTCAGCACCACGCCGACGAGCGGGGTGTACCTGCACGCCAATGACACGGACGGGCCCAGCCCCAACGCCCTGACCATCACCCTGACCAACCCCAACCCGGCGACGCCCGGGAGCTTCGTGCAGCAGACCAACGGCGCGCAGGTAAACTGGGGCACGCTGCCCGGGAAGACCTGGACGGGCGGGACCTCCAGCGACTGGAATACCGCGACGAACTGGAACCCGAACGGCGTCCCGACCAACGCCGATGACGTGACGATCCCGACCGGCACGGTCACGCTGAGCAACACCGGCTCGGCCAAGAGTCTCACCGTGGCCGCAGGGGCCACGCTGAATCTGGGAGCCTTCAACCTGGCGGTGGGTGGCAATGTCTTCGGGGACGGGGCCATTAGCAGCACGACCGGCTCGATTCAGATCGCGACCACCGCGCTGATCCGCGGGAATCTCCCGAACCTTCAGCTGAGCGGCGCGGTGACCCTGAGCAATCAGGCGCTGGTGATTGGCAACGTCATCGTGACCGGGGCGGCCGGGAATCTCATCCTCGGCGGCATGTCCATGACCGTGACTGGCAACTTCACGGTGCAGAGCGGGGCGTTGCTGATCATGACCAATCCCAATGACGGCCTCACCATCAACGGCAACGCCGCGTTCAACGGCGGCAACGAGCTGAACTCCATGTCGGAGGGAACTCTTAACATCGGCGGAAACCTGAGCCAGGCCGGCAGCACCGACGCATTCCATCCCTCGGGCAACCATACGACGGCTTTCCTCGGGACGTCGCCCACCATCACCTTTGCCAATCCCGGGAACGTACCGGGCTCGTCCCATTTCGAGTGGGTAGTCTGGGCTGGGTTCGGGACCCTCACGCTGGGATCGGATGTTTACGCCCATAGCACCTTCGCCGTATCGACCGCAGGCACGATCGCAGGGAACGGGCACAAGGTGTCGGTCGGAGACTTCGTCACCGGCGGCGTCACCTTCGACAATGCGACGCTCGTGCTCGACCAGACGCTGCCAACGGCGCTCAACCTCTCCCTCGTCACGTTCAAGAACACGGCGCCGACGGCCACGGCCCTGACGGTGAATTCGCCGGGGTTGGGGACGTTCACCTTCAGCGACATCGTGTTCAGCGCGACGCCGCCTACCACGGGTTTCTACCTGAGCGCCAACGACGTGAACCAGAGCGACGGGATCCCGCTGACGATCAACATGGTGAACCCCACCCCATCCACGCCAGGCAACTTCGTGCAGAAGGTCACGGGCCTGGAGATCGTGAATTGGCCGGCCACTGGCGGTGGCTTGCAGCTCAGGACCTGGACCGGGGCGAACGGCACCGATTGGAGCGATTCCCTCAACTGGAACCCGAGGGGTGTGCCGTCGGTGACCGACAGCGTAGTGATCGTGCCAACCACCAATCTCCCGGTGGACACCGCCGCGTCCCAGGTCGGCAGCCTGGTCATGATCGGCGCCGTGTCGCTCACCATGAACACCAACTCTTCACTTGTAATCGCCGGCGATCTGGATCAGGACCCGTCGAGCAGCCGCGGAATCCTTGACGGGACCGGGAACGGCACTGGGGGCGTGCTGCTGACGGGGACCAGTCGTAAGCTTCGGGGGCCGCTGGACGTGAATGTGTCCATCGCCGGGAGCTACAGCCTCAGCGGTCCGGTGGTCATCAGCCAACCGCTGCTCATTATCGGTTCCGTGGACCTCAACGGCACCCAGATGTCCGTGGGCAGCAACCTGCTTACCACCGGCAGCGGAACGCTGACCATGACTCAAGTGTCCGATACGCTTCGGGTCGCCGGCGAAGCGTTCTTCGGCGGCGGCAGCACGGCCGGCAAGTTGACCGCCGGCGCCCTGTTCGTGAATGGCGCCTTCCTTGAGTCGGGCACCGCGGCCGGCGCTTTCGCCCCCTCCCTGGATCACCTCACCGTCTTGAGCGGGACTAGCACCCAAGACCTGAGCTTCGCGCATCCCGGAGGCGGAGCCGGAACCTCGCACTTCATGAACCTGGAGATCGCCAATCCGACAACGGGCGCCGTCACGCTCGCCACAGATGTCTTCATCCTGGGTCAGGCCGCGTTCAACCCTGTCGTCCAGAGCCAGGCAGTCACCGGGTCTGGAACCGTGGTTCATCTGGCCAACCTGGACATCACCGACCCGATCACCTTCGACAACGTATTGCTGGCCTACGACGCTGCCCTCGGCGGGTCGCTGGACATCGGGATGCTCAACGTCACGTTCCAGAACTATGACCCCAACAGCACGACTCCAATCATTTCGATCACCCACCCCGGTCCGAATTCGGCGGGGGCGCCGATGCAGTTCAACTTTACCAGCCTTCAGTTCTTGACCGATATCACCCAGGCGGGTGGCACGGCGAACTACCTCAGTGTGACCGATACCAACACCGGCGACGGGGTGCCCTTCACCCTCTTCGTCACCAGCAACCTGAACAATCCCGAGGGCCCGAACCACACGATTCAGAGTCCGCCCCCTCTGGCAGCCGGGGCCCCGGTCATTACCTGGTCGGTGCCGTAGGGTTCGGGGGTTTTGGTTCTGAGTTCTGGGTTCTGGGTTCTGAGAAACTGGGGTTCTGCAGGAATTCGAGTGGCGGCGCGGTTTCGGGGTAGTTCTGGCTGCTTGGACCGCGCTTAGCCTTTGGCATGACCGCCGTCTCGCGATTCGAGGACCTTGCTGTATGGCGACGGGCACGGCGGTTTACTGCATCGGTCTATGCCGCGAGTCTCACCGGAAACTTTGCGAAGGACTTCGGCCTCCGAGACCAGATCCGGCGCGCGACTATCTCAATCATGGCCAACGTGGCGGAGGGATTTGACCGCACCAAGCCCCGGCAATTCCAGCAGTTCCTGGCAATCGCGAAGGCCTCCTGTGCGGAGGCGCAGTCCCATCTGTATGTGGCCTGGGATGCGGGCTACCTGTCAGCCGAAGACTTTCAGGCGCTGCTCGAGGAAGCACGTCGCTTGGGTCGCGCCATCGGCGCCCTTCGCTCCGCGGTAGCGCGCTACGCCGAGCGTACCCCTACTTGATCCCGTCTGAGAACCCAGAACTCAGAACCCAGAACCCTTCCCGTTCTCCCGTTCCCCCGTTCTCCCGTTCCCCCTCTACACCTTCTCCAGCGCCTCATCCATCTCCCGCGCGGTCTGCCAACGGGCGTCGCGCTTCTTGGCCAGCGCCTTGAGGATGATCGCCCCCAGCGGCTCCGGCACGTCCGGATTGACGGTCCGCGGATCTTCCGGCGGATCGGTCAGTTGGGCTGCGATCACGGCCGTCATGTTGGGCCCCGAGAAGACTCGCCGTCCGGTCAGGCACTCGAAGAGCACGGCGCCCGCCGCATAGAGATCCGAGCGGCCATCCAGCTCCTCGCCCAAGAGCTGCTCGGGTGACATGTATTCCGGGGTCCCGATGACCGCGCCCGCCTCGGTCAGCCCCGGCTTACCCTGCCGCCGCTTCTCGGCCAGCCGAGCGATGCCGAAGTCCATGACCTTGAGAAAGCCGCTGGGATCGATCATCAGGTTCTGAGGTTTGATGTCGCGGTGCACCACCCCTTCCTCGTGCGCCACCTCCAGCGCGCGGCAGAGCTGCTTCCCGATGGTCAGCGTGACCCCGACCGGCAAGCGCCCGCGCTTCTGGATCAGGTCGGCCAGGCTGGTGCCCTCAGCGTACTCCATGGTGATGAAGTACACCCCGTCCACTTCGCCCAGGTCGTGGGTCCGGACCACGTTCCGGTGGGTGATCCGTCGCGCCAGCCGGATCTCCTGCTTGAAGCGCTCGAGGCTGGTGGCATCGGCCGCCACCACTTCGGGCTTCAGGGTCTTGATGGCCACGACTTCCTGGAGCTGGCGATCGAAGGCGCGGTACACGACACCCATGCCGCCGGCGCCCAGGACTTCCTTCACCTCATAGCGATTGGCCAACACCGACCCCGGCCTCAACCCCGTGGCCAACGAGGCCCGCACCGGGCTCACCACCCGGGTGGCGTCTTGCGCCGTCGCCAGGGTCTGCCCGGTGGCCCCGCTCAAGAATTCCACCAGCTCCTGCTTTTCCTTCAGGTCGTGAACCATGCGAGCAAAGGCGCCGGCCAGCTCCCCGATTTCGTCCTTGGAGTCCACCGCGAAGCTCGCGGTGTAGCGTCCCTCGGAGACTTCTCGCGTGGCATCCACCAGCCGGTGCACCGGCCGAGTGATCTGTCGCGCGATCAGGAGCGAGCTGAGCAGGGCCAGCACCAGTCCCACGCCAAAGGCCAGGACGACGGTCCGTTGGAGCGCGGTGTAGGCGGCCAGCTCCTGGGAGCGGGGCCGGAACCCCGCGTAGCCGCCCAGAGGGTAGCCGCTCGCGGTCAGCAGCGGGCCCGAGAGGCCCAACCAGGTCTCGCCACCGATCTCGGCCTTCAACCGTTGGCTGGCTCCGGCGGCGAAGCCGCTATCGAACGGCAGGCTGGCGATGGCGGCATCGAACCCAGCCGCCGGAAGCGTCGCGAGCGCCACGTGCGGCTGGCCGGTGGTGTCCCGCGCAAAGAACACGACATCGGAGTTGGTGTGCCGCTTGAGCTCGGCTGCAAACGCGCTGTCGATCGGGAGGGCGGCGACCAGCACGCCATAGAGCGTATTGCCTCCGGGCGCCAGAATCGGCACGCCGACCGCCTGAAAGATCTGGTCTCCGTGAGAACCGGGCTCGACCCAGAGTCCCTCGGTGGCGTTGCCTTCCAGCGCGAGCCCGACCAACGCGCCCTGCGAGAAGTCGCCGCCGGCCTCGTTGCGCTTGAGCGTCCAGGCCTTGAGCAGGCCGGAATTATCGGTGATCAGGGTCCAGGTGGCGCCGATCTGACTCCGGAATTCGTCGGCCTGGTCGAGCAGATTGGCGCGGTTATCACTGCGAATCGCCTCGCTGATCCGGGAGACGTAGGTCGGAACCCGGGCCAGACCCTGGGTGACCTGCTTCAAGGTCTGGCTGCGGCCGGCCAAGGCATCCTGGATCGCCGACTGGGTCGCCTCCAGCGCCTTGCCGATCGAGGCATCGGCGGCGCGATCGGCCCGTTGTTTGGTGAAAAGCAAGGCGCCACCCAACACCAGCACGATGACAAAGGCGGTGGCGAAGAAGATCTTGGCGCGGAGGCCCCGGAAGGGAAATGCCGGCATTGATGTCAGGCGGACAAGACGGTCAGGTCGGAAAGGCATTTGCGCAGCGTCCTACGTGTCCGTCCTGTCCGTCTTGACCGCCCTGACCGCCTCGACCGCCATGGCCGCCACGACCGCCCCATCTAATACCGCCTTCCGCTATCCGAGTAGGGCTGCCCGTACTTGTTGAGGTGCGCCTTGTACTTATACCCCCGCGCGTCGACGGTGAGCTGCAGGTCGTTCAGCCCATTCGGGGGAACCCTGAGCACTCGTGAGTACTCCTTGGCTCGCTCGTGCCAGGCATGCACGGTGTATTCCCCCGGCGGCACGTTGGGAATGCTGAACGACCCGTCCGCGGCCGGCTGGGCATAGTAGGGATTGTCGCGCACCACCACGAAGCCGCTCATCTGCGCATGCACATTGCAGTAGACACGCACGATTCCTGGCTTCTGAAAAGTGGCGATTTTCCCTTCCCCACGTCCGTAGAGCCCCAGATCGAAGGGGCCGATGTCGGACAGGGAAAACACGTTGTGGTTGAACGGATCGTGATTGGGGAAGGTCAGGGTCGAACCTACCGTCAGCACGACCACGCCGGGCAGGAATTGCTTGTTCTCGGTGCTCATGTCGGCCCGACCCGGCGGAGCCGGAGGGGCTTCGGGTGACTCGAGCCAGATCACCGCTTGTCCGACATCTTCCGCCACCTTCTCGTCCTTGTCGAGGACGGTGAGCCGCCCGGACACCGTGGGATTCCCCTGGGCCCAGAGGGAACCGGCGAGCGACGCGACGGCGGTGAGGCTGGTGCCCAGTCGGCGCAGCGCGGGTGGGGCGGGCATGGTCCCCAACCTAAGGCCGGGTAGTGCCGCGGGGAAGCACGGCGCACCAAACTTGCTGCGATAAGGCTCCCAAGGCTCTAAATTGGAGCGCGATCCTTCCCGCCGGCGGATGAGGAGAGCCCCGTGGCGCGTTACCCTCTCAAGCTGATCCTGCTGCAGGCCTCTCCCGAGGACGGTCAGGCGCTGGGTCGGGTTTTGGAGGAGACGGCGCCCGGACAATTCGACGTTGCCGCGGTGATGGACGGCTCCACCAATGGCGGCCCGGCCTGGGATCAGTACGACGTCGGTATCCTGCTTGACAGCACCGACGGCCGGGCCGGGCTGGACCGGCTGCGGCAGACGGTCCGGGCCGGTTGCCGATTACCTCTCATTCTGCTCGCCGAGCGTGAAGACCCCGCCCTCGACGTCGAAGCGATCCTGGCGGGCGCCGCCGACTACCTGGGCCGGGAGCGGTTGGACGGACGGCTGCTGAGCCGCTCCATCCGGCACGCGGTGGACCGGGCCGCCGTGATGCGCGCCCTGCGCCAGAGTGAAGAGCGATTCCGGGCCCTGGTCGAGAACAGCCACGACCCGATCATCCTGATCGCCGCCGACGCCACCATCCTCTATACCAGTCGCGCCGTTCGCCCCATCCTGGCCTATGCCGAGGAGGAGCTGATCGGGCGGAACGGCTTGGAGCTGATCCACCCTCAGGACCAGGAGCGGGCCCGCGCCTTTCTCGCCCGCGCCCGGGCCGAGCCGGGCGCCATGCTGGATCTCGATCTGCGGCTGCGGCACCGGGACGGCACCTGGCGGCGACTCGAGGGACACGGCGTCAACCGCCTCACCGACCCCGCGGTGGAGGCGATCGTGGTCAACCTCCGGGACGTGACCGATCGGGAGCGGATCGAGCGGGAGCTGGCGGAGAGCGAGGCGCGCTTCCGCCACATGGCGGACTTCGCCCCCGTGATGATCTGGATGGCGGACGCCAACATGGACCTGGTCTACGCCAACCGGGCCGCGCTGGAGTTCACCGGGCACACCCTGGCGCAGGACCGGGGGCTGGGCTGGCTGGAGGCGGTGCACCCCGACGACCGGGCCAAGGTCCTCGAGGCGCGGCGCCACGCCGCCGAGATCCGCCGCAAGTTCCGGATCGACTACAAGGTCCGGCGCCAGGACGGCGCCTACCGCCGCGTGCTCGATATCGGCGTGCCGCGTTTCGCCGGGTACGGCGAGTTCGCCGGGTTCATCGGCTCGCTGGTCGACATGTCCGATCTCGAGGAGAGCGCCCGGGCTCTGTGGGAGAGCGAGGAGCGCTACCGGTCGGTGATCTCGGCGCTGCAGGAAGGCATCGTGATGCTGGACGCCGACGGACGGGCCGCCGCCTGCAACGCCAGCGCGGAGCGTATCCTCGGCCTCACGGCCAAGGAGATGATGGGCCGGACCGCGATGGACCCGCGTTGGGGCATCATCCGCGAAGATGGGACCCCGTTCCCGGTAGCCGAGCTGCCCACCGAGCTGACCATGCGCACCGGGGCGCCCTGCTCCAACGTAGTGATGGGCGTGCACCGCCCCGACGGGACGCTGTGCTGGATCTCGGTCAACAGCCAGCCCCTACAGGCCCCGGGTGAGGATCGGCCCCAGGGAGTGGTGGCCTCCTTCACCGACATCACGGAACGGCGGCGGCTGGAGGAGCAGTTCCGGCAGGCGCAGAAGATGGAGACGGCGGGCCGGCTCGCGGGTGGCATCGCGCACGACTTCAACAATCTGCTCACCGCCATCCTGGGCTTCACCGATTTCCTGCTCTCGGATCTTCCGGCCGGCGACCCGCACCGAGGCGACGTGGAAGAGATCCGGCGCGCCGCGACGCGGGCCGCCAATCTCACCCGCCAGTTGCTGGCCTTCAGCCGGCGTCAGGTGCTGCGGCCCAAGGTGCTCGATCTCAACTCGGTAGTCCGTGCCACCGAGAAGATGCTCCGCCGCTTGATCGGCGAGGACATCAACCTGACTCCCAAGCTGGCCGAGAGCCTCGGGCGGGTCCGCGCCGACGCCGGCCAGATCGAACAGGTCATCCTGAACCTGGCCGTGAACGCACGCGACGCCATGCCGCGAGGCGGGGATCTCGTGATCCAGACCGCCGACGAGGTGGTCAATGAAGTGGGGCCGGGGAGCCCAGGACTGACTCGCGGGACCTACGTCACGCTGAGCGTCTCCGACACCGGAGTGGGGATGAGCCCCGAGACCCAGGCGCATCTGTTCGAGCCCTTCTTCACCACCAAGGAGCCCGGAAAGGGCACCGGCCTGGGACTGGCCACGGTCTACGGCATCGTCAAGCAGAGCGGCGGGTACATCTACGCCGCCAGCGAAGCGGGACGGGGTGCGTCGTTCAAGATTCTGCTACCCAGAGTCGAGGAGCAGACGGAGGCCCCGGAGCTTCCCGCCCCCGCCGCGCCGACTGCGCGGGGTCAGGAGACCATCCTCCTGGTCGAAGACGAGGAGTCAGTACGCCGGTTGGCGAGGAAGGTGCTGGAGACGGCGGGCTATCTGGTGCTGGAGGCGCCACACGGGAGCGAGGCCCTACAGCTGGCGTCGAATTACCAAGGGCCGATTCACGCCCTGGTTTCCGACGTGGTGATGCCGGGCCTGAGTGGTCAGGAGCTGTCGACGCGGCTCCAGATGAGCCGGCCCGGCCTGAAGGTGCTCTTCATCTCGGGGTACGCTCAGGAAGCCATCACCAGCCACGGGATCCTGAGCCCCGGCGCGGCCTTTCTCGAGAAGCCCTTCACCCCCGTCGCCCTGACCCAGCGGGTCCGTGCCCTCCTCGGGGCGTCAGCGTAGCGCTTCCCGCCAGCGCACCTGGACCCGGTCGCGACCGGGCTCCTCCCCATCCAGCCCGAAATAATCGTCGGCCGCGTTCTCCAGCTCCTCATCGGTCGAGTCTCCGGTGAGGATCTGTTCCGGGTACCCCGGATCGATCAGCACGTATCCGTAGGGATAGTCCAGTCCCACCAGCATGACCAGCCGCCGCGGCCCGCTGGGCAATTCGATCCAGATGCTGTCCGAGACGGTCCCGACGACCGAGATCTCCTGGTCCTTGAGGTAGCCGGCCAGGCGGCCGCTGGCAGACCGGAGATCCTCCAAGGCGTCGGTGGCGTCGCCCTCCTCCAGGCTGTCGGCGCTCGGCAGCCAGAAGGCCACCACCGTCGCCTTGCGGACCACAATGGCAGGTCTCGCCTTGGCCCCGCCCCCTCGGGGGGAGGTAGGCAGGCCGCCCAGATGACCGGTCCGAGCCTTGGGACGCCCGGAGGAGGCGTGAGCCGGTCGAGCCCGCTCGGCCTTGCAGGAGGCCAGGAGGAGTACCGCGAGGAGCCAGAATCGCATAGGTGAAAAATGGCGAGGAGGAGTGGCAAAACAAATGCCGGGGGCCTGGCCGCCGGGGGGTCATTGACTCATACGGTTGTATGAAATAGATCAGACGGCCGGATGCGCACCCCACCGACCCGGGACCGCCTGCGCCTGGCCGCCCGCCGGCTCTTCGCCGAGCAGGGTTACGCCGGGACCTCCGTCCGCCAGATCGTCCAGCGGGCGGGGGCCAACCTGGGGGCCGTCACCTACCACTTCGGGGGCAAGCAGCACCTCTATCATGCCGTCCTGGCCGACGCGGTAGCCCCGCTGGTAGAGCGGGTCTCCCGGGCGGCCGCGGGTCCCGGTTCCTCGGTGGATCGGTTGGAGGCGGTGATGCGGGCCTACTTCACGCACCTGGATGAGGGGCGCGATCTCCCGGCCTTGATCAGCCGGGAGATGAGCCAGGGCCGCATCCTGTCGCCTCCCCTGCGAGAAGCCATCGGCCGGATCAGCCAGGTGCTCACCGGGCTGGTCGCCACCGGTCAGGCCGAGGGATGCATCCCTCCCGGGCACCCCCTGCACTTCGGGCTCAGCGTGCTGGCCCAGCCCATCTATTTCGCCCTGGTGCGACCCGGCCTCGCCCGGTTCACCGACGGCGCCACCGAGCAGCCAGCCTGGCGAGCGGCGCTGATCGAGCATGCGGTCGCCTTCGCCCGGCGCGGTCTCGAGTCCCCGGCCACCGTGGAGCAGCCATGACTCTCCGTCAGCGCATTCCCCTGCTGTTGAGCCTCGTTCTCGTCGCCGCGGCGCTCTGGTATTTCGGCTACCGCCGCGGGCGAAGCGCCGCCGACCTCGCCGCCTCCGGCACGGTCGAGGCCACCGAAGCGGAGCTGGGATTCGCCGCGGGAGGCCGCATCGTGGCGGTGCTGGCCCGCGAGGGAGACTCGGTCAGGGCGGGCGAACCCTTGGGCCGGCTGGACACCGTGGAGGCCGTTGCTCGATTGGCTCAGGTGCGGGCCCAGGCCGCGGCCGCGCGGGCCCTGCTGCAGGAGCTGACCCGCGGCTCCCGACCCGAGGAGATCACCCAGGCTCGCGCGGCGCTGGACGCCGCCCAGAAGTCGAAGGTCGAGGCCGAGACCGACCTGCGAAGAACCCAATCGCTGGTGGCCGGCAACGTGGTGAGTAAGCAATCGCTCGACAAAGCCCAAGTCGCCTACGATGTCGCGGTGGCTCGTGAGGCCGAAACGAAGGCTCAGCTCGACCTGCTGGAGCAGGGCCCTCGGCAGGAGCGGATCCAGGCCCAGCGGGCGCAGGTAGCGGTCGCCGATGCGCAGATTCGAAGCATGGAGGCCGCGCTGGACAACCTGACGCTGCGCTCGTCCTTCGACGGCGTGGTCACCGTGCGCCATCATGAGCCGGGGGAAACGGTCGCGCCGGGCGCCGCGGTGCTCACCGTGATGAACCCGGGAGACCGGTGGGTCCGGATCTACATCCCCGAGAACCGGATGGGGGCGGTCCACTTGGGCATGTCGGCCACCATCCGGGCCGATACCTATCCTGCGAAGGGATACGCCGGCGAGGTCATGTACATCGCCAGCGAGGCCGAGTTCACGCCGCGCAACGTTCAAACCACGGAAGAGCGGGTCAAGCTGGTGTATGCGGTGAAGGTGCGGATCACCGGAGATCCAAGCTTCGAGCTCAAGCCGGGAACGCCGGCGGACGTCGAGCTGGGCGAGGCGGGCGGCGCGGCTGGTAGCGAGAAGGGGAAGCGCTGAGCGTGCCGGGAGCGTCTATCGAGGTGCGGGAGCTGACCCGCCGGTTCGGCGAACTCACCGCGGTCGATCGTGTCTCCTTCGCGGTCAAGCCGGGCGGGTTGTTCGGACTGGTGGGCCCGGACGGCGCCGGCAAGACCACCATGCTGCGCATGTTGGCCGGGGTACTACGCCCGACTTCGGGGGAGGCATTGCTGGACGGGCGCAGCGCCGTCACCGATCCCGAGGGCGTGAAGCGCTCGATCGCGTACATGCCGCAGCGCTTCGGGCTCTACACCGATCTCACCGTGCGGGAGAACATCGAGTTCTACGCCGATCTCTTCCGGGTACCGCCGGCCGACCGAGCCCAGCGCCGAGAGCGGCTCTACCAGTTCTCGCGGCTGGCTCCCTTCGAGCAGCGCCGAGCGGGGCAGCTCTCCGGCGGGATGAAGCAGAAGCTGGCCCTCTGCTGCGCCCTGATCCATCAGCCCCGCATCCTGCTGCTCGACGAACCCACCTTCGGGGTCGACCCCATCTCACGGCGTGACCTCTGGCTCATTCTCCACCAGATGGTGGCCGAAGGCGTCACGGCGCTCCTCTCCACCGCCTACCTCGATGAAGCCGAGCGGTGCGACGAAGTGGCTCTGTTGAACCACGGACGCATCATAGCCCTCGATACGCCCGCGAAGCTCCAAGCCGGCCTCGAGACTGAGCTGGTGGAGGTCGTGGTGTCCGACCCTCGGCGCGCAGCGCACATCCTGGAGCAGCTCCCCCAGATCCGCCGAGCCTCGCTGTTCGGCGACCGGATTCACGTCAGCCTCGAGCGGCGGGACCGCGATTGGCCGCCGGCTCGCGCCGCGCTCGAGCAGGCGGGACTGGTCGTCACCTCGGACCGCCCGCTGGCCCCTTCCCTCGAGGACGTCTTCATCGAGCGAGTGAGCCACGAGTCGAACGCCGCGGCCTGACCAAAACCCGGGCCAGGCTCGCCTCCGATGCCAGACGCCACGCATCCCGCCATCGAAGTTCACGGCCTCACCCGCCGGTTCGGCGACTTCACGGCCGTCGACCAGCTCACGTTCCAGGTCAAACCCGGAGAGATCTTCGGGCTCCTGGGCCCCAACGGCGCCGGAAAGACCACCGCCATCAAGATGCTCACCGGCTTGCTGCTCCCCACCGCGGGCAGCGGGACGGTGGCGGGGCTGGACCTGGTGGCGGACACCGAGGCGATCCGGGGACACATCGGCTACATGTCCCAGCTGTTCTCGCTCTACGGGGATCTCACCGTGGAGGAAAACGTCAACTTCTTCGCCGGGCTCTACGGGGTCACCGGAGCGCAGCTCCGCGAGCGAAAGCAGTGGGCGCTCGAGATGGCCGGCCTGGCGCAGCAGCGCCGACAGCGCACCGCAGAACTGGCCCTCGGCTGGAAGCAGCGCCTGGCGCTGGGCTGCGCCGTCCTCCACCGCCCCGCCATCCTCTTCCTGGACGAGCCAACCTCCGGCGTAGATCCGATTTCGCGGCGCCGGTTCTGGGACCTGATCTACTCCCTCGCGGAGGCCGGGACCACGGTGCTGGTCAGCACCCACTACATGGAGGAGGCGGAGTATTGCCACCGCATCGCGCTTCTCAACCGGGGGCGATTGATCGCGCTGGACACGCCGGCCGCGCTGCGCGAGACCAACCCGCACCCGATTCTCGAGCTGGAGGCCGATGACGTGCTCCTGGCCCTGGCCAACCTCCCCGAGTCTCCCGAAGTGCTCGACACGGTGTTGTTCGGCCGGAGCGTCCACGTCACGGTCAGGAATCAGGACTCGGCCCTGCAAACGCTGGGACCCTTCCTCGCGGCCCGCGGGGTCGTGGTCCACAGCATCCGGCCGGTGACCCCGACCCTCGATGACGTGGTGGTTTCGCTGGTGACCCAGGCCGGCGGGGCCCGGGAAGACTAGCATGCTCGGCATCGACCTCTACCGGCTCTGGGCCATGGCCCGGAAGGAGGCGCTCCAGCTCCGGCGTGATACCCGGAGCCTGGTGCTGGCCTTTGTGCTTCCCGTGCTCCTGGTGCTGATCTTCGGGTACGCCATCAGCTGGGACGTGAGGGACATCCCGCTCGCGGTGGTGGATCAGGATCGCACGCAGCGGAGCCGGGCCCTGGTCGAGGCCTTCACCAGCTCCGGATATTTCCACCTGGTGCCGTCGCCGGCCACCTATGAGGAGGCGGAAGGCTGGCTGGAACGCGAGCGCGCTCGGATGGTACTGGTCATCCGGCCGAGCTTCGCCGCCCGGGTCGAATCGGGGCGGTTGGCGCCGATTCAGGCCCTGGTGGACGGGGCCGATGCCAATACCGCCGCCATCGCACTCAACTACGCCCAGGTCATCACGGCCGCCTACTCGCAGCGAGTCGCCGCCGAGCTACGCGGCACGCCCCTGGGTCGGGCGCCGCTCACGCCGCAGGTCCGGATCTGGTACAACGAGACTCTCGCCAGCCGGAACGCCATCGTGCCCGGCCTGATCGCCGTGGTGATGATGATCATCGCCGCCATGCTGACCTCGCTCACCATCGCGCGCGAGTGGGAGCGAGGGACCATGGAGCAGCTCGCCGCTACCCCGGTGCACCCGCTCGAGGTGGTGCTGGGTAAACTGATCCCCTATGTCGTGATCGGACTGATCGACGTCCTGATGACGTTGGCCTTGGGCTTGTGGGTATTCCAGGTGCCGCTCCGGGGGAGCTTGGCCTTCCTCCTGCTCTCGAGCCTGTTCTTTCTGCTGGGCGCCTTTGGCGTGGGGCTGTTCATCAGTGCCTCGCTCCGCTCTCAGCTGGTCGCCACCCAGGTCAGCATGCTGGCCACCTACCTGCCTTCGTTTCTCCTCTCCGGATTCGCCTTCGATCTCGGCAACATGCCTCGGGTGCTCCAGCTGTTGAGCCTGGTAATCCCGGCCCGATACTTCGTGGTGATCATCAAGGGCGTCTTTCTCAAGGGCATTGGTCTCGCGGTCCTGTGGCCCGAGCTGCTGGCCATGGCCGCCTTCTCGGTGATCGGCCTGGGCCTCGCCGCGCGGTCGTTCCGGAAGGAGCTGGAATGAGCTGGCTCCGACTCCGCGAGTTGGTGCGCAAGGAGCTGCGCCAGATGTTCCGGGATCCCCGAATGGCACGGCTCATCTTCATCTCGCCCATCATCCAGCTCGTGGTCTTCGGCTACGCGGTCACCACCGACGTGCACAACACGCCGACCTACGTCGTGGACCTGGACCGGACCCAGGCGTCGCGGTCGCTGGTGGCCACTCTCACGGCCGGGGGCTACTTCCGAGTGGTGGGACGGGGGGATCGTCCTTCGGACCTGCGGCACGCGCTGGACTACGGCGATGCGCTGTTCGGCCTGGAGATCCCGCGCGGCTTCGCGAGCGACCTGGCCCAGGGCAAGGCCGAAGTGCAGATCCTGGTGGATGGCACCAGCGCCAACACCGCGACCACCGCGCAGGGGTACGCGGTGGGAATCGTGAACGATTTTGGGGCCAAGGCGATCCCGATTCGCGGGGCTCCCGCCGGCGTCGAGCTGCGAGCCCAGGTTTGGTACAACTCCAACCTCGAAAGCCGGGTCTACAACGTTCCGGCCACGGCCGGGATCATCATCCTCCTCATGTGCCTGATGCTGACCTCGCTCTCGATCGTCCGGGAGCGGGAGCTGGGCACCCTCGAGCAGCTGATGGTAAGTCCGCTGCGGCCGGTGGAGCTGATTCTGGGCAAGACCCTGCCGGTGGTCGGCGTGGCGATGGTGGATCTCTTCCTGGTGAGCCTGGTGGCCACCCTCTGGTTCGGCATTCCGATCCGAGGGAGCGTGGTGCTGCTGGTCGGATCGAGCCTGTGCTACGTGTTAGCCGGGCTGGGGATGGGGCTCCTGGTCTCCACCATTTCCGACACCCAGCAGGAAGCCTTCATGACCATGTACCTGATCTTCCTGCCGGCGATGCTGTTGTCGGGCTTCATGTTTCCCGTGAGCAGCATGCCCCAGGCCTTTCAGTCGGTGACTCTCCTCAATCCGATCCGGTATTTTCTCGAAACTCTGCGGGGGATCTTCCTTAAAGGCGCGGGCCTGGACGTATTGTGGCCCCAGGTGCTGGCCCTCGCCGTGATGGGCGTGGCGGCCCTGGGGTTCGCGACCAGCCGATTCCGCAAGCGGGTTGGCTAGCGGCCCGTTACAGGATCGAAGCAAGCACCTACTTGCCACTCCGCGGGGAACGCCTTAGCGTTTCGCCCCCTATGAAGATCCGCGAGAAGATCCTGCATGCGGCCGCCCGGGTTTATGCCGAGACCGGCTACCGGGGCGCCACCACCCGCCGCATCGCGCGCGAAGCGGGCGTGAACGAGATCACCCTGTTCCGCCACTTCGGCACCAAGGATGTCCTGCTGCACGAGGCCATCGAAACCGCCGGCACCGAAGAGTCGGCGGCGGCGCTGCCCGAAACACCCCAACGTCCCAGGAGCGAGCTGATGGAGTGGGCGCGTGCCCACCTGGCCGGGCTCCGCGCGCGGGGTGCCCTGATCCGCACCTGTCTGGGCGAGCGCAACATTCCGCGCCGCGGGAGCGAGCCCGCCGCCGCCACCCATCGGCTGGCGATCTACCTCGACCGGCTCCGAATCGGGGGGCTGGCGCGTGCCGATTTCGATCCCGACACCGCCGCCGCGCTGTTGATGGGGGCCCTGTTCGCCGATGCCATGGGACGAACCATCATGCCGGACATGTACGGTAACGACCCGGAGGACGCGCTACGGGAGTATCTCGACCTCTTTCTCCGCGCCATCGGAGCCGACCTCGAGGAGAGTACCGCATGACTTCGACACATCACCGGACCCGCTCCGGGCGCCGCGTGGCGACCGTGGTCATCCTGACGCTGGTCACCCTGGGGGGAGTTCCTGGTCTCGTGGCGCAGACCACCGTCCGCCGGCTCTCGCTGGAGGAGGCCGTGGGCATGGCCAAGCCATCCAACGAATCGGTCGGCATCGCGGAGGCCGGCGTGTTGCGCGCCAATGGAGAGTTGAAGCGCTCGTATTCCGAGTTTCTTCCGCAGCTCAGCACGGCGCTCTCCTACACCTATCAGATCAAGTCGCAGTATTCCATCAAGAGCGGGGACAGCACCGCCAGCGGGCCGGCCAGCTGCCCCCCATTTACGCCGGACCCCACGCTGCCCGACCCCCAGCGCCTCGATTCCCTGGATCAGTCGGTCCGGTGTCTCTCGCTTCTTTCACCGTTCGCCGCCTTCAGCTCTCTGCCCTTCGGGCAGAAGCACCAGTACAACTTCGGGCTGTCTGGCTCGCAGGTTCTGTTCAGCGGCTCGATGGTCAAGGGGAAGACCCGTGCCGCCAAGGCGGGGCGACGGCTGGCCGAGATCGGGGTGAACTCGGCGGAGGCGGAGCTCACCTTGAATGTGACCCAGGCGTACTATGACGCGGTGTTGAGCGACCGCCTGGTGGAGATCGCCCAGGCCGCGCTGGATCAAGCCGACACTACGTTGCGTCAGACGAAGGCGGCCCGCGCAGCGGGAACCCAGCCCGAGTTCGAGCTGATCCGCGCCCAGGTGACACGTGACAACCAGCGGCCCGTAGTAATCCGCCGGCGATCGGACCGGGACATCGCCTACCTGCGCTTGCGCCAGCTGCTCAATCTCCCGCTCAACCAGACGCTGGAGCTGACCACGGAGCTGGGAGACAGCATCCCCGGTCTCGCGCTGGAGGTGGATTCGGTGATGGGCCAGATCACGGTGGAACAGCGGGCACCGGTCCGCCAGGCAACCGAGGCGGTCACCATTCAGGAGACCCTGCGCGGCCTGGCCTCGGGTCAGCAGTTCCCGACGGTGAACCTCACCTCCAAGTACGCCAAACTGGCCTACCCGCAGCAGCTGGTGCCCGATACCAAGGCGTTTCTGACGGATTGGTATGTCGCGGTCAAATTGGAGCTGCCGCTCTTCACCGGCGGCCGCATCAAGGGAGACAAGATGGTCGCGCAGGCCAACCTCGACGAAGCCCGCCTGCAGTTGAGCCGCGCGCAAAAGCTGGCGGCGGTGGATAATCAGAGTACGGTGGCCCTGCTGCAGGCAGCGGCGGCCTCCTGGGACGCCAGCCAGGGCACCGTCGAGCAGGCGAGTAAGGCCTATAAAATCGCGGAGATCCGCTATCAGGAGGGGATCTCGACCCAGACCGAGCTGCTCAACTCGCGGCTCCAACAGCAGCAGGCGGAGGCCAATCGGGCCACTGCGGCCCGGGACCTTCGGGTGGCGCTGATCCGGGCCCGCCTGCTCCCCGATCTTCCGCTGGGAGCGGGGGATGCCGGCGCCGCGGCGCAGGCGCCAGGATTCCAGCTTCTGCTCCCCACGGGATCGCCCGCCGTCGTACCGGTGGCGGCGACCTCGGGCGGTAACGCCACCGGATTCAATCCATGAACCTCACAATGAACAGCCGACTCCTCGGGCCACGCACGGCCGGCGCCCTGCTTCTGACGATGACCACGCTCGCCCTGGGCTGCGGGCGAAAGCCCAAGGCGGACACCGCGGCTGCCGAGGCGCCACCGATCACGCTGGGCCGGGAGAACATCGCCATCGCGGAGCGTCGTGAGCTCAGGAACGGCCCGGCGATATCCGGCGCCCTGTCTCCCAACCGGCAAGCCACGGTGCGAGCCGAGGTGAGCGGCACCGTCCTGCGGAATCTCCTGCAACAAGGGCAGCGTGCCGACAGCGGGGTGCTGGTGCTCCGGATCGACGAGGTGGGCATCCGCGACGCCTACACCTCGGCCAAGTCCAACCTGGAGACCGCGCGGTCCTCCCTCGAGCTGGCCCGGCGCAACGCCGAGCGTTCCGCCGCCCTGGCCCAGGCGGGGGCCATCGCCGACCGGGATCTCGAGTCCTCCCGTTGGGCGGTGCTGAACGCAGAGGCGGCGGTGGCCGAGGCCCAGTCACGGGTGGCGGCAGCGGAAAAGCAGCTGGCCAGGACCGAGGTCCGGGCACCGTTCACCGGCATCCTGAGCGAGCTGATGGCGAAGGAGGGGGACGTCGTTCTCCCCGGCAATCCGCTGTTCACGCTGATCGACCCGGCCAGCATGCAGCTCGAGGCCTCGGTGCCAGTCTCCGCGCTCACCAAGCTCAGGGTGGGGATGCCGGTCGAGTTCGGGGTGAGCGGCTACGAGGGCCGCAACTTCAAGGGACGGATCGACCGCATCAACCCCACCGCCGATCCGGCTACTCGGCAGGTCAGGATTTATGTCTCCATCCCTAATTCGGGCGGAGTGCTCGTCGCGGGGCTCTACGCCGATGGTCGGGTCGCCGTGGAGACTAAGGAAACGCTGGCTGCGCCGTTCGCCGCCGTCGACACCCGGGGCACCGGTCCCGCCGTGATCCGGCTCCGGGGATCCAAGGTTGAACGGGTCCCGGTTCAGCTGGGTCTGCGGGACGAGGCAGCGGAGTGGATCGAGATCCAGGGCGGGGTGGCGGCGGGGGACACGCTGTTGCTGGGCACGGCGCAGGGATTGACCGAGGGAGCCACGGCGAGGGTGGTGGGGGAGTAGGTCGGGAGTCGGGGGTCAGGGGTCTGGAGAGAGGAAGTACTGAGTGCTGAGTACTGAGTACTGAGTGAGACTCCTGACCCCTGACTCCTGACCATCAAACAAATAGCGCTGGAATACCATGTTCATCTCCGATTTCGCCATCAAGCGGCCGATCATCACCGTCGTCACCATGGTGGCGCTGGTGGTGTTCGGCCTCGTCGCCCTGATCAACCTCAAGACCGACGAGTTCCCCGACGTCCAGCCGCCGCTCATCGTGCGGTCGGCGATCCTCTATCCCGGCGCCTCGCCCGAGACGGTCGAGCGGGAGATCGTCGAGCCGATCGAGGAGGCCATCTCCGCGATCAGCGGCGTCGACCGGAGAAGACCACAGGCCACGCCACCGGACGGCTTGGCGCAGTTCATCGTCGGTTTCGAGTTCGAGAAGCCGATGCAGGAGGCGACCCAGGACATCCGGGACGCCATCTCCACCATCCGCGATCGACCTGCCGCACCGAGATGGAGGAGCCGATCATCTGACGCGGTTCGACCCGGCCGACCGCCGATCGTCTCGCTCGCGCTCTCCTCGACGACGCTGCCCGCCGGCGGAGCTGACGCGGCTCGCCGACCCCGGCATCACGCGCGAGCTGCGGTCGCTGCCGGGCGTGGCCGAGGTGACGGTGGTCGGCGGCATCGAGCGGGAGCTGACGGTCGAGCTCCGGCCCGAGGCGCTGCAGGCGGCGGGGGTGAGCGTGGCCCAGGTGGTGCAGGCGCTGCAGGCCGCAGAACCTCGCCGCGCCGGTGGGCCGGCTCGAACGGACCGCTCGACGAGCGCACGCATCCGGCTCAACGGCCGGCTGGACGACGCCGGCGGACTTCCGCAACCTGGTCGTGGCGCGAGCGGGGCGGCCGGCTGATCCGGCTGGGCGAGGTGGCCGACGTGCGGCGACGGCACCGAGGAGCCGCGCACCACTGGCGCTGTTCAACGGCCAGGAGGCGGTCGGCATCGACATCAAGAAGTCCAAGGGCTACAGCACCACCGACGGTGAGCGGCCGGATGCTGGCGCGGGTCGCGGCGATCCGAGCAGACGCTGCCCGCCGGGCGCGAAGCTCGACGATGGTGCAGGACGCCGGCGACGCGGGTGCGACGCGCTCGGTGCGCAACGTGCGAGGAGACGCTGGTCGAGGGCGCGCTGCTCACGGTGCTGGTGGTGTTCCTGTTCCTCAACTCGTGGCGCTCGACGGTGATCACCGGCCTGGCGCTGCCGGTGACCGTGCTGGCGTCGTTCATCGCGGTCTGGGCCTTCGGCTTCACGCTCAACACGATGTCGCTGCTCGGGCCTCTCGCTCGCGATCGGCATCCTGATCGACGACGCGATCGTGGTGCGCGAGAACATCGTGCGCCACGTGGAGATGGGGAAGGACCACTATCACGGCCGCACGCGAGGGCACCGACGAGATCGGGCTGGCGGTCGCGGCGACGACCTTCTCGATCGTCGCGGTGTTCGTGCCGATCGCGTTCATGTCCGGGCGTGGCCGGCCAGTGGTTCAAGCCGTTCGCGCTCACCATCGCCTGCTCGGTGCTGGTGTCGCTGTTCGTGTCGCTTCTCGCTCGACCCGATGCTCTCGGCCTACTGGCCCGATCCGCAGACCGAGGCGCGGCGAGCGGCGCGGATCCGATCACGCGGGCGCTCGACCGGTTCAACGCCTGGTTCGACCGCCAGGCGGAGCGCTACAAGAGCGTGATCGCGCTGGGCGCTCGACCACCGCTGGACGATGGCTGGCGATCGGCGCCGGAGCCGTTCTTCGGTGCGCATCTGTCGCTGCCGGCGCACGGTCTGGTCGGCGCCGGGCTTCTTCCCGGTGAGCGACCGGACCGAGTTCAACTTCATCGTCGAGACGCCGCCGGGCTCGAACCTCGAGTACACCCGGCTCAAGGCGGAGGAAGTGGCGCGGCTCGCCCGGGCCCACCCGGAGGTGCGCTACACCTACACCACCATCGGCACGGCCGCTTCCCTTGCGAGCGCCGGGCGTGGACCAGGCGACTCGTCTACGTGCGGCTGATGCCCAAGACGGAGCGGCGCGATCTCGCAGGACGCGATGGGCCAGATCCTGCGCGAGCGAGGTCGCGCAAGGTCGGCGGCGTCAGCGTCTCGGTGTTCACCAGCGGCTTCGGCGGCGCCATCAAGCAGATCCAGCTCCAGCTCCGCGGCCCCGACGCCATCGCCCTCACCCAGCTGGCCGAACAGGTGCAGCACGAGGTGCAGCAGGTGCCCGGCGCGGTGGACGTCGGGCTCTCGACCAAGGGGCAGAAGCCGGAGCTCGAGGTGGAGCTCGAACCGCGGGCTCGCCGGCTCGCTGGGCATCACGGTGGGCCAGGTGGCGCAGTCGCTGCGGCCGGCGTTCGCCGGGATCGACGCCGGCGACTGGGTGGATCCGAGCGGCGAGACCCGCGACGTGACGGTCCGGCTCGCGCCCGAGGCTCGACGGCGGCCGGCCGACCTGGCGCAGCTGCCGCTGGTGCTGTCCGGGGCGCAACGGAGGCACCCCGACCACGATCCCGCTGGGCCAGGTGGCGACGATCAAGCAAGGGTTGGGCCCGGCGCAGATCGACCACCTCGATCGCGACCAGGTGGTCAGCATCCAGGCCAACGTGTCGGGGCGCGCTCATCGACGAGGTGACCAACGGGATCAACGCCTCGACTGGCCAAGCTGCCGCTCCCGCCGGGCTACGAGCTCACCCAGGGCGGCGAGGCCAGAGACCAGAAGGAGGTCTTCGCCCGCATCTTCACCGCGCTGGGCGTCGCGGTGCTGCTGATGTACCTCATCCTGGTGATGCAGTTCGGCTCGTTCCTCGACTCCGCTGGCGATCATGATGTCGCTGCCGCTCTCGCTGATCGGCGTGATGCTGGCGCTGCTCGTCACCGGCGACACGCTCAACATCATGAGCCTGATCGGCGTCATCCTGCTGATGGGCATCGTGGCCAAGAACGCGATCCTGCTGATCGACTTCGCCAAGTGGGCGCGCGAGCGCGGGCATGCCGCTGCGCGAGGCGCTGATCGAGGCCGGGCGCCATCCGCCTGCGGCCGATCCTCATGACGACCTTCGCGCTGATCGCCGGCATGATCCCGGTCGCGCTCGGCCGCGGCGAGGGCGCCGACTTCCGGGCGCCGCTCGGCCGCGCCGTCATCGGCGGGGTCATCACCTCGACGCTGCTGACGCTGCTGGTGATCCCGACGGTCTACGAGATCCTGGACGACGGGCGTCAGTGGGTGCTGCGCCAGCTGTCGCGCTGGTTCAATATCAAGATGGGAGCCGAATCCGCCGCCGCGGCCACCGACGAACACCGGATCGGCCCCTGACGGGGAGTACTGGGTACTGAGTGTTGGGTTCAGGGTTCGGGGTTCTGAGTTCGGGGTTCTGGGTTCTGAGTTCTGGGTTCTGAGTTCTGGGTTCTGGGTTCGGGGTTCGGGGTTCGGGGTTCTGAGTATCTAACCAAGAGGATAACCATGACGACCAGCACCGCATCCGCCGTCTGGGAAGGCGGACTCAAGGGCGGCAAAGGCACCTTCAAGGCCGCCTCCGGGGCCTTTCAGGGCGCCTATACCTTTGCCACTCGATTCGAAGGAGCCAAGGGGACCACGCCCGAGGAGTTGATCGCCGCGGCGCACGCTGCCTGTTTCAGCATGGCGCTGTCAGCCGGCCTCGAAAAGGCCGGAAAGCCCGCTACCAGCATCAGCACCAAGGCCTCCTGTACCATCGAGATGGTCGGCGGCGGTCCCAAGATCACGACCATGAAGCTCGAGGTGCGGGGTAAGGTCCCGGGCGTGGATCAGGCGGCCTTCACCAAAGCCGCGGAGGAGGCCAAGAACGGGTGCCCCGTGTCGGGGGCCCTCAAGGGCAACGTCGCCTTTCAGCTGGACGCCAAGCTGGAGTAGCCCGTGTCGGCCGGCCACTGGCGCAGGGGCTTCGCCGCTCAGGCGATGGTTGCGGGACTGCTGATCGGTTCCGCGACCCCCCTACGCGCCCAGGCCGCTCTGGAGGTCTTCTTCGGCACTTCGTACAGTCTCCACACCCCGCTCACGATCTATCAGCAGGGCTACCCCGACCTGCACCAGACGGCGCACTACGAGACTCGACCGTTCATCGATACCTGGTACTACTCGGGGCGGCTCGCCTTCTGGGGGAAACACGACAAAGCGTGGGTGGTGGACTTCACCCACCAGAAGATCTACTTGGCCAATCCGGTGCCCGAGATCCAGGAGTTCAAGGTCACCTTCGGGTATAACCAGCTGAGCTTCGGTCGGGCGTGGCACCGGCATGGGCTGAACCTGAGCCTCACCGGCGGCGTGGTGGTGGCCAATCCCTTCTCGATCATTCGCGGGCAGGAACTGGGGCGGGGTGGGGGGGTGATGGACACCGGCTACCGGCTTGCCGGGGTCACCATGGTGGGAGGTCTCAACAAGCAGTTCCGCCTGGTGGAGCCTCTCTTCTTCAGTATGGACACCAGGCTGTCGGGCTCATGGGCCCGGGTGCCCGTCCAGGGAGGACATGCCAATGCGCCCAATGTTGCCTGGCATCTCCATCTCGGGTTGGGCATCGGCGGACCCAAACACTGGGGCGCGAAATAGACGAACCCCCTGGCTCGTTACACCCCGGGCCGGCTGAGCGCCGCAGCGGCTCGCAGGTACCCTTGAATCATTTTCTCCAGCCGCTCTGCCACCACCGCATCCTTGAGCGACCCGTCCTCGGCGAACGCCGCTCCCGCCTCCGAGAGGGCGAACATATCGGGATAAACGAAGATCCCGATCCCTTCCAGGGGAATCCGCAGCTGCCAGAGTCCGCGGATTCCGCCATATCGGCCGTTCGACGCCGCCATCAACAACGCGCTCTTCCCCCGGGTCGGGATCGGTCTCGCCCGAGAGACCCAGTCGATGGCGTTCTTCAGGGTCCCCGGCAGCGAGTAGTTGTACTCCGGGGAGGCGATCAGGAGTCCGTCTACCCCCTGAGTCCGCCGGATCAGTTCCAGGGCGCCCGGAGGCAATCCCGAGCCGGCCTGGAGATCTCCGTCGTAGAGCGGCATGTCGAACTCGTGGAAATCGGCGTGATCCACCTCGGCCCCGGCAGCCCGCGCCATCCCCACCGCCACGGCCAGCAGCTTTCGGTTCCAGGAAGCTTTTCTGAGAGAAGCGGCCAGCGCGAGAAGCTTGAGGGTCATGGTTTCAATCGTCGGTCGAAGAGGCTGTCCCAAGAAGCCAGCGCCGGCTTGGGGATGAGCGCGGTGTCCACCAGGCCCAGCGTGGCGAAGAGTGGAAGGATCGATCCCGGTGGCGGAGGTGCCGCGACCAGGTCGAGATCGGTGAACGTGAGCTGAAAGACTCCGACCGCGGCCGCACGATCCAGGAGTTGGCCTTGCCGGTGAATGTAGTGGGCCTGCTCCACCGCCGAGGTCACGAAGCCGGCGGCGGACATCGAGGGCCAGCCCCCTTCGACCACCAGGAGGGGCAGCGCCGGCGGGTCCACCAGACGACTGTAGTAGTCGTCGGGAAGATCTTCCGGATCGGCGAAGCCGCCCAGGTAGGGATACGAGGAGAGGCCGATTGCGTCGATGAAGGGGAAGTCCGAGCGATCCTGCGCGATGCCGACGTACGGCCCGCCCGGCACCAGGCGCCCCCAGGCGGTCTCCACCTGCACGCTCACATACAGCAGCGACGGCGTGCCCAGAGACCGCTGCTCGGCGGCGGCGTCATTGGTCATGGTGACCACCGCCGCATAGACCGGCGCCGGGGCCGCCGCACGGATCAGATTGGTCTCCGCCGCGAGGCCGAGATACTCCGGATGCAGGATGGTATCGATCGCGGTCACGTAGGTGCGATAGAGCCGCTGAGCGGCGGTATCGGTGATGCTGCGGCCGGCGGCGATCAGCGCCGGATCCTCCTGTGCGCGGTTCAACCCGTCGGTGACGTCCAGGGTCACCACCAGGACGAACCCATGGCCGCGATAGAACTGGGCCAGCGGGAGCTGGACGGTCCGGACCTCGGTTTCCGCGTCGGTGCCCGCCAACAGCACGGTCCAGGGGATCGAGAGGTGCATGAGCCCGGCGTCGGCGCGCGTGGCCCACAGGTTGAGTGAGGCGAGGACGACGGCGTTGTCCGGGCGAGGCGGGATAGCGGAAAATCCCATCCGATAGGTGCGCTCGGTGTTCGCGAGGCCGGCCGTATCGCTGCAGCCCAGGAGCAGCGTCGCGCCAAGAAGGAGCACCGGCGCCCGTTTCACGGCGTTCCGCTCGCGAGTATCGGCTTCAAGACCTTCCACACGTTGTCGGCGACGATCTCCTGCCCTCGCGCGGTGGGATGCATCCCGTCCGCTTGATTCAGTGAGTCGACTCCGGCCACGCCGGCCAGCAGGAACGGAATCAGGGTGAGGTGATTGCGTCGGGCCAGGTCGGGATAGATGGCCCGGAACCGCCGAGTATAGGCGCGGCCCAGGTTGGGCAGCGCCTCCATGCCGACCAGAATGATGGTGGTACGCGGCGCCAGCTCCCGGGTCCGATCCACCATGGCCTGGAGGTTGGCGCGTAACGAGTCGACGTCCTGCCCTCGGAGTCCGTCGTTGGCCCCCGTCTCCAGGACCAGGATCGCCGGTGGCGCGGAGAGGAGCCAGTCGAGACGCCGGAGCGCCCCGGCGGAGCTTTCTCCGCTCACGCCGGCGTTCACCGCGCGGTAGGCCAGCCCCGCCGAATCGAGCTTGCGCTGGATCAGCGCGGGATAGGCCTCCTCGGGATCGACGCCCAGCCCGGCCGTGAGGCTGGTTCCCAGGAATACGATGGTCAGCCGGTCGGAGGCTGCGGGCGGGATCGCCGTGGAAGTCGGAGCGGCGGCGGGCGACGACGACGGCCGATCCGAGCGGCAGGCCGTCAATCCGCAGATTCCGCAGATGCAGATAAGGAATAGGGTGGAGCGGAGCCCGGTCATGGCCCAGATAACTAACCGGTCCGGGCGCGACCGTAAACGGACCGAGCGTCCGCCATGGTCCGCTGGTCCGCAGCAGAGTCCGACTATCATTCATCCGGTCAAATCGTCTCCCTCGCCCCGGCGCTCATGATTTCCTGTCGCTCGCTTACCAAGACCTATCTCAGCGCCGGCCGCCCGCTCACGGTGCTCAAACAGATTTCCCTCACCATCGAATCCGGCGCCTTTACCGCCATCGTGGGACCCTCGGGCAGCGGCAAGACCACGCTGCTCGGCCTCCTGGCCGGACTGGACCGCCCGACCGAGGGCGACGTCTCCATCGACGGCCTCGATCTCGGCAAGCTCACCGAGGACGAACGGGCCCGCCTGCGCGGGGAGCGGATCGGGTTCGTGTTCCAGTCCTTTCACCTGATCCCCACGCTCACTGCTCGCGAGAACGTGCAGGTGCCGCTCGAGCTGCGCGGCGCCTCGGATCCGGCTCAGGCCGATGAGCTGCTGGCCCGGGTCGGCCTGGGCGACCGGACCCATCACTACCCCGCCCAGCTCTCGGGCGGCGAGCAGCAGCGGGTGGCGATCGCGCGGGCCTTCAGTAACCGGCCCACGATCGTCTTCGCCGACGAGCCCACCGGGAATCTGGACGCGACCACCGGGGCGACGGTCATCGACTTATTGAGCACCTTCAACCGGGAGCTGGGCACTACGCTGGTTCTGGTCACCCACGACAACGACCTGGCCAGTCGCGCGCACCGCGTCATCCGCCTGGCGGACGGCGCCGTGGTGGCGGACAGCGCCGCGTGACCGGGGCCCGGTTCATCCTCGCGATGGCGCGGCGCGAGGCCCGCGCCGCACTCCGCCGGGTAGGTCTGCTGACCGCGTCGGCCTCGATCGGGGTCGGCGCCCTGGTCGCGATCAACTCCTTCACCGAAAACCTGAAGCGCGCCGTCGAGCAACAGTCCCGCGTGCTGATGGGCGCGGACCTCTCGGTGTCCGCGCGGCAGCCCTTTACGCCGCGCGCGGGGACCCTGCTCGACAGTCTCGCCTGCGCCACTCGACCGTGTGCGTCCCAGAGCCGGGTGACCAGCTTCGCGGCGATGGGCTACGTCCCCCGCACCGCCGGCACTCGACTGGTACGCGTCGCCGCCATCGAAGGCGGCTATCCCTTCTACGGAGAGATCAAAACCGACCCCGCGGGCGCGTGGCCCCGCCTGCAAGAAGGGCCGCAGGCGTTGGTAGACCCATCGTTCCTCACCGCTCTCGGCGCTCACACCGGCGACACCCTCTCGCTGGGCGAGAGCCGCTTCGTGATCGCCGGGACGGTGCTCAACTTCCCGGGCGACATCGGCGTGCGCGCCGCCTTGGGGCCCCGGGTCTACATCCCCGCGCGATACCTGCCGGCGACCGGGCTGCTCGGCTTCGGCTCGCGCGCGCAGTACGAGGCCTTCCTCCGACTGCCCGACGGTACCGACCTCGCGGGCCTCGCTCGGGGATTCCGCCGAGCGCTCACGGCGGAGCGGGCCGAGTTGCGCACCGTGGACGAAGACGAGCGCGATCTCAAGTCTTCCTACGACAAGCTGGGACGCTACCTGGGACTGGTCGCCCTGATCGCCGTGCTGCTGGGCGGTATCGGCGTGGGCAGCGCCGTCCAGGTCTTCATTCGACAGAAGCGGGAATCGATCGCGGTCCTGCGTTGCATGGGGGCCACCACGGGGCAGATCTTCGGGCTCTATCTGCTTCAGGCGCTCCTGCTGGGGCTCGCCGGCACCGGACTCGGCCTGCTGCTCGGCGTCGGGTTGCAGCTGGCCTTGCCGACGCTGGTCGGCCGCTTCCTGCCGGTCGACGTGACGGTGACTCCATCGGCGCGGGGGATTGGACTCGGTATCGCCGTCGGCGCCTGGGTCGCCCTCGCCTTTGCGCTGCTCCCGCTGCTCGGCGTCCGGCGGATCGCGCCGCTCGAGGTGCTCCGGCGCCCCTACGAGAGCGCGCCACGCCGTGCTGGCCGTGATCCCTGGGTGTGGCTGGCGTCGCTGGCGCTGGCCGCAAGCGTCGTGGGGCTGGCCGTGCTGCAGGCCGGAAACCTCCGCATCGGACTGGGCTTCGCGGCCGGGATCGGATCCGCCCTGCTGGTGCTTTGGCTCGCGGCCCTGGCCCTGATTCGGCTGGTGCGCCGCTACTTCCCCACGCGGTTGCGCTACGTCTGGCGTCAGGGCCTCGCCAACCTCTACCGCCCCGGCAATCAGACCGTGGCCGTGGTGCTGGCGCTGGGATTCGGCGGCTTCCTCCTCTGCACCATCGCCCTGGTCCAGACCAACCTGCTCCGGGATCTCAAGCTCGACGCGGACACCAGCCGGCCCAATCTGGTCCTGTTCGACATTCAGCCCGACCAGCTGACGGGGGTCGAGGGCATCATCAAGCAAGCGGGCCACACGGTGACTCCGGCGGTGCCGATCGTGCCCATGCGCATTCTATCGGTGAAAGGCACGCCGTTGGCGGAGATCCTGGGCGACTCCCTGCGCCGGGGCCCCAAGGGCGAGCCGCTGGGCCGCTGGGCGTTCCGGCGGGAGTATCGCTCGACCTACCGTGACTCCTCGGTGGCGTCGGAGAAGATGATCGCGGGGAAGTGGTGGGCCGCGGACGGGCGATTGGCGGACAGCCCGGCCGACAGCCTGGTCCCCATTTCCGTTGAGGTCTCCCTCGCGGCCGAGCTGGACGTCACCGTCGGCGACCAGATGGTCTGGGACATCCAGGGTGTGCCGCTCGCCACGCGGGTCGTCAACCTGCGGGACGTGAGCTGGGCACGCTTCGAGCCCAACTTCTACGTGGTCTTTCCTACCGGTCCCCTGGCTCGCGCCCCGCAGAGTTTCGTCACCCTGACCCGCGTCGACGCGCCCGAAGAGCTGGGCCGCCTCCAACGCGAGGTGGTGGAACGCTATCCCAACGTGACCTCGATCGACGTTTCGCTGGTCCAGCGTACGGTCGAGCGGATCATCGGAACCGTCACCCTCGCCATCCGGTTCATGGCGTTGCTCAGCCTGGGCACCGGGCTGGTGGTGTTGATTGGCGCCTTGGCCATCAGCCGGTTCCAGCGCCTGCGTGAGGCGGTGCTGCTCAAGACGCTGGGGGCCAGCCGGAGCCAGGTCCTGAACGTCGCTCTGGCCGAGTATCTATTCCTCGGCTTCCTGGCAGCCCTGGTTGCGACAACGCTGTCGATCGCGGCCGGCTGGGGGCTCATGACGCGTGTATTCGAATCGCGGTTCCGGCCGGACCTGCCTCAGCTCGCGGCCCTCGGGCTCGGGCTGATGGCGCTGACGGTCGTGGTCGGACTTTGGAACAGTCTGGAGGTCCTGCGGAAGACCCCGCTCGAGGTCTTGCGAGCCGAAGAGTAGATCCCATTCGATCGGAGGACGAAGGTGATCCTGGTACTCTGCGTCGCATTCGTCCTCTCGGGGGCCGCCGGCCTCATCTACGAGAGCATCTGGACCCGGTATCTCGGGCTCTTCATGGGCCACGATGCCTACGCCCAGATCCTGGTGCTGGCCATCTTCCTGGGCGGGATGTCGGCCGGCGCGATGCTGATCGCCAACCGCTCGAAATCCCTGAAAGATCCTCTCGTGGGGTACGCCCTGGTGGAAGCGGCGGCCGGCCTGATCGGCTTCGGCTTCCACGATCTCTTCCTCCTGGTCACCAACTGGGCCTACGACCACGCCTTTCCCACTCTGGGTAGCGGCGCCGGCGTGCTGGTGCTCAAGTGGACCCTGGCCGCGCTGCTGATCCTGCCTCAATCGGTCCTGTTGGGCGCCACTTTCCCGCTGATGACGGCGGGCGTGCTGCGCCGAGTCGCCCGGCAACCCGGCAGGATCCTGGCCCTGTTCTACTTCGCCAACAGCCTGGGCGCGGCGGTGGGCGTGCTGGTGGCGGGTTTCTACCTGATTTCGGCGGGTGGGCTGCCGGGCACCGTCAACACCGCCGCGGGGCTCAATCTCCTGGTGGCGCTGATCGCATACCTGGTCGCGCGCCGGGTGCCGGTCTCGCTTCCGGCGGCGGAGCCGGCGGTCCAGCCCGCCCGTGTAGGCGAGCCGCGTCCGATCCACCGTTTGCTGCTCGGCGTCGCGTTCGGCACCGCCATCGCTTCGTTCGTCTACGAGATCGGGTGGATCCGCATGCTCTCCCTGGTCCTGGGCAGCGCCACCCATTCGTTCGAGCTGATGCTCTCGGCCTTCATCCTCGGCCTGGCGCTGGGCTCGTTCTGGATTCGCCGGCGCGCCGACCGCTGGGAAGACGCCCGTCATGCGCTGGGAGTCACTCAGTGGGCTATGGGATGCCTGGCCCTGGCCACGGTTCCGATCTACCTCGCCTCCTTCCAATGGTCCGCGACGCTGCTTCACACCTTTGCGCGGACCCCGGCCGGTTACGTGGGCTTCACCATGGCGCGCTACGCCATCTGCCTGGCCGTGATGCTTCCCGCCACCTTCTGCGCCGGGATCACCCTCCCGCTCATCACTCGGGCCATGCTGGTGACCGGTGCCGGCGAAAAGGCCATCGGCCAGGTCTACGGCGCCAACACGCTGGGCTCGATCATCGGCGCCGTCCTGGCCGGACTCGTCCTGCTCCCCGTCGTGGGGCTCAAGACCATGCTCATCCTGGGCGCCGGCCTCGACATGGCACTCGGCGTGGTGCTCCTGCTCCGTCCCAGCCAGCCCACCCGGTTTCGCTGGGCGCCGTTGGCGGTGGCGACCAGCCTCGCCGTCATCGCCGCCGTGGCGGGCACTCAGCATCTCGACCACGACCTCCTCACCAGTGGTGTCTACCGGCAGGGCTGGCTGCCGACGCCGGGTAGTCGGGAGATTCGTTTCTATCACGATGGACGCACCGCGACCGTGGCGGCGGGTCAGGTGGGCAATCACGGAGAGGTGACGTTCATCTCCAGCAACGGCAAGCCCGACGCCTCGTTGCCGGTCGGATGGGCCACCGGATGCGATGGCACGCAGGCGCGGACGCCCTTGATCCGGGACTACTCGACTCAGATCCTCCTGCCGCTGATCGCCCTGGCCTTCACCCCGAATGCCTCGAGCGCCGCCGTGATCGGCCAGGGGTCGGGGATGACTTCACAATTTCTTCTGGCCAGTCCCCAGCTCAAGCGTCTGGTCACCATCGAGATCGAACCGGAAATGGTGCGGGGCTCGCGGATATTCCTTCCGGCCAACCGCCTGGTGTTCGAGGACCCCCGCTCGGTGCTCGTCATCGACGATGCCAAGAGCTACTTCGCCTCGGCCCGCCAGCGGTTCGACCTGATCATCTCCGAGCCCTCCAACCCCTGGGTGAGCGGCGTCTCCGGGTTGTTTACGGTCGAGTTCTATCAGCGGGTCCGCAGCTACCTCGGCACCGGCGGCGTCTTCGGCCAGTGGTTGCATCTCTACGAAATCGACGACGAGCTGGTCTTGAGTGTCCTGGCGGCGCTCCACCGGACCTTCCCCTCCTATCAGGTCTTCCTGGTCTCCGGGAGTGACCTGTTGATCGTCGCCAGCATGGATCCACTGCCCTCCCCCGATTGGTCCATCTTTCGGCTGCCCCGGGCGGAAGAGGGCCTCTGTACCAGTGTGAAGTTCACTCCCCGGATGCTGGAGGCGACCCGCCTCGCCAATCAACAGTCGCTGGGTCCTCTGCTCGACCGCTGGGGAACGATCAATTCCGACTATTACCCGGTGCTCGACCTCGGGGCCGAGCAGTCGCGATTCCTGGGACGGGCGGCGGAAGGGTTCTCCCGCCTCTCGGGGGACCGGTTTGACCTGCCGGGAATCATGGAGGATCGGCGCAGTCTGCCGACCGACGAGACGGTGAGCCCGGTGCCGGCCATTCCGCGGACGCAGGCGCTGGTAACGGCCGCGTTGCTGCGCGACCCCAGCCGGTTCACGTCCATGGACACCGTCGTCAAGGACGAGGCGCTGGCCGCCGCGGTCGATCGCGCGGAGCACTGGCGTGCCCTGCTGGCGGCCGCCCAACCGCCGACCAACTGGCGACTCTGGCTGGAAACGATGAGCCAGGTCGAGGCGAGTCTGGCCGGGGGAACCGCGGGCGTGGCCGACGAGAAGTTCTACGCCACCGCAAAGCGGTACGCGGAGCGCCACCGCGCGCCAACCGGCGTTCGCGACGTGCTGGACTTTCGACGCGCGCTGGCGGCCTGGGATTTCCCCGCCGCTGCCGAGGCCGGCGAACGCCTGAGCCAAGCGGCGCTCCAGGAGACCTCCTGGATCCCACCCGATGAGGTCCGGGACGGCCTGGTGATGGCCCGGATCAAGACCAGGGACCCCGCCGGAGCGGAGCGCACCCTACGCTCGCTGACTCCCCTCAGCCGCCGGCCGATGGACTCGCTCCGATCGCTGCTGCTGACCGCCTATCTGCTCGAAGCGACCAATCATCCGTAGCCGCTGCCGCCCAAGTGGCGCGCTCCGGCGGCGGCCCCTAACTTATGCGGCCCGGCCCGCGTGGCGGCGGGGGGATCCGCGTCTTCAACCAGACTCGCCTGACGGAGTGACGTAATGCTGGCTATCGACCTGAGTGGCAAGCGCGCCTTCGTGGCCGGAGTGTCCGATGACGGCGGCTTCGGCTTCGCGATCTGCAAGGCCCTGGCGGAGGCCGGTGCCACGATCTGCGTGGGTAGCTGGCCGCCGGCCCTGGGGATATTTCAGAAGCTGCTGGAGCGCGGCAAGATGGAGGAGTCGATGCGGCTCTCCGACGGCCGAAAGCTCGAATTCGAGCGGATCTACGCGTTGGATGCCGCCTTCGACACGCTGGCGGACGCGCCCGCCGACATTCGGGAGAACAAGCGCTACCAGGAGGTCGGCGACTTCAGCATCGCAGGCGTCACCCAGCGGTTCACCCAGGACTTCGGGACTCCCTGCCTCGACATCGTGGTGCACAGCCTGGCCAATGCCCCGGAAGTGAAGAAGCCCCTGATCGACACCAGCCGTTCCGGTTATCTGTCGGCGTTGAGCGTGAGCGCCTACAGCATGGTCTCCCTGGTCCGCAGTCTCGGGCCGCTCACCCGACCCGGTGGGAGCTACCTCTCGCTCACGTACATGGCGGGTGAGCGGGTGATCCCGGGCTACGGCGGCGGCATGTCCTCCGCCAAGGCCGCGCTGGAAGCCGACACCCGCACCCTGGCCTATGAGGCCGGCCGCCGACACGGCGTTCGAGTCAACGCCATCTCCGCCGGCCCCTGGGCGTCACGGGCTGCCTCGGCCATCGGGTTCATCGACATGATGATCGAATACACCAAGGCCAATTCGCCGCTGCCGCGGGCAATCCAGGCGGAAGAGGTCGGGAACACGGCGGCCTTTCTCGCCAGTCCACTGGCGTCGGCCATCACCGGCACCGTCATTTACGTCGACAACGGCTACCACAGCATGGGCATGGCGGTAGCTCCCACGCCCCCGCCATCCTCCGCATGAGCCAGCCTCCCATCGCGTCCAGTTTCCGACCCGGTCTCCTTCGCGGTCAGGTAGCGCTGGTGACCGGCGGCGGGACCGGCATCGGCCTGGGCATCGCCGGCTGCCTCGCGCGCGCCGGCGCCGACGTGGCGATCGCCAGTCGCAAGCCCGAGCACCTGGAGCCCGCCAGGGAATCCCTCGCCGCACACGGGACCCGAATCCTCACCATCGAATGCAACGTGCGGGAGCCGGAGTCGGTCGGCCGCGCGGTGGAGCGGGTGGGGACCGAGCTGGGCCGCGTGGATCTCCTGGTCAACAACGCGGCGGGGAACTTCTACTCACCTTCGGCGAGCCTGTCGCCCAATGCCTGGCGGGCGGTAGTCGAGACCGACCTTTTCGGAACCATGTACGGGTGCCAGGCCGTGTATCCCCTGATGAAGAAGCAGGGCGGAGGACGCATCGTTTCGATCTCGATGACGCTGCACTACCGCGGCTGGCCCCAGATGGCGCACGCGACCGCCGCCAAGGCGGGAGTGGATGCCCTGACCCGCACGCTGGCCGTCGAGTGGGCGCCGGATGGGATCCGGGTCAACGCGGTAGCCCCGGGCCCGGTCCCGACCGAAGGAGTCAAGCGCGCGTTCATCGGGCCACCCACGCCCGGCGGCGGCTACAGCGTCTTCGACGCCGACGCCTACGCCCGCAAGGCCATTCCACTCGGCCGCTGGGGAACTCCGGAGGACATCGGGGAGATGGTCACCTACCTCGCCAGTCCCGCGGCGGACTGGATCACCGGCGCCATCTTCGTGGTCGATGGCGGGGCCTGGCTGGCGCCGGGGCCCGGCGCGGTGATGCCCGGAAAAGATCGCTAACCAGGAACCCGACCATGTTCATCGGCCACTACGGCATGGCCATCGTTCTCAAACGCGCCGAGCCGAGGCTCAGCCTTTTCACCCTGACGGTGGCGGCGCTCTTCGTCGATTTGCTCTGGCTGATCTTCATTGCCCTCGGCGTGGAACAGATGAGGATCGTACCGGGATACCTCGCCGCGAGCCAATTCGAATTCGTCAGTTACCCCCTGAGCCATAGTCTGGTTGCCGCGGTGGTTTGGGCGGCGGTAGTCGGCGCGATCTACTACTCCTGGCCCACCAAGGACACCGCGCACCACACCAAGCGGACCTTGATCCTGATGTTTCTGGTCGCCTCTCATTGGCTGCTGGACGTGGCGGTGCATGCCCCGGACCTCCCCCTGGCCGGAAACGACTCGACCAAGCTGGGGTTGGGTATCTGGAAGAGCATCCCGGCGACCTTGGCGGTCGAGGGAGGGATCGTGGCCCTCGGCCTCGGCCTGCTCATTCTGTGGCCACCCAAGCGGTATCAGCCGCGGTCTTTGCGACTGCTGGTCCTGGGACTAGTACTCACCGCGCTGGAGGTTGTGAGCATTTACGCACCGCCGCCCCCTTCCTTGACCGCCGTCATGATGGGGATGGTCGTCACGGCTCCGCTTCTCTTCCTGTTGATCGCTTGGGCCGACCGCCCGCTCAAGACGGGCTGACCGTGTCTCGACTCTTCTTCACCATCGGCGCTGTCTTCGGTTTCCTGGGTGTCGCCGCTGGAGCGTTCGCCGCCCACGCGCTCAGGGGCCTGATCCCCCTGGATATGCTGGCCGTCTTCGAGACCGGGGCCAGGTATCAGATGTATCACGGACTGGGCCTGCTGGCGGTAGGGTGGCTGTCGAACGCGAAGCCGGGTCGATGGGCCGCCGCGGCGGGCTGGCTTTTCGTGGTGGGAACGCTGGTCTTTTCGGGGAGCCTCTACGCCCTGGCGCTCAGCTTCAACGGCCGGTTGGGCGTCATCACGCCCTTCGGCGGAGTGGCGCTGCTGGCGGGGTGGGCGTGCCTCGCGATCGCCGGGTGGCGCACCCTGGGACGAGTTGCCCCTAGTGCTTCTCCTCCGTGACCACGCGAAACGAGAGCGGTTCGCTGGGGAGCACCGATGCCCGCGCCAGCGCGGAATTGATACCGGCCTTCGCGCCGGTCGTCATCACCGCCGACGCCACCCCTGAGCTGTCGGTGAACACCATGTTGGGTGAGATGGTCCCGGTCCCGTAGACCACCTCGAACGACACCAGGGAGTGGCGGAGTGGCGTACCGCCCGGATCGGTCAGGCGCACGCGCACGGAATCCTTCTCCCCCGGGGCCATATGGGCCCGGAGGTCGTCGTCGACCACGAACCAGGCCGGGAAGTCTCCGCCGCTCTGGACCCGGATCATCCAGGAGCCATCGCGCTGCTCCGCCAGGGCCATGCCGTAGGGGACGCTGACCGGATAGCTCCCTCCCGACGGATAGCTCACGTCGTACGTCATATACCCGGTCAGGTAGGCCACCTCACCGCTGGCGTTGACCTCGTAGTACCCGAGCTTCAGGCCGCCGAGCCGGGAGAGGCTGCGACCGAAGTATTCCTGGATGGCCTGGGCCCCGGTGACCACGCTCCCGGTGCCGGTCAAGATTCTGGCATCTCGCATGTACAGTGCGGCGACCGCCGCGGCATCTCGATTCTTGCAGGCCGCCTCCCAGCTCGTCACCACCTTCTTGATCGCATCGTTCACCTGCGCATGGTAGGTCAGGGCCTCGTTTTCTCTCCGCACCGCCCCGGGAACCGCTGCTTGTGCCCCCGCGACCGATGCGCCCGCGCAGAGGCACACGGCGCCGGTGATGACGGTCGCGGTGAAAGAAGTCATGGCGCTGCCGGACATGGTGACCTTCCTCTGGAATGGGGCGACCGCAGCTCAACGCCTGGTCAAGTAGGCCAGCCGCGAAGAGAGCTCATACTCGCTCACGTCCTTGAGCTCGGGCGCAATGGCGCCGAGGAGCTCCTTGAGCTCAGTGGTTCCGTAGGTGAGCCCTTTGTGCGAGGGTCCGACCCGGGCCTGTACTCCCGTCGTGCCGGTCCGACGCCGGGCCTGGAGCAGCGCCAGTCGCCGGTCGACCTGGGCGGCCTTGAAATGGGCTTCGATCTCGCCCACGAACTTGATCAGGTTGCCGGCCGGGCTCGGCAAGGCTGACTCTCCGAAACCAGAGAAGTCCGTCACTCCCTGCACCACGCCGACCCGCCGAAGCTCTCCCTGTTGCGTGAAATAGAGATCGAGGAACCCCCGGGTATCCTGCACGGCGGTGTGCTCCCCAGCGGCGCGAATGGGTTCGGACACTCGACTGCCAGGTGGACGTCCTTCGCCCGCACCCGCCTCCCGGGGAGCGCAGAAGACGGCAATCAGTGGCTCGGCCCGCGCTAACGTGGTCCGCTGGTCAGCCAGTAGCACGAGTCCCGCTTCGTGAATGGCGAAGGAGTGAACCTCCACCCGCGCAGGAATGCTGCCCAAGTCATCCGCTGCCACCAGCGTCAGATGAAGACCGGCCGCCCACAACTCCTGCGCAACCTTCTCCGCCTCAGCGCGCCCGTCAAAGGCGAGCCAGATCTCCGGCACCGGATAGTGAACCTTGAGGGCCGCCTCGGCCGGGGTCAGGCCCAGGGGCGGAGCGGCCCGGCGCGCGTCGAGCACGCCTTGGGGAGGATTCGAAACCACCAGGATCGGGCCCGCCAAGCGCACCTGCGGGACGAGGGGCTACGAATGTGCAGCCCAGTACCGGCCGCCGCCAGCCGGTGACCCCGGCCGGCGATCACCCCCGCCCGGCGCCGAGGCCCGCGACCTCGGCCTCCTGCCGGGCCCACTTGAAGAACACCAGGGCGATGGCGCCCCACATCCAGAGGTTCCCCGGGACCCACATGATGAGCCCCCCCAGCTGCTGATCGGCGAGCGGACTCAGCCCCCAGGTCCGCGGTGCCTCCACGTACCACTGATAAAGCGGCTCGTCGGCGAAGGTGATGATGGCGGCCACCGCCTGCATCGGGATCCCCACCAGGAAGAGATAGAGCATCGCCACTCCCGGGGAGAGCCGGGGCACGGCGGCCACCGGACTCATCACCGGCCACCACATGATGACCGCGGTGACCATGAAGAGGAGGTGGGTCACGATGTGCACGTTGTGATTGCGCATCATCAGCTCGTAACTGGGGACCACGTGCCAGGCGGCGATCATCACGGAGAAGAGCCCGCCGGCCACCAGCGGATGGGCCAGCGTCCGGCCGAGGTGCCGCATCCGCGGACCGGCCACCAGGGGCTCCACCAGCCAACCCGGAAGACCCGCGATCAGGAGCGGTGGGAGCACCAATTGCAGCAGCAGATGCTGCACCATGTGGGCGGAGAACAGGTAGTAGTCGCTCAGATGGTGGATCGGGCCGTTGAGCGCCACCAGCATCACCACCAGCCCGCTGGCGTAGGACAGGACGCGCCAGGGGGAGGCCGGAGGCAGTCTCTGCCGCCGCCGCCAGGGCCCGATCCCGTACCAGTAGAGGGCGGCGAGCACTGTCGTGCCGAGGACGACCGAGGGATGGAGATCCCAGTCGGGCTCGAAGGGGCCGGTCGGGCGGGTGGTGAGAAGGAGAGAGTACAGCGACATCACGTGCCTGCGGGAGGAGCGGTGAGCGGGGGAGAAGGCATCGAGGCCCTCTCCCCCTCACCACGCATCGCTACTTCGGCAGCGGGTGCAGTGAATAGAGGTAGCCGAAGAGCAACAGCAGGGCCACGACGATCACGGCCGCGATGATCAGCGGAAAGACGAACACGCTGCTGAAGAGCCGGCTGTCCTGCTTCAGGTGCATGTAGAACATCGCCACCAGCGCGAACTTGAAGGCGGAGAGCACGAGGAGGAGCTCGACGAAGATCGGGGCGATCGCCGCCGCCAACAGGGGCGGCTGGCCCCGCCGCCCGATCTCGTACAGCGCCACCTCGAGCGCCGTGAGAACGAACAGGGTGACGCCGATCCGGACGTAGACCGACGGCGTCGGATGGCTATGCTCGTGGGTATGGGCGGCGGCGTCCATGGTGTTCACACTCAGTGAATGAGGTAGACGACGGGGAAGATCACGATCCACACCACGTCCACGAAGTGCCAGTACAGCGCGGCCAGCTCGAGATTGAGCGACTTCTCCGGCGGCAGCTTACCCCGCACCGCCAGGATGAACACGGTCGTCAACCAGAGCACCCCGAGCGAGACGTGGCCGCCGTGGAAGCCCGTCAGGGTGAAGAAGGTCTGGGAGAAGAGGTTGGTGGTGAACCCCATGCCCCGGTGATAGAAGTGGGTGAACTCGAAGACCTGCATCCCCACGAAGAAGAGACCGCAGAAGATGGTCGCGGCGAGCCAGCCGATCAGCATCCCCCGCTTCCCCTTCTGGGCCCCATAGAGGGCCAGCACCACGAACAGGGAGCTGAAGAGCAGGAGGGCCGTGCCGGTGGTCACCAGCGGGATCTCCAGCATCTGCTCGACTTCCTTGCCGTTCAGCATCCAGACGTCGTGGGGCCGCGGACCGGCCACGTCCTTGCCCTTGTAGACCAGATAGGTCCCGATCAGCGAGGCGAAGAACATGCATTCGGACCCGATGAAGGTCCAAATCGCCACCTTCCGGCTGTCGAGACCGGTGGAAGTTTCCGGGTGCATTGCGTGCGCAGCGGCGTGAGACACGTGGGTACCTTGGTCGAAAATGTGTAAGGCGAATCGTTCTGGCTGGGAGCTTGGTGCTGGGAGCTTGGTGCTGCGGCTCCTCAGTCAGGGCAAGGCTCCTAGCCCCTAGCTCCCAGCTCCCAGCTCAACCCCTCACCCCGCCGGCTCGAACGCCCAGCCGAAGACCCCGATGAACAGGATCGCGGCGCCGACCAGGTTGACGTACGGGAAGCCCACGATGAAGCCACACAGTGTAACCGTGACGCCCAGGCCCACGACCGCGGGCCAATACGAGGGGTTCGGCAGGTGGATCCCCTTCCCGCTCGCATGGACCGGCTCGGGGAGGCTGCCGCCCTTGGCCCGCTTGACCTCCCAGAGGTGGTCACGGCCATTCACGTGCGGGATCTCGTTGAAGTTCCATTCCTGCGGCGGCGAGGGGATGGCCCACTCGAGCGTGGCGCCGTTCCAGGGGTCCGCCGGCGCCTTGGTGCTCGAGCGGAAACTCTTCCAGACGTTGTAGATGAAGACCACGAAGCTCAGACCCAGGAGGAAGGAGCCCAGGGTCTGGATCATGTTCCAGAACCCGAAGTTGTTCTCCGCGGCATAGGTGTAGACCCGCCGGGGCATTCCGTTCAAGCCCAGGAAGTGCATCGGGAAGAAGGTGACGTTGAACCCGATCAACATCAGCCAGAAGTGGATCTTCCCCAACGTCTCGTCCAGCATCTTCCCCGACATCTTGGGCAACCAATAGTAGGCCCCCGCGGTCAGGCCGAAGATGCTGCCGCCGAACAGCACGTAATGGAAGTGCGCGACGATGAAGTAGGTGTCGGTCTGCTGGAGGTCGGCCGGGGGCACGGCGTGCATGATCCCCGAGAGCCCGCCGATGATGAACATCGCGATGAAGCCCAGGGCGAAGAGCATCGGCGTCTTGAACTCGAGCCGCCCGCCCCAGATGGTCCCCAGCCAGTTGAAGATCTTCACCCCGGTGGGGATCGCGATCAGCATGGTCGAGAGCGAGAAGAACGCGTCGGCGAAGGGGCCCATGCCGGTGGCAAACATGTGGTGACTCCACACGCCGAAGCCCAGGAAGGCGATGAACGCGCCGGAGAACACCATCGCGGCGTAGCCGAACAGCGGCTTCCGGGAGAAGACCGGCAGCACCTCGGAGATGATGCCGAAGGCCGGGAGAATCAGGATGTACACCTCGGGATGGCCGAAGATCCAGAACAGGTGCTGCCAGAGCACCGGATCGCCGCCGCCCGAAGGCGTGTAGAAGTGAGTCCCGAACACCCGGTCGAACATCAGGAAGATCAGCGCCACCGTGATCACCGGGAACGCCAGCAGCAGCAGGATCTGGGTGATGAAGCTCATCCAGACGAACATCGGCATCCGCATCATGCGCATGCCCGGGCGCCCGCAGATTGACGATGGTGACGAAGAAGTTGACCGCCGCCGCCAGGGACGCGATCCCCAGGATCTGGATCCCGACCACCCAGAAGTCCACGTTGAGGCCCGGCGAGAACTGCTTGGACAGTCAGGTTGGCGTAGGCGAACCAGCCGGCGTCCGGCGCCGCATGGAAGAGCCAGCTGGCGTTGAGCACCAGCCCGCCGCCCAGGAACACCCAGTAGCTCATGGCGTTGAGCCGGGGGAAGGCCACGTCCCGCGCGCCGATCTGGAGCGGAATCATGTAATTGAAGAACATGGCCGACAGCGGCATCACCCCCAGGAAGATCATGGTGGTGCCGTGCATCGTGAACAGCTGGTTGAACGTCTCCGGCCCCACGAAGGTGTTGTCCGGCTTGGCCAGCTGAATCCGCATGATCAGCGCTTCGATCCCGCCCAGCAGGAAGAAGATGAAGGCGGAGGCGCCGTACAGAATGCCGATCCGCTTGTGATCGACCGTGGTAATCCAGCTCCACAGGCCGGTCTTGGAGTAGGCGTGGGCCGGGGCGTGATCCAGAGCCGTGGTTGCCATGTTGGTCCCGTTACTGGGTATGGTGAGAGGGCGCCGGGCTTACCGGTGCGCCCTCAGGTACGTCACCAGCGTAGTGACTTCCTCGTCCGTCAGTTTCCTGGGCAGCACCATCAACGCGCCCTGCTTGACCGCCTGCGGATCGTGCAGCCACTTGGAAAGATTCTCGTCGGTGTTGGGCAGCAGGCCCGCTACGATCGTGGTCCGGCTCCCCACGTGGGAGAGGTTGGGCCCCAGGAGCGAGGTCAGCCCCGCCATCGGCGTCCCCACCATGGCATGGCACCCGATGCATCCGCCGGCCATGAAGGTCGCCTTGCCCTTGGCCAGCACGCTGTCGAGCCCCGGCGCCGGCACGCCCGCCGCGACCAGCGACTTGGCCAGGTCGCTGTCGGCCACCGCGCCGCCGTTCACCAGCGGCGAGCCGACCTGCTGCGCCTGGGCCCACTGTTGGAACTGCTCGGGAGACTCGGAGATGATCCGGAACCCCATGCGTCCGTGCTGGATCCCGCAGAACTCGCCGCATTGGCCGCTGAAGTTCCCCTCTACTTCGGTCTTGAACCAGATGTTGTTATGGCGGCGGGGGAAGACGTCTCGCTTGCCGGCGAACTGCGGGACCCAGAAGGCGTGGACCACGTCGGAGGTGGTCATCTCCAGACTGACCGTCTGGCCCATCGGGACGTGAATCTCGTCGGCCGTGACGATGTTGAGCGAGGGATAGCGGAACTCCCACCACCACTGATGGCCGATCACCTCGATCTCGAGAGCGTTGGTCGGCTTCTGGGCGGTCACGAAGATGGTCTTGATGGTGGGAACAGCGATCACCGCCAGGATGACGGCCGGGATCATGGTCCAGACGATCTCCACCGTCGTATTGCCATGCGTCTGCTTCGGCTCCTGCGCCCCCGGCCGCGCCCGGAACCGGAAAATGGCGTACACCAGCGCGCCCTCGACCAGAATGAACACCAGCGTCGCCCATTCCACCGTGGTCCGGAGCAGGTGGTCCACCAGGTGCGCGAAGTCGGCGCGCGGCAACAGCGTCGTCTGGGGATAGTGCTCGGCACAACCGGTGAGGGCCAGCGCCGCCAACAGCGGGACCAGCGCCCAGGTAATCGCTCGTCGGCTGAGCGCGTTCCGAAGCGAAATCAAGTGATCCATCCTGTCGACGGGGGCAGGCGTTTTGAATAAAAATGCCGACAGATGTTACCCGAATCACTCAACTCCGTCAAGCAACCGGGACCGGCCCGCCGCGAGCCCGACGAAGCGGAAACTCCCCTCCACCCGCGCTCGTCGGTCAGGGAAGAGGCCTTTCCTTATAGGAGAGCGTCCCCAGAATGCTCGGGCCGACGGCATTCGATCGACATGGACAAATAACAGGACCCAGATAGGATTTACGCCTCGTTCGCGTGATACGGACCAACGATAGCCAAGGTTGACCTGACCCTCCGGGAGTTTCCTATGGATGCCTACACCAGAGCAGACCTGATCCGTCGTTACGCCGAGGGGCCGGCTACGCTGCGCGCGGCCCTGGCCAAGGTGCCGAAGGAGGCTCTCAAGTGGCGGCCGGCGCCTGACAAGTGGTCGGTCCATGAGGTCATCGTGCACTGCGCCGACAGCGAGACCAATTCCCACATGAGGATCCGCTACCTGCTCGCCGAGAAGGACCCGCTCATCGTCGGCTACGACCAGGATGCCTGGGTCGGGGTGCTGGACTATCACAGTCTTCCGCTGGAGCCGGCACTCACCACCGTCGAGGCGGTGCGGGCCAACACCGTTCCCTTGCTCAAGCGCCTCCCCGAGTCGGCCTGGACCCGCAAGGGACGTCACACCGAGTCAGGGACTTATGGGGTCGAGCAGTGGATGAACATTTATGCGGAGCACCTGGAGATTCATGCCCGCCAGATCGAGCGGAACCTGGCCGCCTGGCAGAAGAAGTGACTCCTCGTTCCCCCTCTCCACATTGTGGAGAGGGGGCCAGGGGGTGAGGTGACCGGGGAGTGAGGCTACCGCACCGGCACATCGAAGGCGACCGGCTCCTCGATGGGGAAGCTGAAGTGCCACCACTCCCGTTCGTAGTTCCTGAATCCTTCAGCCTCCATCGCCCGGACCAGCATCGTCCGGTAGACCCGCACCCGTCCTTCGGCATTCGCCGTATGAGCGGCCTCGGAAAAGGTGTCGAACGGAGTACCCATGTCGAGCTCGAGGCCGGTAACCCGATTGACCAGGGTGAGATCGACCGCGATCCCCAGGTTGTGGCGGCTGTGAATGGCGATGTACCCCTCGCTCAAGAGGTGGACCTGATTGGTACGGCGGGCCCAAGCCGCCATCGCCAGGGTCGCACGCACCGGCCGGTAACCGTCGAACACCTTGAGCCCCAATCCTTCGGAGGCGAGCCGCCGCTCCACCCGGGCCAGCGCCGCGGCCGCCTCGCGGCGGAGCAACGCCTTGTTGGCCTGGTAGCCGGGGAGCACGGCGCCGGTGAAATTCTCGACTCCCGCGTAGCGCGCATCGACCAGAATGGTGCTGTCGCCCGCCCGAACATCCACCAGCAACCGTAGCGCGATCGAATCCGGAGCCAACGGGGCCGCGGTCCCGGTATCCACCGGCGGCGGCGCCTGACCGGCCAGCCGGTCGGGCCCTGAGCCGATCGCCAGAATCACCAAGGTGGTAGCAGTCACCCACTGACGGAATCGAGGCATGGGGGGAATTAATCGGCCTAACCGGGGGGTGGGCAATAGCTTATCTGCCACCTATCGGGAATCGCGGTTGCAGCTAATATTGAGGAGCGAGAATTCCAACACGCCCGGGGTGGAGATCCGCCCGGGGCGGTTCCTTTTTGCCTCATTCGAGTGCCCCCATGCTTCGGGAAATGCGGGAGAAGCTCACCAAAGAGATCTCCCAGCTGAGCCACGAGCTCAACGTCCTGATTCCTCAGGCCATCGCCCAGGCGGTCGAGCTGGGGGATCTGCGGGAAAATTCGGAATACAAGACCGCGCTCGAACGGCAGCAATTCGTCCAGGCTCGGCTGGGCCAGCTGCACCAGCGGCTCAACCAGCTGGGCCAGCTGGCCCAGACGGAGACCCCGAGCGACCGGGTCGGCTTCGGCTCGAAGATCACGGTGCTGGATCTCGAAACCGAGGAGCGCGAGACCTACATTCTGGTCGTGGCCGAAATGATGGACTTCGATGAGGGCCACATCTCGCTGGCCTCGCCGCTGGGGAGAGCGCTTTCGAACCGCAAGGTCGGCGAAGACCTCGAGCTCCGTCTCCCGCGGGGCCTACGCAAACTGCGCATCGTGGAATTGGAGACGGGGAACGGCAACCGGAAGGGCTGAGTCCGGCATGGACTTCCCCAAGAAGCAGCTCATCCTGGTGGGCGATCGCGTGCTCATCACACCCGGAAGAGGGCGAAGAGCGCACCCGCGTGGGGCTTTATCTCCCCGCCACCGCGATCGACACTCAGCAGGTGCAATCGGGCTGGTCGTCGCCACCGGCCCGGGCGAGCCGATCGCCGACCTGGGTTCCCTCGACGAGGAACCCTGGCGCCTGGGAGAGCATCAGCCCCGCTGGCGCCCGAATGCAGGCCAAGATCGGCGACCACGCCATCTTCTTTCGCAAGGCGGCCGTGGAGATCACCTTCGAGGAAAAGAAGTACCTGGTGGTTCCCCAGGCGGCGATCCTCGCGCTGGTCCGCGAAGACCTCCCGATCTGAGGCCCTCCTCCCCTGCCCCTCACTCGCTTCCCCGATCACGATGAGAAGCGGGTCTATCTCTCGACCGTTCTCACGTTCAATCTGCCGCCCGCCGATTCCGCTCACAGCGACCGCCTCTCGGTCGCGGTGTTCTGGATCGACGCCGGCACTCCGGCGGCCCAGGAGTTGAACCTCGAGTTCGCCATCGACTTGATGGACCACGGAGCACTCGCCATCGTCTGTGGAGGTACCGGGGCGGAGGCAGCCGCCCAGGTCTTTGAGAGCGCCGTCGGGGCCGGCGAGTTCGTGCGCGGGGAGGACGAGGAGATCTCGATCCTCGCCTTCCCCACCGCGCCGTTGGAGGAGGTGCTCTGGGCGGCCGCCGAACAGGCCATGCCGCCCGACGCCTACGCCGACCGGCCCTGGGACATCGTGGCCTGGGCCCGCAGCGGTGACCCCCAGCTCCCGGCCCTGCGAGCGGCACTCCCGCGTCTAAGTGAAATCGTGGAGGAGATCTATGACCAGGGAGGTGAGGACGAATGAGTGACCCCATCGGTCCCCGCCGCGTCGCGGTCTGGGTCCTGGTCTCGGTCTCGTTCGCGGCGCTGGTCCTCACCATCGCGGGCTTCGGAGGCCGCGCCCCCCGCGCCGTCGGCTGGATCTTCCTGATCGTCTTCCTGGTCTGTTTCGTGACCACGCTTCGGGAGGCGATGGCGGATTACCGGGCCCGCATGGCCGCCCGCGAGGCGAGGAACCGGGCCACCGCGCTTACCATGTTGGCCGCCACCCTTCAGAGCCAGGACGACGATGCGCTCCGGAAGCTGGTCCGCAAGCCGGGGATGGTGGGTCAGGCGGCCAGCATGATCCTCAAGGGAAGGGAGAAGGGCGCCGGCCAGCGCTGAATCTCTTGGTCGAGCGGTCCCCTCCACTCCGCTCACCGTCGGCGCTCCCACATCCATGTGCTTCCACCTTTTTCTGGCCAGCCCCCTCACCCTGAGTGAGGTGCGCAGCATGCTGCCGCCGGGGATGGCGGCGGACCTGCTCACCGCCACCGAGCAGTCCGAGCTACGGCAGCGTCACCCGCAGGGCCGCACCGGAGTCCGTCTGCTCCGCGGCGCCTGTTCCTGCGATCTGGTGGTGCAGCGTCACCCGGTGACCAGGGAGGATGAAGCGTTACTGCGGAAACGGTACCGGAAGCTGGGCCTCTCCCGAGCGGAAACCATCCGAGCGCTGGAGAATCACCGAAGCCGGCAGGAACACCCGGCCAGCCTCGGCGAGCGGGAGCCCTGGCCGGAGCTACTGAGCCGATTCGTGGCCGAGCATGCCCGAAACGCCGGCCCATCGTTGTACGTCCTGCACTTCTCGCACGAGGGCAGCCTCGGTGCGCTCGGCGATTCTCCCACCCGCTCCCGCCCCGCCTCCGAGGTCCGGGACCACCCGGGGGCTTGGCTCGTGGAAGAAGAGCCCACCATCGTTCATCCCTGAGTCTGCACTCCGTTTCGGTTTCGGGCGCTGAAGGGCCCACTCGGCCTGGCTGGCTGAAGCCAGCGGATTCAGTCGTCGTGCCCCCCGTTGCAGACTCCAGCGTCGCTGTAGCGACCCCAGTCGAGCGGGGGCTTCTAGCCTCGGAAGACGACGATACGTGCCGTTCGGGCCCTGAAGGGCCCACTCGGCCTGGCTGGCTGAAGCCAGCGAATTCAGTCGTCGTCACCCCTCCGTTTTCGGACTCCAGCGTCGCTTCAGCGACCCCAGCCGAGCGGGGCTTCAGCCCCCGGACCCCTGAGGGCCCACTCGGCCTGGCTGGCTCAAGCCAGCCGACTCCGTCGTCGACGACTCTCCGCTTTCCGAGGCCAGCGTCGCTTGAGCGACCCCTGCCGAGCGGGGGCTTAGCCCCGGACCCCGGTTTTCCTAATTCCGCACGCGATCTTCCGATGACGCTCCCCTCGTCTCGCGGCCTTATTCCAAGGCATGCGCCATCGGCCTACTACCATCTCGTATGGACTACGAAGGACCGGCGACCGCTGATTACCGCACGGATTGCCTCCCTTCTGTGTCGGTTGCTCCGAGCCATCGCGGTCCAGGAGCGAGCCCGCATCCTCGAACTCGGCCTGGTTCAGACGCACGTGCACGTGCTCCTCGCCGCCCATCCCTTGACCGACTGGGCGCGACTGGTCCAGCGGCTCAAAGGCGCGACCTCCATGCAAGTCAATCGGAGCCGGCCGAATCCCGACGGCGAAGGCCTCAAGTGGGAAGCGGGGTACAATCTGGAGACCGTGAGCCCTCGAGAAGTGCCACGGGTCCGCGAATACGTCCGCGGCCAGCCACATCACCATCCTCTGGAGGCGATCGACGGGTGGCGTGGGGATGTTTCGACGCAGGAGTTGCTTCGATAGCGAGGGTAGCGTCGCTTTAGCGACCCCTGCCGAGTGGGGGCTCAGCCCCAGGAACGAGGGACAAACGCAGAGTCTCCGGGTTCGGGCCCTGAAGGGCCCACTCGGCCGGGCTGGCTCAAGCCAGCCGACTCCGTCGTCGACGACTCTTCGTCTTCCGAGCCCAACGTCGCTTTGAGCGACCCCTGCCGAGTGGGGGCTTCAGCCCCCGAAAAGCCTGGAGCTACCGTGCGAACTCTTTCCCCAGTCGGTATGCTCGCTGCAGGTACCCCTGCCTGGTCGCATCGTCCGCCCCCTGGACAGCGTAGAAGTAAACGTGCTCAACCTTCTGGATACCCGGATAGCTGAACGCAAAGTCGTCCATCACCCGCTTAATGGCCTCGCCCAGGCCGGACCGGTACGACTCCTCGTTAAAGATCGTGGTGTTGAGGATCAATGCCTTCTTGTGTCTGAGGAGCGGCACTCGGCCCCGGACATCCCCTCTCCAAGCTTCCGGCTTCAACCCAAAGGCGAATCCGAGGGTGAAGACCCGCTCGACCCAACCCTTCAGAATGGCCGGAAACCCGACGAAGTAGACTGGGGAGATGAAGGCCAGGGCGTCTGCCTTGGCGACTTTGCGCTGCTGCTCTGCAACGTCCTTCGGCCCGCCCCCTTCGTGTAGCTTCTTGACGATACCGCGTGCGTCCAGGTCACCCATCCACCGTTTCATCAGAAAGCGCCGGAGCGGGCCCCCAGCGGCATCGAGCAGTCCCTGCTTCAGCTGCATTCGAGCGAGGACATCATCGGGGACGCTGTCATCGATCCAATTCGGCCCATCGCGCCCGCGAAAGATCGGGTCGAACCCGATGGCGTACAGATCGACGATCTCATTCCGGTGGCCGGCGTCCTGCAATCCTGCATCGAACTGTTCCAGGATCGCGTGGCAGAAGGATCTGGGATTGTGGTGGGCATATACGGTCAGCACGTTCATCTGTTCGCCCCCCGGGCCTCGAGCAGCCGCGCTAACCTCAGGTGCTCCTCGCGCTCCCGCTCGTCCAGCGTCCGGCGGATGCCGGTGCGCTGGGCATGGAGCTCGGGGCCGAGCCGCTGCTCCAGGGTGTTCACCTGGCGGGAAGTGCGGGACAGCGCCTCGGCCAGCCGGCGCCAGCAGCGCCTCCCGGTTGGCGGCGTCCAGCAGCAATTCGGTCAGCTCCTCGAAGGCCGTCGCCGTCGCGGCGGTGACCGGGCCGATCGCTCGGCGGCGGGGTGCCGCGCGCCGCGAGGGTCCGCCGGATCGGCGGCCGGCTGAGCAGCTCGGAGACCGCGATGCCCCAGACCGTGGCCCGGCCGGATGTCGACCTGCAGCTCGCGACCGGGCCAGCCCGACGGCCCGGAGCGCCGCGTAGCCCTCCTCGGCCAGCGCGCCGAGCAGGAGCGGGATAGGCCGTCGCCGCCCGCTCGGCGATGGAGACCCGCGCCGTGGCCGCGGGACGCGCCAGCCGGAACAGCTCCGCCACCAGCGCCTCCCGCTTCCGCCGCAGCAGCGCGGTTCCCTTGGCCACCCGCTCCAGCCGCCGCTCGAGGCCGAGCAGGTTCTGCCGGGTCGGCGCGGGCCCCCGTCCCGGCGTCATGAGGCTCTTCCGCCGCCTGCGGCCTGACGCGCGGCCCAGGTGGCGTCACTGGATCCGGTGCAGGTCGTCGCGCGGCAGGCTCTCCAGCAGCCGCCAGCCCGATGGCGATGGTCTCGCGCCAGGCTCCGCCGCGCTGCCTGGTTGATGAACTCCCGCTCGAACCGCTCCGCAAAGGCGAGCGCCCGCCGGTCCTCCTCGGCCAGGCCCGCCTCGCCCACGATCGCCGCCATGAGCCGCGCCTCGCGGCCCTGGGTGTAGCTGGCGTAGAGCTGGTTGGCCCACTCCCGGTGCTCGGGCACGGTGCGGCCGGCGCCGATGCCGGCGTTCATGAGGCGGGAGAGCGAGGGCAGCACGTCGATGGGCGGAGCTGACCCCGCGGCGGTGCAGCTCGCGGCTCAGGACCACCTGCCCCTCGGTGATGTAGCCGGTGAGGTCGGGAATCGGATGGGTGATGTCGTCGTCCGGCATGGTGAGGATCGGGATCTGGGTGACCGATCCGGCCCGTCCCTCCAGGATCCCGGCCCGCTCGAACAGGCTGGCGAGGTCGGTGTACATGTAGCCGGGGTAGCCGCGCCGTCCGGGAATCTCCTCCCGCGCCGTCGCCACCTCGCGCAGGGTCTCGCAGTAGTTGGTGAGATCGGCCATCACCACCAGCACGTGGAGCCCGGCCTCGAAGGCGAGGAACTCCGCCTGCGCCAGCGCCACCCGGGGCGCCAGCAGCCGCTCGGTGCTCGGGATCCCGCATTTCGTTGAGATAGAGCACGCTTCGCTCCAGCGCGCCGCTGGCGCGGAACCGGTCGAGGAAGCTCGCGGGTTTCGCGCGCGGTGATGCCCATGCCGACGAAGATCACCGCGAACGGCTCGCCCCGCGGCGCGCGGGCCCGCTCGACGATCTGCGCCGCCAGCTCCAGTCCGGGCAGCCCGGGCCCGGAGAAGACCGGGAGCTTCTGACCGCGCACCAGGGTGTTGAGGCCGTCGATGGCGCTGATGCCGGTCTCGATGAAGTCGGCCGGCGGCAGCCGCCGGGCCGGATTCATCGGCGCGCCCCAGATCGGCACCAGCGCCTCTCCCACCGGCGCCGGCAGCCCGTCGAGCGGCTGCCCCACGCCGTTGAAGGTCCGGCCCAGCAGCTCGCGACCCACCGTCACCGAGGCGACCTCTCCGGTGAGCGTCACGGCCGTCGTGCCCGGCGCGAGTCCCAGGGTCTCCTCCAGCAGCTGCACCACCGTCACCGTCTCGCCGGCGTCGATCACCTGGCCGCGCCGCGGCGCGATGCCCGGGCGTGCGAACGTCCACCCACTCGCCCAGCGCCACCCGGTGGGGATTCCGGAGGAAGAGCAGCGGGCCCGAGGCGCCGGAGACGCCGTGATAGGTGCGGGAGAAGCGGGGCAGCGTCACGGCCGCGCTCCCTGCACCAGCCGCGGATGGCTGCCTCGGCCTCGGCGATCCGTGCCGCCAGCTCGTCCGGCGCCGGCGCTGCGCAGCGCCGACAGCGCACGCCGGGCCGGGCCCAGCTCCAGCTGCGTCGAAGCGCCCGCCCTGTTCGAGGATCTGCAGGGCCCGGCGATGGAGCGCGACCGCGAGACTCGCCATCCGATAGGTCTTGCTCACCGGCGAGAAGGCGTCGTTCGGATCGTAGGCACTCTGGCCCAGCACCAGCTCCTGGACCAGGCGGGCCGACTCGAGCAGCAGCCGATCGGCTGTCCTGCAGCGCCTCCGGTCCCACCAGCCCCGCGATGTCCTTGATCTCGCGGCCCCGCTGCAGCAGCTCGAGCACGGCGCGGCGGAGGTCGAGCCAGTCGGGGCCGCCTTCGCGGGCGAGCCACGGACGCCACCTGGTCGGCGTGGAGCGAGTAGCTCGTGCCCCAGTCCACCGCGGGGAACTGCCGCTGATGGGCCAGCGCCGCGTCGAGGGCCCAGAGCGTGCCCACGACCCGAAGCGTGGCCTGGGTCACCGGCTCCGAGAGGTCGCCGCCCGGCGGCGAGACCGCGGCGACCACGGTCAGCGCGCCGTTTCTCGCGGGCCGCCCCATCGCGGTCACTCGCCCCGATCGCTCGAAGAACTGTCCCAGCCGCCCGGCGAGATAGGTGGGATACCCCTCCTCCCCCGGCATCCTTCTCTCCGCGAAGGCGTTGTTCAATTCAACCCGCATCCAACCCGGGCGGAGATTCAACAGGCACTGTCAGGGAACCTATGCCGTTGCACGGGTTATTCCAAAATTATTGAAGCTGTGCTGAGCGCCAGCCATATGATTAAAAGGTAGTTGTCAGTCGAGGAGCGAATGGAGGAGAAGAAGATTCCTTTGAGGAAAACCAAGCCGGTGAAAGTGAGAGAAGTGCAGGAGGCAGAGTTCTTCGTGCAGCAGGCAGAGTTCTTTCGAGACCTTCGAAGACCCGATGCAGACCCCTTCTGTAGGCCGGAGAGTCCCCCGCCCTGATAGGCGCCCAGCTCAGGTGCTCGGGCAGGTGGAATATATTGATGACCTATCATTCCCCGGGGATGGTTTATGCAAAGGTGCTGCTCAGTGCTCATCCCCACGCCCGCATTGTCAGCGTGGATATGAGGGAAGCCGAATCAATGACCGGCGTCGTTGCAACGCTGACGGCTGCGGAGATCCCGGTCAACTCGTTTGGTCCACAATACCAAGACCAACCCGTCCTTGCGGGTGCGAAGGTTCGTCACATGGGTGACGGCGTGGCGGCCGTCGCGGCAATGAGCGAACAATGTGCTGCGACGCCTTGGAAAAAATCAGGGTGGAGTATGAACCATTGCCAGCCGTCTTCGATCCTCTGGAGGCCATGAAGGAGAATGCTCCAAAGGTTCATGACCCTCGGAGTAACGTGTATACGACGTGGCGTATCAGGAAAGGCGACGTGGAGAAGGCCCTTGCCGAGGCGCACCTTGTTATAGAGGAGCGGTACACGACCCAAATGGTGGAGCACGCTTACATGGAACCTCATTCAGCCATCGCCATGTCGGGATTCAACAAAACGGCTCACAGTCTGGTCCACCCTGGGGAGAATATTTATGGTCCGGGGCGACCTCGCAAGGACCCTGAACCTGCCCATTAATCGCGTCCGCGTCGTCTGCACGCAAGTGGGCGGATGTTTTGGGGGTAAGAATGAAATCACCCTGGAACCGACCCTTGCTCTCCTTGCCAAGGAAACAAAGAGACCTGTGAAGGGTGTTTACACACCAAGGAGGAATTCACCTCCTCCAAGAGCGGCCATCCTTTTATCATCGACTATGTCGGCGTGGTTTCGGGATCCGGACGAGCTGGCCGCAGGTGCGCCTGGTGGCTGATGGCGGGGCGTATGCCTCGTGGAGTGACACGACGGTCGGAAAGGGAGCCATTCTGTGTTCCGGCCCATACAAGATTGAGAATCTTCATGTAGATGCCTATGGGGTCTATACAAACAAAACGATGACAGGTGCCTTTCGGGGGTTGGAGCACCGCAGGTCTGCTTTGCTTACGAATCTCACATGGATAGTATCGCCCACCGGCTCGGGATCGATCCGTTGGAGATTAGATTACTGAATGCCTTTGAAGAAGGGTCTCCCAGTTCGACCGGTCAACTCCTTCAAAACATGGTGGTCAAGGACACCCTTGTCTCTGCGCAGACCGGTTCGGCTGGAAGGGGTGGCAGTGATGAAGAAGACGCGGACGAGGAATAGCCTGCATGTGGTACCCTATCGGCTTCACCGTTACTGCGAATCCAGGTGCAGTGACAGTGAAAGTAAATGAGGACGGGACAGCCAATGTTTTAACCGGTGCCGTCGAGATCGGGCAAGGATCGATGACCGTCTTAGGCCAGATTGCTGCCGAGGAATTGGGGATTGCACCAGCGGACGTGACGATGGTGATGGCGGATACGGACAGCACGCCAATGGATTCTGGCCCCATTGCCAGCCGGACGACTTATGTGACCGGAAATGCTGCCAAACTGGCAGCCAAAAGAAGCGAAGAAAGAAGATCTTATTTGAGGCTGCCGCATCGATGCTGGATGTCCGACCCGATCAATTGGAGGCATCCGACCGAAAAATCCAGGTCATCGGATTCCCGCAGAAAAACGTACCCATCAGCCAAGTGGCCTTAAAAAGTCAGGTCTCACTGGGGAGGCCTGTTTTAGGCACGCCTCCTTCAGTCCGCCCACCGTTCCGCTGGATCCGGAGACCGGACAAGGAAAACCTTTCGGTACCTTCGTGACTGCAACCCAGATTGCGGAGGTGGAGGTGGACACCGAAACAGGCCAGGTAGACGTGCTCCGCGTTGTTGCGGCCCACGATTGCGGAACAGCGATCAACCCCATGCTGTGGAAGGACAGATTCAGGGCGGTATTGCTATGGGAATTGGTCTTGCCCTCTCCGAGGAGATTATCTTTTCAGAAGGGGTCCAGACCAATCCTTCCTTGGCCAACTACATGGTTCCCACCATTATGGACGTACCCCAGATTGACGTGGTGATTGTAAAAAACCATGATCCTACCGGTCCATTCGGTGCTAAAGGGGTGGGTGAGCCGACCTCCGTCCCCACAGCGCCTGCGATCCTAAACGCCATCTACGATGCGGTAGGAATAAGGATTCATTCGCTCCCTGCAACACCGGAGAAAGTTCTACGGGCGCTGAAAGAGAAACAGGGCTTAACAAAATAGAATATCGCCTTCAAAACTCGCCCAGCCGATTCATTCCCAATAATGTTTTCGAGCCTTCTCCAGCTCCTGATCGCTTGCCCTCT
>CAVPGI010000016.1:0-82871 GCA_963704015.1 uncultured Gemmatimonadales bacterium
GCCCAGCGGCCCCGTCATTCCTTCCAACTGCAGCCCCTTCGTTCCCGCGAACGCAGAGCACACGACGGCGATTCCGGTAAGCGCGCTGGCCGGTGACTACCAGTTAATTCAAGTCCCGACTCAGCCTACAGGGGCGAAGACCATTGAAGGCAAACTGCACCTCCAGCCCAGAGACACTGGTCCCAGTGCACCCAAGCGCAGTGGATGGGATCTTCATCGGGTGGCTCGACCCGATCGGAGGGGATTCTGCCTGGCGCGCGATCGTCGGCTCACGAGATCCCGGGCATCCCGGCGCGGTTGTGGCGGGTCAACGGCTTCGGATAGGGACCAATGCAATGTTAGACGGCTTTGGAAACAACTTCAGGATTACTGCGGTCGATTCGAGCGGCTTCTGGGGATGGTGGGAGGTGGATCCGGGGTTCACAATGCCTGTTTCGCTTCACGGTGAACGATTGCCGCCCGAGGGTGCAGGGTATTTCTGTGCCCTGAGAGTTGGCGCGCATGAGCCATGATTACCTCGGCCGGCCCTAGGTCGCTCTGCAGACACCTGTTCGAGAGCCACGTCGCAATCCTCGCAGTGTGGTTCTCAACCATCACAGCGACCAGGCTTCCCGCTCAGGAGTGGGCGAGTCGGTTTCCTCCTCAGCCAGATTGCAGCGTGCCGGTACCGGTCTTCGTGGAGGGTAACGGCCTCGCGCTCGCGACCCTCAAGGTCTCCACCATCGACTTCGAGACCGATAGCCTGGTCCGCGGCGTGCTGGTCGGCGTGAGCCCGCTGGGACAGCCAAACCCGGCGGCCAGCGGGCCGGCGTGGAGTCGGGACTACAGCTTGGGCATCCACTATTTCGAGGGCCTGACTCCGGGCCGCTACACAGTGGTGGCTCGGAGCCTCGCCACCTTCCCGCGCACCGACACAATCACCGTGGCCTCCGGCGGCTTGTACGAACTCCGGTTCCCACTGGAAGGGTGGCATGACGGCTATCGAAACATCCATAACTGCCGGTCGCGCCGCTTTCGACGGGAGGGCGAGTCCGCTTGTGTCACCACCGGATACGAGGCGGACCACACGCTGGACTATGCGCGGGACCTGAGCCGCCCCAAGCAGCGGGAGATCTTCAAGCTGCCACCTGTTGACACCACCAGGATCGCTTTGGTGGATGATGAAGCAACCTGTGAGCTTGCCGGACGCAACTATGGAAGGCCTGACGGCCCGCCACGGCGGGTCGTGGTGGTGCGGATGGACAGTCTGTTTCTGGTCTACGATCCGTTCGAGCCGGTTTCGGCGGGCGAATGGGACATTTACACCGTCTTCGACGCCTCCTGGCGCCCCCTCGTCAACCTCGCCAGCTAGCAACCTCTGCTATGCTCCTGTGGGACGGATCGTCATGGTGGTTTCACCGTAGCGAGAAGACGGCCAGCTAGATCCCTCGGGCCCGTGGCAAGCCACGGCGCCATCGGGATGAGGTGTGGAGGGCCTGGTGCCCGGTCCCCGGTCCCCAGTTCCCGTTCCCTGTTCCCTATTCCCCCCGCTCCCATGAGGCTCGTCCACTACATCGCCACCACGATCTTCTACTAGGCTCCGGACGGACGGATCGTCTACCAACCGTTAGGAAGATGGGGACCCTGCTACCGGCTCACCCCGGCGCAACGACTAGTCCGGGCGAAGATCTGTGTTGGATTCATCGCGGTCAGCGTGCTCGCGAGTCTCTCTTACATCTTGTACTTCACCTTCTACTATCGCTCCCTCCCCCGTTTCGTCGATTTCGCCCTCAGAGTTGCGCCCTTGATGATCACGGGGACTCTGGTTGTCGGCTGGTATCTTAGCCGCGGCCTGCCCACCACAGAACACCCACCCCCGATCCCCCATCGTATCGGCGGGAATTGCTCCACCGGCAGCGTCGAGCGTGGGACACTTACGTTACGTGGTCCTTCCTGATCGGGGCCTCGATATTCAGTGTGACGATCGTCTGGCTGGGCATCGACACCGGGGAATGGGTCATAGCCGTGGGAGGAGGGCTGTTCGGGCTGGGTTCCGTTCTGTTCATCGTGAGGAGTTTACGGCGGGGGGTGAAGCAGGGAGGGTGGCATGGGGCACGAGGCACGGGCCCTCCATATCCCTCTATCGCTTGAACTCACGGGCCGACCAGCGGTCGGCCCTGCGCGCGATGCGCATCGTCGGTTTCCCGTTCTCCCGTTCCCCCGTTCTACCGTTCGCCCGCTCTTCTCATCCTCCCGCCACCGCTGCCACCACCGTCACCTCGTCCCCATCCTCCAGCTTGGCCGCGAAGCCGCCCCGGAACCGGATGTCCTCGTCGTTGAGATAGAAGGTCACGAAGGGATAGGGGTTCCCGGTCGCGTCTCGCAGGCGAGGCGCCAGCTCGGGGAAGCGGCTGGCCACGCCGGCCACCGCCTCTCCGACGGTGGTCCCCTGCGCTTCGAGCGTGGCCTGCCCGTCGGCCAAACGAGCCAGTACGGTGGGTAGTGAAATCGTGATCGGCATGGTTGAGAATCCTCCAAGAGTCAGACGGAATGGGTCAGGGTCGGGGTGGCGACGATACGCGTGGTACTGGCCTGGGACGGGCTCGAGGCGTCCACCAGGGCCGCCACCTCCTTGAGTCTTGGATTGATGACGGGAGACTCGGTCAGCGAGGCCTGGGCCGCCTCGACGGTCTTGAGTCCGTTGCCGGTGATGCAGAGGACGACCTCGTCGTCGGGGCCCAACTTCCCGTCCTGCGCCAGCGCCAGGGCGCCGGCGACGGTGACGCCGCCGGCCGTCTCGGTGAAGACGCCGGTGGTCTCCGCCAGGAGCGGGATGCCGTCGATGATCGCCTCGTCGCTGGCTGCCGGCGGCCCAGCCGCCCGACTCCCGGATGGCGCGCGCGGCGAACAGCCCGTCGGCCGGATTCCCGATCGCGATCGAGCGGGCGATGGTGTCGGGCACGACCGGCTCGATCTGCTCGCCGCCGCTGCTCGACCAGGTGCACGATGGGCGCGCACCCGGATCGCCTGCGCGCCGAAGAGTCGCGGCGCCGCGGCCGGTCACCAGCCCCGCCTCGGTGAACTCGCGGAATCCCTTGTCGAGCTTGGTGAGCAGCGAGCCGCCCGCCATCGGCGCCACCACCGCCGTCGGCAGCCGCCAGCCCAGCTGCTCGGCGATCTCGAAGGCCATGGTCTTGGAGCCTTCGCCGTAGTAGGCCGCGCAGGTTGAGTTGACGATGCCCCAGCCATAGCGGTCGGCCACCTGCGCGCAGAGCCGGTTCACGTCGTCGTAGGTGCCGCGCACCCGGACCAGATGCGGACCGTAGATGGCGGTGCCGACGACCTTGCCGACCTCGAGATCGTGGGGAATGAAGATCCAGGCCGGGAGACCGGCCCGCGCCGCCTGGGCGGCGACCGCGTTGGCCAGGTTGCCGGTCGAGGCGCAGCCCACGGTGTCGAGTCCCGAGTGCCGACGGCCGCGTTGAGCGCGGCGGCGACCACCCGGTCCTTGAAGCGAGAGTGAGGGATGGGAGACGGCGTCGTTCTTGAGCCAGACTCGTCGCGACGCCGAGCCGGCGGGCCAGCGCGGGCGCCTCGACCAGCGGCGTGCAGCCGGTGTCGAGCGAGACGACGGGCTCGCCCGTCGAAGGGCAGCCACTCCCGGTAGCGCCAGAGCGATTGAGGCCGGGCGGCGATTTGGTCCCGCGTGGGCAGCGTGCGATCGGGGTGGTACACCGGCTCCAGGGGACCCAGGCACTCGGGACAGGTGGCGGTGGGGCCCGCGGGCTGCCGCGTGCCACAATTGGCGCAGAACGAGGGGATGGGGAACAAGCTGATTGCCGCTGGATCGCGGAAGGCATGACGGTTTCGCCTCCGCCTCGCCCCGGGGATCTGGTCGGCACCGGGCCTAGAAACGAAAGCGCCCGGTGCCAAAAAGACACTCGGGACGCGAGGCTTTTTAGCATTTGTTTAACGTGGCTGCAATAGGCCGCAAATGACCACGAGGTTCGGTTGTAGTCTCACAGTACAGGGCGGGACGCGGGGGCGCAAGGGGAGGGGGAGAAGGGCGATTGCCGAAGGCCGAATGCCGATTTGCCCGATGCCCGATGCCCGATGCCCGATGCCCGATGCCCGATGCCCTTTCCAGCCGTTTAGTGCTTCGCCTTCACCTTCGCCGCAAGCTCGTCGAACCAGTTGTCGACGTACACCACCGCCCCCGCCTCGTCGCGGGGCTCCCGAATCATCACGAAGTGGCGATCGTCGGGTGCGACATCGTACTGCTGGCGGTTTCGCGCGGCGCGATACCCGGCCAGGGGGAAGAGCGGCTGGGGGGTGCCGGCCACGAACGTGGGCCCGGGCGCCACCGCGACCGCCATGAGATGACTACCGCCCTTAAAGAACAGCTCTCGACCGGAGTGCGCCCAGCGAGGTTCGGTCCCTCCGGCCTGCGAGACCAGGAGCGTCGAGGTCGCGTTGGGGAAGGGCGTGACGTAGATCTCGCTCCGGCCGGTCCCGTCCGAAGCGTACGCCAGCCAATGGCCGTCCGGTGAGAGGGCCGCCTGGAGGGAGGTGCCCTTGTCGATCACCAGCGGCACCAGGGTGCTGTCGCCGTGGAGACGACGGCCCCGGATATTGGAGCTCCCACGCTCGTCGGAGCGCATCACCAGCCATTGCCCGTCCCGCGAGAATTCCGCCTCCCACAGGCCGAAGGTGTAGTGCTGGAGCAGGGTGGCCGGCGCGCTGCCGTCCACCGGCATCTGGTAGATGTCGTAGTCCTCTTGCCCCCCGCCGCCTTTCAGATTGGAGACGAAGGCGACGGACCGGCCGTCGGGGGTCCAGGAGGGTCTCCAGTTGACGGTTCCGCTCTGGGTCAGCTTCTGGCGGGTTCCGTTGGCCCGCCGGATCCAGAGCTGGGTCGATCCTTCGCGCACGCTGACGGCCAACGCCTTCCCGTCCGGCGACAGGGCCGGGTACTCGAACTCGGCGTGCCAGGTGGAATCGAACGGCGCCACGCCGCCATCGCTCGATACCCACATCAGGTCGGTCCCGGTGTTGCCACCACCCTTCACCGAGTAGAGCGCGCTGCCGGAGGCGGAGAGCGCGAAGCTGGCCGGCGCCACGTCTTCGAGCACCGGAACCACGCCGGTCTTGAGCGCGAGCTTGCCGGGATCGAACCGAGCGGCGTACAGGCCGCCTTCCCGGTCGGTGTAGAGCAGGTGCCCGGTGGGCGAATACCAGGCCCCGGCCGCGTTCGGCACCAGGAGCCGGCCGCTGTCGGCCGCGAAATCGAAGACGTAGATCGAGGACTCGATGGCGCAGTTACCCGGGCAGGTGGTGTACAGGAAGCCGCGGCTCCCCGGCAGGGGCGAGAGCTGGCGGTGTTGAAGCCGACGCTCGCCGGCCTCGACCTGCACCGCCCGGCTGGCGCCGCCCTCGGACGGAATCCGGCGCACCTGCTGGTCCTGGCCCACGTAGACGATGGTCCCGTCATCCAGCCAGGCGCCGGCGAGATAGGTCGAGGTTCGACGTCGCTGGCGAGGGTGATCGAGCCTCCGCCGTCGACCGGGACCTTGCGCAGCCGGCCATCGGTGGTGACAGTACCCGATCCACTTGCCGTCGGGGGAGAAGAAGGGAGAGACGCCCCCTCGGTCCCGGCCATCGGCACAGGGCTCGCTCTCGTTGCGGCGCTTGCTGCAAGCAGCTGCAGGCCGTCCCTCGATCGAGTCGGTGAAGACGATGCTCGAGCCGTCGGGCGCGATGGCGGCCTGGGTGCCAGTCGAAGTCGAGCCCGGGGCGAGGAACCGCCCAAAGGGGTGCTGCCACAGCACCACCTGCTGGCGACTGATCTCGGCGCCGGGGGATGACGGAGCCAGCCCCAGAGAGCCAGGGCGGCGAGGACGCCCACCCGCGATGGCGGTGGAAACCGCAGGGCGGTAGGAGCGCAGCGGAGCCGAGCTGCGCCGGTGGCCGGCTCTCCGACACCTCATACCGCCTGGCACGGTCTCTGCCCTCAAGGCCTCCGCAAACTCCTTCGCACTCCCGAACCGGTCCGCCGGCAGCTTCTCCAGCGCCGTCAGCACCGCCGCCTCGACGTGGGGCGGGATCGTGCGCCGCTGCGCGGTGAGCGGGCGGGGCGACTCGGTCAGCACCTTGGCCACGATGGCCTGGGCGGTGGATCCGGTGAACGGCGGATCGCCGGTCAGCATCTCGTAGGTGACGCAGCCCAGCGCGTACACGTCGCTGCGGGCGGTGATCTCCCGCTCGCCCATCGCCTGTTCGGGACTCATGTAGTGCGGCGTGCCGAGGGACATCCCGGTCTCGGTCATGCGGGTGCCGCCCGCGCTTGCTGACGGCCAGCGCGATGCCGAAGTCGGCCACCAGCGCCCGATCCGTCGTGGAGCAGGATGTTCTCGGGCTTGATGTCGCGGTGGATCACGCCGTGGCGGTGGGCATAGTCGAGCGCGCCGGCGACTTCGATGGCGATCCGCACCGCCTCGGTGACGGGGAGCTGCTTCTCGCGGGTGAGCCGGTCGCGGAGCGATTCGCCTTCCACGAACGGCATCACGTAGTAGGCGGTGCCGTTGACCTCCCCGCTGTCGATCAGGCCGAGAATGTGAGGATGCTGCAGGTTCGCGGTGGTCTTGATCTCGCGCGAGGAACCGCTCGGCGCCGATCACGGCGGCCAGCTCCGGCCGCAGGACCTTGATGGCGACCTTGCGATCGTGCTTGAGGTCCTGCGGCGAGATAGACGGTGGCCATGCCGCCCTCGCCGAGCTCGCGCTCGAGGCTGGTAGCGGTCGGCCAGGGCTTCGAACAGTCGGCTCTGCGGATCGGGCAAGGGTGCCGCCGGGGAAAGTGGAGTGCTCTAACATGGGCTGACGTGAAGGGACTGGCTAGTCGAGGCGGCGAGAAGAGCCAGACAACTATCTCACCTCATCCCGAGGGAGCAGAGCGACCGAGGGATCTAGTCGGCCTGTCTCGACATTCGCCTTCCGTTTCTGGGGCGAGCGTCGCGTTCCGCCCGCTAGATCCCTCGGGCCCCCTCACTTCGTTCGGGGCGCCCTCGGGATGAGGGGGCGGGGTGGATTGGTACGGCAGGCCGAGACCGATACAATTCCTCGAGGTCAGGGTCAATGTCGTCTAGCAGCCCTTGGAGAGTCATATGGATCGTCGCTCACATCTTCTCTACAGCTTGCTCTTCGGGTTTGCAGCGCTTCTTTGCTGCATGCCGCCCTCAGTGCTCGGCCAGAGCAGCCCGTGCCTGAGTGCGCAGCCAACCGCGGGGAACTTCATCTACAGTCTCAGGCGGCACTACGCTCAGATTGGCGCCGATTCAACAGCCTGGAAGGCTAATGGAACACCCTACGCAACCGGTTCGGCCATCACCCTGGTAACTGATTCCACGACCTGTGCCTCCGCGCTCGACGCCTATAACACTGCCTCAGGCAGAGCGGGGACCGAGGATGCTGCGACACAAGTCTATGTAGCCCGGATCGGGACCACAGGCTATGTCGTCACAACGACCCAGGGGGCCACCGGGGACTGGCTCACCTTCTACTATTTCGACAACGACTGGCATTTCAAGACAAGCGCAATGGGGTAGAGCACGGTTGGCCCGACCTTCGAGACCAGCAACAGCCAACGGACTCGACATGCGGCGGGCTGTCATTCCGAGCGCAGCGAGGAATCTCGGTCCATGCGCCGGTGACCTTGAACCGAGATCCCTCGCTTTGCTCGGGATGACACCTTCTGCCCTCTAATGCTCCGCCGACCACCTATCAATCTCCCCCACCAACTCCTCCATCACCTCGGCATCCGTCCGCCCCGACCGCTTCAGCACCTTGAACGAATGATCCGCCCCCTCGACCACGTGGAGCGTGGCGCGGGGGCCCAGGCGCTGGCAAACGGCGGTGATCAGATCCAGCCTCGCCAGGGTGTCCCGGGCGCCCTGGAGGAAAAGCATCGGGACCGTGACGCTGGCCAGGTGAGCCGCTCGGCTATCGCCCGGCTTGCCGGGGGGATGTAAGGGAAAGCCGAGGAAGACCAGGCCTTTGACTCCGGGAAGCGCCGCCTTGGCCGCGGCATTCGAGGTCATCCGCCCGCCGAATGACTTTCCGCCCGCAATCATCGGCAGACCCGGTGCCACCTCCACTGCCTTGTCCACTGCGGCCCGCACTGCGGCCATCGCCACGTCGGGGGGATCGGGCCGCTTCTCCCGCGCCTGCATGTAAGGGAACTGGTAGCGGAAGGTCCCGATCCCCCGAGTCGCGAGCGCCTGGGCCACGGATTCCAGAAACGGGTGGCGCATCCCCGCCCCGGCGCCGTGGGCCAGGACGTAGAGGAGGCGCGCCCGCTCGGGCAGGAGGAGGAGCGCCTCGAGGGAGCCGCGGGGTCCGGAGAATTGGAGTTGGGTGGTCATGGGTTAAGAGGCAAGGGGCAAGGGGAGGCACTCGGCACTCGGCACTCGGCACTCGGCACTCGGCAATAAATGTGGCCTGTCATTCCGAGGGGCGCAGCCCCGAGGAATCTCGGTCCTTGCGCCGGTGACCTTGAACCGAGATCCCTCGCTTCGCTCGGGATGACAGCCTTGTAGGCAGTTCCTGATGCCCGATGCCCGTTGCCCCTCTCTCTATATTACCAGAATGTCCCTCCACGCCTTCCACCCCGCCATTGCCCGCTGGTTCGGGGAGCGGTTCGGCGCGCCCACCCAGGCGCAGGCCGAAGGCTGGGCGGCGATCAAGGAGGGCCGGCACACCCTGATCGCGGCTCCGACCGGATCGGGCAAAACGCTGGCCGCGTTCCTGAGCGCCCTGGACGAATTGTTGCGCGAAGGGCTCGAGGGCCCACTGCCCGACGAGACCCGGGTGGTCTACGTCTCCCCGCTCAAGGCACTGAGCGCCGACATCCATCGGAACCTGGCCGAGCCGAGGCGCGAGATTCGGAGGGTAGCGGAGGAGATGGGCTATCCCGCGGTCAAGATCACCGCCGCGGTCCGCACCGGGGACACCCCCGCGGCGGAGCGCGCGGCGATGCTCCGGACCCCGCCCCATATCCTGGTCACCACTCCCGAGTCGCTCTATCTGCTGCTCACCGCCGAACGGAGCCGGAAGCTCTTGAGCACGGTGCGCACCGTGATCGTGGACGAGATCCACGCCCTGCTCGATTCCCGCCGCGGCGCCCATCTCGCCTTGAGTCTGGAGCGGCTGGAGCACGTGGCCGGGCGTCCGCTGCAGCGGATCGGCCTCTCCGCCACCCAGCGACCGATCGAGGAAGTGGCCGGTTGGCTGGTCGGCGATGGTGAGCGCCCTGCGCCTGCGGTCATCAACCACGGCCACCGCCGTGCCATGGATCTGGCCATCGAGCTGCCGGGCTCTCCCCTCGAGGCCGTGATGTCTACCGAGGTCTGGACCGAGGTCTACACTCGGCTGGCCGACCTGATCGAGCAGCACCGCACCACCCTGGTCTTCGTCAACACCCGGAGACTCGCGGAGCGGGTGGCGCGGCACCTGGCGGAGCGATTGGGGGAGACGGCAGTCACCGCGCATCACGGTAGCCTTTCCAAGGACGTGAGGCTGGACGCGGAGGAGCGGCTCAAGTCGGGCGGGCTCCGCGCCCTGGTGGCAACCGCGTCGCTCGAGCTGGGCATCGACATCGGGCACGTGGACCTGGTCTGCCAGCTGGGCTCTCCCCGACGGATCTCGACCTTCCTGCAGCGAGTGGGGCGCTCGGGCCACACCATCGTGGGGACGCCCAAGGGTCGCCTGTTCCCGCTGACTCGGGACGACCTGGTCGAATGCGCCGCGCTCCTCCGCGTGGTCAAGGCGGGTGAGTTGGATCGGGTCGAGGTCTACCCCGAGCCGCTGGACGTGCTGGCTCAGCAAGTGGTGGCAGAGGCGGCGGCCGAGGATTGGGCGGTGGACGACCTCTTCGCGCAGTTCAGGAGAGCCTATCCCTATCGCCGGCTCACGCGCGAGGTCTTCGACGAAGTGCTCAAGATGACCAGCGACGGGTTCAGCACTCGTCGCGGCCGGCGCGGGGCCCTGGTCCACTTCGACGGGGTCAACGGCCGGGTCCGCGGAAGAAAGGGCGCTCGGCTCCTGGCCCTGACCTCGGGCGGCGCCATTCCCGACAACGCCGACTATCGGGTGGTGCTGGAGCCGGAGGAGACCTTCATCGGCTCGGTCAACGAGGACTTCGCCATCGAGAGCCAGGCGGGAGACGTCTTCCAGCTGGGCAACGCCTCGTGGCGGATTCTCCGGATCCAGACCGGCGTGGTGCGGGTGGAAGACGCCCGTGGCCAGCCGCCCAACATCCCCTTCTGGCTGGGCGAGGCACCCGAGCGGAGCGCCGAGCTGTCGGCGGCAGTGGCAGCCCTAAGGCGCGATCTCGAACCCAAGCTCGACGACTCGCAGGCGGCCATCGCCTGGCTGGTGGACGAGCTGGGACTCGAGCGCGCGGCCGCCTTTCAGATCGTGACCTATCTGGCCGAAGCGAAGCGACTGCTGGGTGCCCTGCCGACCCAGAGCACGCTGGTGGCGGAGCGGTTCTTCGACGAGTCGGGCGGGATGCAGCTGGTGATTCATTCGCCCTTCGGGAGCCGGCTCAATCGGGCCTGGGGCCTGGCGCTCCGGAAACGTTTCTGCCGCACCTTCAACTTCGAGCTGCAGGCCGCGGCCACCGAAGAAGGCCTGCTGCTTTCGCTGGGCCCGCAACATTCCTTCCCGCTCGAGAACGTGTTCCGCTTCCTGCATCCCGACAGCACGCGGGACATCCTGGTCCAGGCGCTGCTGGACGCGCCGATGTTCGGCACCCGGTGGCGCTGGAACGCCTCGATCGCGCTGGCCATTCCCCGCCAGCGGGGCGGTCGCAAGGTGGTTCCCCAGATTCAGAGAATGGAAGCCGATGATCTGTTGGCCGCGGTTTTCCCCGACGCCGCCGCCTGTCTCGAGAACATCGCCGGCGATCGCGAGGTCCCCGATCATCCACTGGCCCGCCAGACCATCGCCGACTGCCTCCACGAGGCCATGGACCTGGATCGGCTGCTCGGCCTGTTGCGGGGGATCCAGGCCGGGGAAATCCACTGCGTGGTTCGCGATCTCCCGGAGCCCTCTCCGCTGGCCCACGAGATTCTCACCGCCAAGCCCTACGCCTTCCTGGACGACGCACCGTTGGAGGAACGCCGGACCCAGGCGGTGCAGACTCGACGCGCCTTCGAGCCCTCGACCGCGGACGACCTGGGCCGCCTGGATCCCGAGGCGATCGCGCGGGTGCGGGACGAAGCATGGCCCGACCCCGAGAATGCCGACGAGCTGCACGATGCTTTACTCGTTTCGGGATTCCTGACCGAGGAAGAGGGGCGGTCCTGGCTGCCGTGGTTTGAGGAGCTGGAGAAGACGGGGCGGACAGGGCGGACGAACAAAGACGGACAGGACGGACAGGACGGACAAGGCGGTCAAGACGGACAGGTGGATGCCACTGGCGCCACTCGGGACTCAGGACTCAGAACTCAGGACTCCCTCAGTCCTCAGTCCTCAGTCCTGAACGACTCAACAAATCTCTGGTTCGCCACCGAACGGCGGGGGGAAATCGAAGCGCTGAACGATCCTGCCAACCGCGATCGACCGGTGGCCATTCGGGAACTGCTTAGAGGACGGCTGGAATTGGTGGGACCGACGACGGCGGCCGCGTTGGCGGAGTCATTGGGTGTGACGACGACCGACGCCGACATCGCTCTGGCCGCGCTCGAGGGAGAGGGGATCGTCCTCCGCGGGCAGTTCACGCCGGGCAGCAGCGAGCTGGAGTGGTGCGAGCGCCGGCTCCTCGCGCGCATTCACCGGTACACGCTCAATCGGCTCCGGGCTGAGATCGAGCCGGTGAGTCCGGCCGACCTGATGCGGTTCCTCTTCGTCTGGCAGCACGTGGAGTCGGAGCATCGGGTGGCGGGGCTGGAAGGATTGGCGGCGGTGATCGAACAATTGGACGGCTTCGAGCTGCCGGCCGGTGCCTGGGAGAAGGAAGTCCTGGCGGCGAGGTGTGAGGAGTATGACCCATTGTTGCTCGACACTCTCTGTCTGACAGGGAGAGTGGCATGGGGCAAGAGGGCGGTTGAACGGGAGAACGGGAGAACGGGAGAACGGGAACAGCGGGCATCGGGCATCGGGCATCAGGTATCGGAAGTGGAGGGCCGCGGGGCTGTCATTCCGAGCGCAGCGAGGAATCTCGGACCTCCGCTTACGGATGCTCGCCAGCGTTTAACCCGTCCCTCCCGGGGTCCACTTCGCTCGACGCCGATTGCTTTGTTCATACGCGAGCACGCGGATCTCTGGTGCCGGGGTTCGAGCGCGGTCGAGGTCAAGACGCTCTCGGAGTACGCGCGGGCGGTGCAGGCCGTGCTCCAGCGTCGAGGGGCCTCGTTCTTCCAGGAGCTGGTGGCGGGATCGGGCCTACTGGCCAGTCAGGTCGAGACGGCGCTGGGCGAGCTGGCGGCCCTGGGACTGGTCAGCTCGGATAGCTTCGCCGGACTGCGCGCCTTGCTGGTCCCCTCGAGCGAGCGGAAGCCGCTGGTCCCGGCGACCCGGCGCCGCCGGACCGCCGCCGTGGGGATCGAAAGCGCGGGACGCTGGGCGATTCCGGGCGCCCACGCAGAGGAGTCGGCGGGTAGCGACCTCGAGCGGATCGCGCGGGCCTATCTCCGCCGCTACGGCGTGGTCCTGAAGCAGATCCTCGCCCGAGAGGCCGATCCCCCACCCTGGCGGGACCTCTTGCTGGTCTATCGGCGACTCGAGGCCCGGGGCGAGATCCGGGGCGGGCGGTTCGTGGCCGGCCTCTCGGGCGAACAGTTCGCGCTGCCCGAAGCGGTGGGTCAGCTGCGCGCGGTGCGGCGCCGGGAGAAAGCCGGAACTCTGGTCAGCCTGAGTGCGGCCGATCCGCTGAACCTCACCGGTCTGGTGACCCCCGGCGAGCGGATCCCCGCGATCACTTCCAACCGGGTGCTCTACGAGGATGGGGTCCCGCTGGCGGCCATCGAGGCCGGCACCGCTCGCTCCCTCGCGACCTACGATCAGGCGCGGGCACCGGAGATCGAACGGGCGTTGGTGCGGAGGAGGGTCAGTCCGGCATTGGGGAGGTGAGGGGGCGGGCATCGGGCATCGGGAATCAGGCATCGGGAACTGCCACCAAGATTGTCATCCCGAGCGCAGCGAGGGATCTCGGTGCAGGGTCTCGATGCGCTTGAACCGAGATCCCTCGGGACCATCGCTGGCGCGATGGAACCCTCGGGATGACAGCCTGGGAACCCCTGATGCCCGATGCCTGTTGCCCGTTGCCATCCCCATCACGGCACCAAGAGAACCTTCCCACTCGTTTTCCTCCCCTCCAGCTCCCGATGTGCCGCGGCCGCGTCGGCCAGGGGGAACTCCCGCTCGATCCGCACCTTGAGCTTGCCGTCCCGGACCCAGCCCAGCACCTCCCCGGCCCGCTCCAGCAGCGCTTCACGGGTCTGGATGTAGTGGATCAGGGTCGGGCGAGTGAGATAGAGCGAGCCCTTCTGGTTGAGAATCTGGGGATCGAACGGGGGGACCGGACCGCTCGACGCGCCATAGAGCACCAGCATGCCTCGCGGCACCAGCACGTTGAGGCTCTTGTCGAAGGTGGTCTTTCCCACCGAGTCGTACACCACCTGCACGCCCTTGCTCCCGGTGAGCCGCTTGGTCTCCGCCTCGAAGTCCTGCTCGGTGTAGAGGATCACCTCGTGAGCCCCGGCCTCGCGGGCCAGTTTGGCCTTGGCCTCGGTGGAGACGGTGCCGATCACGTGCGCGCCGCGGAGTCGGGCGATCTGGCAGAGCAGGAGTCCCACGCCACCGGCCGCCGCGTGCACCAGGCAGCGGTCTCCCGGACCCAGCGGCCGAGTCGAGCAGGCGAGATAGTGGGCGGTAAGACCCTGCAGCATCACCGCCGCGGCCTGCCGGGTCGTAACCCCATCGGGAATCGGCACCAGCCGATCCGCCGGTACCACGGCGCGCTCGGCGTAGGCGCCGAGGATGCTGGTGTAGGCCACTCGGTCGCCGGGCTTGACGAGGGTGATGCCCGGCGCCACCTCGAGCACCGTGCCTGCCGCTTCCTGACCCAGGGTGAACGGGAGCGGCAGCTTGTACAGCCCGGAGCGTTGATAGGTGTCGATGAAGTTGACCCCGGACGCCTCGATCGAGACGAGGGCCTGACCCGGCGCGAGTGGTGGCAGAGTGAAGTCTTCGTACTTGAGGACTTCGGGACCGCCGGTTTGATGAATTCGGATTGCTTTCATAAGTAGGAGTCGGGGGTCGGGGGTCAGGAGTCAGGGGTCGCAACTTGGAAGTACGCGTCACCCCACCCGCACCTCATCCCGAGGCGTCCCCGAACGAAGTGAGGGGGCCCGAGGGATCTAGTGCGCGACAACCGATGTCGGCCCCCGTGACGGATGCGAATATCGAGGCAGGCCAGCAAGATCCCTCACTCCCCCTCCTTGCAGTCGGGGTCCCTCGGGATGAGGAGGGGCCTCGAGCAAGCGCACGTCCTCGGACGGCGACCTGTCGTATCATCTCCCGACCTCCAACCCCATCTCCTCGAGGAACTGCCCTCCCCCCGTATCCTCCCCACCTCGCCGATCCACCCGCGTCAGCACCAAGCGATCCTTGGCGCGGGTCATCCCGACATACAACAACCGCCGAGCCTCTTCGATCTTGCTGGTCTCGTGGCGGCTCAGCTCGGTCGTGCCCGGGAACTGGCGGTCTTCCACGCCGACCACGTAGACCCGAGAGAATTCGAGGCCCTTCGCGGCATGGACCGTGAGCAGGTTGACCCGGTGAGGATCGGCCTCGACACCCTGTGAGGTCGAGAGCGCCACCCGATCCAGGAACAACTCGAGACTCTCGTCCAGCGTCTCCGCCGCCGACGCGTCGAGCAAGACCCGCAGCCGAGCCATCGCCATGGGGTATCGCTGCTCGGCGGTCTTCTCCTGCCGGATCCGACGCAGCACCGTGGGCCCGCCCATCCGCCGAACCACCGCCTCCACGCTCAGCGTCTCGCCGCCCAGGACGAATCGCTCCGACTCGTAGTACTCCAGGCACTCGCTGAACCGGCCCAGCGTGTAGGGGCGGGACAGCTCGCAGAGCAGCTTGCCCTCCTTGCCCAGAGCGACGTCCTCGGTCAGCGCCAGCCCCAGACCCAGAAAGTCGAGGTGCTGGACCAGGAGACTCTTCCGGGTCCGCACCAGGTACCGGGCCGCCAGCTCTCGGGTCACGCCGACCAGCGCGGTCGCGTCGTCCAGCGCGTGATGCTTGCGCCCGTGCTCGACCCCGAAGGCTTCGGCCAGGTTTTCCAGCTTGGCCCGTACCCCGGGCACCAGCTCGCGTGCCCAAGGCAAGGTGTCGAACCAGCGCGGTTCCCGATCCGCGCCAGGTAACCCGGCCGACATCCGCCTCAGCATCGGGATATCGAAGTTGAAGCCGTTGTGGGCGACCACCACCCCGTCCCCCAGGAAATCCCGCACGGCAGGCCAGATCTCGGCGAAGGTAGGGGCGTCGGCCAGATGCGCTTCGGAGTAACCGTGCACCTTCTGCGCGTCCGGGTGAATCGGCACCCGGGGCCGCACCAGCGAGCGGAACTCCTCGACGATCTGCCCCCCATGGACCCGGACCGCGCCTACCTCAACGATCTCGTCCACCGAGGGATCCTTCCCCGTGGTTTCGAGATCGAAGACCACGAAGTCGTCGAACTCGCTCGAGATCCGGCGGCCCAGGTGATACTGCAACGCCTTGAACACCGCCAGCGGCAACGGCAGCGCGCCCGCGTCCGTGGGGGCGAGGACCAGGTCGCCGGGCTGCGGGTGGCGGTCGGGCAGGAGATACTCGACCGTGGTCACCCCGGCCGCGCGGAGCAGCCCCCGGATCGCGATGCCGACCCCGTTACCCGGCTCCACCCACACCCGCTGCCGGCCCAGCATCGCGCGTCCCAGCCGCTCGGCCAGCCGCACCACCGCGGGATCGGAGGCGGGATCGCCCAGCTCTTCGTGACGCTCTTCGAGTACCGACCGATACTCCCCGACCCGGGTGGAGAGGAGGGCGGCCACGATCGCGTCGAGGGTCACATGGCGCTCCGGCAGGGTCCGGAGATTCTCGATCTCATAGACCAGCCGCCAGAGCTTCCGCGCGTCGGGCTTTTCCCGGATCTCCTTCCTGGCCAGATGTCGCAGCCGGTCGAGGAATCCGGCGCCGTCCGTCGGGCTCTCCCGCTCGATCCGCTCCATCAGGCTCTTGGGCAGCACCAGCTGCGCGAACGACTGGGCCAGCACCGGATCGTCGGGCGAGCGCATCAGACGCAGGGCGCGGACCACGTAACTCACCGCCTCGTCGTCTACCAGGGCCTGCCGCGGCGCCAGGCAACAGGGGATCCCGGCGGTGATCAAGGCGCCCTCCAGGCGCGCCCCGATGTCGTGGCGGCGGTAGAGAAATGCGTACTCCCCCCACGGCAAAGCGGACGCCTGCTGGTCGGCCCGGAGATCGTCCAGGAGCCAGCGCAGCTCCTCGACCTCATCCGCGAAACCCTGGGCCCGCACCGGGAAGGGCGAGTCCCGTTCCGCCTCGATCGCCTTTTCGAACAGCGGAGGGTTGGCCTCGAGCAGTCGGCGGGCGGCGGTGAAGATCTGCCGGGAGCAGCGGAGGTTGGCGTCGAGCAGGATGGGCGCCTTGATGCCGAACTCCCGCTGGAACCTGACCAGCACCTCCGGCTCCGCGCCGCGCCACGCGAAGATCGACTGCTCGTCGTCTCCCACCACGAACACATTCCGGTGCGGAGCCAGCCGCTGCACGATGGCGTACTGGGTCCGGTCCAGGTCCTGGAACTCGTCCACCAGCACGGCGTCCCAACGACCGGTGATGGCCGCCGCGGCCTCGGGCGACCCCCGGAGCAGGTCCGCGGTCTTGGTCAGGACCTGATCGAAGTCGAGCAGATTCCGGCTGGCGAGATACTCCTCGTAGCGCTCCAGCAGGCGGGCCTCGTCGAGCGGCAGATCGGCGTTCTGGAGCCGATGGCGCTCGAAGGCGAGCAGGAGTCCTTTACGACGTCCTTCTTTCCAGACCTTGAGTCGCCGGAGCACGATGTGCTGATAACTGTCGTCGGCGATTCCGAAGCCGCGGCCGACCCCCACCGGGGAGCCATGCTCCCGAAGCAGGCGGACACAGAGAGAGTGGAGCGTCCCTCGGGTGAGGGCTTCGGTCTCGGGACCGATCTCCCGGGCCAACCGGTGTGCCACCTCATCGGCGGCCCGGTTGGTGAAGGTGAGGGCGCAGATCCGCTCGGGGGCGATTCCGGCCTGCTTGATGTAGTACTCGATTCGGCCGATCAGGCAGAAGGTCTTCCCTGCCCCGGGGCCGGCCAGCACCAGCACCGGGCCCAGCGGCGCCTGAATTGCCGCCAGCTGCGCTGCGCGAGGGCTGGGCCGCTCGGCCCGGGCATCGAGCACGGCCAGGCCGGGCTCAGTCACGCCCGCTCCCGGCGTCACGCAGTGAAGTCATGATTGCCGCCCCCTGTCTCACGATCAGCGAGAAATGCCCCTCCGAGGAATGATACTCGGCGCGGCACCTGGGCAATGCCCGCTCCAGGGCCCGGCCCATGGCCTCCGGTAGGATCCGATCGAGGCCGCCGTGCCAGAGCCGGACCTCGATCGGAATCTCCCTCAGCCAGCCACCCCACGAGCCCGCGTACAGCTCCGCCTCTCTGATCATTCCCTGGGCGCCATTCCTTACCGCCTCGCGGAAACTCGCCGCCAACACAGCCCCCACTCCTGATTCCCCCAGCACCACGCGATCGGGCTCCGCCGTGATCCGGGCCAACCGCCGCACCAGCCCATCGGCGTATCCCGAGGTCACCCAGCGAATCACCGGCTCAGTCACCCGAAGCAGCCGAGGCGCCCGCGCCGCGACGACCAAGCCAGTCCGGTTGAGCGGCGACATCCCCCTGATCAGCTCTCGGGTGAGTGGAGCCAGGCCGCTCACGATCCCCACCGCGGTGAGTCGTTCGGGGATTCGCGCGGCACAAGCCGCCGCATAGGGCCCACCGCCCGACACTCCCAGCACGGCGAACCGATCGAGGCCCAACGCATCGGCCAGGTCGGCCACGTCCCTCGGCCAGTCGAGCAAGGTTCGGTCGGGCTGGAAATCGGACTGCCCGAAGCCGGGCCGATCCACTGCGATCAGGCGAACCCCGAGGCGAACCGCGCCTTCGTGTCCCACGCTCGCCTCCAGCCGGGACCCGGGGAAGCCATGAAAATAGAGGGCCGGTGCACCCCGGGGATCGCCATACTCGGCGTAGGCGAGCGCTCGCCCGTCGCGGGTGGTGATGGAGGGGGAGTGTCCCAACGGCTGGTAATCCTGAGTCGAGGCTCGAAGCATCGTTGGCATTCCCGCTCGCCCAACCTGTCATTCCGAGCAAAGCGAGGAATCTCGGTCAGGTACTATGAGGCAGGACCGAGATTCCTCGGGGCTTCGCCCCTCGGAATGACAGCTCGTTCGTCAGTCCTGTTCTTCCGTTTTCCCGTTCCCCGTTCCCCACCCCCTACACCCTCCCCCTCGACTCCCCCAGCACCAACGCACTTCCGATCAGATGGGCCACGCGGAGCGGCTCGGGCATCCGCGACTTGCCCAGCGAGGCTCGCACCAGTTCCTCGGCCGCCGTTCGTTTGCCGCCCGCATGGGCGAGGAACAGACCGTCGGTCACCCGGTATGCCCGGGGCGAGCGTTCGACGATGGGATAACGCTCCATCAGGCCGGCGGCGTCCAGCGCGCTCCTGAGTTCGGAATCGCTGGGATTGTTTCGCGTCACCGCCAACACGGGCACTCCAAGCCTGTCGGCCAGGACCGGGAGATCGATGATGCCGAGCCCGGCGATGGTGATCCCGCCAACCATGACCCCCTGGAGCGCGGGTCGGGTTCTGAGTTCCGAGATCCACTCGGCGAGGAACTCGGTGGCTCGGTCGCCGTCCACCGGAAAGGACCTGATCGCGACCGCCTCGATCTGGTCGGGGCCTTCCATGATGACGCCGACGATCGGGACGGGACCCGGCTGACTCTTGAAGAATGGGGCATCGTCGATGCCCAACAGGTGGGGGCGCGGAACCGCCGGCATGCCCGGAATGTGCGGGCGCCGCTGAGAAGGGAGAAGGGATCGCCCGCGGCTCGCTCGTCCCCAGCCTCATTCCCATTTCATGGTCGCCTCACTCATCCGGTGATAAACTGGTCCCGAGGCACCGGACCACGGTAGGGTAGTAGTCAGCCGTGCCTTAGGAGCCTGGGAACGAGCCCAGGCCCCCTATGACGGAGCCACAGGCTCCGCCGGTCCGGTGCCACCCCGGCCGCTCTAGGTCTCAGACCGAGCGGCCGGACCTGTCTTAGTGGACTCCCGCCTCCCAGGTCCTGGAATCCCGATCTTCGGGCTCGCCTCTGGCGCCTATCGGTTTCGGGGTGAATGTTCCCCTCCCCGGCGCACACGCGGGAGCCCGGTTCATGGAGCCAGTAACTCGCCCCAGCAATCACAACACCCAAGGCCTTCGGCCCACCGCAGATCAGGCCGACATTTTCGGTGTTACCCACCAGGGACGAGTCCGGACCGAGAACCAGGATCAGTTCCTGATCGCGAGCCTCCACAAGATCCTGCAGGTCCATCAAACCAGCCTCACCGAAGAGGAACTGGGCTCACTGACCAGCCCCTGGCGCGGGTTGTTGTTCCTGGTGGCGGACGGGGTGGGCGGCGTTCCGGGCGGCAAGCGCGCCAGCGGCACCGCGCTCAAGGCCATCGCGGACTACGTCACCAACGCCATGGACCTCTACACCCATTACGGGCCGGAGCGCGAGTCGGAGTTCCTGAGCCACCTCAAGAAATCGATCGAGAAGAGTCACGAGGCGGTGACCAGAGAGGGAGTGCGGGTCTCCGGCAGCAACGAAATGCCTCGGATGGCCACCACGGTGACCATGGTGACGATCCGCTGGCCCAGAGTCTACATCGTCCACGTAGGGGACAGCCGAGCCTATCGGCTCCGGGATGGAAAGCTGGAGCGAATGACACGGGACCAGACCATGGCCCAGGCACTGGTGGATGCCGGGGTGATGCAGGCCGACGCCGCCGAGAGCTCGGCCCTCAAGCACGTGCTCTGGAGCGCCGTGGGCGGATCGCAGGCCAATCCCGAGGTGATGACGACCGACATCCAGTGGGACGACGTCATGCTCCTCTGTACCGACGGCCTCACCAAGCACGTCAGCGAGGACGAGATCCGCCAGCAGCTGATCACCAGCCTGCCCGCCGAAACCATCGCCAACAACCTGGTCGGCCTCGCACTGGAACGCGGCGGGACCGACAACATCACGGTCGTCGCGGGGCGCCTGAAGCAGCAGTAGTCAGGACCACGCTTCTCGCGTCCGAGCCTGCCCCTCCAGCTCCCGCTGCTTCGCCACCAACCGATCGCTGTAGCGCACCGGATAGACACCCGGTTGCCGTAGCCGTTTGGGCGCTTCGGGCAGCCGTCCGATCTGGGCCGCGCAATGGGCCTGGATTCGGAGCAGGCTCGGGTGCGGCCGGGTGACTCGGCCCCCTTCGAGGACCGTCTCGAGCAATGGCGCGGCTGCTTCCTTGGGGGCCGGTTCGTCGGCACCCGTGATGAGATCCCCGCTGAATTTCCCGTCCCGCCCCGTGGTCCGGTACACCTGTTTGGCTCCGGGCCAGGTCCGCTTCCCCTCGCTCAGCTTGAGCACGTCGCGTCCGGAAGCTCGGACCAGCTTGTAGACCATATCGAGAGATGGCGCGTCGGCGGAGACGGTCATCCGGGTCCCCACGCCGAAGGCGTCCACCGTGGCCCCGGCCTCCAGGCAGCGGTCGATCTCCTCCTCGTCGAGGTTGCCGCTGGCGAAGATCTTGACCTCCTGGTGACCGGCCTGATCCAGGATCTCGCGAACCCCCTTACTCAAGGACACCAGGTCCCCGCTATCGAGCCGGACTGCCGCCAACCGCCCGCCGTGCGCCGCCAGCTCGCCGGCCACCACCGCCGCCTTGTGCGCCGCGGCGAGGGTGTCGTAGGTATCGAGCAACAGGACGGCCTGATCGGGGAAGGCTGCCGCGTAGGCCCGAAAGGCCTCGAACTCGGAGGGAAAGGCCGTCACGTAGGAATGGGCCATGGTCCCGGATGCTGGAATCTCGTAGGTCGCGGCGGCCAGCACGTTGCTGGTGCTGCCCACTCCGGCGATGAACGCCGATCGCGCCGCCTTCAGGCCGCCGTCGATCCCGGCGGTGCGGCGGAGCCCGAACTCCACCACAGGGCGGCCCCGGGCCGCCAGCACGCACCGCGCGGCCTTGCTCGCCACCACGGTCTGGTGGTGACAGAAGTTGAGCATGGCGGTCTCGATGATCTGGGCCTCGATCACGGGGGCCGTGACCTCGAGCAGCGGCTCGTCGGCAAAGAGCACGGTGCCTTCCGGCACCGCCCGCACCTGGCCGGTGAATCGAAGCTGGCCCAGCATCCGGAGGAAATCGGGATCGAAGCGGTGGAGACCGCCCAGGAATTCGAGATCGGCCGGTGCGAAGCGCAGGGTTTGCAGGTACTCGAGCGCGTCCTCCAATCCCGCCGCCACCAGGTAGCCCCGGGTCGGGGGCAAGCGACGAGCAAAGAGACTGAAGGTCGCCAGGCCATTCATCTCTTCCCGGAAGTAGGAAGCGGCCATGGTCAGCTCGTAGAGGTCGGTGAAGAGGGCCGCCCGCTGGAGTGTGATGGGGCCGGTGGAGAAGGTGCCGGGTGGCGGGTGAGTCATGAGTGGGAGATGCAGGGGAAAGGGGAAAAGGGAAAGGGCGGTACGAGACACTCGGCCAGTGGGGATGGCGGCATCGGGCACCGGGCACCGGGCACCAAGGGCTAAGAGCTGGGTGCTGGGAGCTAAGAGGCTGTCATTCCGAGGGGCAAAGCCCCGAGGAATCTCAGGGCTTCATGTGCATTCGACCCTTGAGATCCCCTCGCTTTGCTCGGGGCAGGCTCCTCGCTGCGCTCGGGATGACAGAAGGGGAGACTCGGGATGACAGCTCCGTGGCCCTCCATTCCTGGTGCCCGGTGCCTGGTCCCAGCTCCTCGTGCCCCGTGCCTGGCCCTACAGGTCAGTGGTGACCGATCCGGAGTGTGGTGGTGGCGATGAGCACCTCCCTGAGATACAGCACCAGGCCCGCCATGAACGCGAGCATGGCCGTCACAAACAGAACGGCCGCGGGGATGGTGGGGTCGAACTTGAGGAAGGCACCCAGGAACAGGGACGCAATCACTCCGCAGACCAGCAGGGCCGTGACGGTGCAGAGGGCGATGGCGGTTCCCGCATGCCTGGCCCGCCGGGACAGAGCCCCCAGCTCCTCGTGGACGGCCGCCGCCAACGCCGGATCGGCCGGCAGCCGTGCTTCGAGGGCCCGGGCGCGATCAACGATGCGACCCAGACGGCTGGTCATGACGGCCAGCATGGCGCCGATGCCGGAGAGCAGGAAGACCGGCGCCACCGAGAGTTGAATGACGTGGGCAACGGTCGAGATTCCGGAGTCCTGGGGCATGGGGGCTCGAGGTGGGGCGTCGGCTCTATCCTACCGCGCCAAGGCGCTCGGCACTAGGCGCTATGCAGCAGGCATCGGGGGCATCGGGCATCGGGCATCGGGCATCGGGTCTAGGTAGCTGTCATCCCGAGCGTAGCGAGGAGCCTGCCCCGAGCTGAGCGAGGGGATCTCGGTCAGGGTCTCGGAGCCTGCACCGAGATTCCTCGCTTCGCTCGGAATGACACACCTTGGGTGCATGAAGCCCGACGCCTTGCCCGGTCCCCGGTCCCCGGTCCCTGTTCTCCCGTTCCTCGCTTTCTTCCCCTTTCCCTTTTCCCCTTTCCCCTCTCTCTTACATCGCACCCCAACCCGCACCGCCCCCCATGACTCCCGATCAGCTCCGGACTCTGCAGCGCCCGCTCAAGGAGAAGTATCGCTCGGACCCCAAGACCGCCCTGATCACGCTCGAGGCGACCGGCACCCTCGACGGGTCGTCGGTCACCTGCCACGTGCCGACCTTCGCCGGGATCGCGACGGCCGGGCTTCATCCAGCCGCGGGCGGCGATGGGACCCAGGCCTGCTCGGGAGACATGCTGCTGCAGGCGCTGGTCGCCTGCGCGGGTGTCACCCTGCGCGCGGTGGCCACCGCGATGAACATTCCGATCCGGGGCGGGACCGTCCGGGCCGAAGGGGACCTCGACTTCCGGGGGACGCTGGGGATGACGCGAGAGGTGCCCACCGGATTCCAGGCCATTCGCATGCGGTTCGATCTCGAGACCGACGCGCCGGCCGAGCAGCTGGCCAAGTTGAAGGAATTGACGGAGCGCTACTGCGTGGTGGCCCAGACGCTGTTGGTCTCCCCCACCCTCTCGGTCAGCCTGGAGACTACGGCCTAGCTCTTTCCCGGCTTGGGCTTGAACGGCACCGGCACCAGCTCCGAGAGTTTGAAGCTGCCCAGCCGGTCCACGATCACCATGCCGTTCCTGGGCATAAATTCGGTCAGCACTTGGAGGCAGGCGCCACAGGGCGGGAACGGAATCGTGGAGGTGTCGGGATCCACCGTGACTGCCAGGGCCAGGATCCTCCGCGCTCCTTCCGATACCGCCTTGAACACCGCGCACCGCTCGGCACAGACCGTGAGCCCGTAACTCTGGTTCTCCACGTTGCTGCCGGTGAAGCGCCGCCCGTCCGAAGTCAGCACCGCCGCCCCCACCAGCGTCCGGGAGTAGGGAGCGTAGGCGTGCTCGGTGGCCCGGCGCGCCGCTCGAAGCAGAAGCTGGGTCCTGCGCTGATCGATCATCGCCATCTCCTTGGGGAGACCCTGGCGCCATTCGGCCCGGCCTGCTAAAGATTCGGCGCTTTCCGCCCACGGCAACCCCAGGCACTCAAACTCATGCGCCTCTCCACCTGCTGGACCATTCTCGCCCTGCTGGCCCCGGTCTCCCTCAGGGGCCAAGCGCTCTCGCCCGCCGAGCGGCAGCTCGCCACCTATGTGGACGCGCACCGGGACGAAGCCAAGTCCCTCCTCAAGCGCCTGGTCGACGTGAACAGCGGGACCATGAACTTCGCCGGGGTGGCCCAGGTGGGCGCCATGCTCCGAAGCGAGTTCGATGCCCTTGGGTTCACGACCAAGTGGGTGGACGGCGCGCCCTTTCATCGCTCCGGACATCTGGTCGCCGAGCGGAAAGGCAAGGGCCAGGCGCCGCGGGTCATCCTGATCGGCCATCTCGACACCGTCTTCGAGCAGGACAGCCCCTTTCAGCAGTACCGCTGGTTGGACGACAGCACGGCCAGCGGGCCCGGCGTCTGCGACATGAAGGGGGGCGACGTAGTGATCCTCCAGGCGCTCAGGGCCCTGGCGGCCGCCAAGGCGCTCGACCGCGTGAGCGTCACGGTGGTGATGACCGGAGACGAAGAGGACGCCGGCGACCCCACCTCGCTCGCCCGACAGGCGCTGGTGGACGCGGCCCGCGGGGCCGATGCGGCGCTGGGCTTCGAGAACGCGGACAACGACCCCCACACCGCCCCGATCTCCCGTCGCGGCACCACCGCCTGGACGCTGCGGGTGACGGGCAAGGCGGCCCATTCGTCCCAGATCTTCCGGGACTCGATCGGTTCCGGCGCCATCTTCGCGGCGGCCCGGATTCTCAACGCCTTTCGCGAGCGGATGTCCAACGAGCCTTATCTCACCTTCAATCCCGGCACCATCCTGGGGGGAACGGCGGTCGAATTCGACCCGGTGCAGGCCCGCGGCACCGCCTTCGGGAAGACCAACGTGATCGCCCGGTCGGCCGTCGTGTCGGGCGACCTGCGCACCCTCTCGCCCGAGCAGTTGGAGCGCGCCAAGGCGGCCATGCGGGCCGTGGTTGCCGATTCGCTGCCGCACACGTCGGCCGAGCTGACCTTCGAGGATGGTTACCCGCCCATGGCTCCCACCGACGGCAATCGCCGCCTGCTCTCCCTCTACGATCAGGCCAGTCGCGACCTCGGCCTCGGCCCGGTCAGCGCCACCGATCCGAGCCGCGCGGGAGCCGCCGACGTCTCCTTCGTCGCCGGGCTGGTTGGGATGGCCATGGACGGCCTGGGCCCCAAGGGCCGCGGCGAGCACACCGCGGACGAAGCGATCGACCTGCCTACGCTGGCGATGCAAGCCAAGCGGGCGGCGGTGCTGTTGTACCGCCTGGGGAAGTAGTCGGAGGAGACGATATCCGGGTGCGGAGGAACTGATACAAGGGCGGACAAGGCGGACAGGGCGGTAGAGGCGGTCAATTCAGGGCCGACAGGGCGGTCAAGAGGACGGACAAAACGGACAAGGCGGATAGGACGGACAGGGCCGTCGCGTGTCATCCCGAGGGACCCCGACCTATAGGGAGGGGCCCGAGGGATCTCGGTCCTACCGCATCGAGGTTGGACGCTGAGATCCCCGTCGCTTTGCTCGGGGCAGGCTCGTCGCTGCGCTTCGGATGACAACTCCTAGCTCCCAGCTCCTGCCTCCCAGCTATCGTCGGAGCATCGCACTTCTCGCCGCCACCAGCGTCCTGATCGCGGCCGGCGACACCACCCAGGGCGAGAATCCCGAGCCGCCCACCCCGGTGGGTCGAGTGTGTGTCCCCAGGAGCTTCGGAGCGCCCGGCAAGTTTGAGCCGATCTGGTTTCTCAATCAGGGCGCGATCACCGTCGGGCCGGACTCGAGCCTCTACACCACGTCGCCGACCGGCGGCAAGCTCGGGAACGGAACCATTCTCGGCATTGCTCCCGCCGGGGATTTCAAGGTTCTCTTCGATTTCGACGGCGCCAACGGCGCGGGGCCCCAGGGCGGCCTCACCAACGGCGGTGACGGATGGTTCTACGGCACCACCTATGGCGGTGGTCCCAGCGGAGCGGGGACCATCTTCCGGATTCGACCCGGCGATACGAGGCCGCAGGTCCTCTACCGCTTCCGGAACGGCGACGTGCGCGGGCTCAAGCCCGATTGTCCCGACGGCCGCTGCCCCTACACCCCGCGCCAGCGGGCCGACATCGCGGCCAGCTATCCGAACAGTCCGCCGGCCCGGGCGCCGAACGGGACGCTGTTCGGCGTCACCCCCTACTCCAACAACCAGATGTTCGGTGTCCTCTACTCGATGGCGCCGCCCTACGACTCCACCACCTTCCACGCGATCTGCATCTTCGATCAGCGGATGCTGGCGGATACGGCGATGGCGCGCTTCGTCTGCAAGTCGAAGATCGCGACTCCCAATTCCCTGATTCTCGGTCGCGACGGGGCCCTGTACGGCACCACCCTGAGCGGGTACGGGGCCGTGTTTCGGACCACGACCGGCGGGGACATGAGCGTGCTCCACGAGTTCAACCTCGCCGACGGCGCCAAGCCCTACAATCTGATGCAGGCCAGCGACGGCAACCTGTACGGCACCACCGCCAACGGGGGCAGCATCAACGTCGGCACCGTATTTCGGGTGACCCCGGGTGGCAGCTTCGAGATGATGAGCGATCTGAACTTCGGCAACTACCAGCTCAAGATCACTCCCCTCGGACTCAATCCCGTCGGGACCCTGGTGGAGGCGGTAGCCGAGACCACGGCCACCAGCGGTCTCGTTCATTTCCTCTACGGTACCACCAAGTTCGGCGGGAAATACGGGCGCGGCGTCATCTTCCGGATTCCGCTCGAAGGCGGGGAAAACGATTTTCGCGTGGTTCACGACTTCGACATGTACACGACGGGTCGAAGCTCAGTCACTCCCATGACGCTCGGACCGAAGGGACTGCTTTACGGGGTCACCTATCAAGGGGGGACCTACGCCGCCGGGAACTTCTATACCCTGAACCCGCAGGTCCCGGCAGACCCACTCCGGGCGCTGGCGCCGGCGACCCGCGATACGATGCAGAAGCTCGGAGTGGTCGGTGCCCACGACGCGGCTCTGTCAGGGGTCGCGCCGGCGAAGGACGACAAGGGGATAGTGATCAAGGATTCGATCGTCGATATGTGGACCGGCGCTACCGCGGTCCAGCCCGGGAACCCGAACTCCACCACCGGCGGGATCATGGTTCGCGCCCGCTGTCCCAACCCGCACATCGTGCAGTTCATTTACCGGGAGCGTATCAAGCCCGGCCCCGGGGACGTGCACATTCCGGGCACCAGCTCTCCCAGCTCGGGATCCTATCCCCTCACCATGAGCCTGAGCGATATCAAGTGGCACACCGATCTGCCCTTGGAGAAGGACATGTCGCTGTTCGGGCACTGGAACGCCTACCTCGAGCAGGCCTTGGGGGCGGCGCATCAGGCAACGCCAAACCTGGCAGCGATCTTCGACAAGCCCAGTTTCGGGAAGCTGGAGAACCCCAACGCCGCTGAAGGGTCCTACCCACTCTCGGGACAGAATCCCGATCCCAAGCTGAGCGAGATCTGGCGTGCCACTCTGGTCGACTACGTGTTCTGCAACTGCCAGCTGGCCCGCGAGGCCCACTGGGCACGGGAGGTGGTCGGGGGCAAGGTGTACTTCGTGCACATGAGCGTGGCGAAGCCAACGCCGGACAAGCTCCAGTGGATCAACGAGCAGTTGAGGAAGGACGGGTATCAGGCGGTACCGTGACAGGACGGACAGGACGGACAAGGCGGGCAAGGCGGACAAGACGGAAGCGTCGGGGCGGGCCCCCGTGCCCGCCCGGAGCTCGCAAGGTTTGTCATCCCGAGCGCAGCGAGGGATCTCAAGGGCCGAGTGCAATGGGAACTTGAGATCCCTCGGTCGTTTCACTCCCTCGGGATGACGAACCTAGGTTATCCCGCTACCTGGAACCAGCCAGCCCTTTACCAACGCTCCGAGCCTCGGCACATTCATCGACCACCCACGAGGAACGTTCTCTTGCAAATTCTCGCTTTCCGCCGCGCGCTGCTCGCGCTCGCCGTCTCTGCAGCCGCTCCCGCGAGTCTGCCGGCCCAGACCCTGACCCCCGAGCAGGCGCTGGCCCGCGAGATCTTCGCGCAGCTCATCGCCATCAACACGACCGATACCCCGCATGGCGGCACTGGACAAGCGGCCCAGGCGCTGGCTCAGCGCTACCTCGCCGCGGGATTCTCGGATTCCGACGTGGCGGTGGTGGGCTCCGAAGACCGATACATGAACGTGGTGGTCCGCCTGCGTGGGACGGGTGCCCGACCGCCGGTCCTCTACATGGCCCACCTGGACGTGGTGGAAGCCCTGCCGCAGGACTGGTCGTTCGATCCCTTCACCCTGACCGAACAGGACGGCTACTTCTACGGCCGCGGCACCAGCGACATCAAGGACATGGCGGCGATCTTCGCGGCCAACATCATCCGCTTGAAGCAGGAAGGCTTCGTCCCCGATCGCGACTTCATCGTGGCCCTCACCGCCGATGAGGAGAACGGAGACCACAACGGGATCGCCTGGCTGCTGGCCAACCGGAAGGACCTGATCGACGCGGCCTATGCCATCAACGGCGACGCGGGAGACCCAATTTCCGACAAAGGGAAGGTCTACGCGCGGGCGGTGCAGGCCGGCGAGAAGGTCTACATGGACCTCAGCCTCGAGGTGCACAACGTGGGCGGGCACAGCTCGGTGCCGGTCAAGGACAACGCGATCTATCGCCTGGCCGCGGGGCTCACTCGCCTCAGCAAGTACACCTTCCCCGCTCGGCTCAATGAGGTGAGTCGGAGCTACTTCGAGCGCGCCCCGGCGGGCCCGGGCGGCGCTCCGACCAAGGACATGCGGCTGGCCGCCAAGGGCGATACCGCCGCCATCCGCCGGCTCTCGGCCAGCTCACCGGTCTACAACTCGCAGTTCCGCACCACCTGCGTGGCCACCCGACTGGAAGGGGGACACGCCAACAACGCCCTGCCACAGACCGCCAAGGCCCTCGTCAATTGCCGGATTCTGCCCGACGAAAAGCTGGAGACCGTGGTGAGCACCATCCGGCGGGTGGTGGCCGATACCGCGATCAAGGTGACGGTGCTCTGGAATCCGGTGCCCTCTCCACCGTCACCGCTGGTGCCTGAGGTCCTGGGGCCGATCGAGCGGGTCACCAAAGCGGTCTGGCCCGGCGTCCCGGTGGTACCGATCATGGAGACCGGCGCCACCGACGGGCTCTACCTCCGGAACATCGGAGTGCCGGTCTACGGCGTCTCCGGAGTCGCCACCGACGCGGATGACATCCGGGCCCACGGCAAGGACGAGCGGATCCGGGTGGCCGCCTTCTACACCGGACTCGACTTTACTTACCGCCTGATGCGGGAGCTGGGGACGAGTCCGATGAAGTAGCGGACGGCTCCCCGTTCGACTTCTTCTCCCCCCGCGCAGCTCGCTCAGCGCCGAGCGGATCCGCTCGTTGACCCGGCGCTCGTCCCGGAGCGCGTCGATCAGCCCTTCCGCCTGCTTAGACTGGAGCGACAGCGCCGTGGTCTTTTCCAGCAGGTGGTCCACGTCCGCCTTCTGGGCCACCAGCGTCTCCATGCTGCCCTGCAGATCCATCAACACCGCCTCGGCGTAGGCCAGCCGCTCTTCCGCCTGGATCACCTGACGGCGGCGCTCTTCGAAGGAAGCGGTCGCCGCGTCCACTTCACGCAGCCGCTTGAGAATACCGTCCAGCTCGTGTCGCGCCTGCTGGATGCGGGGCTGCGCTTCCGCCACCGCCCCCGCATCCCGCATGGCGCGCTCGGCCAGCTGATAGACGTTCCGGATCTCCGCCTGCAGGGTGGTGAGGGTGGACTGCTTGGCGGTGGCCTGCTCCAGCGCCTGGCCCAGCTGCTCCTCGGTGCCCCTCCACTCGCGTAGGCGTCGCTCGAATCCGCTGAGCCGCTCCTCCACCGACCGGAGATTGGCGATCCGGCCATCGAGCGTGGACCAGAGCTCCTCCACCTTGGCGAGCTGCTCGGAGACCCGCTCCAGGGACTGATTGACCTGGCGCGAGCGCTCGTCCAGTGCTTGCACCGTCTCGGCGGCCTCCTGTCGGAGCGTGGAAGCCTCCTTGAGCTGCACCGCCGCTTGCTCCAGGGCCACCTGGCGCAGATCGGTCTCTCGCGCCAGCACCCGCACCCGTTCCTCCAGCGCTTCCAGATTGCCGGCCCGGGTCTCGACCGCCGACACGCTGTTCCGCACTCCCTGCACTCGCTCCTCGGTGTCGCGCAACTGGGCGGCCAGGTCGTGGAGGCGGCTTCCCACCCGACCCGCTTCCTCCAGGCGGGGAAGCAGCGCCCCGCTCTGCTCTTCCGCCGCATCCAAACGCTTGGTCAGGGCGCCGGTGCGGTCCTCGATCGCGTTGCCCTGGCTGCCGATCTCCGAGAGGCGTCGCTGGATCGCGTCCACCGTCTCCCGGCGCTCTTCGATGACCTCGAGGGCCTTGCTCACCTGGCCGATCTCCCGCTGCAGATCGTCCACGGTGCCACGCACGCGGTCCAGGCTGGTGACGTCCTGCCTGAGCGTCGCGATCCGCTGCTGCGTCTCTCCCAACCAGCCTTCGGTCGTGGTGAGGGCGGAGCGAATGGTGCCCAGCTCCGCTTCGGTGCTCCGGACCTGATCCAGCGCCTCCCGCACCCCCTCGTGCGAGCGCCGGAGACTGGCCAGGTCCTGCATCGCCGAGTCCATGGCAGGACGCGCCTGCTCCAGACGGTCGAGCCGCTTCTCGAGCGTACCCGAGAGTTCGTCCAGCTGCTCCAGATCGGCCGCCGAGCTCTTGACCCGGGCCGACAGTTCAGAGGCTTCGGCGAGAGAAGCGGTGGCGGTGGCGGTCTCCCCGGCGAGCGCCTCCACTTTGGCCGAGAGCTGGTCGATCATCCGGCCGCTCTCCGCCATGGAGGCCAGCCGGGCCTCGGCATCGCTCACGCCGCGGCGCAGATCCGCCAACCGCTGGCTCAGCCCTTCGAAGCTGCCCCGGTCCAGCTCGAAGCGTTGGGTGGTCCGCTCGGTGGTCTCCCGCATGGCGGACAACTCGCGCTTCAAGTCACTCACGCCGTCATCCAGCTCCTGGCATTGCGCGGTGAGGCCGCGGGTCCGGTCGGCGATGCCTTGCTGGGCCCGGGCCAGTCCCTCGAGAGCCGCGCCCGTCTCCGCCAGGTTCTGGGTCTGGGCCGCCTGCTGCTGGAGGCTCGCTTCGACGCGCTGGGCCAATCCGCTCAACTGTTCCAGCCGGTTGGCGGTACGGTCCACCTGATCCCGCTGCTGCTCCAGGACGGAGGCCTTCTTGCTGAGCTGATCGGTCACCGCCTTGACCAGGGCCAGTTGGCGCTTGGAGTCCGCCACGCTCTCGGTCACCGGGGAAAGATCGGCCAGGAGCTGCTCCATCCCCGAGGCCCGGATTTCGGATTCTCCCAATCGCTCGTTGAGCGACTGCCAACGGGCTTCATAGCCCTCCAGCTTGGCGGAGCCTTCCTGGTGCTCCTTGAGCATGCTGTCGTGCAACTCCCGCATCCGGGCCGCGTTGCCCCGCTGGGCCTCGAGGGCGCTCTCCATAGCCGCATGCTCGCGCCGCAGGGCCGCGAACGGCTCCTGCAAGGCGAGGAAGCTTTCGAGATCGCCCTTGAGCGTATTGGCTGCGCTGACCTGGCCGCCCATCACGTCCAGCTCGGCCTTGACCCGAAGCAGCTCCGCGGTGGCGCGATCCACCTCGCCAGCAATCCGCGCCTCCGATTCGCCGAGCTGGGTGAGGCGCTGGCCGGCGGAAGCCAACTTGGGCACCACCGATTCGATCGAACCTAGCTGAGTCTGGATGGCGTTGACCCGTTCAGTGGTGCCGGCCAGGCGGTGGAGCTCGGCCACTGCGGCCTCGGCCCGCTGGACCAGGCCCTCCAGGGCGGTCCGATCGGTCTCGACTTTGGTCAGCAGCTCTTGCAGCCCGGTATCACCGGCGGAATCTCGGAGCAGGTTCTTCAGGAAGGCGGCCATTGGGCAGGTTCTCCGTGCGAAGGAGCGTCGCATCGGTGGTCGGGCGGGATCGGCACTCAGGCCGGTCGGGGCTCCCGGCAACCGGTAAACGGCTGTTTCGCCCGCAAGGACGAGGCCCTCCTCTGCTGTTTATCTAAGTTGTTTTAACTCTTGACGATACACGTTGTGATAGGGGCCCAGAAAAAGGCCGATTTTGGCCCCTCGCCCGGCAAACTGCGAAGCTCGCCGCGCGGGTGGCTGGGGTGATGAAAAATCGTCTGATTCTTAGTGAGCGAAGGGGGATTAGACAGTGGGGATGAGCGGTACCGGGCACCCGGCACCGGGTACCGGGTGCCGGGTGCCGGGTGCGGGTTCCAGACTCAGGCCGCGCCGATCTGCTGGAGCAAGGTCGCTAGGTCGAAGTAGTGACGCTCCTCCTTGACCTTCTCACCGGCAATTTCATTCACGATGCAGGCCCGAACCTCGATGCGCTTTCCAGTCGCGGGAATGGCACCCTTGGGCGTTTGGAGCGGACCCTTGTGGGTCCCGGTCCACGTGACCTCGAACACGACCGTATTGCCGCTGGTACAGGTGCTGTGGATGGTGGCCTTGGAGTCGGGGATCGCGGCCGCCCAACCTTGCCAAATGGCGATGGCCTGGTCGGCCCCTTTGACCTTCCTATTGGTGGCGGGCTCGTCGTAGACGAAGTCGGAGGTGATCCCGGCTTTCACCCCATCCCATTTCTTGTCGTTGTAGGCCTGAAGCGGCGCCTTGGCGGCGGCGATGAGCTGCTGAGGTGAGGTGGCGGTGGTTTGGGCTGGCATGGTGGTACTCCTCCCTTCGAGAGAACGCAGACTGCAGGTACGGCTCAAGATTCGTTGCGGTACCAGGTGTTGCAAGGGGGAAGACGGGGAGTGGGCACTCGGCGTTAGCCGCTCGACACTAAGGTTTTCTTGCGCAGTTGAATGGGTTGACCCCGAACCGAGATCCCTCGCTTCGCTCGGGATGACAGCCCGGCAGCCGCAATACCCGATACCTCCCTCATTCCCCCATTCTGTCATTCCCCCATTCCTCATTCCCCAATCGGCACTCGGCCATCACTTCAACATCCCCATCACGCTGGACAAATTCAGGTTCCTGGCCTGCTGCTGCACCTGGCCCTGAATCTTGGGCCAGATGGTCTGCGCGTCGTCCCGGAAGCGGGCGAACAGGTTGCGGAGATCGTCGGTGCTCAGGCGCCGGCCCTGGGCGTAGTACTGCTTGGCCGCGTGGCCCAGCGCGTAGGTCCCGGAAAAGGTCACCGCGGCCCCAGCCGCGACCCCGACCGCGCCGCCGATCAATCCGCCCAGAATTCCACCCACGCCTCCCACCATTTTCCGCACCACGCCTTCCATGACCTGGGCCGCGGCACCGATGCCCAGCGTCCCGGCCAGGTCCTTCACTTGGTTGATGTCGAGCTTCTGCCCGTAGTGCTGGCCGATCTGGTAGACCAGCCGGAGTTGGAGCGGGAGAATCGCCACGTTGGCCAATCCCTCGGGCAGCAGCTCGAGGGCGCCGGTCAGCATGGCCTGCTGCAGGATCGTCTCGTCCAACGCCGCATCACCCGAACCGGCGCCGCCTCCACCAGCGGGGACCATCGAGGTGGTAACCGGCGCATTGGCCACCGACCCGGCGGTTTCCTCGATCTGTCCTACCGCCACGGGCGTGAGGCCCAGCGCGGTGCGGAGGGCGGCCAGGAACTTCTGTTCCGCCGGATTGGCGAAGCCGTCGGCCATCACCACCAGCAGGGCGGTCTGGTAGGCCAATCGTCGTACCTCGTCGCTGGTAAGGCGGCCGGCGATTTCGTTGATGGCGTGCTTATCGGACGCCAGGCGTCGCACGATGGCCTCGGGATCGGCGAGGCCGAGCCGGGTGACCGCGGCCTTGAGGCGAGCGACTTCTTCGGGGGCAGTCTGACCATCGGCCTGGGCGGCCATCAGGGCGATAGTGACGATGGGTTCGAGGTCCTGGGGGGTCATGGGAATGGTGGGAATGAGGGAATGATGGAATAATGAAATTGCTGGAATGCTGGAATGCTGGAATGAAGGAATGAGAGAGTGTTGACCCGTGGGAAGAGGAAGGTAGCGATTGGGGCGGTGAGAAGGGAGGTGGAGGTAGCCCCCCTACGCGCCCCCCCCCGATTCGGTCAATCCCCCAATCCGCGAATCCCCCATTCCCCCATTCCCCAATTCCCCTGCAACCCTTCACGCGATTCCGCCGTCTAGAGGGGGGTCGTTTCCCAACCCTTCACCCGGCGGAGCTTCATGACAGCGGTTGACGCTCGCGCGCCCCTGCCCCGCCGGGTCTGTTGGCCGGCATTCGTGGGAGCCTGGCTCGCTTTCGTCAGCCTCGGCTCGGTCGAGGCCCGCGCTCAGGGCACTGCCTCCGTTCATCCCACCACCCCGCCGGTGATCCACGCCTACCGGCTCACCGGACCCATCAATGTCGATGGCCGCCTGGACGAGCCGGTCTGGCAGGAGGCGGAGGCTGCGGACGACTTCACGCAGACCATCCCGACAGAGGGGGAACCGGCCCGCGAACGCACCGAGGTCCGCGTCCTGTACGATGAGGGTTCGATCTACATTGGGGCCCGGATGTACGATTCGCGGGGCGCCAAGGGGGTCCACTCGCGCCTGGCCCGCCGCGATGACATGCTCGACCTGGATAACGGCAGCAGCCAGATCACCTGCGACAAGCTGACCCTCACGTTCGATACCTACCACGACCACCGAGGCCGGGCCGTCTTCGAGGTGGCCCCCTCGGGAGTACGGGGTGACGCCCTGGGGGAAGGTGGCAGCAACCTGGACGGCTCCTGGGATCCGATCTGGGAGGCCAAGGCCCGGATCGATTCGCTGGGCTGGACGGCCGAGCTCCGGATTCCTCTCTCTCAGCTTCGCTTCGCTCGGTCCAACCAGACTTGGGGACTCCAGATCGAGCGCGTGATCGACCGGCTGCACGAGCGGGACGACTGGGCCTTCTGGCACCGGAACGAGAGCAGCGGCGCTTCGCGCTACGGCCACCTGGATGGACTCGAGCTGGGCGACCCCCACGTGGCTCGCCTCGAGCTCTACCCCTATGCCCTGGCGCAGGGCTCCATGGTCCCCAAGGATCCCGGCAATCCGTTCAACCAGCCCACCTCGGGCATGGCCCAGGTGGGAGGGGACTTGCGCTATCACGTCACGCCCAACCTCACGCTCGACGGCACGGTCAATCCCGACTTCGGCCAGGTGGAGGTGGACCCGGCCGTGGTGAACCTGTCGGCCTTTGAGACCTTCTTCCCCGAGAAGCGGCCCTTCTTCGTGGCCGGCGCCAACGCCTTCGACTTCGGCGGCTTCAACTGCTACTTCTGCAGCAACGTCTCCTCACTCAGTCCGTTCTACAGCCGCCGGATCGGGCGGGTGCCGCAGCTCAACGACTACGTGGGCGGCAACTCGCTCTATACCGATGTACCCGACAACACCACCATCTACGGCGCGGCCAAGTTGACCGGCCGCACCACCGGCGGCTATACCCTGGGTCTGCTGGATGCGGTGACCTCGGAGGAAAGGGCGCAGATCGTCGCCTCGGGTAGCGCCCCCATGCAGACTCAGCCCACCGAGGCCCTGGCCAACTACTTCGTGGGTCGAGTGCGGAAGGACCTCTCGCAGGGCGCGACCACCATCGGCGGCATCCTGACCTCGACGGTCAGGAACCTGAATGACTCCCTGCTCCGGGACTCGCTCCACACCCACGCGGAAGTGGTCGGCCTGGACTTCTTTCACGCCTGGCATCGGCGCGAGTTCTCATTGATGGGGAGCGTGGCCTTTTCCAACGCGGTCGGCAGTGCCTCGGCCATGACCGGGACCCAGCAGTCGAGCGCCCACTACTTCCAGCGGCCCGACCGCGGCCCAGTGAAGGACGGCCTCTTCACGACCAAGTACGACACCAATGCCACCTCACTCAAGGGCTACGCCGGGTATCTCCGGCTGGCCAAGGACAACGGCAACTGGCTGGGTGAGGTTGCGACCAACTTCCGGAGCCCGGGCTTCGAGATGAACGACTTGGCGTTCCTGGATCGAGCCGACTACGTCTGGATGAGCGCCAACGTGGCCCGCCAGTGGACCAAGTCCACCCGGCATTACCGGAACATCTTCCTGCTGGTGGGCGGCCAGGCGCAGTACAACTACGAGGGAGACCGGAACGACACCCAGGTGCAGGCCAACCTCAGCGTCGATTTCCCCAACTTCTGGAGCTTCCAGACCTTCGCCCTGCACAAGCCGACGTTGTACGAAGACCGTCTGCTTCGAGGCGGACCGGTGGTACAGCGGAATGGGATCGACGACTACTACGTCTACCTGGGCACCGATTCGCGAAAGCGGATGGTGGTGAGCGGCCAGGCGGAGTACACGGTGCGGCGGGACGATCCGGCGCACGAGCTGTATATGAGTCTCAATGCGCTGATCAAGCCTGCCTCCAACGTCTCCTTCAGCCTGGGGCCGAGCCTGGATCAGGGTCGCCGGTTCCTGCAGTACGTCACCACTCAAGGCGATCCCACCGCCACCGCGTTCAGTGGGAACCGCTACGTCTTCTCCTACATCGACCAGACCACCTTTTCGATGAACACTCGGCTCAACGTCACGTTCACGCCGAATGTCAGCTTGGCTCTGTTCGCCCAACCATTCATCGCCACCGGACGGTACTACGACTTCCTGGAGTTCCAGCAGCCGCGCCATTGGGCCAAGAGCGTCTACGGTCGTGACATCGGGACCATCGCGACCACCACCGATTCGACCGGAATGGTCACCGACTACACGGTGGATCCCGACGCCGGCGGTGCCGCGACTTCGTTCACCTTCAGCAACCCGGACTTCAGCTCCCTCTCCCTCCGCGGCAACCTGGTGCTCCGCTGGGAGTACCGTCCCGCCTCGACGATCTTCCTGGTCTGGACCCACAATCAGAGCGGCAGCGGCACCCCGGGCGATTTCCAGTTCGGCCGGGATTTCTCCTCGATGCTCAAGGCACCTTCGACCGACGTGTTCCTGGTGAAGGTGAGTTATCGGTTGGGGAGATAACGGGAAAGCGGAAGAACGGGAGAACGGGAAGGACGAGTGGAAGAATGGGAAATGGAAGAGTGAGGGAATAGGGTCCGGCCGTAGTTCATTCCCTCATTCCTGCACTCCCTCATTCCCCCATTCCTAGAGCCCGTTCCCCTTTTCCCCCTTCCTTGTTCCCCGCATTTCCGCCTTGCAATCACCGCCTTGCAGATCATATTGGGCACCGAGCCCGCCCCTCAAACGGCTACCACCATACAGTCTGCACCTATCCTGGATGCCGCCAAATCAGCCTTCCGGACCTCCCGGCGTATGCCTTGGCACGGCGGTCCATTGCCCTCCTGCCCTGCGCCTGTTGGCATTGCTGGTCCTGGGTGGGGCGACGCCCGCCTGGGGCCAGAGCATCGACCCCCGCTCCTTTGTGAACACGCCCGTGGGGATGAATTTCGTGGTCGGCGGCTACACCTATCAAACCGGCAACGTGTTGTTCGATCCGACGCTGCCGCTCGAGGACGCGAAACTGACCATCCAGGGCCCGTTGGCCGCTTTTGCCCGGGCGCTGGACCTCTTTGGCCTCTCCGGCAAGACGGACGCGGCCTTCGGATTCGCGTGCGCGGACGGCCACGCGACCTTCAATGGTGCGCCTCAATCCCGGCACGTGTGCGGCTTGGTCGATCCCAGCGCCGGCCTCTCGGTGAACTTTATCGGTGCGCCGGCCCTCTCGCTGCAGGAGTATCCCGGCTACAAGCAGAACGTCCTGGTGGGGGCCAACCTCCGCATCAGCGCTCCCCTGGGACAGTACGATCCCCAGCGGCTGGTGAACCTGGGGACCCACCGCTGGTCGTTCAAACCAGGACTGGGCGTCTCGAAGGCCGCGGGACGGCTGACCCTGGAGCTTCTGGCTGCCGTGACCTTCTTTACGACCAACGGCGATTTCTACGGGGGCCACACCCTGCAGCAGGCGCCGCTCTATTCTGGGCAACTCAACGTCATCTACACTTTTCGGTCCGGCATCTGGAGTGCCTTGGGCGGGACGCTCTACGGCGGCGGGCGGACCACCTTGGATGGGGTCGCGAGCACGGAAATCCAGCAGAACACGCGCGTGGGCGCGGTGCTGGTGTTCCCCGTCAGTCGCCACAACTCGCTCAAGATCTATGGAAGCATCGGCGCCTCTACCCGTACCGGAACCGACTTCGACACCATCGCGTTGGCCTGGACCTACAACTGGGGAGGCAGGCGCAAAGCAGGCAGTTCGTAACCTTCGCCCTCGTCGAGTGGCGCCGTCGAAGCCGCTCGGCCTCGCCCACACCGCGCCTAGCCCCAGTAGTTTGAGGACGCGAATCGCCTCCGGAGCGGTCGGTCCGACTTGGCCCCGGTGTACGGTCGATCCGCGCCTCGCTGGAGCCCCGCCGCCTAGCGGTTACGACGTGGTGCCCGGGCAGAGCGCCCCACTAAAGGTGCCGTCCGCATGGGCGTTGGGTTCACCAGCTACGCTGGCCTGGTACTGACCGGTCAGCGTGGTGTGATCGGCGCTGATGGTTCCCGTCGCGGTAATCGAGCCCTGCGCGGTGTTCGAGTTGATCGAGATGTTGGTCGTCCCCCCCGAACCCGGCGAAGCCGTCCCGGCGATGGTGATGACATCTCCCAGGCCGCCATTCTGCACCGACTGCCCGGTCAGCACGGTGCCGGCCACCACGGCGTTGAAGGTGCCATCCTCATGGATGTCGCCGGGGGTAATGACTGCGCTGTAGGTGCCACAGTACGCATACGCAGGGGTCACGTTGGACGAAGAGAGGGCCGTGAAAGCCCCCGTGGCGCCGGCCGGTCCGGTGAAGGTGCCGACGAACTTGCCGTTGGTCAGCGTCCCGGTCAGGGTGTAGCCGCTTCCCGTCATGGTGAGCGTCCCGTTGTCGAGGCTGCCGGTCAGGTTGACCGTGCCCCCTCCGGGGAGGGTCGCCACTCCGGTCACGGAGACCGGATCGGCGAGCGCTGCAGTCGGCATCGGCGCGGGCGGGCTGGCCACGGCCGAGGCGAAAGTGAGAAGGAGGCCGGCAGTGGTGCCGTCGGAGGATGTGATGACACCCTTGTAGCTGGTGGAGGGGGACAATCCGCTGGGCCCGGTACCGCTGTCACTCCCGCACGCGAGCGCGGCACCCACCAGGGTGGCGGTGATGACCCGCACTATGGTTCGCATCGTTGACTCCCGGGGAATGTTCAATTCCCACAGTGGCACTCCGGCGAGTAAACGAGGGTGAAGGGGGGCTGAACCTTTCTTGTCCGAGGTACAGAGAAGGGGGAACGGGGAACGGGAGTGTAGGAATGGGGGAATGAGGGACTGAAGGAATGATGGGAATGGCCCGACCTGTTCGCCTAGCCCGCCTTGTCCCCCGCTACTTCTGTCATCCCGAGCGAAGCGAGGGATCTCAAAGGGTCGAATGCTCATGAAGCCCTGAGATTCCTGGGGGCTCTGCCCCTCGGAATGACAGTCTCGTAACTCTTAGCTCCTGCTTCTAACCCTTAGCCCCTACCCCCTGGCCCAAGGCTCCCAGCCCCCCCTTGGCACAACTCCTGCCTCCCAATTCAGGGACTGTGAAGACCCTGCATGGGGAGGCCACATGGCACGCTTGTTCTGGCTGACTTTTTGGCTGGCCTTGGGCGCCGCGCTAGTGAGCGGAGTCTCTTGGTGCGCCGCGTATTACAGCTTGGGCTCGTTCTTGGGTGCGCCACCGCCGCAGATGGGTTCCCAACACACCAAGTTCTTATGGGAGGGGTTGGGGCGGTCGGGGGGCCCCAAGGTGTGGCAATTCGCCTTCTCGCCGACCAGCATCCCCGGCGCACCGAGCGTCCGGATTTACATCTCGCCCATGGGCAAGCTGGTCGCCACCGAGCCCGGCGATCTGCCCCAGCGGGTCAAGGCCTTTCACACCATGGCCTACTAACAGTACTGAGTACCGAGTTCTGAGTACTGAGAGCTTCCAGGGCGCACTCAGTACTCAGTACCCAGCACTCAGTACTTAGTCCTCTACGGCACCCGCGGTATCGCGGTCTCCACGAGCTGTTTGGCCGTCTCCATCGGAACCAAGGCCTTTGAATCGGGGACGGTAATCACCAAGGTCACGAAGTAAGCGCCCTTCTCGCCATCGCACTGCGTGCGGCCGGCGTTCTTGGTGATCAACTCCTTGGGGGCCGTCGCGGTCCAGCACTTGATCCCACCGAACTGCTGCGCGTTGAGCTTCCAGCCCTGGTCCCGCATCCGCTGCTGAGTGGCAGCGTTGCTGGCGTCGTTCTTCTGCTTGCCGGCCGGGGTCACCGGGCCAGTGGAATAGGCCAGCCGAAAGCTCTTGGTCCCCACCGTGTACACGCAGAGGTGGAGGGTGCCATCGTGGTCGTTGGCCTCCCCCTTGGTGTAGAGCACGTCGCTGCGCTGGGTGTCGACCACCTTCGCCCCCAGCGCCGCCTCGGCTTCGCCGGGAGTGATCAGGGTGCAAGCTCCAGGGTCGTTGGCGCCGGGGACCTGGGCCACGAGAGCCGGAGCCAGCAGGCTCAACGACACGAAGAACGGGAGAACGGGGGAACGGGGGACAGGAAGAGAAAAGCGCGGGAAAAAATAACTGGCCGATACGATCACGAGTGCCTCCATATGGCGAACAGGAGTGGGAGAACGGGAGAACGGGGAACGGGGAACGGGGTGCCCTTCGGAATGACAGCCTGCTAGCCGCTAGCTCCTAGCTCCTGGCCCCCAGCCGGGACTAAGGGCTCCCATTCGAGCACCTCGATCTCCGCCAGCGAGACCGGTCGCCGCTCGAACACCAGCACCGCCCGCAGCCCGTCGGTGTAGTAAGGGTCGCCGGTCAGGTTCCGGTGGGGCTGAGACGGCGGCGCGGGATCGAGCCCCTTCACGAATCCGAACTTGATCAGCGACTGAGAGTAGAGCAGGTCTTGAATCAACCCGATCCGCGACTCGTCGACGTCGGGATCGATCTTGTGGGTGGTAAGGTTCCAGGTCTTGAGGGTCCACCGCACCCCGATGTCGCGACTGATCTGTCCCAACCAGACCGCCTTGCCCTGGTACAAGAGAGGCGTGAGCCAGAACCTGATGTGGTTGCGCTGGTCGATCGACTCCCGCGCCTTTTGGCCCGCCAGGTCTTGCTGGCGCCCCAGCGCGTAGAGCGGACTCACGGGCGAATAGCGGTATCTGGATCCCAGCAGGAAGGATTTTACCGTCTTCCAGGACGATCCCAGATAGATCGCCTCGGTCGGGTGCCAGCCGCGCCGGAGAAAGGCGGGAAAGAGATCCTCCCGCTTACCGATCAGCACCAGGTTGAGCGGATCTCCGCGGGCACTCCCGCTCTTATTGGTGGTCCAGCCCGGCAACTTCTCCAGGGCGGCGCGAAGCTCCTGCTCGCTCTCGAGGCGCACCATGGCCTCCGGCGGGTACATGCGGTCGAAGTCGTGGCGACTGCTGTCGGTCTTGAGGCCCGGCACCGGCACAAAGAAGGTGAAGCTCTTGACCGCCCCGTGCCGCGGCGCGATCAGGTCCACCGCGACCGGCTTGGTGCCCTCGTCGAAGTTGGCGAACACGAAGCCCGACCCCGTCGCTCCCGGCTGGACCGGGTTGCGGAACTGCACCTCGTCGAAGAACTCGTCCATCTGCTGGTTGGCGGAGCGACCGAACAGCGTGCGCCGCACGTAGGCCGCCTCGCGAGCCGAGTAGTAGTTGGGGTCGAGGCCGGCGGACAAGAGCCAGTAGGGGTGGTCATCTCCGTTCTTCACCTCGAGCCAGACCGGCTGAATCCCACTCCGGGCGAGGTCGGTGCCGAAGAGCCTCCGGCCCTCCTTGGCGCTCAGCACCGCGACCGTAACCACCACGCCGCCACTCTGCTGGCTAACCGCCCGCTCCCGGAGTGGGACCTCCTCCAGGCGGCCGTGGCGATAGGCGCCGAGGGCGGCAAGGTCTCGGTCGCGCACCGCAGTAAACAGCACCCGGAGACGGCGGCCACGCCGCCAGCCCAGGATCATCAGGACCAGCACTACCGCGAGCACCGCCGCCAGGATCGGGACCTTCATGGCCATGGCCACACCCCCTCACAGGGACGGAACAACGGTAGAACGGGAGAAGGGGAGAACGGGAGAACGGGAGACGACAAGCGTAAACGGTGAAAGGTCAACAGGTGACTCAAGCAGCTCACACGTTGCCCACCATTCCCCCGTTCACCGTTTACCGCTTACGCTTTTCTCTACCCTCCCCATCCCCAGGCTCTTCCCCCCCAGCTTCACGATTCCTCCTACCACTACCCCGACGATCGCCGCCCCGGCCAGGGCCCAGCGGGGCCAGCCGCTCGCGAGATAGTCAGTGGAACCGGCCAGGGGACTCAGAATCGCGAGCATTGCGGCCAGTCCCGCCAGATGACGCCAGGGCTTGCTGGGGGCGAGACGCGCGGTGAGCCAGCCGCCCACCCCGGCGGCCGCCGCCCCTCCGACCAATCCCGTGATCAGATAAGCGGTGCTGAGCAGGGCCGGTTTGGGGTCCTGGAGCACGGCGCCGGCGGCGGCGCTGATGATTCGAGTCAGGATGGCGCCACTCAAGTAGCCCACCAGGAGCGACACGATGGTCTTGGGGATCTTGCCGCTGTCGGCCGATGCGACCTTCCCCGCCCGCTTGGTGGCGCGGACCATGATCGCCTTGCGGGGCCAGCGAATGGTGCCGTTGGGTTGCTTGTAGCCTTTGAAGAAGTCGACCATCTCCTTGTCGATGGCGGCCCGCGCCTCCGGCGCCATACCACCATACGCGAGAGCCACCCGCCCCATCGAGCTCCGGAGGATCTCCCAGGCCGACTCGGCGCTCTTGGCGGTGAACGGCAACTCGACCGTGGTCGAGGCCAGCGGGCCGAAGGCGTCCCCCAGCCAGTTCCGCATCTGATCGAGGTCGGCCCAGCGGTGGGGATCGGGGCCGCCGGCGGGAGGAATGTGGCGGTCAAGCACGTCGTAGTAGCGGCCGATGGCACCCGAACGGGGCCAGGCCAGGATCGCCATCCGCCCGCCCGGCACCAGCACCCGGATGATCTCCGCCACCGCATGGCGCGGCGCCGGGGCGAAGATCACTCCGAAGCTCGAGATCACGACGTCGAATGAGGCGTCGGGGACCGGGAGCTTCTGCAGGTCGCCCTCGAGAAACGTGATCCCGCCCTTCTTGGAACGGGCCAACTCCTCCGCCAATTCCACCATCCCCTTGGCGCTATCGATCCCGGTCACTTCGCCGCCCAGCTCGAGCGCCGCGAAGCTCGCGGTACCCGGCCCGCAGGCAATGTCGAGCACCCGATCGCCCTGCTTGATGCTGGCGTAGCGGCAGAGTGCCTCCGCCCCCGGTTTGAAGCCGGGCACGATGTGCTGTAGATACGCCCGGGCGACGGCCGACCAGGAGTCGGGGAGGGGCTGGGGGGAAGTCATGGGGAGGTGATGAAAGAGTAAGCAGGGAACGGGGAACAGGGAACGGGAAGAGACGCAGTAATAGGGAATGGGGATCTCCTCACTCCCCTGCCCGTTTCGCCGCTCCCGTTTCCCCCTTCCCTGTTATGTCCCTCCTGACGGTTGACAGAAGTTGGCACCCTCTCTACGTTGAACGCTGGTTCAACATGATCACCCACCCCTCACACTGGACTCCCTGACCCTGATCCCGTTTGCGGAACCGCTTCAGTTGTCGGAGCGGACCAGCGACCGGCCGCTGGGTCGCGGTGCTCTGCTCAGACTCGGCGCCGACCCAGCGTCGGCAACTTCTTGAACTCATGCAAATCACCCTGCGGCAGGCCGCGACCTACCTGGGCGTGAACGAATCGACCCTCCGGCGTTGGATCAAGGATCGCGGACTGCCGGTGCACCGGGTCAACGAACGCCTCCACCTGAACGCCATCGAGGTGTGGGAGTGGGCCGTGGAGCATGGCGTGCCGGCCTCCCGGAGCCTGCTCGAGGAGGCGCGCCGGTCGCCGGAGGAGGTGCCGCCGCTCTCCCAGCTGCTCGAGACCGGCGGGATCCACCGGGACGTCGAAGGGGACGACAAGAGCGCCGTGCTGGCCGCCATCGTCAAGCGGCTGCCGCTCTCGCCGGAGGTGGACCGCGAGTTCCTGCTCACGGTGCTCGACGCGCGCGAGGCGATGGGCTCGACCGGCATCGGCGACGGGATCGCGATTCCGCACGTGCGCAATCCGATCCTGCTGCACGTGGACCAGCCGTTCGTCAGCCTCTGCCTGCTGCGCCGGCCGGTGGAGTTCGGGGCGATCGACGGCAAGCCGGTCCATGCGGTCTTCCTGGTGGTCAGCCCGAGTGTCCCGTCGCACCTGCGGATCCTCGCCCAGCTCGCCTTCGTGCTGCGGGATCCCGGGCTGCGTCGAGCTGCTGCAGGATCGCGCGCCGCCCGAGCAGATCCTGCACCGGGTCCGGGAGGTCGAGCAGCGGACGCACCGGGTCCTTCCCCGCCCCGAAGCGCCGGCGCTCGATGAGTTCCCGGCCGTCCTGGCGCAGCCGGTGTCGGGCTGGTGCTCCTCGGCGGAGTGGCCAGCCTGCGTCCTCGCCCGAGCGCCCCGGTGGGCCGACCTCGCCGATGAGCGCCCTGGTCGTGCTCGGGTCTCGCGGCGTGCGCCGCGGTCCGGAGTCGGGCGTGCTGCTGGGCGGAGCACCGATCGCGGCGTCGATGGCAGCCGGCGGTGCCCGGTGGGGCCTGGGCCGTGCTGGTCGTCGATCCACTCGCGGCCTGGTTCCTGGTCGCTACTGGGCGTCAGCGGGCGCGGCCGCGACGGTCTACGGCATCCGCTACCTCGCGCCCGAGCGAGCCCACCGGCCGGTCGCGATGGCTCACGCCCTGCTCGCCCTGCTCCTGGCCGCGATGGTCGGCGGTCGTCGTGGCGCAGGCCGCCGTGCTCTTCCTGCTCGCGTGGGAGATCATGGCGGTCAGCGCCTACTTCCTCATCATGTTCGAGGCGAGCCGGAGCGAGGTCCGCCGGGCGGGACTGATCTATCTCGTACTGACCCACACCGGGACGCTGGCGCTGATCGCGATGTTCCTCGTCTGGGGACGCACCGGTCCGGATCTCACGTTTCAATCGCTCGCCGCCGCGGCGCCCACCGTACCCTGGGGCGGAGCGCGTCGGTACTGCTGCTCGCTCTGGCGGGCTTCGGCGTGAAGGCGGGCGTGGTCCCGCTCCACTTCTGGCTGCCGGGCGCCCACGCGGCCGCACCCTCCCACGTCTCGGCGCTTGCTGTCCGGCGTCATGCTCAAGATGGGGATCTACGGCCTGCTCCGGGTGATCAGCCTGTTGGGCGCCGCCACCGGCCTGGTTCGGCTGGACTCTCTTCGGACTGGGCTGGTCTCGGGAGTGCTGGGCGTGCTGTGGGCGCTGAGCCAGCAGGATCTCAAGCGGGTTCTCGCCTACAGCAGCGTCGAGAACATCGGGATCATCCTGCTGGGCATGGGGGTCGGTGTGCTGGGAGTGGCCTACGGGCAGCCGGTGGTCGCGGTCCTGGGCTTCACCGGGGCGGTGCTGCACACGTTGAACCACGCCCTGTTCAAGAGTCTGTTGTTTCTGGGCGCGGGGGCGGTGGTCCGGATCGACCGGGACGCGGGCCATCGACCAGATGGGCGGGCTGGGCCGCCGGATGCCGCTGACGGCGGTGGCGTTCGGTGTCGGCTCGGTGGCGATCGTCGGCCTGCCGCCGCTCAACGGCTTCGTGAGCGAATGGGTGGCCGCGCAGGGCCTGCTCCGCGGGGCGCAGGGTCCGGGGCTCCTGCCGCTCGTTCGTTCTTGGCATTTGCCGGCCTCGGCCTGATCGGCGCGCTCGCGCTCGCATGCTTCAGCCGGGTCGCCGGCGGGGTCTTCCTGGGACAGCCGCGGGGCCGGGAGTCCGAGCGCCCGCGATGAGCCGGGTCTCGTGTCGCCCCATGCTGGTGCTGGTCGTCGCTCTGCGTTGGGCTCGGCGTCTATCCCGGCCATCGCCGTGCAGCCCGCCGCCGCAGTCGTGCAGACCATCGTGGGTGGCTCCGGCTCGGACGATCGGCGAGGCCGCCGCCGATCCTCGAGCGGCGCTCGCCGAGCGCTCGGCGCGGTCGCTGCCCTGCTGGCTGCGCTGGCGGCCGTGACCTGGTATCCTCCGCCGGCGCGCTGGCCGACGGCAGGACGCCGGCGCCGGGCCCGACGTGGGGTTGCGCCTACGCCGACCCGGCGCCCGCATGCAGTACACCGCCTCGTCCTTCAGCGCGCTCGCTCCTGCACGCCTTCGGCGCGATCGCGGCACCCCGAGTCGAGCGCGAGCGCCACATCATTCGACCACCGATCCCGGGGACCGAGTCCTCGCCGGCCTGGTGCGCCCGCTCTGGGGCCGGGCACGAGCCGCCGCCGCGGCCTTCCGTCCGCTGCAGCAGGGCCGGGTCACCCGATACCTCCAGTACATGGTGCTGACGGTGCTCTTCCTCCTGGGCGCGCTCTTCGCCGCCATCGCGCGTCACCCGTGAGGACGCTCCTCTGGGGGTCAGCCCTCATCCTGTCGGGCGGCGCCGCGCGCCGTGCTCCTTCGGCGCTGGGCCCGCCTGGCCGACCGGCTCTACGCCACCTTGCTCGCTCGCCGGCGGCGTCCTGGCGACTGGTCCCGGCCATCGAGCATGCTCGGGCGGCAGCCCGGCGCTCGACGGCCTCGTTCTCCGGGTCGCTTCCTGGCGGCCCGTGGGCCTTCGCTCTCGATCCGCTCTCGGCGTGGTTCCTCCTGGCGATTCTCCTCGTCGGGGCCGCCGCCGGCGTGTTCGGTACCGCCTACCTCGCCGCCGGAGCGAGGGCACCGCAACGTCGCCGCGGCGCACGCGCTGTTCGCCGTGCTCCTGGTGGCGCTGATCGGGGTGGTGACCGCCCAGGCGATGTGCCGTTCCTCGCCGTCGTGGGAGGTGATGGCGGTGAGCGCCTACCTGCTCGTCATGTTCGAGAGCGAGCAGGCCGAGGTGCGCCGAGCCGGCCTGATCTACATCGTGCTCACCCATGTGAGCACGCTCGCGCTGATCGGCATGTTCGCGGCGCTGAGTGTCCACGCCGAGGGCCGCACCTTCGCCGACTTCGCCGCCGGAAACCAGGTCGCCAGCACCGCGCGGACCCTCGCGCTCGGGCTCGCCCTGGTCGGGTTCGGGCTCAAGGCCGGCGCCGTGCCGCTGCACTTCTGGCTGCCCGGGCGCCCACGCGGCCGCTCCCTCCCACGTGTCCGCGGTGCTGTCGGGCGTGATGCTCAAGGTGGGGATCTACGGCCTGCTCCGGGTGATCAGCCTGCTGGGCCCGCCGCCGGCCTGGTTCGGGCTGGACGCTCTTCGGGCTGGGGCTGGTCTCCGGTGTGCTCGGCGTGCTGTGGGCCCTGGCGCCAGCACGATCTCAAGCGGCTGCTCGCCTACCACAGCGTGGAGAACATCGGGATCATCCTGCTGGGCATGGGGGTCGGCGTGCTCGGGGCTGACCTACCGACCAGCCGGTGGTGGCGGTGCTGGGCTTCACCGGGGCGGTGCTGCACACGCTGAATCACGCGCTGTTCAAGAGCCTGCTGTTCCTGGGCGCGGGGGCGGTGGTGCGGGCGACCGGCACCCGGGTGATCGACCAGCTGGGAGGCCTGGGGCGCCGGATGCCGCTGACGGCGCTGGCGTTCGGGATCGGCTCGGTGGCCATCGTGGGTCTGCCGCCGCTCAACGGCTTCGTGAGCGAGTGGGTGGTCTTCCGCGGGCTCTTCAGCGCGGCGCGGACTCCGTGAGGCCCTCCGGTTCGCCGTGCGTCGGGGCCGCGGGACTGGCGCTGATCGGCGGCCTGGCGCTGGCCTGCTTCAGCAAGCTGGACGGCGTCGCTGTTCCTCGGTCAGCCGCGAGCGCCGGTCTCCAGCGAGGCCTCGCGGTGAGCGAGCCGGGCGCCGGCATGGTGGTGCCGATGCTGGCGGCTCGCCGCGGCCTGCATCGCCATCGGCGCTCTGCCGGTGCTGGTCCTCGGCCCGGCTCGGCGGGTCGCGGCGAGCGTGATGCACGATGACCGCGGGCCCGCCGGGTACGGACGTGGGCGGACGCCGCACCGCGCATCTGCCGCGGTGGCGCTCGGCGTTCTGCTCGCGATCGCCGCCCTGACCTGGTCTGCGCAGTCGCCTGCGGCGCGCGGGGAAGGCCGCCGTGGACGAGACCTGGGCTTGCGCGGGGCTGCCGCTGACTCCTCGAATGCAGTACACCGCCTCCTCCTACGCCGCGCCGCTGCTGGCCGCCTTCGGAGCCGCTCGCCGGGGTCCGCGCAAGCGCGCGAGGCGACCGCTTTTCACTCTCATCGCCGCTGGATCTGGTCCAGGACCGAGCCGTCTTGCCGACCTGGCGGGCGCTGGAGGACCTGAGCCAGCGACTGCGGGCACTGGCAAGGGCGGGCGGATCCGCTGGTACCTCCTGTCGGTCGTCTCGACGCTGCTGGTCCTGCTCTATCTACCTGATGCAATGGAAGGGCGCGGCATGACGCTCGGGCCTCTCCTCACCCTGATCGTGGTCCTGGCCGTGGCGCCGGCGTTGCCCGGCATCGCGACCCGGACCCGAGCGTTCCTCACGGGCCGCCGCGGCGCCCCAGTCCTGCAGCTCTACGCCGATCTCGCGAAGCTGATCCGGAAGAATGTCGTCTACAGCCGGACCACGACCCCGGTGTTCCGGCTCGGGCCGATCATCATGGTCGCGACGCGTGCTGGTCGCGGCGACGCTCCTCCCGCTCGATGGCCACACCGCACTGCTCAGCTTCAGCGGGGATCTGGTCGCGTTCGCGGGCCTGCTTGGGCTTGGGCCGTTTCGCGCTGGTGCTCGCCGGGCTGGACACCGGCTCGAGCTTCGAGGGGATGGGGGCGAGCCGCGAGGTCACCGTCGTCCGCGTTCGCCGAGCCGGCGCTGTTCCTCTGCTTCACGGTGCTCGTCGCTCGCCACCGGCGAGCTCTCGCTCGCGGGGCATGCTCGGGGAGCGGCTCGCGGCGCGTCTGGGTCGGCCGCGGCTGCCCTCGCTGGTGCTGGCGGCGGCGCAGCCTGTTCATGCTGACTCTCGCGGAGACCTGCCGGGTGCCGGTCGACGACCCGGCCACCCACCTCGAACTCACGATGATCCACGAGGTCATCGTGCTGGATCACAGCGGGCCGGACCTGGCCCTGATCCTCTTCGGGAACGCCGTCAAGCTGGCGCTCTTCGGCGCGCTGGTGGTCAGCGTCCTGGTTCCCCGGGCGCTGGTTGCCCGGCGTGGTTGGCGCTGCTGGTCCTGGTCGGTGGCTTGGTGGCTGGTCGCGGTCGGGGTCGGGATCGTCGAGGCCAGCATGGCCCGACTGCGGATGAATCGGGTGCCCCAGTTCCTGGTGGCGGCCTCCGCGCTCGCCAGCGTTCGGCGTCATCCTCCTGCTCCGGTGATCCATGTCCGGTCTGCATGAACTGCTCCTGCTCTGCGTGGTGCTCACCAACTTCTGGGTGCTGGGCACCACCCGGCTGAGTTCCACGATTCGCGCGACCGCGATTCAGGGCGTGCTGCTCGCGGCGCTGCCCGATCGCGCTGCACCCCGGATGGTCGCTCCACATCATCGGACTGGCGGCCGGCACCTTCCTGGTGAAGGCGATCCTCCTGCCGACGTTTCTCTCCTGGGCGATTCGCGAGGCGTCGGTCCGCCGTGAGATCGAGCCGCTGATCGGCTTCACGGCCTCCCTGGCGCTCGGCGCGCTCGCCGTGGCGCTGTCGTTCGGCATCGCGCAGCGCATTCCCCTGCCCGAATCGAACAGCGCGCTGCTGGTCCCGGTCGCGCTCTCCACGGTGATCGTCGGGCCTGCTGGTGCTGACCACCCGGAACAAGGCCCTGACCCAGGTGGTCGGCTACCTGATCCTCGAGAATGGGATCTACGTCTTCGGCCTGAGCCAGGCGGAACGGGTTCCCTTCCTGGTCGAACTGGGCGTGCTGCTGGACATCTTCGTCGGCGTGTTCATCATGGGCATCGTGGTCTTCCACATCAATCGCGAGTTCGACTCCCTCGACTCCACCCGCCTGACCGAGTTGAAGGACTGATGCTGCTCTTCCTTCTGGTCGTGCTTCCCGCCGTCGCGGCCGCCGCTCGCGTACGCTCATCGGTCGCCCGCGGCTTCGGCTGCGGCTGGCTGGTCGCGACCGCGCTGGTACACGTCGCCGTGGTCGGCGACCTTCTGGGTCCGCCCCGCCGCGCCGGCGCTTGGCGGCTGGCTCGCGGTCGACCCGCTCGGGCTGGTGGTGCTGACGCTGGTGAGCGTGCTGTTCCTGGTCGTGGCCGTGTACGCGGTGGGGTTCCTGCGGACGGAGACGCCCCGGGGGGGCCGGGTCTTCGTCAGCTGTCTCCTCGCGTTCCTCGCCGCGGCCACGCTGGTCGCGATCAGCCACCACCTGGCGCTGGTCTGGGTCGGGATGGAGACGACCACGCTCGCGCTCGCGCCGCTGGTGTACCATCGGCACGATCGGCGGTCGCTGGAGGCGGTGTGGAAGTACCTGGTGCTGTCCTCCGTGGGGATCGCGCTGGCCCTGTTCGGCACCTTCTTCCTCGCCGCCGCTCAGACGCGCGGGCGCCCGCTCATCCTCGAGGACCTGATCGCCGGCAGCGGCAGTCTGCAGCCCGCGCTGCTCCGCGCGGCGTTCGTCTTCCTCCTGGTCGGCTACGGCACCAAGATGGGCCTGGCCCCGCTCCACGCCTGGAAGCCCGACACCTACGGCGAGGCGCCCAGCCTGGTCGGCGGGCCTGATGGCCGGCGCGCTGACGAGCTGTGCCTTCCTGGGGGTCGCGCGGATCACCCAGGTGACCGTCGCCGCGGGCCACGACGCGTTCGTCCAGCCGATCCTGCTCGGCTTCGGTCTGATCTCCCTGGTGGTCGCCGCGGCCTTCATGATCGGGCAGACCGACCTGAAGCGACTGCTGGCCTACTCCAGCGTGGAGCACATGGGCCTCCTGGTGCTCGGGCTGGGGTTGGGCGGCGTCGGCCGCTACGGCACGGTGCTTCACCTCCTGAACAACGGGCTCACCAAGGGGCATGATGTTCCTGGCCGTCGGGAACGTCGTGCTGGTGACCGGGTCCGCCCACTCGGACGCGGCCCGCGGCATTCTGCGTCGGCTCCCGGTCTCCGGCGTGCTCCTGCTTGCTGGGCCTGTTCGCCGTGACCGGTTCGCCTCCGTTCGGCCTGTTCCTGAGCGAGTTCACCATCCTGAATGCCGCCATCGGGCAGGGGCACCCCTGGGTGGCGATGGCGATGATCGCGCTGCTCGCGCTCATCTTCGTCGGGATGGCGGCTGTGGTGCTCGAGGTGCTCTACCGCCCACCGGAGACCGAGGCCCCGCCGGTGCGCGAGAACCTGCTCCTGGTGGCGGGTCCGATCGCCCTGCTCCTCACGGTCCTGGTGCTCGGCGATGTACATCCCGCCGCCGCTGCAGCGGGTGCTGACCGAGGCGGCTCGAGGCCTCGGCGGGGTGGCGCCATGACGACCTTCGATGACCTCGGCCTTCGCAATCGTCGCGCGATTCCGTTGGCGAGCCGTGCCGCTGGAGACCGTTGCCGCGATTCCGCGATACCGTGATCCAGGCGGTCCGGGACGGCTGGCGACTGGTCGCGTTGTTCGGATCGCCGGAGCCGGCCGGACCGGACCCGGCTGCTCGCCGTCCTCGCCCAGGACGAGCGCGGACAACTCGGCGCGCTCACCACGCTGGTGCACGGATCCTACCCGGCCCTCACCCCGGAATGCCCGGAAGCGCACTGTTCGAGCGCGAGATCGCGGAGCAGTGCGGCGTCGTTCCGGAGGGGCATCCATGGCTCAAGCCGGTCCGGCGGCACCCGCCCGACCATGCCGGCCCGGCGGCGGCCGACCGGCGCCGTCGACCGGGAGCGGTACCCCTTCTTCCAGATTCACGGGAGACGAGGTGCATGAGGTGGCGGTCGGGCCGGTGCATGCCGGCATCATCGAGCCGGGACACTTCCGGTTCCAGGCCCATGGCGAGGACGTGCTGTTTCTCGAGATCATGCTCGGCTACCAGCATCGCGGGGTCGAGCGGCTGCTCGAGACCCGCGAGCGGGCGGCGTCCGTGCTGGTCGCCGAGTCGATCGCCGGCGACACGGTGATCGGCCACGCCAGCGCGTTCTGTGGCGCGATCGAGGCGCTGGCCCGGAGCCGCAAGACTCCGCGGGCCCAGACGATCCGGGGAATCGCCCTGGAGCTCGAGCGCCTGGCCAACCACATCGGCGACCTCGGCGCGATCGCAGGCGATATCGCGTATCAGCCGGCCGCCTCCTACTTCGGGCGCTTGCGCGGCGAGTGTCTGAACCTGCTGATGACGCTCTCCGGCAATCGGTACGGGCGGGGCCTGATCCGCCCGGGCGGCGTGCTGTTCGACATTCCGGCAGCCATGGCCGCCGAGATGCGGGCGCGGCTCCAGGCGCTTCGATGATGAGCTGCGGCCGGTGGCCGATCTGATGCTCAAGAACGCCTCGGTGCAGGCCCGGCTCGAGGGGGTCGGGGTGCTCCCCCGTCAGGCCTGTCTCGAGCTCGGCATCGTCGGTGTGGCGGCCCGGGCGTGCGAGGTCCCGCGCGACGTACGCCACGACCACCCCTACGGTGTGTTCCGTTTCGCCCACATCCCGGTGGCCACCGCGTGGGCCGGCGATGTGCTCGCCCGCGCCCTGGTCCGCTGGCTGGAGATCCAGCGGTCGCTCGAGTTCGTCATCGACCAGGTGGCAGCGCTTCCGCGGGGCGAGTCTGCTGGTCGAGTGCGGGCCGCTCCGGCCGGGCGAACTGGTCGTGGCCCTGGAGGAAGGCTGGCGGGGGGAAATCGCGCACGTCGTCCTCACCGACGACACCGGGCGGATTCGCCGGTACAAGGTGGTCGATCCGTCGTTTCACAATTGGAGCGCGGTCGCCGCCGCGATGCCCGGCAACCAGATCTCGGACTTTCCGCTGTGCAACAAGAGCTTCAATCTCTCGTACGCGGGGCATGATCTCTGATGCTCGACTTTCATCCGAACCCGCCTGGCGCAGGGGACCCGGACCTCCCCCTTTCCGCGCGGCGCGGCCGACTTCCCCGAGCGCTTTCGCGGGCGGCCGACCCTCGATCCCGAACGCTGCCTGCCCGAGTTGCCAGCGAGTGCCGCGAGCGCATGCCCTCCTCGCTGCTCGCCATCGGACCCGATGGCCGGGCGGCATTGGACCTGGGAGCCTGCCTGTTCTCCCCGGAGGAGGCGTCGACCTGCGCCGGAGGGGGCCATCACCTACACCACCGATCACCGCGCTGGCCGCGCGGGAGCGGGCCGGCCTGGTGAGCCCGACCGGCGAACTTCCGGCGGTGCAGGCACTGGAGCTCAAAACCCGCCAGCTCTTCGGACGGTCGCTCCGGCTGCGCTCGGTGGCGGCCGGCAGCTGCAACGGGTGCGAGGCGGAACTGGTGGCCCTGAGCAACGTGGTCTTCGACATGGCCCGGTTCGGCATCCAGTTCGTGGCGTCGCCCCGTCACGCCGATGGCCTGGTGATCACCGGGGCCATCAGCCAGAACATGCGGGACGCGGTGTATCGCACCTACGAGGCGACGCCGGAGCCGCGCCTGGTCATCGCCGTCGGCGCCTGCGCGATCAACGGCGGCCCGTTCCGCGGGAGCCCGGAGGTCGGCAACGGCGTACCGGCGGATCTACCCGTCGATCTCTGGATCCCCGGCTGCCCACCGCATCCGCTCACGGTTCTGGATGGCTTGCTTCGGCTCCTGGGACGCCTGGATACGGCGGGAGCGGCCGCCCGATGAGGAGGGAACGCCATGCCGGGACGTAAGGCGTCGGAAAAGACCCGCCGGAATCAGATCATCAAGGCCGCCTATGAGATCGCCGCTCGCCGCGGTCTCGACGGGCTCACCGTGCGGCAGGTGGCGGCCAAGGCCGGCCTGAGCAGCGGGCTGGTGTTGTTTCATTTCAAGTCCAAGGAACGACTGATCATCGCATTGCTGGACTGGGTGCTCGAGACGACGACCGTGCTCCGGATCAGCCCCGAGATTCGTCGCTACCCGGCCCCCTTGGAGCGATTGCTCGCCCTGCTGCGCCAGGAGATGAATCGCCTCTCCAGCGAGCCGCAGAGGATCCGGGTGTTCTTCGAGTTCTGGGCCATGGGCACCCGCCACGCCGGGGTCGCGGCGAAGATGCGGGCGCGAGCTCGCCCGCTATCGGGAAGCCTTCCGTCCCATGGCCGAAGAGGCGTTGATCGCCGAGCCGGAGCGCTTTCCCGGGGTCACTCCGGAGGGGCTCGCTGCGGTGGCGGTCAGTTTCATCAAGGGCTGCGCGGTCCAATCGATGATCGATCCCGAGCAGTTCGACATTGCGGAGTACCTGGTCGCGGCGGAGGGCCTCCTGGGCCAGTTGGCGCGTCCCGTCCGGATCGGAATCGACTGACCGAGGAGATACCACTACCATGACTCGCCGGGCCTCAACCAAACCGTCCCGCACCGGGATCGACCTGCTGCGCGACCCCACCCTCAACAAGGGCACCGCCTTTACCGAAGCCGAGCGGGACCAGCTCGGACTCCGCGGCCTCCTGCCGCCCCGGGTCATGACCCAGCCCGAACAAGCGGTGCGGATCCTCCAGAACGTCCGCGGGGCCGGGACCGACCTGGAGCGCTACGTGATGCTCGCGGCGGTGCAGGATCGCAATGAGCCGCTGTTCTACCGCATCGTGATGGACCATGTCGAGGAGATGCTCCCGATCCTCTACACCCCGACGGTGGGGGAGGCCTGCCGGCGCTTCTCGCACATCTATATGCGGCCCCGCGGGCTCTACCTGTGCGCGAAGGATCGGGGTCGGATCCGCGAGACCCTGCGGAACTGGCCCTCTCCGACGGTCTCCGTAATCGTAGTGACGGACGGCGAGCGGATCCTGGGTCTGGGTGACCTCGGCGCCAACGGGATGGGAATCCCGATCGGCAAGCTGTCGCTCTACACCGCTTGTGCCGGAGTCGACCCTCGCCACTGCCTTCCGGTCATGCTCGATGTCGGCACCGACAATGCAGAGCTTCGCGCGGATCCACTGTATGTCGGCCTGGCGCAGCCGAGGCTCCGCGGCCCGGAGTACGCCGCCCTGGTCGAGGAATTCGTGACCGCGGTCCAGGAGGTCTTCCCCGGCTCGCTGATCCAGTTCGAGGACTTCGCGACCGAGAACGCGATCACCCTCCTCGACCGGTACCGCGATCGGGTCTGCACCTTCAACGACGATATCCAGGGGACGGCGGCGGTGACGCTGGCCGGGCTCCATTCCGCAGTGCGGCTCACCGGGTCGCCACTCCGCGAGCAGCGCCTCCTCTTCTTCGGCGCGGGGGCCGCCGCCATCGGGATCGCGAATCTCATCGTGCTCGGGATGATGGAGGAGGGGCTCAGCGCTGAGACGGCTCGCCAGCGGATCGCCTTCGTCGACTCGCGCGGTCTGGTGACCAGCCGGCGGACCGATCTCCAGCCGCACAAGCTCCCCTATGCCCATGATCTCCCCCTGATCCCCGATCTGTTGACCGTCGTGCAGACCTTCAAGGCCACCGCCCTGATCGGCGTCTCGGCCACCCCGCACACGTTCACCGAGCCGATTCTTCGGACGATGGCGGACCTGAACCAGCGACCCATCGTCTTCGCGCTCTCGAATCCGACCAGCCGCGCCGAGTGCACCGCAGAGGAGGCGTATCGCTGGACCGATGGGCGGGCCATCTACGCATCCGGGAGCCCGTTCCCGCCGGTCCAGCTGAACGGGCAGCACTTTGTGCCCCGGCAGGGCAACAATGCCTACATCTTTCCGGGACTCGGGCTCGGCGTGGTCCTCACCCGGGCGCGGCGCGTGACCGAAACCATGTTCGCGGCGGCCGCGCGCCGGCTCGCCTCCCTCGTCACGGAGGAGGATCTGGCACGAGGCTCGATCTTCCCTCCGATCGAACGGATCTGGCACGTGTCGGGAGAGATCGCCGTCGCGGTGGCGGAGGTGGCGTATCGGGAGGGGCTGGCCACGGTTCCGCGACCCGCGGATCTCCCCGCTTTCGTGCGCGCCCATCGCTACGATCCGGCGTATCCGACGTACGTGTAGGGGGAAATGGAAAAGGCATGGGGCATGGGGAGTTGACTCCCCAGCTTCATGCCTCACGCCTTGCCGCTTACTCGTCCTCGCCCCATCAGCAGACCTGCAATGAAAAGGGCGCCGGGAGCCGGCGCCCTTCCATACTATCGTGGATCAGGAGATCAGGTGCCCCCGGACGACTCGCTTCCGGTCAGGATGAACGCTGCCGTGCCAGTACCTCCGGCCGGAACCGTCAGAGTCCCCGGGAGGGTCGGGGTAGTGGTGAAGCTGGTGATCGAGCCCGGGGCCGCGATCGTAACGGAATAGGTGCCGGGCGTCACGAAGTTGAAGTCCGCCTCGAACGACCCGTCCGAGTTGGTATCGGAGAAGTTTACCGGGCCCACCGTGGCCGGGCCGGTGATCGTGGTCTTGAAGTCCGCCAGGCTGGTGCCTTGCGGCAGGGTCACCCCCACGGCAAGCGTCAGCGTCACCACGGCGTTGCCCGTCACCGACGCGTTGGTCGCCTTGACCACCGGGTGCATGACCCATTGGCCCGAGTTCCCAGCCTGATGCCCGAAACTCTGCGAAACGTCGAAGTCGACTACCACGAGTTCCTCCCCACCCTCACCGATGACGAGGGCGTTGCCCGGCAGGATCACCTTGAGGCCGCTCTCTCCGTAGCTCGGCATGTGGAGACTTCCGGTGAGCGTCGTGTTTGGGGGAAGGCCGGCGTAGTCCGGCGAAGACGCGTAGAAGCTGGAGGTGCCGTTGCCGTTGTCCACCTCGATGTAGGCACCCGTGATGACGAACCGGAGCTGAGTGTATGTCCCGGCCGGGATGACGAACCCTTGCACCAGCGTGGCGACATCCGTCGAGAGGGTCAGGAGATTGGTGGTAACCGGGACGTTACGAAGGACGATGGTGCCGCCGGAGCCCTGCAGATCGATCTCGGAGATGGTGACCACCGCGGCCTTGACGTCACCGGGGGCATCCTTGAGCACGAGCGATAGCGTGCCGGTGCCGGAGCCAGGGCCGCTGCTGTCGCTGCACGAGATGGCTCCCAAAAGCCCAAGCATCAACGCGGTGAGGCGACGCGTGAGCGGGAATCGCATGAGATTTCCTCCTCTCAAGTGATCAATCGGGCGGGTCAAGCACTTGCACCTGCCCGCGGGCAAGCTATAGGACCAGAGACTCCGCAACCGTGATAAGGGTCACCAGGGTCATAAACGCGACCCATGGCTGGCCGAAATTCCGCTTTGGCGGGTTTCCATCGGTCTACGAAGGCGAGCCTGGTCGCAGGTTCCGCTCATCGGAGCTGCGGTCCGCTTGACTCGGTCTTGACCCCCACCTCGCATCCTGGATCCGTCCCTGACCTCTGGACGCGTCCATGTCTGCCCAGCGCCCGCGGCACCGGTTGGCTTCGACCCTGTTCTTGATGGCCTGGTTATCCGGTTGTATCGAATGGAAGGTGCAAAGCGCCACTCCAGAGACCGTGGTGGAGCGCCAGCACCCCCAGGCGGTGCGAGTGATCACTTCCACCTACGACACCTTGGAGATCCAGGCACCCGTCGTCACCGGAGATTCGATCATCGGCCAGGTCCAGACTTCCTTCCCTGCATCCTCCGGCAGCCCGACGAGACTGATCACGTCCCAAGATCCGGTTCAGTTGACGCCGGCAGGAGCGCAGAGAGTGGCCGTGTCGATACATGACGTTCGGGCAATCGCGACCGAGAATCTGGATCCCACCCTCTTCATTGGCGCCGCGGTCTTCACCGCCGCCCTCGTGGTCACGCTCGAGATGCTGCCGAAGCCCTGCATTGGGTGGTGTCCGTGAAGACCGGTACCAGGCACCGGGCACCAGGTGCCGGTGCCCCACCCAGCATCCCGAGGGAGCAACATGACTGAGGGATCTAGCCCTCGGGATAAGGTGGGGGATACCGAAACCTGCGCATTCCATAGATTCCACTCGTGCCCCCCAACCTTTCCAAGTCCCGCTTCGTCGCCGGGTGGCAGTGCCACAAGCTGCTCTGGCTCAAGGTCCACGAACCGGAGGCGCCGGAACTTCAGGTGGACGTGGTGCTTCAGGACCGCTTCGATCAGGGCACCGAGGTGGGTGCGTTGGCCCGGGGGCAGTTTCCCGGCGGGGTCCTGATCGACCTTCCGCACGACCATCCCGACCGCGTCGAGGCGACCCGCCGAGCGCTCGCCACCGGTGCACCGGCGGTGTTCGAGGCCACCTTCGTCCAGGACCGGGTCTTTGTAGCCATCGACGTTCTCGAGCGGTCACCCGACGAATTCACGCTCATCGAGGTCAAGTCCTCCAGCAGCGTCAAAGACGAGCACATCCCCGACGTGGCGATCCAGGTCTGGGTGGCTCGGCGGGCCGGGATCGACGTCCGCCGGGCGGAGGTGATGCACCTCAATACCGACTTCCGGCATCCCGACCGGGGCGAGTTGTTCACCCGGACCGACGTGACTCCGGAGGTGGAGGCGTTCCAGGCGCGGATTCCCGCCATGATCGAGGAGCAGCTGGCGGTCTTGGACGGCCCGATGCCGCAGGTTCCGGTGGGAACCCAGTGCTGGATGATCGAGCGGGACTGTCCGTTCTGGGACCGCTGTTTCCCGACCGACGAGCAGCACATCTGGACCCTGTACCGGAGCCAGACCAAGCAGAAATGGGCGCTGGTCGTTCAAGGGATCCGTCGAGTGGTGGATCTACCGCCCTCCCACAAGCTCACCGAGATCCAGCAGCGCCAGCGCTCGGCGCTGGAGACCGGGCAGATGATCGTGGAGCCGGGGCTCCGGGAGGCGTTACGGGAGTTCGATGGCCGCCTGGGCTTCCTCGACTTCGAGACCATCGGCCGAGCAGTGCCGGTGTGGGCCGACGTGGGACCGTGGCGGCCGGTGGTGGTGCAGTTCAGCTACCACGAGCAAGACGGAGGCCGGCCGCCGGGCTACAGCCACCAGGCCTACCTGGCCGAGGGCCCGGGAGACCCGCGCGAGGAGCTGGCACTGCATTTGCTCGAGGCGACCAGAGACGCCGAGCGGATCGTGATGTACAGCTCGTTCGAGCGGACCAGGATCCGGGAGCTGGCCGATTGGCTGCCGCACCTGGCTGCCGATCTGCAGGCGCTCGAGGGTAAGTTGGTTGATCTGCTGCCGGTGATGCAGAACTACGTCTACCATCCTCGCTTTGCCGGCAGCTTCAGCATCAAGCAGGTGCTGAACCCGATGGTGCCGGACCTGACCTACGACGACCTGGCGATCGTGGACGGACAGGTCGCCAGTGTGGAGATCGCTCGACTCCTGTTCGTAGCCCACAAGGTCAAGGACCGGGACCAACTGCGCCGCGACCTCTTGGCCTACTGCGAACGGGACACCTGGGCGATGGTGCGGCTGCTGGACCGGTTGAGGGAATTGGCCGGGTGATTGGATCTCCTAGCCTTCGAGGCGGGCCGGTGCAACGGCTGCGGGCCGCTACCCGCGCCCTAGTGGTCCACAACGAAGGCTGGAAGGAAGCGGTCATGAGGGCGATATCGGGGAAATGAGAGGCTGGTACCAGGGACCAGCTCAACTTCCCCTTCCCCCTCCACACCCGCATCCTTCACCCGGTCGCCTCGGAGAGAGCAGCATGCGATCGGGCCTCATCGCCCTCCTTAGTGCAGCAACCATCCTCACCAGTGCCTCGACTCGCCCGCCAACGGCGCCGGTCTGGTACGATATCGGCCACCGTCTCGTGGCCCGGATCGCGCTTGAGCGCCTCTCTCCCCACACCACCGATGCAGTGAAGGACCTGCTCAGCGGGGAGAGTCTGGCCGACGCCTCGCTCTGGGCCGACCAGATCCGTGGCCAGCGCCAGGAGACGTCGCCGCTCCACTATGTCAACATCCCGTTGAACGCCACCGACTACGTGCCTTCGCGCGATTGTCGCGATGGACGCTGTTTGATTGCGGCGATCGAGGACGACCGACGTATTCTGAGCGACTCCGCCGCCACGACTGTTGAGCGAGCCGAGGCGCTACGATTCCTGGTCCATTTCATGGGCGACTTGCACCAACCGCTCCACGTCTCCAACAACCACGACGAGGGTGGCAACAATCGTATGGTGGTCTTCTTCGGCACCACCAGGAAGCTGCACGAAGTCTGGGATGGCGAGCTGATGGAGGCGACCAGGCTCAGCGAGGACCAGTACTTCGAGCGGCTTCGGCGGAAGATGGACTCCCTGGACCTGGTCGCCCTGGAGCGAGGTACCGTGGTGGACTGGGCGATGGAGGGGCACAAGGTCGCCGCCCAGCATGCCTATCTGCTGCCGCGCAATGGACAGCTGGGTGAGGCGTACGAGGAGGCGAACCTTCCGCTAGTGGACTTAGCGTTGATCGAGGCGGGAGTGCGCCTGGCCCGAGTCCTGAACGAAGCCATGGTGGCCTATCGCTCCTCACACGGGGCTGGGCCCGCCCTCCCGCCCGGCACCTACACCGACCGCGAGGCCGCGGCCCACGTCGGCGAGACCGCGACCGTGGTGGGCGTGGTGGTGTCGGTGCATCGCTCCAAGGCGGGGAATGTCTTCCTCAACTTCGGGGCGGATTATCCTAACCAGGTCTTCAGCGGTGCGGTGCTCAATCCGAGTGATCCGAAATTGGAGCACCTGGAGGGGCTGGCCGGAAAGCGGGTCGCGGTGAAGGGAGTGATACAGCTCTATAAAGGAAGACCGGAAATTGTGATCCAACAGGTGGGGCAGATACAGGTGCAGCCGTAATGAAGTTTGAGGCGTTTTCCTTCGGATCCATCCGGATCGACGGCACCACCTATGAACACGACGTGGTGATCGACCGCGGTGAGATCCGCAAACGCAAGAAGAAGCCGTCCCGGAAGTTCCGGGAGGCCTTTGGTCACACGCCGCTCTCCATTGAGGAACAGATTCCCTGGAAGTGCCGGCGCCTGGTGATCGGTACCGGCGGCGGGGCACTGCCCGTAATGGACGAGGTGAAAGATCAGGCGAAACGGCGGGGCGTCGAGCTGGCCATCATGCCGACGGCGGAGGCCATTGATCTGCTCAAGCGGGAGCCGGCAGCTACCAACGCCATTCTGCACGTGACCTGTTGAGGCGGGGACACAGGGCGGTCAGGCGGATAGGGCGGACAAGTCCGAACCCAGAACCCCGAACTCAGAACTCAGAACCCCTCAGTCCTCAGTCCTTACGAGGAACGCAGCATCCTCTTCCCTGGCAGCCTCTCGCCCACGAGCTGCCCCGTCACCTCCGTCAGCCGATCCGCGATCCCCTCCAGCTCCTTTGAACGTTCTCTTGCCGTGCGGCTGTAGAAGTATCGGGCGGTGCCGTAGGTGGTGAGGAGCCAAGCCGGCACGGCGACCGGGGCCAGGGCAAGGGCGTGCAAAGACGAGAGGGTACCCATGACCAATCCCATCCCTCCTCCACCCATGCCTCCGCCGATTCCGCCGAAGATGGCGCCGATCAGGGGAGCCAGTCGTTCCCGCACCGTGATCCGGGTCTGGCCCCCGCGTATCGAAACCGCCACCTCCATGTCCCGTCGCGCGGTCTGGCTGCGAGTACTGGTCCAGGCGAAGGAGCGGCCCAGCTGATTGACCAGGCCCACGTGGTTGGTGGTGCGGCGAATCTCGTCCACCAACGCCTCATAGTCGGCCTCAAGCAGCTCACCTTCGACCACCCGCTCGTAGACGATCGTGGTCGGCCCGCCGATCCAGGCATTGCGCCGCATTTGAAGCGGATGGACCGTCGCACCGGAGGGCCGAGTCATCGCCTGCGCCGCCGCCCGCACCGTCTCGGGCGCGATGCCCACCTCGGCGGCCAGCGCCTCCACTCCGCCGATGGTCATGCCGCCGCCGGTGGGTTGAGCGGCCTCGAGCTCGGAGGCGCGCTTGACGATCTCCTGCACCTCCCCTTCCCGGTAGCGCCGGCGCGACTCGCTGCGGCGGCCCTGCAGATCGTCGATCAGCTCGATCGGGGTAGCAGTCCGCTGGTCCAGCCGGATCGCCATCGCTCTTACCAGCGCCGGCTCAACCCGGTTGGGGAGTTGAGCGAGCCGAGTTCGGTGAGCGGGGGGAGCTTCGAGGAAAAGGCCGGTCCGCACCGCCTCTTCGGTGGGCCAGCGGCCGGGCAGGTCGCCCACCAGCATCTCGTAGATCACGACGCCCAAGCTGTACACGTCGGTTCGCCCGTCCAACTCGGACAATCCCGCCGCCTGCTCCGGGCTCATGTAACCCGGCGTGCCCAAGGGGATCCCGGTCCGCGTGAGGTTGGTGCCGCCCGCGGTGCGGATCGCCTTGGCGATGCCGAAGTCGGCCACCATGGGGTGGCCCTGGGAGAGCAGGATGTTCTCGGGCTTGATATCGCGGTGCAGGACACCCATCCGATGGGCATAGGTCAAGGCGTCCGCCACCGGCGTCGCGATGGCGAGCGCCTCCTCCGGCTCGAGCACCCGTTCCGATTCCAGCCGCTGGCGGAGCGAGGCCCCGTCGATATAGGGCATTACGTAATAGAGGAATCCGCCCGCATCCCCCGAGTCGTGCATGGAGAGAATGTTGGGATGGGTGAGCCGAGCCGCGATCTGGATCTCCGCCAGGAATCGCTCCGATCCCAGGCTGGCGGCCAGGTCGGGCCGCAGCACCTTGAGGGCGACTTCCCGCTGGTGCTTGGGATCGTAGGCCAGATAGACGCTGGCCATCCCGCCGCGCCCCAGCAGCCGGCGCAGCTCATAGCGCCCGGCCAGCGCGGTTTGGAGGTCAGGCGGGATTTCGGCTGGGAGACTCACGCCGTGGAATATGGTGGGGGAAAAAGTCAGGGGTCAGGGGTCTGGGGTCTGGAGTCCATCACTCTGTAGTCCTCGCTCGGTTGCGGCGGGCCCCTGTGCCCGCCGCTCGTCCCCTCGACGCAGGGGCCGACTAGCCCCCCACCCTGAACCTGCCCATCTTCGACTAGCCTCTTCCTACTGGTCCATGGCCTCTGACCCCATCGAGCGGCTCCGAGCCGCCCTTGCCGATCGATACCGCGTGGAGCGCGAGCTCGGCTCCGGGGGCATGGCCACGGTCTATCTCGCCGACGACCTCAAACACCACCGCAGGGTGGCGGTCAAGGTGCTCCGGCCCGAGCTGGCCTTTGCGGTCGGGGCGGAGCGCTTCCTCCGCGAAATCGAAACCACCGCCAAGCTCCGCCACCCGCACATCCTGCCGCTCTACGACTCGGGCGAGGCCGACGGGTTCCTCTACTACGTGATGCCCATGGTCGAGGGGGAGTCCCTCCGCGACCGGCTCAACCGCGACAAGCAGCTGCCGGTTCCCGAGGCGGTCCAGATCGCCCGAGAGGTGGCCGACGCGCTGAGCTACGCCCACGGGCAAGGCGTGATCCACCGCGACATCAAGCCGGAAAACATCCTGCTGGAGAGCGGCCACGCGGTGGTGGCCGATTTCGGGATCGCCCGGGCGCTCACCACCGCGGGCGCGGACACCCTGACCGAGACCGGCATCACCATCGGGACCCCGATCTACATGAGTCCGGAACAGGCGGCCGGCCAGAAAGAACTCGACGGCCGCAGCGATCAGTACAGTCTCGGTTGCGTGCTGTACGAGATGCTGGCCGGGCAGCCGCCCTTCACCGGGCCCACGATTCAGTCGGTGGTGCACCAGCACATGACCGCCGAGGCGAGAATGATCACTCAGCTCCGGCCGGCGGTCCCGGCCGAGGTCGCCGCGGCGCTGGCGCGCCTACTGACCAAAATGCCGGCCGACCGGTTCGGCTCGGTCAGCCAGCTGGTGGTCGCGCTGGGGCGCGGCGAGAGCCTGCCCGTCGATGGAGGGTCGCGGCGTCGGCGCCTGGTGCTCGGCGCCGCCCTGGTTGGCGGCCTGCTCCTGATCGGGGGAATCGTCGTTCTCAAGGTCCGCAGCGCCCCGGCGCCGGTGCAGCTGGGCCGCCGCACCCAGGTGACCCTCGATCCCGGGCTGGAGCTCGACCCGGCGCTCTCTCCCGACGGCAAGTTTGTCGCCTACTCGGGGCCGCGGGGTGAGCTCACCACCCGCCCGGTGGAGAACGGCGTGCCGCTCCGCGTGGTGCGTGAGGGCGACCCAGCCGGCCGCTTTCCCGCCTGGCTCCCGGACGGGCAACGCCTGGTGTTCAGCTCCCCTCGCGGCATCGAAGTGGTGCCCGCCTTCGGCGGCGTGCCCCGTCTGCTGGTCGCCACCACGGGCACCCCGCGCGGCGTCGCGGTGGCCCCCGACGGCAGGTCTTACGTCTACGCCTCCCATGACTCGCTGCTCGCCCGGCCGGTGGATGGCGGCGATCCACGCCTGGTGACGGTGGGCCGGGAGCTGCACTCCTTTGTCTGGTCTCCCGATGGCCGCTGGATCGCCTATGTCGCGGGCAATATCCAGTACGTCAAGTCGGGCGATCTGGGGAACCTGGCGGCCAGCAGTATCTGGCTGGCCCCCGCCGCCGGCGGCCCGTCGGTCCAGGTCAGCGACTCCCAGTGGGTAAACGTCAGCCCGGCATGGGCCGGCAATCGGTCGCTGCTCTACGTCTCCAACCGGGAAGGCGGTCGCGACGTCTACCAGGTCGAGCTGACTCGGTCAGGAACCCGGACCGGCGAACCGGTTCGACTCACCACCGGCCTCGACGCCTACGGCATCGCCGTCTCCGCGCACGGGAACCGATTCGCCTACTCCGCGTTCACCGAGACCTCGAACGTCTGGTCCATCCCCATTCCGGCCACCGGCGCCGTTTCGGTCTCGCGGGCCACTCCGGTGACCACCGGGAACCAGATGATCGAGAACTGCGACGCGTCGTTCGACGGACAGTGGGTCGCCTTTTCTTCGGACCGCACCGGGCTCAGCCAGCTCTTCCGCTTGCGCCTGGGAGGAGGATCGGCGGAACCGCAGCAGGTGACCACCGACACCGTGGGATCCTACTGGACCGCTTGGTCTCCCAATGGGAAGGAGATCGCGTTCCACCGATTCCGGGGAGAGCGTCGAAGGGCCTACGTGATCTCCGCCGAGGGCGGCGCGCCGGTCCCGGTCACCGACGGGCGCGAAGACGAGCGATCGCCCGAGTGGTCGCCGGATGGCCATCATCTTCTGCTGCTGGCCAACTGGGGCACCAACCCTCGGCTCCACCTCTATACCAGGAATCCCGATGGGAGCTGGTCCGGCCCCAAGTGGATCCCCGTCGTGATCGGATCGGACACCCTGCCGGCGGGGATCTCGTCCTGGTCGCCGGACGGCCGCTGGCTCGCTTGCGGCTGCGCCAGCGGCGGAATCGTGATCATTCCGGTTGATGGCGGGCCGGCGCGCCACCTCGCGTCCCCCTACTCCACCGCCTGGTGGGCGTTCCCGCAGTGGTCGGCCGACGGGCGGACCGTGTTCCATGTGACCCTGGAGGGCGATCGCGTCGGGGAAGTGATCGCGGTCCCGGTCAACGGAGGGGCCGCGCGGGTGGTGGTTCGCTTCGACGATCCCACCCGTCCCTGGCACCGCTTCGGATTCCGGGTCCGGGGCGATCACATCTTCTTCACTCTGGGAGATCAGGAGAGCGATATCTGGGTGGCGGAGATGAGCCGGCGGTGAAGCGAGCTAGGAGCTAGGAGCTGGGAGCTGGGAGATAGTCGATGGACGATGGTCGATGGGGAGTGTGGTAGAACGGGGGAACGGGAGAACGGGTCGTCGGGGCGGGCCCCCGTGCCCGCCTCGAATGCAAATGAAGCCTTGAGATTCCCCTCGCTCCGCTCGGGGCAGGCTCTCGGGGCTTCGCCCCTCGGAATGACAGTCCTTTGGCCCCCAGCTCCTAGCTCCCAGCTCGCGTCTGTTGCGGTGCGAGCCTGGGGAAGGCATCTTCACTCACCGTAGTGCGCTATGGAAGTCTATTCACGATGAGTGCCATGATCCTTCGATCCCGCTCCTGGAAATTGATCCGGCGACAGCTCTTGTCGATCGGTTACGTAAGCCTGCTGCTGGGGGCGCGCGCGCTCCTGGCGCAGGAAGTACCCGCAATGGTGGCGGACAGCGCGGTGGCCCCGGAGACCACGCCGGCCGCGGGCATCACGGTGGCCCAGGACACCACCGCGACCCCGGACTCGGTGAGGCTCCCCCCGGAGCAGCTCGACGCGCTGGTGGCTCCGATCGCCCTGTACCCGGATGACTTGCTGGCCCAGACGCTGGTTGCCTCCACCTACCCGCTCGAGATCGTCGCACTGCAGCAGTGGCTCGCCAAGCATCCGGAGCCTCAAGGACAAGGCCCTGGCCGATTCGGTGGCCAAGCAGCCGTGGGACCCGAGCATCCAGTCGATGGCGGCGGTGCCCGAGGTGGTGAAGCGGCTGTCGGACGACATCCAGTGGACCACGGAGCTCGGCAACGCCTTCCTCGCGCAGCAGGGCGACGTGATGGACGCCGTGCAGCGCATGCGGAACAAGGCCAAGGCCAACGGCGCCCTGGAGTCCAATGAGCAGCAGAAGGTCGACACCCAGGTCGTCGAGAACAAGACGGTGATCGTGGTGGAGTCCACCAACCCCGAGGTCGTCTACGTGCCGTCGTACAGCCCGACGGTGGTCTATGGCCCGCCGGTCTATCCCTATCCGCCGATCTACTATCCTCCGTACTACCCGCCGGCGCCGCGTTCGTGTCCGTTCAGCTGTCGGCGTCATGATGGGTGCGGCCATGTGGGGCGGCTCCTGCTGCCACGCAGGCTGGGGCGGGGGCAACAACGTCATCATCAACAACAACAACAATTTCAACAAGATCAATCACAACGCGGGGGGCCGCGGCAACAACGGCAACTGGCAGCACAACCCGTCGCATCGCGGGGGAGCGCCCTACGGGGATCGCGGGACGGCCGGCAAATACGGTGGCTCGGCGCGGGGGCCCGTCCGCCGGCACCCAGCCGAGCAACCGCGGCGGGCGGTGCGGGGGGGCCGAGTGTGAGCAATCGTGCCGGCGCAGGGGCGGGAAACCCGAGCGCGAGCAATCGTGGCCGGCGGCGGAGCGGGAGCCGGAACCGGCCGTGATCAGGTCGGCAGCCGTGACGTGTCGAGGGGCAGTGGATCGGGGAACAGTGGCGGATTCGGCGGCGGTTCCGGCGGCTACAGCGGCAGCCAGCGCCCGGAGCAGCAGCTCGCGCGGCGCGTCCAGCATGGGGTCGCGGGGCGGCGGCGGGGCGGGGGCGGTGGACGGCGGAGATGAGCGCGATGACTATCGACTCGACCCGCTGAGACGTTCCGCCGGCTCCGTGCCGGCAGCGCGGTTCGGCTGCTGCCTCGGGCTTGCTCACTGCCGCGCTGCTGGCTCCGGCTCCGGCGCCGCGCAAGAGCGCCAAGCCAGCCGCCCCGACTAAGCCGGCTCCCAAGGCGCCAGCTCAGAGGACGTTCGCCACACCGGAGGAAGCGGCCTGGGCTCTGATCTACTGCCGCCGAGCAATACGACGTTCCGGCGTTGACCGAGATCCTCGGATCGGACGGGCTGGATCTGGTGGTCACCGCGGACTCGGTGCAGGACCGGAACACCAGCGCCGCGGCCTTCGCCGCGCAGGCCCGCCAGCAGACTCGCGTCGTCCGGGATCCCAAGAAGAAGACAGCCACCCTGATCGTGGGGCCTGAGGACTGGCCGCTCCCGATCCCGATCGTCCAGATGAGCGGCCAGTGGCGGTTCGATACCAAGGCCGGACGGCAGGAGATCCTCTACCGCCGCATCGGGAGGAACGAGCTCGACGCGATCGAGGTGTGCCGCGGGTACGTCGAGGCCCAGCGGGAGTACGCCTACTACAAGCACGACGGCGCGACCATGAACCAGTACGCCCAGCGGATCATCAGCACTCCGGGGAAGCAGGACGGGTTGGCCTGGCGAGACGCGGACGGCACCTGGCAGGGCCCGGTGGGCGAGGGAATCGCCCAGGCCATCGCCGAGGGCTACACCGTCGGAACCAGCCCTACCACGGGTACTACTTCAAGGTGTCTGAAGGGCCAGGGCCCGGCCGCGCCGATGGGCCAGATGGACTTCGTCGTGAAGGGTGCCATGATCGGGGGCTTCGCCCTGGTCGCCGCGCCGGCGGAATATGCGGTCACCGGGGTCAAGACCTTCATCGTGAGCCACGACGGCGTCGTGTACCAGAAGGATCTTGGCACCCAGACGCTCGAGCGCTTCAAGACCATGGCGCGCTACAATCCCGACGCGACCTGGGAGCTGGTGGAGGAACCCTGACCGCGAGCGTCATGGAGACGAGCGTGGTACCAGCGATGAGGTTCATGTCGAGCAGGCCTTCCTGAAGGACCATCAGCCGGGCGCGGACTGACCGCGGCCGGCTGAACTGTCTCCCCCCGTGACCACCCAACCATTGCTCCACTCCCGCTCCCGCAGGGGTCCCCGGCTGGCCCTGGCGCTCCTCGCGCTCGGCCGTCCTGGCGGCTGTGGTGTGGATGGCGCTGACGATCGGGAATCCCTTCCCCCCGAAGACCATCACCATGGCGACCGGGCCGGAGGGGAGCGCCTACCGCGAGTACGGCCTCCGCTATCAGGAGTTCTTCAGACGGGCGGGCGTCGACCTGCGGCTGGTTCCGACAGACGGGGGATTCGACAATCTCTCGCGCCTGCGCGACCCCGGCTCCCAGGTAAGCGTGGCGTTCGTGGAGAGCGGGGTGACCAATCGCACGAAATCGCCCGAGCTCGTCACGCTGGGCGCCGTAACCGTCGAGCCGCTCTGGCTATTCTTTCGCGGACATCCGCAGAGGCACGGTCGCGAAGAGCCTGGTCGGGAAGCGACTCTCGATCGAGGCCGAGGGCAGCGGCACGCGGGTGCTGGCTCGGCGAATCCTCGAGCTCAACGGCGTGGCGGATTCGAGCCTCACGCTGCTGGGGCTTAGCCCCGAGCAGAGCGCCGATGCGCTGCTTCGGGGCGAGATCGACGGGGCGGTGATGCTGACCTCCTGGCAGTCGCCCGCGGTCCAAAGGCTCTTGGCGGCCGACGGGATCGTCTTGGAGGGTTACCCCCGGGCCGACGCCTACGTCGCGCTCTACCCCATCTTCGACAAGGTGATTCTCCCCCAGGGCGTGGCGGATCTGGCCAGGAATATCCCGCCCAACGATGTTCCCCTGCTGGCCGTCGAGTCGAACCTGCTGGTGCACTCGGATCTGCACCCAGCGCTGCAGTACCTCCTGCTCGAGGCCGCTTCGGAGATCCATGGCGGCCGGGACGTCTTTTATCCGACTGGCCGATTCCCGGCTCCCGGGACGATCGACCTGCCGTTGAGCGACCAGGCCCGGACCTATTACAAGTCGGGCCGGCCGTTCGTCTATCGCTATCTCCCGTTCTGGCTGGCGGGCCTGGCCGAGCGCCTGCTGATCGTGCTGATCCCGCTCTTCGCGGTGGTGTTTCCGCTCGCGTCGATCCTGCCCCGTCTCTTCGCATTCGTGACCGAACGCCGGATGTTCGTGATGTATCGCGAGCTCAAGCTGGTGGAACAGGCGCTGGAGACCAGCGGACCCATCGCCGTGGACCAGCTGGCCGCCATGCTGGAGTACCTCGGACACCGCGCCAATCACATCTGGGTCCCGCTCACCTACTCCCAGCGGCTGTTCATCCTGAAGAGTCACATCGCGTTGGCCCAGGAACACCTGGAGAAGCGCCAGACGGCCGAAGTGGCGCCTCCGACCTGAAGTCGCGGCTCAGGCCGTGGTGTTCCTGGTTCGCCGCCTCCATCCCATGGCGTTCACCACGGTCGGGGGATCGCCGCCCCGGCCCGGCTCGCTCATCGCCGTCCGTGAATGCGGAGCGCCCGCAGCGAGAGCGCGAGCAGGCCCGCGCTCACCTCTCTCATGACCTTGCGCATCTCGTGGTAGGGCGGATGAAACGGGGTGGAGGCGTGGCTGCGGCCCCACTCGATCGTGTAGGCGATGAGCTTCCCCTTCCTGGGATCGACGAAATGGCGGCTGTAGGCGTAGTCGTCCGACGAGCCGGCCGTCGGGTAGAGACCCACCGACTGCTTCACCTGGTACTTCCGGTCCGCGCAGCAGTCTGATGGCCGCCGGCCATGTGGCGGCCCATCCGGACGGCCTCTTTGTGGTCGGCGGCCGGGAGGTATTCGCGATACAGATCGTCGTGGATCAGGCCTCGCTTGCCGTCGTAGGCCCTGTTCCGGAAGCTCATCCGCGGGTTCGCGGACTGGTTGTCGTCGCTCCCCCAGCTGTGGAGAATGGTCTCCCCGTAGCTGTGCAGATCCACGTAGTAGCGGATGTTGGGGAACTGGTCCAGCAACCAGATCACGTTGCGGGTCTCGGGCTCGGAGGCCGGCGCGAGGACCCACGTAGGTCTCGTAGTCGCCCGGTTTGTGGGAGCTCTCCACGGTGCCGCGGCGCGAAGTGCTGGTCGTAGCGCCAGAGGAACGGAAAGTTCCGGTTGAGGTCCACCCCGATCGATCGGTGGTCCTTCCCTCGAGGCGCCGGCCGCCGGTTCTTCCGCCAGAAGGGATGGCGGTCCATGCTGAAGCGCCGGCCGTCGGGGTTGACCTGAGGCAGCAGGATGATGTCCATGGTCTCGACCAGGCGGCGGACCCGCGCCGCCGAAACCACGTTCTTCCCCAGCCGGAAGCCGTGCTGGTCCCGGTAGGCCCGAAGCAGGCGCATGGCGAAGTAGATCAGGATATCGGGCCCGCCCCACTCCCGCCCGTGCACGCCGCCGATGAAGCAGACCGCCGGTCGCCGCCGGCCGCTTCCCTTCCCGATCCGGACGGCGTGAATCCGGCGCTTCTCCCAGGTCAGATTGGGTAGTGGGATCCGCTCGACATACCCGGCGTGATTCGCGACACCCAGCTCGATGGCCTTCTCGACCTCGTCGGCGGTCAGATAGCCGCCACTCCAGATGACGTCGCCGTAACGCCCCTTCTTGATCCGCCGCCTGGCCGCGGCGTGCTCTTCCGCCTGACGGGCCTTGTCGTGGGCATCGACCTTCTCGAGGACGGTGACACCGTAGCCCTGCCGCCTGACCCACTCGACCTTCTCGGAGTGGATGTAGGCATCCACGACGATGCCCTTCTTGGTCTCCTTGTAGCCGACGACGACGACCCGGAGCTTGGGCCCCAGGGCGGTCAGGTGACGCTTGTCGCGTCCGGTGATGGCAACGTGAAGAGTCGACATATGGCTCAGGAGTTGGAGAGGGCGGACCCCTAGATCAGGTGCCGCCCCCAGATGTTGCTTCGAACGTGGTGCTCCAAACCGACTAGCGGGCGCTACCGCTCACTTCTTCCCGGCGCCCTTCTTCAGGCACTGCACGTAGTACACCCCATCCCGGTTCTCCACCCCGTGCGTGTCGTGCCCGAAGCCGGGGAACCGTCTTGTCCCAGGCGGCCAGCGCCTTGAGGTAGCCCAGGTACGGGCCGTCGGCCGCGCCGGTCTCCTCGCCCGGCATCAGCATGGGGATGCCCGGCGGATAGGGCACCACGCTGGTGGCCAGCACCCGATTGGCCAGCTGCTCCAGCGGCACGTGCTCGATCTGATCCCGGACCAGGTGTTGATAGGCCGCGCTCGGCGTCATGACCGGCGTCGGCAGCGTCGAGAACGCCTCGGCCAGCCAGTGGGTCTGCCGGTTGTCCTTGAGCATCGCGAACATCTGATCGGCCAGGTCGCGGAGGCCCAGGCCGCCGTAGACGTCGGGAGATCCGGCCACCAGCTCGGGCAGCACGTCGGACAGGCGCGCGTTGGTGTCGTAGTCGCGCTTGAAGTCGAGCAGCGCGTTGAGCAGCGTGCCCCACTTGCCCTTGGTGATGCCGATCGAGAACAGGACCAGGATCGTGAAGTCGGTGGTCTTCTCCACTTCCACGCCGCGGTGATGCAGATACGCGGTCACCAGCGTGGCCGGAATGCCCCGCTTGTCCAGGCCGCCCTTGTCGGCCACGCCCGGCGTCACGATCGAGACCTTGATCGGGTCCAGCATGCAGTAGTCGTCTTCCAGGTCGCCGAACCCGTGCCAGGTCTCGCCCGGATGCAGCACCCAGGGGTCCGGATCGCGTGGCCAGGAACTCGGCCGACGCGTCGGCAAAGGCGACCTTCTTCCCTTTCTCCTTGACCTGGTCCGCGTTCCAGGTGTTGAAGAACCACTCGCCCTTCTTGTCGAACTCGCGGTGCACCCGGCCCATGGTCTGCCGGAAGGCGACGGCCTCCTCGATCGACTCGCTGGTGAGGGCGAGGCCGCCGGGGCCGTCCATCATCGCCGTGGTGATGTCGTTGGAGACGATGATCGGATAGAACGGCGAGGTGGACGCATGCATCATGAACGACTCGTTGAACCGCGCATGGGGAATCGGGCTCCGCCCGTCCCGAATGTGCAGGAACGACGCCTGCGAGAGCGCCGCCAGCAGCTTGTGGGTCGAGTGGGTGGCGAAGACGGTCGGCCCCTTGTGGTCCTTGGGATCGCCGAACATCGCGAAGCGATCCTTGTAGATCGGGTTGAAGCGGGCGTAGGCGTACCAGGCCTCGTCGAAGTGGATGCGATCCACGCTGGGGTCGAGCAGCTCCTGCACCCGCCGGGCGTTGTAGCAGAGCCCGTCGTAGGTCGAGTTGGTGATCACCGAATAGACCGGCCGCAGGTCGGCCCCTTTGGGCACCAGCGGGTTGGCCTTGATGGCCGCCGCGATCGCCGCCTGCTTGATCCGTTCCGGCGGAATCGGCCCGATGATCCCGTAGCGGTTCCGGAGCGGGACCAGGTAGGTCGGGATCCCGCCGGTCAGCACCAGGCTGTGCTCGATCGACTTGTGGCAGTTCCGGTCGCAGAGCGCGATCTGGTCGCGGCCCACCGCCGCCATGCAGATCACCCGGTTCGAGGTCGAGGTCCCGTTGGTGACGCTGTAGGTGCGATGGGCCCCGAAGACCCGGGCGGCGTAGCGCTCGTGCTCGCCCATGGGACCGGTGTGGTCCAGCAGCGAGCCCAGGGCGCCCACGCTGATCGAGAGGTCGCAGCGGAGCAGGTTCTCCCCGAAATAGTCGAAGAAGATCCGCCCCACCGGCGACTTGAGAAACGCGGTGCCGCCGGTGTGACCCGGGGTGTGCCAGGAGTACTCGTATTCCTGGCTGAATCGCATGACGGCGGCCGCCAGCGGCGGCAGCATCACCTCGATGTAGCGCTGGATCGCCGCCACCACCCGCCCACCCGACGAAGGCGGCCGTGTCCTCCAGGGTCCAGACGAACTCGTCCACCATCTCCATCACGTCGATCGGAATCGAGGTCGCCTCGCCCCGCTCCGCCATCAGGAAGATGGGGATCTTGTCGTTCCGGGACCGGACCAGTTTGAGCAGCGCCTTGGCCTTGGCGTGGTTCTTGTCGTCGCCCAGGGTCCAGTCCACCAGGATCGCGTGGATGGCGGAATCCGACACCACCACCGAGGTGCCGTCCTCGGCGGAACCGGCCTCCACCACCTCGACCGCGCGGTCCTTGAGCTCCTGAACCAGGGCCCGCGCCGCCCGCCCTTCGGCGGTGGGAGTCGGAAGCTCATCGTCCACCATGAGCGCCCGCAGGCTGATGCGCTTGGTGCTTCGCTCGATCATCGAATAATCTCCCGGTGTCGCTGGTCAGTCCGGCAAGGCCGCCCATCGATAGAAGAGCAGCGTAGTGTCGTCGGGTGGGCCGAAATACTTCGCATACACCGTCTTGATCCCACCGGACGTGTAGAGCCTGCTCAAGGTCCGATCCACGATCAGCCGGAAGTCTTCGTCGCCCAGCCCCAGCGCCAGCGCCACCGGTTCGAAGGTGAAGCAGCCGATCGATCGGCTGCAGATCTTTCACCGCCAGATTGTGCTGGAGCGCGTCCAGCAGTATGGCCCGATCGCCGAAGAAGGCGTCGGCCTGGCGGTTGACCATCCCCTTGAACCCCGCGTCGTAGTTGTCGACATGGACCAGCGTCGACGAGAGCTGGAACTCCTTCATCTTGGCCTGGACCCAGGCCTCCGCCGGCGAGCCTGTGACCACCGAGAAGAATTGTTCATGGAGCAGCTGGACGGCGTTGCCGCGCCAGTTGGGCCGCGCCGACTTGCGCTGGAGCAGCACGTCCTTGAGACGGGCCGAGGCGTCGTTCCGGACCAGCGCCCCGATGCCGCCGGGGAAGATGGTGATCGAAAAGGCGGCCTGGGTCCGGTTGCTCAGCGTTTGCCGCGCCGATCCGCACATCAGGTCGACATTGCCCTGCTGCAGCGCCTTGTATTGATCCGCGCTCGTGACCGCGACCCAATCGATCGCCAGGGCCGACAGGCCCAGCTCGCCTTTGATGGCATCCGTGACGGTGCCACAAAGATCGACCGCGAACCCGGCCGGGTTACCCGAGCCGTCCTTGAACGAATAGGGCCGCGCATCGGCGAGATATCCGAGGCGGATCCGTCCGCTGTCCTGATCCGCTTGAGCGTCGCAACCGGCGCCGCAGCGGGTGGGGCGGCCGCCGGCTTGGCCGCCGGCTTGGCCGCCGGCTTCTGCGCCAGGACCGGCGACTGGAAGGCGAGAATTGCGATGACCAGGGCCGCGACCCGAGCCAGAGGCCCCTGAGGGGCTACCCATCCTGCGCGTGGCATGACCTCTCTCCTTTCGACGGTTGCGGTCGCGGTGGTCACTTCTTGGCCTGCGGCGCTGCCGCCGCTACGCCAGAGGTGAAGCGGGGCGCGAGAAATCCCCAGATGATGAAGCCGAGCGCCATCACCAGCATTCCACCCATGACCGCATCCTTGCCGGAGGCGTAGATAGCATAGGTGCTGTAGAGCATGGCGATCACCGCCACCACCGTGTTTCGTCGATAGACCTTCTGATCGACCTTGGCCGACTGCATCATCACCATCAGCGCGGACAGGGCCATGATGTAGGGCATCACGTTGGTCACGACCGCCAGGTTCACCAGCGCGCTGAACTGCTCGCTCAGCGAGGGCGAGATGGTGGACAGCGCCATGAGCGATTGGACCACGCCCATCACGATCATCCCGGTGACCGGCGCCCCCATCTTGTTCACCTTGGTGAAGAAGGCGGGGAACATCCGCTCGTCCGCCGCCGACTTGCCGGTCATGGCGATGGTGAACTGCCAGCCCAGCAGCGACCCGAGGCAGGCCAGCACGGCCAGCCCCATGATGATCGAGCCGATGGTCGGGTTGAACATGTGGGCGTAGGCCAGGCCGAAGGGGCCGGTCGACTTGGCCAGCTCGGCGTTGGGCACGATGCCCTGAATCACGGTGGTGGACAGGATGTAGATGACGGCGGCGCCGAGGGTGCCGAACATGCAGGCCAGGGGAACGTCGCGCTTCGGGTTCTCGACCGCGGAGGAGTTCTGCGCCGCCGATTCCATCCCCAGGAAGGCCCACAGGGTGAGCGCGATGCTCGACCCCATGCCCTCCCCGAGGCTCAGCCCCTGCGGATTCCAGGCCTCCGCGAAGGTCGTCGGTCTTGAACCAGAACCAGCCGATCAACGAGAGCACGCCCACCGGGATGAGTCACGCCCCACACCGTCACCGAGCCGATCTTCCCGGTGAGCGACGGGCCGCCGAAGTTGGCCACCGTGGTGAGCCAGAGCAGCCCGATCACCCCGATGCAGGTGGCGATCGGCGTCGAGGAGAGCCAGGGGAAGAACGTCGCCAGGTAGCCTACCGCGGAGATGGCGATCGCCACGTTGCCGATCGCGAGCGACAGGAAGTAGAGGAAGAACACCGTGAAGTAGCCCGGCTTCCCGTAGGCATCCTCGGCGTAGGCCGACATGCCGCCCGCCCGCTGATTGAACAGGCCGGCCTGCGCGAACCCGTAGGCGATGGCCATCGATCCCAGTGCCGTCACGATCCACGACAGCAGCGAGATGGCGCCGACCTGGGCCATGTTGGTCGGCAGCATGATGATTCCGGAGCCCATCATGTTCACCGCGACGATGAACGTGAGCTGGACCAGACTCATCTTCTTAGCTCCTGGCACGGTCTCCCCCCTTTTTCACTAGGTGTCCCGACTCGGACTCGCGGACCATGTGCATCCAGCCATCAAACGTCTGCTTACGTCATCCCTATTTCTTCAGGCAGTAGACGTGGTAGACCCCGTCCCGCTCCTCGGTGCCTTCGACTTCCTTGGCGAACCCCGGGAAGCGGTGCCCGTACTCCTGCAGCGTGCGCAGGTAGGTGAGCCACGGCCCGTCCGCGGCCCCCAGGTTCTCTCCCGGCATCACGATCGGGATGCCGGGCGGATACGGAATGACGCCGACCGCCACCACCCGGTTGGCCATCTTGTCCAGGGGCACCTTCTCGACGTTCCCCGCCATCAGGCGCTGGAAGGCGCGTCGCGGCGTCATCTCCGGCTTGGGGAGGGTGGCGTAGGCCTGCGCCTGCCAGTGACCCTGCTTGCTCTTCTTCATGTGGGCCCACATCGCGTCGCCCAGGTCCTTGAGGCCCATGCCGGCGTAGCGCGCGGGCGCCGCCCGCCACCACGCCGGGCAGCACCTCGGCCAGCGGCGCGTTGCGGTCGTAGTCGGCCTTGAAGTCGAGCAGCGTGTTGAGCAGCGTCCCCCACTTGCCCTTGGTGATCCCCACCGAGAAGAGGAACAGCACCATGTGGTCGGTGGTGCGCGACGGGACGATCCCGTGGCGGCCCAGGTAGGCGGTGACGATGTCGGCCGGAATGCCCTTGGCGTCGAGCTCCCCATCCGGCTTCATCCCGGGGCACACGATGCCGAACTTGATCGGGTCGAGCATGCACCAGTTGTCGGGGATGCCTTCGAAGCCGTGCCAGCTCTCTCCCGGATGCAGCACCCAGCAGCTGGGCTCGGTGGCCAGCAGCTCGGCCGGCGCCTCGTGGAAGGGGATCTTCTTGCCGGTCTTGGGGTCCTTGACCTCCTCGGCGTTCCAGGGCGCGAAGAACCAGTCCTTCTTGGCCGCGAATTCCTGCCGGATGCGCGCCACCGCCAGCCGGCAGGCCACCGCCTCGTCGATCACGTCCTGGGTCAGGGTCTGCCCGCCCGGCCCGTCCATCATCGCCGCCGCCACGTCGTTCGAGGCGATCAGCGCGTAGAGCGGCGAGGTGCTGGCCTGCGTGCAGTAGGCCTCGTTGAACCGGCCGTGGTCGATGGCGCCCCGGCCGTCCCGGATGTGGATGTAGGAGGTCTGCGAGAGCGCCGCCAGCAGCTTGTGGGTCGAGTGGGTGGCGAAGACCGTCGGGCCCGTCCTTGGGATGATCGGCCGGGTCGCCCGCGCATCGCGTAGCGGTCGCGGTACATCGGATTGAACCGCGCGTAGCCGTACCACGCCTCGTCGAAGTGGATCCGGTCCACGCTCTTGGCCAGCCGCGCCTCGGCGTCGGCGGCGTGGTAGCACATCCCGTCGTAGGTGCAGTTGGTGACCACGGCGTAGACCGGGCGCTTGGCGGTGGCGCCCTTGGCCAGCGGGTTGCGCGGCGATGCTCTTGGCGATCGCCTCGGGCTCGAGCCGTTCCGGCGGAATCGGCCCGATGATGCCGTAGCGGTTGCGGGTGGGGCTCAGGAACACCGGAATCCCGCCGGTGAGCGACCAGACCCTGCTCGATGGACTTGTGGCAGTTGCGGTCGCAGAGCGCGATCTCGCCGTCGCCCACGCAGGCCGACATGATGGCCCGGTTGGAGCCCGAGGTGCCGTTCAGCACCGAGTAGGAGCGGTGGGCGCCGAACACCCGGGCGGCGTACCGCTCGCTCTCGCCGATCGGACCGGTGTGGCCCAGCAGCGAGCCCAGCGCGGCGCGCTCGATCCCCATGTCGGTGCGGAACAGGTTCTCGCCGTAGAAGTCGAAGAACACCCGCCCGATCGGCGACTTGAGGAAGGCGACGCCGCCCTGGTGGCCCGGGCGCCGCCCAGGAGTACTCCCGCTCCCGGTCGTAGCGGGCCAGCGCCGCGGCGAACGGCGGCAGCAGGCCCTGGATGTAGCGCTCGATCGCCGCCGACCGCCCGCCCGGCCACGAAGGCGGCGGTGTCCTCGAGGATCCAGACGAACTCGTCGGCCAGGGTGGCCACCTCGATGGTGACCGTGCCCGCGACCTTCCGATCGGCCATCAGGAAGACCGGGACCTTGGCGTTGCGGGCCCGGAGCGCCCGGAGCAGCTCGGTGGCCTGGTCGTGCGACCGGCGGTCGTTCTTGCCCAGGGTCCAGTTGACGAAGACGCAGTGGATGGCGGAATCGGAGACCACGGTCGCCATGCCGTCCTCGCAGGAGAGCGCCTCGATCGACCTCGATCCCCCGGGCCCGGAGCTCCTCGGCCAGGGCGCGGACGGCGCGCCCGCCCGCCGTGGCCGGCTGGGCCAGCTCGTCGTCGACCATCAGGACGCGCCGGGGCAGCGGGCGCGTGGTGCGTTCAATCATGGCCGGCTCTCCCGCCGCAGCGGCGATCAGTAGGCAGTAGGCGACATAGATCATCCCGTAGGCGAAGTTCTCGGTCCGGCCGTAGCGCCTGCTCGACCGCCGCCTCCGGGTGGCGATACGCGGCGACGAAGCTGACGGTGAAGTTGCAGTTGATCTTCCAGTCGCAGTAGCCGTCCAGCTCGGTCGCGATGCTCTTCGAGGTCACGCCCGGCGCGAAGCCAGCCGGCTGGTCGAGCCTGAAGCACGTAGCCGATCAGCCCCGGTCCCGATCGACTCGCTGGGCGTCAGGTGCAGCCGCACCTGGTGCGAGATGAGGTTGGAGTTGGACAGGAAGTACTCGCCGGCGATCTCGCCCTGCCACCAGGTGCCCCAGTCGTAGAAGCCGGGGATCAGAGCGGTCGAACCCCTCGTTCTTCGTGGTGGCCGGGTCGTCGCCCTGGAAGAAGGCGTAGCGGTAGGAGAGCTTGGGCTTCCAGCCGACCTTGCTCAGCTGGTAGGCCGCCAGGACGTTCCAGGCGGTGGAGCTCAGCAGGTCGCCGTTGTCCTCCTGGGCGTACTCCGCCTCGAACGAGAGATCGGGCAGCTGCTGGATGGGGGCGAGGTAGGCCCGCAGGTTGAAGACGTTCAGGCCGTCGCGGTCGGGCGTCGCCGGGTCGGCGTAGAAGTGCAGGTAGCTGGCCCCGAGGGTGTTGGCCTCGCCCAGCGCCAGCTCGTAGTTGCCGCCCCACAGCCGGGTACCGCGTCTCGGCTTCCGGGGACCTCGTCCCGGTCGAGGTAGAAGGCCTCGATGGTGTGGTTCTTCGGCTTGAACCGGCGCGATGGTCGGCGAACTCCCAGGCCTTGCGCGCGTTGCTCCAGAACCCGCCGCGGCTGCCCGCCTTCGCCGCCGCCGTCCCACAGGAGCATGCCGTGGCCGATCTTGTACTGGGCGCGGCCCACGCGTGAAGTCGAGCACGTTCTCGGTCTTGCCCACGACGTGCCCGAACGCCAGCCCAGGTAGAGATCCTCGACCTGAAGGACGAGGCCTCGCTCGCCGACCAGCGGCGGCGGGGCCGCGAAGGTGCGCTCGCCGACCGCGCTGACTGCGCCGTAGAGCTCGCTCTTCCCGAGCGCGAAGGTCGCCGGACAGCGCCGGCTTGACGAAGCTCTCCACCCAGTTGTCGCTCAGGTTGCCCGAGGGGTCGGGCCGGACGTCGGTGTACAGGGAATTGCGCGAAGCCGAACGCGCCGATGCCGGCGTCGAGGTTGAAGTGTCCACTGCACCTTCTTGGGTAGACCGGTCGGCCGCTCCTCCTCGGCCGGGGCGGCAGCCGCCGAATCCTGAGCCATAGCCTGACCGACCCCGGCGAGCGACAGCACACCCAGCAAGGCCAGGCTGGCTGAAATGTTCGGAGCTCGAATCCGGCCGAAGACGCGCTGGAGCCTATACTCGAGACTGGCCATTGGCCGTCCTCCTCTAATTGATCGTCGATACGGGGTGAGGCGCGGGAGACCAGTCTCTCTTCCTCGGTCGCTGTTGAGCCTGGGCGTGCGGTACCGGGAGATTCCAGCGGTCCGGTCCAGCGGCGGGATCAGCGGCTGTCCCTTGGGGATTGGTCCCAGCGTAAAGGACTCGCCGGCAAGCCGCGGTGAACCCGGAATGAAAGAATACTTATTCATTGCCTGGCGCTAGGGGGATCGGGGAGAGAAAGCTAGGAGCTAGGGGCTAGGAGCTGGGGGCCAGTCTAGGAGTTGTCGAGCAATGAAACGGAAGGGTAGCGGGCTACCTCACCCCCTGGCCCCCTCTCCACAATGTGGAGAGGGGGGACGTGGGGAACCAATCGACGTTGGCACACCAAACCCGCTGCTGTCATTCCGAGCCTCCCCTTCTGTCATTCCGAGGGGAGCGAGAGCCTGCCCCGAGCGGAGCGAGGGGAATCTTAACGCTCGTCCGCCTTATGACTCCCCAGCCCACGGCCGGAGGAGTCGGGGGTCAGGAGTCGGGAGTTTCCTTGCTTTTCGCGCTCCGGTTCGGGCCCTCAAGGGCCCACTCGGCCTGGCTGGCTGAAGCCAGCGGATTGGCAGCGTGAGGCCCCTCTGCAGAGGGCGGCGTCGCTTTAGCGACCCCTGCCGAGTGGGGGCTTTCAGCCCCCGAAAAGAGAAAATATGGTCTTCGCGCTCCGGTTCGGGCCCTGACTGAATGAGACCCAACTCCCAACTCCTAGCTCCCAGCCGCAGCAAATGGATACCGCAGGGTGCGATGTGTGACGCCATCGTGAGTGATGTCCCCTTGCCGGTCCCGCGCCGAGGAGTCCACCTTATGGGCATGCCGCAGATGCCGACCGCCTGGACCGCTGCCGCGGTCCGCGCGCTCCCGGACGACGGCCAGCGCTACGAGCTGGTGGCCGGCGAGCTGGTCGTGACGCCGGCGCCGTCCTGGATCCACCAGAGCGTGGCCGCAGCTCTCTTCCGCCGCCTCGACGCCTGGCTCGCCCCGACGCGAGTCGGGATCGTCCGCTTTTCACCGGCCGACCTGTCGCTGGGAGAGGACGAGGTGCTGCAACCGGATCTCTTCGTCGTCCCACTCGCAGGCCCGCCGGTCCGCACTTGGGAAGACGTCACTCGGCTCCTGCTCGCCATCGAGATCCTCTCACCCAACACCGCCCGCTACGATCGCCTGCTGAAACGCCGGAGATACCAGCGCGCGGGGGTTCCAGAGTACTGGATCGTGGACCCCGATAGCCGCCTGGTCGAGCGCTGGCGACCCGAGGACACTCGACCCGAGGTCCTGAGCGAGACCCTGACCTGGCAGCCCGATCCGAGCCAACCCGCCCTGGAGCTGGATCTCCCCAGCCTGTTCGCTGAAGCCTTCGGGGAGTAGAGGGTCGTCGGGGCGGGCCCCCGTGCCCGCCCCGAGCGCAGCCAGTCGGGGAGAACGGGCTGCCTCACCCCCTAGCCCCCTCTCCACAATGTGGAGAGGGGGGACGGGATGGAACCAATCGACGTTACAGGCAAAAAACCATAGGTAATATTCTGAAAAATATCCAAACCCATTATCTCCAGAAATCGCCGCTGGGCTGCTGGGATTCCAACAGAACAACAAGGAGTTGGATCGGCGATCAACACGGCAGCCAGTGCAATCGGTATGGCCATGAATTTCCGTTGGTTGCGCCCGATCGTAAACAAATAGGACATCAGCAGAAAGGCGGTAAGAAAGAAACCGAGGTGATTGATGAAGAGGGTATAAAGAACAAGGGACACAAAACACAGGGTTGGCTTCAACCACGGCACATTATCCCAGATGTCGAAAAGGGATGCCGAGTCGCGCTTGATGGTCTGGCTGATGAAAACCAAACATGACAATCCTGCCAGCCCGATTCCGGAGTAGAAAAGTAAAAATCCGGGGCCTGGATCCGTTAAACTTCCCACATCATACGATGTCGATTCGTATGACACATAAAGGCCTAAAAAAAACCAGAAAAGGCTGCTGACGTGATCAATGGTTACACGTTTCATCATGCGATACCCATCTCAATTCAGTGATCTGTGGCCAACAGCGCGGAAAAGCCCGGGGTTCCGTTTACTTCTTTTTTTCCCGTTTATCGAGTCCGGCCTTCTTGATGACATTTGAAAAATTATCGCTTGTGGTTTTAAGGTACACAGCGAAATCCTTCCTGCTTCGATATTGGATCGGCAGCCCCATTTTTCCCGCGATTTTTAAAACGCTCCATCGTTCATGGCTTCGCGGAAAGCGTTTTCAAGTTTCTGCACGAACGGCTCCGGCACCGCCAGGCGCCATAATGCCAAATACACTGACGGCGAAGTATTGATAGCCCAATTCCAATAAAGTGGGAACATCGGGGAATTCCGGCGTTCTTTTTTCCATCACGGACGCCGTCCTCGACTTCTTCGTGCTCGGCTTCGGGGCGTGGACCGCCGTCTACCACGCGTGCCTCGTGCTCGGCGTCGGCGTCCTCGGGGCCGCGATCGCGCTCGCGATCGTCCTCATTCCCTGCGCCTGGCTGGCCTTCCGCCGACGAGAGGAGACGCCGACGGAGGAGGAGCCGAATGCCAGCCCCGGCTGGCCGCGCCGACGGCTCCTCCTCGTGCTCGGGGGCTACGCGCTCGCGGCGGCCATGAAAGCGCCGCGGTGTTCGCCTTCGCCTCGACCGGCTGGGCCGTCGCCTGGGCTCTCGTCTTCGTCACGGCCGCCGCCGGGTCGGCCCTCGTCTATCTTCGCTCGACCGGGCGCTTCGTGCTCGCCGGAGCCGAGGACGACGGCGCGGCCGGGGAGCCGCACGCGTGGCCCGGGGCCCTGGCCGCGCTCGGCTGGGCGGCCGGGCTCGCGACCCTCTCCCTCTTCCTCGTCCGGCCGGACTCGGACGACACGCAGTACGTCCACCTCTCCACGTGGGTCGCCGAGCGGGGCGAGTTCCCGCTGCGGGACACGCTCTTCTCCGACGAGGCCTTCCCGGCGATCATCTACCCGCCGCTCTCG
>CAVPGI010000017.1:0-234487 GCA_963704015.1 uncultured Gemmatimonadales bacterium
TGGGCTCGACAGGTGATCGACGCGGGGGCCGACGCGGTGGTGGGCCACGGGCCCCACGTGCTCCGGGGCATCGAGTTCTACCGGGGCAAGCCGATCTTCTATTCGCTGGGGAATTTCGCGACCTACAAGGGCTTCAACCTGCAGGGTCCCATGGGCGTGACCGCCGTCCTGCAACTCAACGTCTCCGGAAGCGGCGAGTTGCTGGGCGCGCGCCTGGTACCGCTGGTGCAGCGGTGGCGCACCGGTCCGGAGCCCGATCCTAAGCGCCGAGCCATCCAGCAGGTTCAACTCCTCACCCAGCAAGACTTCGGTCCCACCGGCGCCCGGATCGGGGCCGATGGGACCGTGTTCCCTCCCAGAGACTAGACCGCGCGAGGGCGCTGGCTGCCGGCTACCGTTGGTCCTGGACGGAGTCCGACTTCTCGATGCTGTCGGGCGGGGTCCGCTGGGCCTTGAGAAACGCCTCTTGAGCCGCCCTCTGCTTACGCAGCTCCTTGATGGCATCCTTGAACTCCGCCGCGTTCCCGGCGCGCACGGCGGCTTGCCGCAGGTCGGCCAGCAACTGGTCGGTGCGGTCGAAGGCCTTGGACTCGTTGGCCCCCTGCAAGGGGATCAGGGCCAGCACCGCGGCCGGGATCTTGAGCCCCGCGATGTAGATGTTCTTGGAGTCCAGACCGTACTTGTGACCGCCCTCTCCGGTGGTCCAATCGGGCAGCTTCATGTGATCGGCCCCCGGCTCCAGGGCGATCGAGTCCATGTAGGCCTGCACCATGGCGGTGACCACGCTGTCGGCGATCTCCTCGTTGGTGCGGCTGAGTTTCTGGGCCAGCTCGCGGGGCGGGAGCGGGAGGGGCTGGACCCAGAGCCGGCCGTCACCCAGCCAGGCGCCGATTCGGGGAACCGGTCCCGGCGTGGGCGGGATGGGAGTGGTGTCCACCAGCGTCACTTCGGGAATCGGCGGCGGCGGCAACAGCTCGACGCCCGGGTAGGGGCTCTGCGGGGTGACCTTGGGACGCTGCTCGCCGCGGATCCGGCGATCGCGGGAGGCATAGTAGGGCGCCTGGATGCCGCGGGGCGGACGCAGCTGGTCGGGCGACAGCACGATGAGATCGGAGTTCCTCGGCGGGTAGTGCGGGAGCCATCCTTCCACGCGCCAGACCATGAGCAGGAGAGCGTGGACCGCCACGCTCACCAGGACCGCTACGAGACCGATTCGTGCGGGCTTGAACGGATACTCACCAAGCGGGCGCAACGGCTTCCTCCCGATGACGGGCCAAGACTCGGCCCAAGCGACCCGCGGCTTCGATCAGTCGAGCGGCCGCCACCGTAAGTGCGATCCGGAAGAACCCCTCGCCACCGGGGCCGAACGCGCTGCCGGGCAGCACGATCACGCCTTCCTCCTCCAGCGCCCAGCGGGCGAAGTTGGCGGAGGCGATCCCGGGCGGCACCGCGACCCAGAGATACATGGCGCCCTTGGGAGACTCGAGGGTGAAGCCCGCCTGCTTCAACGCGGCCACACCGGCGTCGCGCCGCTGGGTCAGCTCCGCCACGTTGGGCGCCACCAGCCGCTCGCTCTGCTCCAGCGCGGTCACGGCCGCTTTCTGCGTGGCGAGGAACGGCCCCGTGTCCATATAGGTCTTGACCTTGGTCAGCGCGTGGATGAGCGGAGCGGCGCCGGCCGCCCAGCCCAACCGCCAGCCGGTCATCGAAAAACTCTTGGACATCGAGAAGAACTCCACCGCCACCTCTTTGGCCCCCGCTACCTGGAAGATGCTGGGCGCCTTATACCCGTCGAAGGTGAGGTCGCAGTAGGGATTGTCGTAGGCGATGACGATCCCGTGATGACGACAGAACCCGACCGTGCGCTCCAGATACTCCATTGGTGCCACGGCCCCGGTCGGATTGTTGGGGTAATTAAGGAATACCAGCCGAACCTTGGAGCGGACGTCGGCGGGCATTTCCTCGAGCTCGACCAGGAACCGGGTCCGAGGAGTGATAGGATAGACGTGGGGAACCCCACCGGCCAGCAACGTTCCGCCCAGATACGCCTGGTAGCCGGGTTCCGGCACCACGGCCACGTCTCCCGGGTTGAGGATCGCGAAGGGGAGGTGGGCCAGCCCTTCCTTACTACCGATCAACGGCAGCAGCTCGTTGACTGGATCGAACTCGATCCCGAACCGCCGCTTCATCCAGGCCGCCGCCGCCTGCCGGAACTCAGCCAGCCCCTGCTGGAAGCCATACTTGCTCATCGCTGGCTCCGCCACCGCTTTCTGCATGGCCGCGATCACTTCCGCGGGCGGCGGATAGTCCGCGTCTCCCGGGCCCAGATCGATGACGTCCACGCCCTGCGAGAGGAGTCTCCTCTTGAGGGCCGGCACCTCGGCGAGGGGGTAGCCGGGGAGGGAGGCGAGGCGGTGGGAGAGGTGAGGCATTGGAGGAAGATGATAGGATTATTAGAGGGTGAACGGGAGAACGGGTGAACGGGAGAACGGGACAACCTCAGACGGCTCCGGCCCGCGGTGGATGCTCCAACCCCTGGTTCTGTCATCCCGAGGGAGCGTCAGCGACCAAGGGATCTCGGTCAAGGCTCTCGAAGCGGTCGTACCGAGATCCCTCGCTGCGCTCGGGATGACAGCCAGAACCTGCAAGCCGTCCGGCGCTTACTCATGCCCCCTGCCCCACCTGCCGATTCTACGGGCCAGAGCTCCCTGGGGTTGTCATCCCGAGGGACCCCGGAACGAAGTGAGGGGACCGTGGGATCTCGGTCAAGGGTCTCGAAGTGCTTGAACCGAGATTCCCTCGCGTTGCTCGGGACAGGCTCCTCGGGTCCGTCGCTCCGCTCCGGTACCCTCGGGATGACAGCACCAGGGGGCCCAGCGGACCGGAGCCGTCCGAGGTTTTCCCGTTCTCCCATTCCCCCGTTCTACCGTTCTACCGTTCTACCGTTCTACCGTTCTACCGTTCTACCGTTCTACCGTTCTACCGACTTCACAGGATTACTCAGCACCCCGACACCTGGAATCTCGACTTCTACTACGTCGCCGGGCTTGAGAGCCGCCGTTCCCGCCGGCGTCCCAGTCGCGATCAGGTCCCCGGGCTCCAGGGTCATGATTTGGCTGATGAACGACACCAGTGTCGGGATGTTAAAGGCCATGTCGGTCGCCTTGGCGCGCTGCTTTTCGACGCCGTTCACCCGGCAGATCACTTCCAGTTTCTTCCAGTCGAGTCCGTTCACCACCTTGGGTCCCACGGGACAGAAGGTATCGAACCCCTTGGCCCTGCCCCACTGCCCGTCCTTGGGCTGGAGATCGCGCGCGGTCACATCGTTGACACACACGAAGCCCAATTTGGCCTTTTCCGCCTGGGCCACCGAGTAGTTCCGGATCCGTTCTCCGATCACCACCCCGATCTCCGCCTCGAACTCCACCTGCTTCGACATGGGGGTCAGGACGATGGCATCGCCGGGACCGATCAGGGCACTGGGAGGCTTGTAGAACAATACGGGCTCCGCCGGCACTTCGTTGCCCAGCTCCCGGGCGTGGGCCAGATAGTTGCGTCCCACCCCGATGATCTTGGAAGGCTTGACCACCAGCGTCATACGTTGGCTCCGATGCCGTGTCGCGCGAAGAAGTCCTCACATTTGAGCCGCACCTCGCGCCAGGAACCCACTACCCGGTCGGCCCGGGGCAGCCCGTTCAGGATCAACGGACCGTAGCGCTTGGTCAGCACCCGCGGGTCCAGCAGCAGGACCACGCCCACGTCGGTGCGGGCTCGAATCAGCCGGCCGAAGCCTTGCTTGAGCTTGAGCGCGGCGTGAGGGAGAAGATAATGGCGAAAACCGTCCTGTCCCTGCTCGGTCAGCCGCTCCAGGCGGGCGGCGGTGAGCGGCTCCGAGGGCACCTTGAAGGGCAGCTTGGGGAGGACCAGCGCGCGCAACGCCTGACCCGGCACGTCCACTCCTTCCCAGAAGGAATCGGTGCCCAAGAGCACCGCGTTCCCGGCCTCGCGGAAGCGGCGGAGCAGCCCGTCGCGGGGGCCTTCACCCTGGACCAGCAGGGGCCAGCGGCTGCCCATGATCCCGCGCAGGGAGGCGGCGCTCCGCCGAAGAGCGGCGTGGGAGGTGAACAGCACGAACAGCCCGCCATCGGAGGCGGAGACCAGCTCGCTCACGATCTGATCCACCGCCGCCCCGTGCTCCGGCTCTTCTTCGCGGGGATCGGGGATGTCGTTGGGGATCCCGAACAGGCACTGGCTCCCGAAATCGAAGGGAGAAGGCAGCAGTTCCCTCACGGTGACCGGCGACGGCGCGCGGTCGAGTCCCAACCGTCCCTCGAGAAACTCGAACTCGCCGCCGGCGGCCAGGGTGGCACTGGTCAGCACCACCGTCTTCACCCGATCGAAGAGCAATTCCCGAAGGATCGGGGCCAGGTCGAGCGGCACCGCGGCCAGCGAGACCTGCTGGCGTTTGGGACCGCTCCGCTCCAGCCACCGCACCGTGGGAGGGCCGCCCGCAGCGGGCCTCAGCGTTCCGTTCAAGCCATCGGCCACCGCGCCCAGCCGGCGAATCACCCCCCGCATCTCCTGGAGTAATTGAAGGCCCCGCTCCTCCAGGTTCGACGACTCCATCCGATCCGCGATGGTCTGGAGCAGATCCTCGAGTGAGCGGAACGAGCCCAGGGTCGCGTCCAGTTCCCGGGTCAGCCCCTCGTCCCACAGGGGATCGGCGGGGAAGTTCTCGTCCAGCCGGAGCACCGCGCCCGGTTCGGTCTCCAGCCGAGCGTGGAGTCGAGCGAAGAGGGCGTCGCTGGCCTGGCGGGCGTCGTGGGTGGCGGGCAGCAGCCGCTGGTGGACCAGGTCCAGACTGGCCTTGGCCAGCAGGTCGTTCTGGGTGGACAGCTGGTAGGCCAGCGACGGACCCAGCCCCTTCCCGTTTCGCTCCAGTCGACCCAGCAGACGCCTGACGCCTCGGCTGGTGACCTGAGTGCCCAGGTGGGACGCGGCCACTTCCTCGAGGTGATGGGCCTCGTCCAGGATCAGGCGCTGATACGGCGGCAGCACCGCCGCGTCCTGCCAGTTGTCCGAGGCCTGCCGCACGGCGAGGTCGGCGGCGAGCAGGTGATGGTTGACGACAACGATGTCCGCTTCCGCCGCTCGGCGCCGGGCCTTGAACAGGAAGCAGGCTTCGAAGTGGGGGCACTGGAGTCGAGGACAGAGATCGGCTTCCGCGGCCACCTCGTCCCAGACCTCGGAGCTGGGCAGGACCGGCAGATCGCTCAGGCTTCCGTCACTGGTCCGGCCGGCCCACTCGGCCAGGCTGAGCAGCTCGTCTATGCGCTCGGGTTCGAGCAGCGAGTGCTGAGAGCCCACCGCCTGGTTGAGTCGGGCGAGGCAGAGGTAGTTCCGCCAGCCCTTGAGCAGGGCGAAGCTGGGCTCGTGGTCTCCGTCTTTCAGGGCCTGGCGGAGCATCGGCAGGTCCTTCCCGACCAATTGCTCCTGGAGGTTGATCGTGTTGGTGCTGACCACGGTGCGTTCGGCGTTGGCCCGGGCCCAGGCCAGGGCGGGCACCAGGTAGGCGAACGACTTCCCCACCCCGGTGCCCGCCTCGAGAATCTGGACCCCGCCCGCGTTGTAGCCGTCGGCGATGTAGGCGGCCATGTCCCGCTGGCTGGGGCGGTCCTCGTACTGGCCCAGGACGTGGGCCACCCTCCCCTTGGCGCCCAGGGACTCGGCCACATCCAACGCATCGATGCTGGTGACGGTCTGCGCCTTGGGTACCTCGACCACCACGTACAGCTCGGTGGCATCGTTATCGATGATCCCGAACCCGATCCCGGCGTCGTGGAGCCGAGCGGCGACGTTGAGGTCGGCGAGGGAGGGCTCCAGGTCTCCACCGGGGTGGTTGTGGAGGGTCATCTCCCCGCGGGAGGCGACACCCGGGAGGGCGAGGACCATATCCACGGTCCCGCGCGCCACCGGCCGCACATCGACGATGACCCCCTGCCCGTCCAGCCGAGCGACGAAGGAGACCTCTCGACCCCCCGCCGACGCGATCTCGCGGGCGAGGGTGGCGCGGATGGAGGGGGGGAGACGGGAGGACAATTGTGCCGGCTCGCGATGATCGGGTTGGGGTGAGGGGCTGGTGGGGAGAAATGTAAGTGAGGCGGGGGATTGGAGCCGGGTTCAGGGTTTGGAGGACAGGCCAGAAAGCCGGTGCCCGTCACCGCACTACATTGAAGCCGGAGTGAAGGTCACATTCGCATGAGGGGCTGATGGAGAATTCGCCGCCGCCGACAGAGGCGTGGGCCGCTGGACTACGCCCTGATCAGAAGGGTGCAGCGTCGCACGATGGTGGGAATGCGCGCCTACTGGCCGGTCCTGGTACAGGCAAGACACTAACACTCCGTGCACGTGTGGCTTTCTTGGTCCTCCAGAAAGGCGTTGAACCTGACCAGATCACCGCCCTCACGTTTACCCGCGCGGCTGCAGCGGAGCTACGCGGCCGCGTTGACAAGGCCCTAGAGGGTAAGGTAGTCGGCCGGCCCCGCATTACGACGCTGCACTCCTTCGCTCTGCGTATGCTTCTTCGCAACGCAAAGCTATTAGATGCCTTGCCGCAGCCACTCCGAATAGCCGATGATTGGGAAGAGCGGAACATCATCGAGGAGGATCTAAAGGCAAGTCTCGGCACGAAGGTCAAAGTAGTGCGCCAGCACTTATTGGCATTGTCAGCAGATTGGGATACTCTGAGAGCCGACGAAGACGCCCCCAATCCCCTGAAGGCTGACCCGGCCTTCGTCGGGGAATGGCTCGCCCATCGCAACGTCTATGGCTACACTCTCCGGTCTGAGCTGGTGTATCAACTGAAGCGCGCCCTCGAACAGCGCGATGACCTTACCTTCGATCGCGGCTTGAAGCATCTCCTGGTGGACGAATATCAAGACCTCAACAAATGCGACCTTACCGTAGTCGCAGAAATCGCTAGACGTGGCGCACTACTCTTCGCTGCAGGAGATGATGACCAGAGCATTTATGGCTTCCGTCATGCAAACCCGGAGGGCATTCGGCGATTTGACCGCGACCATGCACCCTCGGACGACTTGCCCCTGCGCACGTGCATGCGGTGTGACCGTGCGGTAATGGACCTCTCACGCTTTGTGGCAGATCTAGACACCACCAGGCTAATCAAGCCCTGGGAGGCGAGAGAAGACGCAGGTCCCGGCGAAGTGCGCCTTTTACGATTCATCAACGGTGATGACGAAGCAGCGGGAATAGCAAGTCTTTGCAAGTATCTGATAACGGAGGGGAGACTTACACCGGCCGAGATTCTGATTCTCATTCGCTCAGACCAAAACGGAGCCTTTTCTGCGCCTCTTGCCGAGAAAATGAAGCTGGCAGGTGTGCCTTTCAGCATGAACATCGACAGTTCCTCACCATTGGACACTCCAGAGGGGAGGACATTGTTGAGCCTCTTGCGGCTCGCCGTCAACGAAGGCGATAGCTTGGCCTGGCGAACGCTCCTTACAGTTCGGAAGAAGGGCGTCGGCCCCAAAGCCATCGCATCTGTGGCTGAGCATGCTAGAGAGAATGGCATGTCTTTCTCCGCCGCGCTGAAAGCCATTGCCGAGGTAAAGCCAGGCCCGTTACAGCGTGAATACGCCACCCTTGAGGGGTTGCTCGTGCAGGCGAAAGCCCTTATTGGGAAAGCGGACCAAGAGAAGACCCCCGATGAGATTCAGAGCACAATCGCAGCTGTCGCGGCACTGCTGGCCCCGAGCGCGGGCAGAGCGGTTGAGGACGCAGCCGCTCACATCCGACAACTTGCCATCGAGGCAGATGCGGCAAGTATGGGCGAGGTGCTGTCGGCCATCTCCACCCTGGGACTTGCACCGGAGCAAGAGACAGCAAAGGATGCAGTCAACATGTTGACGATGCACAAGGCTAAAGGCCTCGATGCGCAAGCAGTCATTATCATGGCGTGCGAGGACGAGTATCTACCCGGCAGGCAGCAATCAGCTCAGAGCGAGGCCGATGAACGGCGACTGCTATACGTGTCACTCACCAGAGCGCGCCAACGCCTGTATGTCACGTATTCACAACAACGCACCGGTCAACAGCAATATACGGGACGCGATAGCGGCAAACTCAAACGGCATCTTACCCGTTACCTGCGTAATGCGCCGCTGCATGCAGTGGCCGCATCCGACTTCTTCGCCACCCTAGGCAGGTAACGTCAGTCGTCGCCTATTAGGATCTCCCCTTGGCAGGGAAGCGGTCGAGAGTTCAGAGATCGCGTTGCCATGGTGCCGGAATCTCGCGCAGGACCTCAAGCACCACCGGCCAGTCGCTATCAAGGTGCTGATGCCTGAGCTGGCCTACACCATCGGGCCCGACCGGTTTATTGGCGAAGAGATGATGATCGGAGTGCAGTGGATTGGACAGATTCAGTCTAGCCAACGGGCCGTCGCACCGACCAGCGGCCCGCATCGTACGCCGCGATCATTCAGCAGGCCACCCATTATGCCGAGGTTCTTGAAGAAGTGGGTCTGGTTAGTCCCAGTTGCCATGCCCGTCAGGTTTCAGAAATCGTGCAACTCGACGCTCACGATGCCGAGGTAGACGCACATGATGGCGGCGGCTTCGCGCGCCTTAAAGCCGGTCACGAGACAGGCCGTGCCCAGGTCCTCGATCACCAGGGCGGCACCCAGCAGAGGACCGACCATCGTCATTACCGTGGGACTCCATATAGGCCTCCTGGCCCGACCAGCCCCGCGCCTTGCCCAGGGCCGCGATCACGAACTCGGCGCTCAACGCGAGGCGCGCCGCCAGCGGAAACAGCCCGTCGAGCAGCCAGGCGGGAAGCTCGCGCGCACGAGTCGCGCCTCTCAACTCGGTCTCCATGGCCAACCTCTCTCGGGCTGCTGAATTGTGGGATACTACGTGCGGTGGAGAGAAGGGATTCGGGGGAGCTAAGAGCGGGGAGCTAGGAGCTGGAAGCTAGGAGCCTGTGTCATTGCGAGGGCGGCGTAGCCGCCCGAAGCAATCTCCTCATCTCCGAGCGGAGGTAAGGGGATTCGGCCCTCCAGGCCTCGCATAGTACCAGGCGTTTCCGGGTGGCTGCGGAAGGGTACCGCAAGCCGATTCTGGACGTCCGGAACGTCAATCGCCTTGCTGCTGGGGGCGGAGGACAAGGGCTGCTTCGTTTCACCGCCGTTTCACCCTCGTTTCAGGTCATCCACACTACAATTCCTCACAGAGGGCGAGGAGGGGTCGCTCAGACGGTCTATCATCTGCATCCGGCCGACGCTGCTCGCCCGAGGAGGGCATATGCAACGTTACGGCAGATGGATGACCTGGTGGGCACTCTGGCTGGTGGCGGCATGCGGCGGAGGTGGGGCTACCGGGCCCGGCGACGATATTGTAGGACCGATCGGCCCATTCCCTTCGGGTGTCACGGGGAAGATCGGGATCATTAGCAGCAGGGTCGTGACGACCTCGACCGAGGCATACATCGAGACCAAGGTGCACGTCACCGACGTCGCCAGCGCGACGGATCAGGTGATCTGGACCGTCCGCGACGTACAGATATTAGGTCTCACCTGGGCCCCAGACGGGAACCAGCTCGTCGTGCACACCCTGAAGGATCCCCTCGGGAACGCCAATCACCAGTTGCAGCTCCTGACTGTGACGGGTGGTGGACCCAGTGTCATCTTCGATGGGAATGGCCCGGAGTTCTGTCCGTCGTATGCGCCAGATGGGCGGCTTGCCTACTGGGGAGGATTCGGTGGCACTCCAACAGGCGGGATTTGGATCGACGGGCAGTCGGTTTACCCCTTGGCTTTCGGGATCAATGGTTTGTCCTGGATGCCAGCCGGTGACGCCCTGGTATGGGCCCGGGATGTCACCGGCCTGGAACGGCTGACCCTCAGTAGTGGAACGGTCACGACCCTTCTCAGCCCAGTGAGCGGTGAGACGCTCGAATATCCTGCAGTCTCGCCCAATGGGAGCCGGATCGCGCTGATGCGCTTTGGCGGCAGCCGGCAGGGGCAGGAGATCTGGACCGTGGCGGCGGACGGCAGCGACCCGAAGCAACTCACGTCGGGGTTCAGTGATGAGTACCCTCAGTGGACTCCAGATGGGAACTACCTTGCCTTTGCGAGGTATGGCTCGAGCGGGGGGATCTACCTTATCGCGCCGGGCGGAGGAGCGCCGGTCCGCGTCGTTGGCATGAGTAACTGGGTGGGCCCAATCGCGTGGTCGCAGTAGGCGGCCCCCAGCGGCCGCCCGGCCCGTGCATTTTGTGATAGGGCGGCGCAGCCGCCAGAAGCAATCTCCAGGCCTCCACGAGGAAGTAAGGGGATCGCTTCGGCCCTACGGGCCTCGCAATGACACACACTCAGTCCTCAGTCCTCAGTCCTAGCCCCTGACCCCTGACTTCTACCGCCGCCGGAACCCCCGGTGGATAGCCGAGCCGAACGCCTTCCACAGCCGCCAGTTGCCATCGTATTCGGCCAGCATCCGCTCCGGATGAAACTGAAGCCCGACCAGAAAGGACGCCCTGGGATCGCAGTAGGCCTCGATCAGGCCGTCCGGAGCGTGGGCCATCGGCTCGAAGCGGGGGGCCAGGCGGCGGACCCCTTGATGATGGTAGCTGTTGACCTTGATCGTCTGATGCCGATACCAGCGGGCCAGCGGGCTGCCCGGCACCAGCGTTACGGGATGCCGGTAGGTGTCGTAGTGCTGGTAATCGATGTGCTTGAGCCTGGTCCCTTGCTGCTTCTGGACATCGCCATAGAGCGTGCCCCCGCAGACCACGTTGATCACATGCATCCCTCGACAGATGGCCAGGATGGGCAGATCGTGGCGGAGCGCGTAGCGGGCCAGGCCGATCTCGATTTCATCCTTCAAGGGATCGGTCTCCTGGACGTACTTCCGGTCTTCCCTCGAGGCGCGGTAGCGGGCAGGGACAACGTCTTCTCCTTCGACCAGGAGCAGGCCTGCCATCGCTTGCCGGTACTGCGCCAGGCAGGCCAGGGTTCCCTGGACCACGGGAACCATCACCGGGAAGGTCCGGAGCCGCATCAGCAAGTCGAGGTGATATTCCCCCGCATAATCGATGTACTTGTTCTTCCGGATCTCTCGTCGGGTCACCACCAGCACCGGGGGCCGACCGCTCATGCCAGGACCTGTCGCAGGGCCGCGATCAGCCGTTGGTCATTGGCCCGTCCCTGGGAGGCCACCCGGACGTGAAAGGCGTCCATGCCGACCTTGTTGGAGCAGTCGCGGACGTACATCCGATGCTCGGCCAGCAAGCGCTGCTGCAAGGCCGTGGATGTCATCCCGTTCGTGAGCTTGAACAGCACGAAGTTCGCTCCGGTCGGGTAGACCTCGAGCCCGGGAACCGACTTCAGGGCGCCATGAAGCGACCGGACGTCGCGCATGACCCGCAATCGTGCCTCATGATAGGCCGCGTCGGTCGCCGGCAGGAGCGACAGGAAATACTGGGCCAGCGTATTCAGGTTCCAGGTCGGGATGAAGCGACGCAGGCGGTTCAGCACATACAGGTTGCCGCTATAGCAGTAGCCGAGCCGGAGGCCGGGGACCCCGCAGTGCTTGCTCATGCTCCGGACCAGGAGCAGGTTGGAGAACCGGTCGGCTACCGGGAGCAGGCTCGGGATCGGATCGCCAGCGAAATCGATAAATGACTCGTCCACGATGACCAGCTCGCAATCGCTCGCGCGCTCCAGAAAGTCCACCATTTCCTCGCGGGGGATCAGCTGGCCGGTCGGATTCCCGGGATTGATGACCAGCAGCGACTTGAGGTTGCGGCGGTGGGCCCAGGTCAGGTACTCGGTGAGCCGGAGCTCGTAGCCGGCGGCCGGATCGGTGGGATACAGCTCCGCGTCGCGATAATCCCGCAACTTGTCGATGTACTCGCCGAAGGTCGGAATGGGGATGGCCAGGCGATCGATCAGGGTCGTGTTGATCAGAACGATGAGCTCGGTGGCCCCGTTCCCGATGATCAGATGCCTCGGATTGACGTGCAACACCGCCGCGAGATGCTGCTGACTGATCAAGGGATTGCTGGAGGGGTAGGACTTGATCAGGTTGGGCAGGTTCTGCTGCAGGTCCCGCAGCATGTCCGGCGTGGGATAGTAGGGGTTGGCGATGAAGCAGAAATCGATGATCTCTTTCGCCTGCTCGTAGCCGACCAGATCGACCAGCGATGGTGCGTGGGAGGTCTCGTACGAGAGGTGGCGCTTCACCTCGACTTCGGAAACGCTTGAGGTCGCTGGGTTCATACCGATGGCCTGCCTTTACCTGATCGCGCTCATCCGGGGCCCGTCCTCGGGCTTCCAATCTAGCCGACCCCGGAGGTCGGGGGTCAGGGGTCTGGGGTCTGGGGTCTGGGGTCGAACGATGGGTCGTCTCCGTTCGCTCTGGCTGGGCGCACTCACGCCAACACTTCTCACCAGCCCGCTCCCGGTACGGGTCCTGGTTTGCCAGGCGATATCGTGGCATTGAGTGCACTACCCTACCCGCCCAGCCTCTTCCCTCCTCGGCGGAGTCAGGAGATTGCTTCGGCCCTCCGGCCCTCGCAATGACACACACTCAGTCCTCAGTCCTCAGCACCCAGTCCTTGCTTTCCCCTTTCCCCCTTCCCCTTTCCCTGTTGTCTCCCCGCCCGACTCCGGCCCATCTTTGACCTCATACCGCTCCGACGGCGCAGGCGCGCCCCCATGTCCCTACCGACCTCTCATGCCGCCTCAGTCGCGGTCAGGAGTGAGTGCGACTGCGCCAGCCTCTCGAGCTCATCACCGCAGTTCGGGCACCGGGGCGCCGGCCCGGACATGGTCCAAAGCTGGCTGTCCACGAAGCCGACCGACCAGCTGGCCAGCATCACGGGGTGTGGGCGGGCGCGAATGGGGTGCGCTCCACAGCCGGTAATCGGGCACCGATACCACCGCCACTCATGGGATTCTTCCTGCCTCACGGCCATCTCTCCTGTTAGAGTCACACCAGAGGATAGCCACGAGCCCGGTTGTCTACAGCCAGTGTCAAGGGCATCTGAGGGTAGGAAGATGTTGACGCCCCATGTAGGCTGCCGTCTGACACCCGTACCCTGACGAGTGGCCTGAACGGGGCACCCTGACCCCTGACTCCTGACCCCTGACTGCCGTCCCCAGACCCCTGACCCCCGACCCCTGACCTGCTTGGCGGCGGAACCGAGTTCCATCCATCTTGAAGTCATGCTGGCTCGCCTTCAGCAGGCCCTCGCCGACCGCTACACCATCGAGCGGGAAGTCGGCCACGGCGGTATGGCCGTCGTCTACCTCGCCCAGGACCTGAAGCACCACCGCCCGGTCGCCATCAAGGTGCTCCGACCCGAGCTGGCCTACGCCATCGGGCCCGAGCGCTTTCTCCGCGAGATCGAGATCGCCGCCCGGCTCAGCCATCCCCACATCCTCCCACTCCACGACTCCGGCAACGCCGACGGGGTGCTCTACTACGTGATGCCCTACGTCGAGGGCGAGACGCTCCGCGACCGGCTCAAGCGGGAGGGCAAGCTGGGGGTCGAGGAGGCGGTGCGGATCACCAGTGAGATGGCCGACGCACTGGGCTACGCCCACCAGGCCGGCCTGGTCCACCGCGACATCAAGCCCGAGAACATCCTGATCCAGGCCGGCCACGCGGTGGTCAGCGACTTCGGGATCGCCCGGGCGGTGTCGGCGGCGGGCACCGACAAGCTGACCGAGACCGGGATCGCCGTCGGCACCCCCGCCTACATGAGCCCCGAGCAGAGCCTGGGAGACAGCGGCCTCGACGCTCGGAGCGATGTCTACAGCCTCGGCTGCGTGCTGTTCGAAATGCTGACCGGCCGAGCCGCCGTTCGCCGGCCCCAGCGCCCTGGCCATCGTGACCGGACATCGCACCGCCCCAGTCCCCACCCTGGCGTCGCTGGGGGTCTCGGCGCCGTCGCGGGTCGAGGCCGCACTCGACGCGGCCCTGGCCAAGGAGCGGGAGCGGCGTCCCGCCAACGCCACTCAGCTCCGAGGCCTCCTCGAGGGCTCGACCGGAGCCGGAGTGGGCGAGCGGTACTCGACCCGGATGCCGGTCCTGATCGCGGCCTTTGGGTTCGTCGCCCTGGTGATCGGTGGACTCCTGCTTAACCGGCGCCAAGCCACAGCCGTGAGCGCCGCCTCCCCCACCATCGGGTTTCGCTCCCTGGCCGTGCTTCCCTTCACCAGTCCCGACCGCGACTCGGTCAACGCCTACTTCGGAGCCGGCATGGCCGAGGAGCTGACCACGGCCTTTGCGCGGGTGCCGGGGATTCGGGTAGCATCCAACGGGTCGGCCTCCCGGCTCCGGGACGCGGGCACCAGCGACGCCGAGCTGGCCCGGCGGCTGGAGGTGCAGACCCTGATCGAGGGGACGGTCCGTCGCTCGGGCGACCGGATCCGGGTCACCGCCCGGTTGGTCAATCCCAACGACGGGACGGTGCTCTGGACCGACCAGTACGACCGCCGGATGGCCGAGGTATTCGACGTCCAGGACCAGATGGCGCAGGCGATCGTGACGGCACTCCGCCCGACCTTCGTGGATACGGCCCAGCTGGCGGCGGCGAAGGCGGTCCGCGGAACGGCGGATCTCGAGGCCTACGACCTCTACCTCAAGGGCCGCTACAACTGGGAGCGCCGAGGCGAGAGCGGGCTGACGACCGCGATCGGGTACTTCCAGCAGGCGCTGGCCCGGGACTCGAGCTTCGCGCGGGCCTGGGCCGGGTTGTCCATGTCCCAGGTGCTGCTGCCGCTCTTCGTCAATCTCTCCGCCGACTCGCTGTTGTCGCTGGCCAGCCGGAACGCGGAGCGCGCGGTCCGGCTCGATTCCACTCTGGCCGAGGGGCACCTGGCCTGGGCCTACGCCCTCCGGGGCCAGTGGCGCTGGCAGGAATCGGAGTACCAATTCAAGAAGGCGCTGGCGCTGGCGCCGGAAGACGCCCGGATCCACCATTGGTACGCGGTGCTGCTCTATGTGATCGGCCGGACCGACGAGGCGGTCGACCAGTTGACCACCGCCATTCGCCTGGACCCCCAGTCCCCGTCGATCGCGAACGATCTGGCCTACGCGACCTATACCGCGGGCCGCTACGACGAGGCGCTGATCGTGGCCCGGCACGCCTGGACCATGGACACCACCAGATCGGACTGCAGTCTTCAGCTGGGCATGATCCAGCTGGCGCTGGGTCGGCCCGACAGCGCGCTCACCGCCTTCGAGGGTGCCAGCCGTCTGGGGATCGGATTCGAGATCTCGCCCTTCCTGAGTGTCACCTATCGCCGGCTGGGGCCGGATCCGAGAGGCGGACAGTCTCTACGCCGGTTTGCTCAAGGGCTATGGGAAGGATCGGTCGCTGGCCTATGCCGTCGCGATCGCGGCCGCCGGCGCGGGGGACCTCGACAAAGGCATAGCGGCGGTGAAGGACGTGATCGGCCAGCGGCCGCTCCTTCTCACCGAGCTCAGCCTCCCCTGTGATGCGATGTTCGACCCGTTGAAACGGGATGCGAGGTTTGGGAAGATGGTGGCGGGGGTGGGGATGAGGGTGTGTCGTTGAGGTAGAACGGGAGAACGGGAGAACGGGAGAACGGGACAACCTCTGGGCGCTTCGGTTCCCTGGTGCTGTCATCCCGAGCGAAGCGAGGGATCTCGGTACAACCGCTTCGAGACCCTTGACCGAGATCCCTCGGTCGCTGACGCTCCCTCGGGATGACAACCTCGGGGTCGGGGAACGGGGAACGGGGAACGGGAGTCCGACAATAACTCCCCCTCTCCACACCGTGGAGAGGGGGGCGGGGGGTGAGGTAGGAAGCGGTAGAACGGTAGAACGGGGAACGGGAGAACGGGGATACCTGCGCGAGAACGGTAGAACGGGGGAACGGGAGAACGGGAACAGCTCAGTTACCGGCTCGCGTCATTCCCTCACTCCCCCATTCCCTCACTCCCCCATTCGTTGATTCCCCCATTCCCCATTTGGCTATGTGAGGTGGCACTCGTGGAGCTGAGCGATATTCCCTTTGGCACCACCGATTGGCAACAGATCGAGCCCACGGAGCACGCCGGCGAGACCGGGGTGGCGCGCTGGCGTACCAGGCAGTTCGGGGCGGTCCGGGTGCGGATGGTCGAATACTCACCGGGTTACCTGGCCGATCACTGGTGCCAGAAGGGCCACATTCTCTTCTGCGTCGCCGGCGAGCTCCTGACCGAGTTGGCGGATGGCCGGGTGTTCCGCCTGGGGCCGGGGATGAGCTATCAGGTGGCGGACAACGCCGAGCCGCATCGTTCGCGGACGGCCACCGGGGCGACCCTGTTCATCGTGGACTAGCAGGGAGCCGGGTAGAACGGTGGAACGGTGGAACGGGAGAACGGGGGGACAAGGCGGACAGGACGGACAGGGCGGAGATTACCCAGTATCCTGGCGTCACTCCCGGTTCCCCGATTCCCCCATTCGTTCATTCCCCCATTCCCTCATCCTGCATTACCTTCACCTTACCGTGCCATTCGTCAACTCTCACCCACTACGCCAATGACCATCTCCGACAACACCGCCCTCCTCCTGATCGACATCCAGCAGGGGATGGACGACCCCGTGGGGTAAGCGCAACAATCCCGACGCGGAGCGGAACATCGCGGCGCTGCTGGCCGCCTGGCGCAAGACCCATCGTCCGATCATTCACGTCGCAGCACATGTCGGTGACGCCGGGCTCGCCACTTCGGCCCGGCCAGCCCGGCAACGCGTTCAAGCCGGAGGCGCTCCCCGCGCCGGGTGAGCCGGTGTTCCAGAAGACGGTCAACAGCGCCTTCATCGGCACCCCACTCGAAGCCCATCTCCGCGACAAGAAGATCCAGGACCTGGTGATCATCGGGCTCACCACCGATCACTGCGTCTCCACCACCGCGCGGATGGCGGCCAACCTCGGCTTCAACGCCATCGTGGTCTCCGACGGGACCGCCACCCACGACCGCACCGGGCCCGATGGGACCAAGTACAGCGCCGACCAGATCCACAAGTCGGAGCTGGCGAGTCTGCATGGGGAGTTCGCGACGGTGAAGCAGAGCGACGAGGTGCTGGCGGAGCTGGGGACGGCCACCGCCGCCAGGAGCTAGGTTGCGGCTCGCTCTGATTGGGATCCTGCTGATAGGGGGCGCGGTCTCGATGGCTAACGCACAGGACTCTCGGGCCTCCCAACGCCCTTCCCTGCCACTGGAGCTGCTCGCCGATACCCTCGCAATCTGCCGGCTTCCCGCCGGGGCACCGGTCCCCGACTGGGCGGCGCCGGCAAGCGCCTTCGTTACGGTCAGTCGAACGGCCGAGGAGTTGTCGATTACCACGGTCCAGAGCGCGGTACCGACCGGCGTCACGTGCCAGCGCGACTATCGCGCGCTGCGGGTGCGGGGGCCGCTGCCGCTCGACCTGGTCGGCATTCTGGCCTCGATCGCCGATCCGCTGGCCGAAGCGAAGATCAGCATCTTCGCCATCTCGACGTTCGATACCGACTATGTACTGGTGAAGGCGCTGGATCTGGAGGCGGCAATCGGGGCGCTCGAACGGGCGGGGCATTCGGTCACACGATAAATCAATGGAGTCCGCTCACTCGATGTCGAATGGAACCGAGCCAACCGCGATGAAAACGACCTTTCCATCCTCCACAGCAAACAGGACATATCCCTTCGTCTTGTCCACACTCGATCGAGGGTAGAACAACAAGTCCTCGTCACCGAGTTTCTCCGGGTTGCCGTACTTAGCTTGGACGTCTGCCTTCGAGGCCCCCAGCCGAAGCCCCCTTGCCGTAGAATAGTCGCCCCCCTTCCAGAGAAAGCCGAAGACGTGACCATGTTCGTCAACCGAGACCGCAAGCTGACCGTACCACCAACCCTGTTTGCGGAGCCCCCTGGCATCCGGGACTGTGTCGACCTGGATCGAATCAGGAGACCCTAGCCGGCGACGGAGCTCCGCGGTGTCGGCCTGGTAAGGGACTCCGTTTACGGCCAGGTCTTTGACCGAGACGGTGTCGGGGCGAGGCTTTTTCTGCCCGAGAGCCGCACCGGGAAAGAACCCCATCGCGAGCAGGATGAAGCCCACAGTTTGATATCGCATGGCAGCTGAACATGCAGGCTGCGGCTGGGCGGCGCAACGGATCCCGGCGTCGATCGCCGATCCGCTGGCCGAAGCGAAGATCAGCATCTTCGCCATTTCGACGTTCGACACGGACTATGTGTTAGTGAAGGCGCGCGATCTGGAGGCCGCACTGGGCGCGCTGGAACGGGCGGGACATCGGATCAAACGCTAGGCGGCAGCTCGTTTGGAGTGGACGGTAGCCGTGTAGCCGGCGACCCCGGTGGGACCGCGAGCCGCGTGGCGATGCCTTCCATCTGTCGTCCCCGCAACCGGGCCCAGCTCGGCAGCCGGACCGCACCGTAGGCAAACATCCCGACGCCAATCGCCAGCAGAAATGCGATGCCCGGTACTGCCTGGCCGAGGTGGCCGGCTGAGCGCGACCGCGATGGCCACCGCTCCGGCGACGCCGAGGGTGGCGAGCCCGGCGCCCATCGAGGCGCGGGCGCTGCTATGGACGGTCCGGAGGCGAAGGCGGTGCCCGGTCGGCGGTCGGTTCCAGGAGGGCCTGCAGGTTCCCGTTGGTCCACTCGCGGAGCGAGCCGTAGGACCGCACGGTCCCCTTGGCGGCGAAGACCTCCCGCAACTCCACCACCAGGTGCTCCCATTCCTGGTCGCTGAGCCGGCGATTGAGGGCCACGGCCCGTTCGACCCCGACCGGCAGACCGAACAGACTGTAGGAGGCCGCCCGCTCCCGCAGCTCCAGGGCCTGGGCTGCCTGGGCCACCGCATCGGGAGCAATCCCGACCTCTCGGCCGATCTCCTGGAGGTCGGCGAGGGTCAGGCCTTCGGTACGGCGCGCCGGGAGCGACGGAGACTGCGGCTCCTGGGCGGCGGTGGCGAAGATGGCCTCGACTTCCTCGTCGCTGTAGCGTCGCTCGGTCATGGTGGGTCTAAGATGTCTGGCGCTCGAGTCCGAGGCAAACCGGGGTTGCTGGGAGCTAGGAGCTGGGAGCTAGGAGTCGGGAGCAGGTCAGGAGTCAGGGGTCAGGGGTCAGGAGCTGCTGCAAGACGCAAGTCGCGAGTCGCAGGAAGCTCAGCGGTGGCGCACCCAGGTCGAGCGTTGAAATAACTGCCGAGAGCGCAGAGGCCGCAGAGAACTGCCAAGGGTGATGCCCCACCCACCGCCACACGGGGGAGGGTGGGGAAACGAAAAACAGATCTCCGTGTTTCTCCGTGCCTCCGTGTCTCCGTGGTGTGCAGTTGAATGGCTGGGAGTTGGGAGCTAGGAGAGGGTAAACTCCCAGCTCCCAGCTCCCTCCGGCGCCACTCGCGTTACGATCAGAACGTCCAACTGATGGCCAGCGTGGTTCCGAAGTCGCTTCTCGGCCGCCACCGCCGGCGGTTTGCTGTCGTAGGTATCGAACACCGTCCCGGTGAGCATGAAGTCTTTCACCAGCTCGTGGGAGAGGCGGATATCGTTCTGTAGCCGCACCCGGCCGGAGATCGGAAAGACTGGGAAAGACCTGGCTGATAATGGAGGCATCGAGTTTCGGGTGGTCGTACTGAAGGCGTGGAACACCACGCCTACCAGCCCCTCGACACTCTTGGTCGTCGTATCGGTGGAGAAGTACCGTTCCACCGTGGCCACCAGACCGGCGGTGACCCAGAAGTCGAGGTGGTTGGTCTGGGCCATGGTTCGGGCCCCGAATCCCACGATCCGCGTGCGCCCCGCCAGATCCAGCTCCTGGTTGCGTTCGTAGCCCAGCACCGCACCGGCGCTCCAGCGATCCTGAACAACAACCGCTCGGTGAGGCTGCCCGAGAGGCGCGACGTCTTGGCGGCATCGTCCCGATCCTCGAGGAAGGTGGAGAATTCGGCGATGGTCTCGGACTTCGGCCCCCGGTAGGCCACTTTGGCCCCCGAAGTGAGCTGCACGGTCTGATGCGATTTTTGGTAGGAGAAGCCCAGATCCAGATACCCGCTCGAGGCGCTCGAAGAAGGTTCGCTTGATCGGCACCAGGGTGACGATGTCGAGCAGGGGAATGGCTTCCATGCCCATGATGACCCGGCCGGTGGACGACAGGCCCAGGGGCCCATAGAGCTTTCTGCCTGAGCTCAACGTCACCTCGAAGGTGCTCGGACTGCTGATCCGGTCGACCTTGTCCCATTCGATGTAGATGGTACCCAGGTCGTCGGTGGAGTACTCGAGGAGGGCCTTGGACAGCCCCTTCACTTCGCCGGTGATCCGGTCTCCGTTCTTGATCCAGACCGAATCGGTTTTCTGGGCCTGGGCCACGCCGGCGCCGAGCACCAGGAGCAGGCCCGCCAGGACGAGGTCGACCCACCTCAGGGTGCGTCGCATGGACCGCTCAGCCCGGGTTTCGGCTCACGGACTTGAAGCTCAGCACCACCCCGATCAGGAACAGCACGACCAGGGTGCCGTAGAGGAAGGCGGGACTCTCTCCCACGTGCTGGGCCGACAGCGGCGCCACCATCCGGCCCAGGCCGCCGATGAGGGCAAACCAGCCGATCAAGGTGATCAGCACCGGCCAGCCCAGCATCCACTGGGGATGGGCCCTGACGATCGCGAGACCGGCCACGAACAGCAGGGTGCCGTTGAGGTACACGTGTGGCGCAAAGGACGGGCCCATGGCCTCGACGAAGACGTCCAGATTCAGCCATTCGGTGATGGTGACCGCGATCAGCGTGGGACCGACCAGTCCCGCGATCCGCTTCGAGTTGGTCATGTCGCCCTCCGGGGTAAGAGGACCTGGCCGACGCCAGCCGGCAGGCCGAGGGGCGGGGCAAACATCTATTACTCCGCGCTCCTCCGTGTCTTCGCGTCTCTGTGGTAAACCTCTGCGTTCTGTGCGCCCTCTGCGAACTCGGCAGTTCAACTGTTGTGTAAGGAGCCAGGGGTTACCCCGCGACCGTGCCGAAGAAATGGCCCACCAGTGCCGTGGCCCCCATCGCGACCGCGCCCCAGAAGGCGACCCGCAGGGCGCCGCGGAAGGAGCGAGGCGCCGCCCAATCGGGCGGCCAGGCCGCCGAGCACCAGCAGGAGAACCAGAGAGGCGCCGATCACGGCCGGGATGATGTGGCCGAACGGCACCAGGAGGACCAGCAGCAGCGGGAGTGCGGCTCCCACCGCGAAAGACGCCGGCGGAGGCCAGGGCCGCCTGAATCGGGCGAGCCAGGGTGATCTCGGACAGCCCCAGCTCGTCCCGGGCATGCGCGCCCAAGGCGTCGTGCGCCATCAGCTGGCCGGCGACCTGATCGGCCAGCTCGGGCGTCAGGCCTCGACCGGCGTAGATGGCGGCCAGCTCGGCCCGCTCGGCGTCGGGATCGGTGGCCAGCTCGCCCCGTTCGCGGGCCAGGTCGGCCCGCTCGGTGTCGGCCTGGGAGCTCACGGAGACATACTCGCCGGCCGCCATGGAGAGGGCGCCGGCCACCAGGCCGGCCAGGGCGGAGAGCAGGACCGGCCCGCGGGTGGCCTGGGCCGCGGCCACGCCGACGACCAGGCTGCTGGTCGAGATCAGGCCGTCATTGGCGCCCAGGACCGAGGCGCGCAGCCAGCCGATGTGGGCGGTGCGATGACGCTCAGTGTGTCGCATGCGAAACGATGAAGGGAGACACGAGGATGGAAGTCCGCAAAGACTGACCGCCTTCTCGGCGCTGGACCTCGAGGGTCACGCCACCGGAGGGAAATCCATGGTCGGTACGGTGCGAGCAAGTCGGCGCGGTCTCACGCCGACGGTGCGACGGTTGTTTCTAGCGGGCCTGGGAAGGGAGATCAGCCGTGACGGCCGACCTCCCGAGGCCCAAACCTACCATTCCAGCAGGGAGAGATCGTCGAGGAAACTGGCCACCGTCACCAGAGAGGTCAGACTGGGGTCCGACTTGAAAGCGTAGGCGGCTTCGCGCAAGGGGACCAGCACGGGTTGGCCGGTGCGGCGCCGGTAGCTGTGGTAGGCGTCGCCCATTTCGGTAAAGACGCGTCGAAGCGACCGCGCGGCCCGGACTTCATCCGGGGTTCCCGTGGGCGCCAGGGTAGTGCCCGCACGCGAGCGGCGCGAACGCTTCCCGCGAGAGGCCTTGTCGCGTTGCTCCAAGGAGAGGCCGGCTTCGGCGACGCGAGCGCTGACTCGATCGGTGAGCGTCCGCGTGGTCCCTTTCGTGGCGCCAGCGCGGGCAGGCGGATTACGGTCGGGCATGAGGTCCTACCAAGGTGGGTGTGCCTCCGCACTCAGCGAGGATGGCGAAGGTGAATGAAATCTAACCCGGTGGATGCCTCGAGAGAAGATCGGTGGTCGGTTGACGTGTGAGGCATCGAAGCGCGGTCAGGCGGACAAGGCGGACAGGGCGGACAGGGCGGTCAGGGGAATAGGTCGGTTTCACCGAGCGGTGAAATTGGCGGCGGTGATGGCGAACAGGACCCTCTCACGGCCCGCACCATCGGCTCGAGTGCCTACGCGCACGCCGCCGATCTTCTCGACGGCTCGCTGAGAGCGGAGGTTCTGCGGGCCGACCAGGAAGACCACCCGGCCCACGAAGCGGAAGGCGTGCCCAAGCATCAGCCGTTTCATCTCGCCGTTGTAGCGCCCGCCCCAATGGCTCCGCGCCAGGAAGGTCCAGCCGACTTCGACCTCGTCCAGCTCCTCGTTGTAGCCATGGAAGCGGGACGAGCCGATCACCGCCGCGGTGTTAGCGTCGATGGCGATCAAGGCGCCCCCGGAGGTCAGAGACTCGCGGAAGAATTTCTGGAAGCCGGCCGGTTGATAGCGAGTCTGGTCCGGATGCTGCTCCCAGATCAGCGGATCGGAGGCCACGGCGTAGAGCGAGTCGTAGTCGTCGGCCCGGAGCGGGCGCAGGATGAGCAGGTCGCCGCGCAGGACCGGCTGGTAGTCAAAGGACATGGTTGCTGTCGCCGTTTCCGGTTTTTGCCACAACGGAGTGACTGCGCTTAGCTCAGGCCCTTCCAGACGAGTCGCATGAGCACGACCTCGGCGATTCCCTCGATGGGTCCCAACGGCAGGGCGAACCCATACCAGAACATCGTGCTCAGGCCCAACAAGATCAGCTGGAGGACCGCGCCGTCCTTCCGGCTATGCCAGATCCAGTACCCGGCCAGGAGCTTGAGGCCGCTGACCACGACGAACAGGAGTCCAGCGACGATGAAGCCTTCGAGACCGAGCTTCGCGAAGGGCCCGCTCAGGAGCTTGATCCCTGCCACCGTGGGCAGATCGTGGCGAGTGAAGGCGTAGTACAGCGCGGGGAGGGCACCGAGTGCCCAGCTGGCGCCATCGAAGATGACGAGTATGGAGAGAGCGGTTGACAGGCGGGTGCGCATGTCGGCTAGTCCAATTTGAATGGCCCCCAGTAGAGGCCCCAGTAAGACAGGTAACCCTGTCGAGCCTCGGTCGGGACCTTGAAGACGAGCCGAGCCCGAAACGGGCCGGTCGAGTCCGGTGGCTGGGTGACGGAGTGACCCGACGCGTCGAGGTAGCCCCAGTAGAATGAATCGGAGTCCTCGGTGTCCCCGAGGTTCACCTCTTCGCCAACCTTGGCAGGGCGTTCTTTGACCAGTTGGAAGTCCTCGAACTCCACCTGATTGGACGGAGCGGAGAAGCGGCAGTCGAGCAGGACAAACTTGTGGCCGGGACCGGCTTGAACCGGATTCCCCTGGTAGTCCGTGGCCTCGGAGGCCACGGCCACGGTGGTCACGCTGACGGCGCTGGTGTCGCCAATGACGCCTCGGCCGCGAATAACGAAGGTCGCGGGCTGGCCGGCGCGGTAGACGACGACCGCAGCCACCACGACCAGGAGAGCGCCACCCAGCAGCGCGAGCGGTTTCATCCTACTGGGCGTCCCTTCTGCGGCCGCGATATCGCGTAGCTTCGGCCCCTAGCGATCCGGGCCCACTCGGCGGGAGTCCGGAACCTGGGCCAGCACCCGTTCGGCGAAGTCCAGCCGCTCCTGCGCCTCGCCCAGCTCCCGGCGCAGGTTACCCACCTCGCCCTCGAGCGCGTCGAGCCGAGCCTCGCTCTCGCTCCCGCTCTCGCTCCCGGCGGGCACCCGCCGCATGCGCTGGGCCCACAAGCCGAACCCCAGGGCGAGCGCCGCGTGAATCGAGGCATGCCACGTTTCGGTCGACGCCGCCGCGAAGCCGACTCCGGCCAGGTTGATGGCGGCTAACACAATGGCGATCGGCTGCCAGATCGCGGGCTTGAAGGTCATGGAGAGGTCCTGTCGAGTCTACTGTGCCGGAGGTCCTAACCGGTCGGCGTCGCGATGCTGAGCCAGGAGGCGCTCAGTGAAATCAAGCCGCTCTTCCAACTCACCCATGCGGCTCTGCATTTTATCGAGTGCCTGACGTAACTCCCCCGTTTCGTTATCCGAGGGAGGCAGCATCCGCACGGAAGCCCGCAACTTGATCACTACGATCTGGGCCAGTGCCGCTGAGAATATGATGACCGCGACCCCAATCGCCCACTCCGGAATGCCGATCATCCTGCGCCTGCCTCTCTATCGCCGACTGGTACGGTGCTCAACCGGTGAAATGGCTCGGCGTCCGTACGAGTGCGCCGTCGATGACGTTTCACATTGGAGCCTAGCTCTTGGCCCAGGCCCACCCGGTGATCCGCCAACCGGCCGCGCCCTTCTGCAGGGCCAGGGTGATGATCGAGTCGGTCTCCTTGACCGCCTTCCCCTTCTGCTTGTAGGCGTAGGATGCGGGAACCACGACATAGGCCCGGTCTCCGGCGACATCCACGTGCTTGGGGGTGCCGAGCGTGACGACGCCGTCGGTGATCCCATTCTTCTTGGCGTCGGCGTCGTAGTCATTCGACCACTTGGCGCAGGCGCCGGCACCGTGCCACTCGTGGGGTGGGAATTCGTCCAGGATCGATGTTTCCGCGGCGCAGGCCGCCGTCATCGTCTTGAGGTCACCCTTGTTGAAGGCGTCCACGAATTGAATGACCGCCACCATCACATCGGCTTGGGCCGAGGCCGTCGTCGGTCTGGCAGCCAGGAGCAGTACGGGGAGAGCGAGGAATAGTTTGCGCACGTGCGGTTGTCTCCTTGGAGTTGGATGGTCCGAACGCTAACTACCTAACGGCCCGACGTGGTCTGGCGTTCTGCTGATCGTGCAAGAGCCGACCTCGCTCCACGCACACCCAACTGCCGTCGTGCAGGAATACCGTCCACTCCGGCTGCCCCTCGGCGGTCATGAATGAGTGCACCCAGCGGCCTGCAGACAACTCAATGCAAAGTTCGGGGAGGCGGGAGTCGATGGTGATCGATTGCACCAAGCGGCCTTTGAGAGCCTTAACACCGTTCGAGATCTTCCTTTCAAGGCTCCAACTGCCGAGGAGGATGGAGGCGGAGCCTTCAATTCGCCAGCTCCACTCGATCATGACCCCGGCCTCGCCGCGAGGATGCTTTCTATTGCGAGGCTGGCTTAGCTTGCCAAGCTCAAGGAAGATGGCCGATCCGTAGCCCCGCCACGCATATGAGACGCGAAGTCCTAGCAGGGGACGGATTAGTTCGGCGAACCTCTCGGGCGATATGGCCTTTCGGCGGCTAGGGGTCATCGATGATTGTATGCAGCCCCACGTCCCAGTTCACCTGGTGCCGCCCAACGTGATCGGCCAGGCCCCCTCACTCGACCAGCGCCACCTGGCTCACACATGTTGATCGACCAGGATCGGGTTGCCGTCGGGGTCCACCGCCATGAAGCTGGCCGGTCCCGTGGTCTTCTCGTCCGCCTGCGGCTGCACGGCCACCCCTTGGGCCTTGAGCTGGCGCTGCAGCTCCCGGACGTCGGTGAACGAGGTCAGCTTCTGGGCGTTGCCATCCCAGCCGGGATTGAAGGTGAGAATGTTCTTCTCGAACATCCCCTGGAACAGTCCGATCACGGCATCGCCGTTCTTCAGGATGAGCCAACCCTGCGAGGCGTCCCCGCCGAAGAACTTGAACCCGAACTTCTCGTAGAACTTCCTCGAAGCCCCAATGTCCTTGACGGCCAGGCTGATCAAAAAGGCGCCGAGTTGCATGCTGTGCTCCTTTGGGTACCAACCGACGGCTGTTTGGAGAGGCGGTTTGGCAGCCGCCAGGGCATGTCTAGGCTACGGGTCTCGGGGCGGCGGCCAGTGCCGTCCTGATCTGCTCGAGGTGATGAGCATTATGCGAAGCGACTTTATCGAACTCGTCCTTCAAGGTCCTGACACCGGTCACGCTGTGCACGAACTCCAGGTGGCCTTTGCGCTCGTAATGCAGGCCCGCGTAATAGACGATGGCACTCCTGACCGACTGGTAGACCCGTCTGGAGAGTTCGAGGGGAACATGAGCGTAGTCCAGTCCTTTGGCCCAGGCATCCTGATCGTAGACCCAGAGGACTTGGCGGGGCTCGCTCAAGACCCGTCGGATCCGGTCGTAGAGCACGGTCTCGCTATCCGCCAGGTGGAGGAGGAGGAACCGCACGGACCACTTGCCCGGCGCGTAGGTCCGGGCCAGGTCCTTCTCGCCGAGCGAGAAGAAGCTCACGGTCTGGTCGCGCGTCGTTTCGAGGTCCTGGAGTAGCTGCATCGAGCCCCCCGCCTAACGACCGGTGGTACCGAACAGAAGCCAGAGGCCCAGCAACCCCACCGCCGTACCCACGATTTGGCCGAACCGGCGGACCGGGAGCCCCAGGAGGAGGCGCTCTCCCAGCAGGGTACCGATCAGTACGCCGACCACGGCCGTGGCGATCACCGGCCAGAGCGGAACCAGGCCTCGGGCGCCACCCCAGAGATACACCGGCGCGCGCGCGGCATCGACCATGAGCCCGGTCGCCGTCGCGGTCGCCACGAAGGCGGCTGGGAAGAGCCCAAAAGCGGTCAATGCCGCCGCGCGGAGGCCGCCCTGGTTGCCGGCCACGCCTCCGAAGAACCCGGAACATAGCCCCAACATCGCGACCATGGGCCCCCGGGGATGCCAGCGCGAGGCCCAGCCGGTCAGTTGCGCGATCGCCGTCAGCAGCAGCAGCCCGCCCAAAATCCGGGTCAGGGCGGCCGATCCCAGTCGGGTGTACAGCAGCGCCCCGGCCAATCCTCCCACCGCGCTCAAGACTCCAAAACGGAGCAGGACCGCGCGGTCGATGTAGGCCCGGAGCCGCCAGCATCGGACGGCGGTGGCGAGCATATGCGGTATGGTGACCGCCGCGACCGCGGTGCTGGTGCCGAAGCGCAGGGCCAGCAGCGGCGTCAACAGGCTCCCGATGCCGAACCCCACCATCGATGCGGTGGCGCCGGAGAGGATCGCAACCAGAAGGACGGCGGAGCCGAACCAGATCATGGCCGTGGGTGGTGCAACCTAAGGTTCCGGCCTAACGCCCCCGGACTCTGGCAATTGGGAGTGATAGGGTCGCGGTCAGGGATATCGGCACGCCGACCAGGTTTGCTTCCGCCCAGCGGTCAGGTGGACCGGACCGATGGACAGTGGCAATGTGGGGACGGTGATCGTCAGCACCAGGTCAGTGCCGTCCACCTGCCCGGAGTATTGCGCCGGGTAATCCACCTTTCCCGGGAAGGCGCCAATCAGCTGCGTGTAGGTTCCTGGGAGGGAGAAGGGGCCCTGAGGGATGGCCTGGGGGATCTGACCATACGAACCGTAACAGCCGCCGGAGGCCAGAAACTCGAGGTTGGCGTTGTGGTCGGTGATGGTGAGGCTGACCTGGTCGGATGCCCAGGCTCCCTGCAAGGAGCCGGTGTTGGATGCGGTAGGCAGCGAGTTAGAGCACGCAGCGGGGCCAAGCGTCAGCAGACTGAGGAGCAATGAGGTGGAACGCATGGTCCGGCTCCGGGTAGTCTCCCCGATTCACTGCTTCCAACTTCGGCCCAGCCGTAGCCCTGTCAAGCGCCTTGCCCCATCCCCGGCTCGGCGAGCGCTCCCTGAGCACGAAACCCACGCCGAGGGAGGGACGCGATGGTACTATCGGAGCAGCGCCTCCGCCATCTCGACGTGTTTCGGCATGCCGATCTCCTGATCGGTCGTGGACCTGATCGATCGGTCTCTGGTCGATGACTGGTAAGGCGAAAGACGGCGACGCTACTGACCCGACGCTGGGAGGTCGGAGTTCCAGATGCCCACGATGGACCGCCAGACGCCATCGGGCTCCCGCCGCAGCAGCTCGACGTACTTGCCGCGGTCCTCCCCCGAAGGACCAGACGGTGGTTTGACGGCCAGCCGATAGGTACCGACTTCGTACCCCAGGGTACCCTCGCTCGAGGTGGCGAGCGAGTGCACCGACACATCGGTCACTCCGCCATCGATCTCGTGCTGCCAGTAGGCCTGGATCGCTGCGCGTCCCCGAACCGTGTCGCCGTTGGGAGGCATGATGACCGCATCGACGGTGTAGAGGCTCGCGGCCTTGGCGGCGTCCCTGGCGTTGATGGCGGCCGCGAATTCCTGATTCATGCGCTGGAGGTCGGCGGCGGTCGCCTTCGGTCTGGCGCATCCGATCGCGAGGGTGCCGGCGAGTATCAGTGCTGTGAGGGTGTGGCTCGCTCTCATGCCGTGCGCTCCTCTTACGTCCAGCAGTTAGTTGTCCGTTCGTCGTCCATGGGCCCCAGGAACGTCTTCAAACACCTCCAAGCAGCTCGGCCACGCGATCGATCTCCTCCTCCAGATTGTAGAAATGCACCGCCAGCCGCACCCTGCCTGCCCGTACCGAGGCCACCACATTGGCCGAGCGGAGCCGCGTCATGGCCGCTTCGGTGTCGCGCACCGGCACGGAGACAATCGAGGAGCGGTGGCGAGGAGGGAAAGGGCGGAGCCCGGAACCGTGCGCCTCAAGCGCGTCATGCAGGCGTTGGGAGAGCTGGGCGTTGCGCTCGAGCAGGGCTGGAAGCCCGAATTGGCGAAAGATCCCCTGCGCCGCCTGCTCGGCCAGGGCCGCGAACCAGACCAATGAGGTATCGAGTTTCGACGCCGTCGGCGACAGGTCCATGGCGGGGCCGTAGAAGCTCTCGAGTGGCTTCCGGGCCGCCTTCCAACCGGGGAGAATGGGACGGATACGGTCGAGGAGCTCACCCCGTACGTAGAGGTACCCCATCCCCCTGGAGCCGAGCAGGAACTTGTGACTGGAGGCGGCCAGGAAATCGATCCTGTCCCGCACCACATCGAGGGGCACCGCCCCGGCCGCCTGGCAGGCATCCACGAAGAACCAGGCCCCGGAGCGAGCGGCAATCCGACTGAGCGCAGCGAGATCGGTCCGATAGCCCGTGGGCGAATGCACGGCGCTCACCGCGACCAGGCGGGTGCCTCCATCGACGTAGTCGCCGAAGGCCTCGGCCGGGAGGCTGTCGCCGGTCGTAGGAACGGCGCGCACCTCATAGCCCCGCTCCCGGAGCAGGACCCAGGGGAAATAGTTCGAGGTGAACTCGCCCTCGGCGACGACGATGTTCTCGCCGGGCCGGCCGGGGGGGAGGTTGGCCGCCACGATCCCGGCGGCACTGCTCACGGCCGGGACGATCGCGACCTCCTCGGGGCGCGCGCCGAAGATCTGCGCCACACCGGCGCGGGCCTCTTCCCCTGCCCGCTCGGCTTCCACCCAGTCGAAACGGCCTTCGGACCAGAGAGCGACCGCACGCTCGTAGGCCTCGCGGGCCGGCCGGCACCCCACCGCCAGGGTGGCGGTGTTCAGGTAGATGGTGTCCTTGAGGCCGGGAAACAGCTCGCGGAGCTGGGCGACGTTCATGGCAGGGACTGCCTCTCGTGCATGCTGCGGTCTCGCGTTCGCCGGTGGACCTGATCTCTGAGCGGAGGTCAACCTACGTACCTCCACGCGCCGGCGAAAGCCACCCGCGCAGGGGCGCGAGCGCCGCGCCCTGACCTCTGGCTCCCCCTGTAGTCCTCCGTCCTACACCGCTGTTCCTCGGTTTTCCCGCCGCCAACGGCGCCGCGCCTGATATTTCCTCGAAGGGGCGATCGCTAATGTTATCGCCGTTAGCGAGCGATCCCATTCACGATGGAGTATGAGAGATGAAGCCGACGGTCTATGCCCCCTCCGCTGGCAAGGTGCTCAACTCGGCGGTGGTCGCATGGGTGACGTTCACCAGCGGCGAGGTGGCCTTGAACCCAACCAACAGCGATCCGAGTGACCCGCAGACCGAGCCGTTGGGGTCGCCAACCAAAGGGGCCTCGGCCTCTCACTCAGCTTGCAGGAGGTCGACATGAAGCGCAGAGCATGGATCCTGGCAGCCGCCATCGCTACCCAGTGGGCGTGCGGCAACATGTACTCACCCTCCGGAGGCGTAAGCGGAGGCGTTGGTGGTGGCGCGGTCGGCCAGGTCACGGTGGGGAACATCTTCTTTCGAAGCGCGCACAACGGCAGTCAGAATCCCGCCGTGGACACGATTGCGGCGGGCAGCAGCGTCACCTGGACCTGGAACGCCGCGGGTCAGCACAGCATCCAATCGACCGGGGCCCCGGAGATCTTCAGGAACAGTGTCGTCATGAGCGCGGCCAACAGCAGCTACACGGTAACGTTCCAGAATCCCGGGACCTACACCTACCAATGTATGGTCCACGGGTCGGCCATGACCGGGCGGATCGTCGTCCAATAGGAAGGCCATCTGCACCACCCTGGGGTCCCCGGCCCATCCGGGGCCCCTCCTCCTTCCTTGCAGGACGACTCCTCCCCATCTTCCGACTCAGGACTCTATGCCCAGCGCCTTGCCCGAGCTACCGGACTGGAACACCCCCGCTCTCTTGGAAGCCTTCTTCGAGCGCTCTCAGGACGGGTTCTTCTTCATGATGATCGATCAACCGATCGAGTGGGGGCCCGGGGTCGACAAGGACGCCGTGCTGGACTACGTCTTTTCCCATCAGCGGATGACCAAGGTCAATCCGGCGATGGCGGCCCAATTCCGGGCCGCTCCGTCCGCGCTAATCGGCCTCACACCCAGTGACTTCTTCCGGCATGACCTGGAGGGCGGCCGCCGGGGCTGGCGGAGGCTGTTCGATGCGGGTCACACCCACAGCATCAGCAACGAGCGCCGGCTGGACGGATCGGCCATGTGGGTGGAAGGCGACTACATGTGCTTCTACGATGCCGACGGCCGCATCACCGGGCACTTCGGGGTCCAGCGGGACGTCACCGACCGGATCCAGGCCGCGGAGGAACTGGAGCAGTCCCGGACCGAGCTGCGGGCCCTCGCGGCCCGGCTCCACGCAACCCGGGAAGAGGAGCGGACCCGCATCTCCCGGGAGATCCATGACGAGCTGGGTCAGGCGCTCACCGCCTTGAAACTCGAGCTGGCCTGGCTCGAGAGCCGGCCTGCCAAGAACAATTCGGGAGCCTTCCGGGTGGGAGCGGAGTCGATCACGACCCGAATCGACGAGACCATGGAGATCGTCCGCCGGATCGCCACCGAGCTCAGGCCCAGCATCCTCGACCAGCTCGGCCTGGAGGCCGCCATCGAGTGGCTGGTCCAGGATGCGGCTCAGCGGACCGGGATCAAGGTCACCCTCCAGGCCGAGGAGTTTCCCCAGCTCCCCGACCAGGTGGCGAGCCATGCGTTTCGAATCATTCAGGAGGCGCTGACCAACGTCACCCGACACTCCAAGGCCACCCGGGTGGACGTGACCGTGCGCCACGTGGGGACGGCCATCATCCTCGGCGTGGAGGACAACGGGGTCGGCTTCACGCCCCAATCGCTGAGCGGGATCCGGTCGCTGGGCCTGGTGGGCATGCGGGAACGCGCCATGGCCTGCGGGGGGACCTTGCTGGTACGGGGCGAACCGGGCGAGGGCACCGCGATCGTGGTCACCATCCCGGTCGCGACACCATGAAATCGAGCGCGATTCGCATCTTCATCGCCGACGACCATCCGATCGTCCGGCAGGGGCTTCGCCGAATCGTGGAGGCCGATGCGGGGCTGGTCCTCTCCGGTGAGGCCGGCGACGCCACTGCCCTGCTGAAAGCGCTCGATACCGCCGCCACCGATCTGGTGCTGCTCGATGTCTCGATGCCGGGCGGCCCGTTCCTCGAGACCCTGCGGGCTCTGCGCGAACGGCACCCCACCATCCGGGTCCTGGTCTTGAGCGTGCACCCCGAAGACCAGTGGGCGGTGCGGGCACTCAAGGCGGGGGCCTCGGGCTATCTCACCAAAGACCATTCACCGGACCAGCTGCTGGAGGCGATCCGTCGGGTCTATCGCGGCGGCAAGTACGTCAGTCCCACCCTGGCGGAGCGGCTGGCCAGCCAACTGGATAACGGCGGGCAGCGGGCGCCCCACGAGCTGCTGTCCGATCGCGAGTTCGAAGTCATGCGCCGGCTGGGCAGCGGGCTCACCGTCTCCCAGATCGCCACCGAGCTGGGCCTCTCGGCCAAGACGGTGAGCACCTACCGGACCCGCATTCTCGAGAAGATGGCGGTCGCCACCAACGCCGATCTGGTGCAGTACGCCGCGAGGTACGGGTTGATCGAGTGAGCAAGGTAGCCAGCGTCTTACGGTGAGGTGCTGGTGAGGCGGCAGCCGAGCCGGGGCGCGCCGTGGATCCCAGGGCCAGGCGCGCCCTCCGCACCGGCCCACTACTTCATGCTGCTGTTCCAGGTGTCACGGTAGATCTTCCAGGCCCCGCCCACCTTCTTGTAGAGCGTCATGAAGGTGCCGTGGTCCAGATGTTTGCCGTCGGCGGCGTTGGCCACCCAGCTGCCGGTCTCGAGGGCAAAATCACCGAAAGCCGTGACGTCTCCCAGGGTCAGGGTGTTCTTGGCGCCCTTGGCTATGTCCGCCTTGAAGAGAGCCTGGATGGCCGCGTGGCCGGAGGCTGGTTCGCTGCCGGGGGCCATGAGCTTGGCGTCGTCGGTGTAGAGCGCGGTGAGAGCAGCCGCGTCTCCCGCGTTGTAGGCCGTCTGCCAGGCCTGGTCCATCTTGGCGATTTGGGCACGAACATCGGTTTGGGCCGAGGCGGATAGCGGCAACGCGAGGGCCAGCACGGCAAGGCCCGTTGCGAAACGACGGGTCATAAGGTCTCCAATGTCGGGGGGTGATGGTTCGAGAAGGGTGTAAACTATCCCCGATCAAAGGCCACACAAGGTTGATCAGGTGAGCAGGTAGTCGCCCTTGGTGAGCGGCGCCTCACTCTGCAAAGTTCAACTTCTTCATCCGCCCCGTCAGTCCGCCACGCTCTCCGATCCACGTCAGCCGTTGGTCCGCGGCTGCCGCTCCCAGCAGAGATACTTGGCGTTATCGGTACCCCCGCGGATCAACGGACCGTAGTCGAAGCCCGGAAACCGTTGCTCCAGCTCATCCCATATGCGGTCCATACCCGATGCCTCGGTTGGGAAGGAACAGCCTCTATCCTCTCCGTCCAGGAGGATCCACTCATCCGGCCACCGTGGGCCATCGGAAGTCGTGACATACCAGATCCGGTTGACCTGGTCCCACCGGATCGATTCGCGCTCCCTCTTGGGGTGCTCGCACGCGATATCATCCTGGGTAATTACGAGCCGATACTCGGGGGTGACTTGAGGCTTGGGAAACCACGGTTGAAAGATGAAAATCAGGAGGCACAACCCAAAGAACCCCGCGACGAACCAGCCGGTGGTTTCGCCGGAGACGGCCATCCAGACACCGCCGGCGGTAAACACGGCCGACAGGAGCAGCAGGCGTAGTCTCACCGGGACGGTCGGCAGCACCTAACGCCTGCCGTCGGTCGGGTACGCGACGTGATCAGGTGTCGCGACCATGGTCCACTCGCTAGTAGATATATGGAATGAGACGCCGCCGGGTTCGCATGAACTCCCGGTACGGCTCGCCGATGGCCGCCAGGAGGGCTCGTTCCTCGACGGCGATCCGGTAGCCATAGATGGCCAAGGATGCGAGGACCAGCACCGTAGTACTGCCCCAACTGCCCAGCGCCAACCCAATCCCGGCATTCATCAGGATGGCGGCGCTGTAGGACGGATGGCGCACCAGCGCATAGGCCCCGGTCTTCACGATGGGCTGGTCCGCCGCGGCGCGAACGTCGCCGGTGAACGAGGGGCCGAGCTGCCGCCAGCAGTGGCGACGGAGGAGGCTTCCGGCGATCAGGGTAGCGATGCCGATGAAGAAGGCGACGGGCTGCCAGGCAACGGGCAGACGCAGGACGGGTACCCACGCGAGCGGATAGGCGATGGCGGACGCGATCGACCCCCCGACGATGATCACCCGGACCGAGCCTGCGTCAGGCGAATCGGAGCGAGCAGCGGGCTGCTGGGCCTTCCGAATGATTCGGTATTCGGGTAAGAAAGCCCAAACGCAGACGGTCCAGAAGAGCGGCCAGTAGGGCCACACGAACGGGAGAGGTCGCATGATGGTTCTGCCGCGGTATCATACTGCGGAGGCGGGGGGCCTGCGAGTCTGCACCTCGCAAGGAGGGCGTGGGCGTAGCCAGCCGACTTCGCCCCGCGCCGACCGTGGCCTCCGAGTCAGCGGCGACAGTCATACGAGCACGCTCTGAACGCCCACGGAATCCGCTCCCTACGTCCGGTCCGCCAAACATGCGTTTTCAGGAAACCGCGCAGGCCTTTGCCGAACTGGAGAGCACCGGTTCCCGCCGTCGGATGGTGGAACTGGTCGCCGATCTGCTGCGCCACGCGGGGTCCCAGGACTGCGGGCGGGTCGTCTATCTCCTGCAGGGCCAGCTCCGACCGCCGTTCGAGGGCGTCGAGATCGGAGTAGGCGAGAGGCTCCTGCTCGCGACGCTGGTGCAGGCGTACGGGGCCACCCGGACGGCGGTCTCGCGGCGCCTGGCGAAACTCGGTGACCTGGGCCTGGTGGCGGAGGCCCTGGCGCCCCCGGCGCGGGGACGGCGCCTCACGCTCAAGCAGAGCTATGACGCACTCCTGGAGGTGGCCCGGACCAGCGGGCCGGGCTCGATCGAGCGCAAGACGGGGCGCCTCGCGAATCTCCTCCGCCAGGCCGATCCGATCGAAGCCAAGTTTCTGGTCCGCATCGCCCAGGGCCGACTCCGCCTCGGCGTCGGCGACCAGACCATCCTCGAGGCCGCGGCGCTGGCGGCGCTCGGAGACCGGCGGCAGAAGCCGATCCTGGAGCATGCCTACAACGTGCGCTCCGACCTGGGGGGCGTCGTGTGCCTCGCATTCGCGAAAGGGGCAACGGCCTTGGGTACCATCGCTCCCGAACCGGGCGTTCCCGTGCGCCCCGCGCTGGCGCAGCGACTGCCTTCGGCCGAGGCGATCGTCGCCCGGCTGGGGAAGGTGCAGGCCGAACCCAAGTACGATGGGCTCCGACTGCAGCTGCATCGGGATGGCTCGCGGGTGTGGGCCTTCAGCCGGCGACTGGAAAACGTGACCGGGATGTTCCCCGACCTGGCTGGGGCGATGCGCCGTCAGACCAGGGTGAAACGGATCATCCTCGAGGGCGAGGCGGTCGTGCAGATTCCCGAAACCGGCGAGTTTCTTCCCTTTCAAGTCACCATGACCCGGAAGCGGAAGACCGGGATTGCCGCGGCGGTCGAGCGGCATCCGTTGCGACTGTTTGCCTTCGACCTCCTGTATGCCGGCCGACGGAGCTGCCTGGCCTGGTCGCAGCAACGGCGCTCGCGGGAGATGCGAAAGCTGATCCGCTCCTCGCTGGACGATCCCATTGCGGTCACCGAGGCCATCTCGACCGCGAGTCCGGTCCGGCTACAGGCGTACTTCGACGAGATGGTTCACCGCGGACTGGAGGGCATCATGGCCAAGCGGCCGGACGCGCCCTACCGGGCTGGGGCGCGGGGCTACGACTGGGTGAAGCTCAAGCGGGCGTACCAATCGCGTCTACGGGACACCGTGGATCTGGTTCTCGTGGGGTACCTCCGTGGCCGGGGCAAACGGGCCGCGCTGGGCATCGGCTCCCTGCTGGCAGCGGTCTACGAGCCCGGACACGATCGGTTCCGCACCGTGGCGAAGATCGGATCGGGACTGTCCGAGCGCGCCTGGAAGGATCTTCGGGCGAGGCTGGATCGGCATGCGAGCCGTGACCGGCCACGGCAGGTCGACTCCCTGATCACGCCGGACATCTGGGTCACGCCGACGCTGGTCGTCGAGGTGCTGGCGGATGAGATCACCCGGTCACCGTCTCATACCTGCGGCAAGGTGGCGCAGGAGCCGGGATACGCGCTCCGCTTCCCCCGGCTGGTCGGGGAGCGGACGGACAAGGCGCCTGAGGACGCGACGACCGAGCGGGAGATCCTGAGACTCCACCGGCTGCAGCGGAGAGTCCCCGGAGTGGGGCAGCCAAGGTGACGCTCAACAACGGATTCAACCGATTACCGGGCCCAGTGCAGAATCTCGGGCGGCTTGCGGGGCACCGACGGTGCCGGACCGGTCGGCACGCCCACGATGATGGGTGCCACGACCGTGACCTCCGCCGGGATCCGTAGCTCCTGCTTCACCTCAGGGGTGTTGAGAAGTGGGATCGCGAAGCCGATGCAGCAAGTCCCGAGATCGAGCGAACATGCGGCCAGCATCAGGTTTTCGGCCGCCAACCAGCAGTCGGCGGTCACGAACGTCCCCATCGGCCTGGCACAGATCACGATGAGTGTGCCGGCATCGTAGAAGATGTTGAAGCCGGGATCGGCCAGAAGCTTTGTCAGATGCTCATCCGAGGGGGAGACTCCTGGGACCCGGAGCAGGTCCCGATGCCTCGCGGCTTCCTCACGCAACAAGGCCTTGGCCCGATCCGAGTAGCGCTTGAGCTGGGCGGCGTTCTGGATCACCACGAAGGCCCATGGCTCCCGATGCATCGCGGTCGGCGCCTGAACGGCTGCCTCCAGCAGGGTGTTAATTGTCGCATCGGGAAGCGGGGTCGCCTGATAGGAGCGTACGGCGCGCCTCTGGTAGATCGCGTGCAACACAGCGCCGTCCGGTTTGAGGGCAGTGGCACTGGTCATAATGCCTCCCGAGGATGTCGTGCCGGGCGACCGAGCGGCCCCGCCTGTCGGGACCCGCAGTCGCCCCTTCTCAAAGGTTCTTCGGGGAGCATGAAGCCTCCCCCAGCGCGCGAGCGAGCCGCTCTTCACGAATGGGGCGGCACGGGCCTCCGACGAGGAACTCCACGAGCGGGCGGCTGAGGGTGGCCATGAACTCCGCTTCATCGGGCGCTCAGGCCCATTTCAGACTGCGGGAGCGAAGTTGAAAGAGTCCCTCCAGGAAGTCTCGATGAGCAGCATCCTCATGCCTGAACGGGTCCCACGGATCGCTCCGCCCCGGTCCGGGGAACTGCTTCCGAACCTGGCTGACTATGAGGCCGAGCGGCGCAGCTTCAGCTGGGCCGGGGCTCGGGGAGAACTGGAAGGGCTCCCCGGTGGCAAGGGATTGAACATCGCCCACGAGGCGGTGGATCGTCACGCCATCGGCCGCCTCGCGAATCTCGCGGCGTTGCGCTCGCTCGCGCGCGACGGTACCAGGCGGGATTTCACCTATGTGGAGCTGTCGCAGCTTTCCAGCCGCTTCGCCAACGCCCTCCGCAGGCTTGGCGTCGCCCCGGGTGACCGCGTGGCAACTCTGCTTGGCCGCGTTCCCCAGCTCCACATTGCCGCCCTCGGGACCTGGAAGTTGGGAGCGATCTTCTGCCCCCTGTTCTCGGCCTTCGGCCCCGAACCGGTGAGGACCCGGCTGGAGAAGAGCGGGGCGCGCGTGCTGATCACCACCGCTGCGCTTTACCAGCGGAAGGTGGCCGGCAATCGCGCTGGGCTCTCCGCGCTCGAGCACATCATCCTGGTCGGTCAGGACGACGCCGCGACGACTGGGTCAGACATCCACGCCTGGTCGCCCCTTCTCCAAACGGCCAGCCCGGAGTTCACCATTCCGCCCACCGACCCTGAGACCCCCGCCCTCATCCACTTCACCAGCGGCACGACCGGCATGCCCAAGGGGGCGCTTCACGTGCACGGGGCGGTGTTGGCGCACCACGTCACCGGGAGGCTGGCCCTCGACCTCCACCCGGGGGACGTCTTCTGGTGCACGGCCGATCCGGGGTGGGTCACCGGCACCTCCTATGGCATCATCGCGCCGCTGAGCAACGGCGTCACCTGCGTTCTCGACGAGGCCGAGTTCGACGCCCGGCGCTGGTACCAGCTGCTGGCCGCCGAGCGGGTGACGGTATGGTATACCGCGCCGACCGCCATCCGGATGCTGATGAAGGCGGGCTCCGCCCTGGCCGGCGAACACGATCTTTCCGCGCTGCGCTTTCTCGCCAGTGTCGGCGAGCCGCTCAATCCGGAGGCCGTGGTCTGGAGTCAGGAGGTCTTCGGCCGGTGCTTCCACGACAACTGGTGGCAGACCGAGACCGGCGGGATCATGATCGCCAACTTCGCGGCCATGGAGGTCCGGCCCGGCTCCATGGGCTGTCCGCTGCCCGGCATCGACGCGGCGATCGTCCGCCGCACCGAGGACGGCGGGGTGGAGGAGATCACCCGACCGGACACCATGGGCGAACTCGCGCTCCGGCCGGGGTGGCCATCCATGTTCCGTACCTACTGGTCCGATCCTGAGCGCTACGCCAAGTGCTTCGCCGGCGGGTTCTACCTGACCGGCGACCTGGCTCGGCGCGACGCCGATGGCTACTACTGGTTCGTCGGGCGGGCGGACGATGTCATCAAGACGATGGGGCATCTCATTGGCCCCTTCGAGGTCGAGAGCACGCTGCTCGAGCACCCGGCCGTCGCGGAAGCCGGCGTGATCGGCAAGCCGGATCCGGTGTCCGGCGAGTTGGTCAAGGCCTTCATCGCGCTCAAGAGCGGTTTCGAACCGGACGACGCCCTCCGACGGGATCTCCTCGGCTTCGCGCGGACGCGGCTGGGCGCCGTGGTGGCCCCGAAGGAAATCGCCTTTCTCCCCACGATTCCCCGCACCCGGAGCGGGAAGATCATGCGCCGGCTGCTCAAGGCGAGGGAGCTCGGCCTGCCCGAAGGAGACACCTCCACGCTGGAGGATTCCGCCCATGGCAACCCGTAATGCTCCCGTGGTCCCCGCCGCGGCCGGCGCCATCGAACCGGCCACGGCGCGTCGCTGGCTCGGACAGATGCTCCTGATCCGGCGATTCGAGGAAAAGGCCGCCGAGCTCTACAGCGCGGGGAAGATCCGGGGATTCCTCCATCTGAGCATCGGCGAGGAAGCGGTCTCGGTGGCCGTCATGGGCGCGCTCACCCCGGCGGACAACGTCGTGTCCACCTATCGAGAGCATGGCCATGCGCTGGCCCGCGGAGTGCCGCCGGGCCCCCTCATGGCGGAGCTGTTCGGCAAGGTGAACGGAGCCAGCCGGGGGCGGGGCGGCTCGATGCACATCTTCGATGTGAGTCGCCGGTTCTACGGCGGCAATGCCATCGTGGCTGGAGGAATGCCCATGGCCGTGGGCCTTGCCCTGGCCGACCGGCTGCAGCAGCGGCCCGCGATCACCGTCTGTCTCTTCGGTGACGGCGCCGTCGCAGAGGGGGAGTTCCACGAGTCGCTCAATCTCGCGTCCCTCTGGCGGCTGCCGGTGCTGTTCATCTGCGAGAACAACTACTACGCCATGGGTACGGCGCTCGACCGGCACCAGGCGGAGACCGACATCACTCGCAAGGGAGCCGCCTATCGGATCCCCTCCGTCGCCGTGGATGGGATGGATGTGGTCGCCAACGCCGAGGCGGCTCGCCACGCGGCGGAGCAGGTCCGCCGGAGTGGCGGGCCGTTTCTGCTCGAGTGCCGGACCTATCGTTTCCGAGCGCACTCGATGTACGACCCGGAGCTGTACCGGTCGAAGGAGGAGGTCGAGCAGTGGAGGCGGCGTGATCCGATCGCTCTGTTCCGCAACCGGGTCGAGAAGGACGCGGTACTCACCGGGGCGGAGGCGGAGGCCCTCGACCGCGAGGCGCAGGACGTGACAGCCCAGGCGGTAGCCTTCGCGGAAGCGGGGGAGTGGGAGCCGGTCGCGGACCTGCTCAAGGACGTCTACGCCCGGGAATCGCCATGCGCATGACCTATCGGGAGGCGATGCGCACCGCCCTCAAGGAGGCGCTGGCGACCGACCCACGGGTGTTTCTGATGGGAGAAGATGTGGGCCGCTACGGCGGGTCCTACGCGGTCAGCAAGGGTCTCCTCGAGCAGTTCGGCCCGGACCGGGTGCGGGACACCCCGCTATCGGAGTCGGCCTTCGTCGGCGCGGGAATCGGCGCGGCACTGGGCGGGATGCGGCCGATCGTGGAGGTGATGACCGTCAACTTCAGCCTGCTCGCGCTGGACCAGGTGGTGAACACCGCCGCCACCCTGCGTCACATGTCCGGCGGTCAACTCGGCGTTCCCCTGGTGGTGCGCATGGCCACCGGAGCCGGGCGCCAGGTCGCGGCGCAGCATTCCCACAGCCTCGAGGGCTGGTACGCGCACATCCCCGGCATCACGGTGCTGGCGCCCGCCACCGCCCACGACGCGCGGTGGATGCTCCCCGCGGCGCTCCGCCAACCCGACCCGGTGTTCATCTTCGAGCACGCGATGCTCTACTCCGAGGAAGGGGAAGTTGGGGAGGATCCCGGTCCGCTCCCCCTGTGCGCCGCGGCCATTCGTCGCCCGGGACGGGATGTCAGCCTGATCGCCTTCGGCGGGTCCGTCGGGAAGGCCCTCGCGGCCGCGGACACTCTCGCCGCGGAGGGTGTCGAGGCGGAGGTGCTCGATCTCCGGAGTCTCCGGCCGCTGGATGACGCCACCATTCTCGCCTCCGTCCGTCGCTGTCACCGCGCGGTGATCATCGACGAGGGCTGGCGAACCGGCAGCCTGGCCGCGGAAATCAGCAGCCGGATCACTGAATCTGCCTTCTTCGACCTGGACGCCCCGGTGGACCGCGTCTGCACCGCCGAAGTGCCCATTCCCTACCCCAAACATCTCGAGGACGCCGCCCTGCCACAGCCCGACCGGATTTGCGCCGCCGTGCGCGGTCTCCTGAGGCCGACTCCTGGCACAGCCCGATGACTCCCCGGCAACGGCTCTTACATGCCCCGGCCCCCATCGTGAGGCGTCGCGATGGGTGAGTTCCGGATGCCGTTACTGGGAGCGGATATGGTCGCCGGGACCTTGACCGAGTGGTACAAGCACCCGGGCGATCCCGTTCGACGCGGCGAGATCATTGCGGCGGTGGATACCGACAAAGGCTCGATCGACGTCGAGGTGTTCGAAGATGGCGTGCTGGAGCGTGTGGTGGTGGAGGAGGGACAGAAGGTCCCGGTGGGCACGCTGCTGGCTGTGATCCGGGGGGCAGGCGAGAGGGCTCCCGCGCCGTCCGCGCCGCCGGTCGTGGTCAAGCCCCAGGCGCCACCTTCTGCTCCCGCCGCCGGTGGCTCCTCCCGCACCCTCCGTTCCGACCCAGCGCCCGCGCGTCTCACCGCTGGCCCGTCGCCTGGCCGCCGAGCGGGGTGTCGATCTCGCCGGGATCACCGGCTCCGGCGCGGGCGGCGCCATCGTCCGGGAAGATGTCGAGGCGGCGGCGCCGAGCGGGGGCGACCGGCCGGAGCGGATGCGGCGTGCCATCGCGGCTGCGATGGCCCGCTCCAAGCGGGAGATCCCCCATTTCTACCTGGCCAGCACCATCGATTTCAGTCGGGCCAGCGCCTGGCTCACGCAGGGGAACGCGGAGCGGAAGCCGGCCGACCGGCTGTTGCCCGCAGTGCTCCTGCTCAAGGCCACCGCGCTCGCGCTGCTCGAGTTTCCCGAGCTGAATGCCCGATGGGAGAACGACCGGGTCAACCGGTCCGAGGGCATCCATATCGGAGTGGCCACCTCACTCCGGGGCGGCGGGCTGGTGGTGCCGGCGTTGCACCACGTCAATCGGAAGGCGCTTCCGCCGCTGATGCTGGAGCTGCGCGACCTGGTGCAGCGGGCCCGGACCGGGAACCTCCGCAGCTCCGATCTTACGGACGGGACCATCACGGTGACCAGCCTCGGGGAACGGAGTGCCGACCTGGTGCTGGGCGTGATCTATCCGCCCCAGACAGCCATCGTGGGCTTCGGCTCTGTGGTCGAGCGGCCCTGGGTGGTGGATGGAGTGGTGGCGCCGCGGCCGGTGGTGATGGCCTCGCTCGCGGCCGATCATCGCGCTTCTGATGGACACCGCGGCGCGGCCTTTCTCGCCACTATCGACCGTCTGCTCCAGTCCCCCGAGGCCCTATGACACGTGCGGAGGTACGGCAGGCCGTCCTCGATGCGCTGATCTCAGTGGTGCCGGAGGCTCGGCCGGCGGAGATCAAGCCGGCGGCTCCGCTCCGGGACCAGCTCGACATTGACTCGATGGATTTCATGAACTTCGTCGTGGCCCTGGACCAAGCCCTCGGAGTGGACGTCCCCGAGGCGGAGTATGGACGACTCTCCACCCTCGACGCCTGCGTGGATTACATCGGCGGGAGACTAGGCCTCCCCGCCGAGCCATCCTGAAGCCTTCATCCCGGGCCCAACCGGACATCACCCTGTCCGGGGTAGCGTGACGTTGGATGTCTCCTGCGGGGGAAACGATGGCCGTCGAGAATGCCGAGATCGCTCGGCTGTTCCGGGAGCTGGCGGATCTGCTGGAGATCGAAGGCGCCAATCCCTTCCGGGTTCGCGCGTACCGCACCGCGGCCCGCACGGCGGAGAGCCATCCCGAACCGCTGTCCGACCTCGCGCAGCACCACCCGGAGCAGCTCACCGAGCTTCCCGGCATCGGCGACGATCTGGCCGGCAAGATCGTGGAAATCGCCCGCACCGGCCGGCTGGAGGCACTGGACCAGGCCGGCCGCCGGCTGCCCCGCGGGCTGACCGAGCTGATGCGCATTCCGGGGCTCGGGCCCAAGAAGGTGAAGGCCCTGTTCGAGCACCTCGGTGTGGGGTCCCGCGCCCAGTTGGCGCGCGCCCTGAAGAGTGGGAGGCTGACCGAGCTGCCCGGTTTCGGGCCCGGCACCGAAGCCCGGCTGCGAAAGGCGCTTGCCGAGCACCGTGGGGAGGAGCAGCGCATGCCGCTGCCGGTCGCCGCGGAATATGGGGAAGCGTTGCTCACGTGGATGCGTCAGGCGCCGGGGGTGGGTCAGGTGGAGATCGCGGGCAGCTTTCGGCGTCGCAAGGATACAGTCGGCGATCTGGACATTCTGGTAACCGCACGGGCGAGCGCGCCGGTGGTTGCCCACTTTCTGCGGTATCCGGAAGGTGAAGAGGTGCTCGCTCAAGGCACCACCCGCGCCGCGATCCGGCTGCGTTCCGGCCTGCAGGTCGATCTCCGGGTCCTGGAGCGGGAGAGCTTCGGCGCGGGACTGTACTACTTCACCGGCTCCAAGGCCCACAATATCGCGGTTCGCCGTCTGGCCCAGGACCGCGGTCTCAAGATCAACGAGTACGGCGTCTGGCGGGGGAAGACCCGGGTGGCGGGGCGGACCGAAAAGGAGGTGGCCGCCGCGGTGGGCCTCCCGCTCATTCCGCCGGAGTTGCGGGAGGATCGGGGAGAACTGGACGCAGCGGCTCGGGGTGCCCTGCCCCGGTTGCTCGAGCTGAAACAGATTCGGGGAGACTTGCAGAGTCACACCACGGGCAGCGACGGCCGCGACAGCTTGGCGGCGATGGCCGACGCCGCCGAGGCGATGGGCTATGAGTATCTCGCCATCACCGATCACACGCCCGCGGTCCGCGTCGCCGGAGGTCTCGATCGCGAAGGATTCCGCCGGCAGCGGGCCGCCATCGAGCGACATAATGCAAGGTCAAGCAAGCTCACCCTGCTCGCCGGTGCCGAAGTGGACATTCTGAAGGACGGGACGCTCGACCTCGACGACCAGGCGCTGGCAGATCTCGACCTGGTCGTGATCTCACTGCACAGCGCACTCGCCTTGCCTCGGCGGGAGCAGACCCGGCGGGTGGTGAGGGCGCTGCGGCATCCCGCCGTCGACATTCTGGGCCATCCAACCGGGCGGCTGCTGGGCCGTCGCGCCGGGGTCGAGCTGGATCTGGAGGAGGTGTTCCGGGTCGCGGCCGATCGGGGCGTGATCCTCGAGGTCAACGCGCAGCCCGACCGGCTGGATCTGGACGATGTGGCGGTACAGGCGGCGCTGCGCTATGGAGTCCGGCTGGCGGTGTCCACCGATGCCCACTCGACCGCCGAGTTGAGGTTCATGCGCTGGGGCGTGGATCAGGCGCGCCGCGGCTGGGCCACCGCCGAGTCGGTGGTGAATGCCCGATCGCTCGCGGCGCTGCTTCCCCTGCTCCACCGGTCCCGTTCGTCGGAACGACCGGGAGCTGTAGCGCACTCACGACTGGGTGGTCATCCACAGCGACGGTGAGCGGGAGGAGCATCAGGCGACCGTGGTCACGGCTCGGATGGGGGCGCTGTCGGGGCAAGGGAAAATCCAATCTGACACCTTCAATCTGACATTTCTCCGGTCGGTGGGGTGGCCCTTGCGCGCGGTGCGAGGGGGAGCTTGGCAGCCATCTTGACCAGGTCGGCGAGCGAGCCGGCCTTCATCTTTCGCATCACCTTGCCCCGGTGCGCCTTGACCGTGATTTCGCTGATACCCAGATCCGCCCCGACCTGCTTATTCAAGAGACCGGAGACTACCAATGCCATCACATCCCGCTCCCGGGGACTGAGCGATGCGTAGCATTCCCGGAGCACCCGGGTCTCCGCCTGATCACCCAGAGCGGCTCGGCTGCGCTCGAGCGCGTCCCCGATGGCGCTCAACAGAACCGCATCGCCGAACGGCTTGATCAAGAACTCGACTGCCCCCGCCTTCATGGCCTGGACCGTCATCGGCACGTCGCGGTGGCCGGTGATGAAGATGATCGGCATGTCATTCCGATCGGCACTGACGCGCTTCTGGAGGTCGAGACCGTTGAGGTCGGGAAGCGATACGTCCAGGACCAGACAGCTGGGGACGAGGGCGCGCGGACGCGCGAGGAACTCCTTGGCGGACGCGAAGGTCTCCACCCGCCAGCCGGCGCTCTGGATCAACAATTCCAACGATTCGCGCACCGAAAGATCATCGTCGACCACGAACACGACCGGTGCGGTGTGGAGGATCGCCGAAGGTCTCCCAGCAGGGGCCAGCAGGCTCATGGCGCCCATATATACCCCCATCGTGTAACAACACGGTAACAGCCTCAGGCCACTCGCAGGGCGGCATCGACCGCCGCCAGCAGTGCCGTCTCACTGAACGGTTTGAACAAGCACTCCGCGGCGCCCTCTCTGAGCAGGTGGGGCCGGACAGTCGCGTTCTCCTGAGCGGTTATGAAGACGATCGGAATAGTCTGCTTCCGACGCCGCAATTCCCGCTGGAGATCGGGTCCGCTCATCCCTGGCATGGTGATGTCGAGGATCAGGCACTTGGTGTGGCCGACGCAGGCGGACCCGAGGAACTCTTCCGCTGAGGCGAATGCCTCGACCGCGAAGCCAGACGCCCGCAGCAACTCGGGGAGCGACTCGCGGACCGACTCGTCGTCATCGACGACCGACACCAGTGAGTGGTTGATCCTCACAGACTCCCCATGACCTGCAGCGCCATCGCCGCCGCCAGTTTCCGCATGCCATCAAGAACAGGGCTGTTCGGCACACCGTCGGGCCGGCAAGGGACGGAAAATGCAAATGTGGCCCCCGGACCATCATTCGCTACCGCCCATAGCCGGCCACGATGCCTCTCGATGATGGAGCGACTGACGGAGAGCCCGACCCCCATGCCGTCACCCTTGGTGGTGTAGAACGGCTGGAAGAGTTTGTCCATATCTTGCGAGTCGAGACCCACCCCCACGTCCTGCACACTCAGGCACACGCTATCGCCGTTGTCTCGCTCGGTTCTGATCACCAACTCTCGCGGCCGATCGTCGACGCCACCCATCGCGTCCGAGGCATTCCGGAGCAGGTTGAGAATGACCTCCTGAAGCTGGATCCGATCGCCCATGACAGGTGGGAGGTCGTCGGCCAGGTCGGCCCGCAAGATCACCCGACCTCTATGCAGTTCACTCAACGACAACGCAATCACTTCTCGGGTCGCGTCGTTCAGGTCCAGCGGTTCGGTGGTGGCGTCCTTCCTGGTGAACAGCGCACGCAACCGCGTGATCACGGCCGCCGCACGGTTGCCATCGCGAATCGTCCGGTGCGCGGTCTCGCGTGCGCCATCGATGTTTGGAGGGTCGGCGGCCAGCATCCTGAGACAGGCACTGGCGTTGGTGATGATGCCCGATAGCGGCTGGTTGACCTCGTGCGCGATTGATGCTGTCAGCGTTCCAAGGCTCATCACCCTGGCCACATATGCCAGTTCCGATCGCGCCTTGTCGCGTGCCTCTTCGGTCAGCCTGCGCGCGGTGACGTCCTGAACCACCGCGATGTACTCCAGCTGCCCATCCTGGTCCCGGGTCGCGCGCGAGACGGCATGCATGTACTTGATCGAGCGGTCAGGCATCACCAAGCGGTACTGCCATTCGAAGTCCTTGCCGCCGCCTGATGCCTGGTCGACCATTTTCATTTTCTCGATCAAACTGACGTCTTCCGGATGGACTCGAGTACGGATCAACTCGAGCGTCACGGGCACGCCGATCTCAAGCTCGTAGATGCGATAGAGCTGCTCCGACCACGTGATTTCGTCTGTAGCCACGCGCCACGAAAAGCTGCCTATTTGACTGAGATGTTGACCTTCCGCGAGGAATGCCTCGCTGCGCCGCAAAGCTCTTTCGGCTCGCTTTTGCTCGCTCAAATCGAGCACGAAGGCGACACCTTCGTTCCCACTTCCTTCGAACAGTGCGCCGCCAAGAAGTACAGGCACTCGGCCGCCATCTTTCCGGAAGTACTCCTTCTCGAAGGGTTGAAAGATGCCGGTCGCCCTTAATTCAGCTACTCCCCGTTCGTCACGGTCACGCCATTCCGCTGGCGTCAAGTCGGTCCAGCGCACGCGACCGGAGGCGAGATCTTCACGGTCGTATTGCACCATGCGGAGAAATGCTTCGTTGGCCCCAGTGATTGCACCTTCGAGATTCCACATGACAATGCCCACGACATTGGCCTCGACCAGGCGCCGGATCTTCGCTTCCAGCCCTCTTGCCAATTCACGGACTTCTGCCTCCGCCTTGGCACGTTCGGATACCTGGACTTTGAGGTCCTCGATGCGGATCAGGGCTTGATACGCTGAAGACGCAAATTTCCCCAGTGAGGCCATGACCCGGTCATCTTCTGCGTCGAACTTGCGACGGTCGCTGTGCATGATCGCCCAGATGGTTCCGACCGCCTCGCCGGCAACGTAAAACGGGACCAGCAGACATTCTTCGGCCGCCGGTATGACTGGCAGCAAATAGGGGTAGCGCCGTTCGAAATGTCTGAACAACAGGGTACGATTTTGATCGAGCACGTCTCCACAGGGGCCGAAATTGCGGGGGGTCCCGCCTCCCGCGTGCGGATTCCACGTGCCGGCGATAGCTGGCCAATAAAACCTCGTGCCGCAAACGTCCGGCGTCTTGCCATCCCTCGTCAGCAGGCTCAGGCCAGCGGAGTCACACTGCGTAATATCCAGGATCGTATCAGCGAGGGTCTGAAGGATGGTGCTCGGCGAATCGGCTAATGCGCTCGCCAGGTTCACGAGCGCGCGGTTCTCCGTTTCATAATCAGGCGGACGCGATGGGCGACGCCGCAATTCCTCGGTGCAAAGGATGGACTCCAGAGGGGCCGCGGCAGCCGGCATTAATGCCTCGAGAGGATAGTCGGTCCTCGCTTTGCCAGACCCGGTCATGTTGTCACCTCCATGCCCTCAACGACGTTATCGACGTGTCATCGCCCTTGAGCCGCCCAGTCCCCGCCGCTCAATGATGTGGCGCCAGCGGTCCCTACGCCATGGTGTGGGGCTCTCCACTACAACCGAACGTGGAGCGGCCGTTGGGCCCCGACCTTGCCACCCTCGTCCGGGCGCACGGGTTTGGACGGCTCGCCTGCCGGTGGCGGCGGCAATGCGCTCACTTGACCACCACGATGAACGGCGTTCCCATTTCCCTGAGAGTGTGGGACGCCGGAGATGGCCAGGCTACCTCCGGTCTTCCCGCCCTCGTACGGTCTCTACGCGGTGCGCAGTGACCTGAGGCCCTCGCGCACCTCACCCACGAACAGCTCCGGTTGCTCCCACGCCGCGAAGTGCCCTCCCTTGGGGAGCTTGTTGAAATGGATCAGCTTGGGAAACGCCCGTTCTGCCCAGCTCCGAGGGGCTGGATAGAGCTCATCGGGGAAGACGCTCACCGCAACCGGGATGGAGACGCCTTTGGCGTTGAAATATCCTTTGCCCCAATACTCCCAATAGAGACGGGCGCCGGAAAGCGCCGTGTTCGTCAACCAGGTGATCGTGATGTTGTCGAGGATGTCGTCGCGCGTGAGGCCCTCGGACTGTCCGTCAAAGACGCGCGCGATGAGCTCATAGCTGCGCGCGTCGTGATCAAGGAAATAGCCCGCCAGGCCGACGGGTGAGTCCGCGATTCCGTACAATGTTTGCGGCCGCAGACCCATCTGGAACCCGTAGGCGATTCCCTTTTGATAAACGAACTGCAGACGGTCGTAAGCGATTCTCTCATCGGCTGAGAGACCCGCTGGCGCCGGCGCGCCGGAAAAGGCTGCCGCATCAATGTCGGCTGGAAAGATGCCGGGCATGTTGGTGTGAATGCCGAGCAATTCAGGAGCCGCCTGCGCGCCCATTAGTTCAGTGATGACCGCACCCCAATCGCCGCCTTGCGCCACAAATTTCGTATACCCAAGGCGTTTCATCAGCACGACCCACGCACGTGCGATGTGGGCCGGGTCCCAGCCGGTGGTCGTCGGCTTACCTGAAAACCCGTAGCCCGGCATCGACGGGATCACCACGTCGAAGGCGTCCGAAGCACTCCCGCCATGTGCCGTCGGGTTGGTCAGCGGCTCGATGATCTTCAGCTGCTCGGTGATCGAGCCAGGCCATCCGTGCGTGACGATGAGCGGCAACGCATTCTTTTCTTTGGACTTAACGTGAACGAAATGAATGTCGAGGCCATCGATCTCGGTGATGAAATGCGGGAGGGCTTTCAGTCTTGCCTCAACCTTGCGCCAGTCGTAGTCCGTGGCCCAGTAGCGCGCGAGCTTCTGCGTCGTCGCCAACTGGACGCCCTGCGACGCATCATTGACCGTTTCTCTCTCGGGCCACCTCGTCGCTTTGATGCGGCTGCGCAGATCGGTCAGATCGGCTTCAGGAAAACTCACATGAAACGGACGAATAGCGGGACCACTGGCGGTCTGTCGTGCAACATCAGTCGTGGTTGCAGTCTTTGTCGCAGTCATGGCTTCCAACCTCCTGGATATGACGTGATATGCTCTGGCTCATGATGTGGGGAGGGTCGGTGCCAATCTGGTGAGCAACGCGGAAAAGGCCATTGTACGATGGTGTCAGTCGATACCATGGTGTCAGTCGATACCAAGGTATTATCCGCCCGCGTCAGTCGCTTCGCCGCAACCTGGAACCTGCGCGCCGCCAATACCATCGTCCAATAGAAATGCCGGACACCCGCCGCTAGCCTGCGTCGAACAGGCCAGGATTGAAGTGGCTGCGGGGGGGATTCTTCATGACACCACGCCGGTTCCGGCTCGCGGCGATACTCGGGATCGCGATCGCGACTCCACTCGAGCTCTCAGCCCAGGATGGGACCATGGCAACGAACACCGTGGCCGGTGCCCTTCCATTGCCCGTGGAAGGGGAAATGCCGTCACTCGCGAGCGCGACGGAGTGGCTCAACTCTGAGCCTCTCACGCCGGCCGGCCTGCGCGGCAAGGTGGTCCTCATCGACTTCTGGACCTACACCTGCATCAACTGGATCCGGACCCTGCCTTATGTCCGGGCCTGGGCGGACAAGTACCGGGATCAGGGCCTCGTGGTGATCGGGGTGCACGCGCCGGAGTTCCCCTTCGAGAAGGACGGCGACAACGTCCGCCGCGCGGTGAAGGAGATGGGAGTCGGCTATCCGGTCGCGATCGACAACGACCATGCGATCTGGCGCGCCTTCAATAACCAGTACTGGCCCGCTCTCTACTTCGTCGACGCCAGGGGGCGCATTCGACATCACCAGTTCGGCGAGGGCGCATACGAGCAGTCGGAAAGGATCATTCAGCAGCTGCTGGCCGAGGCAGGTCAGCCGGGCCGCGGTCATGACCTCCTCGTGGTTGATGCGGGGGGAGTGGAAGCTGCAGCCGACTGGGGCAGCCTCGGGTCCCCCGAGAACTATCTCGGCTATGAGCGTACCGAGAACTTCAGCTCCCCTAGCGGGGCAAGACCCGATGCGCGCCGCCCGTACACCGCACCCACGCGGTTGAGGCTCAATCAGTGGGCTCTCTCGGGCGAATGGACGGTGGGGAGAGGGGCCGTCATGCTCCACGAGGCCAACGGGCGGATCGTGTACCGCTTTCACGCCCGGGATATTCACCTGGTCATGGGGCCGGCTACCAGGGGACCATCGGTGCGCTTTCGGGTGCTCATCGACGGGCAGCCGCCCGGCGCCGCTCATGGGATTGATGTTGACGAGCAGGGTAACGGCACGGTCACCGAACAGCGGCTGTATCAACTGATCCGGCAGCCGATGCCCATCGCTGATCGGCTGTTCGAGATCGAGTTCCTTGATCCGGGCGTGGAAGCCTTCGCGTTCACCTTCGGCTGATCCATCACGGGGACTCGGCCGATACCTTCGTCCAATTTCGCATCTGCCGGGCGAGTGGTATCTGAGTATCGCGCCCGCACGGGGTTGGTGCCGGACGCCCGTCAGAGTTCTCCGCCAACCAAGCAGCCTTGAAGGAGCACTTCCATGGGCACCATCACGAAGGACTACACCGAGAGCAGGATCGTCACGAAGGACGGGACCGAGATCTTCTACAAGGACTGGGGCCAGGGTCCTCCCGTCACGTTCTCCCACGGCTGGCCGCTCAACGCCGACGCCTGGGACGGGCAGCTGCTGTTTCTCGCACAGAACGGCTTTCGTGCGGTCGCGCACGACCGGCGCGGTCACGGCCGATCCAGCCAGGCCTCGGCGGGCAACGACATGAACGGCTACGCCGACGATCTTGCGGCCGTGATCGAGGCGCTCGATCTCAACGACGTCACGCTGGTGGGCCACTCCACCGGCGGCGGAGAAGTCGCGCGGTACATCGGGCGCCACGGAACATCGCGGGTCGCGAAGGCGGTCCTGATCGCCGCAGTGCCGCCGATCATGGTGAAGACGGCCGCCAATCCCGAGGGGCTGCCGATCGAGGTGTTCGACGGCCTCAGGGCCAGCCTCACGAAGGACCGCTCGCAGTTCTACAAGGAGCTGGCAGTGCAGTTCTACGGCGCCAACCGGCCTGGCGCCAAGGTCTCGCAAGGTCTGCTCGATCAGTTCTGGCTGTGGAGCATGCAGGCCGGTCTGAAGAATGCCTACGACTGCATCAAAGCCTTCTCCGAGACCGATTTCACCGAGGACCTCAAGAAGTTCGATGTCCCGACGCTGGTGCTCCACGGCGAAGACGACCAGATCGTTCCGGTGCGGGATTCCGCGAGGAAGTCGGCGCGCATCATCAAGGGCGCCAAGGACATCTACTACCCGGGTGCGCCGCACGGCATCACGGCCACGCACCAGGATCAGGTCAACGCCGAGCTGCTCGCGTTCCTCCGGAGCTAGCTGACCATGTCGCCAACAGCCGCACCGCCCGCCACGAGCGGCAAGACCCGAGTCCTGGCCGGCATCTCGGTGCTCGACACGCCGCTCATAAGTCGCGCCCTGGACTATGCCCAGGCCTATTCTGAACCGTATCTCTTCAACCATGCTGTTCGGTCCTGGCTCTTTGCCGTTCGGCTGGGCCAGCTTCAGGGGATCAATCATGACGCGGAGGTGGTCGCCGTCGGGACCATGCTGCACGACCTTGGACTCACCAACAGCTTCACCGGTCCAAAGCGCTTCGAGATCGAAGGAGCCGACGCGGCGCGGGCGTTCGCCCGCCAGCAAGGTCTCGAGGATCGCCGCGTCGGGTTGATCTGGGACAGCGTCGCGTTGAATTCCACCCCCTCGATCGGCCTGCACAAAGAGGTGGAAGTCGCGCTCTGTACCGCCGGGATCGGCGTCGAATTCGGCTTCCAATACGACCGGATCCCGCCCAACGAAATGGGAAGCATCCTCGCCGCATTTCCCCGCCTCGAGATGAAGCGGCGCTTCGCGGATTCGGTCTGCCGCATTGTCAAGACCAAGCCGGAGACCACCTACGACAATTTCGCGGCCGACTTCGGGGAGCGTCTTGTGCCAGGCTACGAGCGGCCGTCGACGGTGGATTTCCTGATGCAAGCTCCGTTCGAGGAGTAATTCATCGGGCCCTCTGCTGCAACAGGAGTCGCAGTCCCATGATGAGTAACAGAAGGAAGGACCGTCACAACTCCCCGATTCGGAGTATCTCTACAGGAGGTTCCTATGACCCCGCGCACCAGGCCGTCCATTATCCTCGTCCACGGCGCTTTTGCCGATGCCACCGGCTGGCAACACGTGATTCCCCGGCTCGAGCGCGATGGATACACGGTCACGGCCGTTCAAAACCCGCTGACCTCGGTGGCCGATGACATCGCGACCACGAAACGGATGATCGATGCCCAGCCCGGGCCGGTGGTGGTAGTCGGCCACTCGTACGGCGGCCTGGTCATGACCGGCGCGGCGTCGGGAAGTCCCAAGGTCAAGGCGCTGGTGTATGTCGCCGCTTTCGCCCCCGACTCCGCCGAGCCGATTGGTCCCCTGCTCGAGAAGTATCCCGCCCCGTCAGCGGCTGCCCTGGGGCCGGATGCGGCGGGCTTTTTCTACCTCGACCGCGCCAAGTTCCGTGAGATCTTCTGCCAGGATGTCGGTGCCCAGGAGGCCGCGGTCATGGCGGCCACCCAGAAACCGCTCGCCGGTGCCAGCTTCGCGGCCCAGTTGACCATGCCCCCGGCCTGGAAGACGATTCGGTCCTGGTTCATCGTGGCCCAGAACGATCACGTGATCAATCCCGACCTGGAGCGATTCTTCGCTCATCGCATGGAAGCCACGATCACGGAGCTCGCAACCAGTCACGTGCCGTTCATTTCGCAGCCGGCCGAGGTGGTGAAGGTGATCGAGCAGGCCGCCACCGCGGCCGAAGGCACGGCGATGGGAATCCAGTCAGAAACACTGGTCGGTCGAGCCTGATCTGTCGCTCCGTTCGCGGAATAGCCCGGCACCCCAATGGAGACCATACGATGCGCACCCTGAACATCGCCCTGGCAGGATTGGTGGCCGGCCTGCTTGCCATAACTGGCGTGCTGTCCGCCCAGGAGCCCACGGTCACGCCGCTCATGGCGAAAGCGCTGCCCGACATGCCGGGCAAGGAAGTCGTGATGATCACCGTCGAGTATGCGCCCGGCGGGGCCGACCCGGTCCACCGGCACAATGCCCATGGGTTCGTCTACGTGCTGGAGGGCTCGGTCGTGATGCAGGTGAAAGGAGGAAAACCGGTGACGCTGCAGCCCGGGCAGACGTTCTATGAAGGCCCCGACGATGTCCACGTCGTAGGACGGAACGCCAGCAGCACCAGGCCGGCCAAGTTCCTCGTGTTCCTGTTGAAGGACGTGGGCAGTCCGCCGGTCGTGCCGGCGCAATGAAAGAGCGCCGCGGTTGTCATACCCGATACTCGTATCACGAGCCCGCAAGTCTACGGCAAGGAGGGTCGCATGAACATTGTGGTCATTGGCGGAACCGGGCTCATCGGCTCCAAGCTGGTCCGCAAGCTGGGTGAGCAGGGCCACCACGCGGTGCCGGCTACACCAGACACAGGCGTGAACACACTCACGGGCGAGGGGCTGGCCGATGCCCTCGACGGAGCGGCTGTCGTCGTCGACGTGTCGAACTCCCCGTCGTTCGAGGATACGGCAGTGCTCACGTTCTTCCAGACATCGACCAGCAACCTCCTCGCCGCCGAAACGGCCGCAGGCGTGCGGCATCACGTCGCGTTGTCAGTGGTGGGAACCGAGCGGCTCTCGGAAAGCGGCTACTTCCGCGCGAAGATCGCCCAAGAGAAGCTGATCAAGAGATCGCCGATCCCGTACTCGATCGTCCACGCGACGCAGTTCTACGAGTTTATCAAGCGCATCGCGGACGATGCGACCGTCGGCAACGCCGTGCGACTGGCACCGGTTCTAATCCAACCCATGGCCGCCGAGGATGTCGCGAGTGCGGTCGCCAGGGTCGCCGTTGGATCGCCAGTGAACGGCACCGTTGAGGTAGCGGGGCCTCAACAGTTCCGTCTGGACGAACTCATCCGGCGAGGCCTCAGGGAGCGCCACGATTCACGCGAGGTGATCGCCGATCCGCAGGCGCGTTACTTCGGGGCAGAACTGGGGGAGCGCACACTCATCCCCGGCGACGACGCCAGCCTCGGCGAGACCCGCTTGGAAGACTGGCTCAGCCAGTCCCTCGTCTCGAAGCCGTAGACGCCTGATGACCCCGCCGCTCACGCGGCGGCGGGGCCCCGGCGATTGGGGCGATTGCGAGCCCTAGGCGCAATCGGAGGAACTTGACTCCATAAACGGGAAGGACACCGATGGGCAAAGATCGGCTGGAGACGTTCACTGATGCCGTGCTGGCAATCATCATTACCATCACGGTTCTCGAGCTGCGCGTGCCCCTAGGAGCCGAACTCACCGCCCTGCGCCCCCTGGCGCCCGTGCTCCTGAGCTACATACTCAGTTTCACCTATCTCGGGATCTATTGGAACAACCATCACTACATGCTGCAAGTCACCCACCGCGTAACCGGGGCGATTCTCTGGGCCAATCTGCACCTGCTGTTCTGGCTGTCGCTGGTGCCCTTCGTGACGGGCTGGATGGGCGACAATCCCTTCGCCTCGGCCCCCACGGCCCTCTACGGCGCCGTGCTCCTCATGGCCGCGATCGCCTACTTGATCTTGCAGCGGCAGATCCTGCGGGCGGAGGGGCCGCACTCTGTCCTGGCCGCGGCGGTAGGCCGGGACACTAAGGGGAAGCTCTCGCCCCTTCTGTACCTCGTGGCTATCGGAGCAGCGGTCGTACATCCCCAGATTGCCGATGGCGTCTACGTGATTGTCGCGCTCATGTGGCTGATTCCTGACCGTCGCATCGAGCGGGCGCTGGCCCGGACGAAGTCAGGCCCCCCTCGAGGAGCCGGGAGCCGCCTGACCAGCGCTTGCATCTCCGCTCTGCAAGCCCCCGCCTCACGGCAGCGTCTTGGCCAAGCGGAACCCCATAATGATGTCCCGGTAGTCGGCGGGGTTCCTCTCGCGGCGGGCCGAGCCGAGGAGCCACGGAGGATATAACCAGGAGCTGCCCCGATCGACGCGGAGGCAGGCATCTCCCGCTTCGCTGGCACTGCCATCCGTCGGCGCATTGGCGTAGCTGTCGGCGTAGCAATCCTCCGTCCATTGCCAGACGTTACCCACCATGTCGTACAGACCGAACGGGTTCCCCGGCTTCGATCCCACCGGGTGCGTGTGCCCGCCGGAGTTGCCCTTGTACCAGGCATAGCGGTCCGCGGCCCCGTCGTCGTCACCCCACCAGAACCGCGTCATCGTCCCCGCCCGCGCCGCATATTCCCATTCCGATTCGCTGGGCAGGCGATAGGGACCCTCACCCGAGGATGAGACCGACGGATGCACCTTGCCATTGAGCCAGGCAACGTAGGCTCGCGCGTCCGGCCAACTGATGCAGACCACCGGATCACGCTCGGTCTGACTGAAACCAGGGTTCTGCCAACTCACGCCGGGCTGCTTGTTCCATTTGAAGCTGTCAGGACCACATCCGTCCCCGGCGGGATACTCGGTCTCCCGAACGAAGGCCGCGTATTCGCCTCGCGTGACATCATACTTTCCCAATGCGAAGGATCTGAGGGTGACCAGGTGTTGCGGCGATTCATCGGCCACCGATTCCAGACTGCCACCGTGACTCGCGGCCCAGGATTGCTCCGCTGCCGACGAACCCATGGTGAAGCTGCCCGCGGGGATCACTACCATCTCGGGGCAATCCGGGCAGTCGCGGAACACTGTGCCGGGCGAGGGCGGCGAAGGCGCCACGGTGGGCGTGGTGCCGGTGGTGTGTCCGCAGGCAGTCACCGAAAGGAGGAGAACGGCCAGCGGCCAGAGGATCCGTACTCGTTTCACGACATCGTGCTCATCAACGGACCGCACCCAGCTCACTCAGTATCCTCTCGGCATCACGGCGAATCTCACCGCGCTGCTGCTCCGTATCGGACCATGATGACGCAGGCGCTGCATGCGAGTCCAGCAGTGCCAATGCTTTCTCGGCGTACTGCCGGGCCAGATCCTTCTGCCCGTCGGCCAGATAGGCACCGGCGAGGTTATCGTTGGCGTCGGCCGAGGCCGGATAAGCGAGCAGGTTGAGCTGAAAGACCTTGATGGCTGACTCCGGGTCGCCCGCCCGCACATAGTCCTGGCCGATGATGCTGACGGAGATTTCCGGGAACAATTGCACCTGGGGATCCTTCCGCCGGGCATCCTTCAACTGCTGGGTGGCCTGGGCCACTCCGCTGGGCATCTGGATTTGATTGAGGATTGCAGCGGACGCCAGCGGGTCCGCCGGCGCGTGTCCCGGTGTCTTGATCAGCGTGGTCACGAACCAATCCACGATGATGCCGGGCAGCTCCGGATGGGTGGTGAGCAGGTCGGTGCCATGGTGGCCGGTGGCGGGAACTCTGCCGACCTCGGTGGGCTCATACCATAACCAGGGTGCGTCTTGCGCCGCCGAGTAGTGCACGAACTTCTTGCCGGGGTTGGAGGAGGTGACGTACAGCAATGCCATCGCCTCCGCCGTGGGAGGGTATTCGTCCTCGTCGGCCACCACGAACAGCCCGGGCAGTTGCGATGCCTGATGCAGGAATTGCAAACCGTCCCTGATGGTCTCTCCGGAAAGCAACACCAGGGATTTCACCTCGGCCGGGTGCCGACGCGCCGCCTCGACCGCATTGCCGACGCCCAGTCCTCCCGCTCCTCCCACACCGATCACATCGCGCTCGACGCCAGGCTGGGAAATCAGATATTGAAGCGCGGTCTCGATGTCGCCGGGCCGCTTGCTCCTTTCCTTTTGCACTTCTTCGGGCGTGAGCTTTTCGTACGGCGTGCCGCCGCTCTCGCCATGTCCGCGCATATCGAGGGTCAGGGTGTTGATGCCGGCCGCTGCCAGTTGCCCGGCCAGGTCGTCCCACGACTTGCGGTCCCGGTTGACCTGATGCAGCAGCAACACCCCGGGGCCCGGCTTGGCCGCGGCAAAGTAGCTCGCCTTGAGGAGGGTGCCATCGGAAGCCTTCAGGTCGACCACGTGCACCGGCGGCTGTTGGGCCTGGGCCGTGGTCGCGCCAGCGGGGCCGTGTACCAACCCGCCCACGGCAAAGAGACCTGTTGCCAACAGCCTGAAGGTCGGTACTCGTCTCATGGGAGCGTCTCTCCTCAACTGGCGAAGAGTAGGAATCTCCGAGGCGTTTAGCGCTACCGCCTCCGCTGAAGGGGAGGTCCTAGGCTGTGCGCCCGCTCCCACCTTCGCACCCTGAAGGCCTAGGTGCCCGGCGCAAAGCCGCCAAACACAAAGTGATATACCTGCTTCTCGGCGTCGTAGTCGCCACGGAAGGTCCGAGGATACACCCCAGTCATCCCGGGGATGCTGGGAATGGGAAGATCGAAGGTTCCCTTCTCGAGCAGCAGCGCGCTCGATACCATCGGCTCGAGGAAGGCCGGCTTGCCGTGGTAGTAGCCGACGATCATGGTCCCGCGGAACGGGATCGTGTCCTGCAGCTCAGCGGCGGGCAAGGAATGCATGCCCATATGCGGAACGCAGAGGCCGATCAGGGTCTTGGTGCCCGTCATCTTGGCCATGTCGGGTGGCAGGTCCAGGTCGGGCATGGCGTATCCGGCGGGGAGAACCGAGGGCTTGGACGCATCGGCACAGTCGATGGCTTCCTGCTCCTCGGGCGCCAGCGTGTAGAAGTGGAAGTCAAAGTGGGGCACCAGGTAAGGCCGCGGGGGATGCCCCGTGGCTTCCCAGTACACGGTGAGCTCAGTGAGCCCGCTCTGCGCGTTGCCCGACTCGGGCAACCTCAGCCTCGCGACTGGCATCGGGGGCCATCCCATCGCCTGATCCTTGGGCGCATTCTCGATGCTGGCCACCGGCACCGTAGCGCCGGCCTCGATCACGGTCGTCCCACGCAACCGTACCCAGGTGCAGACCTGCCCCTGGAATACGTCGGCGCACTCGCCTTTCGTTTCAACGACCGGCACTTCCTTGGCCTTGCAGGCACTCAGGACGGCGGTGAGCGCAAGCAGAGCAGACCGGCGATAACATCGAAGCATGGTGGTTCTCCTGGAGAGAGGGGCATGTAGCAGCGGGAATAAGCTACCTCCAACGTCCGCCAGCTTCAAAGGTCATTGGGTGGCGCCGTGCTAGCGGCACACGTCAGGCTTCAACCGTAAGAAGCGAGCCGTGCTCCCGACAGGCTGGCGCTGGCTATGTTCTAGTGTTATATAATATGCTATGACGCCGTCACTCGACCCCGCCAGCCCCGTCCCCCTCTATCACCAGCTCGCCGAAGCCCTGCGCTACCGCATCGCCACCGGCGCCCTCGCCCCCGGCACCGTGCTCCCGTCGCTCCGGGACGCGGCCCGGCAGTGGCGGGTGAACCTGCACACGGTCCGCCACGCGTACGCGGCCCTGGCAACCGAGGGGCTGGTGCGAACCGAGGTACCCCGCGGCACGGTGATCCTCGGCGACCTGCGCCCGCCCGGCCGCGGGACCGGTGCCACGCCCGTGGCCCTGAACCGGTTCCTCACCCGCATGCTGCGCGAGGCGAACGCGCGGTTCGGCCTCGCGCCCGACGAGCTGGGCCGCTCCATCGCCCGACTCGCAGGGTCGCCTGCGACCTCGCTCACCGGTGCCGGGCCAGCCGCTCTCGTGCGCGCGGCGGGGTTGGAGCCGGTGCAGGTGGTGGAATGCAGCGAGACCCAGGCGGCGGATCTCGCGCACCAGGTGAGCGGCGCCTGGGAGGTACCGGCGCACGGCTGGAGCCTCGAGCGCCCGGGCGAGCCGCCCGCCGGCCCCGTCGTCGCGACGTACTTCCACTACAACGACGTTCGGACTCGCTGGCCCGAGCGCTTCCCCGCGGTCCACTTCGTGGCGATCCACCCCGATCCGGATCTCCCCTCCCGGCTGGCGAGGTTCCGCCGCCGCGGACGGCGCACCCGGGCCCTGGTGGTCGAGCGCACCGCGGCGATGGCCGCCAACATCGCGGCGGACCTGCGCGCGCTCCTGCCCGACCGGCTCTTCTCGCTGACGCCGGTGGTGGCCTCGCGGCCGGGTGCGGCATTCGCCAGCGCGCCGGCCGATACGCCGATGCTGTTCTCGCCGCGCGCGTGGGGGGCGCTCACGCCCACGGAGCGCGCCGACCGGCGCGCGATCGAAATCCGCTATCTCATCGAGCCCAAGGACCTCGCTGCGCTGGGCCAGGAGGCGGAGTGGACGGCTCGGCCCGCCCGGCCCTCCGCGCCGGCGTCCGGCGCCCGGGCTCGCTCGACGCCCCCGCCCCACCGCCGGTCCCGACCGGCGTCCTCCGGCTGATCCGCACCCCGACACCCCGATTCTTCCATGACGCTTCCAATGCCTAGCAGGGCAGCGCTGCTCGGCGCCCTGACCGTCGCCTGCTCGACCACTCCCCCGCCCGACCGGCCGTTCGACCGGGCCCAGGAGGCGTTCATGCAGCACGATTTCACCGGCGCGGAGGCGGCCTACCGCACGGTGCTCGCGTCCGACCAGGTTGCCGCGCACCGGCGGGAGGCCGCGGTGACGCTGGCGGCCCTGGCCTGGCGGGTGCGACGCGACACCGCCGCCGCCGCGACCCTGCTGGCCGCGGCCGCGGCCACGGAGTGGGGACAGTTCGCCGCGCTGGAGGAACGGTCCCGGATGCTGCGTGAGTGGGGCGATTTCGCGGGCGCCCGCGCGGCCGCCACCGAGGCACTCGCCGCCGCGAAGACCGAGGCCGACCGCGAGGCAGCGACGACAGCCTGGGCCTCCGCCGCGCTGGCGCCCATGCTGCGCGACCGGCTGCAGGGCGAGGCAAGTGGCAGTGCGGTGTCCGCGGCGTCGGACGGGCGGGCCGAGGACGCGCCGACCCTGGAGGACGTGCTGGCGCGACTCGATACGCTGGTACGCCGCAGGCCCGGAAGGCTCGAGCCCGCGCGGCTGCTGGTGCTCGCGGGCGCGCTCGCGCTGGACCGGACGGCGCTGGTCACCGGGTGGCGATCGTACTACCTGGTCGGCACGGGCGACACGCTACACGGACTGCTCGCGGAGCCGAGGAGAGTTCTCGACTCGCTCCTGACGCTGGGCCACGGGAGCCAGGCCGCCGGCCGGGGGCAAGAGGCCGCGATCGTGCGCGCGCTGGCGGGCTCGCGGTTCTTCCAGGCGGCCGCGGCCGTGGCGTTGCGGCCGGGCCCCGACGGGACCACCCTGGCCGCGTACGACACGGAGGCCCGCGCGGTGGCCGGCTACGCGGCGTTCCTCGACGCGGTCACCTCTGTTACCGACGAGTACTACCGGCACCCCTCGCATGGCTGGGTGGCAGAGGCGGCGGCCAAGCTGGGGATAGGGAGCGAGGCGCGCTGGACCCGGGAGCTCGACACCGCGACCCGGACGCTCTGGCCGGCGCTGGGCGAAGCGGGCCCGGCGCCGCGTTTCGCTGACCCGCGGCTCGCCGACCTGCTCGACCGCCGCTTCGGCACCCTGATCAACCTGGGAGAGACGGCAGGCTACGCCGATCTGCACATGGGTCACCGGGTGGTGGACGAGCGGCGCACGGTGCGACAGTACGGGCACACGGCTGAGGTGCGGTTCGTCGTGCTGGACCCCATGGTGTCGAACGGGTTCCAGAGTTGGGCCTGGGATGGGCGCGCGGAGCACGGCGGCTGGGGAAGCCAGGGCCTGATCGTGCAGGTGCGGTCGGGCTACGCCGAGTCCCCTCTCAAGGTGTGGCGGGAGATGGCCGACACGGCCGAGGCACGGCGGGCGGCTGCGCAGATCGCCGCCGACAGCGTCGCCGACCTCACCCGGGCGCGCACCACCCCGGCGGCCTACTTCCCGAGCGTGGAGGCGCGGCTGGAGCGCGACGGCCGGCGCGCGCTGCTCGACTCGCTCCGCCGGGCCGGACTCACCGGCACAGACCTCGAGGCGGCGTTCGAGCGGGCCATTGGAGACGCGAGCCTGGAGAGCTCGATCTTCGCGCACGAAGGCCGGCATGCGATCGACGCCGCGCTGGGGGTGAAGGGCGCACCGGAGCTGGAATACCGGGCCAAGCTCTCACAGGTGGTCTTCGCCCCCCTGCCCCGCCTCGCGTTCGGCAGCATCATCAGCCCCGACGCCGGCGACGCCACGCCGCACGGCATCGCGAACATCCGGATGCTGAAGGGGCTCGTGGCCTGGATGGAGTCACACGCCGCGGAGATCCGGGGGCTCGACCGGTCGGCACCGCTCCTGCCCCAGCTGCCGCTGCTCGACGACGCGCAACTCCGCGCCGCCGCCGGATCGATGGACCCGCTAGCGCGGGGCGATAGTCGGTAGCGCCGGGCGAGGCTAGCGCTTTGGGCGGCTAATGAGACGGCGGAGGATTGGGGCGCGCCAATCGCCGCCATTCCACCAGAACCGTACCGGCGACGAAGTGAACGAGCGTGCTGTCACCAGCGACCGCGCAGTTCTGGCAGGTGAGGCGGAGTTCATAGGGGTAGCCGAATACCGGCAGTACCCGCTGGTCCGGAAAGTATTGGTCCCGGTGAATCCAGGCAAAGAGGTCCGTGGGGTAGGGTCCGTGCCGTGCCAGACTATGAAAGAGCAAGTTGTAGTGTTCTTCGGAGCCACTGGAGGCCACGACGCTCAAGTACCAGCCCATGGAGGTGCCATGGGCATCCAGCTCTCGATTGAGTTCGACGGTGAGAGACGAGTCGAGGGCGCTGCGCCGGAGCCGAACGGTGTCGTCCACGGAGAACTGCCAGATCTTCTGGAAGCTGGCGGTATCCGCAATCTGGCCTGCCAGGAGGCGAGGTACGAGGAGGAGGAGAGCAGCCCGCACGAGGAATCCTGTGAGATCTGACCTGTGAGATCCGCGTCCAACGACCCCGCCTAAGCTGCAAGGCTGCGGCCGGCTCGACAAGGCCGGCCGTTCAGCTCAGTCGGCGTGCCAGTACTTGTAATCCAGATAGACGTGGGCCAGCCAGTCCGCGTCGTCCTTCCCCACCAGCCGCTGGATCAGGTGGAGCGTGGCGTCGATGCCGGTTGCGGCACCGGCCGCGGTCACCAGGTTCCCTTCGTCCACGTAGTCACGGTCCGAGACGACTTTGGCTTTGGGCGCCTTCGCCCTGAGCTCCGCTAGCCCTGTGTGATTGGTCGTCGCCGCATGGCCGTCGAGGAAGCCGAGCTCGGCCAGGACAAAGGCCCCGGTGCACACCGAGAAGAGGATGGCGCCCTTGGCCTGTACCTTCTTGAGCCAGGCCGCCGCGCGGGGATCGGCCACCGCCTCGTCGGTCATGCCGCCCGGAATGACCACCACCGTGGGCTGGGGGGCGTGCTCGAAGTCGTATTGTGGCGTCACCGTCTGGGGGAACATGGCCGGGATCGGCGCCGTGCTGGTCCCCACGGTGTAGACCGAGAACGCCTGGGCATGGCCCGCGACCCGGAAGAGCTCGGCGGCGGGTGCGTAGTCCAACATGATGGCGTGGGGGTAGAGATAGACCGCGATGTAGCGGCGGGGCCCGCTCGCCGCCGGCATGGAGGCGTCGTGACCGGTGTGTTGCGCGACCATTGGCAACGGCAGAAGGCAGGTCGCAAGCAGGGCCAGGATCGGAACGATTCCGGATCGGGCTTTGGGCATGGGTCCTCTCCTGGGTTCAGCGGCCAGCGGGCTACGATATGCCAACCTTTACATCCCCGGCATCTTCTGACTCGAGGGCGGGACCAGGCTCTTGATCCGCAAGTAGACCACGAGCGGGCGCTCCGTCGCGTGTCATCGCCATGAGCAGTGCGAGCAGAAGTGAGCGCATCATGGGGTACGCCCTCCGACGTGTCGTAAGGTCGCTGTGGCCTTATGGTGGCATGGCGGAGGGGGGCAGCCGGCCGCGGCCGCCGGTACGGACACGACGGGCGAGGGATGGAATTGTTTCTCTTGACGGGCGGGTGTGCTGAGTGCCGCTGGATCGGCCGCGACGTTGGGGCGGCTGCTGTTTAACCAGGGTAGACCCAGGGCTCTCAACCGTGCTTTTCCCCGGGCCCCAACGCTGAGCGATCCCGCGCTTGGGTCAATAATCGCTCGGTAAAATCGAGACGTTCCTGAAGCTCGGCGAGTTGAGCCGACTGATTGGCCAAGCCGGTCTGGGCGTCTTCCAGCACGGCGGCCTGCTGCTCCAATTGCTCCCTGAGCTGGGCCAGGTCGGATCGGGAGGCTCCGCGCCCCGCGATTGCCCCCGCTATGGACTTCGCCACCAGTACGGCCGTCGTGGCGAAGATCGCGAGGCCCAGTAGAAAGACGGGTTCACTCATGGTCGGCGATGTCTCCAGCGTGGCGGGAGCCGGACGTCAGCCGGTCTCCTCGATGAGCTTCTGGAACCGGGGGTTTTTCCGCAACGGATCGAAGGTGGGGTCGATCCGGAGCCAGCCCGGCGAGAGGTAATACGGCATCCTGAGCAGCGGCTCGAGCTGGTCGAGCGCTTTCTCCGGCTCGCCGACCAGCAAGTAGATCCGCGCGAGCTGGAGCGGGTAGTAGGGACCGGAATAGGCGTCCCGGCTGATCGGCTGCAACTCCACCGCTCGCTGGCCTTCCCGCACCGCGTCTGCCTTCCGTCCCAGATAGGCCAGGGCCACCCCGAGCAACGCGTGGCGCTGCGCGTCCTCGGGCGTCGCCCGGCTCTGCTCCGCAAACGCGATCCGCGCCGAGTCGGCATAGATGGCCGTCCGGCCGCGGTCACCCCGGAGGTGATAGAGCTGCGTCCGAACGAGCCCCCAGGTCCCCCGGTCGTCGTCGAACGCGCTCGGCGGCAAGGCGAGCACCTGCCGTTGCGCCTCGTCGTCCAGCACCCAATAGAGATCCTGATAGACCACCATGTAGCTGAAGAGCGTCCCGGGATCGATCTGTCGCACGGACGCGCGAATCACTGCCCGGGCGCTGTCGAGGTGGCCCTGGCCCAGAGCAACCACCACCTTCTGCCACGCCACCCGCGGATTGGTCGGGGCGAGCGCGAGCGCCCGGTCGGCGGCAGAGTCGGCCCGGGCGTACTGCCGAAGCATCGTGAGTATATCGGCCAGCTGAATGGCAATGTCGGCCGAGCGCGGGTCCAGCAGCGCCGCCCGCGCGACCAGCGTGGCCGCGCTGTCCCAGCGACCGAGATTCGACTCGGCCACCCCGAGTGCCCCGAGCAGTACGACGTTGTCGGGAGCGAGCCGGATTCCCTGCTCGTACTCCGCGAGCGCGCGATCGAGGTCGACCGGATTGATGGTCGAGTAGTACGTGCCGAAGGCTCGGTAGACCAAGGGATCGTTCGGCTTAAGCCGGCGGGCGCGCTCGGCCGCCAGCCGCGCCTGCTCGCCCAACGCAGGGTCTGGAACGCCGTTCGCGTAGAGACGCGTTTGGGCGTGGGACAGCCGCGCCCAAGCCGTCGCGAACAGCGAATCGAGCGCCACCGCCTGTTCGTAGAACGCAATCGCCCGCCGCAGACTTATGGGATCGCTCACACTCATCGCCTGCGACGCCGCCTCGCCTTTCAAGAAGGCGTCGTACGCCGCCAGGTTCTGGGTTGGCTGGGTCGCGAGCTCGCGCCGCGCACTGTCGCCCAGCGCCACGTCGAGCGCCCTCGCCACGTTCGTCGCGATGTCGGCCTGCACCTGGAACACGTCGGTGAGCGAGGCATCGAACGGTTCCTGCCACCGCGTGCGTCGGCGCGTGCCCGCGCCCCACGTCCACCAGCTCGGGCTCACCCGCACCCGGCTCGCGCCGCCCGGTGCTCTTCTCCCATCGCACCGTGCCCGTCAGCAGGTAGTCGGCGCCCAGCTCGCGCGCGATCTCCTGCGGCGTCTTGGTGGTGTGCCGGTACTGGTTGGAGCTGCCGCGCGCGATGACCTCGCAGACCCGCGACAGCGCGGAGAGCTTGCCCCGCACCGCCTCGGTGACCCCGTCGGCGAAGTAGGCGTCGGCCGAGTCGCCCAGGTTCTCGAACGGGAGCACGGCGACGCACCGTTGCGCCGTCCAGGTCGGCCGCCGGCCGGGCTCGTCCGGCGCCAGGCGAACAGGACGCCCGCCGCCGATGAGCAGGCCGGCCACGAGGGCCAGCGACCGCCGCGGCGGCACGCGGCGATGCCCGGGTCGGTCCGGCCGGCATCGCGCAGGTGCTCCGTCGGAGGCGCCAGTGACCGGCCGTGGGCCCCGATGTCGTGCTCGGCATCGGCGCGTGCAGCGCCTGGGCGAACTCGCGCCACGGTGGCGAAGCGGTCGGCCGGCTACCGGCGCCAGCGCCTTCCGGATCGCCTGGTCCACGCCGTCGGGCACCGCCGGCCGCGCCGTCCGCACGCTCGGCGGCGGCTCGGTGAGCCGCTTGGCGATCGATCGCCGTGCAGGTCGGCCCGGTGAACGGCGGCTCGCCCGGCCAGCATCTCGTAGAGCACCGCGGCCAGCGAGTAGACGTCGGTCCGGGCGTCGACCGTCCTGTCCCCGTCGGCCTGCTCCGGGCTCATGTAGGCCGGCGTGCCGATCGACGACCCCGGTCTGGGTGAGCCTCGTCGTCGCGCTGCCCAGCGCGCGGGCGATCCCGAAGTCGGCCACCAGCGTCGTGCCGTCCCGGGTGAGCAGGATGTTCTCGGGCTTGATGTCGCGGTGGATCACGCCGTGCTGGTGGGCGTAGTCGAGCGCGCGGGCCGCCTCGCGTGGCGATGCGGAGCGCGTCCTCCACCGGGAGCTGGCGCTCGCGGCGGAGCCGGTCGCGCAGCGATCTCGCCCTCGACGAACGGCATGGTGAACCAGAGCTGCCGCGCCGGCTCGGCCGTCGCCGGAGTCGAGCACGGTCAGGATGTGGGGATGCTGGAGCCGGGCGGCGAGGTGGATCTCGCGCTGGAACCGCTCGGGGCCGAGCGCGGCGGCGAGCTCGGGGTGGAGGACCTTGAGGGCGACCGGGCGGTCGTGGCGGAGGTCGCTGCGCGAGGTAGACCGACGGCCATGCCGCCGCGACCGAGCTCGCGCTCGATGCGCGTAGCGATCGGCGAGGGCCTCGCGAACGCTCTCCGGCACGCTCATGCGGGGGCTCCCGAGTCGAGAAGATCTGGTAGAGAGAGTAGATCGTAAGTAAGCGGATGGTAGGGGGAAGCGCCAGCGTGAGCGGCCCTCAGCGCCGCACGGGTGCCCGCCAGTTCCATGCGCCGTTCAGACGGCTATACCTGCTGTATCTAATGAAGGGAGTGGATCTGGGTAAAGGCAACCAGGGGGAACACGTAGGGCAGTCCTACGGCTTCTGGAACAAGAGAGGCAAGAACCAGACGAACCCTCCGTACGCGCTCACTCCCGCCTCCATGATGGTGGCCGCCAGAAAGGCGACTCGAGGGGAGCGATAGGGTGCCAGCACGGTGGCCACGAAGAACAGCAGCGCCAGGAGTGGCGCGACCAGAATCCTGAGCACCGAGAGCGCGGCCCAGGTGCCCAGCAAGGAAGGTCCTGTCACATTTCTTCCGAGAACGAATACCACGGCCGAGGCGACACCGGAGGTCGCCACCGCGAGCGCCAGGGCTGAAAGCGCCACCCAGAAGGGGCGGTAGGGTCTGAGGAAGAAGAGCGCGGCGGCGGTGGGCGCGAGTGCGAGTATGCCGAAGACCGCCACGAAAAGAACCGAGTCGCCGAACGCATACATGCCGCTGGAGGCCTGTGCCTCCGGGCCCATGGTGTTCGCCAGGCGGATCGCAACGGCGGCCGACGCGATGAGGAAGGCGGCCAGGTATCCCCCCGCGACCACGCCGACCTTCAACAATGGTTTCATGCCGATCGTTAGCCGGCGCATGAGCGCGAGATCACCACCACCGCGGCGATCGCGAGGATCGGCACCCCGATGCGAAGGGCCGAGTGCCTCAGCTGTACTACACGGTAGCAGCGGTCACACCAGGCGCCGGTGACCGGAACCGGGCCCGGGAAATGCCGCGTGTGACCCGGCGCCCCACACCGCTCACAGGTGCCGCAACTGGTCTCGCCGGGCTTGCAGTAGCAGGAGCGCGCGTTCGCCGCGACATCGGTCATGGGTGCCGGCAAACCTCTAGAGCTTCGTCATCGCCTTCGCCGTCGTCGCTCGAAGCTGAGCCTGGTAGGTCGCTGGTTCCTTGGGCATGCCTCCCAACAGGAGCCCCAGTACGGTGGCACCCTTCACCACAACGTACTCGGCTGCCCTGGGGCTCAAGGCCCAGAACGCCCTGTCCCCCAGGCCAGGCTCCTCCTTGACGGTGAAATCGTCCTCGCCCTCGCCGAAGCGCTCACCCACCAGCTCCTGAGTGGTCGCCTCACGTGCGGCGGAGGCACTCGCGTAAGCCACCCGAACCAGGATCAACATCCGGGTCCCCGCCTGGTAGACACAGACGGTGCGGGTACCGCCGGTGTCCTCGTCCGGCTCGGGGCCGCTGGGGGTTGGGGTGGTGACCGGCTGGCCCAGCAACTCACTGGCGGCCGCGGCGCTCAGCAGCTCACAGGGCCCTGGAAGTTCCGCGCCTGCCGTGAGCAACGCGAGGGATGTGGCCAACGTGGCGAGCATGACCCCTCCAGGACGTGGGTGAGAGTGTCCGGTGCACCGTAGCGAGGGCTTGCCACCTACTGCTGCCGCATAAGCTGCGAAATGCGGCGGCCACAAGCAAGACACAACCGCGTCCTTTCAGGCCGCGGCCCCGTAGAACTGGCCGGCGGGGTGTTTGGCGCTGGCGATGCGCACCAGCGCCGGGTCGAGGTCCAGCCCATCGACCCGTAACCCATGCTCGGCAGCGAGGAGACGCGCGTGTTCCCGCGTCCCGCAGGCCACGTCCAGGATGCTGCGGCAATGGGGATGGACCCTTCGAAGGAGCGCGACAATGTCGCGGGCTTCCTGGGAGTAGTCCTTGAAGCTCGCGTAGATCAGGTCGTAGAGCTCTGAGGATTCGCTGAACATGTGGACTGCTGCCAATTACTCCGCAAAGCTGCGGGCCTACGGCCAGCGCGGCAAGCCTGGCCTCCTAGTGCGGCGCATAGCTGTCGATGATATGCGAGAGCGACTCGCCTGAGGCGAGCCGTGAGTACCAGTGGGCGGTCGTCAGCCACTCGGCGAAGATGGCCTCAGAGGATGGGCTTTCCCTACGGAAAGCGGCTACCAGCGCGGCGGTGGTCGCGCCGGTGTCCCGATATTGTTGCACAAAGCTGCGATAGGCGCGATCAAATCCGTCGGCCCCGAGCACTCGATAGAGAGCATAGAACATGAGCAGACCAACCGTGTAGGAGCGATCGGTCAGCCCCGCCTCGCCGTAGGCCTGAAAAGGAACCGTGTTGCAGGGGGCGGGTGGAGCGCAAAGCTCGAGCAGCGCCTGCACGGACCGCTGGAGCTGGGCATCCCAGAGATCCCAGCCGTCCAGCTCGGCTGCCATCCGCCATTGAAGGAAGGACGCGAGGCCCTCGTTCCATCGCGGGGAGGGTTGCTCCAGGTCGGGGACGTTCCAGAGGTGAGACAGCTCATGGTAGACCTGACGGAGTTCGGAGCGAGTGCGGAATGCGTCTGCGGTCTGAATGATCCCGGCAGTGAGACTCGCCTGAGACCCGAATCCTTCGGGGATCTCCATGATCACCAGTTGAGGGCGATATGGAAGGGGCCCATACCATCGAGTGAGCCGATCAAGGGCGGCCGCCACCGCGTCCTCGAGCATCCGCGCACCGGCCGAGTCGGCTGGAAAGTAGAAGATCCGGGTGGCGGTGCCCTCGCGCTGCTGATAGGGGGCGACCGTGATATTGAGGAATGGAACGGGCTGAGTGCTGCGATATCGCCAGGTGGTCAGCGAGTCTCGTTGAATCCGGTCTCGGAGCTCTCCGCCCATGGCGACGATGAGATCGTTGGGGACGGTCACGTCGGCGGTGAAAGGGAACGGTTCACGCGGCATCCTGCGGTTGGAGGCCCGCGACGGGACGCCGAGAATGGGAAAGGCATAGGCATCCGCGCGGACGATCGTGAAGTCGCGCGTGACGTGGTCCTGGATGTAAAGCGAACCAGTCTCGGTGTAGCCGACCAGGATGCCGCCGTACTGGAGTGTAACGACCAGCGAATCGCGGGGACCAATGGGGTGGTGCGGCGTGACGGTAAGCGCGTTGACCTGGCGGCTCGAGTCGTCACGGAACACGACGATGGCCTGCTCGAAGGAGAGGCTTCTCCCGGTTCCATCCGCTGCCCGGGTCACGGACATGAGGCGGTTGAGCAGAAGCGGCACCGAGGCCACGGGCCGGTCCGACACGTTCCGGAACACGAGGGTAGTCGCGCCGTCGAGCGCTCGGCGCGCGTAGTCGATCCGCAGTTCCAGCGCCATTCGGGTCAGGAGGAGGGGAACGGAATCCGGCACGTTCGTGGGAGAGAGGCCGGTCAAGGCAATGATGGCGGGAATCCCGACGAACGTGGCGAGCATTGAGGCCTGGCCCGGTGAGGATGGGCGGTTCGACTGCCGGTGCGAGCGCAGCGTTGCGACCCGCCGGGCTGGGGTCGGACATCGATCAAGACCCCAGGGTCCGTGAAGACCGCGGATGCATGATGGACGTCCAACGCCGGTGCTTCCTGTACAGGCGCCATTGACCGGCGCCGAATGAACGGAGGGGGCGCTACGCGGTGCGGACGTCAGACGGTGAAGCAAGGCAGCGCGGCTAAGGCGCCGGGGAACCCGCGCGGCGGATCCAGAACATCGGGGTCCGCGCCTCGTGCGAATCCGGGGGCGGACTCACGAGGTCCCCTTCGGCAGACCTCAATCGGAACTCATGCGGGCGGGCCCCATAGGCCGTGGCGGGAGGGGAGATGATCAACGTGGAGTCATTGGCGATCGACCACGTGCCGGCAAGCGCCGCACGACGATTCTCCACGGTACCGTCGGCTCGAAAGACGATGGGGTCGCCTCCGGGCACCGAAACCTCCCAAAAGAGGGTGTAGGCTACGAACTGACCGTCGATAAGGGCTGCTGAGCGCAACGGACTCCTGATGCCCCCGGCCGGCAGAGCCTCGGGGGCTGGACCTTTCGCGCAGGCCAGGAGCATGAGAGCGACGGAAAGACAGGATGTTACTCGCAAGGGCATTGTGCCTCTGAGCCGAATCTAAACCCCCGTTCATGGCCACTTCACCAAGAGATCAGGTCCGCGCGGATAGCCTGTTAGCCACCTGCTCCGAGGAAGGGTGGCTATGAGACGGGCACTGATCGCAATATTGGTAATCAGCCTCATCGGAGTCGCGTTCTCAGGTACCCTCACCTACCGGGAGATGTGTGGCACCGCGGCCGCGGCCGGAGGGTGCAGCGCGGTGGGCGCGCCGGGTACCATCCTGGGCTATCCGGCCTGTGTGTACGGGCTGGCCATATACCTGCTGCTGGTGGCGATCGCGTCGTTCGGGCTTCGGGCGAAGGAGTAGGGCAAGGCAACCAAAGTCACCCTTGTTCCGCGGGCCCAGGCTGTGGAAGATCGACCTCCGTCGCGTTGGGGACGTCGGCCTGGGGGCCGCCTGACGCACCGGGCTTCTGCTGCCGCGGCCGTCAGCCTGAGGGCTTGGCCTGCTCTCTGCCTTCGAGGTGGAAGCGATGCAGCACCGCATGGATCACCGGTGCCAGCATGACGCCGGCGAGCACGATAAACACCAGACCGGCGAAGAGGGCGTAACCGCCGGCCAGCCACTTGCCGGCGGTAGTCTGGAGGCGGTCGACCGGACCCATACCACCCAGCAGCATTGCCGCGTTCAGAAACGCGTCGGGCCATGGCAACTCCTCGACCCAATGGTAGATCGCCATCCCGCTAGCCAGGGTACCGATCAGAAGGGGGAGCAAGGCCCAGGCACGTAAAGCCATGTGCCGGGCCACGTGCCATGGGTGCGGGGCCATGGAAGCGTCGTAGGGTTCCAAGCTGCCTCCTTGGTAGCGTGTGCCAGCAGCCTAACGACCTGCGCATCACCTGCGGGGCCGCGGCGCGGTCTGAAGACGATAGACCGAGACGCCTCGCCGTGCCAGCGCCAAGAAGATCGACCGCCGCGCCCCGATTGTATGCGCTGGTTAGGCTTCCGGTCCGCCCCGGAACCCAGGGCCCCCGAGACGCCGCACCATTTCGCCCTCACCGGTCATCTGGGGGTAAGAGCCGTCCTCCGCCACCAGATGACGCGCCATCCGGTTGTAGCGGGAAATGAAGATCTTGCGCTCTGGCCACACCAGGAAACAGGGGCGGTGCACGACCGCGTCGGTGTAGGGCCAGAGTGGGTCGGTGTCGTCGGCCAGGAAATCGGGGGTTACGACGACATCATCGTCAGGTCGAACGACCTGGCGGCAAAGAGCGCACATAGCGGTTCCTGAACTGACTCTTCGCAAGGGCTGCCTGAGAACAATCGGGGCCGCTGCCTGACGGACCTGCGCCCAGGCTGTGGTCACCAGACTGAGCTGAGTTCCTCGTCGGATAGCTGTGAGACCGTCCCACTCGGCGAGAGCCGGTACCCGGTCCACACGACCCAGTAACCCAGCGGCCAGCCCTTCATGCCGAAGGAGCCGCGGACCAGAAGCCGAACGGTCCCATCGGCCTCGGGGGTCGAGACCATTCCGTCGACAAATCCTTCGCGATCTCCCAGTCGCGGTCCCGGACGCTCTGGGAAATCCTCCTGATGAGGTGGAACCAGGCGGGAGTAGGGCATGGCCAGGACATCCTTGGCGAACTCGGCCACGGTTCGTTCCAGAACCGCGTAACCCTCGGGCCAGTCCAAGCCGAAGACGCTTCGCGCCACAGCGAGACGGAATCCCCCAAGTCGGAATAGTTCAACGATACGAATCGCCATGGTCGCCGGACCACGCCTAACGAATGGCGAATAAGCTGCGCGGAGAGGCGGCCACAATCAAGAAAGACTGGTTCCACCAGCACCCGTCGGGGACTTGCATGCGTCAACCTCCCTGGGCTTCCGCGGCCGGAGTAGCACCAGCCTCCCTGCACCGGTCGCACAGCCCGGCTCCGGAGTCGCCGCAGCGATAACAGAAGTCGCGGCTGCAGATCCGGCAGGTGATGAGGTTCTCGTCGTCATAGCTCTCGCCGCAGAGGCCGCAGTAGTCGAGGTAGCTCACGGTCCGGTCGGCGGTCTATTTCCTCAGCCGTTCGAACCGGTAGGCCAGCTCCGGGCCCCCTTTTCCCGCGTAGGCCAGTTGGGCGACCAGCAGCGCGAATGGCTCGGTGTACCGGGCCATCCGTAAGGGGCCGGCGTCCATCGGCTCGAAACCCACGGCCTGGATCAGCTCGGCGGCAATCCTCTTGCTGCTCGCCTCGTCCCCACAGTACACCAGGCTGGGTCTCGTGGCCTTGCGCCGGGCCTCGAAGACGCCAAACAGCACTTCGCTCGGCACCGTGTTGAACGCGGAGACGACCCGGGCCTTGGGAACCCGCTGGGCCAGCTCCTCCGCGCCCGAGGAGGTGTGGGCGATCACGAGGTCGGTATCCTCGGCATTCATCGGGAGCGTGCAGGTCACGATGACCTTGCCCGACAAGTCGCCCGCCTGCTTCAGCACGTCGTCCACGCGCAACCAGTGCACGGCCAGCAACACCGCGTCCGCGTCCTCCGCGGCCTCACGCGGCGTGCCGGGCCGCGACTTTCCCTTCGCCTCCCGGGCCAGCCGCTTGAGCTTCGGCGCGCTCCGGGCATAGCTGAATACCACCTCATGGCCGGCTCGCGCGAAGATGGTTCCGAGCTTGCCGCCCATCAATCCCGAACCCAGAATGCCTACGCGCATGCCTTAGGACTCCTGATGACGACAGCCTTGCGTTCGCGGGCGGGTCGGATCGATCCCCAAGGCGACTGAGTCCCTCGAGGACAGCCGCGAGGACGAACAGAAGCAGAACCGTGTTGGCGATGATCTTCTCGGGACGGAGTATGAGGCTAGATGCCGCCGACCGGATTGCCCATCAGCATCGGTCCAGCTGCAGGCACAGGCAGCGGCCAGCGCGGCCCAGACATCAGCCGCGTCGCCGACTTCCGACGACCAGGAGCGCTACCCCGGCACCGGCGGCCGCCGCCCCGATCCAGAGCGGAATGCCCGTCTCCTCCTCCACGCTGGCCTTCACGTCCCCGATCCTGACCACGTCCTTGCGACTTCGGTAGGTGGGGCGCTTCCAAAGCATCACCACACCCGCGAGCACGAGCACGATGCCGAGGACCTGGAGTGTTCGCATGGACACCTTCCTCAGGGAGGCTGACGTTTCGTTTGGCCGACGACGATAGCAGCATTGATCGACCGGCCCGTGACGAAATGGTATGAATCCACGACCAGCTCAACGACGACATCGAGCTCGTCGCTCGAGCGCGGAGTGTAGAGCATCACCAATCCCGGCATTCCCAACTGCTCGGCGATCGGGTGCGGCTCGGCCCAGCCGGCATTGATCGCCTCTTGGGCCCGTGGTGGGGGCAAGGTGGCGTGTAAGCTGCCATCAGGGTGGATGTGGGCGAACTCGCGACCGCGCAAAATGGCTTCCGGCCGGAGCAGCTCGACGTCGTCAGCCAGCCAGAGGGCCCGTGCACCTGGGACGGAAATGACACTGGGTCGATCAAGAACCCCGGGCAGAGCATAGGCCCGCCGGCGGAGCTCACGGTCAATCACCGGCTCCGGAACCACATCGATCTGCGAATGAGGCATTCCCTTCGAGGTCTGCGGCCTCGGCGCGGCACGGAACGGCAACGGCTGGTGGCTCATGTGACTGCAGAACAGCTCCCTGGGGTGGTGGCTGCCTGGCGAAACTGCGCATCAGCTGCAGGCGAAGCGCCCGTTGCCGAATTCTACGCTCTGGTTTAGGCCGCGAGCTGGCAGAGCCTTGCCGCGAACAGGGTCCGCGCTCAGCAGTCACCCGGCCCCGCCTCGGCATGCCCGCGGTGGAATGCGGTAGCCGCGCTGGTTTAGCCAGCTGGTCGCGGCGAGTCAACCGAGAACTGGCCGCGCAGGACGTGTGCCTGGGCCAGCGCAAGCAGGTCCTGGACCGTCTCGACCTGGTCCCACTCGAGCACCAAAGGATGGATCCCGAGGCGCCGCTCCAGCTCCGGCACCAAGCGAAGACGGTGGGTCTCACGATCCACCTGCAGGTCCCGGCCGAGGCGAACCGTGCCGCGGAAGTCGCTGCGGGGGCGGAGTGTGATTTCCGCTAAGAGAGCGTACACGGTGGCGGCTGAATCAGGAGTGGTCACACAGCCTCGGGAAAGTGGGTGGCACGTCTGGAAGATAGTGGAGCTGTCCAATGGCCGCGCACCAACGGATTCAGGCCACGTCCACCGACACCTGAGCCACCCCGCGGTCGTCATAGCTCACGTGCACCTGCCAAGGCTTGCAGCACACCTGACAGTCCTCAACATATGCTTGGGACGGCCCGCCGCTCGGATCGAGAGCAATCGTCACGCGTTCTCCACAATACGGGCACGAGACTTCGGCCTCTACCCCCCACGTGGTGTCTTCGTCAACATCCAGGTGATCGTCTTCTTCGGGGCTGGAACCGGGAGGTACACAGGTCACTGTCAGATCCTCTTCCCTAACGCAATACGGAACACGGCCGCAGCGGCTTAACGTCCCCGCGTAAGCTGCAGGCCGAGGCTGGGACAGACAACCCCAACCCGGCAGGGAGGCCTGTGTCTCCCCCGAGCAAACCGATGGCCGGGCGTGTCGGCTTCATGCAGTAGCTAGGCGGTGTCGCGAGCGGCAGCTGCTGTCAGGGCGCGAGTGCCGACCTTCTTCAGAGCCATTTCTGGGCTGCTTCATAGCAAACCTCTTATGATGCAGCTTGGGGAAGGGGGCAGTCATGCAGGGAGCATGGATTACGCTAGCCGCCGTCCTCGCTCTCGTAGGCATCTACGCCTTCGGCGTACGGCCTCGACTGGTGCGGTGGGGTGCCACGGACGAAGAGGTGGCGCGGCCGTACCCGGGCGCCGATCTCATTCCGGGCGCTAGGCGAGGGACGACGATGGCGGTCACCGTCGAGGCTCCGCCGTCGGCGGTCTGGCCGTGGCTGGTCCAGATGGGGGTCGATCGCGGCATCTGGTATACCTGGGACTACTGGCGGCCCTGGGGCCTCCGCAGTGCGGACCGGATCCACCCCGAATGGCAGGCCATCGCTGTCGGGCACCGGATGCCCTCCGTTCCCGACGGCAGCGTGTGGTGGGAGGTCGCGGCCCTCGAGCCGGAGCGCTTCCTCGCCTTGCGGATGTCGGTCGACCTGCACGGCCGTCCATTCGACCCGCGTGGGAAGCCCCCGCGCTACTACACCGACTCGATCTGGTGCTTTCTGCTGGAACAGCTGGCGGGAGAGCGCATGCGTCTGGTGGTCAGCGGCTACTGGGCCTTCCAGCCCCAGTGGCTTCGGGGAATCGTGAACTTCTTCGTGCTGGAGCCGTCCACCTGGATCATGCAGACGCGGCAGTTCAAGGGCCTCAAGCGCCGCGCCGAGCGCGGGAGACCAACCGCCATAGCGTTCTAGGCGCAGGAGCGGTATCCGGTCAGCCGCCTAACCCCCGCCCTCACAGTCCGGCCGCAACCATTGCCCTATGCAAGTGCGAGGACGAGCAGGACCACGGCTACCAGGGTCACCAGGAGCTGAAGTGCGGCCAAACGACGCATGCTCTTGAGGTCCTCGCGTGCCTCGGGCGGATAGTAGGTCGGATTGGTTCCCTGAAACCAATTCCATTCCACACTGCGTGGGGCTCCCGGCAAACGTCGACGGCCAAGGGCCAGGTACTGGACGACGCCGATGGCCGCGAGGGCAAGAGCGAGTACCAGGGCGAGCCCGCCGGCAATAAGGAGTGATATGTGCATGTTGCGGCCTAACGGGCACTACAGGGCGTGTTGCTGAAGGAGTTGCTCAACCTCCTTTAACGTGTACGTGTTGAGTTGGACGATCTTCGCCTGCGCTTGAAACACGGCCGGGATCACGTTGCGAGCCTCCTCCCGACTGTCGACTTCCACCACCACCCATGCTCTATGATCGCCGTCCTTACACCCCCAGTCTGCGTGCGTCAGGAAGTGAGACCCGGCCCTGAGGAAGGCTTCCACCGCCCGAGCGCATGCCAGCTTCGTCCCATCATGCGGCACCTCAATCAGGAATCTTGCCATGGCACGAATCTCCTCTTGGTTGGAGCTGCGGTGCTCTCGCTGAGCCCGTGGGTCGGCCTAGGACCCGGGGTTCAACCCGCGGGCGGTAGGCTAAAGGTACGAAATGAATGGGCCCTTGTCGCGACCCGACGCCAGACGCCGTGCAGCGTGATCCACCGCCTATACCGGGCTCATTGTGGCATGTGGTCATCCAGGAAAGAGAAGACGTCTGGCTCCCACACCCCTACTCTAAGGTAGACAAAGTCGTGCCCCTCGGCAGGCGTCTGCCCGACGGGTGGATAGACCGTGGCTCGATTCGACTTGCCAAGCCGTGTCATCTCGGCGGAGAGCACCTCCGCCGGTGCGACCGAGTAGTCGTTCGCAGCCTGGATGAAGAAGACCGGCACGGTTGTCTGGCCGACAGCTCGAAGGAGGAGAGCCCGCAGTTCCGGGGACCGGTCCCAGCTGCCGGCCGAGCCACTGAAGACCACCGCGGCACGGAGCGTGGTATCGCGCTCAGCGAGGAGCAACGTCAGCGACGCGCCGAACGAGTGTCCGGCCACCGCAACCCGGCGCGTGTCGACCTCTGGGAGCGCGCGCAGGAACGCGAGGCCGGCGAGGGCATCACTCAGTTGATCGGTCTCGAGCAATTGCAACTGCAATTTGTTGCGCGCTTCCTGTCCATTGGCGGCCAGTTCCCGGTCCAGCAGGTCAGCCGCTGAGGTGCCCTCGCCGGCTGAGAGCCCCGACCCGCGCCGGAAGACGAAGAGAAGGACATAGCCATGTCTGGCGAAAACTGGCCCGACCGCGGCGGCCTGCGCGTACTGTCGTTCAGGCGCAGTCCCGCTACCATGATTGAACAGGACGGCGGGGAACGGTCCGCGGCCTTCGGGCCGCCAGAGTAGAGCGTGTAGCTTGAGGGCCCCGCTCCGCACAACGACCGTGTCAGGGCCGGTGCTTGCCTGACCCACGGCGCGTGTAACGAGCGCGGAGGTGATCGCGAGGGCGAGCAACGGCACGCGAGTGGGTGTCATCGGAGATTGCGAATATGTGGTGGCCTAACCAAGATGCGCGCGGCCTCGCTACCACCAAGCGCTGGTGAGGACGCTGCACCCCCAACTCGACTCGGGGCGCTCAGCCGGGCTCCCTTTCTCTCGTGTCCTGTCGGACCAGGGTAACAGCCAGCAGGATGAACCAGAGCTGGTACGCGTACCAGTAGATGCGCTCCTTGACCCCGACCCAGGGGGTGGACAGGCCCCCCTCGACCCGGGGGATCTCCATCGCACTCCACCCCCCGAACGCCAGCATCACTGCGATCGTGACGATCGTATAGAGAGCGAAGCGCCTGCCGAGGGCGGTAGCCGCGAATCCCATGGCCGAGAGGAGGAGGAGCATGGCCACCCCTCCCTCGATCAGGTGCAACGGCCCGGCCAGCCCTTGCTCGGTCCCCCGCGGGCGCATCGACGCGAACTGCCCCACCGTGAGGGCCAGGACGCCGTACCCGATCAGCAGTCCTGCTGCTACCCGGACTCCGCGTCTGCCCTCGGCCGACTGCCATACGCCCACGCCGAAAGCGACGAGCAGCAGATACGATGGAATCAGGAGAGCCGCAAAGAGAGGTTGCGACGGGGCCCCGATCGCGCCCAGCTCGCTGATGGTCTGATCCCGGAAGCTGTACTCCTCCCATCCCAGGCCCGCGAGGGCGTCGGCCACCGCATACAGGAGAGGTGCGAGCACGCCGCAGAGGAGCAAGATCCGCCGTAGCATCATCCCTCCGGACAAAGGCCCAGTGGGTGACGGGGTGTTGCCTCGACCTAACCCGGAAGCCTCGGGGCCCTGCAACGGTGACTAGGCCTCAGCAATGGCCGCGATGGAGACCTTGAGTCCGGGAATCCTGGCCGGCAACTTCGCCCCTTGACGAGCAGGTGGATTGGAAGGAAACCAGCGCAGCCACTCCTCGTTCATGCCGGCGAAGTCATCCTCGTCTGCTAAGACGATAGTGACGCTCACAATCTTGTCGAGGGAGCTGCCGGCCTCTTCGAGGATGGCAGCGATGTTGGTCAGACATTGACGAGTCTGCTCCTGAATCGTGGCGCCCTTGATCTGCCCGTTGGCGGGATCGTGTGGGGCTGTACCGGAGACGAAGACCAGTCCGGCTGCCTTGACCGCCTGACTGTACGTGGCAGGAGGCTTGGCCGCCTTGGGTGTGTAGACGATCTGGCGAGGCATCATGTCTCCTTGGGTGTCAGCAAGAATCGCATCTGGTTAGGCAGCGGCGGCCGAGATCTGCGTGCCTTGCGCCGAGGCCAGTCGCCAACCGCCCTGCCCTTCCACGTACACATGTGTATACCGGCTGTGCGTCGCGAACTCCTGCTCCCCGTAGCGACCTTGCATCCGGGTTTGGCCCGTCACCACGGCCGCTCCGCCGTAGAGGCGGACCCGTGCGTCGATGCGATCGATTGTTTCGAACCGAAGCCGCCCGGAGCCGACCAGGTCGATGAGCACGGGGCCCGGGACCTCTGAGCCGGTGGTGACATCGATCAGGAGGAAGTCGGGAGCGAGAACGCCTGTCAAACTGACCCGGTCACCCCGCAGCAATGCCCGAAAGAATCGGTCCTCTGCGGCCATTACCTCGTCCTGGCTTCCCATGCCGCGACCTCCCTCTACGTAGCCACCCGATGGTCCGCGCGGGTCGGTGCCCCGGCCTGACGGCTCAGCTAGCCCCAACCCGCGCCCTGTCGGCGCGCCCACTGGCTGGCGTAGGCGACTAGTTGCTCCCCTTTTTCGCCGTGGGGGGCAGCAGTCCGTTCAACCGTAGGTAGATCGCCATCTGGCCGTAGTGGTCCGCCCAGTCGGCCACGGTGATCAGCGTGGCCATCGCGCGGGTCACTTTGTGGCCCGTAAAGAAGTCCGTGCTGTCGCCGAGCTGCGCATCCTTCATCTGCGCGGCGGCCGTCTGGCAGAACTGAAACGAGGCCTTGAGGGCGGCCACCAGCTTGGCCTTGGGGTCGGTGCCGGCGAACTTGCCGCGCTCGGGAGCCTTCTGCCCGGAGGCGGCGCTGCAGAGATAGTCGTTCCCATCTGAGATCAAGTGGGCGACGACATCGCCGAAGCTCATCTGGGCCGGCGTGGGTTTGAAGCTGTACTTGTCGGCCGGCATCTCTTCGGCGGCGTCCACGATATTCTTGGCCTGACGGTCCGTGACGGCTCGGAACCCGTTGGTCACCGGATTCTGCGCTCGCGCCGCTCCGGCGACGGAGAGCGCGCCGGCGGCGAGTAACAGGGTGGTGATCGTAGATCTCATACCTTTGATCTCCTTGGTAGACGTGGGAAAGGTCACACCATTGTGCGTGGGAGAACGGTCGGCGTCCAGGCCGGCCCTTGAAGCGCAATAGTGCGCTCACCAGGAATAGTCTTCATGAGTACGGAACGAGGTCCCGGCGGGATTCGAACCTGGGTCCCACGCAGCCGCTCGAGAGTTCACGGCACCGTCGGCCGCGTGCCGTGTCAGGGGTTATGCCACATCAGACGTCAGTTCAACAACTTGAAGGCGTGCACCCAATCTTGCCTCAAGAAGCCGGGGATGCACCACAGCATGCATAAGGGCTCGATCGCGCGGGCTGCCTCGACCGCGCCCATGTCTGCCGTCTCCCACCCAAAGGCGTCCAGAATCCCCGTGACCACTTTCTTCGCCGCCTCGTCATTGCCACAGATAAACATCGTCGGCTTACCGCCCTTGAACTTCGGATTCACCATACTGGCATTGCCGACCGAATTGAAGGCCTTCACGAAGCGCGCACTGACGAATTCGCGCTGCAACCGCTCCATCAGCGACTCCTCGAGAGTCGTAAAGAACTTCAGGACGCCGTTGGTGGGGGGCACATCGGCGATCGGGTTGGTCGCATCGATGATTGGCTTGCCGGCGAGGTTGGTCATGCCCGCGGCTCGCAAGACATCTGCCGCCACTGTCCCCTTGACCGCCAGCACGAGCAGCTCGCCGAACTTGGCCGCGTCGGCGACACTCCCGATGGCGCCCCTCGGATTCTGCGCGAGCCACGCCTCCAGCTTGGCCCGATTGCGCGTGCCGAGCATCGGCTCATGACCGTGGCGAATGAAGCCAACGGCCAGAGATGTCGCAACACCTCCCGATCCCAGAATGCCAATTCTCATGTTCTCCTCCGCGCGGCGCCTTCGCGACACCATCAGGGATTGCATCGCCCGCTGAACGTCTAACGTCCCCGCCTAACCTGCAGGGGGCCGGCTCCTGGATACCAGGCTGGGCACAAACCGTCGGCCGGGCCCAGACAGGTCCATGCGTTGGTTAGGTGGCCGCAATTGGGAACATACTCTCCCAACCAGCACATGATCCGCCCCGGTGTTGATCTCGTTCAAGTATAGTCTTCAGGCCACAACGCGCAGAGGAGAGTCCGGCGGTGTGCCCAGCCTGACAGCCGCCACAGCAGCCAGGCACTAGGTGGTGGTCCGCGGGCGGAGCGGCAAGGTCGTCGGTACGCGGGGAGCGCCAGCGGGTTGTGAAAGGCGAGGTGGAGAAGGGCTTACACAATCAGCGCCACGCGGGCGTGACCCGAGCGGTATCACACCCATCCGTCCATCGGGGACGCCGGCGGTCGGTTGCGGCGGCGGGTGTGCACCAGGCTGGCGACCGCGCACTCATTCCTTTGATCTAGTCCACAGTCACCCCCCAATGATCCATTGGCCGTCGCGGGCACGTGGGTTAGGCTTTGCGGTGCAGCGCCGCACCCGGCGGTGTAACCCGTCTTCCAGAGGAGCCTCCATGTCCAAGATGATGCCAGTGACCCTTCTCGTGGCTCTCGCCGCGATTGCTGTGAGTGCGCCCCTGGCGGCCCAGGGCAGGAGCACGGCCAACAGCGCGGTACTCGATGCCGCCGTGGCCTCGCGTCCTGCTGATAGCCGCGCCGCACTGACCGCCACACTCATGTCGAAGGAGGGGATCGCCGAGGCCGGGAAATTGGGAGTGAGTCCCGAGGAGCTCTCGGCCCGTATCGCGGCCCTTGACGACGCCACGGCGCAGCAGCTTTCCGACCAGTACCTGGCCGGGGGTGGGTCCAGCGTGGTGATCGGCACGACCGCCCTGATCGTCATTCTGCTGGTGGTTATCATCCTGGTCGTCGCCTAGCGAAGTGTTGGCGCCAGCGATATGCGTACGAGCAGTCGACTGGCGATCGGTATATCGGTATGGTTCGAGCTCGTCACGCCGATGGCAATGGCCCACGCCACGCCGTCGGCGACACGAGCCGGGCCACCATCGGTGTTGCAGGTCCCCTACGTGCCCCAGTCGGAGTTGCTCTGCGGCGGCGCCGCCATTGCGATGATCGAGCGGTGGTGGGGTCGCCGCGGCGTCTATGCCGAAGAGTTTGCGCACCTGGTCCGCCCGGCATCGGGCGGGATCCTTACGGCCGACCTGGTAGCCGCCACGCAGGCGCGCGGGTGGCTGTCACAGGCTGTCCGCGGCACCCCAGCCCTGGTCCAGCAGTCACTCCGTGACAGCGTGCCGGTCGTCGCCCTGATTCAGGTGGCGCCGACCCGGTACCACTATGTCGTGATCGTCGGATGGAGTGCCCAGCGGGTGGTCTTCCACGACCCGGCGGTGGGCCCCTTCGCCATCCTTGCCACCGACGTGTTCCTCCAGCGATGGAAGGAGGCGGACCAGTGGGCCCTGCTGGTCCGACCGTCGCCCCCAGTGGCGACCGCTGCGCCTCGGGCCACCGACCTGGAGGCACCTGCGCCGGACGATTCGCTGCCGTGCAGGCCCTGGCTTGACGAGGCGGCCGGCGCCGCCGGCGCCAACCGCCTCGAGGAGGCCGACCAGTTTCTGGCGGTTGCGGGAAACGCCTGTCCGGCGGAGCCGCTGGTCCTCCGGGAGCTGGCCGGGGTCCGCTTCCGGCAAGGCCGGCAGGCCGAGGCGACGCGGCTCGCGGGCGAGTACCTTCGGCGAGCTCCCGCCGATGCCCTGGGGTGGCAGCTCCTGGCGAGCAGTCGATATCTCGCCGGCGACCCCGAGGGTGCCCTCGAGGCGTGGAATGCCATCGGCCGCCCCACGGTGGACCTCATCCGGATCGACGGGAGCCATGAAATCCGCTTTCAGGCGATCGCCAGCACCATGGCCATTCCACCCGGCGTCGTGCTCACACCGGAGCGGCTCACGCTCGCGAAACGCCGGATCGATGACATCCCCGCGCTCGCGCTGGCCAACGTGACCTATGCAGCCGTCCCTGGTGGGGTGGTGGAAGTGCGCGCGGCAGTCGTCGAACGCCCCGTGCTGGGTCCTATCCCGCGGGTGCTCGTGGCCGGGGCGTTGCGAGCGGCGGTGCGCCACGAGGTCGGCCTCCCCGTGTCTACACCGTTCGGTGCGGGCGAACGGTGGACGATCCTGTGGCGATGGGAGCCCGCCAACCCCCGCCGGGCGCTTCGCCTCGACATCCCCGCGCGGATTGGCCTGCCGGGGGTCGTCGACCTGGAGGGCAGCTGGGAACAGTATCGCTTTGCCACACCCTCTCCGACGCCCACAGTGCCGCTCGAGCAGCGACGCGCCACGACGCTCGGCTTCAGCAGCTGGTTGAGCGGCGGCGTCGAGGCGCGGACCGGGGCGCGATTCGAGCGCTGGGCCGCCGAGGGCGACTTTCTCGCCATCTCTCTCGGCGGCGCGCTCCATGGATGGCATGACCGAGTGGCGCTGATCGCCCGGGGAGAGCAGGCCGTGGCCCTCACCGGCCAGGGGTCGTACGCCAGGGTGCAGTCGCGTGTGGCGTGGGCGTTACCGGTGGCCCCGTTCTCCATGATCTGGTCCGGGCGGGTCGGCGCCGACTGGACCAGTGCGAACGCCCCCCGTGGCGTCTGGCCCATCGCCGGAGGTGACCTGGCGCGCATGATTCCACTGCGCGCCCACCCGTTCATCGTTGATGATCGGCTGTCGACGGCGCGCACCGGTCAGGGCATCGTTCACGGTGGCGTGGCCGCGGACCGCCCGGTGGCGACCATTCGCCCGCTTGTCCTTGCCGCCGGGCTCTTTCTCGACGGCGCCGATGTGATGACCTCCAACGGCGGATCGATGCAGCATCGGCGCTACCTCGATGGCGGGGCCGGGCTTCGGATAGGAGTGGCTGGCGCGCAGCTGGTTGCGCTCCGCATCGACCTCGCACGGAGCCTACTCGAGGACCGGCGCTGGGGGCTGAGCGTTGGTTTCCAGCAACCGTGGCCGCCACGATTGCGAGATCTCCAGTGATCTGATCCGGTCGCCCACCCGGTTCCGGGGCCGAACAAGAAGCCAACCCCGCGAGTCACTCGTGGGGAGGGGTTGCGGCCTTCGGCCACGACCGGGTCACCGGACTCAGCTGAGTGTACCGCAGTCGGGCCGCCAACGTCACTTCATGAGATGACGAATGTGGCTGCTGACCGACAGAAGCTGCTGGGTGTCCATCCCACCGATGACCCGCCGAGTAACCGGACCCATGACGCGGAGAATGCCGGCAATGCCCAGCTTGGTGGATTGCTCAGCCATGAACCCGACCTTCGCGGCTTCCACCGGCTTCACGAAGTAGTAAGCGAGCCCGGTCTCGGTAAGCTCGAGGACGATCTCGGCTAGTGCTTCTTTCTGACTGGTCGCGTCCTCGGACGCTTCCAGTGCATCGAGCACCGAGAGGGTCCTGGTACGAAGAGACGCCGAGTGATAGAAGCGAAGGTAAGGCAGCCCAGCCGCCCGACTCTGGTTCTTTCGTCCCTGTCCACCAGCGTGGTTCTTCATGCTCTCCTCTGAGGGTGGGCCAAACACCCATGGCGTTGCGCGCTGGTCGGCCAGCGCCAGGATCAGGACACAGGCCGCGGCTACGAGACTGGAATCCGCTTCTGGGGGTCGAAGAAGGGCAGCGAGGTGACCGTGGCGGTACGCGATCCCCATTCGCTGGCCACGGTGACTGCGAGTGCCCGGCTTGGCCAGCGGGGTCGGGAGCCAGCAGTAGCCGATGTTCTTCTTGAGCCTGGGAGAGTAGATCGCCGAGGTCACCGGTCCGACCGGTCGGCCCTCGGCGTGGGCGGGCCACTTGGTGAAGTTCAAGGCGGGGAATGGGTCGCCGTCGAGCTCGATGCCGGCGATCCGGCGCTCCACGCCGCGGTCCCGGATCCGTCGCAGTGCTTCCATCGACACGCATTCGCCGGTCATATCGAAGTCCACCAACCGTTCGAGTCCCAGCTCGAGCGGGTTGTTCTCGTATGTCATGTCGGCGCCCCAATTGAGGATCCCGCCTTCGATCCGACGGATGTCGCTGGGACCAGTGGGACGAATGTCGTAGGGCGCACCGGCCTGCAGGATCCGGTTCCACAGGTCGGTCCCGCGCGACCGGTCGAGCAGATAGATCTCGTACCCGATCTCGGCGGTCCACCCGGTGCGGGTGATGATCACGGGGATCCCGTCCACGTTGGCCTCGCGAAAGAAGTAGTACTTGAGGCTCAGGATCTCGTCCCCGAAAAGGGCCCGCACCACGTCGCGAGCCTTGGGCCCCTGGATCTGCAGCGGGTAGGCCTCCGCCTCCCGGATCTCGACGTCGAGGCCGGTTCTTGGCCACCAGCCCTTTGGCGTAGAACAGGGCGTCACTCGAGGCGAGCGCGAACCAGAACCGATCCTCGCTCATCCGCGTCATGACCGGATCGTTCAAGACGCCGCCGTCAGCGGCGCAGATGAGCACATACTTCGCTTGGCCTACCGCGCAGGTGGACAGGTCCCGAGGCGTCATCAATTGGGCCAATCGCAGCCCGTCCTTCCCCGATACCTCCAGGCACCGTTCGACCGCCACGTCCCACAGCGTGACGTGGTTCAGCAGGTGCCAATACTCGGCCTCGAAGTCGTCATAGTGGGTGGGAAAAAGCATGTGATTGTAGACCGTGTACCCGCGCGGGCTGTGACGTTGCTCGGCCTCATAGAAGGGAGAGCGGCGGAGGCGGGCGCCCCGCTGGACCTGGCTCATATCGAAGGGAGGCATCGGGATCACTTTCCGCGTGTGGGATCCGGCATCAGAGGGCCCCCGCAGAGGCCCGACCGCTTCAGGCGTTGGTGAGGCTGCGGCTGAGCAGTGCAGCGATCAACGCCGGGCGAGGGAGGGTCAGTAGCGGGGCTGATCGGCTCCGAGGCTCTCGATCGGGGCCGTCAAGGTGAAGGCCTCGAGGGAGCAGTCCGTTCAGGCGAGGAGGTAGGCGATCACGTCTGCCGCAGAGTAGTGCGTCCGCCCCGCGAGGAGCTCCCCCATCCGCACCAGGTCATCGCCACTGGTGATAAGAGGCGGTTCCGCGAGGCCCTCGCCGCGCACCTGCCCGTGGCCGATGTTCGCCATGAGCGCGTTGCAGAGGCAGTGGCGCCCCTCAGTCTCCGCCAGTGTGCCGCCCTTCTTCACATAGGTATCCACCGGTTCGCCGGCGCAGCGGTAGCCCAGGGTTCCTCCGGGGGTACGGTAGGCAATCCGGAGGTAGCCCAGGTCACAGACCCGCCCCCGCACGACGCCCTTCGCCGGGTCATCTGGCCACTGCACCACCTTGAACGGAAAGCCCGTGGGTGAGGCCAGCGGATCGGTGAACACCTCGACCTCGCCGCGCGCGACGTGGCTGAGCACCGAATCCTTGATCTCGGCCGTGAAGCCGGACTCGGCGCAGAAGGCGAAGAGCGTGCCCACCTGGATACCGGCGGCTCCCGCCGCCAGCGCCTCCTTCAGCTGGCCAGGCCGTCCGGTACCGCCCGCCAGCCAGAAGGGGAGGCCGAGTTCCTTCACCTTGTCGAGGTCGACCACATCGCGGGGGCCGTAGAGCGGCTCGCCCCGCTCGTTGAAGGCCTTCTCACCCCGCGGCGGGGCGTTGTGGCCGCCGGCGGTGGGCCCCTCGATGACGAACCCGTCCACCTGTCCGCTCGCCTTCCGTGCCAGCATGATAGCGAGCGAGCTGCTGGCGATGATCGCGAGGAATCGTGGGCGACCTAAGGTGGGTGGGCCCTCCGGGAAGTGTGCCGCCGGGTCGAGGCGCATGTGCGCGGTGACATCGGGCGCCTGACCCTCGACCTCGAACCGCAGGCTCGCAGGCTGGCCGGCCGCCAGGGCATCGAGCGCCGCGGGAATCTCCTTGGGAATGCCGGCGCCCATCAGGACCACGTCCACCCCGGCCAGCATCGCGCCGTAGAGCGAGGCGAGCGTGGGGAGCTGGATCTTGGTGAGCAGGTTGATGCCGACGCCGCCGTCGTGACCCTCTTTGGCCAGGAACACCTCGACGAAGCAGGCGAGCATCGTGAGCCGCTCCCGTTCCGGCCGCGCGCCATGCCGGTACATCGGCAGCTCCTTGTAGGCGGCTCCGGCCCGGCCCTCGGGAAGGAAGTAGCGCCGAAGCGCATCCTGGGCCACCGCCGGCAGAGGGAAGTGCTCCATGGCCCGGCGGAGGTGACCACCGCTGTCGCCGTCCTGCAGCCGCCGGACGAAGACCGTGTCGAGGGCGGTGCCGGAGACCACGCCTAACTGACCGCGGCGGGACACCGCGTTGGCGAGGCGCCAATTGGAGACGGCGATGCCCATCCCGCCCTGGATGATTGACGGCAACGTCATGACTGTGCTCATCTCGGGAAGCACCCCATGCCCCTGGACCATTTCCGGTTGGTCACAAACGTCTTGCGCATGCCTGGCGGAGCGCGGCTCCGCGGATTCTCTCCAAGCTACGCGTCGGCTGCGCTCCGACAAGTCCACGAGGCCGGTTAGCCCGCCTCGATTACCCTGCCTTGGGGAGCCCGGCTTTCCTTTCCCAGCCGTGAGCCGAGTCGGTCCCGCTCGACATCCAAATCGTAGGCCGGCTTCAAGCTAGTTCGGCGGCTGCCTTACGCGGACCTAGCGGGCCGAAGCTGCTGCTGTCCTCCACCGCTTGAGACGCGGCAACACATCGGCCAGCAGTGCATGGGCTTGAGGCGCAGGCATGATACCCTGCCTGGCCATTACGCTTACGCAGCGCTCGAGCATGGATTCCATGGAAATGCCGGGCTCGGTGAAGGCGCCGTTGGCAAAACAGTGCCGGCAATAGTCATTCACACGGTATCCTGCCTGATCGGTCCCGAAGTCCTCTGGTTTTCCGAGGGGCATCGAACAGCTTTGGCAGAACGGTCCTCGGGGCTCTGGTGGCAGCATACGCCCTCCTGGCGGCGAAAGAGAGGTTGCCAAGACCTTACCGATCCACAGTTTGCGGGCGAACGAAGTAAGGGGAAATGAAACGAGCGTGAGATCGGCAGGGGTCGCCCCGTTGCCCGGGCTGGCCTGGGGCGGGAGGCCGGCGGCTGGCCGGTTCGTGACCGGTGGCACGCCATCCAGCAGGCGGAGTCGACACGGCCATGCGGCAAGGCCATGGTTGGCGAGACGCGCTCGACCAACCCCGGCACTTGGAAGCCCGAGTCGAGCGTGGGCCTGCCGGGATGCGCTTGAGCCGCGGCCTCCGGCGGCCGCGCTCAAGAAGCCGCGGTCGGTACCTCGTGCAGCAGCATCCAGGAGGTGCCGAACTTGTCTCGAAGCATGGCGAAACGATTCGCGAAGAAGGTCTTCTCCATCTTCATGAAAACCTGGCCGCCTTCCGATAGGACCGTATAAAGGCGCTCGGCTTCCTTCTCGCTGTCCACCGTTAGCGTCAGATAGGCGCTGCGCATCGGTTCGCTCTTCGGAATGTCAGCCCCCATGACCACGGTATGACCGATCTCGATGCGGGCATGCAGAATAGCGTCCTTCTGCTCAGCTGGTAGATTCGCGGCATTCGGCCCCTGGCCGTGGGTCATCATCATCGTGATCTTGCCGCCCAGATGCTGCTCGTAGAAGCGAAAGGCCTGCCGGCAGGTGCCGGCGTAGTTGAGATAGACATCCAGCTTCATGCGTTCGCCCTTGTCGTTGATCGTTGATCGACTTGTTCGCCTGCCATTCGACGCGAGCCCCTGCGTCAGCTTCAACGCATCGTCAGGTGATTGCTTCCGATTCAGCCACGAGCTGCCGCCGGTGGTGCTCGGTATGCACGGTGAGCAGCCGCCAGGCCTGCACCACGTTGAGCCCGCCGAACAAATGGTGAGTCAGTACGGACCCGCGCGGCGCGGCGCGCGCCGCCAGTTTCTCCCCCACTTCCTTCGCGTTCGCTTCCAAGCCGGCCAGCGTCGCCGGCTGCTCGAAGGGACCGGCGCCGGGCCTTACCTCCCCCGGAGCCATGACGCCGCGCGGAAATCGACCGGTACGTAAGATGCGGGGCAGATACAGCAGTCGCAGTAATTGCCGAAGCCAGAACGAACTGCGAATTCGCAATCCCTTACCACCCGCCAGCTCGGCATTGACCCGGGCGTAGGTGAGGCGGAGATGCTCCGCGATCTCGGCCGGCGACCACTTCCCTGGCCCCAGTGGCCGATTCCAGTCGTCCGCCGGAACGACGCGCGCGGCGGCCAGAAAGGCTGCCACGGCTTGCTCATGCCCAGCTTGGTTCACCAGGAGATCTCCAGAAGCCGACGGCGAGGTAGCCTCCCTGCAGCGGCCTAACGCTCAGTATCACCGGCGAAGCACAGTCCGCTGCATGCCCTTGTAGCGCCACTCCCGATTCAAGCTAGGACCCGCTTCGCACGAGGACGAACTTGCCCGTCACCCCTCCCTTCCCGAGCAACTCGTGGGCGTGTCTCGCCTCGGCAAGAGGAAATCGCTGCGCGATGAGCGGCTTGATCTTCCCTTGTTGAAGGAGCTCGAGCAGGGTGATCAAATCCTGCCGAAACCAGACCGGTTTCAGCCGCATCAGCGTCTGAATGCTGTAGGGGACCACCCGTTTCCGGCCCGGGAGCAGCCACCCGCCGGCGATGTACCACCCGAAGACGGCGATTTCCCGAAAACGATGCCGGCCGCCCGAACGACCCGAAGCCAAACGCCCCCCACGTAGCGACCCGGTAAGGCCATAGGCCACTACCCTCCCCCCGGGACGCAGAGCCTTCCGGGAGCGCCCTATGTGCGCGCCACCCATGCTGTCGAAGACGACGTCTACACCTTTGCTCGTGAGACGGCGGATTTCCTCCACGAAGTCCTGATGCTGGTAGTCAATCGGGATAGCGCCCAGGTCGGAAACGGCCGAGGCCCCTCGCGCGGAACAGGTCCCGTACATCTCCAGCCCGGCGAGCCGCCCAAGCTGCAAGAGCGCCGTGCCGACCCCGCCGGCCGCGCCGTGAATCAACGCGCGTTGCCCCGGTCTGACCCTGGCGGAGCGATGCAGCATCTGGTATGCGGTGATGTAGTTCAGCACCAGGCTGACTGCCTCGGCGGGGTCCAACCCGGATGGCACGGGAACCAGTGCGCGCTGCGGCAGGCAGACGAACTCCGCATACGCGCCATGGATCGGCAGCGCGGCCACGATCTGGCCTGGTTCGATTCCCGAGACCCCGTCGCCGAGCTGATCCACCACGCCCACCAGATCCCACCCTGGCGTGAAGGGCACCTTGGGCGTCTCGGGATGGATGCCCTCGCGCGCCATGATGTCGGGCAACGAGACGCCGGCAGCCTGTACCCTCACCCGCACTTCCCCAGCCTTCGGCTCGGGGCACTCTTCTTCGACGACCCGAAGTTCCTCGGGACCGCCGTAATGGGTAACGATGATGCGCGTGTGTTTCACCGACCTCTTCCCGCTGCCGGGCGCTCGAGCTTGTGGGGTCTAACGGATGGCCGATAAGCTGCGCGCCGGCTTCATGCGCTGGTTCGCCCGCGCGTGATCTAATGGCCGACCTGAACGTAGACCGCCTCATTCAGGTCCCGCGAGGCTTGGGCCGCCAGGAGCATGGTCGCCTGCCAGGTGGCCTCTGAAGCGGAGTCAGGGACCACAAACGCTGTCCCACCAACGGGGCCCTCCGCGCAGGCCACACGAATATCCATTGGGGTGTAGATGCCGATGGTCAACATACCCACGAGCATGTTCAGGAACCCAAGCTGAGTGTCGACTTTGGCAACTCCGGAAGGGCACTTGGCCGCGGTTTCAATCGTAGAAGGGGGGACCAGGCCGAATACCCAGCCCGAGGCCCACTTCTTTTCCACCGTGACGTCTGAGGGCTTGGCGCCAGTCTCGATGGTAGCGTGATAGCAGCCAGCCAAGGCAGTCGCGAGAACCAGCGTAGCAAGGGTTCGTACGTGCATGGGTCACCTCCTGAGAGAACTCGGAAAGCCGGCGAGACCTGCGGTGTAAGGCCTGAAGCGACTGATCTGAAAGGAGCCTAAAGGATGGGGGATAAGCTGCGCGCTGCGGCGCCCACAATCAAGAAAGACTTCTTCCTCCAGAGGTAGCCGCCCCGACGCGACAGCTTCGTGCGCTGGTTAGGTGACGGCTTCACGGCAGATGGGTCGCGACATATCCCAGCCAACCCCCCGCGGCCAACAACAAGGGCGCCGACAACACCCCCGGGACCGGGCGCCTCGCGAGAACGGATCCCACCACGTGAACGAGGCCATTCCCGATGTGGATGCCGGCGAGGATATAGGCGGCGGGGCGCATCCAAAGCCTTCCCGCGAATGCAGATGGTGTCAGCGCCCCGAGCAGCAGGATGCCCGCTATCAGGCCGAGCAGCCAGGGGAGAAACGTGAAGGTCGGCGGGAACGGGAGGCCGCCGAGTGCCTGCCGAATTCGCAGGGCTCGGGGATTGTACCAGGCGAGGAAGTCGTGTGTGGCTTCATCGACCACGTGGACTGCGAGGGCACTGGTTGCGGCCAGCCAGGCCCAACCGAACGTCGTGGTTGTCTGCGCGTCGATCACCATGACTCCCAAGGGCCGCCACCTGACGACCCGCTTCACTTGCCGGGTGGTCGGCTGAAACCTGCGAAATCAATGGTCCCTTGTCGCGACGCGGGGCTCCGGGTCGCGCGGGCGCGCGCGCGCGAGCGCCCGACCGGTGGAAGCGCTAGTTAGGCGCCCACCAATCATCGCGTCTGAGCTCGGCCGTGGCCCGGCGGAGGCGCCCCCGCGCGACCGGCGGGGGAACCGGCCCACAGGCGTACTCTTCAGCCCAGTGCCGCAGCGCTTCCTCGAGCTCGGGAAGAGGTTGGTGGGCCACGTGGATCATGACGGGATGCCGCTTGCCCTCGCTCATCAGATACCACATGGCCGGCACGGCGGGTTCGTTACGTCGCTCGTTGGCGGGTGTGCCCTCATAGGCGACAAAATGGAGAACCCGTCCGTTCAGGGTGAGGCGGTGCTGGTCAGGCTTATGGGTCGACACACAAGGCTCCTGGATGATGGAGTGAAGTGCCGGCCAAGACCGCTGTTGGTGCAGCCGTGGTCTGCGTTCAGGGGGAAAGCCCGTACTGACTGAAACTTAACCTACTGGGCGGTTGGGGGCCTCGTAGGTTGGAGGCTGCGAGGCCGGAGGCCCTCGGCACCGACTGGCTTCCGCGCGTAGCCGACATAGAGAACCGAAGTGTCCGGGCTCTCCGCGAGGTCCATACCTTGCGCCGCCTCATGGTAGCTCAGCCGGCCCAAGGTGCGAGCACGGAGGATCCGAAGGATGTGAAGCGGGTTAGCGCGAGGCATCAGGCCAGTGACGTTACCAGGGTGAAGCCCCTGCTGTGCGGCAAGTGAGCCGTGGTCCAGTTCAGCGCCGCTCGTGACAACCCTGGTCCAGCAGCTCTTTCGCGCGACTCCCGAGGTGGGGGTCATTGAAGGCCGGTAGTGAGTCGCCGATGCACCATGCTGACACGATGAGTGCTTCCGGTAGCATCCCAAACTTCTGCTCGAGCGTGGCGCGGGCAAGTTCGATCGGCTGCACTTCGACCGACGCATCGCCGAACTCGCCGTACGACACATGCCCCCCTTCGTGGCTCTCGGTCTTCAGGATCAGGTCACCTGCGTACAGGGCGGCCGTCCCGGCAGGTACTCGGAAAAGTGCCACCACCTCGAACGCACCCGTGCCTGCCCCCATCGCCTCCGTACTGCCCACCAGCGCGTAGTCCCCGCTCGCGAGCCAGATGGCCAGTGAACCATCTTCCTCGGGATGCACTTCGGCTGAGACGGCGCGCTGCCCCAGCCGCAGGAGCCAGACGTGCCGTTCGGTATTGGCGACGGGAGCCACAACGATCTTCACTTCCCAGGGGAAGAACTCGTGCCCGTCCTGGAAGAAGCGCACCCGCCCAAATACGACTGTCTCGCCCCCGCGCGGCGTGATGGGCTGGCCGGGGCGCTGATACTTGACGGCAACGCACCCCAGCAGAGCAGTGAGCGCGAGAGCGACAGCGTGCCATGCTCGACTTGTCGAATGACGTGCGACCACTCGTCTCGGTTCCTTGGATCCGCGCCGCGTCAGAATCCTGCGCTGGTTAGGGGGCACCGCAGAACTCTCGGCGCCATGAAGGCTAGGGCACCTTGCCCTGTTAAGGTCGACAGCGGCCGAGTCGGCCCCCCGTCCGTGCACTCCGGGACGCAGCCGAGCGGAAGCTGGCGAATTCTCCTCGACCAGCGCCGTGGAGACCGCCTCGGGGTGCAGGGCGGCCCGGCATCCCACCGTTCGGACCCGTCGCCGGACATCTTGGCCATTTATCGACTGTCAATACTAGACTTGACGATAATCGATAACTATATTATTGATAGTCAATATATCTGGATAGGTGGTGAAGCATGTCAAGGCCAGCCTCGTCATCCGCCGCGCTGCCGATCGCGTACGTCGTGCTGCGGATCCTCATCGTCGTGAACTGGCTGGGCGGCGCCGCGATCCTCGCTCTGCTGGTGGTCATGCCGAACGAGCAATGGATCATGAGCGCTTTCAAGCTCTCTCCTTCGCCTGAGGCCGAGCGGCTGGTCATGGGCCTGCGCGCGGTCGCCGTGCTCGGTCTCGCCGCGATCCCGCTCAACTACGTCGTCCTCAAACGGCTGCTCGCGATCGTTGAGACGGTTCGCGCGGGCGACCCGTTCGTCGCCGCGAACGCGTCCCGTTTGCAGGCGATCGCCTGGGCGCTGCTCGCGCTGCAGCTGCTCAGCCTCGTCATCGGCGCGATCGCCAAGACCGTTTCGACTCCGGCGCATCCGGTCCATCTCGATGCCGGCTTTTCGATCAACGGCTGGCTCGCCGTGCTCCTCACGTTCCTGCTGGCCCGCGTGTTCGCGGAAGGCACGCGCATGCGCGACGACCTCGACGGGACGGTGTGACATGGCGATCGCCGTCAAGCTCGACGACCTGCTCCACGATCGGCGGATGACGCTGACCGAGCTCGCGGATCGGATCGGAATGGCGCTGGCCAACCTCTCGATCCTCAAGACCGGCAAGGCGCGCGCGATCCGCTTCTCGACGCTCGAGGCGATCTGCGAGGCGCTCTCGTGCCAGCCGGGCGACATTCTCCGGTTCGAGCCGGAGCAAGCGGAACGCGAGCAACCGACAGCGGCGAGCTAACGGAGCCCAAGCCGATCAATGCCGTTCGGCAACCACGAGTCCAGCCAGGAGACCTTCACATGAAACACAAGGTCACACTCACCATCACTTCCCTGCTCGCGATCCTCCTCGGTCTGTTTCACCTGACCGACGACATCATCCACGGGATGGAGCCGGGAGGGCTTTCCAACCTGGTTGGGGGGGTGCTCATCCTGGTCGTCTGGCTGTACGGAACGTTGGTGCTCGCCGAACGGCGATCGGGGTACGTCATCATGCTCCTCGGGGGGCTCCTTGCGGCGGCCATCCCCTTCTTCCATATGAGGGGGGCAGGGGTCGGCGGCGAGTTTGCCAAGTCCAGCGGTGCCTTCTTCTTCGTCTGGACCCTCCTCGCGCTCGGCGTGACCGGGACTTTCTCCGTCATCCTCTCGGTGCACGGACTGTGGAGCCTGCGAGCGAGAACCTCTTCATCGCGGTGATCGTTCAGCCGCCTAACGAAAATGCAAATCAGCTGCACGCGCTATATCGGCTCGCGCCTCACACAAATTAGCGCTTCCGCTTCGCAGCCAGTGATGGCGCTGCCCGCATGGAGCCCCGCGCCGGTCGGCCTGTCAGCTGCATTGGCGGGTTAGGCGGCGCCCTTGAAGAACGTGGGCCATCAGTGTAGATTAGGTGTTGCGACAGTCGCGCCGACCGCGCGATGCCATTCCAAGGAGCTGCAAGGGTCCCGGGAGTTTCGCCGGGGCCCTTTTTGCTGCCCCAGCGGTCGCAGACCCATCGTGAGGGTCGGTTCACGAGCACATGTAGTCGGGTTGTACGGCCCTGCCGATCTCCGATTACACGAACACACACTGAGGAGTAAAGCAATGCGTACAACCGGTACTGTAAAATGGTTTAACGATGCCAAGGGCTTCGGCTTCATCACCCCCGAGGGCGGGGAGAAGGACTGCTTCGTCCACCACTCGGCGATTCAGGCTCAGGGCTTTAAGAGCTTGGCTGAAGGTGAGCGCGTCGAGTTCGACGTCGTCCAAGGCCAGAAGGGCCCCGCGGCGGAGAACGTCACGAAGCTCGCCAGCTAACCAGCGCGACAGCACAGGACATAGCCTTCGGGCTCCAGGGTACAGAGCAGCCTGGGTGACCAAGACTGCCACGACGTTCGCCCGGTGGGGTGCGCCAGCACTCGACCGGGCGTTTTGTTGCCTTTCGCGTGACCGGAGCAAGGCACGTCAAGTGACCCTGTGAATCATACCGAGTAATAGAAAGAGCAACGGCGCCACTCCTTGAATGAGTGCACCGCGCCGCATCTGCGGTGCTGACGCCGCCAAAACGAGTGCCGCTCCAACCATGGACAGGCAATTCCAACTCACGAGCGTCAGCCCCGAACCGGGGTGCCCCATCAGAATCAGCTCGAGCCCTGCGAACGTTCCTATGGCCAAGAACAGATTGTAAAAGCCCTGATTGAACGCGAACAATTTGGTAGCGTGTGCTTGCTCGGGAGCTTGGCGAAAGCGTTCACGTACTTTCGGGGTGGTCCACCAGAGGCTTTCCATGCAGAAGATCAAGACGTGAACAACACCCGCGAGTATCGCCGCCAACCACATCACCGCCAGCATCGGGGGGCCTCCAGAATCCTTGCCGGACAAGGGATCATACAATTCGCCTGCCGGCGCAGCGCCGAATACGGCGCCACGGCCGTGGTCATCCAGTCGTCCTGAGCGATAGAATGGTGCCCACCAACAGGATTGTCGCGTCGAGATAGATCAAGCCCAAATGACCCATGGTCGCGAAGCCCCACATGTAATGGGGCGGCAGGGCAATCCCCACACCGATGACGGGCGCGAGGAAGGCAGTCCAGATGGCCCACCGGTGGCCCGCGCGAATGCCGTACCAGGCCAGGGCGACCACGGCGACGCCGAGGGCCGTAATGAACGCCGACACGGCAACCTGAAGGTGACTGATGTAATGATACAGATTCATGCTAAAGGCCTGAATCTGCTCAGGCGTACCGCCCACCCTTTCTGGTGTCAGCCCAAGCTCGATGAATCCATTAAAGTTGCGGTAGAGGAACATGAGGCCATAGCCGATGAGCCCGACGCCAGCGACAAGCACAACGTTGGCGCCGGTATGCGAGCGAACCGCGGCGGTGGATGGGGCTGTCATGGAACCTCCCGCTGTGGAATGTAGACAAGCACTCGGCGGCGTGCTCTAGGGTGCGCCTTGCTTGGTCAAGGTGAGGCGGAAGGTGAAGGTCTGAATCGTAACCTCGCCACGCAGGTCCTGAGGTCCGATTACGAAAGCCATCTGGTTGAGGAACAACGGGGCGGCGGATGCGTGGAGGTGTAGGCGCGCGGCGGAGGTATCCCAGGTGCCCTCAAGGTTGAGAGGCATGTCAGGAACCCGGAAGGAGCCTGTCGTCGTGCCACCTGCTCGGAGGATGAGCGTAAGGCCGATGCCCTCCGTCAGGAGATCGAAGGTCGTATCATCGGTTGCCGCCGTGAAGGTCGTAGCTGCGTACGGCCCCTCCAGAAGAATCGGGGGCGGCGCGGATGGGCCGTGCGCGTCACCGCACGCGGCGAGTGCCGCGAGGATAGAGATGTAGAGGGTATGGCGCGTGGCCTGGGCGAGCGAGGAGGAACGGAGAGGTGTCATAATGCAACCCCGGAAACGAATTGGTGGTGATGGACTCGCGTGGCAAGAAACGCCGGGTATCGGGAAGCGGAACCATTTCATCAAGTATGCAGAGTTACGCGACCGGTGGGATAGAGGTGGGAGGGGAATGGAAGGGTAGGACAGCGGCCTACGGGGAAGTACGGCAGGGAAGCCTAGCACTAGAGCGACTGCCGCCTAACGCATAGGGTTAAGCTGCGAGGCGCGGCCGGCAAGAGACCGGAGCGCCCACCGAAGGGAATGTGCTTGGATGTGTCGTGCTTCCGCCAGCGGCGGCGGTTCACGGGGCGAACCGCTCACCAGGGCCAGACCGGCGGCGCCTCGTCGGCTTCAACCCCGTAGTTAGGCGGCGCACATGGTCAACTGGAAGGGGCGCCGGACGCTGTCGTTGGCAAGCTGGAGAACGGGCTCGCCAGGTAGTCGTGAATGCCCGAGCGATAGCCCGCCAGCCGCAAGAGAGTTGCTATCTGGGCCCAATGGCGCAGCTCGTGCGTTACGGCTTGGATGATCATTGCCCGCGCAGTGACGGCCACGGTGTCCTTTCCAATCTGCATCTCGCGTCGAGCGCCCCACTCTGTATCCGGGAGAGTAGCGAGCAACTCGCGCAACCCGCGCCGGCTTTCCTGGCCAAACCGGAATAGCACTTCCACGTCATGAGCGGGAATGACAGACGTGTCCGTGAGCGGCGCCTTGAGAACTCGCTCGACATAGCGCTTTTCGGCAGAGAAGACATGGCGGACGAGTTCACCAACAGTGGCGAAGCGGCCGTCGGTATTGGGGCCCAGGCTGACGGTCAACGCGCTTGGCCCTTGCTCGCGGAACCAATCCCGCCACTGGCCGCGGTCCCAGTCTGAATAGGTGAGCAGGTCATCCAGTGCGAACGGGAATGGCACAATACCTCACTAGGGAATGAGCAGTGCGCCGCCTAACGGAATGCGCGTAAGCTGCGGCGCCCCGTCCAGCCGGGCGCCCCGGTGATCAAGCGCCCACACAGATGAAGACGGGCGCACAAACGCAATTCTACCTCGAAGAGCCGCGCCGCCAGCTTCACGCGCTTGTTTAGGCGCCAACCGGTCCCGAACGCCGCTCCCGCCAACGCCGCAACGCAATCACGCACCAGACAGCCTCAACGGCCGCAAATGGCCAGGAGCGGATCAAGACGGCGTATACCGAGGCGGCCGCGCAGGCGAGCGCGAAGACGAGGACGAAAGTCGCCGCGCGTTTCTCAAGCGCATACGAGATGACCATCGTGGTGACCGCGAGCAGGCCGAACAGTTCAGTCGCCATGGATCGGTTGGTCGGATTGGCGCCTAACGGCTAAGCGGCGGGTCAATTACCGCGCGCTCCCGAGCGGTGGGCAACGAGTATCCGGTTGATCACCGGGGACTTCTGCCAGGTGAAACACCCCTTCCGCATCAACCCGCCGCTTGCTTGACGAGTGCCACGATCCTTGCCTCTTCGGTGGCAGTCAACTCCTTCAACGCGAAGGCGACCGGCCACATGACGCCTTCGTCGAGGTGTGCCTGGTCGCTGAAGCCGAAGGTCGAATACCTCGTGTTGAACTTCTGCGCGCTTTGGAAGTAGCAGACGACGTCGCCGTCCTTGGCATACGCGGGCATCCCATACCAGGTTTTCGGCGAGAGGGCTGGCGCGCTGGCTTTGATGATCCCATGGAGCCGCGTGGCCAAGGCGCGATCCGGTTCCCGCATCGCGGCGATCTTCGCGAGCACATCGCCTTCCCCGTCCGCCTTGTTCTTGGTCGCGCGCCGGCCGCGCCACGCTTCCGCCTTCAGCTCTTGGGCGCGTTCCTTCATCGCGGCTCGTTCTTGGTCCGTGAATCCCTTGGACGTCTTATCGATCGTGGTGGTAGTCTTGGCGGGCTTCTGCGTGTCCTTCTTTGGGCTCATAGACACCTTAGCCTACTGACGTGGGTTGGACACCTCGCCGCAGCCCGAGTGCGGGCCCGCCGTTTTGGAACCTGCGCCGCCTAACGGATGGTGCTTAGGCTGCGGCGAGAGCTGCGACTCACCAACCAAGGGGGCCGGGTCCGCTGCAGGCGCTCGTTGGGCGCCGCCCGTGCTGGAGCTCTGATCCGGCGTCAGCCCCAGAACGCAAGGCGAGCTGCTACCCGGTCCTGGAGGATCGCTGGCAGCGTGGTGCCCTCCTACTGCGCTCTCACCGCCCCCTTGGCCGCCTTCTTACGCTCGGTCTCCTCTTCGACCAGCCGGTAGGCAACGTAGTACTTGAAAATGTTGGCCACGTAGGTCACCGTCTCGCGCCCAATGCGCTCGGACGCGATCTGCTCCACGTTGCCGAACCAGACGTTCGGGTTCAGGCCGCGCTTCTCGGCCTCCACCCGCAACCGGCCAACCCGGCCCGGCCCCGCGTTGTACGCCGCGAAGGTGAACAGCGCCTTGTTCAGGTCGTCCATCGGCTCGTTCTCGAAGTTCCTGTCCCGCAGGTTGCGCATGTACTTGACGCCGCCATGGATGTTCGGCTCGAGTTTCGTGATGTCGCCGACCTTCAGTGACTTGCCGGTCTCCGGCATGATTTGCATGACGCCAATCGCACCGACCCGGCTCCTGGCGTTCTGGTCGAGCCCGGACTCCTGGAATCCTTGCGCGGCCATCAGCAGGAAATCCACCTGGTACCGGTCGCCGTACTTCCGGAAGAGCTCCACGAGCCCCAGAAACGTCTTGCGCCCCTTCGCAGACGTGGCGCTCTTCGCGTAGGTCGCATCGACGAGGTATTTGCGCTCGGTCTGGTTGCCAAAAGCCGATCCCAGCCCGTACTTGCCCATGAACGTGTTCAGGGCGGCGAGCAACTGCGGGTTGTTCTTGCGGACCGCGATGGCGAGGCGACCGCCGGTGCTCAGCGGAACATTCTCGTGGACGAGGAGGTTGGGAAATACCTTGCTCCAGAAGAGTGCGAGGTAGTCGTCGACCACTATGGTCGGGATCAGGCCGGCGTTCACCATCTCGAGCAGGTCGTCGTCCTCCAGGCTGGGCGGCACGTCCCGAATCACCACCAGCGGCTTCCCCTCGGCCTTGAACCGCTCGTTGAGCGCGAGCAGGCTCTGGTCGTAACCGCCCAGTTTGCGGGCGAAGACCTCTCTGCCCGCCAGGTCCTCAACGGAGCCAATCGTCGGCGCGCCGGGACCGGTGACCAGGATCTGGCTGACGTTCATCCGAGTGGGATCGCTGAAGTCGACGTACTTCTGCAGCTCAGGCGTCACCGGGACCTGCGCCGCCACCAGGTCCACCTTGCCGTGGACGAGCGCCGAGAGCAGCAGTTCGCGCGGCAGTGGCAGGAAGATCACGTGGATCCTGTTGCTGGTGCCGGTCTTGAAGTGTTGGTTGAGCCGGTCCTGCATGAGCTGTCCGTACTCGTACGCGATGCCGCGTTGCACGCCCCGGTCGACGAAATAGAAGGTGCGATTGAAGGTCACGCCGATCCGCACGACCCGTCGCTTGACCAGCTCATCGAGGTCGCCGGTAAACGGCTTCAGCACCGCCTCGCGCACCGAAGGCGGCAGCTGGGTTTCGAGGTCGGAGGGCGGGAGCGGGAGCGGGGCCTCGGCCTCCTCGATTGGCTCCTCCTTCTGCGCTGGCGGCTTCTCGCCACCGCACGCCGTGAGTGCCACCACGGCGCCAACGAGCAGAACAGCAGCGACCTCGCTCTTTGCCATCATGATTGTCTCCTGCTCCAGATCCGAGGGCCGGTGCGCCCGTCCCGGAGACCGCGCACACCATTCATATGGAAATGGGTGCCGTCAATCGGCGTGCCCAGGTCCCGGTGGCGCGCCCGCCCCTAAGCGCCGGCGCTGTGAGGGTCCTCACCTGAAACTTGAAGCCGGGAACGACTTCCCGGAAGGTCGAAGGCGGGGGTGCAAGGGGGGGAGGGGGATGGCTTCGGGGGCAGCCCCCGCCGCCACCGGAGAACCGCGTTGAACGGAGGCGCGACGGGCGGTTCACCACACCAGGCTGTTCCGACAAGACTGAAATTGCGATGCTCGTGCGTGAGTGCCTCCGAACTGTTTCGTAACCGAGCAATTTCTAGGGTCAGCTTCTCTCGCTCGAGCTGGACTTGCTTGAGCGCCTGTCGGTCGCGCTCGGCGGCGAACATGGCGCGAAGCACCGCGACGGCACTCGCCAACACCGCGCCGCCGGCCAGCAAGTACCCCCAGGTCTCTCGGAGCCAGTCCATCCGATACTCAGTCTGTCAGGAACGTCGTCTGTGCGGCCTAACGCCCGCGCTTCACCTGCGGGCGGTCAGCCTAGAAGATACGAAATCAATGGGCCTTGTCGCGACCTGGCGCTCCAGGTCGCGCGGGCGCTCGTCCGCGAGCGCCCGACAAGAGCAAGCGCTGGTTAGGCCGCGTCGCGTTCGCATTATGGCGAAGGGATTGGGTCGAGGAAGGGCGTGTCGGGGTCACTGACGGAAAAGACCACGACTCGGAGTGGCCCAGTCTGGCTGGCGTTATGGCCAGTCATCCGAACGCCTGGGGGCATGACCATGGCTTCCCCCTCGCGTACAGTCATAGCTGCCGCCCCCTGCATCTCTAGACGGAACGTGCCCTGTAGGACATACACGGTGACGGGAAAGAGGTGAGTGTGAAAGACCGTCTGGCCGCCTGGCTTGAAGTCTGCCGTGAGAACGCGAATCTCCTGATGTTCCCCGTGGGGTAGGTGCTCGACGATCTGCTGCAGCACGAGGGTGGGGTGGGTAACGAGACTCGAATCAAGGCCGGCTGTCTGGGCTCCCGCGAAGGAGGGCACCACGAATGCGGCGATGAAGATGAGGCATGGCCAAGGCCTAAGCATGAAATACCTCATGGGTGGTCAATCCGTGGGCAACACCACAGGCGATACCGAGGCGGGTCACCAGCTAGAAGTACGGTATGGATTCTACTTGTCGGCCTAACGAATCGCGCGTAAGCTGCGGGCTGGGGCGGGCACAATCAAGAGAGATCAGTTCCACCCGAAGTGGCCGCCCCAGCCCGACAGCTTCAAGCCCTGGTTAGGCGGCGTGCCTAGCCCTCAAGAACACGCTTCAGATTCCGGCCTTCTTCGCCCATGGGACATGAAGAGCAGCCAATTACCGGGCTAGGAGCTTTCGCAGGACGGCATCTAGCGCTGGGGTGATAATCGGGATGCGTGTACCGAAGTCAAGCTCGGCGGTAAGTCGGGTACCCCGCTGCGCGGGCTCGAGAAGGAATGCGCCCCGGAATGCAGGATGTCGGTAGCACAGCAGGCGGCCCGGCTCAACCTGCGTGGCACGCAGGCGCAGTCGATGCAGCCGCTGGTGGAGCTACTCCTCGATATACAGAACCGATCCGACCTCAAGCGACTTCCCTTGCTCCTATCGACAAGTGATATGACCTGGATGCCACTCCCGATAGTGCAGCGGCAGATCAATTGAGCCATGCCCAAACGCCTTCAGGCGGGACGTCTGTGCGGATTGAATCCCGTAATCGAAGGTGGGCCACATCCCAGCAAGGGGCAGGTGCTCAAGTGCTACGACGGCTGGTACGCCAACCGCACCCTGGGCCGCAGGCTCCTGGCTGGGCAGGCAGACGCCGGCTCGCTCATCGAGTCCACCCCGGTCGGGGCCGCGGGGGACGCGGCACCCGCACTCCGGAGGGCCGATGCGCATCCTGGGGTTCGTGACGAAGCCCGGGGTGATTGCCCGCCTCCTCAACCACCTGCGCCGCCCCGCAACCGCTGCCAGCCGCCAGCCCCGGGCGCTGCCGCGGCGCCGGAGGACGGCCCACCCGACCACGCCGGCGTAACCGGCCCACTGGCTCTCGGTCCCCCGGGGGGGGTAGGCCTGAAGGTGCCTGCCCCAGCCCGCACCCCCGGCGTTCCGACGATGGCCGCCGGCATGTACCAGCGTCTGGAGCATTCCGGCGAGGTCGGCCTCATGATGAAGGGCGGAACCCGGCGTGCGGGGGGCCGCCACGGACGCTAGCTTGAGCCTATGTCATACCGACCACGGTCGTGCCTGCCGGCGGCTCTTGGGGCCCTGGCGCTGGCCCTGTCACTCAGTACGGCCGCCTCGGCGAACTCGACCGTGCCGATGTCCGCCGACACCGTCCGCGCCATCGCCGATACCGCCCCGGTGACGGCGATCCGCGGCGAGGACATTCCCTCGTCGGCAAGTGAGATTGAGGCGCGCCTGCGCGACCTCGAGGGCGAGCTTCCCGTCGATCCCGCCATCACCGCAATCCTCGCGGCAGTCCCCGGCCTCGCCGATTCCCTCCCCACCATGATCGAGACGCAGCAGAAGCTGGTCTCCCGGCTGACGACGAGGCGGGCGCTGATCGATTACGAGTTGGAATGGGAGAATCGCTCCGCAAAAGTGCAGGAGTGGCGCCGGACGCTACGGGCGCGCATCACCCGCCTGCAGGAGAGCCGGGATGAACTCGGCCGCGCCGAGGACAGGTGGAAGGCGACCATCGAGGCCGCCCACCGCGACTCGACACCGGCCGAAGTACTGGACCTCGCCAAGGCGACCCTGAAGAACATCCGGACGCTGGGACGGCAGGTGAAGGAGCGGCTGGACGCACTGCTCGCCTCCGAGGTTGCGCTTTCCGATGTCCAGCTCATGATCCAGCGGCAGCAGCAGGCGCTCGCCGAACGCTCGAAGGAGCAGTTCCGTGACCTGCTCCGCATCGACAGTCCGCCGCTCTGGCGACTGGGGGAAACACTCTCACTCCCCAAGCTGGCCGACACGCTCGTCCTGCTCTGGCAGGAGAACGTCCGGGCCCTGCTGGACTTCCTCCGGACCTACTTCCGGAGGCTGCTGGCGCACGCCGTGCTCACCGGCCTGCTGGTCTGGTTCTTCCGGCACGCGCGGGACCGGCCGAGGGGAGCGACGGAGGATCCGCTGCAGGAGGACGCGATCCCCGCCGTCCTGCAGCGACCGGAGGCGGCCGCATTCCTGGTGTCGTCCCTGGCGTTGCTCTGGTTCTACCCCCGGGCGCCGCTGCTCGTCTACGACATAGGCCTGTTCGGATCGGTCGTGCCGATGATGCAGATTCGGACGGTGCTGGTGCCGCCACGACTGCGCCGGACCGGCCTGTGGGGCGCCCTCCTCATGGTCATCCAGCAGACCATCGCGATCGTGGCGTCGGGGACCGAACTGGAACGGATCGGCAACCTGGCATTGAGCGTCACCGCCGGCGTCCTGCTGTGGCGCGGGCTCCGCCCCGGCGGCAATCTGCGGGCCAGCGAGGCCGGTCGCTGGCCGGCCATGGTGGAGCTCGTCGCCAGGATCCTGCTCGCCGGATTCGGGCTCAGCATCGTCGCCAACATCGCCGGCAACGTCTCGCTGGCTTCGGTGACGGTCGCGACCCTCCTGATCCTGGGCTATGTGGCCATGGTGCTGGTCGCGGCGACCAAGGTGCTCGAGGCCATGCTGTCCGAGGCGGTGCAGTTCGGCAGCCGTCACTCGGTGTTCATCCGGACCTACCGCCTGGAGATCGCCGGACGGGGAAGGTGGCTGCTGACGGCCGCGGCGGTGCTGAGCTGGGGCGGGCTCGCCCTCTTCTCCTACTCCCTGATGGACGAGTTCGGCGCGCTGCTCAAGGGCTGGATGGGATTGAGCTGGAGTATCGGGGAGGTACGGCTGTCGCTCGGTACCGTCCTGCTGTTCGCGGTCGTGCTGTGGATCGGGGCGATGGTGGCGCGGTTGATTTCCCTGCTGGTCGAGCTCGACGTGCTCGGCCGGCTCTCCCTTCCCCGGGGCGTTCCGGTCACCATCGGGTCACTGACCCGGTACGCGCTCGTCGCCATCGCGTTCCTGGTGGCACTCGCCGCGACCGGGTTCCAGCTCGGCCAGCTCGCCATCCTCGGCGGCGCGCTCGGCGTGGGCCTCGGCTTCGGCCTGCAGAACATCGTCGCCAACTTCGTCTCCGGCCTGATCCTCGCCTTCGAGCGGCCCGTCAGCGTGGGAGACGTCGTGCAGTTGGCCGAGCTGACCGGGGAGGTCAGGCAGATCGGGATCCGGGCGAGCATCATTCACACCTTCGACGGCGCCGAGGTCATCGTGCCCAACAGCGAGCTGATCTCCGGCGAGGTCATCAACTGGACGCGGGCGGACCGCTTGCGCCGGATCGAAGTGCGGGTCGGGGTGGCGTACGGCAGCGACCCCAAGCAGATCCTCCAGCTCCTGGTCGCCGCGGCACAGGCGCACGCCGAGGTGGTCGCGAGCCCGGCGCCGGATGCGATGTTCGTCGGCTTCGGTGAGAGTTCGCTCGATTTCTCACTCCGGTTCTGGGGTGATTTCGAGCGGTCGGCCATGATCCAGAGCGGCGTGGCCGTCGCGGTGCATGACGCCCTCGCCGCGGCCGGGATCAGCGTCCCGTTCCCGCAGCGGGACCTGCACCTCAGATCGACCGATCCGGCGCTGCTGCACGGTCTGACCCGCCCCGGGGAGGGAGCGGAAGGACGATGACCGGCGGGGGGGAATGCGCCGACGTGTTGGGCAGCGTGCTCATCGACGCCGGACGTCGTACTCGGCGAAAAGACGCCAGCCCCCAGTTGAGTCGGCGCTTTCCAGTCTGAAGTACCACGAATCGGACTGGCGATGGTAGACAAACGTGTCGCGGAAGGCACCCTCAGGATACGGAAACTGTAGCAGTAGCGTATCGCCGCGCTGCTCACCAATCGCGTGCGGAATCGAGTAGGCGGCGCCAAACCTATCGAGCCAATGCGCGACGTACCGTCCGCCCACGCTGTCGACCCCAATGAACACCCGCGCCTCGTACGTCGGCGGCTGCGTCAGATCTTCCATGTGGAGTTCCACGAAGCGTCGCTGCAGAACGCGCGCGCCATCCATCGCATAGGTTACCGGCTGGCCGCGGACTGAACCGGTCATGCGCCACGGTCCGACCAAATGCTCCAGGAGGGAGTCCATGCTAGCCGCTGGCGAGGACTGCCCAGCAAGCCCGAGAACCGGAGCGATGATCAACGACAGCAGGATCGACAGTGAGCGCACGATGACCAGGGCTTGGGATGATGTCAAAGCACGCTGCCTAACGTCCTCACCATGAGCTGCAAAGCGCGGCTCGTGACCTCAGCCCTTAGCTACCCGATGGGCCGCGCTTGGGCAGCTCCATGGCGCGGTGAGGCCGCAAGCGGCTAGGGCCGCTGAAGGTTGACCCGTTGCAGTGCCACTAGAACGGGGCCGCGGGCGAACCCCAGCGCGGTGTCGAGCTGAACCTGCGGGGTGCCCACGGCTGGTTCGGTAAAGTGGCAGGCGGGCCGACCCCCGCTGGCCTCGAAGGCGGCCGCGGGTAGGGAAAGGTTGGCACCGTACAGACCGAGAGTATCGGTTGGGATGGTGACCGGCGACGCGCCGGCGCAGGCAATCCTGACCGAGGTATTGGTCACCGGTCCGCCGGCCGCGTCAGTCACTTGGCCTTGGACACTGGCGTGGCCGGGACCGGAAGTAAACGGGTCGGCCGGGGAGTCACACCCGGAGGCGACGGCTAGAGTGCCTGCCAAGAGACAGATGAGGCTAAAAGGGCGGTGCATATGAAGAGTCCTCCAGGGCAACCCCGCAGCAGACTTGTGGCCTAGCGGAGTGCGCTGAAGCTGCGGCCGTAATCCTCCCGAGCGCAAGGAGGGCCGCGCGCCGCAGCGCGGCGCTTGGCGGCGAGTGAAACGCAACTCTTCCCCCACTGTCGCGGCCGACAGCTTCAAGCGCGGGTTAGGCTGCGACGTCAGCGGAAGGTGTCCGCCATCGGGTTCCAGAAGTCGCCCCGCAGCCCGATGGCCTCGAAGATGGTGCGCATCTCCGGCGGAGCGGGCCGGCGCGCTGTGGGCTCGAGCCGCCTGCCATACCAGGTCAGGGCCAGCTGCCAAAGCTGGTCCATGGTAACGATCGGGCGGCGCTCGACGCTCCGTCTCTGACACCAGGTTTGGACGAGCTCTTCCGACCGGAAGAAGAGCATGTTGTTTCAGGTGAAGACGATATCCGCCCACCAGCGAGCCGCGGGCACCAGGCAGTGGAAGAGCCACGAAGACGGTGGGGGGCCGTCGAGGCCGATCTCCATGTGGAGTGGAGCTCGGCTCTCGGCGCACTCGGACTGGACCAGTCCGGGCTTGTGGAGGGCGGCCGGGATCCCGAAAGCGTCCCAGGCACAGTTGGCAAAGTAGTGTACTGCGGCGACGGTCACCCGGTGTTGGGTGGGGACGCCGGAGAACGGTGGGGCCATGCGGATAGTGGCCCGATCGGCCTCGAGCACGAGGAGGCGATTCCGAGCGAGCGTCTCGTAGGCCGCCCGAACCTCCGCCAGTGGAGCGCCGACGACCTCGGCGACCACGGTCTGGGCTGGTGGGGAGCCGTGTTCGGCGGTCAGGCGATAGATGGCGAGCTTGACGGAGGTAGGGAAGTCCATTGGGTCACATGTGGTACAGGAGCAGCCTAACGCCACTGCACGCGTTTGTTAGGCCGCATTCTTGGCGAACCCGAGCGTGAGCGCCTGAGGCGACAACCAAGCCAGAACAGCTACTACAACGAAAAGCGCTGGAACGTCGCCGTACAGGTGGCCGAAGTGCTGCACGTTGGCAACCGACTGCACAGCCATAGTGGCAGCGTGAACGATGCTGGACCAGATGGTGAAGGAGATGAGGCCACATGCCGCACTGGATCGCGCGAGGCAGGCCACAGCAAGACCCCCAATGTCGCATAGATTGCGGTCAACATTTGAAGATACTCGGATTGACCCGCGTGCCATGCCCAGCCCGACGGCCAGACGACGGTAAGGGGATAAAAGCCGAAGATGAACAGCACGGCAAATACCTGGAGCGCGAACTTTAGGTACTTGAGTCGATTGCTTTCGCTCATAGCTGAGACTCTCCTCCTTGCAGATGTGCCTCGGCTCGATGCATGCGGCCTAACGCCAGCTTCTGCTGCGAGCGGACCGATGGATGCCGCCCCACGCCGCAGATCGCTAGCGTGGCCCTCGTGTGTGCCGTGCGAGAAGTTCAGCCGCGCTACGTCCATGCCGGCGCGGACCAACTCGCGAATCATCTCCAGCTTGGCCGCGCCGGCCCGATCGTGCGTACGATTGTGTTCGTCGCCATTCGCCTTCGCCGCGCCCAGTTGCTCAACCCTGCGACGTGCAATCCTCGGGAGCTCGCGCATCCTGAGGGCGGCTGGGGGCCGTGGATATCAAGTTACGGGCGAACCCACGGAACCTATTTGGGCCGCTTGAAGTAGAAATAGACTGAGCCAAAATTGGAGCCAACAGTGACCAGCTCCCAGCCCTCCGCACCGCGCTGACTCAGTATGCGCTGCATCAGGGCTGCTTGTGTCGGTGGTACCTGAATCCCCACCGCCAGATCCGCCGGGGGAACTGGATCAATGTGATATTCCCAAGTCTGGGTCAGGACATTACTCCTCCTCGCATACCCTGTCCAACCTATAAGGCACACTAGCAGAACGACGGCCACTCCCACCTGCACTTTGTTCTTCATACGCTGAGTGTCTCCTGATTGGCCGTTTAGGTTGAATGACGATGACGCGGCTCCTTCCAGCCTCCGGGCTTCCGCTTTGCATCGAGCATCGTGATTCGAGACTTTACCTGGCCCCCCGCACATCGTGCTGACAACAATTCGCATCCCTAGTACTACGAGGCTGACTCAGCCCTAGCTCGGTGCGCATGAGTCATCCACTCTACGCGCTGCCTAACGGCTTGCGTTTCAGCTGCGGGCGACCCCTTCGTCGCCGCACCAATGAATCTCCTCCTGACTTGGAGCGCCCGCCAGCTGCAAACGCCGGGTGAGGCCGCGAACGCCACTCCCGGGCTAAGGCGCCAGCGTCACCCGCCCCCACCAGCAAGCGCCGTGCGATCCGCCGACGGTGAATGGCAACGTCGCGAAGTCAATTGGGTGCACCGGCCCGTAGGGACCAACCTGCCCCTGCGGAACGGCCCCGGGACCCGGACTGCGTACCGCAAACGCGTGCGCCGCACTGCCTGGCGCAATGCCGCCGCGCGTACCGACCGTCTCCCACCAGAGGTGCACGTATGCGGTCTCCTCCGGGTATACCACCATGGCTCGCCATCCAGGCGGGGTATCCGTGATGACGGGCGTCTGGGTTTGCACGGCCACGGTGCGATTCTCCTCGCTCCCGGCGCCGATCCTGATCCAGCGGAGGGTGTCGGAGGCGCCGTTCACTACCGTATATCGCACGGTCATCGTATCGCTGCCGGAAACGCTGGCCTCGATGCGCACCGTGGTGCTAGCGGGCGCGCAGTCTTGGGCCCGTGCACTGGAAGCGGCCAGGCTAGCCAGCAAGGCTGCGGTTAACCGAAGGCCCGTCTTGAGAAGCGGCATTGTCTCCCGAACAGTGTTCGCGGCCTAACGTTGGAGCTCACCGGCGGTGCCGCTTGCGGCACCGTCCGAATGCAGCGACGGGTTAGGCTGCACTGGCAGTATGCGGGGTCGGACTACGTCGCGCGTACCGGGTAGCGCAGATGCGTAACCCCGACGCCATGGATGACTTTCGGGTTGCCGAGTACGATTGGAGCACCGGCAAGGTGGTCGAAAAGTCGAACTGCAGACCCGAGAAAAACCGCCGCGATGTCGACATGGATTTCGTCAAGGAGTCCAGCATTGAGGAGTTGCTGGATGGTATCGGCGCCATGGACTCCAACGGACTTCTCGGCAGCCGCGGTTTGGGCTTGTTTGACGGCGCTTTCAATACCGTCGGTGATGAAGTGCACGGTCGAGTTGGGACGTGGCCACCCGTCGGGGATGCGGTGGGTGAGCACGAATGCCGGCCCCCAGGCGTGGTTTCCGCCCCATCCTTCTGGCTTTTCGAAGGTGCGTCGGCCGGTAAGCATGGCGCCAAGTTCGGAGATGAGGCCGTGAAGGTGATCGGCGCTCGGCCGGGACACGCGAAACGTCATGGGGTCCGCTCCCCCAACGGGGATTTCAACGTCCCCGGAGAAGTACCAGTCGAATACTTCGGCCACGCCATCGTTGAGGTCGGCGACGTAGCCGTCGAGCGACATTGACATGATTGCAACAACTTTCGACATTGCGTGGTCCTTCGGGAGAGGGTGGTGAAGAGAGGCAGCGGTGGGGAGAACGCCGCTGCGTTCCTGGTGGCCTGCCGTTGGGCCTCGCCTCGAGCGAGGGGTTAGGCCTCACTCGGGCCCCGCATCCGGCGAGTCGCGAGATTACGCAGGAACGTAGGTCAACCTGATCACATCCTCGCCAATCCGATCATTAGTCATAAGGCGGAGCGGCGGCCGGGGTCCGGCGAAATATGGCTTGCCGTGTCCAAGCACGACGGGGTGCAGGTAGATTCGATACTCATCGATCAGGCCAAGTTCGGTGAGGCTTTTCGCCAAGTCCGGGCCAGCAACTTCGATCTCCCCGTCGCGCTCGGCCTTCAGCTCGCGGATCGCGCCCTCAAGATCATCCTCAACAAGCCTGGCGTTGGGGCCGACCGACTTCAACGAGCGCGAGACGACCCATTTCGGCTGGTTCCGCCACGCCGCCGCGAAGGCGTGTTCCTCTGCATCCCATTCAGGATGATCGTCGTCCCAGTAACGCATGACCTCATACATTTGGCGACCGTACACACTGCCCGCCTGCCCCTGAGCCTCCTCGATGAAGTGGCGGAAGAGCGTGGGGCTTGGCGCAAACGCCATATGGTCGACGTACCCGTCCAGGGACTGGTTCATTCCGAACACGAGCTTAGCCATATCACTTCCTTTCCTCACGCGGCACATCCGCGCGGTTCTGATTGCGTTATGCAATCGGTTGTAAGTTAGATCGACTGATTTAAGGGGTTGCTCGGGGAGCCTACGGAGCTAGGGAGTGAATTGAGGATGCTGGTGCACCGCAACTGGTTCCGGTGAGACCTAACGCCGCAGTTCAGCAGCCGCGCGCTGCCGTGTGATGGGCGACGCGAGCGCACAATGAACTGGAGCGCTCGCGGCGTCGCCGCGATGCCGCGTCACGGTCCGCTGCAACTGCTTGTTAGGCCCGCCGCCTCCCGGATCATTGGCCTTCCGGAGGTTGCCAGAGTTCAACCTTGTTGCCCTCCGGGTCCAAGACCCACCCAAATTGTCCGTACTCGGAATCGTCGGTTTTCTCGAGCACGTTGCACCCCTCTGCGCGCAAGGCTTTCAGGAGGCTTTGAAGGTCCGCGACTCGATAGTTGACCATGAAGGACGACGTGCTTGGTGCAAATTGGTCGCCGGCAGCGCTGAACACAGACCATGCGGTCGTGCCCCCTGTGGGTTTGCCGCTCTCGTCAGTCCAGTCAAAGGCGGCGCCTCCCCATTCCTGCACGTCAATGCCGAGATGCTTCTTGTACCAAGCCCCCAGTGCGGCAGGGTCTTTCGCCTTGAAAAAGATCCCGCCGATTCCTGTAACTCGTTTCATCTGTCCCTCGCGGAAGGTGATCAAGAGCGAAGCCTAGTGCTGCGGGCCTAAGAAAGGGCGTTAAGCAGCGGGCGCGGCCGGCCCGCAGCCGGAAGGTCGCACAAACGATGGCCGCGCCCGTCTGCTCAACGCTTAGGCAGGCGGCGCGAATTCACAGCGTAAGTGCAACAGATTGCCTCACGACAAAGGTGACTGAGCGCATTGTCTGCTTCAGTCTCCGCCAAGAGAAGGAAGCCGCCAATGAGTTACCGCCAGATCACCTCTGAGGAGAGAGGTACCATTGCCCTCCTGCGTCGGCGAGGTCTCCCCCGGGCGGCCATCACGTCCAGCTTGTCGCCCGTGGCCACGCGCCTCCCCGGCTTACCCTTGCTGACCCCGGTGCAGGCGGAGCAGTCCCTGCACCGCGAGGAAGAAGGAGAGGAGCCCGGTGACGCCGAGGCAGAGGAGAGCCCAGACGAAGATGAACGCGTAGGGCCTGTCGATCGCGCCGGCGACGCCTCTTTCCGTCATCAAATGGATGACCGGCATGCCCAGCGCGGCGAGCGCGCCCAGGAGCATGATGACATGCCCCGAGCGCCGCTCGGCGAGTACCAGTGTTCCGTAGAGCAAGACGACCAGGATGAGCGCCGAGATGAAGAGTCCTCGCAGGCTCAACTCGCCCGCGTTGTGGAGGAAGTCGCTCGTTACGTGAAGGCTCAGAAAGAAGACCGAGAGAAGCGACGTGACCGTCAGCAGGGCGCTCTGTTTCACACGGCACTCTCCAGGTCAGATCAGGGGGGCGTGCAACTCCTTCGCAGGGCGCTCGTATCGAATACCAATCTAACCTACCCGGCCCGGGTCAGAGAACCGAGCCGCCCGACAACGCGCAGCCTAACGGATCGCGCTTAAGCTGCGGCGCCGAATGTGAATGAACACAAATGAAAACCTACCGCACCGCAGATGTAAGCGGCATCCGGACCTGTTGAGGACGGGCGCCGCCAGCTTCAAGCGCTGGTTAGGCCGCACGCGCTGCTACCTCTTCCTCGGGTCATCGGCAGGATTGACATAGGTCACTCCCCAGGGGCCAATGGCATGCGACTGGACGATCGTCTCGCCCCGAGCCCAATAAAAATGGCGAACTCCTTTCGGGATGACGATGAAGCTTCCGGCCGGCATGGGCTTGGTTGCGTTCACGTCCAGCTTGTCGCCGAAGCCGATGTTGAGGGTGCCGGCGATCACGGTAAGGTGCGCATCGGCCGGGTGGGAGTGTGCTGGAATGCGGTAGCCGTCGGGGATCTTCAGGCGGTAGGTGAACGGCACGTTCGCCACCGTTCGATCGCCCTCGAGGGTGGCGCACTGGGGTCCGCGCGGAATCGCCGCGGAGCACGCCTCCCACTTCATCTCCTCCGCCCTCACCATGATGGGCGACTTGGCTACGGCGGCCGCAGGATTCGTCGGCTCCTGGTGAAGCGACCCAGGAAGCATTAGCAGTAGGGCCCCGCCTGCCACGGCCCCGCAGTGGACTCTGTTCATGGCGATGGTGCCTCCCGGATTCGCGTGCGGCCTCACGCCTCGCGCTAAAGCTGCGGCCGGACTGGGCGCCGACGAGTCAACCTACGTTCCATTGTTGCTGGGCCATCTCATCCACTGCACCGATCCGGAGCGGGCCGCGCCCGCGGCTTCATGCGCTTGGTAGGCTGCGTCTATCTTGGTGCCGGCACGAAACGCGCCGTTCGAGTCGCTCGGATCAACCACTTGGTGTCCTGTTTGACCATGACGTAAAAGGCATGACCAGTCGGTTCGGGTGAAGAGCCGTAGTACTGCGCGTCGACAAGAGCTACGTCCGCGCTGAGAAAGCTGATGTTCTCGATTTCGAGACGAAAGCGACGATTCGGATCGGGAGGGCGATCTAGCTCCTTCCCTATGGCCGCACGTCCCCGCGACAGTGTGCGTGTTGTCGAGAGCCACACTTCGGCGTCTTCCGTGTAGAACAACGCTCGAGCATGTCCGTCTCCCCGCTGGCTGGCCTCGGCGTACGCGGTGAGCTGTGCTTTGATCGAAGCTTCGTCCCGGGAGCCCGCTGACTGGGCCTGGGTCGGGAGGGTACCCGCCACGCAAAGAGCAACTGCTAGCCACCAACGTTTGATGATCATCTGCTCCATCTCCTAGCAGCCTAACACCTCGCGCTCAAGCTGCGGCGCCACCCTAGAAGGTTCACAAACGCAATTCTACCCCAGAAGAAGGGCGCCGTCAGCTTCACGCGCGGGTTAGGCCGCGCGAATTCGCATACTAGGTCAACACGGCCAAGCAACCGCCGGCGGCGCTATAGAAGGAAGGACGCCATGGGAGAGCGTAGACGTCAGTCCCGATGGCTACCTTCTCGGCTCATACCGCATCGCCACCGCCCCCGAGCCACACTCCAGCCGGCTCACGAGCTTCAAGTCGACATGCTTCGATAGGCCCGCGAACAACGTCGGCCCATGGCCCGCTAGCCTTGGGTGCACGACGAACTCGTACTCATCGATCAACCCCAGCTCCGTCAACGCCAGCGCGAGCTTCACGCCTCCCACGAACAGTCCCTTTCCCGACTCCTGCTTGAGCTGCTGAACGGCCTTGCCCAGATCCCCACGCACGAGCTCCGCGTTCCAATCGACCCGGCCCAGGGTGCTCGACACGACGTACTTCTTCGCCGCGTCGATCGTCCGGGCGAAGGGTTCCATCCAGGGTTGCATCCAATCAGGCCTCGCTCCCGTCCGCGCCGGCGCCCGCCACGCTGTCTCCATCATTTCGTAAGTCACCCGGCCAAAGAGGAGGGCATCGGCCTGGGCGATGATCTCGGCCGCGTGACGATGCAAGTCTTCGTTCGCGGGTATTGCACGATGATCGCAGCACCCGTCCAATGTGACGTTGATGGAATACCGAAGGAGTCGCATTACGTAAGAGTTCCGATTGCCACAGGGCCACCTAACGGATTGCGCTTAAGCTGCGGCCTGCGCCGGCCGCAGACAAGACAGACCCCTTCTCCACCAAGCCGCCGCCGCGGGCCGACAGCTTCAGCGCTGGTTAGGCGGCGCGGCTCTCACTCCAAGGCTCCGGATTACGTAAAGGCAAGTACGTTCATTGGGTAGGCGTCGGGAGCGCGCAGCATCCACTCCAGCACCGCCCCGAGAGTGAACTGCTCACGGTAGACCTCAGGGAACTCCTGCGATGCGAAGAGCAGATCCCTGAAACGCACATGAACCGCACTTCGCATGATCTCCTTGGTTTCCAAGGGACCGTGGGTCGAATAGCCATACCAGATCAGGAATTCGCCCTCGTCAACTCGAGCTTGAAGCGTGTACCACTTGGGCAAGTCGCCTTGAGGCGGAGTGATTCGCCACCAGACTCCCTTGGGGTCGAATTCGCTCATGTCGCCAGATCGAATCTCGTCCATGAACTTCACTTCCAACTCCGGGTGCCTCGCCCGAATGGATCGCCTAAGCTCATCCTCAGCATACTGACGAACAGCAGCTTCCGAATCGAGTTTCGGTACCATTCTGAATGCCTCCAGATTCCCCGCCGCGACTCAATAGTTGGGACACGCGCCTCGACGCAGATGACTGCTCCCGCGCCGCCTAACGGATGGCGCATAAGCTGCGCGGTGAGGCGGCCACAATCAAGAAAGACCTGTTCCACCAGAGGTGGCCGCCCCGGCGCGCCAGCTTCATGCGCAGGTTAGGCGTCAACGCGGCTCGCCCCGCGTGTATGTCACATCGCTACCGCCAGCCGATCTATAGGCGAGCGTACTGCGTCGTCCTTGCGAGCCAAGCCTGAACACCCATGCGCCTGGCTCACCATCGATAAAGAACGTCGAATCATTCTCAGCAAACAGCGTGTCCGCCGCGCCCTCGGCCGCGTTCATGGTTAGTTGCCCAGGCTCGCCAAGTGCGATACGAACCGAATCAACCTTGCCAAGCAGGTACGATCCGAGGAGCGGCGTGAGGCGAGCCGTGGCGACCGGTACACTCCGGCGAAACGGCAACGCGATCTCCGTTGCGCCGATGAGGAGCCACGACGGGCCGTGGCGGATGTAGGTGTCAGTCTTGCGGAACCGCTTGCCCGTCCTAGGCGTCTGACCGGCGTCCTGAACCAGCTGGAGATACGTGGCTTGGGCGACATCCCCGAAAACGTGGACGGTGAGTCCCTGAATTTGTTGAGCTGTGGGGTGGAGGAGGAGATTGGCCGCTTGTTCAATGATGACTGCGGCTGTCGTGGGGGTACCGAGGCCAGGCCCCGTCCACACGCAACCATCCGATACCTGCCGATGCCAGCGCGCGGTGTCTCCGGCTAGGCTGGCCTCCAGGCGCTCACGAATCAGTGAAGCAACGGTAGTCGAATCCTCGGAGGTCCTCGCCGGGTGTGTGCGGGCACATGCAGTAGCTACCGCAAGGAGGCAGAGGCTGGAGAGGAAGCGCGTGCGGCGGGTAGCCATGCCGAACTCCATTTCGCCATTGACGCCTAACGAAATGCGCATCAGCGGCGAGGGCGCTGCGCGGCAGCCGCCGCGCCGTCCTCGGTTAGAACCTACGGTGCGGCGGCTGCCAGAGCCAGCGCGCCCTCGTCCGCTGCATGCGCTGGTTAGGCAGCACGGCCGACAGGGTCGGCGACCGGGTTCGGAGTTGAACCAGTTGCGAGGGCGAGGCCCATGGCAGGAGAGGCTCGGCTCGGCGCTATTCGAGTATGGATGAGACAGAAGTAGACCAGTTACCGTAATTCTTGCCATCGTAAGCCCTAACCCAAAAGTAGTAGGTCTGGCCATTGTAAGAGTTCGCGCGGAGATAGGTCCAAGAGATGGGCGGAAACTGCCCAGAAGCGAGGGAGCTTGCAGTCGAGTGGTCATCGGTCGAGCTATAGTAGATCAAGTAGCTCTCTGCGTTCTCGACAGCGTTGAAGCCGAATGTGTAATGCCACGAAGTGGCGTCTCCCACGTATGAAACCGAGAGGTTCGCTGGCGCAGCCAATTGAGCGTTTGCGTCCGCGGCGTTGCTGCAGCCCGTGGTGAGGAGTACGATACCGAACGCGAGCAAGAGAGCGCTGCGTGTGAGACGCCGCATTCTGTGGTCTCCTTGGTGCTAGAATGAAAAAGCGGAGCATTGGGAACGCGTAGTGCTGCCTAACGAATTGCGCCTAAGCTGCGGCGCCGAGCTGTACTGATCACAAACGCAATTCTACCACAGACGACGGGCGCCGCCAGCTTCAGGCGCTGGTTAGGCAGCAAACACGCGACCAGAGGACAGTCCACCATTTCCCCGCACGGCACTAGCAATCGCCTTGGCGATTTTCGCCGCGCCCTGGGCGGATGGCTCGATCTGCTGAACAAAGTCGGTAGACTCCGTGCAGACGCTACGCAGCTCGAGGATGTCCAAACCTAGCTTTGCCGCGGTTCTGAAAATACGGTCATTCAGGACCGCAAGCGGAACCCGCACACGCTTCGCAAACGCTGGCGGTTCAAGGCGAACTTCATAGATCGTGCAGAGAATCACTCGCTTCGCGCGCTCAACCACCGCCTTCACGACACCCGCGTATTGGCCCTGAAAGGCTGCGGCAATGCCATCGAGGTGCTCCAGGACCATCCCGCTGTTGGCTGCCGGTTGCTCAAGGATTTCGATGTGCTCGATGGCATCGTTGCCCCCGATACTCAGGACCGCAACCTCGGCACGATCAGGCAAGCCACGCAACTGACCGGCTACGTCGCGCATCGTCGCGCCGTCGGTAGCGAAGCGGCGAACCGACCAGTCTTCACCGAGCAACCGCTGGAGGTGGGCAGTGGTGTCCGGTTCGGGACGCGTGTACGGAGCATTGTCGAGAATCGAGTCTCCAAACAACGCCAGGATCTGATTAGCCATTTGGGGCTTAGTGTTTGCTGCCTAACGGACTGGAAATGAGCTGCGGGCGACTCGTCGGCCGCCACACAAACACAATTGTTCCTTCTCGGGTGCGACGACGCCAGGCCTGGCTACGGTGCTCACCCCCGCAGCGCCCGCCAGCTCCATTTCCGGGTTAGGCAGCACCTTCTGTCACAACTCCTCACCATACACTTTGCTGTGCTTCGGCGTCGCGCTCATCGCGGCTTGGAATTGGGGAAGGCCCTCGACTACGCTCGCAAAGTTCTCCAAGATGGGGAAATCGTGCGTCCAGAGCTCCGCCGGTAGACCGGGCTGGATCTGGTGCGGGCCATAGCAGAGTTCCATAACGATCCGCCGTACCGGGGCTTCTTCTTTCCCTTCCAACCTTGAGAACTGACGCACGAATTTGACGTAGAAGCTCTCCCTTTCTCCACCGTCGTCCGGGAACGGACCGCACTGGAATGATGCGGCATCGTAGACCCCTTGGACTTCGATGTGGAGGTATTCTTTGAACGCCTTCCAGGCATCCCGGGGGTGGAGCGCTTCAGGGGAAAGACCAGCCGCGGTGAGGCGAGCGATGAGCTCTTGTTCTGCTTGGGTTGGAAGCATAGGTGTGGTGCTGCCTAACGAGATGCGCTTCACCTGCAGGCGTCAGGGTCGTGGTCTCGAAATCTACGTTCATTTGAGCACTCGCGGCGCTCCCTGACCGCACGGGGCCCCGTGCAGCAACCGCCTGTCATGTGCAAGCGCTGGTTAGGCAGGCGCCTACCGCGCCATGAAGCAGCCTACAAGGTCTCCACGGACCTTGATGTCCTGAACTCCGCCGTCTGGGTCCATGAATCCCAGCCCATACTCATCGGCACCCTCGTCGAAGAAGACAACGTACGCATCGCGCTGGGCCACCAGCCAGACTGCGCGCGACGGGACATCCTGGCTCGACACTGGCCGGAGCGAAGGGAGTACTAGACAATCACGGAGTAGGGCAATCTCGGAGTCAATCCGCTCGAGGGACCAAGGCACGCCGAGCGTCGGCTTTGCCCGCAACGGAGGACGATAGCCGTCAATGGCTGCGCGAGCAGCAGCTGCTACCTCTTGAGGGGTCATAGATGGTGGCGCTCTGCCTAACGGCCTGCGCCTAAGCTGCGGCGCGCACTCTCAGTGATCACAAACGCAATTCTACAATAAGGACACGGCGCCGCCAGCTTCAGGCGCTTGTTAGACAGCCCCATCCACGATTCCCAACTTCACGTCGAGCGCACAGAGCTTGGTCGCGAGGGCCATCAGCTTGTCAGCCGGCACCCCGAGACCCATTTGCTCGGCCTCTACGCGTGCCAGGTACTCGGCGACTGCGCGTGGGGTCGCAGCAGACGCCAAGAGTCGGTAGACGCCGCCGACGTAGCTGTCGTACTCATCTTGCGCCTGCGGTTCCGCCTGGGGTCCCAGTCCCGCAACAGGATCTCGCGGATCTGGTCTTCAATCTGGCGCGCGCGTTCTTCTCGGGAGATCATGGGGCTGTCTAACGCATCGCGCTTAAGCTGCGGCGCCTACCTTCAACGCACATCATCAGGAATTCCCTTAAGACCACCGGCGCCGCCAGCTTCAAGCGCTGGTTAGGGGGCTGGCCCACAACGGGCGCCTGCTTGGAGCGGCCGCGCTTCGAGGAACCCACTGGGAAATTGAAGGCAGAAACGACCTCCCTGTAGATCGAGGCGGGGGTGCTCGCGGAGGGGACGGGTGGCCTCGGGGGCAGCCCCCGCCGCCACCGGAGGGCGGCGTTGAACGGAGGCGCGACGGGCGGTTCAGCACACCAAGTGTTCCGACACAACTGAAATTGCGATGCTCGTGCCAGGCCACCTAACGGCCTGCGCATCAGCTGCGGGCGAAATGCCCGCGCTTCCGAATTTCTACGGTCCGCTGACCCGGAACGACTCTTGGGGAAGGCGGAGTTAGTGCGCCCCGCGCCCGCCAGCTGCATGCGCGTGTTAGGCCGTGCCAGGCCAGAGTTCCTGGCTGGGTGCTGAATCAGTCCTCCTCCTGTGGTGCGTCCTCCTCGTCATCGTTCCAGCCGATCGACCAGGCGCCCCCTTCGTCATAGACGAGGCCCCCGTTCAGCATGACACGCCACCCCGCGGCTGTTTGACGCACCGAGATGACGCGAACTTGGGGCTCGCGACGACCGGGCACGCCGGGGAAGGAATCTGGAGTCCACGTTTCCCGGAAAAGGACGTGCACCGTGTCGTCCCGATCCGGCACCTCCCCAATGATCTCGCGCGCTCGCCGCGGGACGTCTCCACCGATCTCTTTCGGCATGGTGCGGGGCTTGGTGGTCTGACGGAACCAGCGCGTGAGAATCTCCTCCGGCGACAAGAGCTCAAACTCAGCGCGATCCCGCACCTTGAAGAGGCCCTGCAAGAGAGTGTTGCGCGGCTTCCGAAGTTCTGCGGCGACCGCTTTGGCTGCTGGTCCCGCAGTATCCAGAGGCGTAAGATCGCGCATGGCGGAAAACGTGGCGTCATGGTCGAGCTGGCGCTGCTTGAACGCGGCCGCCGCCTGTGGATGTACCAGTGCGACCATGGCGGGCACGTCGCCCATCTCCTCAGCGGCGAAGACGGCTACCACGACGGAGCGCGCCTCCCGGAGGAACGCCTGCGCTGCCGACTCAGTGTGAGACATCAGGGACTCCGAACCGATTAGATAAGGCGGCCACACATTCCGAGGTGCATGGGCATCGGCCTACATGGGCATCGGCCTAACTTGAATTCGACTGTGAAGGTGACCCCTTGATCTTATCCGCCGCGACCTAAACCGGAAAGCCTGCACGAGAACCTCCCCCGGACCCCAACTGATCCGCCGGACTCCGAACCCCGCGGCCGCCCTTCAAGAGCACATGAGTGTAGATCATCGTGGTGCTCAGGTCCCGATGCCCCAACAGCTCCTGCACCGTTCGGATGTCGTAGCCCGCCTCCAGCAGATGGGTCGCGAACGAGTGCCGCAGCGTGTGACAGCTGGCCCGCTTGCTCAAGCCGGCCACCCGGACCGCGACCGCCATGGCCCGCTGCACGGCCGAGGGGTGCAGATGATGGCGGTGGCGCTCGCCGGTCCCCCGGTCCCGATAGAGGCGGGTGGCCGGAAAGAGCCACTGCCAGCTCCAGCCCCGCGCCGCCCCGGGATACTTCCGCCCCAGGGCGCCGGGTAGCGTGACGGCCCCGCCCCCCGCCCGGAGATCCCCCTGGTGCAGGACGCTGACCCGGGCCAGATGCGCCTCGAGGAGCCCCGCCGCCACCTCGGGAAGCAGGGTCACCCGGTCCTTCTGCCCCTTCCCTCGACGCACCCGGATCTCCCGCCGGCCGAGGTCCACGTCCTTGACCCGAAGGGTCAGGCACTCGAGCAGCCGGAGTCCACTCCCATAGAGCAGGAGGCCGACCAGGTGGTAGACCCCCTTCAGCTGCGTCAGCACCCGGCCGACCTCCTCACGGTCCAGCACCACCGGGATCCGCAGGGGACGGTGACCCCGGGGTACCACCGCCCAGACCCGGAGCGGCCGGCCAAGCACCTCGCGGTAGAGGAAGAGTAGCGCGGCCAGCGCCTGAGCCTGGGTCGAGGCGGCCACCCGCTGCTCCTCCACCAGCACCCGGAGGAAGGCCGCCACATCCCGCTCATCGAGGTCTCGGGGGTGCCGGAGGGCGTGGAAGCGGACGAACCGTCGCACCCAGCCGACGTAGGCCTGCTCGGTACGCTCGCTATAGTAGCCCAGCCGGAGTTTGGACCGCAGACTTGCCAACAGTCGCGGATTAGACTGCGGAGCGGATGAGGGGGGCGGTGTGGCCATCCCCCAGTCTGCAGGCAGGCCAACTCACCGCCATCACCGAAACCACCCCGGCGGGTTCGCTATCCCTCGTGCTCCAACCTTGCGTCGCCAAGAGAAACGGGCAGTCCCGTTCCCCGTTTCTCCAGTGAAACCGCTCCGAGCGGCCCCCCGTACCTTTGACACCGCCCACTCCCGTTGGCGCGCGCGGCGCCTTTCGTGCGAATTCTGTCGGCAAGCCCCAACCCGTCGCCCAGACGTCGCCCCTGGCAGCTTCGGTTGCGGGAAAAGCCATCCTCGGGCCGGTCCTGGGTCCCGACTCGCACCTACGCCCAACGCGGGTAGCTCGCCCATGTCTGCTGAATGAAGGGACTGAGCCATGCTCCTCCCAGTTGTCCACCCCTGCGCAGGCACTTCGCCGGCCCCGGTTACTATCGTTCCTGGCTCGCGTGTGGTGCGGCCGCCTGCCGCGCCATGCCGGAGGCCCCCGAGAACCCCGGTTCGCCGGAGAGCGGTCGTCGCGGTCATGGCGGCGCTTGCCCTCCCCTCCCCGGCGACAGCCCAATCCGCCACGCCGGCGCGGGATTCATCGGGGCTGGAGCGAATCAAGCTCGCCGAAGGGATCTACCTGTTCCGGGCGTTGAACGACCTCGACTACTGGACCTCGTCGAACACCGTCGTGATCATCAACGACGCCGACGTCACCCTCTTCGACTCCAGCACCCGGCCGGCTACGTCGCGGCTGGTGCTGGCGGAAATCCGCAAACTGACCACCAAGCCGGTCCGGACGCTGGTCAACTCGCACTGGCATATGGATCACTGGCTCGGCAATGGCATCTACGCGAGCGCCTTCCCGGGCCTGCAGGTCGTCGCGACGACCGAGACCCGCGACTTCATGAAGCGGATGCCGACACACTGGTTCCTCGATGAGATTGGCCTGGAACGGTCGCGGGCGCGGGTCGATACGGCGATTCAGCGCGGCAAGCTGGCCGATGGAACTCCCCTGACGGCCGCGAAGCGCCGGGAGCTCGAAGCCAGCCTGCGGACTACGGCGGAGGTGGCCGCGGAGATCGCGGCCGCCCCGCGGATCCTCCCGACGGTGGCCTTCAGCGACAGCCTCATTCTCTGGAGCGGCCCGCGTGAGTTCCGGTTGTTCACCGCGACCGGGGACGCATCCGGGAGCGCGGTCCTGTATCTGCCGAACGAGAAGATTCTGGTGGCGGGGGACGTGCTGGTGCGCTCCGAGAACGGCGAGGGTGGGCAGCCCTGGACGACCAACTCGTACCAGATCACGCCCTGGCTCGCCAGCCTGCAAAAGTTGGACGCCCTCGATGCGGCGATCATCGTCCCGGGGCAAGGCCCCCCGCTGTACGACAAGGCGTACCTGCGGCTCACGATCGCACTCTACCAGTCCATCATCGCCCAGGTGCACTCGGCTCTGGAGGCGGGTGCCGCCCGGCTGGGAGAAGTCCAGGCCGTGGTAAAGCTGGATTCGATCCGCACCCAATTTACCCACGGTGACCCTGCCCTCGATGAACGCTTCAACACCGTCGCCGGAAACCTGATTCGACGCGTGTTCCAGGAAGCGCACGATGGAATCGTCGTGCCGTAGCCGAAGCCCCCGGCAAAGGCGGCCACGAAGCCAAGGGATTCGAACCCTCGATATCGCCTCCCAATTTGCCGTTTCGCCTTACCAGACTACGTTTGTTCGAACTCATCATTCTCCATACGAAGCGGGCTATTCTTGGCCCCGGAGCCGTTGCACCCAATCTCAGTCGCTCGACCCCAATCCTTGCCGGCTGTGGATGGCAATGACTTTTCAGGCATGATCAGCCGAGCCGCCCTGTGACAGTGCTGCTCATGACGGGACTCGTGGGCTGCGGTGCGTTTGTGGCTGGCTTGCTCGGAGCCCTGACAGGCCTGGGCGGCGGTCTCGTGATCGTGCCGCTCCTCACCCTCGTCTTTGGAGTGGACCTCCGCTACGCCGTCGGCGCCTCACTGGTCTCGATCATTGCCACGTCATCAGGCGCCGCAGCGGCATACGTGCGGGCCGGGTATACCAACATCCGGGTGGGCATGTTACTCGAGGTGGCCACCACAATTGGCGCGCTGCTCGGAGCCTATACATTCCCTTTCATCTCGCCCAATATCGTTGCAGTCATCTTCGCGACCGTGCTCCTGGTTACCGCCGCCCACTCGCTCCGGCCCGGCGTCGAGCACCTCGCTAAGAGCTCGAGCCCCTTAGCCCGACGCCTACGCCTGGCCTCGGCGTATCCTACTCCTCGTGGAATGCAACCGTATGAGGTCCAGAACGTAGCTGCCGGGCTTGGTCTCATGCTGCTTGCCGGCGTTCTCTCGTCGTTGCTCGGCATCGGTTCCGGCGTGGTCAAGGTGTTGGCGATGGATCGCGCCATGCGGCTGCCGTTCAAGGTGTCTACGACGACGAGCAACTTCATGATTGGCGTCACCGCGGCAGCAAGTGCCGGCGTCTACCTCCGGCGTGGCTACATCGATCCCGTACTCGCCTTCCCGGTCATGCTTGGTGTTCTGGCAGGAGCGTTGGTCGGGGCCCACCTGTTGACCAGGTCGCCCACCAAAGTGCTTCGCCTGCTTTTTGCCGCCGTCATGGTGGTTGTTGCCATCGAGATGCTCTATAAGGGTCTCAGGGGAGGGCTTTGACAACTCCGGACCGCCCTCAGCGCTGGACTGACCACGAGGTAGAACAGCGCGTGGGCGCCCTGCTGCGCATCGGGGTGCTCGTGTCCGCGGCCGTGACCGGGCTGGGCGGCATCGTCCTTCTCGCGCAGCACGGCCTGGCGCGCGCCGACTATCACGTTTTTACCGGAGGACCGGCCCAACTGCGGAGTGTGGCCGACATCGTGGCAGGCGCCGCACACCTGCAGAGCCTCGCCGTGGTACAGCTCGGGCTCGTGCTATTGATCGCAATACCAATCCTGCGGGTAGCGCTCTCGCTGGTGGCATTCGTGGTGCAACGCGATCGTTTGTATATCGCCATCACCTCGGTCGTATTGGCCATCCTGCTCTTCAGTCTGCTGTCCAGTGGCCATCCCTAGTGCGTCACAGAGGATATCACAGCCTGAAGGGTCATCGCCGTGCGCCGCGTGCTCGGTCGTGACACCGCGCTGCTGAGCCAACGCAGGTAGGCCGACTCGGTCCGCGGACTGTAATGCCGCAGTCGCAGCGCCCGCCGCACCTGCTCCAGGAGGCGAGGCGGTCGCGAAGGCACGGGCGCCACCATCCTTCCAAGATCAGGATGTCGTGCCCCCCGCGTCCAACCGACAAAACGCGCGAGGAGTTCCCAACCCGCACCGCCTCCCACCCTCCCGAACCCGCCGCTAGTATTCCCGCCATGGACGCACTCTCCGACCTGCTCCGCGTGGTCCGGCTGGACGGCGCCTTCTTCTACGCCGTCGAAGCAAGAGAACCCTGGAGCATCGAGACGTTGGGCGCCCGGGAGCTCTCGCCCCGGATCATGCCGGGCGCCGAGCACCTGATCTCCTATCACATCCTCACTTCCGGTCGCTGCTACGGGGGCCGAGTCGGCGAGGAGCGGGTCGAGCTGGTGGCGGGAGATGTGATCGTCTTTCCCCACGGGGACCCGCACATCATGTCGAGCGGGCCCCGGATCGGGCCCGATGTGCACCTGCGCACCCCTGCCCACTACCTCGAGACCGTCACCCTCGGCCGTTCCGGGCCCCCCGACGCCACCTTCGTCTGCGGCTTCTTCGGCTGCGACCGCGAGCCCTTCAACCCGCTGCTCGCGGCCCTCCCGGGACGGATGCACATGCGGGGCATGTCCAGCGCCTGGCTCGATAGCTTCACCCGCCAGGTGACCGAGGAGTCGCGGCTTGGTCGGGCCGGGTCCGACACCGTGCTCACCCGACTGGCCGAGCTGATGTTCATCGAGGTGCTGCGCCGATACCTCGAGGAATTGCCGCCGGGACAGACCGGGTGGCTGGCCGGCCTCCGCGACGAAATGGTCGGTCGGGTGCTGGCCCTGCTGCACAGCCAGCCTGGCCATCCCTGGACCCTCGATACGCTGGCCAGACAGGTGGCCTCCTCCCGCTCCAATGTGGCCAAGCGATTCGCCGATCTGGTGGGGCAGCCGCCCATGCAATACCTGACCCAGTGGCGGATGCAGGTCGCGGCCAACCTGCTGGCGCAAAGCGGCACCAAGATCGCCGCGGTCGGCGCCGAGGTCGGGTACGAGTCCGAGGCCGCCTTCAGCCGCGCCTTCAAGAAGGCGACCGGGCTGGCTCCCGGCGCCTGGCGTCACGGTCGCCGCGCCGAACGCGTGTAATCCCCCGTCCTACAGTCCGATCAGACACGATCGGACAAGATCCTCGGACTCTCGAGCAAAAACTGGAAATCCGATACGCCCGAGCAAGAACTCGGGACGATCGGTCATTGGAGAAGACGGCGCTCCCTCGCACAATGGTGCGCGCCAGAGAGCAGTCTGTGAACCCCATGACCGAGGAATCACCATGGAATCCGAGAGCACGTCGACCGCCAGCGGCTCTTCGACCGGGGAAGTCCGCCCCTGGTCCGAGGACCCACTCACCGCCCGGGCCAGGAGGGTCTGGACCTCAGGCGACTTTCTCCCCATCGCCCGGAGCTTCGCGCCCGGTGCCCAGGAGTTCATCCGGAGGCTGGGGATCCGGGCCGGCGAAGCCGTCCTGGACGTGGCCTGCGGCACCGGCAACCTGGCCATCCCGGCGGCCCAGGCGGGCGCCCGGGTCACCGGCATCGACATCGCTCCCAATCTGATCGCGGAGGCGCAGCTCGAGGCCCGGGCCGCCGGGGTCGTGGTCGACTTCGAAGTGGGAGACGCCGAGTCGCTTCCCTACCTCGAGGGCCAGTTCGACACCACGGTCACGATGTTCGGCGCCATGTTCGCCTATCGGCCGGAGCGGGCCGCTGCGGAACTGCTGCGGGTGACTCGGCCCGGCGGCCGGATCGCCATGGCCAACTGGACGCCCGAGGGATTCGTGGGCCAGATGCTGCGAGCCCACGTGGCCATCGTGCCCCCGCCCGCCGGGGTGCCCAGCTCACTCGAGTGGGGCAAGGAGGCCGTGGTCGAGGCCCGCTTCGGCCACCGGGCGATGTCGGTGGTCTCCACCCGGCGGACCCTGGAGCTGAGCTTCCCATTCGGCCCCGCGGCGGTGACCGAGCTGTTCGCGACCTGCTACGGGCCCACGGTCGCCACGCTCAAGGCGACCGATCCCGATGGAGCCAGCAGGCTCCGCGAGCAGCTGACTCGGCTGTTCGCCGAACACAACATCGCGGACAACGGACGCACCACGGTGGTGGGGGAATATCTGGACGTTCAGCTGGTGGTGGAGTGAGGGGAACGTTCAACCAGACGGCAAGTGCGGGAGGTGCACCATGGCTCAACGCGTCAATGTGATCAGGAGCGCGGGCGTGCGGACCCGGTGGCACATATGGTACAGGCACGCCGACCGTAAGTTCGTCATGCAGCTGGGATTCGATCCCGCTCGGGAGCACTCGATTCCGGCGTTCGCCAACGCGCTGCTGTTCCAGCCCCGGCTGGTCGGACTCTGGGTCTTGACCGGTGCCGTGCTGAATTCGGCGTCGTTGTTCGTGGCGTTGGCCCTGGTGCTCTGGTGGAACGCGCTCCTGCCGCGCTGGAATCCGATTACCGCGCTGCACAACCGCCTGACCGCCCATCGCCCGGGGGTGCCGCTGGTGCCGCTCGCCCCGGCGCCGCGCCGCGCCGCGGAGGCAGAAGCCGGGACGTTGGCCGCCAGCATCGCGGTCTGTCTGCTGATTCGGGCACCGGGAGCCGCGCTGGGGATCGAGATATTCCTTCTCCTGGCGGTCGCCGCGGTGGTCTTCGGCCGCCTCTGCCTGGGCGCCATCATCTACTACTTGTTGAACGGCAGAGTCGACTTGGTACGTCAGACCCTGCCCTGGAGTCGTGCCGTCGCATGAGTGAATCGCACCATCGTAATCAACTGACTACTCGAGAGGAGTGTGAATCGTGAGCGATCGTACCGAGGCTCTCGCCCGGAGGCTGGAGCAGGGAGCCGATGCCCTCATTGCCCTGGCCGGCGGACTGACCGAGACCGAGTGGAACACCCGGATCCCCAAGGATGGGCGTAAGATCGGCGTGGTGGTCCATCATGTGTCCTTCATGTACCCGTTGGAGATCCAGCTGGCGCAGGTGCTGGCCAAGGGCGAAGCGGTGACCGGCGTGACCTCGGCCGACGTGGATGCGATCAACGCCAAGCATGCCAAGGACCAAGACGGAGTGACCAAGGAAGAGGCGCTCGAGGCGGTCCGGAAGAACAGCATCGCCGCCGCGGCGGCGATCCGGGCCCTGAGCGACGAGGAGCTGGATCGCGCGGCGCCGCTCTCACTCAACGCCGATGCGCCGCTCACCACCCAGTTCATGCTGGAGGATCACGCGGTCCGGCACAGCTACCATCACCTGGCCAAGATCAAGGCGGCGTTGCAGGGCACCACGCTGAGACTTCAACGGGCGGGTTAGAGCAAGACGGACAAGGCGGGCAAGACGGACAAGACGGTAAGGGGTGCACAAGACGGCCAACGACGACCGGCCTGTCCACCCCTGTCCGTCCTGTCCATCCTGTCCATCCTGTGACCTGTCCGCCCTGTCCGCCTTGTCCGCCATATAGATTCCCCTTCAATCCAAACGGGACACCCCATGTTTCCGCCGCGCACCCCCGTCCGCGTCCAGAACGCCCACCAGCGGATCGTTCCGATCTACCAGTTCCTGGCCAAGTACGAGCGGTGGATGGCTGGCGGCGGCGAGAACGCCTGCGACTTCGCCCTGGGCAATCCGCAGACCATGCCCCTCGAGGGGTTCGTCTCCGCACTCCGCAACGCCACCACGCCGAAGAACCCGTCCTGGTACGCTTACAAGATGAGCGAAGCGCCGTCGCGGCAGATCATCCGCGCTTCGCTTCAGCGGCTGACCGGCGCCGAGTACCCGCCGGAGAACATCTTCCTCACCAACGGCGCCACCGGCGCTCTGCTGGTGCTCATGAACGCGCTGATCGGTCCCGAGGACGAGGTGATCTACAACAGCCCGCCCTGGTTCTTCTACGAGGGAATGATCACCAACAGTGGGGGCACCCCGGTGGCGGTGAAAGTGGATCCCCAGACCTTCGACCTGGACGTCGCCGGGATCGAGCGGGCCATCACCGAGCGCACCCGCTTCGTGATCGTCAACTCCCCCAACAATCCGACCGGCAGGATCTATCCGACCGACACGCTGACTCGGCTCGGCCGGATGCTGGAGGGCGCGAGCAAGAAGATCGGGCGCCCGATCTATCTGGTCTCCGACGAGGCCTACCGGGCCATCGTCTACGACGGCGCCCGGTTCCAGAGCCCGACCACGTTCTATAAGAACTCGATCATGGTCTACACCTACGGGAAAACGCTGCTCACTCCGGGGCAGCGCCTTGGCTACATCGCGCTCTCGCCGGGCATGAACGACCTCGCGGAGCTACGGACGATCATTCTCTCGAGCCAGATTCTGAGCGGCTGGGCCATGGCCAGCGCCCTGATGCAGCATGCGCTTCCGGAGCTGGAGAAACTGTCCCTCGATATTGGTGCCTTGCAGCGGCGGCGGGACCGCTTCGTGAGTGGACTCCGGGACTGCGGCTATGAGGTCAGGACCCCCGAAGGCGCTTTCTACATTACTCCCAAGGCCCCCATCGAGGACGACGTGGCCTTCGCCGACCTGCTGGCCCAGGAGGGCGTTTACGTCCTGCCCGGCAGCGTGGTCCACATGGACGGCTATTTCCGGGCCTCGGTGACGGCGAGTGATGAGATGGTGGAGCGGGCGCTGCCGGTCTTTGCTTCCGTGCGGAGGAAGGTGCTGGAGATGGTCGGGAGTCAGGGGTCAGGAGTCGGGAGTCTTGGTGCGTGAAACCCTGGCGCCTAACCGGCGACCCCCGCGTTCGAGTCCCCCTGCTGTCATCCCGAGCGGAGCGAGGGATCTCGGTTCGAAGACCTCGACTCGTCCCTCTGGACGCCTAAACCCAAGCTGACATTGCATCTTGCCGCAGGACACGACAGCTTCTCGAAAGGAAGAGAATACCAGTTTCAGCGACTTCGTCGGAGGATGGGGTGAGCCTGGCGCGGTGGCCCTTAAGCCGAATCGCCCTCTCGAGCCTACTCTGGGTGTTGGCGGCCTTCGCGCTCCGGTACGCGTTCGCCGCCTACACTCTCGCCAAAATGAAGGCCGAGCATCCGGAAGTGGACACGGTCTTCGTCGTGTTACCGCCGGAACGTGAGGTTCTCGCTCTCCAGCTTGGTCCCCCGGCCGTCCTCCTGCTCGCGTGGTGTGCTGCCAGGCTCTATACCCATCAGTCTTCCGGCTGACGTCGCGGCCGCATGATCCGCAGGACTTTCTGCCCAGTCTGTGGCGAGACGGCGATTCCTATTACCGATCGAACTGACGCTCTAGCCGATCCCTCGCTGGCCCTCGCGGGCGGCTGCGAAAAGTGCGGGGCAAGCCTCGAAGAGATTCGTGAACGTATACCGCGGCGATCCGGCATGGGCTCAAGCCGGACTCCCGGAACTTCGAACGCGAGACGGGATCGTTATTTTCTTTGGAATCGGCGTAGGTGGCGTAGCCATTGCGCTTTTGGCCCAGTTGCGCCTGGGGCTCAATGGTCTCCAAGTCGCATTTGGCTACCTAGGCGCCGTATACCTTATCGCAAGTACAGGTCGCCCCTGGTGGCTCGTAGAGGTCATTCGTTACATGGGGTTCCTGAGAAACATTCGGAACAACAAAGTCCTGCGGATCGTCCTCCTCGCACTAGGGGTTGGCGTTTTGGCGTTTGCCGCGCTAGGGCCATTCGATCAAGCCTTCCCTCGACAATAGCTTCGAGAACAAACGATGGAATGGTTCATCAAAGCCGTTCATTCGGTCCCAGGTCGTTGAACCGAGATCCCTCGGGCCGTCGCTGCGCGACGGTGCCCTCGGGATGACAGACCTCGGCACTTCCCCCTCACTCAGTCCTCAGTCCTCAGTCCTCAGTCCTCAGTCCTCAGTCCTAGCCCGCAGCCCTTTCCGGGACCATCTTTGCTCGACCATGGAATGGTTCATCAAGGCCTTCATCCGGGCCTCGCTCCTCTGGTTTGCCGCCGGCATCCTGCTGGGGGTCGGGATGGCCATTTACCCCGAGTGGATCATCTACCGTCCCGCCCACGCCCACATGAACGTGGTCGGGTTCCTGACCATGCTGGTCTTCGGGGTCGGCTACCAGCTGCTGCCTCGCCTGTTCGGACACCCCTTGTACAGCCCCCGCCTGGCCGTGGCCCACCTCTATCTCGCCAACCTCGGCCTAGGTGGACTGGTGGTGGGATTCATGCTGCAGCCCGGAGGCACCGTGGCCAGCCGGTGGGCGACCGCGGGGGGCGGTGCGCTCTACGCGCTGGGCGCCTTGCTCTGGGTCTGGAATCTCTGGCACACCTTCAACGCCGCGGACGCCCGGGCCCGCGCCCGGCCCGAGTCGGGCCAGAGATCCTTGCCCACGCTCGACCAGTAGCGCGCGGTGGCGGAAGTCCTGCAGGCCGCACTGATCGGCATGCTGGTGATGCTGGCTGGGACCATTCCGCGGAACCTTCTTTTCGCCGCCAATCTGCGGTACTACCCCGCTCTGCCCTGGGCGGTGCCGTTGGTGGCGGTCTATCTCTGGTTCTTCTGGAGTTATCTGAACGGCGCGGGGCCGCCGCCCTCGAGCGCTCTCGCGCGACGCACGATGCTCCGCGCCAATCGCCTGACCGGTCGAGTGTGGATCTGGGCCCTGGTGGCGGGTGGGCTCGGGATCGTGGCCCTGGTCCTGGCGCTCAGGCTGGCCAATCGAATGGTTGTGTTGCCCGAGCAGAAATTGCCGGATCTGGGGCAGGTCCCGGTGCTAACGGTGCTCTCCCTGCTCTTCGCAGCCGCGCCGATTGCGGGGATCGTCGAGGAGGCGGCGTTCCGGGGCTACATGCAGGGCCCGATCGAGCGACGACTCCCTCTACCGATCGCGGTTCTTATCACCGGAACCATGTTTGCCGTGGCCCATCTGGATTTCACGCCGGTCCTCTGGCCCTACTACGTGGCCGTCGCGGCGATCTACGGCACCGTCACCTATCTCACCCAGTCGATCCTTCCCGCGATCGTACTCCACACCGGCGGCAACCTCTATTCGAATCTCGATCTCTGGTTGCACGGGCAGGCCGAGTGGCAGGCCGGGTCGGGCGTTCCGGGATTGATCTGGCAGACCGGCGCCGACAGAGCGTTCTGGGTCTCGGGCATCGCACTCCTTGCTGTAGGGTCAATGATGGCTTGGGCGTACACCAGGCTGGCCAGCGTCGTCCGCCTCGGCGGGGCGGGCACGCGTTAGTCTCAGTCTAGAACAGCGGTTTCGAGTAACCAGCGTCGAGACGCTGGTGGAGCTGCCCCGGACGTCTTGCCGCGTGAAGTACCGGACCGTAGCTTGGCCCCGGGTCCGATGGGTGGCGATCTCTCCTCGGCACGCGAGGGAGCCGGTCGCCCTAGGCGGGCTCGCACGTCACCATTGCCCTGCAGCATAGGTTCTGCAGCATTCTCCCCGATCACGCCCGAGTCCTGAAAGGAGCACTTATGCCCGCTACATCCAGCTCGGCGGCAAGAAACATCGTTCTCGTCCATGGTGGCTTCGTGGACGGTTCTGGTTGGGAGGGGGTATATCGAATCCTGCGTAAGGATGGGTTCAGGGTGAGTATAGTCCAGAATCCCACCCTCTCGCTGGCCGATGATGTGAAGGTCACACGACGGGTCTTGGCGGCGCAGGACGGACCTGCGATCCTCGTGGGTCACTCCTACGGTGGAGCCGTGATTACCGAAGCCGGCAATGATCCCAAGGTGGTTGGACTGGTCTACATCGCCGCCTTCGCACCCGACAAGGGGGAATCGGTCTCCTCCCTGATTAAGGATCCGCCCCCGGACGCTCCGGTTCCGCCGATCCTGCCCCCTGAGGACGGATTCCTCTTTCTGGACAAGGCCAAGTTCCCCGCCTCCTTCGCCGGCGACGTGGACCCGGAGCAGGCCGCATTCATGGCAGATGCCCAGGTGCCTTGGGGCGTGGAGGCACTCAGCGGAGCCATCAGCCAGCCGGCCTGGAGGTCGAAGCCGAGCTGGTATCTGGTTGCCACCGACGACCGAATGATCCCGCCTCCCGCGCAGCGCATCATGTCCAAGCGGGCAGGCTCGACCGTTGTCGAAGTCGCCGGTAGCCACGCGATCTACGTCTCACAACCCGCCGCGGTGGCCGCTCTCATTACCAAGGCAGCCAAGGGGCCCAGGCCGATGGCGCACGCCGGCTGAGGCAGCAAGTGAAGCGGAAAGCCGCGACGAAGGCCAGAACCAAACCCCTGGGCAAGGCGGACGTCGACCGGCGTCTCCGGTCGCTGCCCCCGGCCGCGCGCGCGGGACTCCAGAAGCTTCGGAAGGCCATCAAGGCCGCCGCCCCCGGGGCCGAGGAGGGATTCAGCTATGGGATGCCGGCCTTCAAGCTGGGCGGCCGATCGCTGGTGTGCTATCAGGCGTTCAAGGAGCATTCCAGCTTCTTCCCGATGAGCGGAAGGATCGTCCGCGATCATGCCACCGACCTCGAGGGCTACGAGACCAGCAGGGGAACTATCCGGTTTCCACCCCACAAGCCACCACCGGCCGCGCTGATCAGGAAGCTGGTCAAGGCGCGGATCGCGGAGCTGGCCAAGTCTCGGCGGCCGGGATAGTCGCTAACGTTGTCATCCCGAGGGACCCTGACCGTAGGGAGGGGACCGAGGGATCTCAAGGCTTCATTCGCACCCGACCCTTGAGATCCCTCGCTGCGCTCGGGATGACAACTAGGAGCCGGGGGGAAATCTGGAGACGGGTGGTTCGAAACAGGGTGGTGGGATCCAGGCTACATTAACTCAGACTCCTGACTCCCGACCCCTGACCGCTGACTAATAGACAATAGATAAAGGAGAACGTCGTGGCCGAGAAAAAACTCATCACGGTGCTGGGCGCCACCGGCGCCCAGGGCGGCGGACTGGTCCGCGCCATTCTGAACGATAGGAACGGCCCCTTCCGGGTCCGGGCCCTCACCCGTGACCCCAAGTCCGAGAAGGCCAAGGCCCTCGCCGCCCAGGGCGCCGAAGTGATGGCTGCCAACGTCGACGACCTGGAAAGCCTCAAGAGGGCGTTCGCCGGATCCTACGGCGTCTTCTGCGTGACCTTCTTCTGGGATCACATGTCGGCCGAGAAGGAAATGGCGGAGGCCAAGCTCATGGCCCAGGCCGCCAAGCACGCGAAGGTCCAGCACGTCATCTGGTCGACCTTCGAGGACACCCGCAAATGGGTCCCGCTCAATGACAACCGGATGCCGACGCTCAAGGGCAAGTACAAGGTGCCGCATTTCGATGGGAAGGCGGAGGCCAACGCCTACTTCACCGAGTTGGGTGTCCCCACCACGTTCCTCTACACCTCGTTCTATTGGGACAACATGATCTTCTTCGGTGCGGGACCGGTGAAAGGGCCCGACGGTGTCCTCGCGATCACCTTCCCCATGGACGACAAGAAACTGCCGGCGATGGCCGCCGAGGACATCGGGAAGTGCGCCCTGGGGATCTTCAAGCGAGGGAAGGAATTCATCGGGAAGACGATCGGCGTGGCCGGCGAATTCCTGACCGGGGCCCAGATGGCCGCCTCCCTGACCAAGGCCCTGGGCCAGGAGGTGCGCTACAACGCGGTGCCGCCGGAGGTCTATCGGAGCTTTCCCTTCCCCGGCGCCGACGACCTGGGCAACATGTTCCAGTTCAAGCGCGACTTCCAGAAGGACTATCTGGGCATCCGCGATCTCAAGCGCTCCCGAGAGCTGAATCCGGAGCTGCAGACCTTCGATCAGTGGTTGGTGAAGAACGCGTCGAAGATTCCGTTGGGGTAGTCAGGAGCTAGGGGCTAGGAGCTGGGAGCTGGGAGGAGCCGGTACCGGGTGCCCGGTGCTTCCCGTCTCCCCGTTCCCTGCTCCCTGATTTCCCCCCGTTCTCCCGTTCCCCCGTTCTACCGTTCTACCGCTTTCCCCCCTTCCCCTGCTCTTTTCGGTATACTTCATCTCCTCTTCTTCCCGGGTCTCCGGTTGCGCCCAGTTTCGTATAAAGGCTTTGCCATCACCGCCCGCACCTTTCAGATTCGTGGCTCCGGACGCTGGACCCTGGATCTCTTGATCCGACGCCGTGACGGAGTGCGGGTATTCAGCGGCCCTGCCACCTACTCCACCGAGGAGGCGGCGATCCGAGGCTGCCATGACTTCGGCCGACGGATCATCGACGGGGAGGTGGAGAGCCTCTACGTCGACGACCTCTCCTGAGGGGAGCTAGGGGCTAGGAGCTGGGGGCTGGGAGTCTTGAGGGTCGGACCCATCTCGAGACAGGTTGAGGGAGTATGCGGTGGACTCCTGGAGGGCAAAGCGACAACGTCGAAGACCTGCGCGGCCAGACCGGGCGAGGCGGCGGCGGCATGCGGCTGGGCCTGGGCGGCATCGTGGTGCTCCTCATTCTGAGTGTCGTCTTCAAGCAGAACTTCTTCGCCCTGCTCGGCGGTGGCGGCCTGGGCGCGGGTGAACCATCCACCACCGAGCTCTCCCCGGCAGAGAAGGCACGACAGGACACGCTGATCTCCTTCGTCTCTTTCGTTCTGGACACCACCCAGGCCACCTGGCGCCACACGTTGGGAAATCGCTACCGGGACGCCAAGCTGGTCCTGTTCCGGGACGCGATTCAGTCGGCCTGCGGCTACGCCGAAGAGGCCTCGGGTCCCTTCTATTGTCCCGGTGACGAGAAGGTCTATATCGACCTCGGCTTCTACGACGAGCTGAAACAGCGGTTCGGAGCGCCCGGAGACTTCGCCCAGGCCTACGTGCTGGCCCACGAGATCGGGCACCACGTCCAGAAGCTCCTCGGGATCGAGGGGAAGATGCGGCAGCTGCAGGGGCAGCATCCGCAGGAAGCCAACCAGCTCTCAGTGGATCTGGAGCTGCAGGCGGATTGCTTCGCGGGGATCTGGGGACACGAAGCCGCCCTGGAGAACATCCTCGAACCGGGAGACGTCGAGGAGGGGCTGGGTGCGGCGGCCGCGGTGGGCGACGATCGAATCCAGCGGATGTCGACCGGCCACGTGAACCCCGACGCCTTCACCCACGGCACCTCGGCTCAGCGCGTGGAATGGTTCAAGCGCGGGATGTCGAAGGGAGATCTTAAGAGTTGCGATACGTTCGGGAGTCGGGCCGGGAGCTAGGGGTTGGGAGAGGGGAGCGATCCTGGCGATTCCGGATGGGGCCACGGTGATCAGGGTAGTCAGGGTTCAACCCAAGCCTCGGACGACCTTGGCCGTGGTCACGATCTGGCCCAGGTGGCGACTGGTATGCTCCGCGGCACTGGACAGGAGGTCGAACACCGTGGCGAAGGGGCCCCCCTCGCCGATCTCCCTGGTTTCCAGCAGCCGCTCCGGGGAAAAAGTCCGGAGGTAGGCCAGGGAGTCGTCGAGCACGATGTCGAGCCGGCCGAGCAGGTCGGCCAGGCCAGGCCTCAGGGCGGAGACGGCCCCTTCCTCGGCCAGGGCCTCTCGTTGAGCCGGCGTGAGCTGCCGGCCGCGGGCGTGGGCCAGGAGGCGATCGAGGTTCCCCGCCAGGTGCGCGAGATGGAAGCCGATGGAGGACACGGCGGCCGGCTTGGCCCACAGCTGATCCTCCGAGAGGTCCTGCAGCACTCGGGGCAGCTCCTGCTTCGCGTGCACCAGAACGTGCGCCACCGGCTGAAGCAGCGGGGTGACACCGTCGACCGGTCTTCGGGGCCAGGCGTCCAGTTCAAGGGCGGGCATGGGGCTGGGTAGCAAAGGTTGATGGTGTCGGTCAGACCGAAGACTCTGGCTCCGGATACCCGACCAATTCCTCCTGGAGGTCCACGACTTCTCCTCGCCACCTCCGGCAGACTTCGCGAGCCAGTGCCGGTGGGTTCGCCTCCGCAGGCGAGACCCGCTCGAGTCGAGGGGTGACAATGAGGACCTGGTCGTCAAGGACTTCCGCGAAGCCTCCACGCAAGGCGAGATGAACGGTTTGCCCGCCCTTGAGAAACCGGGCCGGCGCGACCGCGATCTGCACCAGGAGCCGCCCGTGGAGCGGGAAGATCGCGATCTCGCTGCCCGGGTCGAAGCGTAATTCCCGCCGGTGGAAGACGACCATGTCCACCTCGCTCTCCCGCAGGGCCACGCCGTCCGGAGTGACGACCTCGAGCTCCAGGGAACGAGGGTTCATACTCAGCCCTCCTTCTGGATTGACAGGATGTCATGGGCCTGGAGACCGGCCAGTGTTCCGGCCTTCTCCAACGCTTCCGCGATGGTCCCCACCATGAAGAACGCCTGCTCCGGCACCTCATCGTGCTGCCCCTCCACGATCTCCCGAAATCCCTGGATGGTGTCGGCCAGCGGCACGTACCGCCCGGGGATGGAGGTATATGCCTCGGCCACGAAGAACGGCTGGGAGAGGAATCGCTGCAGCCGACGGGCGCGCCGGACCACGATCTTGTCCTCGTCAGACAGCTCCTCGACGCCGAGGATGGCGATCAGGTCCTGCAGCGCGCCATAGCGCTGCAGATAGCTCCGGGCCTTTCCGGCCACCTCGGCGTGCACCTTCCCGACGATGCCGGGCTCCAGAATCTGCGACGAGGATTGCAGAGGATCGATCGCGGGATAGAGGCCCTGCGCCGCAATCCGCCGAGACAGGACGACCGTCGCGTCGAGATGGGCGAAGACCGAGGCCGGCCCGGGATCGGCCAGGTCATCCGCGGGGACGTAGACCGCCTGGACCGACGTGATGGCGCCGTCCCGGGTCGAGGCGATGCGCTCCTGCAACTGCCCCATTTCGGTGAACAGCGTGGGCTGGTAGCCGACCTCGGAGGGGATCCGGCCTCGGAGCAGGGAGACTTCGAGGCCGGCCTGGACATAGCGGTAGATGTTGTCGAAGAAGAGCAGCACATCCTGCTTGCGCTCGTCGCGGAAGTACTCGGCCATGGTCAGCGCGGACAGCGCGACCCGGAAGCGGGCGCCGGGCGGCTCGCTCATCCGGCCGAACACGAGCACCGCCCGGTCGAGAACGCCGGACTGCGCCATCGCCGAGCCAGAGGTCGTTGCCCTCGCGGGTCCGCTCGCCCACCCCGCCGAATACCGACACCCCTCGGTGCTCGACCCCGATGTTGCGGATCAGCTCCATGACGATGACGGTCTTTCCGACGCCGGCACCTCCGAACAGGGCAATCTTGCCGCCGCGGGGAAACGGGGTCAGCAGGTCGATCGCTTTGACCCCGGTTTCCAGGATCCGGGGAGTCTCCAACAGGCCGCCGTACCGGATGGCCGCCCGGTGAATGCCCTGGGTCCGGCCCGCCTTGAATTCCTTCTCATCGATCGGCTCTCCGAGGACGTTGAACAGCCGTCCCAGGATCTCTGGGCCGACCGGCACGCTGATCGGGCGGCCAGTGTCGAAGACCTCGGTGCCGCGGGCCAGTCCGTCGGTCGAGTCCAGGGCGATGGTTCGGACGACTCCTTCGCCCAGGAGTTGCGCCACCTCCAGCGGCAGGCCGGCGACGGGGTCGCCGGCTCGCAGCAGGTTGCTGATCGCCGGCAACCTGCCGGTGAACCTGACGTCGACCACCGGCCCCATGACCTGGGCGACGACCCCGGGGGCCCTGGCCGAGATGAAGCCGCGATAGACCCGGGCCACGGCCTGGCGGACGATCTCTTCGTGGCTGGCCACGTGACCGTTCACGCCGGCCGGGCCGGCGTCCCTCCGGTTCCCTCGACCGCCCGGGAGGCGAACAGCATTCCCAGGAGGTCGGTGGTGATCGTCTCCCGCCGCAGCCGGTTGTGCTGCACCCGGTACTCCTGCAGGCTCTTCTCGGCGCGTTCGGTGGCCTCCTCCATCGTGATCATCCGGGCGCCCTGCTCGCTGGCATAGGATTCCAGGAGGACGTCGGCAAGCTGGACCCTCAGGTACACGGCCAGCAGCTCATCAATCAGCCCGGCCAATCCGGGTTCATAGCTCCAGCGTATGTCCGCCTCCTCCGGACTCGCCTCCCCGGTCCCTCCCGGGAGCTCGACCGGGAGGATGCGCACGATGCGGGGTTGGCGGTGGATGGGGGAATGGAACTCGGTGTACACGGCGTAGACCGCGTCCATCTTGCCGGAGCGATAGAGGTTCACCAGCAGGCTGAGCAGCCGTTCTACGTCGTCGCCCCTCATTCCTCCCCTCCGCCAGCCCTCCTGCTGGAGCACATCGGCGTGCCGCCGCTGAAAGAACTTGGCGCCCTTTCTCCCTTTGAGGACGAAGCTGACCTGCTGGCCTGCCTTCCGGCTCCGCTCCCAGAAATCCAGGCCCAGGCGACAGGCTTCCAGGTTGTAGCCGCCACACATACCCCGGTCCGCCGAGATGACGAGCAGGGCCAGGCGCCTGATCGGCTGGTCTTCCCGGAGCAGCGACGAGAGCGCCCCCAGGCTCAGCCCACTCCGGGCGAGCGCGGTTTGCTGATGGGAGACGATCTCTCGAATGCGGCGGGCGTACGCTCGCATCCCCGCGGCCCGCTGGCGGGTCCGGGACAGCTTGGCCGCCGCCACGGTCGCCAGCGTCCGGGTGATGGTCTGGATGTTCTCGACCGCCCCGATCTTCTGTCTCAGCTCAAGCAGTTTGCCCATACCGCTCTTCGCTCCCTGTTTCCGGCCTCTGCGGCCCACTCAGAAACCGGTCGTGAAAGGCGTGGAGTGCGCTGCGGAGCCGCTCTTCGGCCGCGGCCGGGAGATCCCGAGTCTCCCGGATCGTGGCCAGGACGTCCGGATGCTGGTGTTCCATGAACTCGTACAGCTGCGCTTCGAGAAGGCGGATCTGATCGACGGGAACGTCATCCGTGTAGCCGTTGACGGCCGCATAGAGTATGACGATTTCCCGCTCCAGCGAGAGCGGCACGTGAGCGTCCTGTTTCAGCACTTCCAGCTCGCGCTCGCCCCGCTTGAGCTGCACCAGAGTGGCTTCATCGACCTCGGCGCCGAACTTGACGAATCGGGCCATCTCCCGGTACTGCGCCAGATCGATCCGCAGACCGGCCGGCCACCTTTCGCATCGCCGCGGACTGCGCCAGGCCGCCGACGCGAGAGACTGAGAGGCCGACGTCCATCGCCGGCCGGGATCCCTCGTTGAAAAGACCGGTGTCCAGGACGATCTGCCCGTCGCAAATGGAGATGACGTTGGTGGGGATGAGCGCCGAGATGTCTCCCGCCAGGGTTTCGGCGATGGGCAGGGCGGTGAGCGATCCCCCTCCGAGATCGTCGCGGAGCCGGGCGGCCCGCTCGAGCAGGCGGGAATGGACGTAGAAGATGTCGCCCGGGATACGCCTCCCGCCCGATCGGTCGCTTCAGCAGGGCGGAAATCTCCCGGTAGGTCACCGCATGCTTGGAGAGATCGTCGTAGACGACCAGGGCGTGCCGGCCCTGCGCCATGAACTGCTCGCCGATGGCGCAGGCCGTGTACGGCGCGACGTAGCGAAAGGCGGGCGGCTCGCTGGACAGTGCCACGACCAGGATGGTGTAGGCCATGCGCACCACGTTCCTCGAGGAGGCCGATCACCCGGGCCAGCGTCGAGGACTTCTGTCCGATGGCGGCATAGATGCAGATGACGCCGGTTCCCTGCTGGCTCAGGATGACATCGACCGCCACGGTGGTCTTGCCGATCTTGCGGTCGCCCAGGATGAGCTCTCGCTGGCCCCGGCCCAGCGGCACCAGCGCATCGATGACCTTGATGCCGGTATGGAGCGATTCCGTGACCGGCCGTCGCTGGACCACTCCCGGGTGAGAGCCGCTCGATCGGACTGGATTGATCGGTGGCCAGCGGGCCGCGCCCGTCGATCGGGCTTGCCCAGGGCATCGACCATCCGGCCGATCAAGCGCCTCGCCGACCGGGACCTGCAGCGCCCGGCCGGTTCGCTCGACGCTGCTCCCCTCCGCGATCTGCGCCTCCGGACCCAGCAGGAGGCAGCCGACCGTGTCCTCCAGCAGGTTGAAGGCGATGCCCTCGATCCCGCTCTCGAAGCGGACCAGCTTCCTGGGAGCGCACCCCCTTGAGCCCGCCGACGATGGCCACGCCGTCTCCCACCTGACGCACCGCGCCCCGGTCGGCGATCTCTTCCAGCCGGGGCCGGGGCGCAGGCGTCTCGATGATCGCGGCCAGGCGCCGGGCCGCCTGCTCCAGCGGGGCCGCGGGCTCCGCTCCAGGGGCGGGATCACCGGCCCGTTCCTCCAGGTCCTCCAGCAGCCGTCGCCGCGGATCCAGCTCCACCTTCCGGTCCGGGCCGAGGAAGAGTGTCGCTCCCGCGTCGAGCCGGGGGTTCACCCTGACCTCGATGGCAATCGGTTTTCCGGCGGCGGCCGAGAGCGTTTCCCGGATCCGCTCGACCAGGGCAGGGTCCAGCGGGACCTGGCACTCGAGCGTTACCTGCCGGGCTCCAGCCGCCGAAGCGCCTCGCGGAACTGCGGTGTCGGCGACCGGCGCGACCTGCTGCTCCAGTCCGCGGCATGTCAGGCGACTCCGGCGTCCCGTGGGACAGGAGCCCCGGTCATCTCCTCGAGGCTTTCCAGGATCGCTCTCTGAATCAGGGTGCGGCGCTGGCTCTCGGTGAGGACTTCGTCCAGGTAGCGCCGCGCAGCCACGGCCGTAAGACGGATCAGCCGGTCCGACGCTTCGCGAACGACCCGGTTGCTTTCGCTCTCAACGGTTTCCCGGGCCTGCCGCAGCAGCTGGCCGGCATCGGTCTCGATTCGCGCCAGCGAGGTCTGCCGCTCCTGCTCCGCCTGCTCTCGCGCGGCCCTGAGAATGTCGGCGACCTGCTGTTCGATCCGCCCCGCGACTCCGCGCGCCTCTTCCTGCAGCCGGATTCCGTCCCGCTCCGCTGTCCCGGCCGCCGCCACTTCGGCGGCCACCTTGGCCTGCCGCGCCGCCAGCTGACGGCGCGCGAACCTTCGGCCCGCCCAGGCCAGAGCGACCAGCAGGAGAAGGGATTGCGCCAACTCCACCAGGGATCGGACGGGGTCGGCGGCGAGCTCGCTGAGCACTTGCCGAAGCAGTTCCTCCATCCGTCACCCGGCTTCCCTGGTCGCCAACGCCCGGTTCACCATCAGCCGCACGGCAGGGTCTTCCACCGGCCCGATCATGGCGGTCAGCGCCTTGCCGACCGAGGCGTGCAGCTCCTCGGCAAGCCGGGCCTCCACCGCCGTGCGCGAGGGTCGGCGACCTCTTCCCGGCCCCGGGCCAGAATGGCTTCGGCCTCGGCGTTCGCCCTGGCCATCCTTTCGCGCCGGGTCCCGGCCATCTCCTCCCGGGCGGCTCCGAGAATTCGCGCGGCCTCGGCCTTGGCCGAGGTCGGGCTTCGTCGGCCTGGGCTTGAGCGCTCCGGAGCAGCGCTTCGGCCTCCTCCTTCCGGAGCCGTGCCGCCTCGATCCGCGCGCTGCGCCGCTCCATCACCTCGATCACCGGCAGGAAGACCACCCGGCGGAGGACGAATAGGGTGACAAGAAAGATCACGACGGTTGCGGCCGTCGTGACCAGATGGATCTGATCGAGCGGATCGAGGACCATGGTGCCGCCGCGCCCCGGCCGGTGCCCTATACCTTCGCGGCCACCAGCAAGGCCACCACCAGGCAGTAGATCACCAGGGCTTCGACCAGCGCCAGGCTCACCAGCATCGAGGTGAAGAGCTGGGTCGCGATCTCCGGCTGGCGCGTCATTCCCTCGATGGCCGAGCTGGAGATCTTTCGCATGGCCAGGGCCGCCGCGACCGCCGTCGGCACCAGTGTGAGCGTTGGGATGAAGATGAGCAGGATTTCTTTCATCGAGACCTCCCGGACTCCGGACGACGGGGGCTTTCAGGTTTGCGGTGCGCGGTCGCTTCGCCACTCTTTCCCGGCCTCTCCTCCCGGGAAACCGCGGCGGCCAGGAAGCTGGCGGTGAGCAGGGTGAAGACGATCGGCTGGACCACCGCCGGAATCAGCTCGAGGGTGTCGATGACGAGCGGAAGCCCGTAGGGGGCGGCCTGGGCGGCCAGCGCGGCCACCAGGACTCCCGCGGCGATGTTTCCGTACAGTCGCAGGGACAAGGAGAGGGTGTGACTCACTTCGCCCACGAGTTGAAGCGGATTGGGCCAGATCAGGTGTTTCAAGGCCGCTCCCACCCCCCTCACCATGGCCGACATCACCAGGCCACCCAGGACCGCGATCAGTGCCAGCGCGAGCGGAACACTGAAATACGCCGTCGGCGGGATCTTGAGCAGCGGAACCGGCAACAGGACCATGCAGGTTGCTGCCGAGGATCAGCAGGAAGAGGGTGGCGAGGAACGGAGCCACGAGGCGGACACTCCCGGGGTCCATGCTCCGTGCCTGGGTCACGAACCATTCCAGGACCAGCTCAGCGGCGTTCTGCCTGCCCTCGGGAATTTCCTTGAGCGGCCGGGCGGTCACCGCGGCCCCCAGCCCGATCAGGACCGCGGAGACGACCAGGAGGTTGACGATGACCAGGTAGGGCAGATGCGGCGCAATGGTCTCCTGCATGCGGGTCTCCTCTACTCCTGGTGCTTTCGCTCGAAGACTTCGTCTCTCAGCTTGAGCATGTCACGAATCGCCAGGCCGAACGCGATGAGGAGCCCGGCGCCGGTGATGAATGGGGAAGGTGTGCAGCCAGCGATCCAGGCCCAGCCCGATCAACCCGCCGGCCAGCGAATAGGTCGGGATCAGGGACCAGATCGCGATCAGCTTGAGCAATCCGACGGATTTCACGACAACCCTCCCGGGCTAGGCCCCGGTGCTCCCTCGGCCACCGCAGCGGGGCGGCTCGGACCCGACGTGCCAGATCCGCCAGATCCACGCGCCGGCCAGAATCGCCCCGGCCGCATGGGCAAGGAAGGGAAAGAAGGTCGCGCTATAGGCGCTGAACGCCCCGGGGTTCGACACCGCGAGCCCGCCGAAATAGGCGGCCAGCAACGGGAAGGTCACCGCACCCAGCACGAGACTGGTCAGCACCCGGCCTCGAGGCGAGCCCAGCACGGCCACGGTGATGCGCGATCCCTGCGAGCAGTCCCAGCAGGCGAGAGAAGGAGATACGGGAGCCAACCGAGGAGCAGGGTGAGCGACAACAGGACCCCACGAGCAGAAGCAGGGCCAGGCAGGTCCAGAGCAGGCGAAGCATCGTCGCCCAGAACTGTTGCTCCCTCGCCTCCTCGGTACTTGCCGGCTCCGGCACGGTATCCCTTTCCCTCTTCAGGGTTCCCGGACGGGTTCAGTCCTTCCGAAGGTTGGCGCTCTCGATGTGTGCCGGCCGTGAATGGATCATGAAGAAGCCGATAGACCATCGGGCTCGCCGAAGTCGGCTGGGGACACGAGGCACGCCCTGGAGAACAGTCTCGAATCGGGAGACGGCGAGGAGGGACTGGGTGCGGGGGCCGCGGTGGGCGACGATCGAATCCAGCGGATGTCGACCGGCCACGTGAACCCCGACGCCTTCACCCACGGCACCCGGCTCAGCGGGTGGAATGGTTCAAGGGATGCAGAGCGGGGAACTCAAGAGCTGCGATACGTTTGGAGGAGAGCTTGGAGCTGGAGCTAGGAGGTAAGAGCAGGAAGAACTGGGGACGGAAGGCGTCCTCCCAGCTAGCCCCATGCCTCATGCCCAATGCCCGTTGCCTGCCGGCCTACCACGATCTGTCTCCCAAAAACACGACGCCCGGTCTGGCGCATTGCACCAGCCGGGACGAAGGTACTTGGCAGGTTATTCACCCGGTCTGCCCTGTTTCCCCGGGGCCCGAAGGCTATGTCACTGGGACTGAATATAGAAGAGGAAGGGTCGCAATGGTAGTGGGGGGGACAAGTCACCTGTTCCCGGTTCCCCGTTCCCCCGTTCCCCCGTTCCCCCGTTCTACCGTCCCCCTACTGCTTCACCCACGTCGACCGAAAGTCCCGCGTCACCCTGCCCGCCAATTCGCTCAGCATCTCGCCGTAGGCATCGTCCGGGTTCCGCACCGAGACCGTCGGCAGCCCATCCGACACGCTGACCTTGCCCACCTGCTCGCTGGAGGTAGCGCTCGAGCGCCAGACCGTCCCGCCGGTGGAGGTCGCGATCAGCCGCACCGACAGCTCGGCCGTGACCGTCGCCTTGACGTTGGCATAGCCCGAGGCGCTGATTCGGCCGCTCGGCTTGACGTGAGAAAGGTTGACCTCGCCTAGGAACACCGCGGGGACGTTCCTGGCTCGGCCCAGGGCCTGGGCCAGCGTCGCGCCGTCGGCATTCTTCCCGACCCGCTTGAGCACGGAATCCGAGGCCTTGATTTCGAGCAGTTCGATGCCCGACTGACTCTGGAGCAACGCCTCCGCGAAGCGCTGAGTGGCGACCGCGCTGAGCGAGGTATCTCCCTGTTCATTGGTAAAGGCAACCAGCGCGAGCCGGCCGTAGGGTGCCAGATCGACGCGAGCGGGCACTTCGATGTAGTGGGACGAGCACGACGAGCCCGCCAGGATGGCGCAAATGGCGAGGGCGGAGTGCGTTAGACGCAGGATGTTCGGAGCCATCGGATATCACCTGATCACAGGACCGATCAAGTGATTGGCAAGAGGCGGGCCAGGGGGGCGGGAATCAAGTACTGAGTACTGGGTACTGAGTACTGAGTGGCTACTGAAGGACTAGGGGCCGAGGACTGAGGAGGCCTCGTGCCCTCCTCCTGGTACCTGGTGCCCGGTGCCTGGTGCCCGCTCTTTGCCCGTTCCCCGTTCCCCGTTCTCCCCCTCCTACCACCAGCTAAGCCTTGGTTCATCATCGGTTAAAGCCACCTTCATTCCGCCTCGCCTAGGTTGCTCGGTATACAGAGCAGAAGAGTCACCATACTCCCGGTTCGCCGGAACCGCGGCACACCGAGGCGAACGATGCCGAGCAGGGCAGAATCGAGCCGAGCGCCCGGGGCAGCCCCAGTACAGGAGAAGCCCCAGCCCCGCGTTCGCTTTGTGCTGCTGGGCTCGCTGGTGAGCACCGGTTGGCATCGGGATCTCTGGCGGAAGGAAATGGGCCCGGCGACCCTGTTGTCGACGGTGCATCTGCTTGCGATCCTGTCTCTCCGCCAGGCGACGCCGGCACCGGCCACACCCGAGCTGAACTCCGAAGCGGTCACGTACCTCGACGTCCCTCCTCCCACCCAACCAGAATCGCCCCGGGCAACGGTGCAGCGCCCCCGTCCCCTGGTCGTCAGCCAGGGAGTGGAGATTCCAGCGGTGAAGCCCGAGGTGGAGCACCCAGACAAGATCGCCGGCTTCCAAGAGTTGCTGGCCCCCAAGGAAATCGCCGGACTCCCCGCACCGGATCCCACGGCGGCGGTCGCCAGCGAGGGGGACTACACCGGCCGAGGCATCGCCGGGGGAGTGGCGGGAGGCAAGCCACCGCTCGCGCTGCCCCCCGAGCTGGCCGCCTCCCTGGCATTGGAAGGCCGGACCTCGGACGTCCTCTCCGCGTCGTCCCGGCCCTCGGTCCGGCCGATCGAAGTCCAGGACGTGCTGGTCAAGCCCCAGTTGCTCAACCGAAGCGAGATTCTCGATCTGCTGCTCACCCGCTATCCGGCCTCGTTGCGTGACGTCGGGGTGGAAGGCTCGGTGGTGGTCGAGTTCGTCGTGGACACCAGCGGTGTGGTCGACCCGGAGTCGGCGAGCATCGTCTCCTCCAGCCATGCGCTGTTCGCCGGCGCCGCGCTCGAGCTGGTGAAGCGTGCCCGTTTCTCTCCGGGCCGGACGACGGTTGATGGAAGAATGGTGACGGTGCCGGTCCTGGTGCGGGTGCCGTTGCGGTGGTCTCTGCAGAGGTAAGGAGGAACTGCGTGTCGATTCTCGATCTGGTCGCCCGAATGGGCCTGCTGCCCTGGCTGGTGATCCTGCTGCTCGCCGCGATGAACGTGCTGACCCTGACCGTCGGCTTCCTCAAATGGCGCCAGCTCCGCGCCCTCCGGCGGAGCTCCCGCGAGCTCGCGCCCGGGTTTGCCCGGGCCCTGCAGGAGGACCGTCTCGAGGACGCGATCGCCCTGGCGCGACGAGCATCCCGACTCGCCGCTCTCCCGGGTGCTGGGTGAGGCCCTGGAACGAGTCACGCCCCTGCTGGGCGATCCCGATCTGGCCGACCGCGCGATCGAGTCGGCCGAGCGGACGGTGACCCGCCAACAGGTGCTGATCGCCACCGAGCTCAAGCGCCGGCTTTCGGCGCTGGCCACGATCGGCGCGACCGCGCCCTTCGTGGGACTGCTCGGCACCGTGGTGGGGATCACCAACTCCTTTGTCGGCATCGCCAGCGACCGGCGGGGGCGGCATCGAAGCCGTGGCCGGAGGGGTGGGCGAGGCACTGGTGACCACGGCGGTCGGGCTCATCGTCGCGATCCCGGCGCTCTGGCTCTACAACTACTTCATCACCCGGCTCGAAGAGCTCTTCAGTGAGCTGGCCTTCGTGAGCGATGAGCTGATCGACTGGCTCTCGCTCCGCCGCGCCGGCGTCGCACTGCACTACGACGCGCCGGCCATGGCGGTCGGGGGCCGGTAGCATGGCGTTCACGGCGCGGCGAGGGGGCGGCGGCCTGGGGCCGGCCGGCGCCCGGATGCCGGCCCTCAAGGCGCTGGGCGACCAGGGTGTCGCGGGCGAGCTCAATATCACGCCCATGATCGACGTCATGCTGGCGCTGCTCATCATCTTCATGGTGGTGACGCCGGTGCTGTCGGAGTACTCCGCCGAGCCGCCCGCCGGCGGTCCACGTGACAGCCGAAGACGCTGCGGGACGCGATCACCCTCGGTATCGACGCACGGGGCACCTACTTCCTGGGGGAGGACAGCGTTCCGGCCGCGGATCTGACCGAGCGGCTGCGGGCGCTCTATGCGGTGCGCCCCGGGGACCATCTCCTCTATCTGCGAGCCGATCGCTCCCTGCCCTACCGCGTGGTCCTGAACGCGGTGGACGCCGCCCGCGCGGCCGGGGTGCGCACCATCGGCGCGATCAGCCAGCCGGCGGGGTTCGGCGCCGATTCCACCGCCTCCGGCAGGAGCCCGTCGCCATGAAGCGGCGACGCCGTCCCCGGCCGGCGATCGCCATGCGGGGCGCCGCGATGGCGGACATCAACATCACGCCCATGGTGGACGTGCTCCTCTGCCTGCTCATCCTGGTGATGGTGATTCAGCCCGGGCTGCTCAAGGGGCTGGATATCCAGGTGCCGCCGCCCAGAAGCGGCAGGGGAGATGAAAGCAACCGCGGCCCGGGACCAGCTCGTGCTGCAGGTTCGTCCCGGGCCTGCTTACGCCCTCAACGAGGTCGAGGTGCCCGCGGCCCAGCTGGACCAGCGGATCCGCGATGTGTTCCGGGACCGTCCTCGCAAGGTGCTCTTCGTGAAGGGGACCGAGGACGTGAGCTACGCCGAGGTGATCCGGGCGGTGGATGTGGCGCGGGGTGCGGGCGTGCGGGTGGTCGGGCTGGTGCCCCGGGAGCGGCCTGCGATCGAGGCACCCCGGCAGACCAGCTCCCCAGCCTTGCCGGAACCGCAAACCTTGCCCTGAGATTCCCTCCAGCGGGACCCTTGCACCTCATCCCGAGGCTTTCCCCGAGCAGAGCGACGGGAACCGAGGGATCTAGCCGGCCACTCCCGACAATGGCTTCAGTTAGAAGAGCCAGCGCCGGGTGTCGCGCATTAGATCCCTCGGGTCCCCCTTACTTCGTTCGGGGCGACCCTCGGGATGAGGTGTGTTGATCTGTTCTGGCAAGTGACCGTCGATCCCTTCTCCTTCCCCCATTCCCCCATTCCCCCATTCCCCCTTCGCCGTTCCCCGTTCCCCGTTCCCTGTTCCCCGTTCTCCCGTTCTACGTCTTCAACTCCTTCTTCTTCGCCGCCGGGAACAGCACGTTGTTCAGGATCAGCCGATAGCCCGGTGAGTGCGGGAAGAGCGACAGGTCGGTCGCCGGGTCGCCGATCTGGTGCTGCGGGTCCTCGGGATCGTGGCCGCCGTAGAAGGTCCAGGTGCCCTGCCCCCGCTCGCCGTGGATGTACTTGACCCAGGGCGCGCCCGCCTCGTCGGCCAGGACGGTGACGCCCGGCTTGAGGGTCCGGCGGGTGAAGCTGGTGGTCAGCCCGTAGAAATCAGGAATCACATCCCGGTGGTTCTGTACCAGCATGGTGGCCACCGGATCGATCTTGGCGCTGAAGTTGAACAGCTTGAAGGCGCCCAGCGTCTGACGGAGCGGCGAGTTCACCTGGTGACCGTCGATGTCCGAGAAGGCGGGCAGCGTAGGGCTCAACTCGAGCCGCGCGTTCTGAAAGGCCAGCGCCTTGCTCCAATCCATCTTGGCCGAGGCATCGGGGTCCATCGGCGTCCCGTCGGCGAACGAGGCGGCGATGTCCACATGCTCGCTGGCCAGGGCAAGGTCGAGCGTCTCGGTGGCCGTGCACATGGCGAATAGGAACCCGCCCCGCTCCACGAAGGCCGCGATCGCCTGGGCCACCGCGCGCTTCTCCGCCGGCACCGAGGGGTAGCCCAGCGTCTTCGCCATGCCAGTGTTCCGCTGCACCATGTCGGCCAGCCAGCCGGCTCCCGAATAGGTGAGATAGAACTTCGAGTACTGGCCGGTGAAGTCTTCGTGGTGCAGGTGCAGCCAGTCGCATTGGGCCAGGCCGCGGCTCAGCACTTCCGCATCCCACACCTTTTGAAATTCGATCCCGGCGTACTGCAGGACCATGGTCACGGCGTCGTCCCAGGGCGGCGCGTTGGGCGGGACGTAGACCGCCACCCGGGGCGCCTTTTCCAGCGGAATCGCGTCCATGTTGCCCCGCTGGATCTCGGCCCGGATCCGGACCAACCGATCCTCGTCCAGCGGCTCCGCCCGCACGCCCGCCAGGGCCGCGTCCCGCGCGGTCAACTGGTCGGCCGGCAGCAGAAAGGCGCCGCCCCGGTAATTCAGGAACCACTCGCCGCGGCCCCCGCGCTGCAGCACCCGAAACGCTACGCCGTAGGCCTTGAGGTGGTCGCTCTGACTGTCGTCCATCGGGACCAGGAGCCAGGGATCGGCGATCGGCCATCGGGGCCGCAGAACCCCAGGGACCCAACCGGTGGCCAGCACGGCGCCGCCGCGCCCGGAGAAAGCGGCGCCGGTTCACGTGCGAGGCACCAGGCCGCGGGCCACGTTGAGGAGCCGCCGCGCTTCCGGGACCAGCGCGCTCTCCGGATAGGTGAGGATCAGGTGCTCGAGCGGCTCGTCGGCCTCGGGCAGCCGATTGAGCGCGATCATGAGTCGCCCCAGCTCGAGCTCCGCTTCCGCGGCACTGGCCGGTGCTTCCGGCACCCGCGCGGCCCGGAACAGGCGCTCCGCTTCCTGCCCGCATGCCCCCGCGCCGCTTCGACTCGCCCCGCCAGCACCCGGAGTGCCGCGGCTCCAGGCGGGGGTTGATCCGCGGCGACCCGTTCCAGTCCCTTGACCGCGCGCGGTGCTGTCGTGCCGGTCGAGGGCCAGGAGGGCCGTGCCCAAGGCGGGGAGACTGTCTCCATTGACCACCTGGATCAGCGCCAGGAGGGCGCTCCGATCGGTGGCCTCGGCCCGGCTGCCGGCGTAGGGCCCGGCTTCCTTCAAGAGGGTCCGCGCACCGGCCAGATCGCCTCGGTAGAGCCGCAGCCGGCCGGCCAGCGCGAGGCCGTCGATCGAGCTGTCCGACTGTACCAACGCCTGGGCCTGGTCGAGCGAACCGGCGCGAATCCACCCCACGGCCAGGTCCCGCCGCAGCCGCTGGTAGTCATCGGCGGTCAAGGCGCCCCGGACCTGCTCCAGTCGCTGAGCCGCCTCGTCCATGGCGCCATCGGCGATCAGCAACGCCACCAGGGTGGTGGTGGAGCCGACTTGGAGCGCGGCGGCGTCCGGATCCTCCGACAGGCGGGTCAGCATCCGCCGCGCGGCCTTCCGATCGCCGGCCTCCGCATAGACCTGGGCCGCCTCCAGATGGAGCCGAGCCCGATCGATGCCGGTGCGGCGCTCGGCCAGTGACTCGAGCGTCATGGCCTGCGCCGAGCGCGCCTCGGGGCCGGTGATTCCGCGCACCGTGACCAGGAAATTCCGCAGCATGTCCGCCGACTCACTAGAGTCGGGCGGCAGGGCCGCGCTCAGAGATGTGAAAGGCGCCCACCGGGTCTCCCCAGCGCGCCCGCAGGTCGATCGAGAGGCCGCGCGCCGCGGCGGAGTGGTCCTGGTCGAGCGAGCGCAGGAGACCGGGTCGCACCGCATCGGGGGCCTGGCTCAGTGCGCGGACCGCGGTCGGACGGTATCCCGGCAGTCGAGTGATGGCTTTGAGCCATTCCTGAAGTGCTGTCGGGTAGTCGTTGCCGCGAATGGCCAGCTGCGCCAGCTCGGGCGACAGCGCATCGGGAGCACCCAGTCGCTCGCGGCCCAACAGATAAGCCTGGCGCGCGCCGGCCAGGTCGCGCATTCCCTGCAGCGCCGCGCCCCATTCGCGATAGGGTGACTCGTCCCCCGGCGACAGCTGCGCCCAGCGTTCGGCGTAACGGCGGATGCTGTCCGGCTGTTCCGCCGCTCCCCAGGTCCGGATGGCGAGCGCGTAGATCACTGAGGGAGTGGGATTGGCGGCCACGGCGGCTTGGACAGCGGGGATCAGTTCCAGACTCCGATTGAGCGCGCCCAGGCAACGCTCCGCCCCCAGCAGTGCATTGATCTCGGCCGGCTGGTCCTGGAGCACGGCCTGGTAGAGTGCCAGGGCGGCGGTGGGGTCGCCCCGCCGCTCGAGTGCCGTTGCGCGATTGAGCGCATCCTGCTGAGCGCCGAGCGGGCTGATGGGCAATAGAAGACAGAGCCCGAGGAGCCCCCCGAGCACTCGCCCCCTCACCTCGGCCAACTTACGCATCCCGTTCACCGTTCACGATTGTGGTCCCGTTCCCTGTTCCCTGTTCCCCGCTGCTTCCTCCCGTTCCCCCGCTCCCCCGTTCTCCCGTTCTACCGTTCTACCGATCTCCCGTTCTCCATCTCACTCAGCCTCCGGAAGTACTCCACTACCAGTCTCCGCTCCTCGGGAGAGAGCCGCTGCAGCTCCTCCCAGGTGGGCAGGCGGAGCTGCCCGTTCTCTCCCTGGAGCTGGGCTCGCAGGGCCGGGGGTAGGTGGATGCTGTCGTCTCCGGCGGTGACGCTTTCGCGCTCCTTCTTCTCGTCGTCTTCTCTGCCCTGCAGCGTGCGGCCGGCGTCGAGCATCCGGCGGAACAGACGCTCCTGGCGCTCGACCGTTTCCCGATCCAGCCGTCCCGCCTCCAGGCGGCGGGCCAGATCTTTGGCCTCGTCGGCCATGGCCCCGGCGCCGGGGATGTCCCCACGGCTGCGCAGCCGTTCCAGCCCTTGGGCCAGGGCGCGTTGCTCCGCGGCGAGCCGGCGCAGCTCGGACTGGATCGCGGCCGGATTCCCGGACAGCGGCAGCAATCCACCCGACTGGCGGCCTATCTGGCCCTGTTGCGACGCCATCTGGCTCAGCTGCTCCAGCGCCTCGGTCAGGCCCGCCCCCGACTGCGATTGGGCCACGCCGCTCCGGGCCCGGCTCAGCTGCACCGCCGCCAGATTCAACTGGTCCACCGCCCGCCCGGCGTGCTCGGCCGCGTCCTCGGAGTTGGGCACCGGACTGGAAAGCGCCTCGCGTGCCGCACGCATCTCCTCCAGCGCGCCCGCCACGGCCACTCCGCTCTGCCCGGTCACCAGCGCGTTCTTGCCGGCGATTCCCTGGACCCGGTCCAGGAGCCGCTGAGTGCCGTCTTCCACCGCGGCCTGTTTGGAGCGGGTGGCGCTGGTGGCGCCGTCCTGTTCCAAAGCCCGGACCTGATCGAGTTGGCCCTGCGCCAATCGGCTGGCCTCGGTGAGCGCCTGGTCCAGCCCCTGGAGCACTTCCTGTCTCCACGCTTCCTGCAGCTCTCGGCGCTGCTGGTCGAGCTGCTGCCCCAGCGGACCCAGCGACTGGAGCGCCTCTTCTCCCCGCTCCCGGGCTTGCGGCCGGTCACCGGCCCGCGCCTGCTGGCCCGCCTGCTCCATCTGCTGGCCTGCTTGCGCCGCCTGCCGGGCCGCCTCCTGGAGCCGCTGTTCGGGGCTTCCCTCGGGCATCTCCTTGGCCGTGCGAGACAGGCGCTGGCCCAGCGAGTCGGCCTGAGCGCCCAAGGCCTTTTCTTCCACCGCGGCCCGGAGCGAGTCGGCGGATGCGGAGACGCTGGAGCCATTCCGACTGCTCGCGGGTCAGCTCCTTGGATTCGGCCGACAGATTGGCGAGATCGCCTTCGATGGCGGCGCGCTGGAACAGCTCCTTGCTCCGCTCCAGGGCTTCCCGCAGCTGCTTCTGGGCCTCCGCCAACTGAGTCAGGGCCTCGCGGGTCTGCTCCGGATCCAGCTGTTTGAGCGCGCGCTGCAGGTCGGCCAGCTTCTCGCGCAGGTCGGGCGTCAAGGCGCGGTCGAGCTGGTCGCGGATCTCCTGAAGCCGTTGCTGCCAGGCGGGATCGTTGAGGCCGGCTGCCTCCGCGCTGCGTTGCAGCGCCTCCAGCGAGCGCTTGATCGACTCCGCGTCCTTGATCTGCTGCTCCTGGGCCGCGGCCACCGCTTCGGCCCGCTTGGCCGCCTCGAACGGCAGCGTCTGTGCCTCCGCCCGCCCCCGCTCGGTCGACTGGCGGGCCCGCTCGCGAGCCAGGTCCTCGGTCTGCCGCTCCAACCGCTGACTCTCCGCCACCACGCTGTCCAGTCGCCCGCTCACCGCCTCCGACGCCTGACGCGCCGCCTGGCGGATCTCCGACAGGGTCGGCAGGCGCAACACGAACTCGCGGCTGCGGCCTGGTTGGGGGTGCGGCGCATTGTCGAGCGCGCGGGCGAAGTAGCGGACCGTATCTCCCGGCAGCAGGCCGCGCTGATTGAGGTCCAAGTCGAAGGTGAGAATGGCGCGGTCAGGGCGAGTCCCGGGCAGCGGCACGGTCTCGGTGCGGGGCGGATCGGCGAACCCCAACCGACTGACCCGCCGGCTCTCCACCGCCACCTGCGCGATGCCGTGGTCGTCGTGCACATCGATCACCAGCGGCAGATGCAGGCTCAGAGGGGCCACGGTGTCCGCGCCCGGGACGGGCAGCTCGACCCGGGGCGCGCTATCCACCACGATCCGCAGGGCGACTGAAGCCGGCTCGCCGGCCAGGGGAGTTCGGTCCCGCGTCTCCAGCGCGAGCCGATAGAGCCCCGACGCGTCGGGCGAGAAGCTGCCGCCGAAGGCGGCTCCGTCGACGGCGAGTGCCACCCGTCGAGCATCCAGCTCCCAGGCCGCGGTCTCGAGCGCGGCGGTCGCCTGACCTCGCGTTTCGAGGCGGGTGCCGGCCGGAATCAGGACCGTGTCACCCGAGGTGGGGATCGGCTCGTCTTCCAAGTGGAGGTAGCCGGGATACCTGGCAACCACCGACAGCGCGCCGAGAAAGGCCGGCGTGCGCACGTGCACCCGGATCGTGTCGGAGCTTCGACCGCCCGAGCTCAAGCGGGCGAACAGATCGGAGTCGAGCGGGCCTACGGTCTCGGCCGCGCGGCCCAGGGAATCCAAGCGCACCGGTCGGCCGCGCCAGACTTCGCCCGGAGCGCGGAGCCAGAGGGTGGCGCGCCGGCGGAGGGGCGCGTCGAGCGTGAGCCTGACCGACGACCCGCGATCCACCGACTCGGCATCGGCGGTCACGCGGAGAGGAGCCAGCGCGGCATGCCAGGCACGACCGGGATGCCACAGTGCGGCCGCCGCGCCCGAGGTGGGCCGAGCCGCCACGAAGACCACCAGGGCGACTCCCAGTCCGATCCCGGCCAACCGAACCGAATCGCGCACCGCCGCGACCCAGGGCTCCAGCGCCCGGCCCCCACGCTCCCCCAGCTCGGCCGCCCGGGCACGATCCGCGGCATTCCAGAGCGACGGGCTGGTGTCGGGGAGGCCGGCCTCGAGCAGGCCCCGCAGCGCCCCGCGGCGCCAGGATTGGTCTCGCTCCAGCCGGTCCGCCAACCCGGCCGGCGAGAGTCGCTCGAGGCGCCGGAGCCCCAGCGCGATGCCCGCGCCGACTCCGGCCAGCACGAATATCCAGGTCACCAGCACCCAGCCGGGATGGTCGAGCCAACCCAGGCGCGCGGTCCAGGCAAACAGCGTCAGGATCGTGGTCCCGGCCGCCGCGGCCACCACCGCGGTCCCCAATGTCGTCCATCGCCGGAGCGGCTGCGCCAGTCGCGTCAGCTCCAGCGCGGTGGCGGAATGGCTCATTGAGCGCCTCCGTATCCCACCGCGTAGGCGAAGAGGTTGACCCCCATCCGCAGGGCCGCCTCGTGCTTTTCGGGAGGATCCCGGTGGACCTCAAAGTCCTCCCAACCGTCTCCCAGATCGCTCTGATAGGAGTAAAAGACCGCCAGCCTTCCGTTCAGGAAGATGCCGAATCCCTGGGCCGGCTTCCCGTCGTGCACGTGGATCTTGGGGATCCCCTTGGGGAAGTCGTAGATCAGATGGTAGATCGGGTGGTCCAGAGGAACCTCGACCAGCGGGTGATCCGGGAACAGCCGGATGAACTCCCGACGGATCGACTCGTCCATGCCGTAGTTGTCATCGGCGTGGAGAAATCCGCCCTGCCAGAGGTACCGCCGCAGCGTCACCAGGTCCTGATCGCTCCAGTGCACGTTGCCGTGTCCGGTCATGTGAATGAACGGGACCGTCCAAAGGTCCTCGTCGGAGAGCGCCACCACCTTTTCGGTGGCCGCTACCCGGAGCGTGGTGCGCGTGGCGATGGCGTTGAGGAGGTTGGGCAAGCTGGAGGGATTGGCGTACCAGTCACCACCGCCATCGTAGTGCAGGCGGCCGATGGTCATGGTGGGAGCGGGAGGCCTCGCGGCCCCGGACATCGCCACCACGCCAAGAGCAATCGACACAAGCCAGCGGGTCATTCCAGCTCCAGGACCATCCGATACGCCTCGTTGCGCGCCAGTCCGGTCTGGCGAACCACCTCAGCCGCCACGGCTCGGCGAGTCATTCCACGACCCAGCAGCTTCCGAGCCAGGCCCGAGGGATCGGGCGGCTCGGGCTCCGGCCGGCCGGAGGGCCCCGGCCACAGAACGATAGTCAGCTCACCGCGCGGGGCCTGCTCGCCGAAGTGCTCGATCGCCTGAGCCAAGGTGCCGTCGCGCAGCTCCTCGTGCAGCTTGGTGATCTCTCGCGCCACCAGCAAGCGGCGGTCGTCGGTGGCACCGGCGGCCTTCAGGTCTTCCAGCAACCCCACCAGACGGGGCGGGGCCTCGTACAGCACTACGGGCCACTCCGCCTTGATCGCCAGGTCCACCAGCCGCTTCCGTTCTTTTCCGCGACGAGGCAGAAATCCCAGGAAGACGAAACGGTCGGCCGAGACGCCGGCGACCGACAGCGCGGCCGTTACCGCGGAGACGCCGGGAATCGGGACGATCCGCACGCCGGCGGCCCGGGCGGCCGCTACCAGGTCGGCGCCCGGATCGCTGATCCCCGGGGTGCCCGCGTCCGACACCAGGGCCACGTCCTCGCCCCGCTCGAGACACTCGAGCAGCACGTCTCGCCGGCGGTCCGGCGAGTGGGCGTGGAAGCTCAGCACTCGCGGGTGAGCGCCGAGATGGGTCAGGAGGGTGCGGGTCCGGCGGGTGTCCTCGGCGGCGACCACGGGAACGGCGCGCAACACGGTCGCCGCGCGCGCAGTGAGGTCGTCCAGGTGCCCGAGCGGAGTGGCGACGACGTAGAGGGTGCCGGGAGCGGACAGGGGAGCCTCGGCGGTGAGCGGTGAGCGGGGATCGCTCCCCGCTCAGCGCTTCCTGCGACTACTTGTGCTGCTTGATCTTGCCTTCCAGAATGGCCTTGATTCTCGGATCGGCGCCGACCACGGTGTCGACGTGCTTGCCGTCCTTGAAGAAGAGGATGCTCGGGATGGACCGGACGCTGAACCGCATAGCCGTGCGCTGATTGGCGTCGGTGTCCACCTTGGTGAACTTGACCTGGCCTGCGTACTCCGAAGCCAGCTGATCCACGATCGGAGCGATCGCCAGACAGGGACCACACCACGTGGCCCAGAAATCGACCAGGATGAGACCCTTGGCTTGCTCGACCTCCGCCGGGAACGATTGATCAGTCACGTGCACGGGATGACCGTTTTCCATGTCCGTTTCGTTTCCTTCCTTACCGGTCGTTTGCGTTACCATTTGTTTGCTTTCCTTAATACTGAAGATAACTCGCGCCGGCCTATCTCCCCAGCGCGAGGCCGATTAGCTTGCCGCTGTGCCTGACGCCCCCCGCATCGCCCACATCGGCGTCGCGGTTTCCGACCTCCAGAGCGCCCTGGCCTTCTACCGCGAGGTCCTGGGACTGGAGCCGCAGCCCCCCGAATCCGCCGACGGGGCTACCATCGTCAGCCTTCCCTTCGGCGACGCTCAGGTGGAGCTGCTGGAGCCCACCGATCCGGACGGGCCGATCGCCAAGTTCCTGGCGCGGCGGGGTCCCGGGATCCATCACATCTGCTACCGGGTGCCGGACTTGGACCGCGCCCTGGAGGCCTGTCGCCAGGCCGGATACCGCCTGGTGGACCAGGTGCCGCGTCCCGGTGCCGGTGGCCGGCGCATCGCTTTCCTTCACCCCAAATCGACCGCGGGCATCCTCCTGGAGCTCACCGAGTAGCCGCCGGTCCTATTGCTTCGGTTTGGGCGCCTGCTCGTCCCCAACGGGGGCACAAGGCCGGGCCGGGCTTCCCGCCAGATTCAGGTCAATGGAGTTGATCAGCCAGCCGTCCTTGTCGGACTGCACCGCGAGGATGGGCACCATCCGCTTGCACTCGCCCCGATCCAGCTCCACCTCGACGCGTCGATGGTTGGAGTTTCCCTGGATTGGGTTATCGCTCATAACCTTGTAGGGCGCCCCCCGCAGATAGATCTGGGTGACCACCATCCGCTTCTGCCAGTCCGACGGCTGGCCAGTGGTGGCGGCCGACCCCTTGTCGGTACCCCAGAGGGTGGACATCCGGGCGATGTCACTATCGGCCACGGCCTGGAAGAACCGGCGGACCGCCGACTCGGCAGACTGGCTGGGCTGGGGCTGGCCGGCCCCGCCGCCACCGCAGGCGGCGCTGACAGCGACGGCGGCCACCAATAACTTTCCCCACAAGCGCATGTCGGTCTCACGCGTTGGGACTGCTCAACTTAAACACGGCGGTTGCCCCGATCAATGAGCGCACCACGCCTCTACATCAACGTCGACCACGTCGCCACGCTGCGACAGGCACGCCGCACCGACGAGCCCGACCCCGTGGCGGCCGCTATGGCCTGCGAACAGGCCGGCGCCGACGGCATCACGGTCCATCTGCGCGAGGATCGCCGCCACATCCAGGACCACGACGTGAAACGACTGGCCGCGAGCGCCAAGACCGTGCTCAACCTGGAGCTGGCCACCAGCTCCGACGTCGTCGAGCTGGCCTGTGCCCTCCATCCCTACCAGGCCACCCTGGTCCCGGAGCGGCGCGAAGAGGTGACCACCGAGGGCGGCCTGAACCTCGCCGCCCCGGACCCGCGCCTCCCCGAGACCATTCGCCGCCTGACCGAGGCCGGCTGCCGGGTCAGTCTCTTCATCGATCCCCACCCCGAGGATCTCGAACGCTCCCGGGCGCTGGGCGTTCCGGCCGTCGAGCTGCACACCGGGCGGTACTCCCACACCTGGCGCGAGAGCGGAGTCGCGCTGGAGGAACTCCGTGCCGCCGCCCGCCTGGGCCGCCGCCTCGGCCTGGCGGTCCATGCCGGCCACGGGCTCACGTACTTGAACGTGCAGCCGGTGGCGGCGGTCCCCGAGATCGAGGAGCTCAACATCGGCCACAGCGTGATGAGCCGGGCGATCCTCACCGGGATGGCAGAGGCGGTAAGCGAGATGCGACGGCTGGTCAAGACGGCACGCTCCTGATTGACCCGCCGCACCGAGCGGCCTACACTATTCAGGTCCTCCCTGACCCCCATTGAGACCGACATGAGCAATCCGCTCGGCGTCGACGATTTCTTCGTGCTCGAGGCTGGGGAATACCTCGAGCGCCTGACCATGCTGGTCGGGGGCGGTGGCACGCCCGCGGCGGACGACCTGGTCCGCTACGCGAGGGCGCTCCGAGGGAGCGCGCTCATGGCGAGCCAGGGCGCGATCGCCCGCGCGGCCGGGGGGTTGGAGGCCCTGGTGCGGATCTATCGGGACGGCCGGCGCGGCTGGGACGCCGCCCTGGCCGCCACCGCGGTGAGCGGCGTACATGAGTTGAAGACGCTGGTGGGCAACATTCGCCGCTGGACCGCCGCCGACACCGCTGCCGCCGAGCGCCTGGCTGCCAGTCTGGAATCCGCAGCGGGTCTGGTCCCCGCCCGGTCCTCGGGGCCCGCCCCCACCGGTGCGACCGACGCCGGAGTGCGCGCGTTTGTGGCCCGAGAGGGCGCGCTGGTGGCCAGCGCCCTGGATCAGGCGGCCCAGGCCCTTAGGGCCGATCCCTCCTCTCGCGACCCGTTGCAGGCCGTGCTCCGCCGGATGCAGCCGCTCCGAGGACTGGCCGCCTTGGGCGATCTCCCCCCCTTGCCCGAACTGCTCGAAGGCGTCGAAGGCGCTCTCAACGACCTCAACCGGGGGACGCTGTCCCCCTCGGTGGCCCGGGAGCTGTTCGAAGCGGGAGCCGTGGCGGTCTCGCGGGCGGCGCGGGACGTGGCCCAGACCGGCCGCCCCGATCCTGAGGCACCGGAGGCCCGGCGCTTCGCCGATCTGCTGTTGCGGTCCCGCTCACCTGACGTCGAGGTGGTACCCATCGAATCGTTGTTCTTCCAGGATCGGGGCCCCGGCATTCTTCACCGGGGAACCGCGCCGAGACCGGTGCCGGGCGTGGCGCTGCCGCGGGTCGAGCTGGTGAGCCGGGGCGAGCACCTCTGTCAGGTCGCCGCCGAGCTGGAGCGCGCGACGTCGCTCACCCAGCGCGATCTCCAGCTGCTCTCCCTGAGCGCCGATCTCCGGGCACTGGCGGACGGCGTCAGCGGCGAGCTGGGTAATCAACTGGGTGCCTTTGCCGACTACGCGCGCGATGCGATCTCCAGCGGCCGCAGCAGCCGGGTGCCGCATGAATTCGCCGGTCGCCTCGGCGAGGCGGGCGAGTTGCTTCGTTCCTGGTCTCAGGGCGACGCGGAAGGCGCCCTCTTGGACCGGCTCACCGGCCTCGCTCGCGCGATGCTGCTCCTGGGTCGCGGTGCCACCACCCCGACCCGGGCGCCGGAGCCGGTCCCCGTCCTCGAGCCCGCGGCCCCGGAATTCGACGAAGATCAGCTCCCGGTGGTTCCCATCGAGTCGCTGGCACCGGAGCCCGAACCGGCGATGGCCGCAGCTCCGGCGGCGGTCCCAGCGGGCGCGCCGGAGGAGGGCGCGGACCTGGGCGGAAGCTTCATGACCTATGCCCGATTGGTGGTCGAGCTGGGGCTGGGCGAGGCCTCGCTGGAGGCCTTGGCGTCCCCAACCCGCTACCCGGCCCCCGGGCGGAGGGCCATGCCCCCGAGGGCGGTGCCAACGCTGGCACCCGAGCGGGCTCCGGCTCCCACGCCCTCACCGGCGCCGGCCCCTAGCCCGGCTCCGTTTCCTGCCCGTGCCCCGTCGCCTGCTCCCAGCCCGGTCCCCGTGGCCGCGGAGCCTGCAGTGGTGGAGATCGCGGAGCTGTGCTATCGGGGCCGCGCCGCGCTGCAGCGGGCCGCCCGCATCAAGGTGGAAATCCGCTCGGCCATGGGTCGCGACGAACCCTCGATCCTTGTTCAGCCGCTCCTGGATGAGCTCATGGACCTCGTCGAGCTGGCGCTGGTGGAGGATTGAAGCGCCCCGTTATCTGGCAGACCCTGGTCGGTCTCGCCGTCTCCATTTTCTTCTTATGGTGGTCGCTCCGAAACGTGGAGTGGACCGAGGTGGTCAGCGCCATCGCTCAGGCGCGCCTCGGCCCGGTCCTCCTGGCGGTGGCCATCGCCACTGCTACCTTCGGCCTCCGCGTTTTCCGCTGGCAGCTCCTGCTCCGCACCGAGAATGGTCGCGCCCCCCCGGCTACCGCGCTCTGGCACGCGGTCGCGATGGGGTTCATGGCCAACAACATCCTCCCGCTTCGCGTGGGAGAGGTGGTGCGGGCCGTCACCGCCAGCCAGCTGAGCGGAGTAAGGCTCAGCTCGGTGGTTGCCTCGCTGGCGGTGGAACGGCTGTTCGACGCCCTCACCGTGGTTTCGCTCATGGCCGTCGGCCTCCTGCTGGCCGGCATCCCTTCCGACACACGATTCGTCGGGGTCGAGCTGGGGGGCGTGGTCATCATGCTCGAGCTGGCGGTGGTGTCCGGGCTGGCCGTGGGCGGATTGGTGCTGGCCTTCCCAGTGGCGATGGAGAACCTGGTTCGCCGCCTCTCCCCCTCGCCCCGGCTGGCCGAACGCCTGGTCGGGCTGCTGGAAGGGGTCCGGCACGGGCTCTCCGCCCTCAAGTCTCCCAGCCGGTTGGTCGGCGTGGTGCTCTGGTCGCTGGCGATCTGGCTGCTGTCGGGGGTCGCCTTCTATACGATGTATAGCGCGTTCGCGATCCCGGTCGATTTCGCCGGGGCACTGCTGATGCAGGGACTGATCATGGTGGGCATCGCGGCGCCATCCACCCCTGGATACCTGGGGGTGTTCGAGGCGCCGGTGGTCGCAGTCCTCTCGCTCTACAACGTCCCCTCCAGCATCGCCGTCAGCTACGCCTTCAGCTACCACTTCACCACCTTCATCCCCATCACCCTCCTGGGGCTCTGGTCGCTGGCGCGGACCGGCTTGGGACTCAAAGAGATTCAGCGGAGCGTCAGGTGACCCCGGCCCCGGCCTCGTTGCGTATCTCGGCCCATGCCAAGGTCAACCTCTTTCTTCGAGTGCTGGGCCGGGAAGACGACGGGTTCCACGGACTGGAGACGCTGTTCTGCCTGTTGAGTCTGGCGGACGAGATCCGAGCCGAGCGGGTGGAGGGAGCCGGGGTGACTCTCGAAGTCTCGGGGGCGGAGACCGGTCCCGCGGAGGATAACCTCGCGGTCCGAGCCGCCCGGATGGTGCTCGAGGCCACCGGCCATCCATTCGGGGTGCGTCTCGGGCTCACCAAGCGGATTCCAGTACAGGCGGGCCTGGGTGGCGGCTCCAGCAACGGCGCCGCCGCGCTGGTGCTGGTGAATGCCTTGGCCGGCAACCCGGTCCCCCGGCATGAACTCCTCCAATTCGCGGCGCGACTGGGCAGCGATGTGCCCTTTTTCCTGAGCGGGGCGCCCCTCGCCTTGGGTTGGGGTCGGGGGGAACGGCTGCTCCGGCTTCCTCCGTTGCCGGCGGCTCCGGGCCTGCTGCTGCTCCCTGCTCGTGGAGTCGCCACCGCGGAAGCCTACCGGTGGGTGGACGAGGGGCGTCGGGCCGGCGAGCGCCGAGGCGCGGTGGCCCTCGACCTCGACGCCTTGAGCGGATGGGGGAGCATCGGACGGCTGGCGGGGAACGATTTCGAGTCGGTGGTCTTCGGCCGCCATGCGGAGATCAGGGAGTCTTTCGAGCAGCTGGCTACCACCCGCCCGCTGCTCTGCCGGATGAGCGGCTCGGGGTCGGCCCTGTTCGCGGTCTATCGATCGGACAAGGACCGGGAGGATGCTCGCCTGCAGTTGGGACGGAAGTACGGGGAGACTGTCCCGGTCCAAACGCTGGCGAGCGTACCCGAGCCGGTGACCCGCGGGCCCTGAATGCGACTCAAGCCGCATACGGCTCAATAGCCGAACGTTATCCCATCGTATGATGCCAGGCCGATCACGGCGCCAACCCCCAACCCGACCAGAGTTACACCCGCTCCCAGTGCCAGGGTCTTCCCCGCGCTGAATCCGCGCGTGGCAACCTGGTGAATGTCCTGCAAGGCTATTCCGGTCGGGGCGTCCTTCTTGATCTTGCCCTCACGCAGACTGTCGCCGTCCACGAAGGGATGGGAGAGGACCATCTCGTTCCCAGCCGCGGTGGTGACCCTGGCCTTATTGGGATGGTCGCGCTCGATCAACTCGGCCGGGGTTACCGATTCGGTCCGCCAGCTGGTGCAGGCCGCGAGGTGGATCGTTAGAAGAAAAGCTGCCATGGCCTGCCGGGTCGCTGCTCGCACTCGCCGCATATAGCCTCCTCGGGATGGTTGAGACCGCGAGGGCAAGACTAGGCGGGAGGGGTCAAGCCGGAATCAAGAGTCCCGGAGATCGAGGGACGCGGGGAGCCGGTTCCCCGTTCCCCGTTCCCCGTTTACTGTTGTGGGGACTGGCCCTTCGTCCAATGGCAGGACATCGGACTTTGGATCCGAGAATGGTGGTTCGAGTCCACCAGGGCCAATGGCTTCTGCAGCAGGTTGGCGGCGACTAGCGCCCCGCGTACCTCCCCTTCCACACCTCGACCTTCTCCAACACGTCCCGGACGGTAATCCGATTCATCCGTCCCGGACGAGTCTCCATCGAGATCGGATACTCTTCCGCAGGATCCCCGTAGGCATCGACGATGAGATCCTGGAACTTGTGGTAGGGCCCGGTCCGCTTGGGATTGGTAAACCCCATCAGGCTGATGACCGGACGATCGAGTGCCACCGACATGTGAAGAGGTCCGGTGTCCGGCGATAACACCAGGGCCGAGCCGTCCAGGATGCCGACCAGGTTGCGAAGCCCGCTACCCAGGGCTGACACGGCCTGTCTGGTGTGACCGGTGATCACTCCGGCCGCATGTCGCTCCCGCGGCGATTCCCCGCCCACCAACACCGGTTGCAGCCCAAAATCGCGGTACAGCGCCTCCGCCACCTCGGCCCACCGCTCGGGGATCCAATCCTTTCGCGGGTTACTGGTGGCCACCACGATCGCCGCCACCGGCCGGTCGAAGCGCCGGGAGAAGTCCCGTTGCCAGCCCCACTCGTCGGGCCAGGGGCCGAGCCCCCACTCGACCGGCGCCGGATCGATGCCCAAGGCGTCGAGGAACTCGAAGTACTGGTCCTGCACATGCTGGCCGCCGCCCGGGTGCGGAGGGATGTGGTGGGTGGTGAACAGCCAGTTGAGATCGCGAGCCCGCGCGCGATCAAATCCCAGCTTGACCGGCGCGTGGGTAAAGGCGGTGACCAGCCCGGCCTTGAGGTAGACCTGAAAGTCGAGCACCAGATCGAAGCGCCGCCGCGCCAGCTCGGCCCGGATCCGGGCAAAGGCGGCCCAGCCCCGGGACCGCTCGAAGATCAGGATCTCGTCGATAGCCGGGTGCCCCCTGACCAGCGATGCGGGGCCGGGCTGCAGCACCCAGGTGATGTGACTCTGGGGGTGACGCCGCTTGATCGCGTTGAGCACGGGGAGCACGTGCACTGCATCTCCCACCGCGCTCATCATCACCACACAAATACGGTCCAGCCCCGCGGCGATCATGAAGCCTTGCTGTCGGCCGCCATTTGGCTCAACCCATTCAGCTCGGCCTCCTCGAATCCGGTGCCGTGGGTCGCGCGCCATTTCCGGGCCGACCGGCGCAAGCGAGCCAGGTTGGCCCGCGCGATCACCGGATCGTCGGGCACTCCGAATCGCACGCGATCCACGTCCAGCAGGTAGGCGCGCCGCGTTTCCGGGGTGCCTCCGATCAGGATGTTCTTAATGTTGAGGTCGGGGTGCCAGACGCCCGCACCCGCCAGGGCCGCGAGGAGCGGCGCCACCGCGGCGAGCAGGTCTCGCCGAGCGGCGGCGTTTCGGGCCTCCCGGAGGGCGGCACCCAGGTCGCGGGCTGGCGCAATCTCTTCGGTGACCACGTCGCTCCGGCGGAAGAACCGACCGGCGGGATAGATGGCGTAGGCGATGACGCGGGGAGTGGGAACCCCGGCCTCCGCCAGCCGCAACGAGGTCTCCAGCTCCTGGGGTGCGCGGGTGGGAGGGAGGAAACGGTCCTGGGTCAGTGGCGCCAGCAGGCCGCCGTGGTGCGAGTGCCGCACGACGACGCGGTCGGTGCCGTTGGGAAGGGGTACGCCATAGGCAGTGACCCGCCCCGCGTAGGGGCGGCGTTTGGGGTGGGTCGCGGCCCAGGCATACAAGGTTTTCCGGTCCAGCACGCCACCCAGCGCGGCCACGACCGATTCCGCCGCGACCAGCTCGGCCCGGGGATGCTGCACCTGGAGGTAACCCGCCGGGAATGCATCCATTGCGCTTCGATAGTAGGGGAGAAGGTGCGCCCAATATAGTGAGGGTGGTAGGCGACTGGTGCGAGGGCGGGCTCGCGCCCCCATTAGGATTGGCTGCGGAGGTGAGGCCGGGTGGGAAGCTCTCGACACGCCGGTGAGGAATCCCGACAGAAGGGGCTGCAGCGGGCGAGTTTAGGGGAGCCGAGACATTCTGACGTGGGTAGCCGGTCGGATTGACCTGTGCCCTACCGAATGGCTATTTTTGGCGGCTGCCGCCATGAGCAATATCTCCCTGTCCCGCAGCCAGATGCTGCTCTTGAGCGGCACGGCGAACCGGCCCCTGGCCGAAGAGGTGGCCCAGCAGCTGGGCCAGCCGCTTTGCCAGGTAACGTCCAAGCGGTTCTCGGACGGGGAGATCTTCGTCAAGATCGACGAGAACGTGCGGGGACGGGACGTCTACATCATCCAGTCCACCAACCCGCCAGCGGAGAACATGATCGAGCTCCTGCTCCTCATGGACGCCGCCAAGCGGGCCAGCGCGGCCCGGGTAACACCGGTGATCCCCTACTTCGGCTACGCCCGTCAGGACCGGAAGGACCAGCCGCGCGTCGCGATCAGCGCCAAGCTGATGGCCAACATGGTGTCGATGGCGGGAGCGGACCGGCTGCTGGCGATGGATTTCCACCAGCACCAGCTGCAGGGCTTCTTCGATCTGCCGGTCGATCACCTGTACGCGGCGCCGGTGTTCGTGAACCACTACCGGCAGAAGTCGATGCGGGACCTGGTGGTGGTGGCCTCGGACGTGGGCGGGGCCAAGATGGCGCGGGGGTTCGCCAAGCGGCTCAACGCCTCCCTGGCGATCATCGACAAGCGGCGCCCGTCGGCCAACGTGGCCGAAGTCGTCAACGTCGTGGGCGACGTCAAGGACAAGGATTGCCTGATCCCGGACGACATGATCGACACCGGGGGCACCATGTCGGAAGCGATCCACGCCCTCAAGCGGCTGGGCGCGGAGGACATCTACTGTTGCGCCACCCACGCCCTGCTCTCGGGGCCGGCGGTGGACCGGCTCCAGAACAGCCCGGTCACGGAGGTCGCGGTCACCAACACCATCGCGATCCCGGAGAACCGGAAGTTCCCGAAGTTGAAAGTCTTGTCGATCGCAGGCCTGCTGGCCAAGGCGATCGGGTACACCCATAGCGATCAGTCGGTCAGCTCGCTGTTCGATTGAGGACGAGGACCCACCCATGGCTCAACCAGTGACGCTGCAGGCGCGGACCCGCCAGGAGACCGGAAAGGGCGCCGCGCGCGCCCTCCGGCGCGAAGGCAAGGTACCGGCCATCATCTACGGCCATCATCGCCCGCCCGAGAAGTTGGTGGTCGAGGACGCCGCCCTGGCCAAGGTGCTGCCGAGCCTCACCTCCAGCACCCTGGTGGACGTGACCGTGGACGACCGGGCCCCGGTCAAGGTCCTGATTCGCGAGCTGCAGCGAGATCCGCTCCGCCAGATCAGCGTCCTGCACCTGGATCTCTACGAGATCAAGGCCGATCAGAAGATCACGGTCGAGATCCCGGTCCGCCTGACGGGCATCCCCGACGGGGTCCGTAACTTCGGCGGCGTGCTGGACCAGCTGCTCCGCACCGTGGAAGTGAAGGTCTTCGCGGCGGATATTCCCGACCACATCGACCTGGACGTGACGGCGCTCACCATCGGCCATTCGCTCTTCGTGCGGGACCTGGTGGTGGCCAAGGCGGAGATCCTCCACGCGCCCGACCAGCCGGTCTGCACCGTGGTCGCTCCGCGGACCGAAGAGGTGGCGGCTCCGACACCGGAAGAGGCGGCTGCCCCGGCCGAGCCCGAGCTCATCCGCAAGCCGAAGGAAGAGGAAGGGGAAGCGGAAGCGCCCGAGGAGAAAGCGTAACCCCTGCGGGCCATCGTTGGGCTCGGCAATCCGGGCCCCGAGTACGAGCATACCCGCCACAATGCCGGGTTCCGGCTGGCGGACCATCTGGCCGCGCGCTGGGGGCTGGGGACCTTCCGCCGGGCGTCGGGCGCCCGGCGCACCACGGGAATGGTCCACGGCGAGGAAGTCCTCCTGCTCAAGCCCCAGAACTACATGAACCGGAGCGGATCGGCCCTGATCCCGCTCCGCGACCAGCCCGAGTTCGATCCCTCTCGCGATCTGCTGATCCTGGTCGATGATTTCGCCCTGCCGCTGGGACGGTTCCGGCTTCGGGGCGCCGGCTCCGCCGGAGGCCACAACGGCCTGAAGAGCGTGGAGGGGACGCTGCGCCGGCAGGACTACGCCCGGCTCCGGATCGGCGTCGGCCCACCCCCACCCGAGGGTCGCACTGACTTCGTGTTGGGCGACTTCGAGCGGGACGAGGAGCGCGTGCTAAAGGAGTTGCTGGATCCCATGGCCGACGCAGCGGAATGCTGGGTGGAGGAAGGGATCGAGGCGGCGATGCGGAAGTTCAACAAGAAGAGCGGGGAGGCAGAGGCTGGAGGGTAGGAGCTAGGAGCTAGGAGCTAGGAGCTAGGAGCTAGGAGCTAGGGGCTAGGCAGAATCGACATCGTGGCGGCCCATCCCAAGAGGTCGTCTACCCGTCAGGGTTCGGTGGAGCCCTGAGAGCATCCGGCTCACCTTGCGTGCTTCGTTGGTAAGGCGCTTCCAGACCTCCGTCTCGATGTAGCCGAGGTCATGGGCCAAGTGTAACAGAAACTCGGTTTCTTTGGTGGATCCGCGAGCGATGCACACGAACCGGGCAAATTCACGATCCCCGAGCCGCCCAGCGCCTTCGGCAAGGTTAGCGGAAACCGATACCGCCGCCCGGCGTAGCTGCGCGGTGAGGCCGAAGCGCTCACTCGGCGGAAATCCAGCAGAGGACCGGTAGACCGCGAGGGTCAGCCCATAAGACGCCTGCCAAACAGCGAGTCTGCGATAGTCTCCCACGATCCAACATTACGAGCCATGAAGGCTGCCAATTGTATCCAATACGTTTGCCGATGAGTGGAAAGACGCCATCTGTGGCAGCTCCCAGCTCCCAGCTCCTAGCTCCCAGCCCCTCATGCTGCGACTAGGCATCGTCGGCCTGCCCAACGTCGGCAAGTCCACCCTCTTCAACGCCCTGACTTCTTCCAAGGCCGCGGCGGCGGAGAATTATCCGTTCTGCACCGTGGACCCCAACGTGGGCGTGGTCGAGGTGCCGGACCCCCGACTGGACCGACTGGTCGCGATCGTGCGACCCAAGAAGCGGGTGCCCACGGTGGTCGAGTTCGTGGACATCGCCGGTCTGGTCCGCGGCGCCTCGCAAGGCGAGGGCCTGGGCAACCAGTTCCTGGCCCACATCCGCGAAGTGGACGCGATCGTGCACGTGATCCGCTGCTTCGAGGATCCGGACGTGGTGCATGTGATGGGGCCGGTGGATCCGGTCCGCGATCACGACGTGATCACCAGCGAGCTGGCCCTGGCCGACCTGGCCGTGGTGGAGCGCCGGCTGGAGAAGGACCGCAAGTCCGCCCGCGCCGGCGACAAGGAAGCCCAGGCGGCCGTCAGCGTGCTCGAGCGGGTGGTCGAGGAGCTCAATGCCGGGCGCGGCGCCCGCGAAGCAGGAGAATCCGAGGAGGCGGTCCGTTTCCTTCGGCAGCTCGGCCTGCTCACCGCCAAGCCCATCCTCTACGCCGCCAACGTGAACGAGGGCGACCTGGCCCACGGCGGCGGCCGCTGGGTGGCCGCGCTCCGGCAGGCGGCCGCCGCCCACCACGAGGAGGCGGAGATCATCATGTTCTCCGCCAAGCTCGAAGCGGAGTTGGCGGACCTGGCGCCGGAGGAGCGCGCGGAGTTCCTGGCCAGCGCCGGGGTGAGCGAGCCCGGACTCGACCGGCTGATTCACGCCGGCTACCACCTGCTCAATCTCCAGACCTTCTTCACCGTGGGCGAGAACGAGGTCCGGGCCTGGACCATCCATCGCGGCGAGACCGCCTACGACGCCGCGGGAGCCATCCATTCCGACTTCCAGAAGGGATTCATTCGCGCGGAAACGGTGGGGTATGACGATTTCCTGCGGGCCGGCGGCTGGAAGGAGGCCCGGGAGCAGGGATTGATCCGGGCGGAAGGGCGGGAATACGTGGTCAAGGACGCCGACCTGATACTATTCCGTTTCAGTCCCTGAACCCCTGCGGCCGATTATCTTTGGTCAGGCCGATTCTCAAGGAGATGCACCGTGGCCGGCAATTTTGATTCTTCTCCCGCCCCGACTCCGACACCGGCGCCGACCTGGTCCGGCACCATGGCGGAAGAGGCGCGGATCAGCGCCTTTCTCACCCGCGTCTACGGCTGGATGTTCGCGGGGCTCGCCATCACCGCGGTGGTGGCCTTTCTGGTCGCCACGACCCCCGCTTTCGCGCAGGCCGTGTGGGGGAACCGAATCGCCTTTTGGATCCTCGCGCTGAGCGAGATCGGGCTGGTGGTCTATCTCTCTGCCCGGATCACGCGCCTCGATGCCGCGACGGCAGGGCTCCTCTTTTCGCTGTACTCCGCCTTGAATGGCGTCACGCTGTCCATCGTCCTGCTGGCCTATACCGGCGCCTCCATCGCCACCGCCTTCATCACCACCTCGGCGATGTTCGGTGCCCTGGCGCTCTACGGCACCGTGGCCAAGCGCAGCCTGGCCGGGGTGGGGCAGTTCGCGTTCATGGGTCTGATCGGAATCATCATTGCGTCGGTGGTCGGCATCTTCTGGCAGAACAGCATGCTCCAGTTCGTGATCTCGGTCTGCGGTGTGGTGGTCTTCACCGGACTCACCATGTACGATGCTCAGCGGCTCAAGCAGATGGCTCTGGCCGTCGAGGGACCCCAAGCCGCCTCGGTCGCAGTGGTCGGGGCGCTGGCCCTCTATCTCGACTTCATCAATCTGTTCCTGATGCTGCTCCGGTTGTTCGGGCGGAGGCGGTAGCACCGAGTCGGCGCAGCCTCAGTTCGAACCATGCGGTCACCGGCCCGACTCGCTCCCCCGTAGCTTCCCCAGAGATCCGTCGCCCGCCGCCGGCTCGCGCGTCCCCGATCACGCCTCGAGGTTCCCGTCATGAGCGATACCGCCGCCCTCCGCCCGGCTCCCTCGGAGGACGATTCCGCCCTGAGCCTGGGCCAGCACGTGGAGGCGGAAAGCCACCTGGTGCGGGACGCGCTCGCCGAGGTCGGCAAGGTCATCGTCGGCCAACAGGCCCTGCTCGAACGGCTCATGATCGGCCTCCTGGCCGACGGACACATTCTGCTGGAAGGCCTGCCCGGTCTGGCCAAGACCCTGGCCGTCCGGAGCCTCGCCGCCACCATCCACGGCGAGTTCCATCGGGTCCAGTTCACACCCGACCTGCTTCCGGCCGATCTGATCGGGACCCTGATCTACAACCAGCGGACCGGGAACTTCACGGTGCAGCAGGGCCCCATCTTCACCAACATCCTGCTGGCCGACGAGATCAACCGCGCGCCCGCCAAGGTCCAGAGCGCCCTGCTCGAGGCCATGCAGGAGCGACAGGTGACCATCGGCGGCGAGACCCTGCCCCTTCCCCCGCTCTTCCTGGTGCTGGCGACCCAGAACCCGATCGAGCACGAGGGCACCTATCCGCTGCCGGAGGCCCAGGTGGACCGCTTCATGTTCAAGCTGGTCATCACCTACCCCTCGCGAAACGAAGAGCGGGCCATGCTCGACCGTATGACCGCGGGAGCCGAACCGGCGGCCCGGGCGGTGCTCGATCCTGCCCGCGTACTGCGGGCCCGCGAGGTGGTGCGCGAGGTCTACGTGGATGCCCGGATCAAGGATTACGTGCTGGACCTGATGGCCGCGACCCGGGTCCCGGAAACGGCGGGCCTCGCCGACCTCGCTCCGCTGCTCGAGTACGGCGCCTCTCCCCGGGCCGGGATCTATCTGGTCCGCGCCGCCAAGGGCCACGCCTTCGTGCGCGGCCGCGGCTACGTGTTGCCCGAGGACATCAAGGCGGTGTGGCTCGATGTGCTCCGCCACCGCCTGATTCTCACCTATCGAGCGGAGGCCGAAGGCGTCACCACCGAGACGCTCGGGCAGCGCATCCTCGACGCGGTACCCGTGCCATGACCCCGGAGGAGGTCATGCGTGAGGTGCGCCGCATCGAGCTCACCACCCGCAACCTGGTCCGCGACCTGGTCGCCGGCGAATACACCAGCGCGTTCCGCGGGCGCGGCGTGGAGTTCAGCGAGGTCCGCGAGTATCAGCCGGGCGACGACGTCCGGGCCATCGATTGGAACGTCACCGCCCGGCTCGGCTCCGCGCACGTGAAGCGCTTTCAGGAGGAGCGGGAGCTGTCCGTGTTCCTCGCGGTGGACCTGAGTGCCTCGGGACATTTCGGAACCCGGCGCCGTACCAAGCGGGAGCTGGGGATCGAGGTCTGCGCCGTGCTGGCGCTGGCCGCGGCCCGCAGCAACGACCGGATCGGCGCTCTCTTCTTCACCGATCGCATCGAGCACTTCGTCCCGCCCGCCAAGGGCCGCCGCCACGCCCTCCGCCTGGTGAACGATCTGCTCGCCTTCGAGCCGAGCGGGCAAGGTACCGACCTGAATCGGGCGCTCGAGTACCTGGAGCCGCTGCTCCGGCGCCGTTCGGTGCTGTTCGTCGTCTCCGACTTCCTGGCCGACGCGAGCAGCCCCGCCCTGGCCCGGCTGGCCGCCCGGCATGACGTGATCGCGCTCCAGCTGGACGATCCCCGGGAGCGCGACCTGCCTTCGGGGCTGCTGGCGCTGTGGGATCCCGAGACCGGCGAGCGTCGCACCGTGGATGCGCGGGATCCCCGGCTGCGCCGGTACTTCCAGGCCCAGGTACAGGCGACCGAGCTCCGGTGGGAACGGGAGCTGGTGCACCGCGGGGTTGATCGCCTGCGGCTGGACACGGGGGCCAGCTACGGCGATCGGCTGGTCGCGTTCTTTCACCGGCGGGAGCACCGGCGAGCGTCCTGATGCGGGCCGGGTCGGGGTTGCTCCTTCTGCTGGCCGCGTGGGCGCATCCATACCAGGCGGAGGCGCAGACCTTCGAGCTGGTTCCCGAAGCGCGGAGCGCCCACGTCGGGGACCCGATTCCCTTCCGGGCTACGGTCAGGCTCGACTCGGGCCAGGCTCTGATCGATGTGGCGCCCCACCCATTGCTCCCTCCCGGCGATGCAATCGCGCTGCTCACGGCCGATACCCTGCGCCCGTCCCGGGACGGCTCCCTGGAGGGACGCGTGCGTCTCGCCTTCTATCGCACCGGGCTCCAGCCGGTACCGATCCTCGCGCTACTCTATCGCCGGAACCCGGCCGCACCACCGGAGACGCTGGTCCATCGCTCCGTGGCGGTCGAGATCGTTCCCGTGCTCCCCGCCGGCAATCCGGAGCTCAAGGACATCAAGGATCTGATCCGCCTGAGCGGGTGGGGATGGGAGCTGGGCTTCGCGTTCCTGGCGCTGATCGCGGCCGGGCTCTTCCTCTACCGGCGGCGCCGAGCACCGAAAGTGGCGGCGGCCCCAATCCCACCACCGATTCGGCAGGGAGCGTACCTCGAAGCGCTCGACGCGCTGGCGGCGATCGAACGCGAGCAGTGGCCGAGCCGGGGAGAGGTGGCGCGGCACTACGAGGCAGCCAGCCAGATCCTGCGGCGTTGTCTCGACGAGGCGACGACAGGTTCCGAGCTTGCGGGCGACCACACCCGAGATCGTATCGGGACTGCCGCCGGCGCTCGCCTTTGACGGCCAGCGGGACCGCTGCCGATCGGTGCTCACCGCGGCGGACCTGGTGAAGTTCGCGCGGGTCCGGCCTGACCCCGAGAGCGCGGCCGCCTTTCTGCGCGAGATTCGCCTCCTGCTGACCCAGTGGCAGGACGCCGCGACCCGGAGCGAACCGGCCGATGCGATTCGCTGAGCCGGGTTTCCTGGTCCTTCTCCTGGTGCCCGGAGCCTGGCTTTGGGTACGGTATCGGTCGCGCGCGGCCACCGGCGCCTTGGCCTTTCCCGCCCTGGCCTGGCTCCGCGGCGCGCCGTCTTCCGCGCGGAGCCGGTGGCGCTCGCTGCCGACCGGACTCGCCATCGGTGGTCTGACTCTCCTCGTCCTCGCCCTGGCCCGGCCCCAGATTCCCAGCGGGGTCGAGACGGTCCGGCTCCGCTCCCGCAACATCATGCTGGTCCTCGATATCTCGAGCAGCATGAAGGCCACCGACTTCCAGCCCGGCAACCGGGTGACGGTGGCCAAGGAGATCCTGCGCCAGTTCGTGCGCCGTCGGGAGGGTGATCTCGTGGGCCTGGTGATCTTCGCCGGCAAGGCCTTCCTGCAGGCGCCGCTCACGCCGGACCTGGACCTGCTCGACCGGCTGCTGGAGCGGGTGGACATCGGCCTCCTGCTCCGACGGGACCGCCATCGGCACCGCCCTGGCCACCAGTCTCAATCAGCTCAAGAACCTGCCCAAGGCCGCCAGCGTGATCGTCCTGGTGACCGACGGAGCCAACAACACCGGCAAGCCGTCGCCGATCGAGGCCGCCGAAGCGGCCCGAGCGATGGGCATCCGGGTCCACGCCATCGGGCTCACCTCGCCCGATACCACCTCGATTCCGTTAAATGGGGTCTGGAGCGTGCGTACCCTGGCACCACGGCTCACCGGACGAGACGAGGCGGCACTCAAGCGGATCGCGGCCCGCACCGGCGGCCAGTACTATCGGGCTACCGACCCCACCACGCTGGAACAGATCATGGCGGAGATCGACCCGTTGGAGCGGATCGAGGTCACCGTGCATGAGACCCGCCGCTACCGCGAGCTCTTCCCCTGGCTACTCGGCGCCGGGCTGCTGCTGCTCACCCTCGACAGCGTGCTCCGCGCGACCTGGCTCCGGACGGTGCCGGCCACATGAGTCTCGCGGCGCCGCTCTGGCTCCTCCTGCTCCTGGGCCTCCCCGCCCTGGCCCGGCTGGCCGCCCGGTCGGACCGCCGGACCGAGCGGGAGCTGGAAGAGTTTGGCGATCCGATCCTCCTGGAACGGACCTCCCGATTGCCCGACGCCGCGAGTCGCCGGAACCGCCGTCGCCTGCGACTCGCCGCGCTGGCCCTCGGCATCGTGGCGCTGGCCCGGCCGCAGCTAGGCGTCCGGCCCGCCGGCCTGGTCCGTACCGGCCGCGATCTGCTGGTGCTCCTCGACATCTCCCGCAGCATGCGGGTGGCGGACAGCCATGGCGGCCCTCGGCTCCAGACCGCGAAACAGCTGGCCTGGCGGCTGGCCGCGGCGTCGCCGGGCGATCGATTGGGCCTGGTGATCTTCGGCGGGGCCGCCTTCCTCCAGCTGCCCCTCACCACCGATCTCGCGGCCTATCAACTGTTCCTCGACGCCGCCAATCCCGACGCGGTGGACGATCCCGCCACCAACCTCGCCGCCGCCCTCCGCACCGCCGTAACCACCTTCGAGCACGAGGGAAACGACCAAGGCCACCGTGCCATCCTCCTGGTGAGCGATGGAGAGCGCACCGTGGGTCCGCTGGATCAGGCCATGGAGCGGATCCGGAAGGCGGGCCTACCGGTCTTCACCGTCGGTGTGGGGTCGCTGGCCGGAGGACGCATCCCGGCCGACTCGGGCGACCCCGCCGGTCCCTGGCACCTGGACGACATCGGGCGACCGGTGGTCTCCCACCTGGTCGAGGAGGACCTGCGGCGGATCGCCGAAGGCGCGGGCGGCCTCTACGCCCGGGAGGACCAGAGCGAGTCTCTGGCCCGATTGACCGCCCGGCTCGCGGAGCTGCCCGCGCGCGCGCTCACCACGAGGCCGGCGACCGAGCGGATCGAGCGGTTCCGGTGGCCCCTCGCCGCGGCGGTGCTGGTCCTGGCCTTCGATCTCTTCTGGGGTGCCCTACCCCAGCGTCGCCGGATGCCGGTGCCGGTCGAGGCCCTGGCGAGTCTGCTGCTGGCGGTGATCGCGATGGGAAGCTGCAGCCGGGACGCGGCCGACCTGGGTCGGGCCGAGCGGCTCTACGAGCAAGGGAATTACCAGGGAGCCTTCGACTTGTATCAGCGTGCCGCCCAGCGCCAGGACGACCCCGCCCTCAGCTACAACACCGGCAACGCACAGTACCGGCTTCGCCGCTACGAGGATGCGGTCAAGACCTATCGCGGGGCCATGGCCGGGGACGCACGGCTTCGGCAACGCGCCTATTTCAATCTCGGCAACGCCTACGTCCGCGCGGCCGAGGAGGCCACCGACCAGAGCGACGCGCTCCGGCACGCGGTCGGCGCCTTCATGGAAGCCGTGCGGCTCGACCCCACCGACCAGGACGCGAAATGGAATCTCGAGCTGGCGCTGCGGCGGCTGGGGGAAACCGAAGAAGCGGCCGGTGGGCCGGGGATGGGTGGTCGCGCTGAGTGGGGTCGGGGCAACATGACCAAGTCGGGCTACCCCGGAAGCCGGGAGACTCAAGTCGGCGCCATGGCCGGCGGTGGACAGGGCGACGCGGAAGGCGAGTCGGCGGAAGAGCTGGACGAGCCTCAGGCCCGCCGACTCCTGGAAGCCATCGAGCGCCAGCAGCTGGCCAGCCATGAAGGCCGGCCCGCCGCGGGTGGAGCCAAGGGAGTGCGGGACTGGTAGGAGACGGTGAACGTGAACGGTGAACGGGTGGCTGCAGCCACCCCTAACCGTTCACCGTTAACGCTTCTGCTTATGCCCTACCCGCGGTCACCGCCCCCCGACCGTACCGCTGCGTCGCATAGCCCACGATCAGCCCCACGATCGATCCCGGGATCATGATCTGCCAGAAGTACATCTTCCCGCTCAGGGGATCCTTGCCTAGCGCGAAGGGAAGCGCGAGCAGGGCTCCCACCCCCAGACCGACCAGGATGCCCAGCGGAAGCGATTGCACCTTCCGCGCGAACCAGCCGATCAGGAGGCCGGCCACCAGGCCCTTCCCGGTGGACCCGATCACGATGCCGACGATTTGAGGGGCGACTTCCGGCGCGGAGGCCAGGGCACTGAGCCCATCCAGGGCTCCGAGGACGGCCCCGAGCAGCAGGCCGAGCAGCGGCTTATTCATTGGAAGACTCCGTGGGGTTGAAGGGTGAATCGGGGCCCGCAATCACCCATTACACCTTCGCGGCCAATCCTTTAAAGCTCACGGGTGACCAGGAACAGCAGCCGCATCGCCAGGTAGGCCAGGATCAGGAGAATCGCCGCCTGGTACTTGGCGGCGAGGCGCCGCACCCGCTCCAACGGCCCCTCGCGATGACGCCAGCACGGGGCGGGCATCCAGGAACCGGGCCACTTCTTCGGCCACGTCGAGTGCGCCCGCGTAGCGAGCCGAGGGATCGGATGCTTGGGACTTCTGCACCACGGCCGCCAGCGGTGGCGGCGCCTTCCGGGGCGAACCGGCCGCGGGCCGCGTGGGGTCGAACCCGGTAACCAGGTAGCGCAGGATTGCACCCAGCGCATAGACGTCGGTGCGTTCGTCGATCAGGCCGATCTGCCCCCGCGCCTGTTCGGGCGCCATGTACCCGGGGGTCCCGAGCACGGTGCCCTCGATGGTCTGTCCCACCCAGCTCTCCTCTCGGCCACTGTCGGCTTGCGCCGCGGAGTCCCGCCGGGGCGGCGACCGGATCCGGCTCCTCGCGGACCTTGGCGATGCCCCAATCCATGACCAGCACTTCACCGAAGGGGCCCACCATGATGTTGCCGGGCTTGAGGTCCCGATGGATGACGCCGTGCGCGTGGGCGAAGGCAACCGTCTCACAGATCCGCAGGAACAGCCGCAGGCGATCGGGGAGCGGCGTGTCGTCGGCTTGCTGATCGAGCCGGACACCGCGAACCAGCTTCATGACGTAATAGACCCGCCCATCAGGAAGGCTGCCCACGTCGTGCACCGACACGATGCCCGGGTGCTCGAGCCGGGCCAGGACCCGGGCCTCCCGGCGGAGCCGGGACATCGAGTCGTGATCACCGGCACCGGTGCGAAGGACCTTGAGCGCTACCTCGCGGGACAGCTCGCGATCCACCGCGCGAAACACCCAGCCCATCCCTCCCTGTCCGATCAACTCCTCGAGCTTATAGCGGGTACCGGAGAGGTCCGGCCACTCGGTGACCCGGCGCAGGTGTTCCAGGGTCCCGTCGGGCAGCCGGTTCATGCCACCTCCAGGCCCAGCAGCTCTTTCGCCTCGGCGCGGAACTCCCGCTCACTCCCGCAGAGGTGACGCAGGCGGTCCAGGAGCAGCCGGCGAAATTCGCGTCGGGCCCAGGCGAGGTGGTTGGTCACCTGGGTCACGGGCAGGTCGTAGGCCTCGGCGAGGTCCTGATAAGAGAGGCTCTCACGATTAGCATCGTCGAGGTCATAGCGCTGAAAGAGCGCGAAGTGAGTCGGCTTCCCCGCTTCCACGCAGCGCCGCCGGAGATCCTCCACTGCCAGTGCGAAGAGGCTCCGCACCCATTCCCGGTGGAAACGGGTCTCGGGATCGGCAAACTCGGATTCGATCTGGCTGACCTCACGCTCGGCGCCGGCGAAGTCGAGCGAGAGCGGGGCCTCGGCGCCGCCGCGCTTCAACCGTCCCGACGCCTTCTTCTGATTGGCGATGAAGCGGTCCAGGCAGAGTCGCAGGAAGGTCCGGAAACGGGCCCGAGCGGCATCGTAGCGGTCGAGATAGCGCTTCTCGAGCAGGCGGAGGAAGAATTCCTGGGTCAGATCCTGCGCGTCGGCGTGCGGGGTGTTCCAGCGAAGCCGGAGGTGGAAATAGACCGGCTTCCAGTAGGCGGCCACCAAGCGGTCAACGGCGCGATGATAGACCTCAGGCTCTCCGCTCCTCAGCTCCCGAACGACGGTACTCCGGGTCTGGGGAAAGGCGCTCATCCCCGAGCCAGCTGGAAGGACTGGATGCCGGAGAGCAACAGTTGGGCGCCGACGGCCACCAGAATGAGGCCCATGAACCGGAGGAAGATGCTCTGGCCTCGGGCGCTGATCTTGGAGGCCAGCCAGCCGGCCGAGATCAGGAACAGCAGCAACAGGACTCCGGTGACCCCGATCGCGACCATCACCCGCGGCAGCTGGGCCCACCGGTCGCTGCCGACGGAGAGGGTGATGACCGTGGTGATGGCGCCCGGTCCCGCGACCAGGGGCATGGCGAAGGGGACGATGATCGGATCGGCATTGCTGCCCGCCGCGTCGTCATAGCCCTGCACTCGGGTCGGCCGGCCGTTCAGCATCTCGAGACCCATCAGCACGATCACCAGACCGCCGGCGGCCTTGAAGGCCGGGAGGGAGATCCCGAAGAGTCCCAGGATGATGGCGCCGGTAAAGGCGGAGACGGTGAGAATGAGGACGGCCGTGAACGATCCGCGAAGGGCGGCGTTCCGACGGGCGCCCGGCTCCATGCCAGCGGTCAGGGAAATGAAGATCGGCACCGCCCCGATCGGGTCGGTGATGGCCAGAACGGCGATGATGGCCTGGAAGTAGTCGTGCATGGTGGCTGGGTGCTTGGAGCTGGGAGCTGGGAGCGGGCCCTGGGAGGCTCCCAGCTCCTAGCTCCGAGCTCCTAGCTCATCACCATCCAACCTTCTTTCCCCGATTCTGCTCTTCCAACCAGTGCTGCAACGGGGCGAAGTACTCGATCAGCGCGGAGCCGTCCATCTGCCGCTCGCCGGTCATGTCGTACAGGATGTCCTGCCAGGGCCGGCTCGCCCCCGCGGCCAGCATCCGCTCCAGGCGGGCGCCGGCGGCCTTGTTGCCGAAGAAGGTGCAGCGGTAGAGCGGTCCGGTGAACCCGGCCTCCCGGCACAGGGCACGATAGAACTGGAACTGGAGCAAACGGGCCAGGAAATAGCGGGTGTAGGGCACGTTGGCCGGGACGTGGTACTTGGCGCCGGGATCGAAGTCGTTCTCGGTGCGCGACATCGGTGGCGACAATCCCTGATACTTGGCCCTCAGATCCCACCAGGCCTGGTTGTAATCGGCGGTCTTGATCTCTCCCGAGAAGACGCCCCATCTCCAGCGATCGATCAGAAGGCCGAAGGGCAGGAACGCCACCTTGTCCAGCGCCTGCTTGAGCAGCTGCGCGGTGTCGCTGGCGGCGGAGGGGATCTCCTGGAGCAGGCCCACCTGCTGCAGATAGGCCGGGGTGATCGCCAGGGCGATGGCGTCCCCGATCGCTTCGTGGAAGCCGTCGTTGGCGCCGTTGCGGAACAGGAACGGCTGGTCCTTGTAGGCGCGCTGGTAGAAGTTGTGCCCCAGCTCGTGGTGCACGGTGACGAAGTCCTCGCCGGTGGGCGAGATGCACACCTTGATGCGGAGATCGTTGTCGTTGTCGACGTCCCAGGCGCTGGCGTGGCAGACCACGTCGCGATCCCGGGGCTTCACGAACAGGGAGCGTTCCCAGAAGGTCGCCGGGAGCGAATCGAATCCCATCGAAACGAAGAACCCCTCGCCGTAGCGAACCATCCGGATGGCATCCGCATTCTTTTTCTGCAGCAGCTCGGTCAGGTCGTAGGCCGGGGCCGAGTTGGTCGGCGCCACCAGGGGGAAGATGTTGCCCCACTCCTGAGCCCACATATTCCCGAGCAGGTGGGCCGGGATCAGGCCCTCCTCTGGAACGACCTCCTTCCCATAGCGCTCCGCGAGGCGGGAGCGGACGTAGGCGTGCAGTTGGAGATAGAGGGGCCGGACCTGATTCCAGAGCCGATCGGTCTCTTTCGCGAAGTCCTCAGGCGGCATGTCGTAATTGGAGCGCCACATCGCCCCGGCGTCCGGGAAGCCCAGCTCGCGGGCGCCCTGGTTGGCCAGTTGGACGTAGCGGGCATAGCGTTGCCGCATGGGCGGGGAGATCCGATGCCATCCCTGCCAGGCGTCCAGCAGCTCGGCGGGATCGTGGCTGTCCACCAGGATCTTGCTCAAGGCGCCGATCTGCAGGCACTCCTGCTTGCCGGCCTCGGCCTTCGACGGGCGGCAGTAGGTCCCCTTGCCGTAGTCTCCCTGCATCGAGGCCTGGATCCGAGATAGATCCGCCGCACCGGCGCTATCGGCCGGCGGGGGGGCCGCCAGCGACAGCTTCAGCAGGAGGAATTTCCGGCTCAGTTCCGGCGAGAGCTTGAGCTTCTGGTAGCGCTTGGCCTTGGTGGCGAGCCGCTGCACCGCCACCGAGAGATCCTTACCCGCTTCGGCGCTGATCTCTTCGGTATCGTCGGTAATGAAGTTCTGGGCGACCCAATCCGCCCGCTGCTGCCGGTTGGATAGCTCCAGAAGCTCGGCCTCCGCGCGGGCCATGAAGGCCTGGGCTTCGGCCACGGTGGGCGGCTTGGTGGTGCTGGCAGGCTTGGGCTGTTGCGACCAGAGCGGTCGGCCTCCGGCCGTCGCCAGGAGGGCGGTAAGTGCCAGCACGGAACAGCGATGATTCACAACGACTTCCTCGAAACTGGGGGCCGGAAAAGTGACCGGCGGAGTGGGTGTTCGCAAGTCGGCGGCCCTCCCGATTTGGCCGTCGAGCGCCTATAATTCCCCTCCACAACCATTCATCCTCCCCGTACCCCACACCAGGGGCGGGGCGACAGACCAAAGGAAGGTGTCATGACCCGTCAATACGAAGTGGTCTATATCTTCGATTCCGCGCTCGAAGAACCCGCCATCACCGAACGACTCGAGCGGTTCCACGCCCTGATCCAGAGACCCGGCGCCGACGCCCCCCAGGTAAATCACTGGGGAAAGCGGACGTTGGCCTATCCCATCAAGAAGCATGGCACCGGCTACTACGTCGTCGCCAAGTTCGACGCCACGCCGGACGCGCTGCCCGAGTTCGAGCGGGCCATCAAGCTGGACGACGGTGTGCTCCGGTTCCTGGTGGTGGTGAGCGAGGGTGAGCAGCCGGTCCCGGTCACGGCCGCCAAGGCCAGTGAGGAGGACGACGAATGAGGCGTCCTCAGAAGACCTGCTCGATCTGCGAAGCCGGCGTCCGGATGGTGGACTACAAGGACGAGCGGACGCTCTCCCGCTTCTTGACGGAGCGGGGCAAGATCCTGCCCAGCCGCCTATCGGGCACCTGTGCGCGCCACCAGCGGCAGCTGAGCACCGCGATCAAGCGCGCCCGGCAGCTCGCGCTGCTCCCCTACATCAAGGGGTTCGCCGGCTGAGCCAGGTAGCGCGGGCGCTCGAGGCCCCCCGGATCCGGCCCGGCTCGATCGTAAGCCTCCTGGCCTTCCTGATCCTGGCCCCGCCGATCTTCCTGCTGGGACCCTTGGCAGGACTCATCGCCGTGTCCCGGCCGCGCACCCTCCGCGAATGGTGGTGGCTGGGGGCCGCGGCCTTGTGGATCGGGCTCACCATCCCGCACTCGGGGGGGCTGGCCGACCAGGCGGTGTTGGCGCTCGGCGTCTTTGTCACCGGGACCTTTGTGGGGGTGGCCCTCCGGGAACGGCGCCCGTTCTTCTCGATGGCGCTGCTGGCCTTGTTCCTGGCCCTGCCGATTCTGCTCCTGTGGGCCTGGCACCTGGGCATCGGGTGGGACGAGCTTCGTCTGTCGGTAGCCCACCAGGGTCGGGACCTGAGGGAGGCCATGTCGTCGCTCCCGTCGGCCGTGGAGGGGACCGCGACTTCGCAGTACGCGGACGCTCTGACGGCCGCTATCGACTCGGCGGCCGCCTTGTTTCCGGGCCTGCTCGCGCTGACGGCGCTGCTGGGGATGGCGCTGGCGTGGCACTGGTACCACCGCATCGTGCCCCACCCGTTGGGCGCGCCGGCCGGACCGTTTCAGGGCTTCCGGTTCAGCGACCATCTGGTGTGGGGAGCCGTCGCCGGGCTGGCGCTGACGGTGCTTCCGCTCCCGGCACCGGCCGGCGCGGTGGGAGCCAACATTCTGGTACTGTTCGGCGGTCTGTACGCGCTGCGGGGCGCGGCGATTCTGCGCGCCGCGGCCGGCCCGACATCCGTGCTCGGCTGGCTGGTAGTGACCGTGGTGGTGATCTTTCTACTGCCGGTGGCGTTGGGCGTCCTGATTTCACTGGGCCTGGCGGATACCTGGCTGGATTTCCGGCGGCGCTTCGCCCCGCCGGCTCGGGGAGGGTGATCCATGGAAGTGATTCTGCGAGAAGACGTGCAGTCGCTGGGCAAGGCCGGGGAGCTGGTGAAGGTTCGCCCCGGGTACGCCCGCAATTATCTGCTCCCTCAAGGGCTGGCCTACGAGGCCACCGAGGGCAATCGCAAGCGCATCGAGGCCGAGTCCAAGGCGCGGGCCGCGCGGGGAGCGGCGGACCGGGCCGAGGCTGAAGGGCTGGCCGCCACCTTGGGACAGGTGATGCTGACGCTGGCCCGCAAGGCGGGCGAAGGGGACCGGCTCTTCGGATCGATCACGGCGCAGGACATCGCCGATGAGCTGGCCAAGCTGGGCCACACGGTGGACCGGCGCCGGATCGAATTGGGGCAACCGATCAAGTCGCTGGGTGAGCATCGGGTGACGGTCCGCCTCCCGGCCGAGGTTCATGCCGAAGTCCGGATTACGGTGGTGCCGGAGTAAGCGGCCCGCATGACGGTGGGGATCACCTACGTCGACGGCCCGCGCCTGGCCCAAGCGCTCTATGCCGCGGCGGACTGGGTGACCGCGGGACGCGAGGAGATCAACCGGATCAACGTCTTCCCCGTGCCCGACGGGGACACCGGTACCAACTTCAGCCTGACTCTGCGATCCGTCGCCGACGCGCTTCGTGCCCGCGGCGACGTCTCGCTTTCGGAGACCGCGGCCATCGCCGCGCGGGGCGCGGTCCTGGGCGCCCGCGGGAACTCCGGGATGATGCTGGCCCACTTCCTCCTGGGATTCGCCGACGCGGTCCAGGAGAAAACCGTCGCCACCACCCGGGACGTCGCCATTGCCATCCGGCACGGTGTCGACCGGCTGTACGCTTCCCTCGATGATCCGCGAGAAGGCACCATCCTGACCGTGGCCCGCGAGGCCGCGGGCGCCGCCGAGCGGGCGGCCGCCGACTCCGACGATATCGCCGTCTTCATGAATCGCACGCTCCAGGAGGGCGAGGCGGCTCTGGCCCGCACGCCCGAGCTGTTGGCGGTCCTGCGCGAGGCGGGCGTGGTGGACGCGGGCGGCAAGGGGTTCATCCGGATGATCGAAGGGGTGGTGCGCCTGATCGAAGGCAACCCCATCCTCCCCGCCGGGGTCCAGGACTTCGGGGTGCCGCCGCCGGCCGCCTTCGTGGAGGTGGCCGCTGACCGCGACTACCAGTTCTGCACCGAGGTCACCGTCACCGGCACCCAGCTGCCGCCGGCCAACGAGGTCCGGGCGGCGTTGCGCCAGTTTGGCGGCTCCCTCCAAGTGGTCGCGACCGGAGACCTGCTCAAGGTCCACGTACACACCGATACCCCCGAGGCGGTCTTCACCTTTGCCCGCCGCTGGGGCGCGATTCAGGCCACCAAGGCGGACGACATGCGGGCCCAGCACCGGAAGCTGGCCCATGGTAGCCGGCGCCCGGTGGCCGTCGTGGTGGACAGCTCGGCGGACCTGCCCGACACCCTCCTGGACCGGCATCACATCGCGCTGGTGCCACTCCAGGTCATGTTCGGAGACCAGGTGTACCGGGATCGGGTCGAGCTCAGGCCGGAGGAGTTCTACCGGCGGCTCCGCACCAGCAAGGTGCTCCCCACGACCTCCCAACCCACGCCGGCCGACTTCGTGCGCGTGCTCCGGGACGCCCGGGCCGAGGCCGACGAAGTGGTCGCCGTGCTGCTGGCCGCCAAGCTCTCCGGCACCTTCCAATCCGCCCAGGCCGCGGTCAAAGCGGCCGGGCTGGACCGGGTCCACCTGGTGGACAGCGCCTCGGCCTCGCTCGGGCTGGGGCTCTTGGCCCTGCGCGCGGCGGAGCTGGCGGAGTCGGGGTGGTCCGCAGCTGACATTGTCACCGAAGTGAAACGTGTGCGACGCCAATCCGGCGCGTTCGTCACCGTAGACACATTCGAGAATCTGCTTCGGTCCGGGCGGGTGACTCGAGGGCGGGCTTGGCTGGCGGGCTTACTGGACGTCAAGCCGATCCTGGCGCTGGACGAACAGGGGAGTGTGGTTCCGGTGGATCGGGTGCGGGGCCGGGAGAACGTGGTTCCCCGGGTCCTGGCCCTGTTGGAGCGGCGACTGTCTCCCCGGCCCCGCGCGGTGCGGTTTGGGGTGGTGCACGCGGAGGCTCCGGAGGCGGCCGAACGGGTTCGGACCGCGCTGATGGCGGCCTACCGGCCCCGGGACTGTTTGGTGACGCTCGCGACCGGGGTGCTCGGCACCCACGTCGGCATCGGGGCGTGGGGCGTCTTCTACCAGGTCGAGGACGGCACGCCGGAAGTACGGGGCCGCCCCCCCACCGGGGACGGCACCCGATGACGGGGGCCCTGCCCGAGGCGGTGGGTGCCGCGGTGTCGGCCATCGAGGACCTCAAGGGGCGGCACCTGATCGTGCTGGACTTGCGCGGTCTGTGCGATGCCACCGATTACTTCGTGATCGCCTCCGGCACTTCGGACGCGCACGTGCGGGGCATCGCGGAATCGGTGCTGGAGCGGCTGCATCGCCGGGGGCAGCGGGCGCATCATATCGAGGGGCTGCCGACCGGACGCTGGGTGTTGCTGGACTTCGTCGATTTCGTGGTGCATGTCTTTCATCCGGACACGCGCCGCTTTTACCAGCTGGAGCGGCTCTGGGACGACGCGCCGGAGCTGCTGACCAGCGCCTAGATAGTCGAGACTCGTCATGAATCGCTGGCTCAGGGCCGCCGTGCTGCTCCTGTTGGCAACGCCGGCCGGCTTGCCCGCCCAATACTTCGGACAGAACCGGGTCCAGTACGAGAACTTCAAGTTCAAGATCCTCCGGACCGACCACTTCGAGATCTACTACTACGATCGGGAGCGGGTGGCGGTGCAGGACGCCGCCCGGATGGCCGAGCGCTCCTATGCCCGACTCTCCCGAATCCTGGCTCACGACTTCCGGGAGCGGAAGCCGATCATTCTCTACGCCTCCCACTCGGACTTCGTCCAGACCAACGCGCTGGGGTCCGACGTGCCGAGCGAGGGAACCGGCGGCGTCACGGACTTCTCCCGGAATCGGATGGTGCTCCCCTTCACCGGGTCGTACCAGGACCTCGAGCACGTCCTCCAGCATGAAATGACCCACCAGTTCCAGTACGACATCTGGAGTCTGGGCAAGCCCGGCAACAACCTGAATCTCCTGATCCAGCTCAATCCGCCGCTCTGGTTCGTGGAAGGAATGGCGGAGTACCTCTCCCTGGGCCGGGTAGATCCCAACACCGCCATGTGGCTCCGCGACGCGGTGCTGCAGAACCGCCTGCCGACCATCCGCCAGCTGGAGACCGACCCCAACATCTTCCCCTACCGTTTCGGCCAGGCCATCCTCGCCTTCATCGGGGAGCGCTACGGGGACGAAGCGATCGGCCGGATCATGCAGGCCACGCTACGCGGCGTCGGCAGCATGGACGGCGCCTTCCGGCGGGTCCTGGGGCTCAGTCTGGACCAGCTTTCCGACCAGTGGCGGGCGGAGGTGGAGCGAGTCTACCGGCCAGAGGTGTCGAACCGGGAGCACGCCGCCGCGTTCGCCGAGGTGGTGCTCAACGAGCAGCGCTCCAAGGGCACGCTGCACCTGGCGCCGGCCCTCTCTCCGGACGGGAACCAGATCGCCTACTTCAGCGAGGCGGATTTCTTCTTCGTCGATCTCTACCTGGCCGACGCTCACACCGGCAAGATCATCCGGCGACTGCTCAAGAGCACCTACAACAGCAGCTACGAGACCTTCCGGTTCATCAACTCGGCGGCCAGCTGGTCACCCGATGGCCGCTACCTGGCGGTGGCCGCCAAGCGGGGACCCAAAGACGACATCCTGATCATCGACGTCAAGAAGGACAAGGAGGAGCGCCGCATCAAGGTGGACCTCAACGGGATCACCACGCCGACCTGGAGCCCGGACGGCAAGCAGCTGGTCTTCACGGGTTATGACGGCGGCCTCTCGGACCTCTTCATCGTCAACCGGGACGGCACGGGGCTCCGCCGGCTGACCGAGGACAAGAACGCCGACTTCCACCCGGTGTGGTCCCCGGATGGGGGCACGATCGCCTTCTCCACCGACCGCGGACCCGAGACCGACTTCTCGGTCCTCCGCTACAGCAACACGCGGATCGCGCTCTACCACCTCGATACCGGCACCATCGAGGTCCTGCCTCACATGGAGTCGGGGAAGAACGTGAGCCCCCAGTGGTCGCCGGACGGCAGCCAGATCGCGTTCGTGTCCGATCGCAGCGGGGTGAGCAACATCTACCTCTACGATCTCGCCACCCAGGGCCTCTCCCAGATCACCGACCTCTACACCGGCGTCCAGGGCATCATCCCGCTGGCCCCGGTGCTGTCCTGGGCACGGACGGTCAACCGGCTGGCCTTCGTCTACTATGAGTCGGACAAGTTCGACGTGTTCGCGGTGTCCAATCCCCAGTCGTTGGGCCGCCAGCCCGAACAGGCACCTCCGTTCGCGCCGGCGGCCGGGCCCGAGATCACCGGAGCGCCACCGCGCGATTCGGCCGGCGCGCCCGGCGCTCCCTTCGCCGGGCCCATACGCGAGAGTGCGTCGCTCTACCGCACCCGGCAGGGCTTCCGACCGGCCGATCAGACCACCGCTCCCGGCGTGGCCCCCGCCGCCGGCCCCGCGGCTCCGACCACGATGATGGCGCTGCTGGATTCGGCGACCTATCACCTGCCGGATACCACGGAGTTCGCGCACGACCGCTACCATTTCAAGTTCCAGGCCGATTACATCGCGCGGCCCACCATCGGGTACGTGCGCGACAACTTCGGCAGCGCGTTCTTCGGGGGCAGCGAGGTGGGGCTGAGCGACATCCTCGGCAACCACAGCATGATCTTCACCTTCTACGTGAACGGCCGGATCACCGAGGCGCTGATCGGGGCCACGTACATCAATCAGTCCGGCCGCCTGGGGTGGGCTGTCGGGCTCCGGCAATCGCCCTATTACTTCCTGGAACCGAGTCAGATCGTCCAGGACTACCCGGTCGCCGGCGTGAACACCATGGTGACCAACATCAGACGATTGGTCACCCGGCAGGCGTTCGTTACCGGGTATTACCCCCTAAGCCGGTTCAGCCGCTTCGAGATGAATTTCCGGCTGGCGTCCGTAGCCGACGCCCGGCAGAGCCTCCTCGAGCCGTTCGACCCGGCGTCGGGACTGCTGGTGGCCGACCCCACGACGATCGAGACCAGTCTGGGCACCCAGAACTTCATCGAGCCGGGACTGGCTTACGTCCACGACAACAGCCTGCAGGGATTCATCGGCCCGTTCATGGGCGGGCGGACCCGGATCGAGGGCTTCCACGCCATCGGTCAGCGCCGGCTGACCCAGCTCCTGTTCGACAACCGCCGCTACGACCGGATCACCGGGTTCGTGGTCTTCGCGACCCGGCTCCTGTACACGGGACGGCTGGGCCCCGATGGAAACCTCTACCCGCTCTACCTCGGCAGCACCGAAATCGTGCGCGGCAACACGTCGGGCTCCTACGAGCGGCACGAGTGCAACCTCAGCATCGTGACCTACGGTACCTGCGCCCCCTTCGACCGCCTGGTGGGCACGCAGATCGCCGCCTTCAACGCGGAGCTGCGATTCCCGCTGCTCAACCCCCGGATGACCTGGGTGCCGGCCGGCTTCCCCGCCCTCGAAGGCGCCTTCTTTGCGGATTTCGGCGTGGCGTGGAACGAGAACAACACCATCAAGTGGAACCGCCAGCCGGGTGATGACCCGTACAGCGTCCGGTCCATCAGTCGTACCGTCGGATTCGCGGCCCGCTTGAACCTGTTCGGCTTCACGATCTTCAAGTTCGACTACTCCTTCCCGCTGGACCGGAACATCCGGGGCTACTGGACCATCAGTCTGGGACCGGTGTACTAAAGGCGGTCAAGACGGAGAAGACGGACAAGACGGACAGGTTGAACCCAGAACTCAGAACTCCGAACCCAGAACCCAAACTCAGGACTCAGCACTCAGTACTCAGTACTCAAAGATGGGAGTTAGGGGTTAGGGGCTGGTTCCTTTCGACGCGCTAGGTTCCAGTTTCTGATGCTTAACTCCCAGCTGGTTGAGCCGGGAGCTGGGGGCTTGGAGCTAGGAGTCGAGCCCCGAGCTCCTGTCCCTTTTCCCCCTTCCCCTTTTCCCCTTTCTTCCCCGTCCTCGGTCTCCCCGCTCCCCGCTCTTCCCTACTATCTTCCCCGGGTGCTGCGGCACTCTCACCGGGCAGGGGTGGCGCTGGTTCTCGTCGCGCTCTCCTGCCATCGATCCCCGAAGCCCCCCAATGCTGCGCTCAACGTTCCGAGGCAGCCGCTGTCGAGTCTCCTCCGGCTCCCGGCGCAGGGTGGGTTTCCGCAGCTCTACCTCCCGCCCGGCCTGACCGAAGCGGACTGGAAGGCCCAGACCAAGCTCCCCCCCATCCGGCACGTCATCGGCGCCGACCTCGATGAGCGGCTGGTCTATTCCCTCGATGCCGGCGGGCAGATTCAGGTCCTCGATTTGGAGACCGGACGGGTTCGCGGGCTGCTCCCCGGCGTGCGGGACGCCGTCATGGGGCCCGACCGGACGATCTACGCCCTGGATGACAGCAACGCGGTGACCCAGGTGGTCCACCGCTCCCCCACCAAGTACAGGAATCGCCTGCCGGGCCGGCCCCGGGAGATGTTCGGCACCAAGGACGGGGACTTGCTGGCCGTGTCGACCTCGGGCGGCAATGCCCTGGCCCGTCTGGCCGGCGACCAGCCCGCAACCACCACCCCGCTTCCCGCCGGCGACGCCGCGGTGACCTATTGGGGCGAGTTGCTGGCGGTCGCGGCGGATTCGGTGGTGGTCCTGTATGAGCCCCGCGGGAAGGCCGCCCCCCGGACCATTGCGGTGGACGGCCATGCGCGGGCCGTTGCCTTTTCTCCCTCGGGACACCGGCTCTACGTGGCCCGACGCCAGGGGGGAATCCTGGTGCTCAACCGGTTCACCTCCGATATCGCCGGGGAGATCGACATCCCCTCCCCCGCTCTGGCCATCCGCGCCGACCCGTATGGGCGCTGGCTCCTGGTCCGCCCACCGGCCACCGATTCGGTCTGGCTGGTGGACCTGGGTACCGGAAAGTTCACGGGCAGCGTCGCGACCGAGTGGGGCGTCGACCTGCCGACGGTGACCAACCAGCAGATCCTGGTCGGCAAGATCAAGCAGGACGTCTTGGCCTACGATCTCAGTAAGGCCAATTTTCCCGTGGTCGGAAAGGTGGGCGGCGGGGCCAAGGACTTCTGGCTCGCCCTGCCCTGGTCTCCCGTGGAGGTGCCCCTGCCCTCGGTATCGGAGTCGACCGCGATCGCCGCGGCACCGGGAGACACTGCCGTTCGAGGAAAGGTCTACCTGCAGGTGAGCAGCTCGCAGAATCCGGCCTGGGCGGAGGAGCTGGCCAAGCAGCTCGGTAGTGCCGGGCTGCCGGCCTCGGTGCTCAAGCCGCACGCCCCCGACGAGGGATACCGCGTGGTGCTGGGTCCCTACTCGTCGCGGGAAGACGCCGAGGCCACCGGCAAGAAGTTGGGCCGTCCGTTCTTCATCTATCAGCCGGAAGGGGGCGATCGGTGAGCACGAGAGGCAGTCGAGCCGTACGCCTCCCTCACGTTCGCCGCCCATGGTCAATCCGTTTGCCCGTTCGCCTCTGAGGAGCCCATGAACCTCACCAGACTCGAGCTCTCCGGCTTCAAGTCGTTCGCTGACACGGTCACCCTGTCGTTCGGCGAGGGGGTCACGGCCATTGTCGGCCCCAACGGCTGCGGCAAGTCCAACGTATCCGACGCGGTGCGCTGGGTCCTGGGCGAGCAGTCGGCCCGGCTGCTCCGGGGCGGCAAGATGGAGGACGTGATCTTCCAGGGCGCGGCGGGGCGGCGCCCGGTCAACGTGACCGAGGTCTCACTCTTCCTCGACAACTCCGACGGCGATCTCCCGATCGCCTATCAGGAAGTCCAGATCACCCGGCGGCTGTCCCGATCCGGACAGAGTGACTACCTGCTCAACGGCGCGCCGGTGCGTCTGCGTGACATCCAGGACCTGCTCCGCGGTACCGGGCTGGGGAGCGACGCCGGCGTGGTCATCGAGGCCAAGATGATCGACCTGCTCCTCTCAGACCGGGCGGAGGAGCGCCGCCAACTGTTCGAGGAGGCGGCGGGAATCGGCCTCTACCGGGACCGCAGGCAGACCACCGAGCGGCGGTTGGAGGAGACCGGGATCGACCTGCAGCGCGTGGAAGACCTGATCACGGAAGTCCAGAGCCAGCTCAGAAGCCTGGCCCGCCAGCGGGGCCGGGCCGAGCGCCATGTGAAGCTGACCGAGGAACGGTTCGCCGTGCAGATGACGCTGGCCCGGAGGCTCCTGGATCAGCTGGCCGCTCAGGCGGCCGCCAGTGAGGCGAGACGCGACGAGTTGGCGGTAGAGCTACCGGCGGCGCGCGAGGCGGTGAGCATGCTGGAGCAGCAGCGGGAAGACACCGCTCGCAACCGGACGCTGGCCGAGGCCCAGCGCACCGAGATCGCCCGGCTGCTGGGCGCGGCCCGCCTGGAGCACGAGCGGCTGGAGAGTGACGTCAAGCTGGCCGCGGAGCGGATGACCACCGCCTCCGCGCGCCGCACCCGGGCCACCGAGGAGCTGGAGCAGGCCATGGCTCGGGCCCAGTCCGCGGGGCGTGAGCGCACCCTGGCCGCCGACGAGCACAAGACGGCCCTGGGCGACGAGGCGCATATCCGCACCGAGTTGGAGGCCCGTGCGGCCACCGAGCAGGAGGTTCGGACCCGGTTGGCGGACCAGCGGCAGGCCGTGCGCCAGCTCGAGGAAGCACTGCAGGAACGGGCCCAATCGCTGCGCTCCCTCGAAGGCGAGCGTGGCGCCCTGGAAGGAGACCTGGCCGCGCTGCGCGAGCAGGCGCATCTCGCCACCGTGCGTCGCGCCAGCCTCGAGAGCGACGCCGAGCTGGCCGAGCATCGCCGTTCCGCGGCCACGTCCGATGCGGACCGGACCATCCAGGAGGCCCGCCGCATCGCCACGGAGGCCGAGCGCGCGCGCCATCTGGTGGGCGAGACCCGCCGGCGAGAGGCCCTCGACCGTGCGGAGCGCCGTTCCGCCGAAGAAACGCTGGCCCAGCTCACCGCTCGCCGCCAGGCGCTGGAGGAGTTGGAGCGGGATCGGGTCGGCCTGGCACCGGGAGCCGCGGCCCTGCTGGCGGCGCGGGACCAGTTCGGGGGCGCGGTGCTGGGCCCCTTGAGCGACTTCCTGCACACCACCCGCGACGAGGCCGAGCTGGCGGAACGGCTGCTGGGCGAATGGGTGCACGCCGTGCTCATCCAGGACGACGCGGCCGTGGCTGCGATCCAGGCCTGGCACGCGGAGGCACAGCCCGGCGCGCTGGTCCTGTTGCCCGCGGACCGCCCCCCGGCTCGGGTGGCAGACGCGGTGGCGATGGAGGACCGCCTCAAGGCCGATCCACCGGCGGAGCCCTGGGTACGCGGTCTCCTCTCCGGCGCCCAGGTGCTCGAGCCCGCCGGCCGCGCCCTGCGCCGCCCCAATGGCGCCGTGTTCCTGGCGGGAGCCAGCACCGCCTCCGGTCCCCTGCGCCGTCGCGCCGAGCTGGAGAGTCTGGCGAACGAAACCGAACAGGCTCGGAAGCACATGACGGCTACCGAGGCGGCGCTGCAGGCCACCGTTGAAGCGTTGGCGCAGGCGGAACGGGCCCTGGAGCGTATCAACCAGGAGGCGGAGGAGGCCCGAGACACCGAGCGCCAGGCGGTCGGCAGTCGGGAGGAGGCCATCCGGCTGGTCGGTCTCTTCTCCCGCGAGCTGACCGACGCGGAGTCTCAGTTGGCCAGTCTGACCGAACGGGTCGCCAAAGCCGAGCGCCGGCTGGCCGAGATCGACGCCGGGCTCACCGAGAGCGAGCTGGCTCGGGCCCGCCTCGAGGAGCATCTGGGCGAGGCGAGGGCCCGGCTGGCCGCCCTGGAGTCCGAGCAGGAAGCGGCCCGCGACGCCCGGGTGCATTGGCAGGTTCAGCAGGCCCACGTCGCGGCCCGGCTCGAGGCGGCCTCGAATCAACTGGCCCGGGCCACCGCCATGGGGACCGAGGCCGACGGCTCGACCCAGGCTCTGCAGGCGGAACTGGCCGCCATCGACCGGGAGTGCGCCACCCTGGCGGCGCAGCAGGCGCAATGGATCGAGGCTCGCTCCGAGCGGCGGGTCGGCGTATTGGAGCTGGAGGCCTCCGCGACCGACTCGGATGCCGAGGCGGCGGCCGCGGAAGAGGCACTCACGGTGGCGGAGCATGAGCTGGCGGAGGCCCGCACCAAGGCGGAGACCCTGACCGATGAAGCGCACCGGCTGGAGCTGGAGTTGGCCGAGACGGCCGCCCAGCGGCGCAGCATTGTCGAGCGGGTCGAGGGCGAGTGGCGGAAGCCGATCGCCGATCTGTTGGCCGAGGCTCCGGTCCTGGACTTGGAGCTGGACGCGCTGGAGATGGAGGCGGCCCGCATCGTCAGCGCCCTCGAAGCGATCGGCCCGGTCAACGCGCTGGCGGTGGAGGAGCACGCCGAGGAAACCAAGCGCCACGAGTTCCTGGTCAGCCAGCGGAACGATCTGGTCGCCGCTCGGCAGTCGCTCCAGCAGGCAATCCGCGAGATCGACGATACCGCCCGCGCCATGTTCATGGAGACCTTTACCTCCATCCAGACCAACTTCGTCCACGTGTTCCAGACCCTCTTCGGCGGCGGGGAGTGCGAGCTGCGGCTGGCCGATCCCGAGAATCCGCTGGAGAGCGAGATCGACATCCATGCCGCCCCCCGCGGCAAGCGGACCCAGCGCATTCACCTGCTCTCAAGCGGCGAGCGCACCCTGGTGGCGGTGTCCCTGTTGTTCAGCATCTACCTCACCAAACCCAGCCCCTTCTGCCTCATGGACGAGGTGGACGCCCCGCTGGACGACGCCAACGTCGCCCGCTTCACGCGCCTCCTCGACGAGTTCAAGAAGACCACCCAGTTCATCGTGATCACCCACAACCCCCGCACCATGCAGGCGGCGGACGCGGTCTTCGGCGTCACCATGCAGGAGCCGGGGGTCTCCACCATCGTGGGCGTCCGGCTGGCCGAGGTGGAGGAAGTGGCGGCCTGACCTGCGCGGCTCGCCCCTCCCCCTGATGCGCTACGCTGTCCTCGCCGTGCTCGCGCTGGGCACGGCCCGGGCCGGCGGAGCCCAGTCGCCGAGCCCCGACCCGGTCGCCATCGCCAATCGCGCCGCCCGAGTCTACCAGCAGCTCAACGCCTTCGGCGCCGACTTCAAGCAGCTCATCGAGGATTCGATGATCGGCAACTTCGAGAGCCGGGGCCGCCTGGTGCAGGCGGGCACGGCCAAGCTGGCCATGCGCTTCTCCGACCCCGACGGGGACGCGATCGTGATGGACGGCCAGCGGCTCTGGGTCTACACGCCCAGCACCACCCCCGGGCAGGTCATCCGCATGGGCATTCCGAGCGGACCCAAGTTCGGGTTCAGCGTGCTGGCCTGGCTGCTGGACCGCCCGGCCGAGCGCTACCACATCACGTACCTGCGGCTCGACAAGGCCGGCGGACGAGTGGTGGACGTGATTCAGCTCGAGCCCCTGGACGCCGACCTGCCCTTCGACCGCGCCGTGCTCTGGCTGGACCAGGCCGATGCCCTGCCTCGGCGCCTGGAGATCCGGGAGCGCCGCGGCACCTATCGCACGCTGATCTTCACCCAGGTCCAACCCAATCCGAACCTCAAGCCCGACACTTTTCGGTTCGATCTTCCGTCCGGGGTGAGGATCGTGGATCAGTAGGGGCAATGCCGATTGCCGATTGGTGATTGCCGAGGGGAATGGGGGACTCCCGTTCCCCGTTCCCCGTTCACCGTTCACCCTCAATACAACCCATGACTTTCCGACTCCCGTCCCTGTTGGCGCTCGGGCTGGCGTTTTCGACCCCGGTCCTGGCCCAGGAGCGGCCCCTGCCACCCACGCCGCAGACCGTGGAGCCGAGCTTCATCGACACCACCTGCGCTCCCTGTAAGGACTTCTTCCAATACGCCAACGGTCTCTGGTTGGCGCGCGACACCATCCCGGCCGAATACACCTCGTGGGGCGTGATCGGGGAATCGCGCGAGCAGAACGACGCTCAACTGCGCGGGATCGCGGAGCAGGCGGCGGCCAAGCGGAAGACCGGCGACGACAACACCCGCCGGGTCGGGACCTATTATGCCACCTGCATGGACTCGACGCGGGCCAATCGGGAGGGAGCAGCCCCGCTCAAACAGGAGATCGGTCGCATCAACGGGATCAACTCGAACGCGTCCCTGTTCGCCGAGCTGTCCCGGCTGCATCTGATGGGGGTGGATGCGCTGTTCGGCTATTTCGCGCTACCCGATCCCCTGGAGAGCAGCCACTACACCGCCTGGGCCTATCAGGGCGGGCTGGGAATGCCGGATCGCGACTACTACACCAAGACCGATCCCTCTTCGGATTCGCTCCGCACCGACTACGTGGCCCATGTGGTCGCGACCCTCCAGCTGCTGGGCCATCCCGCCGCCACCGCGGCGACTGAAGCCAAGCAGATCATGACCCTCGAGACCAAGCTGGCCGAGGCCTCCCTGACGGTGCTGGAGCAGCGGGATCCCCAGAACATCACCCACAAGAAGACCTACGCCGAGCTGCAGAGCCTGAGCCCGGCCTTCGACTGGGCGGGGTATCTCAAGGGGATCGGGGTCTCGACCCAGCCCGACCTCAACGTGGCGACCCCCAAGTTCTTCGAGGGGGTCGATCCGTTGATCAAGGAGGTGCCGCTGGCGCAGTGGAAGATCTACCTGCAATGGCGTCTGGCCGATGCGGCCGCGCCGTCGTTGGGACAGGCCTTCGAGCAAGAAGACTTCAAGTGGAACGCGCGGATCACCGGCCGCAAGGCGTTGCCCCCTCGCTGGCGTCGCTGCCTCAATGCGACCGATACCGACATGGGAGAGGCGCTGGGGCAGGCCTATGTGGCTGACGCCTTTCCACCCGAGGCGCGGTCCAAGGCGCGGGAGTTGGTGCTCGAGATTCGCGACGCCTTTGCGGCCCGGATCAAACAGCTGTCCTGGATGTCGGATTCCACCAAGGCCAATGCCCTGTCGAAACTCGCCGCCATGAACTTCAAGGTGGGCTATCCCGATCAGTGGCGGGATTATTCCAAGCTCAAGATCGAAGAGGGGCCCTTCGTGCTGAATCGGATCCGGGCCCGGGAGTTCGAGAGCCGGAGGACGCTGGGGCGACTGGGCCAGCCAGTCGACAAGGGTGAGTGGGGAATGACCCCGCCCACGGTCAACGCCTACTACGATCCCTCGATGAACGAGATCGCCCTGCCGGCGGGCCAGCTCCGGAAGCCGTTTTTCGATCCCGACGCGGATGTGGGAGCCAACATGGGCGGGATGGGCGGCGGGACGGTGGGGCACGAGATTACCCACGGATTCGACGACGAGGGGCGGCAGTACGACGCCAAGGGGAACCTCAAGGACTGGTGGACCGCGGAGGACGAGAAGCGGTTCAACGAGCGGGCCAATCGAGTGGTGGAGCAGTTCAACCAGTTCGTCGTGATCGACACCTTCCACGTCAACGGCCGATTGGCCCTGGGCGAGAACCTGGCCGATTTTGGCGGGATGGTGATCGCCTATGACGCGTTGGAGCAGGCGCTGGAGGGAAAGGAGCGGACGCTGATCGACGGGTTCACGCAGGAGCAGCGGTTCTTCATCTCGTATGCCCAGAGCTGGCGGGTGGACGTCCGCCCCGAGACTCAGCGGCTCCGCGCCTCAACGGACCCCCACGCGCCGCCCAAGTGGCGGGTCAACGGCCCGCTGGCCAACATGCCTTCCTTCGCCAAGGCGTTCGGGTGCAAAGCAGGAGATCCGATGGTGCAGCCGGATAGTTTGAGGGCTGCCGTGTGGTAGGAGAGGGCGTAGGGCGGGCGGACAGGACGGACAAGGCGGACAGGTTCCTGAAGCAAAACGAGTTGTCATCCCGAGGGACCCCGACCGAAGGGAGGGGCCCGAGGGATCTCGGTTCAGGCTCACTCACACCTTGGACCGAGATTCCTCGCTTCGCTCGGAATGACACCCTTTTTGACTCACGACTTGCGACCGCCTCGCCCGCCTATACCGCCCTGTCCGCCTTGTCCGCCCTGTCTAATGACTGGCAGGTGGCGTCAGCGATTCCATCACCTGATCGATGGTGAAGCTCGCTGCCTTCTGGCGTGGCGGATACTCCTTGAAGGAGGCGAGGAACTGGCCCACGTAGGTCTGCGCTGGAATCAGCAGGTAGACGTGGTCGAAGTACCAATCCCAGTAGGTGTTGGACGTGATCGTTGCCCGCTCGTAGGGATCCATGCGGAGGTTGTAGAGCCACGGGATGCGGGTGTGCGTGAACTGCTCCGACCAAACCAGCATGGTGCCATCCGCCCGCTGCTGGGCGAAGACGATCTTCCAGTTGTCGTAGCGGAGCCCCACCAGATCCCCGTCGTCGGAGAAGTAGAAGAACTCCTTCCGCGGGCTGGCGGCCACCTGCCCGGTCAAGTAGGGCACCAGGTTGTAGCCGTCCAGGTGGACCTTGTAGGTCATTTTTCCCACTTGGTAGCCCTTGAGCAGCCGCTCGGTCACGTCCGGCATGCCGGCCGCCGCGAGAAAGGTCGGCAGCCAGTCGAGGTGGGCCACAATCTCATTGGAAACGGTCCCCGGCTTGATGTGCCCGGGCCAGCGGACCATCGCCGGCACCCGATAAGCTCCCTCCCAATTGGAATTCTTTTCATTGCGGAAGGGGGTCATCCCCGCGTCCGGCCAGCTGTTCATGTGCGGACCGTTGTCCGTACTGTACATGACGATCGAGTTGTCGGCGATGCCCGCATCGTCGACCGCCTTGAGCACGGTGCCCACGTTCTTGTCGTGGTCGATCATCACATCGTGATACGGACCCTGCCATCGGCCGGCTTGGCCTACGCTCTCGGGCTTGGGGTGGGTCCGGAAGTGCATATGGGTGAAGTTGACCCACACGAACATCGGCTTGCCCGCCTTGGCCTGCTTGGCGATGAACTCGGCGGCCCGGGTGGCGATGTCGTCGTCGATGGTCTCCATCCGCTTCTTGGTCAGCGGCCCGGTGTCCTCGATCTTCTGGGTGCCGTCCGGCATCGCGAAGCTGTGAATAACGCCCCTCGGCCCGTACTTCTTCCGGAAGCCGGGGAAGTCCGACTCCTTGGGGTAATCGGGCAGCTCCGGCTCTTCTTCCGCGTTCAGGTGGTACAGGTTGCCGTAGAATTCGTCGAAGCCGTGGGCCGTCGGTAGGTACTCGTCCTTGTCTCCCAAGTGGTTCTTCCCGAATTGCCCGGTGGCGTACCCCAAGGGCTTGAGCAGCTCCGCGATGGTGGGATCTTCCTTCTGGAGCCCGACGTCGGCGCCGGGCAGCCCCACCTTGCTGTTCCCAGTACGGAACACGCTCTGCCCGGTGATGAACGCCGCGCGCCCCGCGGTGCAGCTCTGCTCGGCGTAATAGTCGGTGAAGAGGATCCCCTCGTTAGCAATGCGGTCGATATTGGGGGTGGTATAGCCCAACATGCCCTTGGTGAAGATGCTCAGGTTGCTCTGCCCGATATCGTCACCCCAGATCACGATGATGTTGGGCTTGCCGGCCGGAGCGGGCGCCGCCGCGGGTTTGGCCGCCGGCTTAGCAGGTGGTTTCTTGGGCGCCTGCGACCATCCCGGGCTCGCGAACGCCGCCACCAGCAGGACCCCCAGCGCAGCGCGCAGCGCGGGCCGCGATCTATGATAGACCGTCCTCATCCCTTCCTCCGATGGGTGTGCGAAATCGAATCGACTCAGGGTGTTGCGACCTGCGACCGCAAATACCCGACGAGACCTGGTGGAATTGAAGGGTTATGCTACCGGGGCCCGGGTCTTTCCACAAGGTGGATTGATGGTCGGCCGGGAACTGCCTGAGGGAATGCCTGCGGCCGAGCTAGAGCCGATCCTCCAACCCCGCCGTCCGGAGCAGCCGCACATAGCGGGGGTCGCTGGCCAGCCCGTCGCGATCATACGGTAAATCCGTGAGCACTCGCCGCAGGCGACCGGGGCGCCGCAGGTAGGCCCGTTCCACCCAATCCATCGCGAGAGTCCATTCCCCCAGCTCGGCGGCGACGATCACGATCCGATCGGAGAGCTGGCGGCTGCCGCCCCGGTCCTTGAAGGGATCCTCCCGCTCGGCCAGCTCCAGCAGCGCGTTCAGCTCGCGACGGAGATCCCGGTCCCGCGCGACCAGCCAGCCCTCGGCCGCGGTGTCGGCGGCCAGCTTGGCGGCTTCATCGGCCTCTCCACGGATGCTGAGCAGGATGCGGCGGGCGTCGAGCGCCTCCTCGTGGCGGCCGGCCCGGTGACAGCTCATCTCCAGCCGCTCGAGCGCGGCCTCGTACTGGGGCGAGAGGCGGAGCGCGTCCCGGAGCGGGCCGGTGGCCTCGTCGTAGCGGCCCAGCGCCATCAGCACGTCCGCCAGGCCCACGTGCATGAAGGGCGCCCGAGGCGCCAGCCGCGCCGCCTCCCGCATCTGCTCCAGCGCCTCGTCCAGCCGGCCCATGATCTTGAACCAGGAGCCCATGTGCCGGTGGCACATCGCCTCCTCGGGGTTGAGCTCGACCGCGCGGCGCAGCTCCTGGCCCGCGGTCTCGAAGTCGTCGTCCCAGTAGAGGAAGGTCACCCCCAGCGAGCTGTGCACCTCGCCGATCGAGTCGTCCAGCTCCAGCGCCTTGAGCTGCATCTGCTTGGCTCGGCGGATCGCTTCTCCCAGGTCCGTGAAGCCGCGGATGCCGAGCACGTGGTGCACGTCGGCGAGGGAGATCAGGACCCGGGCGTTCTCAGGGGCCAAGGCCGCCGCTTTCTCGAGGTAGATCCGGGCCAGCTCCAGCTTGTCCCGGGCCCCGGCCCCGCCCTGCACCGCGCTCAGATAGAGGGTGCGGCCCTTTTGGTATTGCTGTTGGACCTCGGGCGACTCCCAGCGCACCTCGGGCACTACCGGCTTCGGTTGGCTCGTCGTGGGTTGGCTGGGTGTGATGTGGACGGTCTCCCCACGCCAGGTCTCCGCCGCGCGCAGCTCCTCCAGCAGCACCGAAGCAGTGGCGGGGCGATCGTTGGGGTCTTTGGCCAGGAGCCGCTCCACGAAGGTGGCCACCGCCGGCTCGATCTCGGACCGGGTGGCGCGGAGCGAGGGGACCGGACCGGTGAGATGCCCCGCCAGGACCGCCATCGGGTTGGGGCCGGTGAAGGGCGGCTGGCCGGTGAGCAGCTCGTAGGCGACGCAGCCCAGACTGTAGAGATCGGAGCGGCCATCGATCTGGGCGGCGCCGCTGCCCTGCTCCGGACTCATATAGGCAAGGGTGCCCACGATCATGCCGGCGGTGGTGAGGTTGCCGGTTCCGGGGGAGGTGGAATCGGTGTGTTTGGCGATCCCGAAATCGGCCAGCAGGGTGCGGCCGCCGTACCAGAAGGCGTTCTCGGGCTTGAGGTCGCGATGCACGATCCCCAGCGCGTGGGCGTAGGCCAGCGCCTCCGCCAGGTCGGCCACGATCCGCATCACCTCGGCCACCGGTCGAGGCCCTTCCTGGTCGAGGCGGGAGCGGAGGGTCTCCCCCTCGATGAACGGCATCACGTAGTAGAGCGAGCCGCCGGCCTCACCGGAGTCGAACAGGGGGACGATGTTGGGGTGGACCAGGCGGGCGGTCAGCTGGATCTCGCGGGTGAAGCGCTCGGCGCCGAGAGCCTGGGAGACCTCGGCGGAGAGGACCTTGATGGCCACCGGCCGGCCGAGGCTGGTGTCATGGGCCAGGAGCACGGACCCCATGCCCCCGCGCCCCAGCTCACGCTGGATCTTGAAGCGCGAGGCGAGGGAGCTGACCAACTCCTGGGGGAAGGAGAGGGTGGCCATAGGCTATCGGAGAAGGCCGCGCGAATGCGGCGTCGGCCGGACGCGACCACCCCGGTCGTTTACCGAGCGGGTTCCACCTTGGGCAGCCGCGTCTCCATGTCCGCCACAACATAGGCCATCGCCGCCAACGTCGCTACACAGCGGGCCAGCTCCGCGGGATCCAGCTTGTCGAGGGTATCGCCCTGGGAGTGGTGATACCAGAAGTAGCGTCGCTCGTCGGTGTCCAACCCCATGGTGGGGACGCCGATCTCCTTGAGCGGAGAGATATCCGCCTCCCCCGCCCCGGCCAGCACCCGGTCGGCGCCGATGGCCTTGAGCATGGCTCCGATCTCGGTCGCGGTGGCCAACCCGTCGGCGGTGCCCTCGAAGCCGACGCCAAAGGGACGGAACGCCCCGGCGTCCGATTCGATGGCCAGCACATGATCCTCGGCCTTGTGCGCGTCCCGATAGGCCACCGCCCCGCGGAGGCCATTCTCCTCGTTGGTCCATCCCACCGCGCGGACGGTGCGCCTGGGCTGCAGACCCAGCCGCTTGAGCAGCCGCACCGCTTCCCAGGCCACCACCATCCCGCCCGCGTCGTCCATCGCCCCCTGCCCCACGTCCCAGGAGTCGATGTGCCCGCCCAGGACCACGACTTGGTTGGGCTGCTGCCAGCCCTTGACCTCTCCCATCACGTTGCCGGACTGGGCGTCGGGCAGAGTCTGGGCCTCCATCTCGAGATGGACCACGATCTTCTCCCCACGATCCTGCATCCGGCGGAGCATCTCCGCGTCTTCCACGGTGAGAGCCGCGGCGGGGACCGGCGGCACCACCGAGTCGTAGCGCATGACGCCGGTGTGCGGGCTCCGGATCGAATAGGACGCCACCGAGCGGATCAGGCACGCGACCCCGCCGGCCTTGGCCGCCTCGATGGCACCCCGGACGCGATAGGCCACCGCGCGGCCATAGCCGGTGAAGGGAGGGACGCTGGTCGGGAACGGGTAGTCGAACAGCACGATCTTGCCGCGGGCGCGGTCCCCCGCCATGTGCAACTCGTCGAAGCTCCGCACCACCAGCACTTCGGCGGTGATCCCGCCGGCCGGAGTCGCCACGCTGCCGCCCAGGCCCAGCATTGGCAACGGCAGCGGCCTCGGCTCCACTAGCGCCGCGGACTCCTTGCCCCGCACCCAGTGCGGCACCATGACCGGCTCGACCCGTACGTTGTCGAGCTTGTCCTCGAGCATCCGGTCGTGCACCCAGGCGATGGCACGCTCGAGACTCTCGGACCCGCTCAGCCGATGCCCGAACCGATCCACCAACTCCCCCACCCGCGCGTAGGCCGAGCTGTCGCTCAAGGCCAGGGCCATGATGCGATCGATGGTGGGCTGGTAGCGGCGCTGCAGCGGAGTCTGGTCCTGCGCGCCGGCTGGCATCGGGAAGACGGCGAGAATCGCGGAGAATGCCAAGCTGGCAAGGGGCAAGGGGCGAGAGGCAAGAGATTTGGTCATTGAGCCTTTGGATTTTAGGTCCACAGATTACACAGATTTCACAGATCCCCCACCCCACCGCCCCAACATCTTACCACGGAGGCACGGAGAACAACGGAGAAAAGAACGTTGTTCCCCCACCGCCCCCCACCTGTCATTCCGAGCGATAGGCGCATCAAAGTGCAGGCGACCCTGAAAAAGGAACTGCCGCGGACGCAGAGGAACGCAGAGAAAGACTTGTGTTACCCCACCGCCCCCCGTTCTTGGGTGGGGTGGGGGGCAATTCAATTTCCTTTGTGAACCTTAGAGATGGCCGCATTGCTCGGAGCCCTCTGCGTCCTCTGCGCCTGCGGTTCAAGTCTTAGTACGCCCATCTCGAAGCTGGTCCAATGGGACCAGGGACCTGGGACGGGGGGGAATTCAAGCATTCCCTCCGTGAACCTCTGTGTCTCCGTGTCTCCGTGGTGTGCAGTTACCGACCCACAGATCACACAGATTGCTCAGATTATCCTCTGCGTCCTCCGCGCCTCTGCGCCCTCGGCAGTTCCTTCTTCAAGAGCGGAGGTGTCTGGGATGCATGAGCTAGATCCCTCGCTGCGCTCGGGATGAGGGGCATCTTGCGACTTGTGACCGCTACTCGGACACTTCGACTCTGAACAGCCCTGTCATCACCTTCCCTGCCCGCTTGACCTGCACCCAGACGCGGTAAGTGCCACCCTTCGGAAAGGCGAACGGGAAAGCTACTCGCCCCGGTTCCATTGCGTGTATCATCGCGCTCGACAGGAGATCCGGCTCGGCCGCGAGCTTCTTGCTCACCGCGCCGAGGGCGGTGTCCTGGGGTTGGCGGACTTCGAAGGCCAGTTGGCTGGCCATCGTGGCGGTGCCCATGGGGTGCAGGTGCGCGAACACGGAGCCGTCGGTGCGTTGGACGATCGCATGGCCTTCCATCCCCATGTATGGCTCGAGGGCGGCGGGCTTCCCATCGGGCCCGATGACGAGGAAACGAAGTCCCCCGTCGGCTTTGGGATCGAGCTTCGCTGGGCCGGTCTCCCAGGTCATCGCCGAGCCATCCGCCAGCTTGACGGTCCCTCCCGGTTCCGCGGCAACGGTACCCGGTGCGATCAGCCAGGAATCGTCGGCATCTGTGGGCGCCCAGGTGCGCGGCACGCTTACGTCTCCCAAATCCGCGGATGCCAGCAGCGTCTGCGCGAAACCGCTCTCGTGCACGATGTCGGCGTAGATCCGGTAGTGACCGGCCGGCAGCGAAGGAATCCGGGTCTCGAACCGGTTGCTGTCCAGCGCCACCGGGTGCAGGTGGGCCCATCCTTCGCCGAGACTGTCCCGGATGAGGAACAGGTGCATCAGCTTGCCGTGGTCGGGGATCAGCGGCGTCCAGCCTCGCGCCCGCCAGACCGAGTCGAGGATTTCGAAGTCGAGCGCAGGCCCCGCGGCACCGGGCACCACGGTCGCGGATGCGGCGAAGGGCCGGTACATGCTGTGCCGATACTCGGCCTCGACCGCGTTCCACCAGGCTCGCCCGCCGATCACCCCCAGCGCCAGCACCACGGCGGAGGCCACCATGGCCACCAGCGACCAGAGGCGTCGGCGGCGGTCGGGCTCCTCGCCAGGCGGCAGCACGCTCTCGCGAGTGGCGGCGCCGATCAGGGTCACCGCACCCAGAAACAGCACCAGTCCCGCGATCGAGAGCGCGATCTGGAGCGGCCGGTTGAGCGGGAGCTGGCGAGTGGCGACCGCCTGAAAGGGGACCTGCACGGTCCCGGTCCCCTGGTCCCCTTCGACGGTGACGTGGACGCTGTAAGAGCTCACTCGCATGAACCAGAGCTGCACGCTGTAGAGGCCGGAATCTCCCGGCACCGGCTGAGCCACGTCGGCGGGGGGGATCCCTCCTACCCCGGCGTTCCAGATCACCGGCGTCGCCGTGACGCGCTGTACTCCGCCTCCGGTGATTCTCACCGTGATCTCTGAGAGGCCGGGGACGACGCCCGGGGCCCGAATGACCACCCGCACGGGGTAGGGTCCCGCCATGCCCTCGAACCAGGTATCTGGCGTTCCGACGTGGGCACTACAGAGAAGCAGGACTCCCAGCGCGAGCCCGATCCCCCCACCACGATTCATCGGCGTACCCGCTGCATCCAGTTCCCCCACCAGAGTCCCAGCCGCGCCGAGGCAAAGGCGACCCCGGTCGCGATCAGGAGCCCCTTGGCGAACAGCCGCGGACTCCAGAGGCCCGCCGAGTCCTTGTCGAGGTTCCAGAACTGATAGCGCCACTTGCCGAGCCGCAGGCTGTAATCCCACTGGTCGGCCCCGAAGAACCAGTTGCGCGCGTGCGGGGTGAGCAGGAACTCGGCCCACCACCAGTGCACCAGCATGAGCGCTACGAACAGGGGCCCGGCCATCAGGGCCAGCCGCCAGTCGCGCCCGGGGCCCCACCAACGGAGCAGCAGGTCGAGACCCACCGCGGGGATCACCAGCAGCAGCGGGAACGGCGGCGGCACCATGTGGGTGACGGGGTTGTAGATCGGCGCCAGCTTGGCGGTGGCCGGGAACAGCTGCAGGATCCAGGACATCAGCAGGATGATGCCCATGTAGAGCAGCACGGTCGTGGTGGCGGGCCAGCGCAGCCGGCCGGCCCGGGCGGTGCCGATCAGAAGAATTGGAAACACGCCGGCCGTGACCTGATAGAAGAGCGCGTTGTGGGTGTCGTTGGGGAACCCGGCGTATTCCATGATCGCGGTCCCGCCCATGGTGACCAGCACCGCCGCGGCAGTGGCATACAGCAGCCCCCAACGGGCCGCGCTCTCCGAGGGGGCCAAGTTCTGGGCCGTGAGGGCCAGGAGCATGGCCCCCAGCTGAATGCCCGCCATGCCGATCAGCAGCACGATGTGGGGCGGGCTCACGATCTTCACATCCAGCCCGTAGGCGCCGTGCCACCAGTTATCGAACGGGGCCGAGGTGATCGTCATGAGCGTGCCCCAGATGCAGACCCAGGCGCCCAAGGGGCCGCGAAATCCCCAGAACCGGACTGAGGCCGCCCGCGTCTCTGCGGTTCCGGCCAGCGTGGTGTGGAGCACCAGCCAGCCGCAGCTCAGGCCGGTGACGATGGCGGCCAGTTGTTCGAGGACGTGCGGCAGGGTCCAGAAGGTGTCCCGCCCCACCGTGCGGTGCCAGGAAATGTCCCAGATCAAACCGACGACGATGGAGATGGAGGAGGCGAGGACGGCGTAGAGCACCCAGGATGCGGAGTCCACCCGGTCCTGGGTCGGGGACGCAGGGATGCTCGACGCGGATGCCACGACCGTCGTCGCCATGAGTGCTCCTCGGGGGGAAAACCGCAGGGGAAAGGTACATGGGGGAGGACGGGGTGGTGGGGGAGGATGTTTCAGGGTGGGAGAGGGTGGTTAGATTGGACGGTAGGGACCGGGGACCAGGGACCGGGGACCAGAAACCCAGTTATCAGAACCCGTTTAAGACGGACAAGACGGACAGGACGGACAGGTGATGAAGGCCACGGGACCTGTCATCCCGAGGCACCCCGACCGGAGGGAGGGGCCCGAGGGATCTCGGTCCCACAGCATCGAAGCCCCAGGTCCGAGATTCCTCGCTTCGCTCGGAATGACAGCCCATGCGACTTGCGATTTGCGACCGGCGACTCTTTAGAACTCAGAACGCAGAACCCAGAACCCACTCAGTCCTCAGTCCTCAGTCCTAAACGAGACCTTCATGACCAAGCCTCTGGTCGGGATTGTGATGGGCAGCGACTCGGACTGGGAAGTGATGCAGCACGCCGCCCGCGAGCTGACCGGCATGGGCGTGGCCCATGAATCGAGGGTGGTGTCGGCCCACCGGACGCCGGACCTGCTGTTCCAATACGCCGAGGAGGCCGGCTCCCGGGGCCTGGTCTGCTTGATCGCGGGAGCCGGGGGCGCGGCGCACCTCCCCGGCATGCTCGCCTCCAAGACCATGCTGCCGGTTCTGGGCGTTCCCATTCCGACCAAACATCTGCAGGGCCTCGATTCCCTGCTCTCGATCGTCCAGATGCCGGGGGGAGTCCCGGTAGCCACCTTCGCGATCGGCGAGGCCGGTGCCCGCAATGCCGGGCTCTTCGCCGCCTCCATCGTGGCCGGGCGGGACCCGGAAGTCGCCCGGAAACTGAAGGCCTTTCGCGAGGCGCAGACCGCCCGGGTCCTCGACCTCAAACTCCCGCCCGTCCGCCCCTCATGATCCTGCCGGGCGCCACCCTGGGCCTCCTGGGTGGCGGTCAGCTCGGTCGCATGTTCTCCATGGCCGCTCGGACCATGGGATATCGCGTTCTGGTGCTCGACCCCGATCCCGAGAGCCCGGCCGGCTCCGTGGCCGATCGCCACATCTCAGCCGCCTACGACGACCCCAAGGCGCTGGAAGTCCTGGCCCAAAGCTGTGCCGTGGTGACCACCGAGTTCGAGAACGTGCCGGCCGCCGCGCTGGCCCGGCTCCAAAGCTCCGTGCCGGTGCGTCCCCGTCCCGAGGCAGTGGCGATCGCGCAGAACCGGATCGACGAGAAGAGCTTCGTTCGGGACCACGGCCTCCACACCGCCGCCTTCCGTCCGGTCCGGCGGGCGGAGGACCTGGAGCCTGCCTTTGCCGCAATCGGGGCCCCCGCCCTGCTCAAGACCAGCCGGCTGGGATACGACGGCAAGGGACAGGCGACGGTGGACTCACTCGCCGAGTTGGCGGCCGCCTTTCAGGCCTTCAAGAGCGTCGAATGCATTCTGGAGGAGCGCCTCACCCTCGAGCGGGAGATCTCCGTGGTGCTGGCGCGGGGCGTCGATGGGGCGGTGGCTGCCTTTCCCGTGGGGGAGAACGTCCACGCCCGGGGCATCCTCGACACCACCACCGCCCCGGCCCGGATCTCTCCGAGCCTGGCGAAGGAGGCCCACGCGGTGGCGGGGGCGCTGGCGGGCGCGCTGGACTACGTCGGGGTGCTGGGCGTCGAGTTCTTCGTGGCCGCGGGTGGCCGACTCCTCATCAACGAGATCGCCCCCCGCCCCCACAACAGCGGGCACTACACGCTGGACGGCTGTGTGACCAGTCAATTCGAGCAGCAGGTGCGTGCCGTCACCGGCCTCCCGCTCGGGGCGGTGGAACTCCGGTCCCCGATCGCGATGGTGAACCTGCTGGGGGACCTCTGGCAGGCGGGGGAGCCCAATTGGGCGGCGGCACTCCAAAACCCGCGCGTCAAGCTGCATCTTTATGGCAAGAAGGAGCCCCGCCCCGGGCGGAAGATGGGGCATCTGAACGCGCTGGCCGATTCACCGGAGGCAGCTCTACGCGCGGCGGTCGAGGCGCGGGCCCGGCTCCAACGCTAGTCTTCAACACATCACGACATTCGAAATCATGAGGCCCTTGTGCTGATACCCGTCCTGGTCGCTCTGCTGGTCCCGTTCCCCGCCCCCACTCCGGTCCCGGTCTACCCCGATACCGGGTGCGTGATCATGCACCCCAAGCAGGTGCCGGCCGCCGGGCGGGCCAGTCCCCTCGATTCCGTCACCTTCTCGGTGGCTGGGAAGCCGGTGAAGATCTGCTACGGCCGGCCTTCACTCAAAGGGCGGGTCATGATCGGTGGCGAGGCGGTGCCCTTCGACACGCTCTGGCGCACCGGCGCCAATGAGCCCACTACCGTGTTCTCTCCGATCGCCCTGAACGTGGCGGGGGTGACCGCGCCGGCCGGTAAGTGGACACTCTACACGGTGCCGGGCGAGACCGAGTGGCAGATCATCGTGAACAAGTCGACGACCCAGTGGGGCGAGGAGTCCAATTACACCGGGGCGGTCCGCGCCCAGGAAGCCGGCCGGGGCAAGGTGCCGGCGGAGTCGGTGAAGGCGCCGATCGAGACCTTTACCATCCGGGCCGAGCCGGGCGAGGGCGGTGGGGTAACCCTGATCCTCGAGTGGCAGCGCACGCGGGTCCGGATTCCCATCAAGGCGGCGAGCTAGGCACGCATGTACGCAATCTTCTGGATCTTGCTCCCCGAGTCTCTCACCAAGGAGGCGGTGCTGGGCGCCGTCGCCGGGGCGGGCTTCTCGGCTGCGATCGCGCTCACCTGGTTCGAGATCTGGCGCCAACGGCAGCGGGCGCCGGCGCGCCGGTTGTTGGGGCGCCTGGGGGCGGACAAGGCGGCGGTAGGCATCTACGTGCGCCAGATGTTCGTCCCGGGAAACGAGTTCTTCTCCCGCGACCCGGAGAACCAGGGCATGCCGGGCTCGGTCGCGGTACGAAAGTGGACCAACATTCCGGAAGTCTTCGATTCGGCGGAGATCAAGGCGGCCTCCGAGCTGATCCACCTGCTGGGTGAGGTGGGCTCCGGAGCGGTGACGCTCAAGTCGGTCGAGAAGGAGTCGGGCCGCTGGACCGACGACGCGGTGTCCATCGGGGGCAACTTCAAGTCGTTTCAGATTCTCGACACCTGCGAGCCCAAGCTGGTGGCCTTTCGGAACCCGGACGCCTTTCGCAGTCTGGTGACCCGGGACGTCTTCGAGACCAAGGGCAGCACCGATTTCGGATTGATCTACAAGGGCCAGCACCCGTCCAATCACAGGACGTTCCTGGTGCTCATGGGGATCGGACCCGCCGGAACGGTGGCCGCCGCGCTCTATCTTCGGTCGCGTCTCTCGCAGCTCGGCAACCTGACCGGCGGCGCCCCGTTCGCCGCCATCGTCGCCGCGGATTCGGCGGCGGCCACCCAGGGCGCAGGGGCGTTGCGATGGCTGTATCCCAAGCCCAGCTGGTGGCGCCGGCTGCTGTGGCGCAAGGACTGGAGGAAGATCTGGGGCAGCGCCGGCCCCCCCACCAGCTAGCGCTTCGATCAAGGCGAGACACAGGTACTCCCGTTCCCTGTTCCCTGTTCCCCGTTCCCCCGCTCTGGTTCCGTGCCTCGAATCCCCACGCTGCAGACCGAACGATTGAGACTCCGCCCTTTCCGCGAGTCCGATCTCGACGCGTACACCGCCATGTGCGCCGACCCCGAAGTCATCCGCCACCTGGGCGATGGACGCCCCATCACCCGGGACCAGGCCTGGCGCCACATCGCGATGCTGGTCGGACACTGGGCGTTGCGCAGCTACGGGATGTGGGCGGTGGAGGAAATCTCCAGCGGAGCCTTTGTGGGCCGGATCGGCTGCCACCATCCCGAAGGGTGGCCCGAATTCGAGATCGGCTGGACCCTGGCCCGGCCCTACTGGGGGATGGGGTACGCCTACGAAGGTACCGTGGCCGCCATTCAGTACGCCTTTATGGCGCTGGGCCGCGACCGCGTGGCCAGCTTCATCCGCCCCGACAACGTCCGGTCCATCCGGTTGGCGGAGCGCCTGGGAGAGCGCCGTGACGGGGAGGTCGAGGTCGCGGGACACCGGGTCTGGGTCTTCGCCTTGACCAAGGAGCGCTGGGAGGAACAGCGCATCACTTGAGGCGTACCAGGACCAGGAGGCCTCGATCGCCTCCTGCCACGACGACAGCGTCGGCCTACCCCTTGAGGTCTGGATCATGACCGCACCCTCAGGCACCGCCATTCCCAGCCTGGCTTCCTACTACCTGCTGGGTCGCAGCGGACTCCGCGTGTCCCCACTCTGCCTGGGCACCATGACCTTCGGCACCGAGTGGGGCTGGGGATCGCCCGAGGAAACCGCCCGGGCCATCTTCCTCCGCTTCCTCGAAGCTGGTGGGAATTTCGTGGACACCGCGGACGGCTACACCAATGGCAAGAGCGAAGAGTTGGTGGGGAAGTTCATTCGGGAGGCCAAGTGTCGGGACCGGGTGGTGCTGGCCACCAAGTTCACTTTCGGCGCGGAGCCGGGAAACCCCAACGCGGCCGGCAACCACCGCAAGAACATCTACCGCGCCATCGAGGCCTCGCTGCGCCGGCTGGGGACCGACTACGTGGACCTGTACTGGCTCCACGCCTGGGACGGCCTGACCCCGGTCGAGGAAGTGATCGTCACCCTCGATACGCTGGTCCGCCAGGGGAAGGTGCGCTACATCGGTCTGAGCGACACGCCGTCCTGGTACCTTGCGCGGGCCCAGACCCTGGCCGAGCTCCGGGGATTCACCCCGATCACGGCCCTCCAGCTCGAGTACTCGCTGGTGGAGCGGAACATCGAGCGGGAGTACGTGCCGGCGGCGATCGAGATGGGAATGGGGATCTGCCCCTGGAGCCCGCTCGCGAGTGGGCTTCTCACCGGGAAGTACAAGCGCGGGGCCAAGGGCGCCGAAGGAGAGGGGCGGCTCAAAGCGATGGAGAACTCCGGTCACCCGGCCTTCGAGAAGTTCACCGAGCGGAACTGGAAGATCACCGAGACGCTGCTGGAGGTGGCCAAGACGCTGGGCCGGAGCCCGGCGCAGCTGGCGCTCAACTGGATCACCAAGCGACCCGCCGTGGTTTCCACCATCATCGGCGCCACCAGCATGAAACAGCTGGACGACAACCTGGCCGCGCTCGAATTCGAGATTCCATCCGACCAGGCGAAACGCCTGGAAGAGGTGGGACGGCCCGAGCGGATGTTCCCCTACTTCTTCTTCGAGGCCATGCTGAGGGAGCGGATTCGGGGCCACGCGCCGGTGGCTCAAGAGCCGCCCTGGTATAGGGGAGGGCGGTAAGGGCGGAAAAGGCGGTCAAGGCGGTCAAGTTCTTTACCCAGAACCCACAACTCAGAACCCCGAACTCAGAACTCCGAACCCCGAACCCATCCACCACCCCGCCCATGTCCCTCCGCTCGGCGCTGGCCCGGCTCTCTCAACGGCTGTTCCCGGCCGGCTCGGCGGGCGGACCGCGCTGGGAGCGGGCGGCCCGGCGGCTGGGTCTCACGCCAGTCTGGTCGGACTGGGTCGGCAGCTTCGCGCTGACGCCCCACCTGGAGGTGGTCTTTTCCGAGGATTTCCTGCTGGAGGCGGTCCAACCGGTGACCGACCCTCGGCTCCGGGCCATCACCCTGTACGAAGCCAGCCGTCGTTATCCCGAGCTGGCCCACTTGCGCCCGGTGCGAGGGCCGGATGATCGCACCTGCCCTGGCTGTCAGGGCACCGGCGTGGTGCCCAATATCCCGATCGAACAGCGCGACAAGATCATCTGCTGGTGCGGCGGGCTCGGCTGGGTGCCGGCGGGCACACCGGATCCGTGAAGAAGCTGGACAAGACGGACAGGACTGACAGGACGGTCATGGCTATCCCTCACTACTCCACCGTCCATTCCGCAACCAATCTGGGTAAACCTGCGTAATCTACGGACAAGTCTCTGTGATCTGCGGACCCCTTTGACCGTGTCTATCGGACCTCTCCGACTTGTCCGTCTTGTCCGTCCTGTCCGACCCGTCTAAGGAGTCCGCTCATCACCAGAGCCCCGATCAGCAGGACCGCGATCAGCCCGTGGGTGGCGAAGATGGCGAGGACGCTCTTCAACACGAGTGGGCCCTGCCCCGCCTCGTCCTGGAGATGGACGACGGTGGCACCTGCCCAATAGACCGACCAGGCCAGCGCCGGGGCGATGAGAAATACGCCCCGATAGCGGACCGCGAGGACCGCGATCAGCGAGAGTCCGAGGTAGGCGAAGGAGAAGAACTGCTGGAAGGCGCCGCCCGGTGCAAACCCCAGACCAGTGGCGGCCTGCTCGGGCCGGGCGAGAAGCCACACGCCGACGGCGACCATCGGCACCCCGCAGTAGCCGACGAGCAGATAGACCAGGGCCAGCTCTGCCCCGCGCCGCCTGGTCCGGTCGGCGCTGCGCCAGTAGTGAATGGAGGCGCCGAGGAGCAGGGCTATGAGGAGATAGAAGAACACGAGGCCTCCCAGGTTCCGGAATCGCCCAACACTGGGAACGCCCCTCGCTCCAGTCAACCGTCAATCCCGTGTTTCGGTCTCGAAATGGACAGAAGATGCAATCTGTCCAGAAACGAGGGCCCGATGCAGACTCGTCGCCCGGACCGGCGCATCCTTCGCACCAAGAACCGCCTCAAGAGTGCGCTGCTCGAGCTGATCGCCCGCCGGAATTACGATGAGATCACGGTAGAGGAGATCGCCGATCTGGCCCAGATCGGGCGATCCACCTTCTACTCCCATTTCTCCTCCAAGGAAGAGCTGCTCTTCGCCGGCTTCGACTACTGGGTGCTCTCCCTGGCGCAGCCGCTCCGCGCCTCCGCCTCGCCCAAGCGATTTCAGTTCAGCCTCCCCATGCTGCACCATATCCGCGCCCAGAAGCACTTCTTTCAGGCGACGGTGGAGCGAAGCGCCTCGGGGGGAGTCCGCCGAAAGACCACCGCGCTGATCGCCGAGGTGGCCAGACGCGAGCTGGAGCGGATAGAGCCTTCACGGGAGCCTGCGTCCCGCGAGGCACAGGCCCACACGGTGGCCGGCGCCTTTCTGGGATTGGTGTCCTGGTGGCTGGCCTCGGGAGACCGGATGACAGCGGAGGAAGCGGACCGCGTGTTTCAGCGCCTGGTAATACCGGTGGGCTGATCCTCTCTGCGAAACCCACCTCGTTTCACCGCCGTACGCCTCTCGGAGTCGCCCTCTTACCGGCGCAGTCGCGCCCGTCCCTCTTCAGGCGGCACGAGATGAAACACGCCATCCAGAAGTCCCTGACGCTGGTCGCTCTGCTGACCGCCGCTTCTACGCTTCCCGCCGAGCCGCCGGGGCGCAAACACGACGTGGTCAAGCTGGCCGACGGCGTCTACGGCTTCATGTGGAAGGATCCGCTCAGCAGCCCCGAGCCCAACGTGCTCATCATCATCAACGACAGCGACGTGGTGGTGGTGGACGCGGAGATGCTCCCCTCCAGCGCCCGTACCGTGGTGCGCGAGATCAAGCGGCTCACCTCCAAGCCGGTCTCCATCGTCGTCAACACCCACTGGCACGACGACCACGTGTTCGGCAACATGGTGTTCCGCGAGACCTGGCCCGGGGTGCGATTCGTCTCCCACGAGAATACCCGCACCGATGCCGCGCGCCGCGCCTTCGGGGAGATCCCCAAGGATATCGAGAACAACGCCAAGCTGCTCACCCAGTGTCGGGAGATGCTCAAGACCGGAAAGCGGGCGGACGGAACCACCATCTCCCCCGCCGGCATCGCGCGCCTGCGCGACTATGTCATCCCGGAGCTCGAGGCCTACGCCAGAGAGGCTCCCACTATCCTGACCGTGCTCCCCGACCTCACCTTCACGGACAGCCTGACCCTCCACCGCGGGTCCCGCGCCATCGAGCTGCATTACCTGGGGCTGGGCAATACCCGGGGAGACGTGGTGGTCTATCTCTCCCACGAGAAGATCCTCGCCACCGGGGATCTGGTGGTCTGGCCCACTCCGTTCGGGATCGGGTCGTACTACGCCGACTGGGTGGCTACCCTGGAGCGGCTGAGCCGGATCGAGGCCACCACGATCTTCCTGGGCCATGGTGTGATCCAGCATGATGAGAGCTACGTCTTGATGGTCCGCGACCTCCTGTCGGACCTGGTCTCCCGGGTAGGAGAGGCGGTGGCGCAGGGAAAGACGGTCGAGGAGGCTCAGCAGGCGGTGACGCTCGAGGATTGGCGCCAGAAGTTCGCCGGGGACGACCTGCTCAAGCAGCGCGGGTTCGACGCGTTCTTCGTGCAGCCGGCGGTGGCTCGCGCCTACCACCAGGCCAAGGGCGAGCCGGATCCGGATGGAGATGGAGGGTGAACAAGACGGACAAGACGGGCAGTCGGTCAGGGGTCGCAAGTCGCAGGCGCTGTCATTCCGAGCGCAACAAGGAGCCTGCCCCGAGCAACGCGAGGGGATCTCAAGACTCCACTGCACTCGACCCTTGAGATCCCTCGGGGCCCTCCCTTCGGTCGGGGCCCTCGGGATGACAAACTCGTTAGGTTGTCACCTGTCCGACCTGTCCGTCGTGTCCGTCCTTTAGAGGCACTTCGCCAGAGAGAAGGTCTTGCCGCGCTCCACGGTGAAGGGTCCCAGCGTCTCCTGGAGATCCGTCAGGGTCTCGGTGAACGTGAGCAGGGTGCCGTGGACCTGGCCATTGAAGCGGGCGGGATGAGGTGGGGTACCACCGATCGGAACCGGGCCTCCCTCGGTGAAGTGCTGGGCGGTGGCCGTGAACGCTCCGGTCGGCGAGACGGTCCAGAACTCGTTGATGACGGCGAGCCCGCAGCCGTATTCGACGGTGCCACCGGTCCCGGTCAGGGTCACGTTGGCAGCCGGCCCGCCCCAGTCGCCCTTGAGATCCACGAAGGGGCCTGGCTCAGTAGGCGTACTACAGCCGACCAGGAGCAGCAGGACCAGCGGGAGGGATTGAAGAGGACGCGTCATGAGAGTCTCCCAACTTCCACCCAATCTACGCATCTTCAGGCAGTCTGGAACCATGCGTTTCCGGCGGACGTAAGGCCTTTGTCGGTTGCTGTCCACCCCTGAAACACCGAGATCCGATCGGCACTACTCCCAGCGGAGCACGTTTCGATGAGTCTCGAATTTCTCCTGAACGGGACCACGGTCAAGACGGACGTGGATCCGGAGATGCCGCTGCTCTGGTATCTCCGGGATCACGCCCACCTCACCGGCACCAAGTTCGGCTGCGGCGTCGGGGCCTGTGGCGCCTGTACCGTCCACCTCGACGGGGCCGCGGCCCGGTCCTGCCAGCTACCGGTCCGCGCGGTGGCCGGCCGACGCATCACCACCATCGAAGGCATCAGTCAGGGAGACCGGTTGCATCCGGTGCAGGCGGCGTGGATCGAAGAGGACGTGCCCCAGTGCGGCTACTGTCAGGTGGGCCAGATCATGGCGACCATCGCGCTGCTCGAGCGGAACCCCAACCCCACCGACGCCGACATTGCCGGTCTCACCAACCTCTGCCGCTGCGGCACCTATCCCCGGATTCGCAAGGCGATCCACCGGGCCGCAGCCGCCGGAGGCGCCCGATGACCGCCACAGCCACCCTGGATCGCCGAGGATTTCTGGCCATCAGCGCCACCGCGGCCGGCGGACTGTTGTTGACCCGGGTCGTGCCCGCCCGCGCCGCCTCTGTCATGGCGGAAGCAGCGGACTCCATTCCCATCGGCGTCTTCATCCGGATCGAGCCTGACAATCGGGTGATCATCGGCGCGCGCGACCCCGAGATCGGCCAGGGGGTCAAGACTTCTCTCCCCATGCTGATCGCCGAGGAGCTGGATGTGGCGTGGTCCCAGGTCAGCGTGACCCAGTTGCCGCTGGGGCTGGAGAAGGACAACGGCCCCATGGGCCTCAGGTGGAAGTACGGTCCTCAGGGCGCCGGCGGGAGCACCAGCGTCCCCGAGAGCTGGGATGACCTGCGGCAGGCCGGGGCGGACGCTCGGCGGTTACTGGTCCGAGCGGCGGCCGATCGGTGGAAGACCGATCCCGACAAGCTCTCGACCAAGGCGGGCAAGGTCATTCATCCCGACGGCAGGAAGCTGCGTTACGGCGAGGTCGCGGCCGCGGCGGCCAAGCTCACCCCGGAATCGAAGCCGGCCCCGCTCAAGTCGCCCGCGGAGTACACCATCATCGGGACCCCCACCAAGGTGGTCGATGCGCGGGACATCGTGACCGGACGGGCCCAATACGGTATCGACACCTACGTGGCGGGCGCGCTCACCGCGGTGGTCGCCCGCTGCCCCAACTTCGACGGCGGGATCGAGCGCTACGACGCCAGCAAGGCACTCAAAATCCCGGGCGTCCGCCAGGTGCTGACCATCGAGGGTCCTGCGCTGGGTGCACCGGTCACCGCCAACCTTGCCGCCGGCGTGGCGGTGCTGGCGGACGACACCTGGTCGGCGCTCAAGGGACGCGAGGCGCTGGAGGTCGTCTGGAAGCAGGGCCCGCACGCCGTCGAAAGCTCGGCCGAACTGGACCAGCAGTGCGAACGGTTGCTGGCCGGCACGCAGGTGACCAAGCGGGCCCGGGACGACGGAGATTTGGACGCGGCCCTCAAGGCCGCGGCCAAGGTGGTCACCGCAACCTACCGGGTGCCCTACCTCTCGCATGCGCCGATGGAGCCCCAGAACTGCTTTGCGGACGTCCGGCCGGGCCGGGTGTCGATCATCGCTCCCACCCAGCAACCGGGCAACGCCTCCCGGGTCGCGAGTGCCATCACCGGCGTGGACCGGCTTCAGATCGACGTGCGCATGACCCGCGTAGGAGGCGGCTTCGGCCGCCGGCTCAGCAACGACTACGTGGCGGAGGCGGTGCTCCTCTCCAAGCTCTCGGGCCAGCCGATCAAGCTGGTCTGGAGTCGAGAGGACGACATGACGCACGACTGGTATCGCCCGTTCGGCCATCACCAGCTCACGGCCGCGCTCGACGCCAGCGGCACGGTCACCGGCTGGAGTCACCGCCTGGCCAGTGCCACCAAGTACTACCGTCGGGCCGACGTGGAGCCGCAGGATCTCTGGACCTCGGAGATCTACCCCGACGACTTCCCGGCCGCGCTGATTCCCAATCTTCGCTACGACTGGCTGGCGGTGGAATCGGGGATGATCCGGGGATCCTGGCGGGCGCCGGCCCACAACGCCAATGCCTTCGTGGTCGAGAGCTTCCTGGACGAGGTGGCGCACGCGAGCGGACAGAACCCCCTCGACCTCCGCCTCAAGCTGCTCGGCGAACCGCGCGAACTGACCTACGGGCAGCATGGCGGGCCGATCTTCGACACCGGCCGCCTGCGGAACGTGCTCCGGATCGCCGCCGAGCAGATCGGCTGGAACCGCCTGGTGGCGCCGGGCCACGGATTGGGCCTCGCCTGCCATTTCACCTTCGGCGGGTACGCGGCGCACGCGATGGAGGTGAGCGTCGACAAGGCGGGCGAGCTCAAGATTGAACGCTGCATCTGCGCCGTGGACGTGGGCCGGCCGGTGAACCCGCTGGGCATCGAGGCGCAGATGATGAGCGGCACCATCGACGGACTCAGTGCCGCGCTCAACCTCGAGATCACGGTCAAGGACGGGCGGGTGGTCGAGCAGAACTTTCCGGACTATCCCCTGCTTCAGAACGCGCGGGCGCCGGACGTCGAAGTCCATGTGGTCAAGAGCGAGAAGCAACCTTCCGGCGCCGGCGAGATGGGCCTTCCGACAGCCGCACCAGCCCTCTGCAACGCGATCTTCGCCGCGACGGGGATGCGGATCAGGCGCTTGCCGATTAGAGATCAACTGAAGAGCTAGGGGCTGTGAGTCGGGGGTCAGGGGTCGGGGCATGAGGAGGGGAAGAGGGACACCGTGACGCGTACCGTTCCCCAATCCTCTCTTCCTGCCCCGCCCTACCCGCGGAAATGCAGCGGATCCCGGAGACTCTGGAGCTCGCGGTAGTAGTAGAGGGCGGTAGGCCGCTTGCTCGTGAATCTGAGCCGCTTCAACCACGCCAATTCCTCCCCGGTCGCGGTACCGCTCAACGAGGAGTCTTGCAGGAATTCCCGCAGCCCCGGCTCTTCGGCCGGAGCCTCCGGGCCCACTTCGACGAACTCGAATCGTCGTAGATGCTCGGCGGCCACCTGGTGGTTCAAGATGATTTCCAGCCCGAAGGTGGCCAGGTCTACGTCCCAGGAGGCGATCAGCGGATCCAGGAACGAGGTGCACTGCTCGGCGGACACGTGAAAGACGTCGGTATCGAGAAACTCAAGGACGATGACGCGCATCTCCTCGTAGCTGCGACGGCCGAGGCGCGCCACCTTGCGCAGCCAAGCGTCGTTCTCCAATTCCTCCTGGCTCACCCGCTTCACCACGTCGAGCAGCTTCTCCGTCACCAGGCGCTCCAGCTCCCCGAAGGGCTGCCCCTCGAAGATCGCGCGGACCTGCCCGGCACTCTTGGGTGCGCACTTGCGCAGGACCAAGGCCCTGACCTCCCGGAACAGCGGGGCGGGCTCCTCACCCAGCTCGCGCTTCAGGTCCTGCCTGCGCTGAGCCCCGGCAACCCTCGCCAGCTCCCCCGCCGGGAGTTTCAGGAACCTGTCCATCTTGTCGTAGATGTCCGTCCGGTTGGGCGCCGGCGGGGTCTTCCTCCGGGTCAGCAGCTGGGAGACGTAGGACTCGGTGACGTGAGCCGCCCGAGCCAGCCCCTTCTGCTCCAATCCCAACTCCTCGAGCCGCTGCCGGATCGCGAGCGAGACGTCCATGCGCCCCTCCCTGGGTTTACCAACTAAGATGTACTAATAATACGCATGGACAATATACTTGACAAACCTAGTAAAGTCGGCTATCTTGAAGCACTTCAGACAGTCCAGCAGTACTCGTAAGTCTCAATGCTCATGGCGGTTACCCAAGGAGTTCGCATCATGTACGCACGCAACGTCACGCTGCATCTCAAGGCCAATTCGGCCAGTGAGTTTACCAAGACGCTGGAGAAGGACGTCCTGCCCGTCCTCCGGAAGCAGAACGGGTTCAAGGACGAGCTCGCGATCGTCGGGTCGGACGGCGCCCAGGCGATGTCGATCAGCTTCTGGGATCGGAAAGAGAGCGCGGAAGCGTATAGCCGCGACACCTATCCGGCGGTATTGAAGAGCCTGGACAAGGTGATCGAGGGCACGCCCAAGGTGGATAGCTACGAGGTGTCCAACTCGACCTTCCACAAGATCGCGGCGAGCGTCTAAGGCCGCTCAGGCTCAGTAGAGCCAGCGGTTGGTTGTACGGGAGGGGGGCGGAATCCGCCCTCCTCTCTTTTTCATCCTGGGCGAGCCGCACTCCTAGCTCCCGACTCCCAGCCCCCCAGCCGCCTGATACTTCTGCACCGCGATCTCCAGATTCTGATGCATCCGCTCCGGTCCCAGGGTCTTTCCCAGCGTCGACCGGTTGACGACCGTCAGCACCGCCGGGTTGAGCCCCACCAGCCAGATCGATATGCCACTCTCCCGGAATCGCCGCTCGGCTTCGATCAACATCTTGAGCGCGGTGTACTCGAGATCGAATACGCCGGTCAGGTCGAGCCCCACGACCCTGGGCTTCGCCTCCTCCACCAGGGGTCGGATCTTTTCCCCCACGCGCGCCGCGTTGGCGAAGTAGACCCGCCCCTCGACCCGGAGGAGCAGCAGGCCGGGGATCGACTCGTCTTCCGGATGCTCCGGGGAGCGGGGCCGGAAGACGTTGGTGCCCCGCTTGCGCCCCAGCACGTACACCGGCGGGTCGAATACCTGTTGCGCGAGCCCGATCAGCGACACGATGATGGCGACCAGAATCCCCTGCAGCGTCCCCAGCAAGACCACGCCGGCAAAGGCGACCAGCGCCCACCGGAACTCCATCGTCCGCACTCGGCGGATATCCACGAAGGCCAGCGGCTGGATCAGTCCGATGGAATAGACGATGACCACGGCCGCCAGGGTAGCCTGCGGCATCAGCCCCATGGGGCCGGCCAGGAAGAGCATGGTAAGGAGTGTGGCACCCGCCGTGACCAGCTCGGCCAGCTGGGTGCGCGCGCCTGCCTGCCGATTGACCGCCGTCTGGCTGGTCCCGCCGCCCGACGGCATGGCGCCCAGCACCGCGCCCCCGGCGTTGGCGAGCCCCGTAGCGAACAACTCCCGGTTGGGCCGAAGCGGCGGCTCGCCACTGACGGCGAAGGCACGCCCGGCCGCGATGGTCTCGGTGAAGCTCATCAGGGCGATGCCCAAGGCTCCGGGCCAGAGCTTCAGCACCAGCGAGAAATCGGGTGAGAGGAAAGACGGGAGGCCCCGCGGGATCTCCCCGACCACAGCCACCCCGTGGGACTGCAGGCCCAACAGGCTCACGCCGGCGATGCCCGCCGCCACCGCGATCAAGGGGGCCGGGGCTCGGGGCAGGAAGTGTTCGATCCCCAGCAGGAGCAGGATGGTGAGAACGCCGATGGCCACTGTCGGCATCGAGCTGTCGGGAATCGCACGACCCAGGGCCACCAGGTTGTGGAAGAAGCTCCCCTTGGGGAAATGCACGCCCAGGAGCTTGGGGATCTGATCGAGCACGATGACCAGCCCGATCCCTGCCTTGAAGCCGATCAGCACCGGCTCCGAAATGAAGTTGGCCACGAAGCCCAGCCTCAGCACCGAGGCCACCACCAGGATGGCGCCGACCAGGAGCGTCAGCGTCACCGTAGCGCTCAGCAGGGCCCCCGGATCGCCGTCCGGCACCGCGATCGCCATTTCCGCCGCCACCAGGATCGAGATCGTGGTGGTGGTGCTCACGCTCAGCGGTCGAGAGGTCCCCAGGACGGCATAGATCACCATGGGGACCAGCGCCGTATAGAGGCCTACCTGCACCGGCAGCCCGGCGATGGTGGCATAGGCCATCGCCTTGGGAATCACCACCGCCGCGGCGGTGAGGCCGGCGATAAGGTCGAGTTGGAGCCAGGCCTTCTGGTATCCCTGGACCCACTCGAACATCGGGAGGCGGCGCTGCGACTCAGCCATGCGCCGCCCTGGAGAGGCTCAGAGCCACTCGCTGCACGATCACTTGGCCTGCATCGCCATCATGTCCTCGCGAGTGGGACCGTAGACCGCCGCGGGGCGGCCGCCGGCCAGCCGGCACATCAGCGAGAGCTGTCCCCGATGATGGATCGCGTGGTGGAGCAGCGTGCCCCAGAGGACGTCCCGGATGGTCATCTGCATGCTCATGAACGGGATCGTCCGATCCAGGTCTTCGTTCTTGAGCTTCTCGAGTCGAGCCACCGCCGCCTCATGCACCTTCCGGTATCCGGGCGCCAGCAGTTTGATCTCCCGCGGCCGCTTCATGTCGGGGATGGTGGTCTCGAAGTCGACCTTCCCCTGAGCGGCGCCATGGCTGATGTAGCCGTCGATTTCGCTCAGGTGCCAGGCCAGCTCGCCCAGCGAGCGCCCCTTGGGATCGGGACGGAAATCGTACTTATCGGCGGGCAGCGACTCGAGCAGCTTGATGGTGTTCTGGGCTTCCATGTTCCAGACGGCGCGGAAGGTGTCGATTTCGTTTCGGTGTGCCATGCAAGCCTCCAGGTGCCTGTGCTTGGTTGGATTCAGGGCGCCGGTCGCGCGCGATACTCGCGTCCCGGTGTCACATCGGGCTCAACTTACGACTCCGGGTTCAAGAGCGCGAGCGGGCGCCAGTATGCCCTCACCCGCCTCTACTCCCTAGTTGCCCAGGGGCTCGGCCGGTCGCGATGGCCACCGCGGACTCGATCTCCGCGACCACCGGGTGCACCGACCAGAACCCAAAGGGGCGGTACGGCGGCATGAATACAATGCTCTCACCGAACTCGGTTTGGTGGGCGAACTCCACCGTCACCATGTGGGTCCTGGCCCAGCGGCTGTAGCGTACGTCGGTTACATCCCGGAGCGGGACCGTGATCTCGCGTAGGCCATTTGAGATGTAGAGAGTGCGGTCGTCCATGCGCACGTATTTCAACCCCATGTTGCCCCAGTAGAGCCACGCTCCAATCACGAAGATCGCGCTAATGTACAGTAGGGGTGACGGCCTGACGTCGTCGCGGCTGGGCACGAACCAATGCTGCATCAGCGCACCCGCAGGAATGGCCGCCAGAACAACAAGCGGTAGCACGACCTTGTTCAAAAAGGTCCATCTGGAAGACAGCTGCCGCGGCTCCATCGGGTCAGCTGGTCTTGGAGGCGGTCCAGTTCAACTCGCCATGGGTCTGGCCATCAGCGCCCCCGCCCCGGTGGCACCTCCGCCCGCATCAGGCCCTTGGCTACCAGGAAGCCCCGGACCAGGGGCCACGACCGGGGACAGTCGTTATGGCCGCACGGGATCTCGTGGAACTCGGCCCCTGCCACGGCCGCCGCCACCGCCCGGCCCTGGGCCACGGGAATGATCTCGTCGTGGCTGCCGTGAATCACCAGCAGGGGACCGCGGTAGTTGCGGAGCGCGGTCAGGTTATCGAACGGATCCCGGACCAGGAAGCCAGGGGCCAGGTAGCGCCTCGCAAAGGCGCGGACACTGGTGAAGGGAGACTCGAGGATCAGGGCGGCCACTGGTCGCTCCGCGGCCAGCTGCGTGGCAGGACCGCCGCCCAGGGATCGGCCGTAGGGCACGATGCGGGTGTCGTCGATGCGTGGATCCCCACGGGCCCAATCGTAGGCGGCGAGAACCGCCGCGGTGATCGAGGCCTCCGAGGGCTTCCCCGCCGATCGCCCGTAGCCGGGATACTCCAGCAGCAGTACGGCCCAACCCCAGCGTCTTGGCTCGTCGAAGGCGTCCAGCCAGTCGTCGGCCAGCTCGGCGTTGCCGTGCGTAAACAGCAGGAGCGGCGCGGGACCCGAGCGGCGCAACGGGGCCAGGTACAGCGCCACCGCCGGACCTCCCGCCAGCGGCAACCGGACTAGTTCGGCAGTGGCGGGTGGTTGATCGGCGATGATCCGCGGAGCCGGGAAGAGCAGGCTCCGCTGGAACACAAACAACAAGCCGAAGTAGGCGAGGATGATCAGCCCCAGTCCGATGAGACTCATGAGGAGGCGAGGCATCGGACCCGATCGCCGGCCATCATGCAAGCGGGCCGCTTCCCGCGGAGTGACGGAGAGCGGCCCGATGCGACTTTGCGTGCATCATCTGAGCGGTCGATGAGCCGCCGGACTACATCTTCCGCTTCGCCTTGATCTTTCCCTTCACCACGTCGCCATTGTCATAGCGGGCTTCGAAGGTTCCCGTCAGGGCATCCCCCTTGATGTGACTGACGCTGTGCAGCAAGGTGACCGTCTGCCCCGGCCGAAGGACGCTGGGATAGGGGCCGGCCTCGGTGACGACGCTATCCCCTCCTGTGGCGACCACCCGCGCCGGGATGGCATCGCGATTGGGGAACTTGATCGTCGCGCTCTCGCCGTCGGCCGCGACGGTCATCAAATAGGTGGCCACGACGCTGTCCTTGGGGCCCACCATGGTTGTGGCGTCCCACGAACCGGCGACCTTGGGCTTCTGAGCCGAGGCAATCGTGACCAACCCTACCAGGGCGGCGATCGAGGACAAGATGTGTCGGCGCATACGACTCCTTAGGTGAAAACACATTCAAGGACCATTGGAAGAACTCAAGTGGCGGGGAAGATAAATTAGGAACCGCCTCTGACAAGACGGGGAGCTTCCCTGCCCTACGCCGCCCGCTCGAACAACTCCACGGCCCAGATCCAGGTCCCGCCCGACCAGCGGCGCTGCAGGCCGGCGCGCTCGAGCACCGCAGCCATCGCTTCGGGGGAATGCACGTAGGCGCGGAACGGGTGACCGAGCAGCCGCCGGAACCCGTTGGCCGCGGCCACCACTGCCCGGGTCAACCGCCGAGGTCGAGGGTAGCTGAAGGCCAGGAGCCGGCGGGCCCGTCCGGCGGCCGCAGTCAGCACGCCGCTGAAGTCGGGGTCGCAGCAGACCACCCGATCCATGGTCACCACGTCGGCCGGCGGTACCTCCGCGGCTGCCGCCGGAAATCCTCCGAATCTGAAATCGACCCGGCCGGCGTGGCCCACCCGCGCGGCCTCGGTCTCGGCCGCCTCGAGGTAGGCGGAGGAGGCATCGACTTGGGTCGCATGCGCGAAACCGTGATCGAGCAGGAAATGGTGAATAGCACCGACGCCGCCACCCACGTCCAGCAGCGTGGCTTGAGGCGGTAGGGGAACCGACTTGACCGCATCGAGCAGCCGGCGGGTGACCATATCGGGCCCGCGCCGCCGCAGGCGCTTGAGATCGCGGCGAGCGATGGAGGCATCGAACTGTCGGTCGGCGGGATCGCAATGACAGCCAGTCATTCGTGACTCGAGGAATCGGGTGGCGCGGACTCGGCATGGGACGAGTCCACGGCCATATCGTTACGGGGCCCCAGGGCGCAGAACACCGACCCGGAGACGTGTCCCTCGACGCCGAGAATGTCTGGCGGCGGCGTGGGTTCGGGGATCAGGGTCATGGCGTCAGGGAACGGGTCCGGCTCCAGCGGTCGGGCGCAACCCGAGGAACCAGCCAGGGCGAGGAAGCACATCGCGGCAACCCGGAACACGTGGACCTCCGCATAGGGGATGAGTCCACGATAGGAGCCACCGATAAGCGGGCCTTAACCGGCCCATGACAGGTCGATGCCAAACGCATGAGCCCCCCGGATTAGACCCGGGCGGGGGCCGGGTTGGGGCCGCGCTGGGGATTCCAGGTATGCCGTTCATCGCGCACGAAGCGGGCCCAGGAATACAGCGCGTCGTAGACCACCATGCCCTGGGCCAGCTGCTCGTGATCGTCGGCGAAATTGCGGGAGAGCCCCAGTGAGATGGCGAGCAGCCCCGCCGCCTGCGGAGCCAGCTCGAGGTGCTCGGTGTCCGCCCCCCGCACGATGACGGCCAGCTCCTGCAGTGCGGGATCGTCCAAGCAGTACTTCCGCAGCAGCGCATCGAAGCTGCACAACGGCCCCTCGTGGCTGAGCTCCACGCCTTCCACGTCGAACGGGATCGCCCCCAGCTCGGCTGCCAGGCGCACCACGTCCGCTGGGGGCGCGAAGATGAACTCCGCCTGGGGATCGATGAAACGCCGGATCAGCCAGGGGCAGGCGATCCGATCGATCTTGGGACGGGCACGGGTAATCCACTTCATGGGAGTCTCCCTTCCCTGCTTCGATTGGGCGCCCGCAATGCGCCTTTACCAATGATGCCTAAGCTGCCCGAGACAACTCTCCGGGCGCAAGGAGCGCTACGACCTGGGACACCACCGCGCGTTTCAACTCGATCGCAAGAATCGGAATGCTGAGTCGGACCCTAAGTCGTAGATTGACCCTGGTGAGACAGGATCGTGACACGGAGGCCCGGCGAAAGGAGCCGACATGAGCATATCAGCCAAGGACTTGCCACTCGCCGCCGCCACCGTCGGCGATCCCCGGTGGGCCGCAGTATTGGCCCGATCGGTCGAGGCGGACGGCCGCTTCTTCTACTCGGTCCGGACCTCCGGCGTCTACTGCCGCCCGTCCTGCCCCGCTCGGCCCGCTCGCCCCGAGAACGTCCGCTTCCATGTCACTCACGAAGACGCGGAGCGAGCCGGCTTCCGTCCTTGCCGACGGTGCCGCCCTGATCGGCTCGACTCCCTCGAGGTGGTTTCATGAGCGCGGGAACCATGGTTGCCGGTGCCACGGAGATAGCGGCAGACTGGGGCCGCGTGGCGCGCGAGCTGGACGCGCGGGGGAACGCGGTCATCGAGCACATCCTCCCGCCTGAGGAGTGCCAGGCGCTGGCGGCGCTGTATCCCCAGGACCTCCCTTTCCGGACTCGAATCGTGATGGCGCGACATGGTTTCGGGAGCGGCGAGTACAAGTACTTCCGCTATCCCCTACCCGAGACCATCGCCGGGATTCGGACCGCGGTCTACCCGCATCTCGCACCCATCGCCAACCGTTGGAACCAGGCCCTGGGGATCGAGGTGCAGTACCCGGACCGGCACGAGGACTTCCTCGCCCGCTGCCACGCGGCCGGACAGAAGAAGCCCACGCCCTTGCTACTCCAGTACCAGGCCGAGGACTACAACTGCCTGCACCAGGACCTCTATGGCGAGCACGTCTTCCCGCTGCAGCTGGCCATTCTGCTATCGGAGCCGGGGCAAGACTTCACCGGCGGCGAGTTCGTCATGACCGAGCAACGCCCGCGCATGCAGTCCCGGGCGGAAGTCGTCCCGCTGCGACAGGGCGACGGCGTGGTGTTCGCCGTGCAGCATCGGCCGGTCCAGGGCACCCGCGGGGTCTATCGCGTCACCCTGCGCCACGGCGTTAGCCGCATCCGCTCCGGCCGGCGGTACACCCTGGGGATCATCTTCCACGACGCCGAGTGAGGGAGCGATGAGTTTGAGACAGGTGAGTTGGGGATTGGCCGCGGTACTGGCCATGGCGACCGGTGTCGCCCAGGCCCAGGAGACCACGGCGGGGCCCGACTCCGCCGCCATTCACACCACGCTCCGCGCCTTCTACTTCAACCTGGCGCATCGTGACTGGGAGGCGATTGCCTCTCAAGTGCTCCCGGCCAAAGTGGTCGCCCACCGTCCCGCCCCCGAAGCCATGCTGGCCGCAGCCGAGTTCCCTGCCCCGGTCGACGCCGCAGCCGACTGCTCCGCGACCCTGGGCAATCAGGCCCGGATCATGATGGACGGCGATTGGGCCGAGGTCTCGGTCCCGCGCTGTGACGGGGGGAGACGAGGTGAAGACGAATTCCGGCTCATCCACTTCGAGGAGCGCTGGCGATTCGTCTACATCGACCTGTTCGAGGAGCGGCTGAGCGTCACCGCCGAGCGGTAGCTAGCTCTTCCCTGCCCAGGTGTCCAGCGGCCGGCCGGTCTCCAGGAAGGACTTGAGACTCGACAGCACCCGGGGCCAGCCCTCGGAAATACTCTTGTGCATAGCGGAGCCCGCCTCCAGCTCGTCATGGGTGACGGTGAGCCGCAGCATCTTCCCGATGGGCTCCAGGTCGAACGTCACCCGCGTGTGTCTGGAGCGGTCGGCGGCGTCCTCGAGAGCCGCCCAGCTCAACACCAGGCGCCGCGGCGGCTTGATCTCGAGCACCTTGCCGGTCAGCATCACCTCTCCGGACGGGCCTGCCTTGCGGTGCTCCCACTTCGACCCTGCTTTCCAGTCCGAGACATTCTCGTAGCCCCAGTACTGCCGGGTCACGTCCCCCTCGGTCAACGCCTTCCAGGCCTTGTCGGCCGTCGAGGCGATGTAGACCACGTACACGAAGGTCGCCTGCTTCACTTGCCGCTCCTTTCCAGTTGCCGCTTGAAGTCGGTCAGGGCGCGGAGCCTCGGCTTCTCGAACTTCCGGATCCAGCGCTCGAACACCTGGTAAATGGGCACCGGGTTCACGAAGTGATGCTTCTCCCGCCCCCGCATGATGGTGGCCACCAGATTGGCTTCCTCCAGGACCTGGAGGTGCTGGGTGACCGCCTGTCGAGTCATGTCGAGCCCCTCGCAGAGCGTCGTGAGCGTGAGTCCACTCTGGGCGAAGAGACGGTCGAGCAGCTGCCTCCGGCTGGAATCGGCCAATGCCTTGAAGACCCGGTCCGCGTCCGACACGGCGACAATATGCAAGCATTTCCTTGCCTGTCAAGGATGGGCAGGGACCGCCCACCGGGGGGGGCGCCCCGCGCGAGGTGCCATCCTCTCGAACGGTTCGGGGGTTAGCCGGCGCCGGTCACTGCTGCGACGCCGCGAACTTCTTCTGCCAGGCCTGCGCCGCATTCCGCGCCGCGGTCAGCTGCTCCGGGGTGAGACGTGGCTCCAGCTTCTTCAGGGTCGCCGCGTACGGCATGGCCGCACCAGCGTACCGTCCCCCCATGTAGTCCTCCATCCGACAAAGCGGTTCCGTCATCTCCCGCCGCCAACGCCGCCGGGCCTGATGTTCTCGGAGCTGGGCGACCGCTAATATCGCCTTCGTTAGCGGATCGACCCTACTCACGATGGAGAACGCGATGAAACCGACGGTCTATGCCCCCTTCCTCACTCTGATGGCGCTGGCGGCGTGCAAGGGTGTCTATGCCCCCATGAACGCACTGCCACCGGCCAACTTCACCACCTTCGGGGCCCAGGGCGACAGCTCGATTATGGCGGCCAACCTGGACGCCTTTCGGGCCGCCCTCGGCGGCCCCCTCAACCCGCCCAACGCGCCCCCCGCCGACAGCGGCCGCCGCGAGATCAACTGGGACGGTGTACCCGCCGCCTTGACCAACGTCGACACCTTCCCGGAGACCTTCTTCAACGTCAACTCGAAGCGGGGTGTCCTTTACGCCTCGCTCGGGACCGGCCTTCGGGTCGATAGCACCGCCTTTGCGTCGGTCAACGCCGGCCTGGGAGACCAGTTCAAGCCCTTCTCAGCCAAGAAACTGTTCATGCCCGTCGGCAGCAACCAGGTCGACGTTGATTTCCAGCTGGTGGGTACCACGACCGTCGGTCTCGTCAAGGGCTTCGGGGTCATCTTCTCCGACGTCGACCGGGCGGGCTCCACCCGGATCGAATATTTCGACCTGGCGGGCGCCCGGATCGCCGACCTCCAAGCTCCCGCCCAAGCCGGCGCCCACGCCTTCTCCTTCATCGGCGCGGTGTTCGACGCGCCGATCATCGCCCGAGTGCAGATCACCAGCGGCGACGCGGCTCTGAACGCCACGATCACCGATCTGAGCGCGGGCGGCACCAGCGACCTCGTCGTGATGGATGATTTCCTCTACGGCGAGCCGCAGCCCCTGCCCTAGCCCTCTACACCAGCCTGGGGCCCCGGCTCGTCCGGGGCTCCCTCCTTCCTTTCCTGACCGGACCACGTCGGGGTGGGCCAGGGCCCCACCGATGGTCGCCCCGGAGTAGCGCCCCTACTGTAGTCCTCGGTCCGACAAACCGGTTCCGTCATCTCCAGCCGCCAACGCCGCTCCGTCTGATATACGCCCCGATCGGCGACCCTTACCATTGGTCGGTGCCAGCGAATCGATCCGGCTGGCATGGGCTCGCGGAGATCGCGGGAGCGTGAGGGAATTCCTGAGCGTTCGGTAACGGGAGAGCAGTCGCAATCTTTCTTCATCTGGAGCAACATATGCGGCGCACGTCCTGGATCTTGACGATAGCATTCCTTTCGTTGGCGGGATGCGGCGCCCCCATGGGACCCTACGGGAGCAACACCGGTGGCGGCGGCGTCTCGGGCGGCGGCGGGAGCAGCGGCGGCCACACCACCACCATCACCGTGGGCAACGACTTCTTCAGCCCCACACCCGACACCATTCCGGCCGGTGGGGTGACCTTCAACTGGACCACGCCGTCGAACGGGCACACCCTGAAGTGGGACAGCGGGCCAGGGGGGGATTTGCCGCCTGACATATCGGTCACCATGGCCAGTGGGAGCGTCTTCATTGCGGGCATGCAGCCGGGGACCTATCAGTACCACTGCACCATCCACGGTGGCGTGGGTACGGGATGCATGGGACGCTGGTGGTTCAGTAGAGGACGAGTCGGGGGTCAGTACTCGGGAGTGGAGCTCCGAGTACTGAGTACTGAGTACTGAGTACTGGGTACTGAGTGCTGAAGCCTACTTCTCCGTCTCTTTCAGCAGTTCCACCAGGTACGCCTTCCAGACCGCCGCCACGGTGTGGGTCCCGTGTCCTCGCGTCTCCGGGCTCAGCGGCAGAATCACCGCCCGTCCCTTGGGCACCCGCTTGATTTCGCGCTCGAGGATCCCCAGCTCCGGTGGATTGATCAGATCGTCGGCCGAATTCACGGCCAGGAGCGGGGCCCGGATCTTCTCCAGGCCCGGCCCCGGGTCGTAGTCCATAGACGCCTCGACCTGATAGAGCAGGTCGTTGGCGTCCGCGATCTTGAGTACGATGGCCATGGCGGCATCGAGGGTCGAGTCGGCGGCCGCCAAGGTGGGCATCTGCTGCTGGCGGAGAATCGGATTGCTCCCCACCAGGAAGAGCATCTCTTCGCCGGTGCGGAGACTGGGCGGCTCGGACGTGTAGTCGCCGGCGTGCCAATCGGGGTCGTCCTTGATCGCGTCGATCACCACCCGGCGCCAGACCCGGTTCCGGCCCGAGATCTGGGTCGGCAGGCTCGCCAGCGGCATCAACGCGTCCATGAACTCGGGATGCAATTCGCCCCACAGCCACGTGTGCATCCCGCCCATCGACGTCCCCATCACCAGCCGCAGGTGGTTGACGCCGAGGCCTTCGGTGAGCAGGCGGTACTGGGCCTCGATCATGTCGAGGTACCCGTAGCGTGGGAAATCGCCCCGGAGTCCGTCGCTCGGCTTGCTGGATTGCCCGTGGCCGATGCCGTCGGGCAGGATGATGTAGAAGTGCGCCGCGTCCAGCGGCTGCCCGGCCTCGAAGAGCTGCTCGGCGAAGATCGGGTTCAGGAACTGGGCGCCGCTCCCGCCGGTGCCGTGCATGATGAGCACGGCGTTCCGGACCACGCCCTGGGCGTCCCGCACCGGCTTGCCGATGGTGCGGTAGTGGATCCGGAGCTCCGGCAGCATCCCCCCTGCGCGGAACCGGAAGTTCTTGAGGACGAAATCGCCCTGGACCGGTGCTGGGTACTGGGCGGCGCCCGACCCGATGAGTGCGACCAGCATGAAGGGGACCAGGAATCGCATCTTGCGCATGAGGGGCTCTCTCACAGAAGACATGATCCTCACCCACGAGTGACCCGCAAGGAACTCCCGTAGGAACCCCGTCGTCAAGCTGTCCCGCAGGGTATATTGCAGCAGCTGTCCCTCCGCCGCCTGCCACTCCCGGACGTCTCCCGGGTCCAAGGTCATACAATGAGGTCCCTCACCCGCGATTTCGCGGGGCGCTACATCGTCGTTGCCGATTAGGATCGGAACGTCGTTAGTTTCGTCATCGAGACACTGCTCAACGAGGGCCACGCTGTTTTCATGGCCTATGACGGGCTGTCGGCCCTCCAGCTCGCACTCGGCCTCAAGGTGTGCGATCTCGTCATCAGCAATACCCGGGTCGGCGGCGTGGCCGGCCCCGATCTGATCCACGAACTGCGGAAACGCCTGCCGGAGCTCGCCATCCTGTACCTCGCCAACCAGAGCGCGTCCACCCCCGCGCTGGAGCAACAGCTTCCGAAGGACGTTCCCATCCTCCGCGAGCCGTTCACTGCCGAGGAGCTGCGCACCACAGTCAACTTTCTGTTGGTGCTCTAGGGATTAAGGGAATGGGAGAATGAAAGAATGGGGGAATGACGGAATGAAGGATCCGCAATCCCATTCCCCCCTTCCATCATTCCCCAAGCCCCTCATTCTCTTATTCCCTCATTCCCCCATTCTCTTATTCCGCATTCCCTCAGTCCTTTCTTCTCCCAGCCCCTGACGTTTTTCCGCCCCTTCCCACGCAAAGTCATGTAAGCGTCCGGGAGGCTCCCTTGAACAACCGATTCGCCTTCGCCCTCACATTCCTGACCGCCACCGTCCTCGGCGCCGTGGCGCCGAGCCTCGACCCCGCGGCGATGGTGTGCGGCCAAGCGGCCGCGGCTCCGAGTCCGCCGAAACCCCCGGGACCACCCACGGCGCGGTTCTGCACGCTGAGGGACCTGGGGACGCCCAGCGCCGCCGACCGCCGGCGCACCGAGGATCCCATCTGGATGTCCGGCATCGACGGGCTCGCGCTGGGGCCGGACGGCAACATCTATAGCACCTCCCCCTCGGGCGGCAAGTACAGTCGTGGGGTCGCCTTCAAGATCACGCCCCAGGGAGCCATCACCGTTTTCCATCACTTCGACGGGGGGCTCAAGGGCGGGGGGCCGATGGGCGGCCTCACTTACGGTGGGGACGGGTACTTCTACGGCACCACCCGGGGCGGCGGGAATTTCAAAGTGGGGACCATCTTCCGGATCCCCGCCGGCGGTGGCGCGCCCCAGACCCTGTTCAGCTTCCGGAATGGCTGGACCCGCGGCCTGCTGCGCCCCTGCCCCGACCAGCGCTGCCCCTATACCCCCCGCCAACGCGCCGATGCGGCAGGCTCCTACGCCAACTCGGCGCCGGTGCGGGATGCCGGTGGCGTCCTCTACGGCGTCACCCCCTACAGCTACAACCAGCAGGGCGGCACGCTCTACCGCTTCGCGCCGCCGTACGATTCCACCAGCTTCCAGACCCTCTGCATCTTCGACCCCCGGTTGAGTCGGGACACCACCATGGCCAAGTATGTCTGCGATCCCCAGGCGACTCGACCGGTCATGGTGACCCTGGGCGACGGCGGGTCCAACCTCTACGGCGTCACCTTCGCGGGGTACGGCACCGTGTTCAAGGCCACGCTGGGCGGCAAGCTCACCATCCTTCACCAGTTCGACGTGGGAGCGGTGAACGGGATCATGCCCTACAGCGTGATGCAGGCCAGTGACGGGCAGCTGTACGGCACCACCGCAGCCGGTGGCAGGGGCAACATCGGGACCGTCTACCGGATGGATACGGGCGGGGGGAACTTCCGGTTGCTCACCTCCATGCAATTCGGCTCCTTCTCGGCGGGGGTGGCTCCCAACACCGGCCTGGTCGAAGGGCGGGACTCCACCGGGAACTCGGACGGCCATCTGTACGGCGCCACCCGCTTCGGCGGACGGGGCGGCGGCCGAGGCATTCTCTACCGGATCAAGATGAACGGCGACAGCCTCAAGGTGCTCCACGACTTCGTGCTGTATGCCACGGGACGGAGTCCGACGACCGCCCCGATCCAGCTCCCCGACGGCCGCTTCTACGGGTTCACCTCCCAGGGCGGCGTCCGGGACAAGGGGGCGTTCTATCGGCTGGACAAGGTGGACTATCCGGAGCTGTCCACTCGTCCCGGCAAGTTCTACCCCGGCGTCACGGTGTTCAGGGACACCCTGATCCTGATCCAGAAGCACGTGAGGGGTCTCACGGCGTCCGGCACGATCGTGGACGATGGCATCAGGGTCTCGTTGACTTGTCGCAATCCTCACTTCGTCCAGTTCATCTACCGGGAGAAGATCACGACTCTGGGGTATCGGATACCCGGGACCTTCTCCCCCAGCTCCGGCAGCTACCCGTTCACGACCGACTCCAGCCATCCCAATTGGCACAGCGACGCGACGGGCAAGCCCAACGCCTACTTCGACGAGGGCCCCGGCAGCGCACACAACACCTACCAGACCGGGTTCAAGGCTGTCCTGACCATCTTCGACGCGCCGAACTTCCCGGCCACGGGCAAGGTCGGCAACGCCGTGGTTTCGCTCTACGACCCCGCCGACCAGTCCGATCCTGCTACCGGCCAGGTCTGGCGCACCACGGCCAAGGAGTACGCCATCTGCAACTGTGAGGTGGTGCGGGAGATTGGGTGGACGCTGGAGAAGGTGCCGGGGAAGAAACAGGACTACACGAACATCAAGGTCCTTCCGGCCAACAACTCCGCCTTGGCCTGGATCAACGATCAGCTGGTGAAGGACGGATTCGATCCGGTGCCGTGAGGGTCAGGAGGAATCGGGCCACACGTCCACCGCCTCGAGCCTGAGCCACCACATCCCGCCCAGCGAGTCGGCCATGCAGAGATGGTTGCCCACCACCTCGAAGGGGCTCGCACGACCGCCGGTGTAGTGCACGCTGCCGACGATCCCCCAATTCCGGAAGGGCGTTCCCTCGGCCCAGTTGGGAAACCGGGTCAGGCTCTGCGGACGGGCCCGGAGCAACCCGACGACCTGATCCCGGGCCCTGGGAAACGACGTCACGCTGTCCCCCATCTGGTGAATCTGAAGTTCGACGAGGGCGGGACCCAGGAGCGCTTGAACCGAGCGCCGCTCGTCGTTGGGCCGAGGAGCTGATACACCCATGGAGTCGTCGGCGCACAGGCGGTGAAGCTGAGCAAAGTCGGGGTAGACGACTCGGGGGACGAAGCGGATCGAGGGATCCTGGGCTGGCAGGAGCCCGAATAGCAGCACGATCTGCAACTTGAGTCGCCGGACGCGCACCCTACGTTCCGGACGTCTCGCGGCTGGTGAATGGGTGGCTTCGCGTTACCCGGGCCATCTGATCGCGGCTGATGAACGGGTACACTGTGGAATCACCCGCGGTCCGCCAGTCCGGATCTCTGCCGAAGGCTCCAAGCGTGATCAGCCGGACCATGGCTTTCAGAAACTTCCATCTAGGGTTAGAAGGCCACTGATAGGGCTCCGAGCTGCGGAGGAAGAGTACCATTCGGGCTACACTCCGGCGCCGCTCGCGGGTCAGCGAGTGTCGGCCGACCAATCGCTTCGGCCCATAGTTGAGAAAGGCCCAATAAACCTCGTCGGCTAAGGCGGCAATCCCCGGATCTGAGGAATCCTCGAGCTCCAGAACGATGGTGTCCAATTGGCTGCGGGTGATGCGACCGCTGGCGAAGCGTCGGAGGGCGAGGGCGAAGCGCCTCCGAGAGCCTTGATCCATCACGATCCCCTCCTTAGGCCCATGACTCAGAACAGCACCAGCCGCCGATCTACGGGAGGGGGGCTGCTGGTCCAGGCCACCCGCTCAGCTCGGCGTCGAACGCTCGTCCCCCCGCGCCCAAGGCCGCCCGAGCTATCCACTGGGCATCGGTCCGGCGCTTGGGATTGTCCCGTACCACCACAGCCTGCTGCCCGGGGGCGCGCGCCTTGAAGAAAGCCGCGAGCTGGCCCGGGATCTCGGCCTGGGGCACCGACTGGCCGTTGATCAGGAAGCCGCCGGCATCCGGCAGCTCGAACACCAGGGTGTTCTCGAGCTGCAGGTAGGTCGAATCGGCGGCCGGCAGGCGAGCGGGGCCCTCGGAGTTGGACTTCCCGCACCCGGTGGAGACCAGGGCGGCCGCGAGGAGGAGAAGGCGCATGGAGTAGCCGAGGGGGTTAGCCAGGGATGGATTCATGTGAGTGAGTTCCAGAGAAGGACGCTGCCGCTGCAGAAAGATACCTAGGGCCCGCCCGACGCGAAGCACGGGGACCCCCACCTCGTCCCGAATGCCGGCTGACAGTCTTGACGACCCCGGTACCGACCTGTAGGTCCAGCTTTACACGCCCTCCTCACCCTCGAGACGAAGCCGGAGAGTGCCGGCCGTAGATAGCGGGACCACACCAGCTCGGGGACCCGGTCCTCGAGCGCCACCCGTGGTTTCCCATTGCCCGTCGCTGTACGCGACATTCCCCACCACCCGGAGGGCTGTACCCATGATGCATCTCTCTTTTCCCCTCAAGGCCGCCTGGCACGCCATTGCTGTCGGTGCGGTCATCGCCGTGGCGGGCTGCGGCGATACGGTGACGGCGCCGCCTTCGGCCCGTATCATTCCCACCTTCAAGCCCAACCCGATCGTGAGTCACGGGGGCCTGCAGGCAGCCCTTACGACCGCGCTCTCCAGCACCAACGGCGGCCTCGACTTCCCGATGTGGGCGACGGTCGTGGACCGCGAGGGAGTCGTGGTGGCCGTGGTCTTCAGCGGGGCCGCGGTGGATGATCAGTGGCTGGGCAGCCGGGCCATCTCGGCCCAGAAGGCCAACACCGCCAACGCCTTCAGCCTGGACGGCTTCGCCCTCTCGACCGCCAATCTGTACAGCCCCACTCAGCCCGGCGGCAGCCTCTATGGCCTGCAGGAGAGCAACCCGGTGGATCCCGACGTGGTCTACGGCGGCAAGAGAGAGGGATTACGGCACCACCGAAGGATTTCATGGTCGGGAAGAAGCCGGGTGGGATCAACGTCTTCGGGGGCGGACTCGCGCTGTATGATCCCCAGTCCGGCGAGGTCATCGGCGCGGTCGGCCTGAGCGGGGACACCTCCTGCGCCGACCACAACATCGCCTGGCGGGTGCGCGATGCGCTCGGCCTGGACAAGGTGCCGGCCGGCGTCGCCACCATCAACAACGGGAAAGACAACATCATCTTCGACATCGACCCGACCACCGGGAAGAGCGCCAGTGGCTTCGGGCATCCGACCTGTTTGAGCGCGACGGCAGACTCGACGATGGGCACCAACCTGCCGGTCAATTACCCGCTCACGCCGTGAACGGGGCCACCGGAGCGCCCCACCCCACACGGGGTGGGGTGCTAGCCCATCCACCCTAGGCCTCGGAGCGATATGGAAAACAGCACATCCACTTTGACAACGCTTCACTAGAGGCTGGGCGTCAAGCACCACGCTGCAAGATTGTTTCACTCGATCTTCCTGGCCCCGTCATCCTGCTCACGCATGGTTTCAAGTGCTGCACCACGTCCCGGCGCTCGCGCCGGGCGCCTCACGGGGGACCGCGCCGTCCAAAGGAGTGACTACGAAGTCCTGCGTTCGGGGTAAGGAGCGGGGATGATGTTGGAGAGAGGCCACGGAAACCTGCGAAGCCGAGGGGCGGCGGTGATCCTTGGAGCCATTATCCTGGGTGCGTGTCCACCACTGTGAGTTGCCGGAAGCTCGCGGGCAGAGGCGACGGGGTTGTACGAGACCTCGACATTCGTCTGGCACCTCCTCGGGGATCATCCTGGACCTTTAGTGGGTCAACGACAAACCTGCCCTACTACTTCGCGACACGGTGCGAGATGCCGCAGCAGCTGCGGAGAAGTCTTGAGTTGGTGGGCACCCTGGTTGACTCGGTGAGTTTTTGTATCGTTTCTCACTGGGTGCAGGAAAAGGGGCTAGGTTTGGACGAAGCTTCCTTCGTGTATCCCTCCTCTCACTGGGGGCTTAGCGCCCTCACCCTTGAGCTGGTGGCCGAGAGC
>CAVPGI010000018.1:0-12021 GCA_963704015.1 uncultured Gemmatimonadales bacterium
GGCGGGGTGCTGTTCACGGTCACGGGGGGGCCGATCGATTCGGTGATGCCCCAGCTTTACACCACTTTCTCCACCCGGCTGGATGCCAACACCCGCCGCGTCGTGGTGGCTGGGAATGTGGTGGACGGGCTTCTGGTGCGGATCCGCGTCCCCGATGTGAGCAAGGTGGGAGACTACAGCGCGAGTATCGGCCAGGTGGCCTCTCGAGCCAGCCATACCTTGCGACCGGTAGGGACCTACTCCATTACAATCTCGCGGTGAGTCACCCCTGGCTTTGGATCCGGGGGGCGGGCACTCCTAGTTGACAAATCAACATTTGTTGATATAATTGCTTCCATGACTGCCGCCAACGCCTCCGACCTGCGCCGTATGGCCCGGGTCTTCCACGCCCTTTCGGACGAGACCAGGTTGCGGGTCATTGGCCTGCTTCGACATGGAGAGCGGTGTGTCTGTGATCTGGTAGCGGCCCTCGGGCTCGGTCAGTCGCGCCTGTCATTCCATCTCAAGACCCTCAAGGAAGCCGGCTTGGTACTCGACCGCCCCGCCGGTCGCTGGGTCTACTACCGTCTGGACGATGAGGCCCTGAAGTCGCTCGGGAACGTCGTAGAGGCGCTTCCGGAGAACGTGGACTCGGCAAGCCGGGCTTGTTGTTGAGGGCCCTCTCTTTTTTGGCTGATTTATCAACGAAACTTGATAGGAGAGTGCACGATGTCTGAGAGGGAGCTGAGGGAAACGGTTCGCCGGAAGTACGCCGAAGCGGCGAAGAGTGTAAGACAAGGCACCAATAGCGGTTGCGGATGCGGGGATGGTGGCGGCTGCTGCGGTTCCACCGCCGATCCTATCACCCGCGATTTGTACTCCGCCGAGGAGGTCTCTGGTCTGCCCACGGACGCCGTGGTCGCATCGCTCGGGTGCGGTAACCCCACCGCGCTGGCTGACCTGCACCCCGGCGAGGTCGTGCTCGACCTCGGCTCGGGAGGCGGTATCGACGTACTGCTCTCGGCCCGGCGAGTCGGGCCCACCGGTCGCGCCTATGGCCTGGACATGACCGACGAAATGCTCGACCTGGCGCGGGAGAACCAGAGGAAAGCGGGAGCCACCAACGTGGAGTTCCTCAAGGGGCATCTCGAGGCCATCCCCCTGCCGGACGCCTCGGTGGACGTGATCATCTCCAACTGCGTGATCAATCTTTCCGCCAACAAGCCCCGCGCGCTGGCCGAGGCGTTCCGGGTGCTCAAGCCGGGCGGCCGCTTCGCGGTTTCGGACGTGGTGGTGCGAGGTACCCTGCCGGCGGCAGTGAGGAAGAACATGGAGCTCTGGGTCGGTTGTGTTGCCGGTGCGCTCGAAGAAGAGGAGTTCAGGGATCTGCTCCTCCGCACCGGGTTCGAGGCGGTTGAGATCGAGCCGACCCGAGTCTATCGGATCGATGAGGCCGAAGCCTTCCTCAAGGGCACCGGCCTCGAAGAGGAGGTTCTGGCGCGGGAGCTGGACGGTTGCGTCATGGGAGCGTTCGTCCGTGCGACCAAGCCCCAATCGGCAACGCTCCCGATTGCCGCAGCCGCCTGTTGCGATTCAGCCTGTTGCAGCTGATTCGGGATTCGACCGCGAGACGCAGGCTATGCCCGGTACCTCGATCGATCTCAATGGTCGCTCCGTCTTGCTGCGAGCGGCCACGGCCTCGGACGTGACCTCGCTGCTGCGGTTCCTGTCGGACCTGAAGCTCCCTACAGCCGGCGTTGAGGACTGGTGGTCGGACTTTACCGTCGCCGAGTCGGACGGGACCCTGATCGGAGTCGCCGGGATCGAGCGGTATGCCGACGGCGTGCTGCTTCGCTCTGTGGCGGTGCATGCAGCCTGGCGAAGCACCGGACTCGGCCAGGCCCTGGTGGAGACGGTCCTTGGTCGTGCGAGCCGGGCGGGGGATCGCCACGCGTACCTCCTGACGGCCACGGCGGAGCGCTATTTCCCCCGCTTGGGCTTCACCGTCATCTCCCGAGCGACAGTTCCACAGTCAGTGCAGCGGTCCGTGGAGTTTCGCGAGGCCTGCCCGGCGAGCGCCGTGGTGATGCATCGGTCGATCGCGCCGGCCTAAAATGCCGACCCTCCCGTTATCGAGGATCTTGTCATGACGACGCTTCCCGTCGATCGTCCCCTCCGGGTGCTCTTCGTCTGCACCGGGAACAGCGCGCGCAGCCAGATTGCCCAGACCGTCCTCAACCGTAAGGCCCGGGGGCGATTCATCGCTGAGAGCGCAGGGGCTCAGCCCGCCCAGCGCGTCCATCCCATGGCGATCAGCGCTTTGGAGCGGCATGGCTTCTTCTGGAACGGCCACCCGCCCCAAGGCCTCGACGCGGTGATGGGGCAGCCGTGGGACTTCGTGATCACCGTGTGTGATCGCGCGAAAGAGACGTGTCCAATCTTCCCCGGCCAGCCGGTGATTGCCCACTGGGGCATGCCGGACCCGGTCGAGGCCAGCGGGACCGAGGAGCAGCGTCAGCGGGTGTTCGACGACACCCTCTTGCTCATCAGCCGACGACTCGATCTCCTGCTGGCCCTCCCGATCGAAAAGCTGGAGAAGCTCGCACTCCAGCGCCGCGTCAACGAAATCGGGGGGGCCGGCGCTCCACCCCTGGCCCTGCTCGACGTCTGACGGTGCACATGCCCATCGCCCCGATCCCCGATCCTGGACCGTGGTCGTCAAACGGGCCAGCGTCCAGTCCCGCCGCCGCATGACTGCAGTCGCTGGCGAAACGCCGATCCTGAAGCGCCTTTCGACGCTCGATCGATTCTTGCCGCTCTGGATCTTCGCCGCCATGGGGCTGGGGTTGTTGCTGGGACGCATCTATCCGGACCTGGGGGCAGCGCTGGACCGGGTACAGGTTGCAGGGGTGTCGGTCCCGATCGCGATCGGGCTGCTCTGGATGATGTATCCGGTGCTCGCGAAGGTGCGCTATGAGGCCATCGGGGAGCATGCGCGCGACACCAAACTGTTGGTCACGTCGCTGACGCTCAATTGGATCCTTGGGCCGCTGGTCATGCTGGGGCTCGCATGGTTGTTCCTCCCGGACCTGCCTCACTATCGCAACGGGCTCGTCCTCATCGGACTGGCCCGGTGTATCGCCATGGTTCTCGTATGGAATGCGCTGGCCTGCGGCTCGGGTGAGCTGGCCGCCATGCTGGTGGCGCTCAACTCCGTTTTTCAGATTCTGACCTATTCGGTGCTTGGCTGGTTGTATCTGAGCGTGGTTCCGGGCTGGTTCGGGGCGGATAGCGCCGCCATCGATGTTTCCATGGGGCAGATCGCCAAGAGCGTAGGGATCTTTCTCGGCGTGCCGCTTGCGGCCGGTTACCTCACGCGCCGCCTCCTGGCCGGGCGACGGGGATCTGTCTGGTACGATACGGTCTTCATCCCCAGGATCGCTCCTACGGCACTCTTGGGCCTCCTATACACGATCGTTCTGATGTTCGCCATGCAAGGGCATCGAATCGTTGAACTGCCCCTCGATGTGCTTCGCATCGCGCTACCGCTGATCGCCTACTTCGGCATCATGTTCAGCCTCGCCTTCTGGCTCGCGCGGCGACTTGCATTTGACTACCAGGCCACGGCCTCGCTCGCCTTTACGGCAGCCGGCAACAACTTCGAGCTTGCCATTGCCGTGGCAGTGGCCACCTTCGGGATCGCGTCTGGTGAGGCGCTCGCCGCGGTGGTAGGACCACTGATCGAGGTTCCGGCGTTGGTGGGCCTCGTCTACGTTTCCCTCTGGGCGCGACGGCGCTACTTCCCGGCTGCCCCGAGCACGGCGTCAGCGTCGTAGGGTGTAGGCTTCCGACTGACACCCGCTTGACCCGGGCCGTCCACCGAGGCACTTTCGATTATCGGGATTCGAACGAGGAAGGGTTATGGAAGGGCTTCGCCGGCGGAACTTCCTGAAGTTGAGCGCGCTGGTTACGGCGGCCCTCGCCGGTGAAGGCGTGGGCGGCTTGCTCAAGCGGCTGCGAGCGATGACTCCGCTGGCTGCCGGGGGTGGCGGCGACCCCGATCCCCCTAATGAGCTCGTGGCCAAGCTGATTCATGATTGCGTGGGAGACCGGGAGATCAAACGCGGCCACGTGGTCCTGGACATGCCGGATGTCGCCGAGGACGGGCGCATCGTCCCGGTCGAGATCGAATCCGATCTGCCGGTAACCGAAGCCCAGTACGTGAAGGCCGTCTACCTCTTTGTCGACTTCAATCCCGATCCGCTGCTCGCGGTCTATCGTTTCACGCCCGCCACCGGTCCCTTGGCCGTGAGTACCCGGATCAAGATGCGGCGGACCTCCTGGATTCGGGCGATCGTCGAGACCAGCACGGGCGAGGTGTGGGCCGACTACAAGAAGGTGGAGACCTCTTTGAACGGGTGCGGTTGATATGCCGGAAATCGGGAAGGCCAAGATCGTGATCCCGGCCCGCATCGCCAAAGGCGATGTGATTCACGTGCAGGCGATCATCCAGCATCCGATGGACACCGGCTTCTTCCGGAATGCCAACGCCGAGATGATCCCGCCCTATTTCATCAACAGGGTGGTGGTCGCCTATGGGGGCGTGGAGGTGGCCCAGTTCGAGTGGACCTCCGGAATCAGCAAGGATCCCATCGTCGGGTTCACCCTCAAGGCGGACCGGGAAGCCCCGCTGGCGATGACCTGGAAGGACAACAAGGGCGGAGTGTACCAAACCTCCGTCGACATCGCATTCGCCTCCAGCTGACGCTCCGCTTCCTCCTCAGCACGGCGCTGGCTCTCTGCGGTCCCCTGGCCCCCGTTACGGCCCAGGACTCGGCCGCCGTCGCGCCGCGGCGTCCCTTTTCCCCGACCGGGCCCAGCACGATCTACCCGCTGCGTCGCCTCGGCGATGGCGTCTACGCCATCCTGGGCGACACCGCGCGTGGCGTCGAGGGCCGTCCCAACGCCGGCTGTATCATTACCCGGGACGGGATCGTGGTGGTGGGAGGATTGGCCAGCCCAATCCAGGGCGAGGCCGTGGTACGAACCATCCGTACCCTTTCGTCGCGGCCGTTTCGATGGTTGGTGCTCTACGCCCATCACCCCGACATGCAATTCGGCGCTATCGCACTCCGAAGGGCTGGCGCCCGGGTGATCGCGCATCCGGAGACCCAGGTCTTGGCGGCGGAGAACGGCCCCGACGCCATGGTGGCGGACTGGGATGGGGTGGTGGGCCTGCAGGAAATGATCGGGTTCGAGTACGCCAACACGCCGGATCGTCCCGTCACCGGCGTGGATACGCTCCGCCTCGGGGGTCGCAGCATTGTGGTTATCCATCCGGGGGCTGCCCACTCGGCCGGTGACCTGATGGTGTGGCTCCCGGCCGAGCGCGTCCTCTTCGCCGGCGACATCCTGGTCGAGGACGAGGTGACCATGGTCATCGACGGCAGCTCGGCCGCGCTGCTCCAGGCGCTGGATCTCATCGCGGGGCTCAACCCGCGGGTCATCGTCCCCGGCCACGGCCGGATCCCCGAAGATCCGATGCGCCTGGTGGAGGGCACACGACAGTATCTGAAGGACCTCCGCGCCGCCATGCGCACGGCCATCGAGGGCGGTGTCTCCATGCGGCACGCGATGGAGGACCTGCCCCCGGCCGATCGGGACCGGCCGGTCTCGTTGAACTCCCGGCGTCGGCGTAACGCCGCGCGGGTCTACGTGGAGATCCAGAAGGAGGTTCTGGGGCTGGAGTAGGAAGACCAACATGACCGAGAAGATCAGAGCGAGTTGGTTCCGAGCCTTGCTGGTCGCCGCCGTGGGAGCCACGGTGGCCGGCGCCCCGCCCGCGGCCCCCAAGGGTGGCCCGACCACAGCCCCCCGTCTCATCACCGGCGACAGCCTGGAACGGCTCATCGCCGGAGGGAAGCTCACGCTGCTCGACGTGCGGCCTAGCTGGTCCGACTACCTGCAGAACCACCTCCCGTCCGCGCAGTGGGTTCATGTCGAGAATTTCCGGGGCACGCTGGGCGGACTTCCCTTTCAGCTGCTGCCACCATCCGGGTACCAGACGCTCTGGTCTCGCCTGGGGATCCGGCGGGACCAGCCGGTGGTGGTCTATAGCGCTGGTATCACCCGGGATGTCGACGCCACCTTCGTAGTCTGGCTGCTGGCGGCGTCGGGGCATCCCGATGTGTATCTGCTGGATGGTGGGTATGCCAAGTGGCAGACCGACGGTCGGACGCTGAGCCAGAAGTTCGCGCGACCGGCCCAGTCCAAGTATGCAATCGACCACTTTCGCCCCGAATCCGCGGACCTGGCGGACGTGCAGCGCGCGGTCGAGCGGAAGGACGTGCTCCTGGTCGATGCGCGGAGTCACGAGCAGTTCGTTGGGGACGCGGGGGCCCAGATGCGGCACGGCCACATCCCGGGGGCGGTGGACCATCCCTGGCAGGACGATCTTGAGCAGCGTGACCTGGCCCTGGACTGGAAGCGGATCAACGACCTGCGCGCCGCCTACACCGCCCAGGGGATCACGGCCGACCGGGACATGATCGTATACTGCAACACCGGCAGCGAGGCCTCCCACATCTTCTTCGCGCTGCGGTATCTGTTGGGCTATCCGCGGGTGAGGATCTACCTCGGGGGCTGGTCGGAGTGGGCCGAGCGCGAGGACCTGCCGATCGAGACCGGCCCCTAGGGCGAGGCTTGCCGCCGAAGCTGGTCCGGGCGCAGGAGCCGCCCCCCCTGCATCACCCACTCCACCTTCGCGACCGCCCGGATGTCCGCCAGCGGGTTCCCACGCAACAGGACCAGATCGGCCCATCGCCCAGGAGCAATGATCCCCAGTCGCTCGGCGGCCTCCCCGCCGATCGCCAGCGCAGCGTCCGCCGTGGCGGCCCGGAGGGCGGCGACCGGGGTCAGTCCGATGGAATCGACCAGCAGGGCCAGCTCGTCGGATAGCGATGCCCGCTCCTCGGGCGGCCCATAGGCCACGTGGTCGGTTCCGGCCGTGATCCGCACTCGGTGCCGGACCGCTTCGCGAGTCACTTCCACTCCGAACTCGGCGGCCGCCTTGACGTAGGCTTCAGACTCCGCGGCATGGCGCGGGTGCGTGGCCTCGTAGTGCGTTAACCGGCGGACCGTGGCGTCGAGCGTCGGCTCCAGGAAGGTGCCCCTACTGGCCAGCGTGTCCAACGCGGCGAGGACCCGAGGATCGCTAGCGCTGGAGCGATTGGCGACCGCGGCGGTGGCCTCGAACAAGGCGGTAGCGCCCCTCAGGGTATCCCGGACCGCAGCCGAATAGAGCTCGCCCGCCAATCCCGCGGCATGGACTACTCCATCTTGTCCGGCCTGTGCTTGTTCCAGGACGCTGGCCGGCTGCACCCAGGCGTGACCCCAAACCGGGAAGCCGGCCCGGTGCGCGGCCTGCACCAGCTCCTTGACCTGAGTGGCGGTCAGGTCGGCGTAGAGCTTGAGACCGATGGCTCCGGCCGCACGAGCCTGGGCCACGACCGAATCGGCCCGATCGCCCCGCTGATACAAGATCGGGGTCCAGCCCAGCAGCTTCATGACCTGGGCGGGGGGGAGGCGGTAGGCGCTGACACTTCCATCCGAGTTGTGCACGGCTTCCCGGCCGTAGAAGAATCGGGGCCCAGCCACCAGCTGCATGGGGTAGATCCTTGGGGAAGCGACCGCCCGGGTCAGCTCGAGCAGGGTGTGGGGATCGGTCCCCATGTCGCGCACCGCAGTAATTCCCCGGGCCAGAAGGTCGCGGAGATCAGCCTCCATGTCGCGGCCGCCACCTCGCTGATCCTTGAAGAGCAGGTGCACGTGGGTGTCGATCAGGCCAGGAAGCAGCCAGTGACCCGCGGCGTTGATCACCCGGGCCCCGGGTGGGACAGGGCAGAGGCGAAGGGTGCCGGCGCAGGTGACCCGATCGCCATCGATCACCACCGAGGCCTCTGGCACGGTCTCCGTGCCGGTGCCGTCCCAGAGGGTGGCTCCTTCGATAGCCACCAGGTCCGACTCGGCGGTGGCCCGCGCTGGGACCTGCGGCATCGCGGGGCGGGCCCAGACGGAGACGGACACCAGCAGGCAGGGCGCGAGCAGGAGTCGGGTAGGCCTGATCATGGGGGCGAGGAGGGCAGAATCTGGCCGCGCATGGCTCGTACTCTACACGACAACGAGCCCGCGCGCCGAACTGATTCAGGAAGGGTTGGGGGGGATCGGCGGCCGGTACCTGGTGCCGCTGGCCCTGCTTACTCTTCAGCGGCTATGGGGGGCGGTAGCTCAGCTGGGAGAGCACCTGGTTTGCATCCAGGGGGTCGAGGGTTCGAATCCCTTCCGCTCCATTCACCCTTCGCCTAGCGTCGCAGGGCCCGCAGTCCCGCTTGACCCAGGGTGAGGGCGTAGATCCCCGCCAGGGAGAGCCCCTTCACGACCGCCGCCCGGAACCCTGCCACCGCGTCCGGCTCGATGACTCGGCGGATGACCAGGAAGTCCTTGGCCAGCAGGAGCGCCAGGCCAATCGCCCCCAAGGCGCCTAGCAGCGCCATCAGACCGAGTCCGTTGGTCACCCATCTCCGGTCGACCCCCCGAAGGTAGCACCCCCCGAGGACTGCCCCCAGACCGATCAGCAGGAGCGAGTACTGGTCGAGGGTGGTGACCACGGCCGTGAACTGCCATTGGGCATTTTCCTGGCGCTGCACCACCCAGAGGACCGCCAAATCGAGGACCGTGGCCAACAGCAGGCCGGTGCCCCCTCCGATCAGGAGCGTGGCCGTCACCGGTCGAAGGTCCGTGCCGGAGGGACTCCGCGAGGACGGCTGGGGTTCGATGATCTGGGGCCGGGGCATGGCCAGTCGAGGCTCGAGGATTTTCAGATCAGACCATGAAAAATCTGATGGGCGTGTCGACGCATCGCAACACGTTGTCGGCTGCTCTCGCGGGATCCGCGAGGAGCCCGATCGGGCGGTGACGTCAGGTTCCTTTGGTCAATATACAAGCCGTTGTGATTCAAGCGGTTGCCATCGTGCGCATTGGCGATTTTCGCCGGAGCCTATGGCGCGATGGTTGCCTAAGTCCGGATCGAACAGTGGGATCGCATCTTTCTCGGACTTGGGGAGCCCCATGCGACTGCGCTCGAGTCTTCTCGCCGCACTCTCAGGGTCGGTGATCGCGGTCAGCCCGGCCTACGCCGGTTTGACCACCTCCGCCGCCGGCCGGTGGTCGTATGTCAGCTACGAGGGACGGCCCGTGCTGCTGCTGGCCTTTCCCACTGTGACCAGTGCCGCGGCCTTCGAGGCGACCCATATCGCCCTGGGGCAGGGAGAATCATGCTGGAAGGGCGACGGCTGCACCGTGATCCTGGCCCAGGCGCCGCACGTGGAGCGGTGGACGGTCGATGCGGAGGGGCGGGTGCAATACGTTCCGATGGGAGCCGGGCAGATGACGGTGCCGACCGGGACCATGCCTGAGCCGGTCTCCATGTCGGTGGTCGCCACCGGGCTGGCCGGAATCGGTCTCTTCGGCGCTCGCCGGCGAAAGAAGCCTTCCGACTGATCCTGCTGGTCCCCTGCGATCGGATCGAATGGGCGCTCTCCAAATGAGCGCCCATTGTGTCTTGAGGTCGTGGAGCGTTGACCCTCTCAGCGGTCGGGTCCATATTGTCCGACGCGGACGTCAATCGCAGTCGATCCCCGTTTCACTCGGTAGGAGCACCTCCCCATGGCCTTTACTCTCCCTCCTCTACCCTACGCCTACAACGCGCTGGAGCCCCACATTGATGAGCAAACGATGCGGATCCACCACGACAAGCACCATCAAGCCTATATCACCAACCTGAACACCGCGCTCGAGCCCCACGCGGATCTGCAGAAGAAGAGCATCGAGCAGCTGATCTCCAATCTCGACGTGGTTCCCGAAGCCATCCGGACCGCGGTCCGCAACAACGGCGGCGGCCACCACAATCACACCTTCTTCTGGGAGCTGATGGCGCCGGGTGGCGCCAAGGAGCCCGCTGGTGCGCTGGCCACCGCGTTGGAGAAGACCTTCGGCAACCTGGCCGGGTTCAAGGAGCAGTTCTCCAAGGCGGGACTGGGCCGCTTCGGCAGCGGATGGGTCTGGCTCACTCGCGACGCGAAGGGCGCGCTCGCCATCGAGAGCACCGCCAACCAGGACAGCCCCTTGATGTCGGCGAAGACCCCGGTCCTGGGGTGTGACGTCTGGGAGCACGCCTACTATCTCAAGTATCAAAACCGCCGGGCGGACTACCTCGCGGCCTGGTGGAACGTGGTCAACTGGAGCGATGCCGGCCGCCGGTTCGGCAAGTAGCCGAGCCTGAGGAGCGAGTCCCGTTCCCCATTTTTCACTTCCGGGTCACGAGCATGCAGTTGCCTCCGATCGGCGCTTCCGCTCCCGACTTCACCCTCCCGTCCACCTCGGGCGCCGACGTCAGCCTCTCTGAACTGCGGGGCAAGAATGTCCTGCTCGCCTTTTTCCCGCTGGCGTTCACCAGCGTCTGCACGGCGGAGATGTGCGAGTTCACCGAGCAATTCGCGGAATTCCAGGACGCCGAGACGGTGATCCTGCCGATTAGCGTAGACTCGATTCCGACGCTGAAGGAATTCCGGGCCAAGGAGCAGATAGGCCTCGACCTCCTCAGCGACTTCAAGCGGGAAGTGAGTCGGGCTTACGGGACGCTGATGGAAGACAAGTTCTACTCCAATCGGGCCTACGTCCTGATCGATCCGGCGGGAATCGTGCGCTGGACCTTCGCCGAGGACACCCCCAAGACCCGCCGGAACAGTCGGGAGCTGTTGCTCCAGATCGACGCGCTGAGTTAGCGCCCGAACCCTCGAGAGCTCCGGCAACGCTATGTGCTCCGTCCTGGTTGCTGGAGGCGGCGCGGTGAACCGACGGCTGGCAGCGTTGGTCCTGCTGCTGGGCCTGGTTTCCGGTTGCCGTATCGAAGACCACACTCCCGCCGGCAGCCGCCGTGACGAGGCGATCGTGCGGGAGGTGGTGGTCGAGTTCTTTCAGGCCCGGGCCGCCCGAGACTGGCCGGGGCTCCGGGAGTTGTGCGAACCGGGGGCGACGCTGGAAGGGAACCTGACCCCCGAGCAATACGCGGCTCAACTCGGTGCCTTGCCCGGGGGAGGCCCCCCCGGCGAGCGGACCCTCCGCGCCGACTACCGGCAGATGGGTGACCTGGCCAGCACCTGGCTGGTGGTCCGGCCGGAAGGGGAAGCGCCGATGGGCTACTACCTTCTCCTCCATCGAAGTGGACGAACCTGGCGGATCCGCCACGTAGCCTCGACCACCATTCCCTCGGGGGCGGAGCCATAGCGGACCGGGTGCCGGGCGAGAGCCGCGGGCCACTGGCAGGTCCGGGGTTTGGCGCCTTGGTCGTGGTCGCGGCCGCGGTCATTGTCCTCCTGACGGCGCGGTCGGCCGGTTCCCGGTTGGAGACCGGCGCCAACGATCTCGCCGTACGGGGTGCGGCAGGCTACCTCTCGCTCCGTGCCCGCCTGGATGCCAGCGGCCGCTTTCTCCCGGTGCACCTGCTTTCGCTTGCTTCGGCGCTTGCCTCTTCGGCCTTCTGGGGTGCCGGGCTCCAAGTGGCCTGGGGTACTGCCCCCTTGCTGCCGGACCCTCTCGACCTCGCTCCCGCTCTGGCCCAGCTGTCCCTGACGCCGACCACCGACAGCGTGCGTCATCTCGCTCTCAGGTCCCCGGGCTCGGCTCGAGTCTCGGTCGTACCGCTCTGGAACCAGAAGGCCGACCTGGGAGAAGGATGGGTGGCGGTTTGGGGAGCGGTGCCGCTCAGTCCTGAATCCAACCGGAAGCGGCTGGTGGGATTGGTGGCGGCGGGAGCTCTGGTGGCCTTGGCCGGAGCGGTGCGCGGATGGCCGCGGGTGCGTACGGCCGCCGGCCTGGGCGGAACAGCGGGCCTGGCCCTTCTCGGTGTCCTGGCCAGTCGGGGCATCGACCGGGCGGGAAGGGAGGCTACCGACCAGAGTCTGCTCCGCTTGCGACGGTTGGTGG